>NZ_CP029462.1:0-1326380 GCF_003367905.1 Megasphaera stantonii | reverse complement strand
GAAAAGGGATGTCCCGTTTTTACGCCGTAGCTGAAAAACAAGAGGAAGCCTGCCAGCAAGGCGAGAATCAACGATTTCCCTGACGCCAGGCAGGCGATGAGAGCGGCGGAAAAGGCGGCTAATATCCATAGTTCCATCGATGGGAACCTCCTTTGTCGTAAGTCTTGGTTATAGTGTAATCTTCTTTGTAGTGTATGGCAACGTTTCGCCGCGCCGTATCTTTTATG
Source organism: Megasphaera stantonii (assembly GCF_003367905.1). NCBI lineage: Bacteria > Bacillati > Bacillota > Negativicutes > Veillonellales > Veillonellaceae > Megasphaera > Megasphaera stantonii. Next base: position 1,326,153 of record NZ_CP029462.1, on the reverse strand, counting down.
ATGAATCTAGGCATACATTTGTATTTTTGATATACTGAGGCTGTAACGACGATTCGATAAGGGGGACGCGCCATGATTCGCTTTATATTTCTCTGCCTTGGCAGGCTGCTCGTATATCGCCGGGCTGTGCTGATGGCCTTTGCCTGGATTGCCCGCTTCGGCTACTTGGCCTACGTTTTGTACGGCCTTGTCGAGTGGTTCCGGCCCGGCCGCATGGCCGGCACCCTGTACCGCCGCCGGACTTTGTTGTACTGCCTGTTTTCCGTAGGGCTGGGCTCGGCCGCATCGTTTGTCATCGGGCGCATTTGGAGCCGTCCCCGTCCCTTTGTCCGCCATAGAGGGATATCTTCCCTCATTCCTCATAAGGAAAACGCGTCCTTTCCGAGCAATCACGCTATGAATTCCATGGCCGTAGCCCTCATGTTATTGAGCCGAAAGAACTGGATGGGCTTTCCCTTTTTAGCCGGCAGCGTCGTATTAGGCGCTTCGCGCGTCGTCTGCCGCCTTCATTATGTCAGCGACGTGGTAGGCGGTTTTGCCATTGGTGCGGTCAGCGCCTGGGCTATTCGGCGCAGCGCCGCCGCTAAGGAGGCGGCGACGTACGTTCTCTGGCTGTACGACGGCCTCGCCGGGGCGATGGCCGCCTGGCGCAGAAGATGGTAACGGACGGCCGAATTTCAGCGATATGGCTGCGCTGCCGGACAGTCAGAAAAGAAAATTTTTATGCAAAAATCCCGTTCCCCCATGACAAGGCATGGCTGGAACGGGATTTCTTTTTTAATCTAATTTTAATTTTCGCCTAATCTAATTTTAATCTTTCTTTTCCGGTGTGAACTTCGTAGAAAGGATATGACCGACGAACAAGGCGATGGCGCCGATGAAGCATACGAGGCCGAGGATATCAGCCGTGCTCTTGAAGTCTTTGCCGACGAGGGCCAAGGGGTTTTCGCTGCCGCCGGAGGTGACGGAAACGACGATGAGCAGGGCGATGATGACGCCCATAAGGCTTTCGCCGACGATGAGGCCCGACGCGAAGAGTACGCCGCGGTGGCTGCAGGCTTCTACGTCTTCTTCTTCATGGCCCGGGCTGCGGAGCGCCGCTCTGGCCTTGAGGTGCTTATGTACGAAGTAGCCGATAACCGAGCCGATGACCAAGGGGATTTCCAAGGTCGGCGGCAGGTAGATGCCCATGCCTACGGCCAGCGGCGGCAGGGCCAGGGCTTTCGTGTTTTTCGTCAGCAAGAGGTCGATGATGATGACGACGATGCCGACGCCGATACCTAAGAGGATGTAATCCCAGTCGAGGCTGGAGCTGAAAATCCCCTGGGCGATGGTCGTCATGAGGGTTGCCTGCGGAGCCGATAAGGCCTGGGACGGGTCCATGCTTTCGCGGGGCAGGGCGCCGGTGAAGCCGTAGGCCTGATAGAGCAGGTTCAGTACGGGAGCGATGGCGATGGCGCCGATGATCGAGCCCAGGATGAGGGCTACCTGCTGTTTCCACGGCGTAGCGCCTACGATATAGCCTGTCTTGAGGTCCTGCAGGTTGTCGTTGGAAATCGCGGCGATGCTGACGATGACGCTGGTGATGAAGATCGCCAGGGCTGTAGCGAATTTCGTGCCTTCTGCTGTTTCAAAGACGCCGAAGGACGTGCTCAGGGCGAAGACGACGAGGGACGATACGATGATGCCCAAAATGCCGATGCCGGAAATCGGGCTGGCTGAGGTGCCGATTAAGCCGGCCATGTAGCCGCAGGCAGCGGCGACGAAGAAGCCCATGAGGACGGCGACGATAATGCCGACGACGATGTAGGTAATCGTGACGGACATGGGAAGGCCTGCAGCGCCTACGAAGGAGTAGAACGTGATGAACAGGCCGACGAGGATGGCGATGAAGACGATGGCGATGGATTTCGGCGTCATGTCGATATCCGTGTGATGAAGGGCCTTCTTTTCTGCCGTATCGTTATCGCGAATCGCGCTGATGGACATCTTAATGCCGTCGATAACCGGTTTTGCCAGGCGGATCAGGGTCCATACGGCGGCAATGCCGATGCAGCCGGCGCCGATGAAGCGGACCTTCTGAGCCCAGATCTGGCTGGCGAAGTCGGCTGCAGCCTGGCCTTCAGCCGGCGTGATGACGCTGGTCAGATAGGGGACGAAGACGACCCATGCCAGGAGCGTGCCGACTAAGATGGCGATGCCGCTGGCAATGCCGATGAGGTAGCCCGCGCCGAGAAGGGCCATGGAAAAGCCCAGGGGCAGCTGTGTCGTCGCCGTCTTGCCGAGGGCGATCCAATAGCTGAATTCGGACGACAGGATGTGGAAGCCGTTGGCGCAGAGGCTGAACAAGCCGGCCAGCGCCGTGCCGGACACGATATCCTTCATGCCCGTTTCCTTCTTGCTCGTATCTTCGTGAGCTGCTTCGGCCTGGCGGATGTCGCTGCCGACCTTCAGGATTTCAGCGGCGGCCCGGCCTTCCGGATAGGGCAGGTCGCTGTTGACGACCATCGCCCGCCGCAACGGAATGGTAAACAGTACGCCTAAGGAACCGCCGCAGGCGCACAGGAGCAGCGTTTCCCAGAAGGGGAAGCCCTGCCAGTAGCCGAGCATGAGCAGACCCGGCAGGATGAAGATGATGGCCGACAAGGTGCCGGCAGCGGAAGCCTGCGTCTGGACCATGTTGTTTTCCAGGATATTGGAATGCTGGAACATGCGCAGGATTGCCATGGAAATGACGGCAGCCGGAATGGACGACGAGAACGTCAGGCCGACCTTCAACCCCAGATAGACGTTGGACGCCGTGAAGATAACCGTAATCAGCGCGCCGAGGAGCATGCCGCGGACGGTCAATTCAGGCAGGTTGGGGTAGTTTACCGTCATGTTTGGTTTTGAATCCATGATGGAAACCTCCTTCGAAAAGTATAGATAGATTTGACCATATATTATGACAATTCTTCACATACAGTATACTAGATTTTTATAGATTCGTCACATCGGCCCGGCAGGGGAACGGTTGGCTGCATATAAGAATAAATAGACGGTTTTCAATGATTTTTATACAACGTAAAACGATAAAGCAGACGAAAATCTTGCGCATACGTGGTATAATAAAAAGTAATGAATTTGCGTGCTCTATGAGACGATAAAAGGAGGAACTACGTGATGAAAGATAACGAAATTATCGAAGGCGTGCTGAAGGAGTTTGCCGGCCTTGCCAAATGCCCCCGGCCGTCGCGCCATGAAAAAATAGTCAGCGACTACATCGTAAAGCGCTTGGGAGAGCTGGGCATTACCCAAGTCGTACAGGACGAGGTGTACAATGTCATCGCCGACGTACCGGCCACGCAGGGCTGTGAAGACCTGGCATTGACCATTGTACAAGGACACATGGATATGGTCTGCGTGGCCAAACCCGGCGTGGACTACGACCCCTTGACTAGTGAAATCAAGCTGGTCCGCGAAGGCAACATCCTGCGCGCCGACGGCACGAGCTTAGGCGCCGACGACGGCATTGCCGTGGCCGTCGCGCTGTACCTGATTCAGCAGCCCGACGTGCAGCACGGCCCGCTGCGCCTCATCTTCACAGTCGACGAAGAAACGGGCATGACCGGCGCGACGCACTTAGACCCGAAATATGTGCAGGACGCCAAATACGTCCTCAACTGCGACTCTGAATACATCGACGTTTTGTGCGTCGGCTCTGCCGGCAGCGTCCATACGCATTTTTACCGCACCTTGACGCGGCGTCAGCCTCAGGGAGCGAAAGCCGTCGCCGTCATGACCAAGGACTTTGTCGGCGGCCATTCGGGCGAAACGATCAACGCCGGCAAGAGCAACGCCATCAAGGCGCTGGCTCATACGCTGCGCCGTTTGACCGACGCCGGTATCGCCTATGAATTGGCATCCATCGACGGCGGCGTAGCGGCAAACGCTATCCCGTCGTCGGCAGAAGCCCTTCTCGTCCTTCCGGATGCCGATACGGCGGCCGTCCAGGCAGTGCTGGACGAAGCGAAGGCGGAACTGGATTTGGTGTACGGCGAAGTAGAAAAGACGGCGGCCATCGTCATGGAAGACCGTCCCATGCCGGAAACGGTATTGGCTGCCGACGACGCCAAGGCCGTCGTACAGCTGCTCCTAATCCTTCACTGCGGCGTGTTTGCCATGAACCAGACCTTGCCCAAGCTGCCGGACTTATCAGCCAACGTCGGCACGATTCGGACGGAAGAAGAACGCGTTGCCATTCAGTATTTCCCCCGTTCGTCCTCCGACGCCCGCCTGCGCGAGTTCATGCAGGTACTGCCCGTATACGGCGAGCTGACGGGCTGCACCGTCGACATCGCCTCGCCTGAACCGGCATGGACGGAAAATCCCCGCAGCCAGCTTCTGCCCATCATTTCGGAAGTATATACGGCTGAAGCAGGCCATGCTCCCCGGGTGGAAGCGATGCACGGCGGCTTGGAAACAGGCTATTTCTACGCCATGAATCCCAATCTCGATATCGTATCGGTCGGCCCGACGACGCACGCCATCCACAGTGCCGACGAATCGCTCGAGCTCGATACGGTAGCCTTATTGGTCCGCATCATCGCCGGTACGCTGCCGAAATTGAAATAAACGAACTCATTACACTGTCGCATCGTCTGGTGCGGCAGTTTTTTTGTAAAAAACTCAGCCTCCTCCATGAAACTTTTTTATAGCAGCTTTTTATCGTTTACGAAATCAATGGCATAGGGTATGCTTAAGGTAACGACACTACTTTTTAAGGAGGCGATGGAGATGAAAGTTATGCGAAATAAAGACGGAGGCTTTGGACGACGTTCCATCTTTTTGCTGCAGGGCTGCCTTATGAAAGCTGCTGCGGCAGCTGCCCTGACGGCGGGTATGGCTGTCCTGCCGGTCAGTGCAGCCGAAGGGGATCTTCTGCCTGCGCCGAAGGTAGTCACGGCCTTGGCCTATGAGAAGGAGGACAGGGACATCGCTGTTTCCGTGAAAATTCCTGAAATACACTGGGGGCCTTCTGTCTCCGCTGCCCGGCAGAAGCAGGTAAACGCCGGCATACGCCGCTTGTGCGAGCAGTATGCTGAAGAAGCAGAAGACTGGGCCCGGCAGTACCGTAAGGCCTTTTTGGAAACAGGCGGCAGCGAAGAGGAATGGAAAGACCACGGCATAGCGGTTTCCGTCAGGTACGAAGTCCTGGCGCAGACAGACGACTACCTGTCCCTGAAAGTTATAGGAACAGATAACTGGAGTCGCGCCCACTATCGGGCGAAATACTATACCTTCGACTGCCGGACGGGACAGACCGTCGCGCTGAAAGATATTTTGGGAGACGAGTATCGGACGATTGCCGACGTCAGCATCCGGCGGCAGATGGATCACCGCTGGAACGGCGGGGCTTCGTACGGGACCTTTACGGGCATAGATGAGGACACGCCCTTTTACATCAATGAAAAGGGCAACCCCGTCGTCGTCTTTTCCGCTTATGAAATCGCTCCAGGCAGCGAGGGACGGCCGGAATTTGAAATCATCAGGCCCTATGCCGTCGACAGCCTGTCCGAATTGACAGGGCTGCTGGGGATGAACGATGAGGACACGTCGCGGCTCTTTGGCGGCGGCCGGGAAAATTGGTCGGCAGACCGCACGTTTTTCGTCGGCCGGACCTATGAAATCATGCTGCATGGACAGCCTTGCCGCCTGTTTACGATCTGCAGCAGGGATAAGATTGTAGAGGCCGTATCCTTGTGGGTCATAGGCGGAGAACGGCCTGTGACGGAAAGGGACGCTGCGGCATGGGCTGCCTATGTCACGGCCATGATGGGGACGGAGCCGACGCTGGACCCTGACATTTCCGAAGGCGGAAGCCGCAATCGCCGCTGGAATGCGAAGGAACTCATTGCCGTCATGCACCAGATGCCGGATATCCTTACGATTTCCATCCAGCCGGCTGTCGGCGAGCTGCATTGACGCTGACTCCTGAGAAGGAAGCCGGCTGCATAACCGCATATAGCAGACGTAAAAAACGCTGCCGCGCCAAGAGAATTTCCTGACGCGGCAGCGTTTCTGCATGATCTGTATATTTATCTTTCTTTGGAACGAATCTGCTCCATCTGCCTGTACGAGAACACGCCGGTCCGGCCGATGAGGGCGTAGTACAGGGGAATGGCCGCCAAGGCGATGACGGCGGCCCCGAAGTAGACGCTGGAAAACCCGTAGGCCGGCACGAGGCTTCCCAGCATGTAAGGCCCGACGCCGACGCCCAGGTCGACGAAGATGAAAAAGGTCGACGTGGCCAGGCCGATGTGGTCTTCCGGCACGCCGTGGATTGCCAGGGCCTGTCCGGACGAGGTGACGGTGCTGTAGCTGAGGCCGAGGAGCATGCCGCCGATGGCAAAGAGGGCATTGCTTTCAGCAAGCCCGACGGCAGCCATGCACAGGGCTAAGATGGCCAGCGTCGGATACATGACGGCGTCGCCGCCGTGGTGGTCCAGAAAGCGGCCGATAATGGGCCGGCTGAAAAACGACGTGACCGAATAGGTGCAGAAGAAAATACTGCCGGCAATGGCCAGATTCAGGGAATTCGTATAGGCCCCGATGAAGCTGAGCACCGTAGAATAGCCGATGCCGCAGAAGAAGGAAATGATGGAAATGGGCAGGGCCTGTACGGAAATGAAACTGTCCCAGCGCAGGGATTTGAGGGCTGCCCTGTCGGCTGCCGTACAGACGTGCTCCGGCGAATGGATGGCGGCAGCCAAGGCAAAGGTCAGCACGGCCAGGCCGATGCACACGTACACGTTCAAGTAGTAGTTTCCGCCGCTGCACAGGGTCATGCCTAAGAAGGGACCCGCCGCCGAAGCCAGCGTGTTGCCCAGGGCATAGTAGCCGATGCCTTCGCCGCGCCGCTTCGGCGGGACGATGGCCCCGACGATGGTGCTGGCCGCTGTGGCGGATATGCCGTAGGCCGCGCCGTGGAGGCAGCGGATGACCAGAAAGGCCGTCAGCGAGTGGACGGGGAAATATAATAAGAGTCCCAGCATGTACATGCTCGTGCCGACGAGTAAAGCCTTTTTGCGGCCCAAGGCATCGATGACGTGGCCTGTGACGATGCGGGACGATAAAGCGCCGATGATGAAGATACCCGACGCCAGCCCAGCCTCGCTGACCGTCGCATCCCAGGTGTGGATGGCAAACTGGGTCGACCACAGCATGAGCTGGTACATGATGACGTAGAGGAGAAAGTTGATGCATACATCAATGGTAAAATCTTTAGTCCATAGCCTGTCGCGCACGACAAGACCTCCTTTGCAAGACGCCCCAGGGGCCGACGGAAGCTTTTAAAAGAGATACTTCGTATCGTAGCTCAGATCCATATACTGGGCGATCGTTTCGTCGTCGAAGCCGTATTCTTCCGATTTGCGCATCCACGAACCGACGCGCATCTGCATCTTCTTTTTGGCCGTTACCGGCTCTTCGTACTCGATGCGCAGCATACGGGCCGCTTCCGATTTGTCTTCGACGCGGACGAAGAGACCGTGGCGGAAGGTCAGCTCGTAGACCTTGCGGAAGGCGTGGGGCAGCTGAAATCCGAAGGGGACGAAATATTTGTCGATGAAGCCATTTGCGATGAGGATAGAGCCGGAGTAGTCCATGACATGATTCAGGTCGTACTTCAGGTCTCCTGCCGGCGAGTTGAATGGGACGGGCTTTATGCCGTCGATAGCCGGCGGTTCCATGCCGTTGTTGTTGGTCAGCAGCTTGTGGAGGGTCAGCATTTTCTCATCGTTAAAGCCGAAGATGGCCGTGTAGCCCCGCAGGCACGCTTCGTTGTACATGATGGGATGCAGGCCGAACTCTTCGATATTGAAAAAATCTTCTACGTATTCGACGGCGACGATGCTGAGCTTGAAATCGGCGAAGTCGAAGCCGTCAAAAAACTGAGCGCGCATGGCAGTTCCTCCTGTTTATAGGCGCCGGCCCCGTCTGGGGGGCGCGAGTTTAATCGGCAAAAACCGGGGCGTTGTTTTCAAAGCGGGCGATGCGGGCCAGCGATTCGACGCGCAGGCCTTTGGATTCCAAGGTTTGTCGGCCGCCCTGGAAGGTCTTCTCGACGACGATGCCGATGCCGGCGACGGAACAGCCCGCCTGGGCGGCGATTTCGGCCAGGCCTACGGCAGCCGCGCCGCTGGCCAGAAAATCATCGATGATGAGAATGGATTCGCCGGCGTGGAGATAGGATTTGCCGATAGATGCCGTATACGCTTCTTCCTTCGTATAGGAGTAAATCGACGCCGTGTACTGCTCGCCGCTCGTCAGGAGCGATTTCTTCTTGCGGGCAAAGACGACGGGCCGGTTGTTCATGGCCAGCGATACGGCGTAGGCTACGGCGATGCCGGAAGATTCGATGGTGACAATGCGGTCTACAGGCACGTCCTGAAATAGACGGGCAAATTCCTGGCCGACGTGGTTGATGAGCGTCGTGTCGATTTGCTGATTTAAAAAGTTGTCTATCTTTAAAATACGGTTGTCGATGATGATGCCGTCCTGCAGGATGCGCTGTTTCAATTCGTCCATTACGAACCCTCCTAGTAATTATGAAAGTCAAATGTAAACGTACACGTTTAGAATAGTAACAGTCTAATACGAAACCCCAGTCAAGTCAATAATAGAGCTGAATTTCTAATTTACTTATGGAAATAAAACAGGTATACTAGGGGTAGCATTCGATTATGTATATCTTTTTAGGGAGGTCATGACATGCAGTCTATTCGACGTTTGTATGTTGCCAAAAAAGGCGTGTTTGCCGATGAAGCAAAACGCATGCTTGCTGATTTACAGGAAAACCTGCTTATCAAGGGGTTGACCGATATTAACATATTCCACCGCTACGACGTGGCCGGTCTGGACGACGCCGCCTTCGAAGCGGCGAAAACCATGATTTTCTCCGAGCCCCCGGTAGACGCCGTATACGATGAACTGCCTGTCAAAGAAGGCGACACGGTGCTGGCTATCGAATACCTGCCCGGCCAGTACGACCAGCGCGCCGACTCGGCCATGCAGTGCCTGCAGATGCTGACGATGCAGAACGACAGCCTCGTCCGCACCGCCCGGGTCGTCGTATTGTCAGGAGACTTATCCGACGAAGACGTCGCCGCCATCAAGCATTACTGCATCAACCCCGTCGAAGCCCGCGAAGCGTCCCTCGACCCGGTAGACACCCTGGAAATGGCCTGGGAACAGCCGGCAGATGTCGCCGTCATCGAAGGCTTTACGACGATGGACGACGCCGCGCTGAAGGAATTGTCGGCTCACATGGGCCTTGCCATGAGCTTTGACGATCTGAAGTTCTGCCAGACCTATTTCGGCGAAGAAGAAAAGCGGAATCCGACGGTAACGGAAATCCGCGTCATCGATACGTACTGGTCCGACCACTGCCGCCATACGACGTTTATGACGGAACTGACAGACGTCGCCTTTGAAGACGGCAAGTTCACCGCGCCTATCCAGCGGGCCTACGAAGCGTATAAAACGACGCGGGAAAACCTGAACCGCAAGAAACCCCAGACCCTCATGGACATGGCGACTATCGCCGTCAAAGAGCTGAAGGCTGCCGGCAAGCTCCAGAACCTCGACGAATCGGACGAAATCAACGCCTGCACCATCATCATCCCCGTCGACGTCGACGGCGTGGAAGAAGAATGGCTTCTCCTGTTTAAGAACGAAACGCACAACCACCCGACGGAAATCGAACCCTTCGGCGGCGCGGCAACCTGCCTGGGGGGCTGCATCCGCGACCCCTTGAGCGGCCGTTCCTACGTATACCAGGCTATGCGCGTCACCGGCGCCGGCGATCCCCGTCAGGCCGTCAAGGACACGCTCAAGGGCAAGCTGCCCCAGCGCACGCTGACGACCGGCGCGGCCAAGGGCTACAGCTCCTACGGCAACCAGATCGGTTTGGCGACGGGCGAAGTTAAGGAATATTATAACCAGGGCTTCGTAGCGAAGCGCATGGAAATCGGCGCAGTCCTCGGCGCAGCGCCGCGGAACAACGTCGTCCGCGAAGCGCCCGTCCCCGGCGACATCATCATCCTTCTCGGCGGCAAGACCGGCCGCGACGGCTGCGGCGGCGCGACGGGCTCGTCGAAGAAGCACACTGTCGAATCCCTGGAAACGTGCGGAGCTGAAGTCCAGAAGGGCAACGCCCTGACAGAACGGAAAATCCAGCGCCTCTTCCGCCGCCACGAAGTGACGGTCCTCATCAAGCGCTGCAACGACTTCGGCGCCGGCGGCGTCTCCGTTGCTATCGGTGAATTGACCGACGGCCTCGACATCAACCTCGACAAGGTTCCGAAGAAATACGAAGGCCTCGACGGCACGGAACTGGCTATTTCCGAATCGCAGGAACGCATGGCCGTCGTCGTCGCACCGGAACACGTCGACGAATTCATGAAATACGCCGCAGAAGAAAACCTCGAAGCGACCATCGTCGCCGTTGCGACGGATACAAAGCGCCTCGTCATGCACTGGCGCGGCCAGAATATCGTCAACATCACGAGAGCCTTCCTCGATACAAACGGCGTAACCCAGCGCCGCAAGGCCTTCGTCACGGCTCCGGAAGACAAAGATTTCTTTACGGCTCCCGAAGTGACGGACGTCGCCAAAACGTGGCTCGACACGATGGGGACGCTCAACATCGCCTCCGAACAGGGCCTTGCCGAACGGTTCGACAGCACTATCGGCGCCCGCACGGTCCTCATGCCCTTCGGCGGCAAATACCAGAAGACGCCCGTTGAAGGCATGGTCGCCAAGATCCCCGTCATGAACGGCAAGACGACGACGGCCAGCATCTTCACCCACGGCTACGACCCCGATCTGGCGATTTGGAGCCCCTTCCACGGCGCGCTCTACGCCGTCGTCCAGTCCATCGCCAAGCTCGTGGCTCTCGGCGGTGACCGCAAGAAGGTCTATTTGACCATGCAGGAATTCTTCCAGAGCCTCGGCACGAACGAAAAGGCCTGGGGCCAGCCTGTCAGCGCCCTTCTCGGCGCCTATATCGCCCAGAAAGAAATGGGCGTTGCGGCCATCGGCGGCAAGGACAGCATGAGCGGCACCTTCGAAAACCTGACGGTTCCGCCGACCCTCGTATCCTTTGCCATCGTTCCCGAACATACGAAGAATATCGTTTCTCCTGAATTTAAACAGCCCGGCAACGCCGTGCTCCTCTTCGACCTGCCTTGCGACGGCGAAGGCGTGCCTGATTTCGACGCCTTTAAGGCGAACTGCGACTTCCTCCACGAAGCCGTAGTCGCCGGCAAGGTTAAGGCGATGCACGCCGTCGGACAAGGCGGCGTTGCCGCGGCTATCGCCCAGATGGCCTTCGGCAACGGTCTCGGCGTGGAAATCGACGGCGCCTTCAGCGCCCAGGAACTCTTCAACCTCCGCTACGGCGCAATCGTCGTCGAAGCCAATACGGACGACGCCGTCGAATGGGTTCGCCGCGACAACGTGTGCCGCGTCGGCCTGACCCGCGGCAACGGCCTCATGGAAATCGGCGATGTGAAGATTGCCTTAGCCGACCTGCAGAAGGCTTGGGAAGAACCGCTGAACGGCGTATTCCCCATCAAGAGCGAAAGCGGCGAAGGCGACGCCGAGCTGCCCTTGTTCACGACCTACGGCCCGCGCCGCAGCGAATCCTTCGGCAAGCCCCGTGTCTTCATCCCTGTATGCCCGGGCACGAACTGCGAATATGACTCGGCCGAAGCCTTTGAACGGGCCGGCGCAGTAGCGGACGTCATGGTCCTGCGCAACAACACGGCGCAGGACTTGGCCGAATCGATCGACGAAATGGCCAAGCGCATCGCCCAGGCCCAGATCATCATGTTCCCCGGCGGCTTCAGCGCCGGCGACGAACCGGAAGGCTCGGGCAAGTTCATTGCGACATTGTTCCGCAACCCTGCTCTTACGGAAGCCCTCGAATCGCTCCTGTATCAGCGCGACGGCTTAGCTCTCGGCATCTGCAACGGCTTCCAGGCCCTCATTAAGCTGGGCCTCCTGCCCTACGGCCACGTACAGCCCTTGAAGGCCGACAGCCCGACGCTGACGTACAATACCATTGGCCGTCACCTGTCCCGCATGGTCGACACCAAGGTCGTATCGGTCATGAGCCCCTGGTTCAGCAACGTCAAGGCCGGCGACGTCCACACCGTGGCCATTTCCCACGGCGAAGGCCGCTTCGTCGCCTCGCCGGAACAAATCCGCGAATTAGCCGCCAAAGGCCAGATCGCCACGCAGTACGTCGACCTATCCGGCAAGGCGACCTATGACAGCGAATACAACCCGAACCAGTCGGTCCTCGCCGTCGAAGGCATTACCAGCCCCGACGGCCGCGTCCTCGGCAAGATGGCCCATACAGAACGGTTCAGCGCCGATGACATCTTCGAAAACATCAGCGGCAACAAACTCCAGCCCATCTTTGCTGCCGGCGTAGCGTATTTTAAATAATACAGACATAGAAATATAGGAAAACGCCCTGCTTCTGATACGGAGGCAGGGCGTTTTGTGTTATAGTTCATGTTTTTGGCTGCGGTTTATAGATTATACTATGGAGCCAAGAGCCGTGTGCAGTATATTATTTGTGAAAAAAGAAACAATAAAATCTATTTCTAAGCGTGGCTGAGACAACCTACGACAAAGCCATGATATGCCGATGCGATGAGGCAAAAGGCATATCATGGCTTTTTTGCTGCATATTAGACAATGCAATTATACATTGGATAGACAGATATACTTTGGCTGTTATTGTGAAAATAGAAACTTGCCAAATAAAATGACAAAATACCATGACATCCATGTCAAAATGTGTCGAGTGTTTGTGTATATAATTCAACTACTTGTGTATTTATAATAAAAGCATAAGTACGAACGATTTTTAAATTTTCTTGCAGAGGTGATTTGTATGATTTTGAACGAAGAACAATTGGCGATTAAAAACATTGCCGGCGACGTAGCTAAAAAAGTGATTGCTCCTATGGCTGCGCATTGTGACGAAACGGAAGAATTTCCTTGGGACAACGCGAAAGCTTTGGCTGATATGGGATTTATGGGCGTCGTCGTACCTGAAAAGTTTGGCGGCGCGGAACTGGATACGGTGTCTTACGTCGCTGCTTTGGAAGAAGTTTCCAAGGCCTGCGCGTCGACCGGTACGGTCATGGCCGTCCATAACTCGGCGGCGATTTTGCCGATATTGATGTTTGGGACAGAAGAACAAAAAGAAAAATATCTTCCTTCGCTGGCCAGCGGCGAAGTTGTCGGAGCGTTTGCATTGACCGAACCGGGTGAAGGATCCGATGCAGCCCAAGTTGCGACAACGGCTAAAGAAGACGGCGAGTATTACGTCTTAAACGGTACGAAATGCTTTATTACCAATGGCAGTGCTGCCGGTACTTTCATTATTTTTGCTTCTAAAGATCGTTCCTTGGGAATTAAGGGGTTAACGGCGTTTATTGTAGAAAAAGACACGCCAGGCTTTATTGTTGGAAAACATGAAAAGAAAATGGGAATTCGCGCGTCTTCTACTGTAGAACTTGCTTTTGATAACTGCCGAGTACCGAAAGCAAATCAGTTAGGCAAAGACGGCGAAGGATTTAAGATAGCCATGGTAACCTTAGACTCTGCCCGCATCGGCATTGCTGCCTTGGCCGTCGGCGTCGCATCGGCGGCCTATGATGCGGCCAGGGAATATTCCAAGGTGCGGGAACAATTCGGCAAACCGATTTGCGCAAATCAGGCGATTGGATTTACCTTAGCCGATATGGCGATTCAAATTGAAGCTGCTCGTCAGCTTACATACCACGCTGCTGAATTAAAAGACGCCGGCAAGTCCTTTGGCACGGAAGCGGCTATGGCGAAAACCTTTGCTTCTGATATCGCCGTTCAAGTCGCTTTAGACGCCGTGCAGGTTATGGGCGGATATGGCTATTCCAGAGAATACCCGGTGGAACGTTTGCTGCGCGACGCGAAGATAACGCAGATTTACGAAGGCACGAACCAGATTCAGCGCGTAGTCATCAGCCGGTCTATCTTGAAGTAAGGAGGTGTCGTCATGTTTTTACCGTTGAAAGGCGTTAAAGTTATTGATTTAACCTATTTTGTCGCTGGCCCGGGCGCTGCGAAGATTTTAGCGGACTGGGGCGCCGATGTCATAAAAGTAGAGCCTCCTTTTGGCGATCCGATTCGTACATCCGGTACGACCTTGCAGGCTCCTATTGAAAAAGACTGCAACCCTTTATGGGCCGCTTATAACGCAAATAAACGCGGCTTGGCTCTCAATTTGAAAACCGAAGAGGGCAAGCAGATTCTAGGGAAACTGCTCGAATCGGCAGACGTATTTGTTTCCAGCTATCGTACGGGAGCGTTAAAGCGCCTGGGCTTAGACTATGAAACGCTGAGTAAAAAATATCCCCAGCTGATTTGGGCTCAGCTGAACGGCTACGGCGATTTTGGTCCGGCGAAGGACAATCCTGGGTTCGACGTAGTTGCGTTTTGGGCTCGTTCCGGTGCGATGATGGACTTTGCGGAAGTCGATACGTCTCCAATCAACGCGCCATACGGTTTTGGCGACGCGACGACGGCGTGCTCCTTGGCAGGCGGTATCGCCGGCGCACTGTATCAGAAGGCGCAGACCGGCAAAGGCTGCAAGGTTATGGTTTCTTTATATGGGCAGGCTATCTGGAACAACAGCGCCTTGGTTGTTGCTACCCAGTATGGCGACGAATATCCGAAAACGCGTAAAAATCCGATGGCTCCCGTCATGGACAGTTTTAAATGCTCCGACGGCAACTGGATTTACATGAGTATTTTGCAGCATGAGCGGTATTACAATACATTGATGAAAGACGTGATTGACCGGCCGGATTTAGTAGACGATCCTCGCTTTTGCACTGCCGTAGAAGCAAAGAAACGTACGAGAGAATTGGTTGAAATTATCAGTGAAGGCTTTGCGAAATATACGCAGAAAGAAATGGCCGAACGGCTGGCTAAAGCAGATATTGCTTTCGACTACATCCGCCACGTCAAGGATATACTGACGGACGCGCAGGCGCTGGAAAATCAATACGTCGTGCCGGTTAAAAACTTAAATCATACGGAAACGCTGCAGGCGATGTCGCCGGTACGATTCTGCTTAGAAGAGCCGCAGAGTCCGAAAGATATTGAGCCGACGGTGGAACGGGACGCGCCGCAAATTGGCGAACATACCGTAGAAATCTTGAAGGAATATGGCTATGATGACGCTGCCATTCAGCACTTAAAAGATATTGGTGCTATTTCATGTGAAGAATAGAACATATTCAGAAGATATTTTCGTGAGGTGAACGACATGGAATTCAAAAATATACAATACGTTATAGATAACGGCATCATTACCGTGACGATCAATCGCCCTAAAGCCTTAAATGCTTTGAATCCGGAAACAATTCATGAATTAGGCCAGTGCGTTGGCATGATTGAAAGCAATACAGATATCAAAGTTGTCATTATTACTGGCGGCGGAACGAAATCTTTCGTAGCCGGTGCGGACATTGTGGCTATGTCCACGATGAATCCTATCGAAGGCAGGACGTTTGGGATTTTAGCACAGGATGTATTTACACGCATTGAAAATCTGCCCCAGCCGGTTATCGCCGCTATTAACGGATATGCTTTAGGCGGCGGCTGCGAATTAGCTTGCGCCTGCGATTTCCGCTACGCTGCTGATACGGCGAAATTTGGCCAGCCCGAAGTGGGGCTCGGCGTTACGCCTGGATTTGGCGGAACGCAGCGTCTGCCCAGAGTCGTCGGCCGCGGATACGGTAAAGAATTGATTTATACGGGACAGATGATCGACGCGCAGGAAGCCTATCGCATTGGCTTAGTTAACAAGGTAGTACCTCAGGAACAGCTCATGGAAGAAGTAATGAAAACGGCGAAGGTCATTGCTTCTAAAGGAACTGTCGCCGTAAACCTTTCTAAAGCAGCGATTAATAGAGGCATTAACTGCGATGTCATTACAGGCATTGCCTATGAAGCGGAAGTATTCGGCCTTTGCTTCGCAACAGAAGATCAAAAAGAAGGTATGCAGGCCTTTGTTGAAAAACGCAAGGCTGTATTTAAAGGCAAGTAATAGTTTGTGAGACGATAAGGCTGTAAATTATGCATTCTACTGATTTGCAGCCTTTATCTATAATTACCTGCTATAGTAAGGATGGTGAATAGTATGGAAGTCGTAATGATTATAGTGAGTTTAGCATTATTAGTTACCATTGCATATAAAGGCTTTTCCGTTATTCTGTTTGCGCCGGTATGCGCCTTAGTTGCAGCTAGTATGGCGGAGTACCACTTACTGCCGGCGTATACGGACTTATTCATGGGTAAAGCAGTTGTATTTGTAAAATCATTCTTCCCGATATTCCTGTTAGGCGCTGTATTTGGCAAAGTCATGGAAGAAACGGGGATGGCCCGCAGTATTGCTGAATTCGTTATTCAAAAGCTTGGGAAAGATAAAGCTATTTTGTCCGTCATGATGGTGTGCATCATTTTGGCATATGGCGGCGTCAGCGTATACGTTGCCGTATTTGCCATTTATCCGTTTGCAGCTTCTATTTTCAGAGAAGCTAATATTCCCAAACGTTTAATTCCGGCTGTGTTTACTGATGTGCGATAAAGAAGTAATAGAAGTGTAAAAAATTTTGCCGTTCCTATCCGGCACTCGCGCGTTGTGTCGGATAGGTCGGGCGTTAGGCTTCGGGCAAGTCAATCTTGCCGACAAAGCTGTAATAAATCTCAATGTCCTGCCTGCGGGTGCCGTTCTCGTCATAGCTGCACTCATGCACGACGATTTTCTCAATCATCTCCCGCAAGAGGGTGGGGGTCAATTCCTCAAAGGCAAGGTGCTTTCGGACGATACCCATAAACTTTTCCGCATTGACGGTGGCGGCCTGCGACTTGGAAAGTTCCTCCTGCAAAGCGGCGGCGCGGTCTTTCAGTTCCCGCTGTTCCTGCTCATAGTCTGCCGACAGTTCCATGAAACGCTCGTCGCTGATTTTGCCGTTCACATTGTCCTCATACAGCCGCTTGATTATGCGGCTCACTTCAGAAATGCGCTCCTGTGCCTGTTCAAGCTGCTTCGTGGCTGCGGCGGTCTTTCTCTTGCCGCCGATCTCGTTCTGCTGGATAAGCAGCTTCACAAAGCGGCTCTCATGCTTGGCGGCATACTCGGTCACTTGCCGGAGATTGGAGAGGACACCGGCGGTCAACAGGTCGGTGCGGATAAAGTGCGCCGTACAGTCGCGGGTGCGCTTCTTGTAGCTGCCGCAGATGTAACAGTCCTGCTTGCGGTTCTTGTTCTGATACCGCTGCTGGTACATCACATGGCCGCAGTCGGCGCAGAACAGCATACCGGAGAACAGCCCCACTTCATCATAGCGGTTCGGGCGTTTGCGCTGCTTGCGTAACTCCTGCACGCGCTCCCATGTTTCCGTGTCGATAATCGGCTCATGGTGGTTCGGGAAAATGGCCTGCTTCTCGATGGGGTTCTCTACGCTGTGCTTGGTCTTGTAAGAGGGCTTCTCCGTCTTGAAGTTTACCAGACAGCCGGTGTACTCCCGGTTTTCCAACAGGTGGACAACGGTATTTGTCGCCCATTTGCACTCATAGCCGGGGTGATAGCGGCGTGTGCTGCCAGTCCGCTGATATTCCAGCGTCCCCGGCGTGGGGATTTGCTGCTCCGTAAGCATACGGGCAATCTTGGTCGGGCCGTTCCCGGCAAGGCAAAGCTGGTATATCTGCTTGACTACCGGCGCGGTTTCCTCGTCAACGATATAGTTCTCGTCCTCGTCCATGAGGTAGCCATACACCGGCTTGCTGGTAACGGGCTTGCCGCTCATGCCTTTTGCTCGTTTTACTGCCTTGATTTTCTTGCTCGTATCTCTCACCAGCCATTCGTTGAACAGATTTCGCAGAGGGGTAAAATCGTTGTCCATGCCGCCGTTTGCGCTGTCCACATTGTCGTTGACAGCGATAAAACGCACTCCCTTTTGAGGGAACAGCATTTCCGTGTAAAATCCCACCTGCAAGTAGTTACGCCCTAACCGGCTCATGTCCTTGACGATGACCGTACCCACTTTCCCGGCTTCAATGTCTGCAAGCATGGCTTGAAAACCGGGCCTTTGAAAGTTCGCGCCGGAATAGCCGTCGTCGGTGTACCAGCGCAGGTTGGTAAAGCCATTCTGTTTTGCAAAGGTTTCGAGTATCCGTTTTTGGTTCGATATGGAATTACTCTCGCCTTGCAATTCGTCCTCATGGGACAATCTCGGATAAAGGGCGGTAATGAGGTTTTGGGTGGCTTGTCTTAACGGCGAATTGTCAAGCTAAGTGCAACTTTTTAGAGTAATGTACTTCGTATGGCGTTTTGTATCCTAAACATTTTCGGGGACGGCGATTTAGTTCTGCAAAAACAGCTTGCACATAGGCTTCTGGAACGAGTGTGATGTCCGTCCCTTTCGGGAAATACTCTCGGACTAGGCCATTGGTATTTTCGTTGCTTCCCCGCTGCCAGGGCTGATGCGGCGGCGGGAAATAAAACGGCACGCCGTTCAAGGCCTCCGTGACAGCGGCATGATGGGCGAACTCTTTTCCTCTGTCCGGCGTAAGGCTTTTTACAGGTTGCCCTTGCAGTACCTGAAGCAATACCGTATTGACGGCTTGTGCTGTCTTTTTGGCTGCTTTGCCTCCTACCAGATACCGGCTCTTTCTATCTACCAACGTAACCAGACAGGCTTTTCCTGTCTTTCCTGCTATGGTATCACATTCCCAATGTCCTCGCCGGGAGCGGTTAGCGGCTCCTGCTGGCCGTTCCGAAATATCGTGAGAGATGGGAATAGAACCCCGTCGTTCCTGATATTGCCGGGTATGCCGGGATTTTCCATGATGCCGCAAGCGGCGGACCGCACCGCGGGACCCATGGGAGGACGACGTTTCATCAAACATACCGGCATATATGGCGCGGTAAATCGTTGCATAGCTAAGGAGTGCCTTCTGATGTTCCAGCTGCAAGCGTCCGGCAATTTCTTCTGGGGACCAATGATGCACCAGGAAGAGATTTTTAACCAATGCGAATAGCTCGGCATTCTCTAACCGCTTGTGAGGCTTGCATGCCTTACGGCGGCGGGCATACTGTTGTTGTGCGGTGATGGGCAGATACTTGCCGTTCACTGTATTTCTGCGTAGTTCCCGTGAGATCGTGGATTTATCTCGGCCGAGGGCCGCCGCAATTCGAGAGATAGAATAGGACTGCGCGCGAAAAAAGAGTAGATTTTCTCGTTCAGATAGAGTAAGATGATGATAGTGGCACATAGGTTTCCTCCGAGATATAGATTTTGTTTGGTAGCATTATTATATCAGAAACCTATGTGTCATTTTTTATAGGTGTTGCACTTGTATTGTAAATTCGCCACATAAAATCCTCCGTTTCCGACAGCCAGCCCCACTATTCCGTGGTTTCATTGTACCACGGAACAGGGCTGGTTGTATAGCGGCAAAAGTGTCAAATCTGCTTCTTTACAGCTTGTCAAATCGCCGGTTTTTGTGTAGCAGCGGCTTCCGCTTCCAGTACCCGCGCCATTTTGTCGGCGGCGGTGGTGGTAGTGTCTTTCTTGAAATAGCCGGACACGACAAGGACGGAATTGCCCATGCGGATTTCCGTCACACAGTCGGGGCGGCGGGCGGTGCGGGTGTCGGGCTGCTTGTTATCTGCCATAGGCAATACTCCTTTCACTCGTTCATCAGTTCTTTCAAAAGCCCCAGCTTGTCCTGTGCGGCCTTTTTGCGGAAATTGCCGCCGGTACAGCACACCGGGGGACACATTTCCAGCACCCGGTCATAAATCCGGGAATGGGCGGTGTCTTTTGGGTGCTGCAACTCTGAAAGCGTGAGGTTGGTCGTGACGATCAGCGGCTTGCGGCTGCGGTAACGGCTGTCAATCACATGGAAAACCTGTTCCAGCCCGTATTCTGTCCCGCGCTCCATACCGAAGTCGTCAAGGATTAGCAGCGGATAGCGGCAAAGACGGGAAATATATTCATTCCTGCCCTCAAAGCTGGCGGCAAGGTCATTGAGGATAAGGGCAAAATTCGTCATATAGACGGGGATTTCTTTCTCCATGAGGGCGTTTGCGATACAGCCCGCAAGGTAACTCTTGCCGGTGCCGACGCTCCCCCAGAACAGGCAGCCCACATTCCCGGCGTAAGCCCGTTCCCAGTTCTTCACATAGTTGCGCGCCCGGATTGCCTGCGGGTTCTGGCCGTTGTCGTTCTCAAAAGTCCAGTCCCGCATGGCGGGGTCGGTAAAGCCCCGGCGTTTCAAGTCCTCTACGGTGTCAAGGTGCTTTTGCCGTTTCTCGGCGGCTTCCCGTTCCTCGCGGGCGGCTCTCTGGCAGTCGCACTCTGCCGGGTGGCGGTCACGGCCAAAGATAGCGGCCTTGTCCGGCGCAAAATAGGCTTCTTTCGGCTTATGGCACTTGCCGCAGTACAGTAAACCGTCCTCGCCGGTGTAGTCCTCCTGCTCCGGGGTGGTGGCGGTCAATCTGTCAATCATTTCTGAAAATGTGGTGTTCATAGGCTCTCTCCCTCCTTGAATGAGTAATCGGGGACGCCCTGTTTTGCGGCTCCCTTTCTGTCCCGGTCTGCCCACATACGGACAGCGGCGGCATAGTTGCGGTAATCTTTCCCGGTGGCGGCGATATACTGGCTCAATTCCTCGATGAACCGTTCCAGCCTGTCGGGGTACTCTGCCTGCAACTCGTCGTATTCGGTCTGTGACAGAAAAATATTCTGGTATCTGCCAAAAGCTGCGGGCGGCTCCCCACTCGCTCCCATTGTTTGGTTCTCTGTAAGGTTGTTTATAGTAGTTTGGTTAGGGGACGGTTTTCCGACCATCATAAGGTCGGTTTTCTGACCATCAGTAGGTCGGTTTTCCGGCTCTGTGAGGGTCGGATTTCCGGCCATCAGTTGGTCGGAAAACTGTACCTGTGGCACACGCGGCACTTTCACATATAGCCGGTTCGGTGCGGAGAAGCCGCCCCGTTCCCGTTCCAAAAGCCCCGCCATGTCCAGTTCGTTAAGCGCCCCCTTTATGGTGGTGCTGCCTTTATCCAGTATTTCGGCTATC
The DNA here is from genome assembly GCF_003367905.1 of Megasphaera stantonii. Classification (NCBI taxonomy): domain Bacteria; kingdom Bacillati; phylum Bacillota; class Negativicutes; order Veillonellales; family Veillonellaceae; genus Megasphaera; species Megasphaera stantonii. The sequence continues at coordinate 1,304,958 of NZ_CP029462.1, read as the reverse complement.
TCCGCGATGGGATAGATAATATAAATCCTGCCCTCGTCGTCCTGCCACTTGTTCTTCTGGGAGAGGGTGGAGCGGTCTAACAGCAGCGCATAGAGCAGCTTGGCGGTCTGGGAAATCTCCATTTTGAACAGGAAACGGGGATAGGGCAGATAGGCGGGCAGCTTCGTGTCTGCCGTGATATAATCAGCGATAGTATCACCTCCCTGTGTTCGGGTTGATTTTGGCGGTTTGTACGCATTTAGAACGCCGTTTCCGGAGGAAAAGGATAAATGTATCGCACACCCTTTGACACCCACGAAAAAAGCCTTGATTTATGCGGGTTTGAAAGGCTCTAAAGCGTGACATTTATGCCTTTGTTTCCGTTTTCGCTCGGCGGCTTTGATTTTCTTCATGCGTCCGGCGCAGTCGGGGCAGTATTTTCCCCGGTTGGATTTGGGGACAAAGGCCGCGCCGCAGACGGCGCACCGTTTCCGGCTCCCCCGGTACAAGAGGGCTGCGGCCAGTTCCCCGTCAAGGGGCAGGACAGCCACACGGAACCACCGGCACATGAGGGAAAGGGAAATGCTCTGGACGCACACGCAAGGCTCCCCGTCATCTAACAGCAGACAGTTCCCTCCATCGTAGTTACAGCACTCATGCACCAGCCGCCGCGCCCGCCGGTGCTGTCGGTAGTCCATGCGGGGCAGCTTATCGTTCATGGCTCTGCTCCTTTCTGCGGCGGGGTTCCTCCCGGCGCAAAATCTGGTCGATGTTCCGCTTGACGGTCTGCAACTCCGCATACCGCTGTTTCTGTTCGTGGTAGGTGTTATACAGGCCGGATTTCTTGGAAACAAGCTGCTCGATCTCGTCCCGCAACGCTTTCCGGGCGGGCAGCTTGGTAATACCATGCGCCTTGAAATACCGGGCGGCTGCGTCGGCTATGATAAAGTCGCTCTCATGCGCCTGCCGGTATGCGGCGCGGGCTTTCTCGGATTTCTGCGCTTTCAGCCCGTCGCGGGCGGGCTTGGTCTTGGCGTAGGCAAGCACCTGCCGCTGCAACTCCTTTTTCCCTTGTAGCTTCGTTTCCAGTGCTTTCAGTTCGCCGCTGGTCTGGCGCATTTCCTGATAGGCAGTATCAACGGCGGCTTCTAACTGCTCCGGGGAAGTAAAGCCGTATTCCTGATACACATTCAGCGTCGCGGCCATCTGTTTGAGGTTGTGCATGGTCGCCCAGCGTTCATAGCCCCGGCCTTTGCCCTCGGCTTTCTTCTGCTCAATGTCCACAAGCCGCTGCACATTCGGGGCGGTTCGGGCGGCTCTGTCTGCCCGCAGTTGGTCTTTGATAGAGGGCGGCGTACTGGATATAGCTGCGGCCTTTTCTGCGGTTCTGGCGGCGTTCTGTTCCAAAACGGCAAGGACAGCGGCGCGTTCAAAATCGTCGCCCAGCTTGCGGGCGGTAATGGGCTTTGTCCTGTCTGGCGTGAGGTAACTAAGCCGCCCCCGGCTCTCCTTGACGGCCACGCCCTCCCGCAGCAGCAGAGAGGAAAAGTCCTCGAATGAGGCCGCCGCAGACAGCGCGGCGCGTATGGTCTGCCGCAGCTTCTCCTTGTTCGTTTCAAACTTGGTCTGCCGGGGCGTGATACCGCCTGCAATCATGGGGGCGTTCTGCTTATCCAGCGCGGCCTGTCCCTTTTTCTGCGCCCAATACTCTCGGTCTGTGACGCGGTTCTTGCTGCCGTTCAAGAGGTCGATTTGATAAAGCCCCTCCCGGTGGCACATCTCCATGACTTCGGACTTGAAGTAGCGCAAGGCCGCGTCGGTACAGCGGTGCTTGCACCCGGCTTTCGTGTCGGCTGGCCTGTCCATGTAGGGCAGGAACGGCACTTCCTCAATCCGCAGGCTGTTAATGACGATATGCACATGGATATTGCCGCTGTGGTTATGCCCGTCCGGGTGAGTGCATACAAGGGCTTGGTGGCCGGGGAAATGTTCGGCGCAAAACTTCTCGCCCAATGCCTGCGCCCGGTCTACGGTCAAGCCGTTGTCCGGCCCGTCCCGTGGGTCAAAGCTGATGATATAGTGGTGGCTTTTCACATCTTCCCGCCGCTGGTTTTTCTCATAGCGGAGATTTGCCCGCATACACGCAACGGCAAAATCCTCCCCGCCGCAGTTCAGCGTGGACAGCCGGTAGTCCTCGCGGGGGATAAGCCTGCCGGTTTCATCAAGGACGGGCTTCATGGTAAACTCGTCATGCTCAAACAGCAGATACTGTTCGGCGGCTCCGTAGTCGGCGTTTTTAGAGTTGATATGCTTGAGTGTTGCCAACCGCGTCACCTACTTTCTGTAAGACTTCATACTTGAGGGCGGCAAGGTCGGCTATGGCGGCGCGTACCTCGCCGGACAGCGCGTTGTAGGGTGCGCCGTACTCGTTCAGACACCGGGCTATCTGGTTAAGGTTGCCGCCGATTTTGCCGTACTCGGCTGTGAGTTTCCCGACAGCGGAAAGCAGCTCGTCATTGACCGCTGATACATGGATAACGGGGCGTATGGCGGTGCGCCGTATCGCCTGCCGGAGAAATTCGGACTGGCTGATACCATAGGGCGCAAGCCGCGCTGTGAAGTCGGCGTATTCATCTTCGGACAGCCGGGTTTTCACAACGCGGCTGCGGTGGGGTGTGTTGTATCGCTTCGGCATAGGCTGAAAACCTCCTCTCACTATTCCTATTGCTGAATTTTTTCGGATTTTGGGCGGAGAATTTTTCCCCTCACTCCTCCTATTGGGCAACTTTTTTCTACTTTGGGCGGAGAAATCTCTCTACCCCTTTCATTGCTGAACTTTTCGGGAAATAACAAAAATTTTTTTGCGTTTGGGGTAAAAAACTCTCTACTTCTCCCATTGGGCAACTTTTTGGAAAATAACAAAAACTGTTTTCAGTTTTTTCGCCCGCAAGGGCGCAAAGCAGGGTTTGGGGAAGGCACTCCCCAACAAGTTTCCCGCGAGGGGCAAAACCGCAGAATTGCGGATTTTGGCACCGTGGTAGAAACTTGCTCTCCGTGACTGCAAACTTTCTCTCACTTCCGTCCGCCACTTTTTTGGAAAACTGCAACCACAAAAGTTTGTTTCTCTTTTTCTGCTACTACTAATCCTGTAAAGGGCATTCCTGCCCGCTTTCGCTAAAATGACACCGGACGCAGTGGTTTCTACCCGGTGTTGGAGAAATCCTTTCTCTTTGCCCTCTACTACGGGTAAATGCTCCAAATGCCAAACACCAGGGCAGAAAAATTCCCTCCTCGCTTACTACTACAACCGGCAGGGGGCAAAATGGCCGGGAGCGGAGCCGGACAACAAAAAAAGCAGTAAATCTTTTTCAAGACTTACTGCTTTCGCTGGCCGCGTCGGTGGCGGCTGGTATTCAGTTTTTATGACTTGTCCGGTGGTTCGTCAAGCCGGAACTTGAATTGACAGTCAATTAACCGCTGCTTTACATAGTCCTCCACCTCGGCGTTGACCTGCCCGTTCACTTTTGAGAAATAGCGGATATATCCGGCGTAGTGGAGCAGGACAGCGTTCACGGCTTCTGGGTCGCCCTCACGGGCTTTGAGGATTGTTTCATAGGGGAGAAGTCTACTCATACCGGCTCACCCCCATTTCTTCGCGTAGCCGCTGCAAGGCAAGCTGGATATGCCGCCCCGCTGTGCTGCGTGACCGGCCAATACACGCGCCGATCACGCGCTGCGGCTGGCGCAGAAAGTAATAGCGCAGGATTTCTTCCCGCGTCTGCTCCGGCAAAACAGAGATCGCGTCGGCAAGGGCGGCGTTGCAGAGCAGGACGGTCTGACCGCAGACGGTAAATGGGTATTCCTCGTCCGGCTCCGACGCGGCAAACTGGACAAACTTCTCGTTCATCAGATAGTCAAGGGAAACTTGCCGTTCCCATTGCCGTTTAAGCTTCAAAATCTTGTCCAAGGCGGCACAGCGGATAACAGTCTTGCAAAAGGCGTTGTACCTGCGCTGGATATATTCTTGATAGGCTATCTGGTCGGTCATGGAAATTCCCCTTTCTGAATAATAGTGCGGGGCGGTGGCACTTCTTGCTGTCGCCCCTTGATTGCCTACCAGCAAAGGCGGGCGGGGCTGTCAACGGCTGCGCATATGCGCCGTTCATCTTGACCGTTGACTGGCTCGGCTGGGTTTGCTATTTACCCGACAAACTTGAATTTATTTTAAGCTATCACGTTTTACCTTCTTAAGCCTTACTATCATTACCATAGGAATTTCTTTGTTGGTTTTAAAACATTCTTCATAAAATCCATCAATGACAAATCCAGCTCTAAAACAAAGGTTAAAATATCTTGTATGGAACGATGATAATAAATCTGCTCTTTCGGTTGCCCTTCAATCGCTATATCATAGTAACTGTGCGGTGTCATATATTTTTCAGTCAACGTGACAAAACAAGGGTGTTGCGTTGCAAAGACAAAAATTCCGCTTTCCTGCAACAGTTCATAAACAGCCATAAGAAGTGGTTCAATATCCGTAATATCCATAATTGCCATATTAGAAACTGCTTTCGTAAAGGCTCGATTTCTTTTTAATTCTAATATACTTTTTCTATCGGTCGCATCCGCCACACAAAATTCAATTTGTTTTGCATATTGTGATTGCCGTCTTTTAGCCAATTCTATCATTTTTTTGCTGTAATCAAAAGCGACAACCGAAGCGCCTCTTTGTGCAAGATACGAAGAATAATTTCCATTGCCACACGCAATATCCAAAATGTAATCCGCAGGATTAGGAGATAGAAGTTCCGTTACTTTGGGACGCACTACCTCTCTGTGAAATTCATTAGATTCGTCACCCATTGCATTATCCCAAAATTGTGCGTTCTCCTCCCAGATTTTTTTACTTTCCTCTGTTCCCATGTTCTCTCCCACTCCCCAAATTTGCTTTTTTGCTTCCATTAAATCTTCCTTACTATATTCCATTGTTACCCTCCATAACTTCTGATTGTTGCCGTCTTGACGATTATGTATCTTTACATTACCTTCTGAAACATATGGCGCACCTTGTCCAGGCGGCTGTTTGGACGGCGGGGCTGGATGACCGGCTGACCGACAGCGGCCTGATATCCTTTCAGCTCTGTAAGGCATACGCTCCGCCCGTTGGTGTAAAAGGCCAGATCAGTACGGTATGCCTGTATACAGCGGGCGGGAATCTCGCCAGTAAAGACAACTTCATCCTTTTTTACCTGGGCCGTTTCGATGGTGGCACAGTATTTCGGTGCATCATGATAAGCCCTGGAAAGGTATTCCTGGGGCGCATAGAGGATGAAGGAGAGATAAGGTTCCAGCAGCTGCGTCCCCGATTCCTTCAATGCCTGTTCCAATACAATCGGGGCCAATGAGCGGAAGTCCGCCGGCGTGCTGACCGGACTGTAATAAAGCCCGTATTCAAAGCAAATCTTACAGTCCGTTACGTTCCAGCCGAACAAGCCCTGCTCCAGCCCGTAACGGATACCATCCCTGACAGCGTTTTGAAAACTCTGGTTCAAGTATCCCAGCGAAACCCGGCTCTCGTATTGTACACCGGAGCCAAGCGAGAGTGGTGTAACAGACAGTCCTATGGATGCCCAAAACGGGTTGGGCGGCACCTCGATATGGATGGTGTGGCTGGCTGCTTTGAGCGGCCGCTCCATATAAATGACGGAGGGTTCCTTTACCACTGTTTCAAGCTTGTATTTTTCCGACAGCAAAGCGGAAACAACCTCCAACTGCACCCGGCCCAAAAAAGAAAGAATGATCTCATGGGTGATGGAATCCACTTCGCAACGCAAAAGCGGGTCAGTATCCGCAAGTTGCGTAAGAGCGTCCAGCAGCCGTTCTCTTTGCGCTGCCGTTTTCGGCGCAATCGTCGTCCGCAGCATGGGGAGGGGGTCCTCGCGCCACCTTTTACGAGGGAGCCGGGTTTGGTCCCCTAATACATCGTTTAACCTCACGCTGTCGCTGGGAAGGATAACAATTTCACCCTGATAAGCGGTGTCTGTCCGAACAATTTCCCCTTTGGATGGAATACGCATCTCTGTGATTTTCAGCTTTTCTCTCCCGGCCAGGGCCACCGTATCCCGCAGGCGCAGCGTTCCGCTGTATAACCGTAGATAGACACGCCGCTGGCCGCAATCGGTGTACTCAACCTTGAAAACGCTGCCGCATAGGGCGGCGCCCCCCTGTTCCCCAATCGGTTGGAACAGCCCTGTCACCGCATCCATCAACGGTTGAATGCCAAGGCCATTTTTGGCGCTGCCATGATAGACTGGGAACAGGGAGGCGTCTTGAACCCGCTGCTGTTCCTCCCGCGCAAGTTTTTCCCGGCTGATTGGTTCTCCTGCGATATACTTTTCCAATAATTCATCGTTATTTTCGATGACCGCATCCCATGCTTCTATGTCGGTATTTTCCTCCAGGACTATTTCCGGGGACAGCGACACCGTCTGCTTGATGATAATATCGGCGGAGAGCTTATCCCGAACAGACTGAACCACGCTCTGCAAATCAACGCCAGCCTGGTCGATCTTGTTGATAAAGATAACGGTGGGAATGTTCATTTTCCGCAGGGCATGGAACAGAATACGGGTCTGGGCCTGCACGCCATCTTTAGCGGAGATCACCAAGATGGCCCCATCTAAAACAGCCAAAGAGCGGTACACCTCCGCCAAAAAATCCATGTGGCCGGGCGTATCCACAATGTTAACTTTACATCTGTGCCACTGGAAGGAAGTGACTGCCGCTTGAATGGTAATCCCACGCTGCCGCTCCAAAAACATGGTGTCCGTCCTCGTTGTCCCTTTTTCGACGCTCCCCGGTTCTGAAATGGCTCCGCTGGCATATAGCAGGCTCTCCGTCAAGGTCGTCTTTCCAGCGTCTACATGGGCAAGAATTCCAATATTGATTATTTTCATGTGATTGTCCTCCCTTTACAGCCCCAAAGGGCATAAAAATCCCCAGCAGTAAAATACTTTTACCACTGGGATTATAAGTTGCGGACATACACATATACAGCATACACCTGTTTGTGATTGCTGTTTTTGGGGATATGTCAAAATTGATAAGGCAAAAGTATTCTTAAATTGGGTACAAAAAACTAAGCCCCTACAAAAGGAGCTATCATAATCCTTTGTTCCCACTATTTGATTATAGTTTTATTTAAGAATACCTTGCCGCATATTTTTTACTCCTTTTCTGGATTAAATCATTGTATCACATCAGTTTTAGGAAAGCAAGTACCTAAAAGAAATTTTTCTTCCCCTTATATGTAACAATCATACCGGCTTCCTAGCGTTCAGAATGTTTTCTGCTGTCTGCTGTGGTGTTTGGTTGGAATTGTCCAACCAAAAGCCGATCCGTGGTGTTGTCTGCATTTTACTAAATACAAATTCAATGTATACAGAAAGATATAAGGAGTGGGAGGGATTCCGCCGTAGTTGGCATTGTAGGAAAATCCAAAAGTTTAGATTTTCCCACAATGCTTATCTTTTGGTCTTTGGTTCGGAATAGTGTAGTGCTGGCGGTCTATCTCTTGTTTTCGGTTGCTTGCTTCCTTACCGTACATGAGCATTAACAGCTGGTTTGCTGACAATGGTTATGGACTCGGCTCCGGGAACTCCGCAGCTGCAAAATATTATTCCGACGGTATACTTGGGAACGACTATTTACGCTGCTCCTACACTGGGTACTATTTGCGGCATTATGACGCTGGCCTTGTGTTATATCTACATTAATTGGCGGAAAAAAGTTGCTGAAAAACATGGCGAAGGCTATGGAAATCATACGCTGAATGAAGCGACTATCGACCCGGATCAGCCGACGCCGCCATGGTATTTTTCGATTCTGCCTCTGATTACGGTACTGGCTGTAAGTTTCTATCTCTCCTTTATTTACAAATGGGATCCTTCCATGATCGAGCCCTTCCAAAAGATGGGATTGCCTTTGGCGACAAAAGCGATTAGCAGCGTTATCTCGATTTGGGCGCTGATTATCGGGCTTATCGTCTCCATCTTGCTGGCTATTGGCTTAGGCTATCGGTTTATGCCTAAGAATATCAGTATTAAATCGGCTTTAAATGCCGGTGCGATCGGTTCGTTGCTGGCTGTTATGAACACAGCGTCGGAAGTCGGTTACGGAAGTGTTATTTCTTCGCTGCCCGGTTTTACGGAAATAGCCAATTCGTTGTATAGCGTTGGAGAAGGCATGCCTCTGCTGAACGCAGCGATTATGGTTAACGTATTAGCGGCTATTACTGGTTCGGCGACTGGCGGCTTGGGGATTGCCTTGGAAATTTTCAGCGCTCATTGGCTGGAAGCGACGCAGGCAGCTGGAATTCCGCCTGAAGTATTGCACCGCGTTGCGTCTATGGCTGCAGGCGGCATGGATACGCTGCCTCATAATGGGGCCATTATTACGACCTTAGCTATTTGCGGGTTGACTCATAAAGAATCGTATAAAGATATTTTTGGTGTTACACTATTGAAATTTGCCATGGCATTCTTTGCTGTATTCCTGTATATGGTCACTGGTATTGTTTGATATTATGCCCCAAGCCTGAACTGTAACTATTCAGGCTTGGGGTTTTTTGTGCAAGTTGATTGTTTTTGTGTACAATATGCGTTGCATTTTGGTATACTGTATACAAACATTGTTCGTTAGTAGTTGTTGTAAGGTAAAGGTGATGAGCGTGATGAAAAAAGAAAGTTATTCTTTGGTGTTAAAGGAGTTGCTTAATTTTTCACAGATTAAATATGCAGCCCTATCTCATGCCATTGGCTATGATTTGTCATATGTTAGTAAATGGACGACAGGGATTCGCCTGCCAGCAGCTAAAAATGTAGATCGAATTAATCAAGAGATTGCCCGGTTTCTTTCAGAAATTATCATTAAGCAAAATAACTTAGAAGCTTTTGCTGAACATTTTTTAGGCAGAGAATCAATTGAACAAGAAAATGTAGCCTTTGAAATTTATCAGAGCCTTAGTTGTGCGTACCGCAGTTCTTTAGAGTGTAAAAAAGGGGTTAGCATCTCTAATATTACTGATGATAAAATTGTTTTGGGAAAAGCGGAATGCTTTGCTTTTTTGCAAAAAATAATCAAAGAAAAGTTAGAAGAAAGTACTGTACCGCCAACTATCATCATTACAGGAGAATTCTTCAATTTGGCTAAAAATCACTTTTGGCAGATTTTTTATGACATTAAATTAAATCATTGGCCTTGCGATATACATGTATTTTTAGACCTTTCTGAATTGGAAAAGGGTGCGATTGGCGCGGCTGAAATATTGTTTCAATGTTTGAACGATTTGCTGAATTATGATTTTACTATATATGAAAAGAAATCTAATGCTTATAATAATATAATTGCAATCAATAATGAATTTGTTATTTTTTATAGTGTGAACGCAGCTGGTGAAATTGAAATTTGTACATCAAGTGCTGATTTAAAGCAAGCTCATTCAGTATATACAAAATGCAAGCAATTTATGGCGAGTCAGCCCGTTATTTTGGAGCCGAAGCAGACATTGGGAATGACGCGGTTTGGATTTCGCGATCAATTCTACGCTTCACAAAAATTTTTCTTTTTTTGCGTGAACGGCTTTGAATTTCTCCTTCCTGACGAGGTATTCAATTCGATGATTGAGAAGGCAAAAGTCGGCAATTTGGGAATGGCCGACGTGGAATGGGTTCAAAGAGTTCAAAATCTTTTCAAGAATCTCTTGGAAAAAGTACCGCTGCGATTTATGCTGCCTACTAATTCGATTGTTAGATATTTGGAAACGGGAAATATTAATTTAACCGATTTTCCCTATCAAATGACAATTGAGGAACGAAAGCTTCATATTAAACATGTATTGAAGTTGATTCAATCCAATCCTAATATTACGTTCGGCGTATTACTGCCTACAACGGAGAAATATAGCGGCACTAATTTTATAAATTTGTCGTTTAACACGAGTTATTCTACAGGATTTTTAAAGAAGAACATCCAGCTGATTCATCCGGACACCTTGCCGATATATTTTATCAAAAATACGATGCTGTTAAATTCATTCCAGGCATATTTTGATAATCTGACAAAGTCAAAGCATTATAAAGAATATACTGCGAAAGAACTAGAAGAGCTATATAAAAAATACTATTTTTTAATTGAGTTTTTATTTAAGGAATAGTATGTTGATAATATGATATGGCACTCATAAGGTATATTGACAAGAATGGTATATGATGTAAAATGAACGTAATAAGATGATATATAGCTAATGTGTTATGAAGTGAGTAATTAAAATCGTATCTCTTTCACTATGGGGATACGATTTTTATCTATTTGCAAAAATAGACAGGCAGTCAGGAGCGAAGCGTCGGCTGTCCCGTTTACATGAGAAGTGAAAGGAGAGGACGGAGTATGCTCAGACAGCGGGAAAAGAAAGGGCTTGCGGTCATTTGCCTTCTTGTCAATTTCACCATTTCTGTTCATGCTGCCGAATCCAGCGACTGGCGGCAGACTGCCTATTCTATTGCGGCCGGGCAGATTGGGGCCGTCAACGCTTACCGCATAGAGGACGACTTGATATGGCGGCGCATTGACGACAGCCGGTTTGCGGCATTTAAAGGCATGCAGCTGCCGACGGATGCCTCGGACTGGTCGGTAAAGTTTTTCTACCGCAGCGACGTATTTCCCCGCTATGGCAGCGCCTCGCTGTCCCAGGATTACAGCTCCATGCAGCTGGGCTACGAAGCGGGGCGCGTGTGGAATTGGCGCGGCGGCACGATGCGGCAGGGGCTGTTTTACTTGTCGGGGTCTTCGAACGCGTATTTGAGCAGCTATGACTCCGGCGATATATCGTACGGCGGCGCGTCGTCGGCCATGAAGAAATACGGCGCGGCTTGGTACACGTCGTGGGAGGGCGCGGACTCCCACCGCATAGAAGGCGTGTTTCGAGTGACGAGCCTGCGGAATCACTTGTCTTATACGGACGAGGCCGGCCAGAGCCGGTCGGAATCGTATCGGACGTGGATGCCGGCGCTGGGCCTGCGCTGGTACCAGACGAAGTTTGCCGCAGACAGCTTCTTTTGGGAGCCCCAGGTCGGCGTGTCCTTCGGCTATATGAATCTGCCGTCCGTAGGGACGACAGCGGTGTACACGCCGAAGAATCAGACGCTGCTTACGGGAAAGGCCGGACTCATGGCTGGAAAAACCTATCGCATTCGCGGCAATGAGGGGCTGGCCTACGGCCGGTTCGAAGTGCAGCGCGATTTTACCGGCCCCCTGTACGGAGAAGGGAAGAATGTGCAGAGCGGCGATTCGGCTTCCGTGTCGCTGGGGTCGGGGCCGTCATCTTGGTACAATATGACTGTCGGCACGTCTTTCACCATGGGCCAGGGCAATACGATTTGGGGCGAGCTGACGCGGCGCTTCGGCCCTGATATGAAACAGACGTGGAGCGTAACCGGAGGTCTGGTCCTGCGCTGGGGCGGCGCAAAAAAGGAAGACCGGGAAGAGTTCAAAAAGCTCAAAGAGGACGAACGTTCCTTAAAACACGATAAGGACGCAAATAAAGAAGCAAAAAAATAACATCCCGCAGGCGCGTCGGCTATAACTGCCGGACAGGCTTACGGGATGTTTTTCGTTATGGGTGATATTGCCGCATGGCGATTTTTTGCTGACGGCGGGCGAAGATGCTCATGATGAGCACGATGACGCCGGCCAGGACGAAGACGAATTTGATGCCGACGAAGGTCGCAATGACCCCGCCGAGAAGGGGCCCGGCCATAGAACCGATCTGCTGAGCTGAAAAGAGGAGGCCGAAGACGCGGCCTTTCATGTGGGCCGTCGTGTTTTCCGCTAAAATCGCGTTGATGGACGGATAAATGCCGGAGAAGAACAGGCCGATGGCAAACTGCGTTGCGGCGAAGTAATAGAGGTCGTCGGGCACGGCTTGCAGGAAGAATACGAGGCTCGTGGCGAACAAGGCGTAGGTCAGCGACGTGTGGAAGCCGTGGTGCTGGCCGAACCGGCCCCACAAGGGCGATGAAACGGCGCTGGCAAAGCCGCCCAAGGAGAAGACGAGGCCGGAAATGAAGATCAGGTTGTCCAGGTGGCCGGCCAATTCCGTTACGTACGTCGTCAGGACGGGCTGGATGATGAGGATGACCATCTGCACGAAGACGGCGAAGATCAGCATGTTGCGGATGAGGGGATGATGCCACAGGCTGCCCTCTTCTGCCGGCGCGGCGGCCTTCGTCGTTTCTGCCGGAGCGTCCGTATCAGGCGGTTCCTTGATGAAGAATACGAGGATGAGAAAGTTTAGGAATAAAGCGCCTGCGGCGAGGAAAAAGGACATGCGCATGCCGAAGATTTCCGCCAGCAGCCCGCCGAACAGGGGGCCGATGACCCCGCCGGCCGTCAGGGCGCCCTGCATGACGCCCAGGCAGATGCCCAGCTTTTTAGGCGGCGCGTACGTCGTCATAATAGCCAGCTCCATAGGCCACAGGCCTGCGGCAAAGCCCTGGAACATGCGCATGAACGTCAGCTGCAGCGGCGAGGTGACGATGCCGCCGAGAAAATAGCTGATCGCCAGCAGCAGGCTGGAACGGATCGCCATGAGCCGCTTGCCCTTCTTATCGGCCAGGCGTCCCCAAATCGGAGCCATGATCGCGCTGACGGCAAAGGTCGACGAAAAGACGACGCCAGACCAGATATTGACCGAAGACGCGTCTACGCCCAGCTCCCGCGTCAAATACATGGGCAGAAAAGGAATGAGCATCGTGTAGCTGGAAGACATGAACACGACGTTGCAGGTTAATATGGCTAAACAGACTTTCCAATTCATGATCGATTCGCCTCTTTTATATGGAACATTCTATATATTTCTTTATATACTTATAATAATCTATTTGAGTACGTTCATTATACTGCAACTTTTTGGAAAATGATAGACCCGTCTTATGGTCTTGCTGAATTCATGCCGGACTTATATAATAAAGACACCGCATGGCGACGGGCGGGCATGGCGCCGCCTTTTTCCTGCGGAAGGACAAGATTTGAAAAGAAGGAACGCTGCATGATTATATATCTCCTGAAGCGCATAGCCGGCGCTGCCGTCGTGCTGTGGGCTATTATTACGATTACCTTCGGGCTGATGCACGCCATACCGGGAGGCCCCTTTACGCAGGAAAAGAAGCTGCCGCCGGCCGTCATGGAAAACATCGAGGCCCGATACCATCTGAACGACCCGCTCTGGAAACAGTATGCCGATTACGTCGGCCGGGCCGCCGTGTTGGATTTGGGCCCGTCTTATAAATATCCTGGCCGCACGGTGAACGACATCATCGCCGAAACCTTTCCCGTATCGGCCGCCTTGGGGTGCATCAGCCTGTGCCTGGCCGTCGGCGTCGGCGTGGCGGCCGGTCTGGCCGCAGCCTGGCACAAGAACCGCTGGCTCGATTACGCCCTGATGCTTGGGGCGACCTTCGGCGTATCTGTTCCCAGCTTTATCATCGCGGCGCTGCTGGTGCAGCTGTTCGCCTTTACCTGGCCCGTGCTGCCGGCGGCGATGTGGAAGGGGCCGTCCTACGTCATCCTGCCGGCGTTGGCTCTGGCAGCCCACCCGACGGCCTTCGTCATGCGCTTGACCCGTTCCAGCGTGCTCGACGCGCTGGGACAGGACTATATACGCACGGCCCGCTCCCGCGGCGCAGGCAAATACTCCCTCCTGTGCCGCCACGCCCTGCGCAACGCCCTGCTTCCGGTCGTCAGCTACATCGGCCCCTTGGCGGCGGCCTTGCTGACGGGCAGCTTTATCGTCGAGTCCATGTTCGCCATTCCCGGTCTGGGGCGGCATTTTGTTACCAGCATATATAACCGCGATTATACGGTCATATTGGGGATTACGATTTTTTACAGCTTTCTTATCATGCTGATGAATTTATTGGTAGATCTGGTGTATCCGCTGCTGGACCCGCGGATTGCCTTGAAATCGCGTAAGGGGGAATGACCATGGACGCTCGTGAATTTGAGCCCATCGGGCCGGAAGCGCGCCTGGAGCCCTATGTTCCGCCGCAGAAGCTGCGCGAGCGGGGCTGGCGGCAGATGAAAAAAAATCGGCTGGCCCTCTGGGGCATGGCGATCGTCGCCGTCATGACTGTATTGGCCGTCGTCGGGCCGTGGCTGTCGCCGTATACGTATGACGCGCAGAATTTCACCATGGCCAATGCCTGGCCGTCGCGGGAGCACTGGTTCGGTACCGATGCGCTGGGACGGGATTTGTTCGTCCGCGTCCTGTACGGCGCGCGCATTTCCTTGTCCATCGGTTTGGTTGCCAGCCTGATCAACGTATGCATCGGCGTCTTGTACGGCGGCGTCGCCGGCCTTGTCGGCGGCCGGACGGAACGGATCATGATGCATATTGTCGACGTCTTGTATTCGATTCCTATGCTGTTGTACGTCATCCTGCTCATGGTAGTATTTCGTCCGGGCCTGCTCAATATTTACCTGGCCCTGGGCATATCGTACTGGCTCAACATGGCCCGCATCGTCCGCGGCCAGATACTGAGCTTAAAGCAGCAGGATTACGTGCTGGCCGCGCGGTCCTGCGGCGCGTCGACGTGGCAGATTCTGCGCCGCCACATGATTCCCAACTGCGTTGGCCCGATCATCGTCACGTTGACCTTATCCATTCCTGACGCTATTTTTACGGAGGCTTTTCTGAGCTTTATCGGCCTGGGCGTATCAGCGCCCATGGCCAGCTGGGGCGTACTGGCCTCGGAAGGCATCAACAGCATGCGTTCCTTCCCGTTCCAGCTGTTCTTTCCGGCGGCTGCCCTGAGCCTGACCATGCTGGGATTCATGTTTCTCGGCGACGGCCTGCGCGACGCCTTAGACCCGCAAAACCAGAAGGAGGGTAGCCGATGAAGCCGTTATTAGAAATCGATGGGCTGTCCGTGTCGTTCCGCACGTACCGCGGCATCCTCGAAGGGCTGCATGAGGTGTCATGGCAGGTATACCCCGGCGAGACCGTGGGCATTGTCGGCGAATCGGGCTGCGGCAAATCCATTACGGCCCAGTCGGCGATGAAGCTGCTGCCGGAAGAAACGGCGATGTATACGAACGGCCATATTTACTGGGACGGCCGGGATATACTGCCCTTGCGCGAGGGGGATATGAACGCATTGCGGGGCCGGCAGATGGCTATGGTATTCCAGGACCCTATGACCTCGCTGAATCCGGTGCTGACGATAGGCAGCCAGATTTGCGAAGGCCTGGACCCGGCGAAATTCAAGAGCCGGAAGGAACGGGATGAACGGGCCCTGGCGCTGCTGCGGGCCGTCGGGATTACAAATCCGGAAAAGCGGTTGGGCCAATATCCCCATGAGCTGTCCGGCGGCATGCGCCAGCGCTGCCTCATCGCCATGGCCTTGGCCGGCGAGCCGCGGCTGCTCTTCGCCGACGAGCCGACGACAGCTCTCGACGTGACGACGGAAGCGCAGGTATTGGCGCTGATTCAGGAGCTGCAGAAGCAGCTGGACATGGCCGTCGTCCTTATTTCCCACAACCTCGGCGTCATCGCCCAGATGTGCCGGCGCGTATACGTCATGTACGCCGGCTGTGTCGTAGAAGAAGGGGCTGTAGAAGATATTTTTTATCGGCCTGCCCATCCGTATACGCAGGGGCTGCTGGCGTCGCTGCCGGACCCGTCGCGGCCGGATAAGGAGCTGACGGGCATCGACGGACAGGCTCCCGATTTGTTCCATATGCCGGCAGGCTGCCGCTTTTATCGCCGCTGTCCGCAGGCCATGCGCATCTGTACGCATAGCCTGCCGCCGCCGTACGAGCTGGGCGGCGGCCATCGCGCGGCATGCTGGCTTCTGTGCCCGGAAAGGAGGAAGGCCTGTGAATCTGATTGAGGCTGTTCATATTACGAAGCAATTCGTCGCAGGCCGGGACTGGCTGGGACGGCCGAATAAGGTAGTGACGGCTGTGCGCGACGTATCGCTGGCTATACGGCCGGGCGAGACCGTCGGCTTAGTCGGCGAATCGGGCTGCGGCAAATCGACCTTTGCCCGCACCGTACTGGGACTGTATGAAAAGACGGGCGGACAGGTATTATATAAGGGACGGGATACGGCAGAGGCCGATGCGGCCAAAGCGTACCGGCGCTGCGTCCAGATGATTTTTCAGGACCCCTATTCGTCCTTGGACCCCCGTATGACCGTCGGCGATATTATCAGTGAACCCCTGCGGAACTACGGCCTTTGCCCTACGGCGTCGGAACGGCGGAAGACCGTAGAGGCTCTCTTGGAGATGGTCGACTTGCGGGCCGAAGCGGCCCAGCGCTATCCCCATGAATTCAGCGGCGGCCAGCGGCAGCGCGTCGGCATCGCCCGCGCCCTGGCCTTGAAGCCGGAATGCGTGTTCTGCGATGAGCCCATTTCGGCCCTCGACGTATCCGTGCAGGTGCAGATCGTCAATATGCTGAAGCGGCTGCAGCAGGAGCTGGGATTGGCGTATTTGTTTATTTCCCATGATTTGGCTATGGTGCATCATGTCAGCCGCCGTATCGGCGTCATGTATTTGGGACGCCTCGTCGAGCTGGGACCGGGCGGCGACGTGTTTCACCGGCCCCTTCATCCTTATACGAAGCTGCTGATTTCCGCCGTGCCGCGTCCCGACCCGGGATACAAGCGGCGCGTCGTCGTCGAAGGGGAAATTCCCGGGCCCTTCGACGTGCCGTCAGGCTGCGTATTTCATCCGCGCTGTCCCTATGCGTCGGACCGGTGCCGCCGGGAAGAGCCCCTGTGGCGAAAGGTGCGGCCGGAGCGGTACGTCGCCTGCCACGCCGTGGCAGAGGAGGGCCTATGATGAAACGGATATTGGCGGCTATCGGCCTGGGGCTGCTGTTGGTGGCCTGCTGGGGCTGCGGGGCTGCGCCCCGTCCCGATACGGTAAGCTATGTGCTGGAAGCCGAGCCGTCGCGCCTGGACCCGGCGATGACGACGGCCCTGCCGGAAAGCAACGTGGAGCTGCAGATTTTCGAGGGGCTGACCCGCTTAGATGACCATGACGTGCCGCAGCCGGCCCTGGCCGCTTCGTGGCAGATTTCGCCGGACGGCAAGGTATATACGTTTTATCTGCGCGACGGCATCTGCTGGAGCGACGGCACGCCGATTACGGCCCAGGATATTGAATACTCGTGGAAGCGGGTGCTGAATCCGGACGTCGCTTCGGAAAACGCCTACATGCTGTTCTGCATTGATAAGGCCGAAGCGTATTTTAACCGGCAGGCCCGAGCTGACGAAGTGGGCGTCACTGCCTTGGATGATAAGACCCTGCAGGTGCGGCTGACGAACCCGACGGCCTACTTTCTCAATTTGACGGCCTTCCACTGCTATTACCCCGTGCCGAAGCACGTCGTCGAAGCCCGGCCTGATACGTGGGCGGCTGACGCAGAGACGATGGTGTGCAGCGGGCCTTATAAGATTACGGCTTGGAATCATTCCAGCCAAATTGATATGGTGAAAAACGACGCCTATTGGGATGCCGGCGCCGTCGTTTTGGACCGTCTTGAATTTCCCATCAGCGACTCTCAGGCGACGCGCCTCACGCTGGTAGAAAGCGGACAGGCCAATATGACCGTCGAGCCGCCGCCGTCGGAACAGGAACGATTAGAGGCGCTGGGGCTGTATAAGATTGCGCCGTACCTTGGCTCGTATTACTATGTATTCAACGTGCAGAAGCCGCCCTTTGACGACGTGAACGTCCGCCGGGCCTTTGCGGCGGCCGTGCGGCGGGAAGAGCTGGTGCGCTATGTCGTGCGGGCTCAGAAGGAAGCGGCCTACGCCTGGGTGCCGCCGGGAATTGTCGATGAAAAGACGGGCCGCGATTTTCGTGAAGAAGGCGGCGATTTAGCTGTCGAAGACGAGGCGGCTGCCCGAGCATATCTGAAAGCTGCCGGATATGACGAAGACCATCCGCTGCCGGAGGTGACGATTTTATTCAATACGAATGAAATGCACAAGGCCATCGCAGAAGCGATGCAGTCCATGTGGAAGGACGCGCTGGGAGCCGATGTCTTTTTGGCGAATCAGGAATCAAAGGTGTTCCTGGCGACGCGCAGCCAAGGCGATTACCAAATTGCCCGGGCGTCGTGGATTGCCGACTACGTCGACCCGATGACGTTTTTAGACGTGTTTGCAGATAGGGATAACGACGCCCGCTATCATAATGTTATATATAATAATCTGGTACAGGCGGCTAAGGAGACCAACGACCCGGCGCTGCGCCGGCAGTATATGCACGAAGCCGAACAAATTTTGTTCGACGACTGCGTCATCATCCCGATTTACTATACGACGCAGCCCTACGTCGTGCAGCCCTATGTCAAGGGCTATCATTGGTCGCCCTTGGGCGTCGTCGATTTTAAACGGGCCTACTTAGAAGATCAGAAAGGATGAACTGCATGTATACTTTTCCGAAACCGCTGCGGCCAGGCGATACGATTGTCATCGTAGCGCCGTCGGCTGCCCTGGCGGACGACGATTTGCAGGAAGGCGTCGATTTCATACGATCCTTAGGCTATGACGTCAAGCTGGGACGGTCTGTCGGCGCGCATTGGGGCTACTTGGCCGGCACGGATGAGCTGCGGGCGCAGGATATTCACGAAGCCTTCGGCGACGACGGCGTGTCCGCCGTGCTCTGCCTGCGCGGCGGATATGGGGCGGCCCGGCTGCTGCCGCTTCTGGATTATGATTTCATTGCGGCCCATCCTAAATTATTTATGGGGTTCAGCGACATTACGGCCCTGCACACGGCGTTTCAGCAGCGCTGCCGCATGGCGACTGTCCACTGCGCCATGGCCATGTCCTTGGGCCATACGGCGTCGGACTATACGCGGGAGCAGTTTGCCCAGGGGCTGCAGTCGCCCTTTTCGGCGCGATCCCTTTCCCTTCCCGAAGGAACTATGCTGGAGCCTATCGTACCGGGCTGCGTTTCCGGTCCCTTGTGCGGCGGCAACATGATGCTCCTGTCGGTCCTGACGGGGACGCCGTATGAGCTGGACGGCACGGCTGCCGTCGTGCTGCTGGAAGAAATCGGCGAAGACGCCTATGCCCTGGACCGGATGCTGTGCCAGTTTGAGCAGTCAGGATTGTCCGAGCGGGCAGCGGCCTTTGTCTTCGGCGATTTTGCCCACTGTGAGCCGACGCAGAAGAGCGAGTATGAGTTCACCGTAAAGGAAGTCGTATTCCAATACGCCCAGCGCTGGGGAAAGCCGTCCCTTTGGGGCTTTCCTGCCGGTCATGGCCGGCATAACGCCTGGCTTCCCTTCGGTGCGACTGCCTGGCTGCGCAGTACGGCGGACGGAGCGGAGCTGGCCATTACTGCGCCGACATTCTGAAGCAGAAAGGGAGATTGACATGGATAAGCAGAAGATGAAGGAAGCAGCTTGCCGAAAGGTCGACGAGCTGCAGTCCTTAATTTATGAAATTGCCGACTACATACACGCCCATCCCGAATTGGGCGGCAGCGAATATTTGGCGTCGTCCTATTTGCGGAAGGTACTGGGCGACGCCGGCTTTACGGTGGAAGACGTCGTGCCCGAAGCGTTTCCGACAGCCTTTCATGCTTCGTGGGGAGACGGGCCGTTTCACATGGGATTTTTAGCGGAGTACGACGCCCTTCCGGAGATTGGCCATGGATGCGGGCACAATCTCATCGCAGCTATGAGCGTCGGGGCGGCCCTGGCCTTTGCCGCTGTCTGCGGCGCCGGCGCGACTGTCCATGTATACGGCTGTCCGGCGGAAGAAACGGCAGGCAGCAAGGTGTATATGAGCGACCAGGGCGTATTTGATGAATTGGACGCTGCTGTGATTCTTCATCCCTGTGCCGATACGACCAGCATCGGCGGCACGTCGTATGCCTCTCATCCGATGGAATTTACCTTTTTGGGCAAGGCCGCCCATATTGCCGACAGGGAATACGAGGGAATCAACGCGCTGGATGCCCTTGTCGATTTTTATCGGCAGCTGAAAGACCTGGAACAGACATGGACGGAAACCCATCTGATTGGCGCTATCATTACGGACGGCGGCATCGCGCCCAATATCGTCCCCGATAAAGCGGTAATGCGGGCTACGATACGGGCTCTCGACGCGCAGTATTTAGAAACGGTCATGCTGCCGCAGATTCGCGAGCTGGCTCAAGCTGTTGCCCAGGCGCACGGGGCCGAGGTCGCGATGGTTCATTATGAGCCGCTGTATAAAAATATGATACAAGATGCCAAAATGAACGTATATTTTGCCGAAGCCTTTAACGCCCTCCATGAACCCTTCGATGTAAAGGGCGATGATTATGCCGACGGTTCCAGCGACGTAGGCAACGTGAGCCAGGTCACGCGGGCTTGTCAGCCGGAAATCTGCATTTGCTACGACGCGGCGGCTCATACGGAGAAATTCGCCGCGGCAGCAGGCAGCGAGCTGGGGAAAATGCAGGCCTTAGTAGGGGCTAAAGCGATGGCTATGGTGGCTGTAGAAGTCATGAATGAAAAGAATGGCAAAGAAGTCTTGTTGTGAATTTTTTTCTTTGTGAACTGGCAAAAAATGTATGAGTAAAACGTGATGAGATATATTGACAAAAGAACACCTCAATAATATACTTTAGGCAAGATGATATTTCATTATCATTTTACGGAACGTCTTAAGAAAGAAGAGGGAAGTGATCACATCATGAAATCTATCGTATTGTACTCGTCTCATACAGGAAGAACGAAAAAAATTGCCGAACACGTCGTAAGCGGACTGCCGGAAGGTACGCCGTGCCTGCCCGTTGAAGAAATGCCGGCCGACATCAACTCCTACGACTGCGTTTTTTTGGGCTGCTGGGCTGACGGCGATGCCGTAGACGCCGGCGCTGCGCAGGCTTTGGAACAATTGGATAATAAAAACGTCGCCGTATTTGTCACAGTGCAGAGCGGACCCTTCTCCGACGACTCGGCGAAAATTTTGCGCACCGTCATCGATGTCCTTCCTTCGGGCTGCAAAATCGTCGGCACCTATGTCACGCCGACGGAACGGGAAGATAATAAAGAAGAAAGTGATCAGAAAGCGCGGGCTTTTGCTCGGGACTTTGCAGAAAATACGCTTGACCGCTTGATGGGCGCCGGAGTTTAATCGCTTGTATTTGTACGGACTCGCTAAAGAAATCCATTGGATTTCTTTAGCGTTTTTTGTTGCCGCCATTTAAACGAGACGGCCTGATGCGGCGTTTACCAGGTGTTTTTCCGAAACACACATTTTTGTAGGAAAAATCTCTTGACAACAGGACGAAAAGGGGATATACTAAACAAGCTGTTGCGGCAGGACGCCGCGGCAGGCCGGATAGCCGGTTCGCTTGAAAAGAACTTCAAAAAAGTGCTTGACAAGCCCGGGCGAGTCTGGTAAGATATACAAGTCGTCGCGAGACGGCATGGCCTTTGAAAACTGAACAATGTGATACGAAACAATACGCCAGAGTGCGAGGTCTTAGCAATAAGATTTCAAAACAGGTAACACCAATAATAAGTAAGAACGAGCAATCAGCTCTTCACATATCATGGAGAGTTTGATCCTGGCTCAGGACGAACGCTGGCGGCGTGCTTAACACATGCAAGTCGAACGGGAGGACATGGGAAGCTTGCTTCCTATGGACTCTAGTGGCAAACGGGTGAGTAACGCGTAAGCAACCTGCCCTCCGGATGGGGACAACAGCTGGAAACGGCTGCTAATACCGAATACGTTTTCATTGCCGCATGGCAGTGGGAAGAAAGGTGGCCTCTGAATATGCTACCGCCGGGGAGGGGCTTGCGTCTGATTAGCTAGTTGGAGGGGTAACGGCCCACCAAGGCGACGATCAGTAGCCGGTCTGAGAGGATGAACGGCCACATTGGAACTGAGACACGGTCCAGACTCCTACGGGAGGCAGCAGTGGGGAATCTTCCGCAATGGGCGAAAGCCTGACGGAGCAACGCCGCGTGAGCGAAGACGGCCTTCGGGTTGTAAAGCTCTGTTATACGGGACGAACGGCTAGTGTGCCAATACCACATTAGAATGACGGTACCGTAAGAGAAAGCCACGGCTAACTACGTGCCAGCAGCCGCGGTAATACGTAGGTGGCAAGCGTTGTCCGGAATTATTGGGCGTAAAGGGCGCGCAGGCGGTTTCATAAGTCTGTCTTAAAAGTGCGGGGCTTAACCCCGTGAGGGGACGGAAACTGTGAGACTGGAGTGTCGGAGAGGAAAGCGGAATTCCTAGTGTAGCGGTGAAATGCGTAGATATTAGGAGGAACACCAGTGGCGAAAGCGGCTTTCTGGACGACAACTGACGCTGAGGCGCGAAAGCCAGGGGAGCGAACGGGATTAGATACCCCGGTAGTCCTGGCCGTAAACGATGGATACTAGGTGTAGGGGGTATCGACCCCTCCTGTGCCGGAGTTAACGCAATAAGTATCCCGCCTGGGGAGTACGGCCGCAAGGCTGAAACTCAAAGGAATTGACGGGGGCCCGCACAAGCGGTGGAGTATGTGGTTTAATTCGACGCAACGCGAAGAACCTTACCAAGCCTTGACATTGAGTGCTATCTCCAGAGATGGAGAGTTCTTCTTCGGAAGACGCGAAAACAGGTGGTGCACGGCTGTCGTCAGCTCGTGTCGTGAGATGTTGGGTTAAGTCCCGCAACGAGCGCAACCCCTATCTTCTGTTGCCAGCGCGTCATGGCGGGGACTCAGGAGAGACTGCCGCAGACAATGCGGAGGAAGGCGGGGATGACGTCAAGTCATCATGCCCCTTATGGCTTGGGCTACACACGTACTACAATGGCTCTTAATAGAGGGACGCGAAGGAGCGATCCGGAGCAAACCCCAAAAACAGAGTCCCAGTTCGGATTGCAGGCTGCAACCCGCCTGCATGAAGCAGGAATCGCTAGTAATCGCAGGTCAGCATACTGCGGTGAATACGTTCCCGGGCCTTGTACACACCGCCCGTCACACCACGAAAGTCATTCACACCCGAAGCCGGTGAGGTAACCTTACGGAGCCAGCCGTCGAAGGTGGGGGCGATGATTGGGGTGAAGTCGTAACAAGGTAGCCGTATCGGAAGGTGCGGCTGGATCACCTCCTTTCTAGGGAAGAAGTAACGGATTCTGAGGAAGACGTTACGAAACTTCAGGTCGGCATTCTGACGTACGTACACATTGTTCAGTTTTGAGAGGCCATGAACCTCTCAAGCAAAAGATGAAAGACCCGTACCTTGACAACTGCATAAAACGAAACGAACAAACCTCTTTTTGAAGAAAAGAGAAAGACTTAACGAACCGAAGAAACTCTGAAAAACGGTGAAGACATAAAGTCAAGCAAGTAAGGGCGTACGGCGGATGCCTTGGCCATATCAGCCGATGAAGGACGCGATAAGCTGCGAAAAGCTGCGGTGAGGTGCAAGTAACCAGAGACCCGCAGGTGTCCGAATGGGGAAACCCGGCAGCAGGAGTGCTGTCATCCGAAAGGAAGGGAACCCGGTGAACTGAAACATCTAAGTAGCCGGAGGAAAAGGAATCAACAGAGATACCCTCAGTAGCGGCGAGCGAAGAGGGCAGAGCCCAAACCAGAGCGGGAAACCGCTGTGGGGTTGCGGACTGCTAACAAATGGTTGGACGAAGCAGAACCAGTTGGGAAACTGGGCCAGAGACGGTGAGAGCCCGGTAAGCGTAAGGAAGACCATGGAGCAGGATCCAGAGTACCACGGGGCACGAGGAACCTTGTGGGAAGCAGGGGGACCACCCTCCAAGGCGAAACACTGATATGGACCGATAGCGAATAGTACCGTGAGGGAACGGTGAAAAGAACCCGGGAGGGGAATGAAAGAGAACCTGAAACCGTATGTCTACAAACAGTCGGAGCGCTTTACATGCGCGACGGCGTGCCTATTGAAGAATGAACCGGCGAGTTACTGTTGCCAGCGAGGTTAAGCGGAAAACGCGGAGCCGAAGCGAAAGCGAGTCTGAACAGGGCGATAAGTTGGTAGCAGTAGACCCGAAACCACAGTGATCTACCCATGTCCAGGTTGAAGCACAGGTAAAAATGTGTGGAGGACCGAACCAGTGAGCGTTGAAAAGCTTTTGGATGAGATGTGGGTAGGGGTGAAATGCCAATCGAACGTGGAGATAGCTGGTTCTCCCCGAAATAGCTTTAGGGCTAGCCTCATGGTAAGAGTACAGGCGGTAGAGCACTGAACGAGGTAGGGGCCTGTCCGGCTACCGAACTTAATCAAACTGCGAATGGCTGTACTTATACATGGGAGTCAGACTGCGAGTAATAAGGCCCGTAGTCAAGAGGGAAACAGCCCAGACCAACAGCTAAGGTCCCAATGCCGTACTAAGTGGCGAAGGATGTGGAATTTCGAAAACAACCAGGATGTTGGCTTAGAAGCAGCCACCATTAAAAGAGTGCGTAATAGCTCACTGGTCGAGAGACTCTGCGCCGAAGATGACCGGGGCTAAAGTACGGAACCGAAGCTTTGGCAAGTATCGAAAGATACTTGGGTAGGGGAGCGTTCCTGCATGGGAGAAGCCTGACCGGAAGGACAGGTGGACAGGCAGGAAGAGAGAATGCCGGTATGAGTAGCGAAAAGAAAGGTGAGAATCCTTTCCACCGAAAGCCTAAGGGTTCCTGGGCAACGATCGTCGACCCAGGGTAAGTCGGGACCTAATCCGAGGCGGAGACGCGTAGGAGATGGACAACAGGTTGAAATTCCTGTACCGCAGGAGTCTGTTTGAGCGAAGGAGTGACACAGAAAGGAATGCGCGCGTGCGATTGGAAGAGCACGTCCAAGCTGGTAGGTTGTGTGGCAGGCAAATCCGCCATACTAAAAGCCGAGAAGTGATGGGGAGCCATTGGAGACAATGGCGAAGGGGCAGGAACTAGGCTGTCGAGAAAAGCTTCTAGTGAGGACTCAGGCGCCCGTACCGAAACCGACACAGGTAGGCAGGAAGAGAATTCTAAGGTGCGCGGGAAAACCCTCGTTAAGGAACTCGGCAAAATGTATCCGTAACTTCGGGAAAAGGATAGCCTAAAGTATGTGAGCTGCAGAAACGCAGGGAGCAGGAATAGGCGGCAGAAGAGAGGCCCAAGCGACTGTTTACCACAAACACAGGCGTCTGCTAAAGCGAAAGCTGACGTATAGATGCTGACACCTGCCCGGTGCTGGAAGGTTAAGAGGACGTGTTAGCCATAAGGCGAAGCAGAGAATTGAAGCCCCAGTAAACGGCGGCCGTAACTATAACGGTCCTAAGGTAGCGAAATTCCTTGTCGGGTAAGTTCCGACCCGCACGAAAGGTGTAACGATTTGGGCACTGTCTCAACGAGGGACCCGGTGAAATTGAAGTACCTGTGAAGATGCAGGTTACCCGCGACTGGACAGAAAGACCCCATGGAGCTTTACTGTAACCTGAGATTGGATTCCGGTAAGAGATGTACAGGATAGTTGGGAGGCTGAGAAACGGATACGCCAGTATCCGCAGAGCCGCTGGTGGGATACCAACCTTGTTTTATTGGGATTCTAACGAGAGACGTAACGAGTCTTTGGACAGTCTCAGGCGGGCAGTTTGACTGGGGCGGTCGCCTCCGAAAGAGCAACGGAGGCGCCCAAAGGTTCCCTCAGCGCGGACGGAAACCGCGCGAAGAGTGTAAAGGCAGAAGGGAGCTTGACTGCGAGACGGACAGGTCGAGCAGGGACGAAAGTCGGGCTTAGTGATCCGGTGGTAGAGAGTGGAATTGCCATCGCTCAACGGATAAAAGCTACCCTGGGGATAACAGGCTTATCTCTCCCAAGAGTCCATATCGACGGGGAGGTTTGGCACCTCGATGTCGGCTCATCACATCCTGGGGCTGAAGTAGGTCCCAAGGGTTGGGCTGTTCGCCCATTAAAGTGGTACGCGAGCTGGGTTCAGAACGTCGTGAGACAGTTCGGTCCCTATCCATCGCGGGCGGAAGAAACTTGAAAGGGGCTGCTCCTAGTACGAGAGGACCGGAGTGGACGGACCAATGGTGTACCAGTCATGGCGCCAGCCGTGCAGCTGGGTAGCTACGTCCGGGACGGATAAACGCTGAAAGCATCTAAGCGTGAAACCAGCCTAAAGATGAGGTTTCTCATTGTGAAAGCAAGTAAGGTCCCATGAAGACGACATGGTAGATAGGCCGGGAGTGGAAGTGCAGTGATGCACGGAGCGGACCGGTACTAATAGACCGAGGGCTTGACTTAAGCAGGGAGCCCTGTTTGAAGGAGCTGAGAAGCGACGCACAAACAGGAGCGAGTCGCTTACTCCCGGAGGGAGTGGGTGAGGGAATCTGGAAGCAGGTTCTGAGAAAGGAACCGTAAACAGAGCGGAGGCTCGTTAAGGAAGTTCGTTTTATGCAGTTGTAAGGGCACGGGCCCTTAGGAAAAATTCAGTGGCGATAGCTGCGGGGATCCACCTGTTCCCATGCCGAACACAGCAGTTAAGCCCGCAAACGCCGAAAGTACTTGGGGGGAGGCCCCCTGGGAGGATAGGAAGCCGCTGATTACAAAAAGAGAGCAGTGCATTGGCACTGCTCTCTTTTTGTATACAATGACCTCCCATCTACCCAGGGCTTGCCCTGGGATAAGTAGCGAACCTCGTTTGAAGGAGCGAAAGCGACGCGCAAACGAGTGTGAGTCACTTATGTCGGGTCCGTACGTAAGCAGCACATGTCATGAAGAAGTATTCATGTGTGCAGACCCGACTGATAGGTGCGACGACCGCCAGGAGGAGACGTATACGACATGTATGCGTTCTTTTTTTGTATATGTGCGGCTTTCTATCCTTCCAGGTTCCTAGAGTAAGCATAAGCAGGGAACACCGTTTGAAGGAGCGAAGCGACGCGCAAACGGTAATGAGTCGCTTACTTCGAATCGGGACACATAAGATAGAATGCTGATAGGCTTATGCTGCAAAGCCTGCCGATTCGAAGCCTTGATGACGATACCCTAAACAAGATGACACGACGCGAAACATAAAGTACCCCCGCTGTCTCTGCAAATAAGACAGCGGGGGTACTCTTTACTCTTCAGTTATTTCTTCTTCTTTCTTCACGGGAAATATAACGGAAATCGTCGTTCCTTCATTTAATTTGCTTTTCAGCGAGAGCTCGGCGTTATTCCCTTTTGCGATATATTGGGCGATGGATAAGCCTAGGCCGGAGCCGCCTGTTTCTTTTGCCCGGGATTGTTCGACGCGGTAAAATCGTTCAAATACCCTGTCGATATCCTTTTCGGGAATGCCGATGCCCGTGTCCGATACGGAATAGTATACGTTGTCGCCGTCGCGGCGGCAGGACAGGGTGATGTTTCCGCCGGCAGGCGTGTATTTGACTGCGTTGTCGACGAAGATTCGCAGCATTTGCTTTACGCTGCCCGGCTCGGCATAAATCGTCGCTTCGTCGTTTTCCACAATCGTGATTTTATGGTCATGATCCAGCAGGGTCACTTCGTTGTACACATCCTGGAGCAGCTTGGCCGTGTTGATGTCGGCGAAGTGCTTCTTCAGCGTGCCGCTGTTCGTGCGGGCGAAGAACAACAGGCGCTCGATGAGTTGGCGCATGTATTCCGTTTCCTGCTTGATGGTCGTAATGCTTTCCTGCAGCACGGCAGGGTCGTTTTTTCCCCAGCGGTCCAGCAGGTCCGCGTAGCCGGCGATGACGGTAATCGGCGTGCGCAGCTCGTGCGACGCGTCGCTGATAAATTGCTGCTGCTGTTTATAGCCGTATTCGATGCGGTCTAAGGCCTGGTTGATCGTAACGGCTAAGTCGTGCAGCTCGTTGCGGTTATCTGACAGGGTAATGCGGTTATCGAGCTGGTTGACCTCGATGGTTTCCAGCGTGTCGTTGATGATGCGCAGCGGCGCCAGGGACTTTTTCATCAGGTACATGCCGGTCAGAACGGTCAGGGCCAAGCAGATGAGGATAGACGCCAGCAGCTGCTTGGACAGCAGGGTAATGAAGTCGTTTTCCTTATCAGGCTGGCGGGAGAACCGCAGGTAGTAGCTCTTGCCGTCGTCGCCGTCCCATTTTTTGTAATAGGAAAACTCCGTCGTTTCGCTGCCCTGTATCGTCGTCGGCAGGGCGTTTACCGTTTTATCCTGAATATCCTCGTCGATATGGCGGTCGCTCAATTTTTTTATCGTATGAGTCGGGCAATTATCCAAAACCAATTTGCCGGCGCCGTTGTAAATTTGCAGGGTAACGAAATTGGGCAGATTGGACCGGACGAAGACGGAAGAGTCGACTTTGCCGTACGAATCCAAATAGGCTACGGTGTTTTGCGCGCTCGATTCCAAATCCTCTTTAATGGAGTCGTTCATGATGTAATGAATGCTGGCGACGGTGATGACCGATACGACGATGAGGATAAAGAATACGATGGAAGAATAGAGGAGCACCATTTTGGCGAAGAGCGGCAGGGGCGCGAAGGTCGGATGCTGCAGTATTGCCTGTTTAATCCTTTGCCACATATCCTACTCCGCGGATGGTCTGAATGTATTCCCGTCCTTTTTCCTTGCCGAGCTTGCTGCGAATATAGCGGATATACACGTCGACGACGTTCGTGTCGCCAATATAATCGTATCCCCATACTTCTTCTACGATGCGGTCTCTGGTCAGCACGATGTTTTTATTGCGGATTAAATAGGACAAGAGTTCAAATTCTTTCTTCGTCAAAATGATTTTCTGCGTGCCGATGACGACTTCGTGGCGGTCCAAATACAGCATCATGTCCTGGAGCTGCAGGAAGTTTTCGTCAGCCGGCTTATAGTCCCGTTCGCGCAGGAGCACGCGGATGCGGGCGAATAATTCCTTGCTGTTGAAGGGCTTCGTCAGATAGTCGTTGGCTCCTAAGTCCAGGCTGGCGACCTTCGTTTCGACGTCGTCCTTTGCCGACAGCATCATGATGGGGACGTTGGATAGTTCGCGGGTCCGGCGGCAGATCGTCAGGCCGTCGATGTCGGGAAGCATGACGTCCAGTAAAATCAAATCGAAATGATCCTGGCCGATGCGGTCCAGCGCCGCGGCTCCGTTCGTTTCGATGCCGCACTCGTAGCCTTCGTGTTCGAGCTCCATCTGAAGAAAACGAGCAATTTGTTTTTCATCTTCGACAATTAAAATTTGTGCTTTTTCAGCCATACCATAATCCTCCTGAATCACGAGTACATTACTTCTTATTATACCTCATCTATGACTATTTTGGTACTCGCCTTTGCGAATCGGACATAAACAAAACGAAACATATTCTTCTTAGTCATATCCATGAGAGGATGGGTTGGAGAAATCTGGAGAAAATGAAGATAATGTCGCTGCAAGCCTTCAAGAACAGGCGCAATTAATGGTATAATAATATAATAGCCTCATGATAATACCTATGGAATTTACGTACAGCAAGGAGGAATAGATATGACAGGATTAAACATTACGTTTTTAGCCCACAGCGGCTTTGCCGTTGAAACGGATACAAAAGTGCTGGTATTCGACTACTTTAAGGATCCGGCAGGAAAGGTGGAATCCTATGCGAAAGGGGATAAGCCCCTATGGTTTTTCGTCACCCACTGGCATGAAGACCACTTCAATCCCCGCATTGCCGACTTCGCCGCCCATACGGCCCATTATATTCTCAACGACGGCGTGACGCTGGAAGATGTAGACGTAAAAAAAATGCAAACTATGCGTTTATATGATACAATACATATGGAAGACGCAACGATTACCCAGTATGGCTCTACAGACGAAGGCGGTTCTTTTTTTGTGGAAACGGACGGATTTTCCATCTTCCATGCCGGCGACCTCAACTGGTGGCACTGGCTGGGCGACACGGACGAAAACAACGCCGAAGCGAAGGGCAATTTCGACCGGGAAATGAAGAAACTGGCCGGCCTGTCTGTAGACGTTGCCTTTTTCCCCGTAGACGCGCGGCTGGAAGGAGCGCGCGAATGGGGCGTAAAAGGATTTTTAGACAAGGTGCATGTGAACAAGCTGTTAGTTTCTATGCATCATTTTGGAACGGTCTGGTCGCCGTCGCCTGACTTTAAGGCGGCCTACGGCGGCGTGCCCTTGTGGATACCGGCCCGCAAAGGCGAGGAAACGACAGTTCGATAAGGCAGCAATATCTGCATATACTGGAAGAGCAGAGGAGGTATAGCATGACTGAATTACACACGGCGGCGCAGCCTAAACGCAGTCAGATTGCCAATTATATACTGGCGGCGGCGGCGATTATCCTGCTGCTGGCGTATCCGTTCCAGGACTTTTTCTGGGGCGGGTTATTGACCCATTTAGCCGGAGCGGCCCTGATCGGCGGCCTGGCTGACTGGTATGCCGTAACGGCTCTGTTCCGGCGGCCCTTGGGCATTTCCTTTAAGACGGCCCTGATTCCGAACAGCAAGGAACGGATCGCCGAAATGGCCCGTCACATGATTGAAAGCGAAATCCTGACGGTGCCCAATATGTACAACGTGCTGAAGCATCATCCGATATTGGGAGCGACCCTTGAGTATCTCCACACGGAGAAGGGCTTTCAGTCGGCGGAACGCGTATTTGGGCAAATCCTCAATACGTTTTTATATACCGTCGATATGAAAATCGTCGTCAAGGCCTTTTCCGGCGTCGGCGGCCAGGCTATTGAAAAAATCGATTTGGCCCCTATCATGAGCCGGGCTATTAAGATCGGCCTGCGCGGCGAATCGGGGAAGGATTTTCTCGATTTCATGATTCTTCATCTGGAAATACTCGTCAAGAGCGATACGATGAAAAAGTACATCGGCGAAATTTACGAGGCGTCCCTGCAGCAATATGCCGAACGGAATTTCCTCTTTGAATGGGCCATCAAGGCGGCCCTCAAGATGGACATGTTCCGGCCGGAGCACGTCGCCGAAAAATTGCAGGAAAAATGCCTCAGCCTGCTGGACGACGCGAAGCGGGAAGATTCGCCGCAGCGCAAGCAGGCCCTGAATTATTTGTGGAAGCAAACGGAACGCATCGAGTTCAACGGCGAATGGCACGAACGCATCGACAGCTACAAGAACCGCATGTATCAAAGCCTGGTTACCCGTCCCGACACGAAGGAAGCCTGGCAGCGCTATGTACAGACGCCGGAACGGCAGAAGCGCGTCTGCACCGTCGCGGCGAAATACGTCATCGGCAAGCTGGAACGGTGGCGGCAAAGTCCCGACCAGGTGGAACAGATGAACCGCACGGCTTTGGCCTTCGCCGCCCGTGAATTGAAGCGGCTCCAGGTATGGTTCGGCAAGACGGCGGAACAGGAAATCATGAAGTACGACGGAAATTATCTGGCGCAGCAGCTGGAAAGCAGCGTCTGGTACGATTTGCAGATGATTCGCGTCAACGGCTCTCTCGTCGGCGCAATTCTCGGCGCCGTCATCTATCTCGTCATGTATGCCGTGAAAGGAGGCGTATAGTATGACATATCGCCAGCGGGCCAACGCTATTTTGGCCTTGTCCTTTCTCTGCTTTCTGGCCATCTTCTGGTGGTGGTATACCCACGACGTAACCTTGTGGGAAGAACTGCTGTTTTTCGTCATTCAGTCGGCCCTCATCGGCAGTATTGCCGACTGGTTTGCCGTTACGGCGCTGTTCGACAAGCCCCTGGGCTTCCCCTATCATACGGAGCTGCTGTACCGCAACCGTACGCAGATTATCGACAGCATTACGAAGATCATTTCGGAAAAGCTGCTCCAGCCCAATATGTGGCAGGATAAGTTATATCAGATATCCTTTATGGATAAGTTTATCGGCTGGCTTCGCAGCCCCAGCGGTCGGGAAAAATTCCGCGCTCTCTTGTATGAAGTAGCCCAGCGTGCCTATAACCACGCCCAGAAGGGCAGCACGCAGGAATCCATCGCCGATCATATCCGCCAGTATTTGAAACGGCAGCCGTTGGTCAGCTTCTTCCAGGATCGTCTCATATCGCTGCTGGAAGATCCGAACAGCCATATGTTCAACGATGCCGTCGGCTTGGGCCGCGAGCTGGTGCGCAGCGACGATTTCGACGCCCTCCTGGATAAGCTCATTCAGCAGTGGATGGAAGAATCGAAGTATTCGACCGTATCCATCATTACGATTAACAAGTTTATCGGCGTCGTCGACACGCGGAAAATTGCCAAGGACATCAAAAAAGGCATCATCTCCTGGCTGGACCAGTGGGAACAGGCCGAAGGGGAACAGCGTGAATGGCTGTGCCGCAAGTTTGAATTGTTCTTGTATTCGATGAACGGCCAGCTGGCTTACGGCGTGCAGAACTGGCAGGACCAGTTTGTCGATTCCCTGCCTATTGAAAAGTGGCTCAGCGCGACGCAGCGTTCGGCCAAGGACTACTTTACCCAAGGCGATAAGGGAAAAGAAGAGCTGAAGGATTTGCTGGAAGAACAATTCCTGCGCTATGTCGAATACTGCAGCGCTCATCCGGAAATCAAAGATTGGCTGGACGAACAGATCCGCCGGGCCTGCAACGTCATCCTGGAACACGAGCACTCGCTCATCGCCGTAGCCGTCCGAGACGTGCTGACGGGCTTCGACAAGAGAAAGTTCAACGCCTTCCTGGAAAGCAAGGTCGGCGAAGATTTGGCCTGGATTCGCATCAACGGCGCTCTCGTCGGTGGTACGATCGGCTTTGCCGTATTCGCCTTCCTGCGGCTCATTTACGAGCCCTTCTTCGTGCCCTTTATGCGGGGACTGTTTTTATAATTGAATACAACTGCAGCAAAGGGCTTGCCGCTCATGTATTGGAGGCGGCAAGCCCTTCGTTTATGCTGATGAGGCTGTTGATTAATACTCCCATTGATATCGCTTCATGTCGACGCAGCCGTTAGGTTTGAACTGCACGCCTTCCTGCTCCAGCAGAACCCGCTGCCTGGCCCATCCCGGCGCAGTACGGCCGGCGCTGTTTACGACGCGGTGGCAGGGGTATTTGCCGTAGTATTGGGCCATGGACAGGACCTTGCCGATGAGCCGGGCGTTGCGATCGCGGCCGATGAGCCGGGCGATTTGGCCGTACGAAGCAACGGAGCCGGCAGGGATTTCGGCGACGACTGAGAGTATTTCGTAAATTAATTCTTCTGTTAGTACGTGTCTTGTCATAAGAGCCTCGAGGTGTGAATGGAAGTCGTTAACATCATCATAGCAAGGGGAAATTAGGGCGTCAATATGGTATAATAACGTAAACTGCTTATTTTTTCGGGGAGGGAACGAAGTGAAAGAGTATCATCATCTTACGCCGGCCTTAGTAGAAGAATTGAAGGGGATTGTCGGCGAAAAATACGTATATACTGATAAGGATAAGCTGATTCCTTACGAGAAAGACGAAGGCGTCGAACGGGAATATTTCCATTTGCCCGAGGCCGTCGTACTGCCGGAAACGGCGGAGCAGACGGCGGCGGTCATGAAATTGGCCAATCGGGAACGGATTCCCGTCGTCCCGCGCGGCGCCGGCACGGGACTGGAATTTGGCGCCGTGACCAATGATTTCGGCGGCATCATACTGAGTACGGAACGGATGAACCGCATTCTCGAGTTCGACGCCGATAAGATGTACATGGTCGTCGAGCCCGGCGTCATTACAGCGGAGCTTCAGGCGCTGGCAAAATCGAAGGGCCTGCTCTATGCCGGCGATCCGTGCAGCGGCGACAGCTGCTTTATCGGCGGCAACGCGGCGACCAACGCCGGCGGCAACAGGGCCGTGAAATACGGTACGACGCGGGACCAGATATACGCTATCGAAGTCGTGACGCCGACGGGAGAGATTGCCCAGTTCGGCGGCCGGCTGAAAAAAGTGACGGCTGGCTATCCGCTGGAAAAAATCATCATCGGCTCCGAAGGAACCTTAGGCATCATTACGAAGCTGACTTTAAAGCTCGTTCCCTTGCCAAAATATACCGTAGATATTCTGGCCGTCTTCCCGACGGTGGAAAGCGCCCTGTCCCTCGTAACGGCTCTTCCCAAGGCCGGTATTGAGCCGACGTGCCTTGAATGCATGGATAACGCCGTCATCCGCGTCGTCGAGCAGTACCTCGACGAAAAGCAGCCCTACTCGGACAAGGGCAATTACATGGTCATTCAGCTCGATGGCAAGAGCGAAGACGACGTAGACGATATGTGCGTCGCCGTCGATGAAATCTGCCGGGCTCAGGGAGCCTTGGAAATCTTCGTCGCCGACGCCGATAAGGTGTGGAACGCCCGCAAGGCCTTTACGGAAGCGTCGGCAGCAGAATGTCCTGTCGCAGCCATGGAAGATTTCGTCGTGCCGCCGGATATGCTGGAAAAGCTGCTGATAGAGCTGGAAAGAATCGGGCAGGCGCAGGGCGTCAAGTTCCGCGGCGTCAGCCATGCCGGCGACGGCAACCTGCACCTCGACGTGCTTCGCCGCGGCTTTACGGCCGACGAAGAAGCTGCGAAGATAGAAGCCTTTGAAGATGCGGCCTGCGCCGCCGTCTACGCCTTGGGAGGCAAGATTTCCGGTGAACACGGCATCGGCCAAAAGCGCAAGGCCCTCTTCGCTAAATACGAGGACCCGGCGGCCCTGGCCCTCATGAAAGCCGTCAAAAAAGCCTTTGATCCGAATCTGATCCTCAATCCGGGGAAAGTATTTGATATGGAAGAGTAATCTGAAATATATACAGCTAAATGCGAATAATGCGGCGTGACGAACAGCCACGCCGTATTACTCTTTATAGAAAAAGTGATAAAGGCATGTGAATAGAAAAGATATTGACGCTGCTGACTCGTTTAAAGCAGCAAGGAAAGATTAAGCGTGATTCAGAGAATAGAAAGACCTCTCATTGGATTTTAAAGCGCTAAATGCCTATGAATCCAATGTGTATTGGGTTGATATTGGGTTGATATAAAAGAATAAATATTTTTAGTTATACATGTAAATACATTAAGGGAAAGGCTTTATCTGCATGACGAAGCCTTTCCCTTTTGTATTTATTCATATATAGGACGATCTAGTTTGTTTAAGAAGTTCTAATAGATGCAGTATAAGGATATGCTGCTTGTTGGGCGTTTGAATATTATATTTTTTTCGATTTCAGCACGCCTTCGCCGCAGAAGCTGGGAATGAAGGTTTCGCTGGCGCTGTCTTTTTCCTGGACGAAGCCGTCTTCGATGCCGCTGTCGAAGAGGTACTGTTCGGCTTCGTCGTACTCTTCGTCAGTGAGGAAGCGGTCGATTTCGGGATAGTCGGCGGCTTTGCCGCAGGGGACGTACTGGCGCATGAGGCTGAACAGGACTTGTCCGTCGTCGAAATGGCTTCGCACCCAGTCGATGACGGCCTTAGTGTTTTCGACGCAGCCCGGCAGGATGAGGTGGCGGATGATGACGCCCTTCTGCAGGATGCCGTCGTCGTCGAGCTCGTAGGGGCCGACCTGGTCGTACATGCGCAGGATGGCTTCCGCCGCGGCCTGGGGATAGTCGGCGGCGCCGCTGTAGCGCTTGGCCAGAGCCGAATCCATGTATTTCAGGTCAGGCAGATAAATTTGTACCTTACCTCGTAAGGCGTCAATGGTTTCCGGCGCTTCATAGCCGCCGCAGTTGTAGACGACGGGAACGGGCAGGGGCTGCTCCAGGCTCTGCCGGACAGCCCAGGTATAGGGCGTCGGCGTGACGAGATTGATGTTGTGGGCTCCTTGCGCGATAAGTTCGCCGTAGATTTCGCGCAGCCGCTTTACCGTAATGGGAATGCCCGTGCCGCCCGTACTGATAGAGGCGTTTTGGCAGAAGCAGCAGCGCAGGTTGCAGCTCGTAAAAAATACGGTCCCCGAACCCCGCGTGCCGCTGATGCAGGGCTCTTCCCAGAAGTGCAGGGCCGCCCTGGCTACGACGGGCTGCAGGGACGTATGGCAGTAGCCGGCCATGGGCGCATGGGGCGTGTAGTATTGGCTGCGGACGACGCCGCAGCGCCGGGGACAATCGTTGCAGATATATTCGGACATAAAAACATCTCCTTGCAGTACAGTGTGCGGCAGTCTGCGCCGGCAGGCCGCCAAGGGATATACTGCATTATACCATATATAGAAAAAGGCTGCCTCTTACGAGACAGCCTTTTTACATGACAAGCAAATTTTCGAATTAATGATGAGCAATCGTCAATTCTTTGAAGCGTCTTGCTCTTGCGCCTTCGTCGTCCTGCTGAGCGACGAGC
Source organism: Megasphaera stantonii (assembly GCF_003367905.1). Taxonomy (NCBI): domain Bacteria; kingdom Bacillati; phylum Bacillota; class Negativicutes; order Veillonellales; family Veillonellaceae; genus Megasphaera; species Megasphaera stantonii. The sequence continues at coordinate 1,268,699 of NZ_CP029462.1, read as the reverse complement.
TGTTCCAAATGCTTCAGTTCTTCTGCTTCTACGGTAGCTGTAGTATCGTAGCTGGCAGGAACGGTCTTAGCCAGGTACATGCACTTCTTGAGGGAAGCGACGCTGATGATGATTACCAGGATAGCCATGATGGCCGAAACGGTAAACATGAGCATTTCGCCCTGAGGCAGATAGATTTCAAACATGTTGAGGAAGTCTGCCCAGAAGATAACGACCGTCAAAACAGCCCAGGGGAAGCCTGTTACCCAAACGTAGCGGGCTTTGCCCATGCTGCAGATAACGACGGAAGAAATAGCCAAGGTAATGATAGCCAGCAACTGGTTGGATACGCCGAAGATAGGCCAAATCGTGGACAAGCTGCCCTGCAGTACGATGTAACCCCAAGCGCCGGATACTAATGCGGAAGCGATGATGCCGCCGGGGAGCCAATGGGGATCGCCGAACTTAGGCCATACGCGGCCGATAAGTTCCTGGAACATGTAACGGCCGACACGAGTACCGGCATCGATGATCGTCATGATGAACAATGCTTCGAACATGATGCAGAAGTGGTACCAGTAGTTCATGAGGTGGTCGAGGCCAGGAATTCTGGAGAAGATGTGAGCCATGCCGACTGCCAGGGAAACGGCGCCGCCGGGACGATGGGCAACGTCTTCGCCGACCATCTGGTTCAGCATCGGGAGGTCAACGACCTGCATGCCGAGAGCCTGGAAGTGAGCGGCTGTAGAGTTAATAGCGAAGTAGTCGGCCGGCTGGAGAGCGCAGGCTGCGATCAAAGCCATCATGCCGACGAAGGATTCTGTAAGCATTGCGCCATAGCCTACGGGGAGGATAGAGCGTTCGTTCATGAGCATTTTCGGCGTCGTGCCTGTGGAAATCATGCAGTGGAAGCCGGAAATAGCGCCGCAGGCGATAGTGATGAAGATGTACGGAAGAACCGGGCCGGTAATAACCGGGCCGCCGCCGGCGCAGAACTGCGTAACGGCAGGCATTTCAACGCTCGGGCCGACGATGATGATGCCGAGGGCCAAGGCGCCGATCGTACCGATCTTCATGTACGTGGACAAATAATCGCGCGGAGCGAGGAGCAGCCATACAGGGAGGGCAGCGGCGATGAAACCGTAGAGGATCAAGGCGATGCTGACGCCTCTGGCGCTAATGGTAAAGATAGGAGCCAATGTCGGCGAAGCCTGGACGGACGGGCCTACGACGACGGCGAGCAATACGAGGACGACGCCGATGATCGTAGCTTCCTGAATCTTGCCGGGGCGCAGGAACTGCAGATACAAGCCGACGAGAATAGCAATAGGAATCGTCATGCCGATGGTGAAGGTACCCCACGGGCTGTCGTGCAAGGCGTTGACGACGACGACGGCCATACCGGCCATAGCGAGGATATTCAGGAACAATACGGCGAAGGACGTAGCCAAGCCGATTTTGTCGCCGATCTGCGCTTTTGCGATTTCGGCGATGGATTTGCCGTCATAGCGCATGGAAGCGAAGAGGATAACCATATCGTGTACGGCCCCTGCGAGGACGCCCCCGATAAGAATCCACAACGCGCCGGGCAAATAACCGAACTGAGCGGCAATAACCGGGCCTACGAGCGGGCCTGCGCCAGCGATAGCTGCGAAGTGATGGCCGAATACGACGTATTTGTTCGTCGGAACATAGTCGTGGCCGTCTTCGAAACGGAATGCCGGCGTGACTTTGTACTGGTTCAGCGTCAATACTTTAGCGGCGATGAAGGCGCCGTAAAAGCGGTAAGCCAGTACGAACACGAGTGCAGAAACAATAACTAAATACAAACCGTTCATACAAAAACAACCTCCTTTTAAAATTTTAGGGCTGCTTTTGAGAAATGAACTGCTATAATGATTCCTACTAGAGCAAGCCCTTTAACCGACTCTAACTATATATCAATAAGATTAAAATTTCAAGGTGGGCAGGGGCACAGTCCGTCCTCCGGTGATAATAAAATCTTTTGGTGACAAAAAAATAAAAAATGGCTCAAATATACATGCCTTATCTAGTATAATGAAAGAGGTTACAAGTCATATGTAGTATGTGATGAAAAAATATCATTTTATGCAGATATGTATATCAATTGATAATATACGCCGGAGGAAAACAAAAAAACATAATGTTCGTTTACCAATAGTCAGATTTTGCTGACAGTGGTATAATATATCTGCTTTAACTTTTTCGAGCCGTATAGCATGACGGCTTCAGCTATTACTTATTTATATTTTACATAACTTGTATAGGGGGTACAATTATGTCTCAGTCTGATTACACACTGGTGCTGCCGGCCTTTACGATCGGCGCCAACGCTTACGATGCCATCGGCCAGGTTACGAAGCCTTTCGGCAAAAAAGTCGTCATTATCGGCGGCAAAACGGCCTTGTCCAAAGCGGAAAAGCTGCTCCTCGACGCCATTAAAAACACCGATCTGGAAGTTCTCGGCGTGCTGTGGTACGGCGACGACGCGACGTACGAACGGGTAGACGCCTTGATGGCTGAAGACGCCGTTAAAAATGCCGACCTCATTTTCGGCGTAGGCGGCGGCCGGGCTATCGACACCTGCAAGGTCGTAGCCGATAAAGTCGGCAAGCCCTATTTCGCCTTCCCGACGGTCGCTTCGAACTGCGCTCCGTCTACGGCCATCGCCGTCATGTACAACGAAGATAAATCCTTCGCCGGTTACTACTACCTGCCGACGCCGCCGGTCCATACGTTTATCAATATGGACATCATCGCCGACTCGCCCTTCGACTTGTTCTGGGCCGGCATCGGCGACGCCATGAGCAAGGAATGCGAAAGCGAATTGGCCAGCCGCGCAGCCGACATTTTCCATACGATTCTCCTGGGGCGGGCTTTGGGCAAGGTCTGCACGGAACCGCTTCTCGAATACGGTGAAAAAGCCTTGGCTGACTTCAAGGAAAAGAAGGTCACCTATGAGCTGCAGCAGGTCGTATTGGACATCATCATCAGCACGGGCCTCGTTTCCAACTGCACGACAGGCCACAACGGCGTATACTATTATAACTCGTCTATCGCCCACTTGTTCTACAACTCGTCGACGGTGCTGCCGCAGGTCGTAGAAGGCCATCTCCACGGCGAAATCGTATCCTTCGGCGTACTCGTCCTCTTGACGTACGACAAGCAGTTCGAACTGCGCGACCGGATAGCCGCCTTCTACAAGAAAGCCGGCTATCCGGTCAAGTTGGCCGATTTGGATATCAAAGCCGACGAAATCGACGCGATCGTCGAAAAAGCGCCGGCCATTACGGAATGGAACTGCGTGCCGTCTCCGCTGACGAAAGAAGCCTTCAAGCAGGCGATCGTCGACACGGACGCCTTTGGCAGCGCATTATAAAACTGTTCAGCCGCATAAAAAGGGGCGACTCTCTGCAGGAGAGCCGTCCTTTTATGGTATAATAGACAAAAATGAGTAACCAGGAGGTATGCAATGGATAGTGTGCTGGAACAGGTAATCGCCGGTATCGGCCCCCTGAATCTGGAAAAGACCGGCGAGTGCTACGCGAAGCTGTCGAGCCTTGCCGTCCCTCAGGACGGGAATTTGACTTACTTGGCCGGCCGTATTGCCGGCGTCTCCGATACGCTGCAGCCATCGCTGCTGAAAAAAGCCGTCGTCTTATTTGCCGCCGACCACGCCGTCGACGGCGGGGAAAATAAAACGAAGGGCATGGGCAGCAAGGCCGCCGCGCTGGAAATCGCCGCCGGAAAGGGCCATATCAACAAGGTGGCCCATCAGATAGGAGCCGGCGTGTTGCTGCTGGATATGGGACTGGAGCAGAATATTCCCGAATCGGAAGGCGTTCAGGACTTGAAGGTCATGCACGGCAGCCATTTTTGGGCCAAAGGGCCGGCCATGACGGAAGACCAGATGCTGGACGCCATGTTCAGCGGCCTGCAAATCGGAGAAAATCTGGCCGACGAGCATTACAACGCCCTCGGCCTCGGCAATATCGGCGAACGGGGTCTGCTGACGGCCTTTATCCTCACAGCGGCCTTCTTCCGCGATTCTATGAACGACTTGCCGTCCCATATGAAATCGCAGGGCAAGCTGGAGCAGCTGACGGCTCTCATGGACCGGCTGGAACTGGATGCCGGCGATCCTCTGGATTTGCTGCGCCGCGCCGGCTCGCCCGATATCGCCGCCATGGTCGGCCTCATATTGGCGGCGGCCCATCGCCGTCTCCTCGTCGTATTCGACAACGCGGTGACGGGAGCGGCCGTACTGCTCAGCCGGGCCCTCTGCTCTCAGGTAGACGACTACGTCATCCCTTCGGCGCGATATGCCGAGCCGGTTCATCAGATGCAGATGAAAAAGATGGGCCTCAAGGCCTTCTTTGAAACGGGGCAGGATACGGATCAGGGCATGGGCTCGGTCATCGGCTTGTCCCTGCTGGATGCGGCAGTAGACATGATGAATAAGGAATTGAAATAAGACGATAGCGATGCCCCTTTGCGGCAGGAAGGAGATTATACATGAAGACCTTATACCTCGATTGTTTTTCCGGCATCAGCGGCAATATGTTCACCGGCATGCTTCTGCAGGCCGGCGTGCCCTTCGACGCCTTTCAGGACGCCATGGCTTCGCTGAAGCTGGAAGGATATTCCCTCGTCTGCGAATCCGTTTCCAAGCTGGGAATTCAATCGGTCTATTACAACGTAATTCTTGATGCGGAACGTCATCACCATGCGCACGACGGCGGGCACGATCATGAGCACCATCATCATCACGAACATCACGGTTCGCACAGCCACGAGCATCTCGTCGATACGACGGGCCATCACCATCATCACCAGCACCGCGGCCTGCAGGAAATCACGGCGATTATCGAAGCGTCGCCGCTGTCGGACAGCGTTAAGGCGAAAAGCCTCGCCGTATTCGGCGAGCTGGCAAAAGCCGAGGCAAAGGTTCACGGCGTGCCTGTCGACCAGATTCATTTCCATGAAGTCGGGGCCGTCGACTGCATCCTGGACATCGTCGGCGTTGCCTGGGCTCTCGAATATCTGGGCATAGAGCAAATCGGCGCGTCGCCTCTCCACGTCGGCAGCGGCTTCGTACGCTGCGCCCACGGCGTTATGCCCGTACCGGCTCCGGCTACGGCAGAACTGCTGGCAGGCATTCCCTATTATGCTACGGACATCCGCGGCGAACTCGTCACGCCGACCGGCGCGGCCCTCGTCAAGACCCTGGCTTCCTATATCGGCCCCCGGCCCAAGTCCTTTGTCCATGACATCACGGCTTACGGCGCAGGCACGAAAGACCTGGAAATCCCCAACGTCGTCCGCGGCTTTATCGGAGAAGCTGAATCATGGCGGTAAGGAACGGCGGCAGGACAGACACGATTCTCCTGCATGTCTTGGCTCATGACAGCTACATAAACGTAAGATAGGTAAGGCGCCGCGGAGATATTTTTTGCGGCGCTTCTTTTATGGAGAAAGTAGAGTATATCTGGTAGAATTCATCATATAATCAATTCCATCAACTATTTGCGAAAAAAGTGAAAAAATCTATTGACAGATTACAGGAGGCGTGATATTATGATTAAGCGTTCTGATGAACTCGCCGACACAGAGAAGGTTAGAAAGAACGTCGCAAAAAAGTTCTTAAAAAACTTTCAAAAAATGTGTTGACAAGCACAAACGAAAGTGCTAAAATAAACTTCGTCGTCATGCGGAAGTAGCTCAGTGGTAGAGCACCACCTTGCCAAGGTGGGGGTCGCGAGTTCGAGCCTCGTTTTCCGCTCCATATTTCCTCTTTAAGAGGAAGCTATTCCTCAATAGCTCAGTCGGTAGAGCAATCGGCTGTTAACCGATTTGTCGTAGGTTCGAGTCCTACTTGAGGAGCCAATACAGGGGTATCGCCAAGCGGTAAGGCTACGGACTCTGACTCCGTCATCGTTGGTTCGAATCCAGCTACCCCTGCCAAATTTATGATCCACTAGCTCAGTCGGTAGAGCACCTGACTTTTAATCAGGGTGTCCCGAGTTCGAATCTCGGGTGGATCACCATCATTTACTCTAGCATGGCCCCTTGGTCAAGTGGTTTAAGACACCGCCCTTTCACGGCGAGAACATGGGTTCGAATCCCGTAGGGGTCACCACTATCCGGGCGATTAGCTCAGCTGGGAGAGCGCCTGCCTTACAAGCAGGATGTCAGCAGTTCGATCCTGTTATCGCCCACCAATTTTTTTACAAGACATACACTTCGGTGTATGTCTTTTTTTGCATGTATGACGGTTATTGGCCAAGACGCTGCGTACCGAATGTCTGTCGTTGCTTCCTGTTGGCATACGAAGATATCCCCTCTTTGCTGAAATTCCTCGTCTTCTGGTCAGGAACGAAACTCCCTTCGTTCTGCCGCCGGCCTTTAAGATAACACATAGACTCATGTATGATAGCATAAATGCATAATAGTATATTATAAAATGATTAACTTTCATGCCGAATTGTTCGTATTATTGCAATAAGCAGGCGAAACGTATTTGATTCGACTCCATTTTGTATTATAATAAAGCTGTCAAACATTCATTTTTAAGATTTATTTAAGGAGTGGTTCCCTCATGCGATTTACTGAAGATTTGAAAGCCCGTGTTGCGAAAGCGCAGAAGAAGATTGTTCTTCCGGAAACGAGCAGCCCCCGCGTACTGAAAGCTGCCGAACGTGTTTTGGCCGAAGGCTTTGCCAGAATTGTCCTCGTAGGCAAACTGGAACAAATCAAAAAAGATGCTGCTAAATACCAGATTGACCTTACGGGCGTTGAAGTAATCGACCCGGCAACGTATTACCGCATGGACGAATTGTGCGCATATTTTGCAAAACGCCGCGAAAAGAAAGGCATGACGCCGGAAAAAGCATACGAAGTTATGGTTAACAACTACACCTTCTTCGCTGCCGGCCTCGTTGCTCTCGGCGAAGCTGACGGTGTCGTATCCGGTGCGATTACGACGTCTGCCGACGTTATCCGCGCCGGCCTTCAGGTCGTAGGCCCCCGTCCGGGCAACAAGACCGTATCCAGTGCCTTCATTTTGCTGACCAATACGCCGCAGTACGGCGATAACGGCATCCTCGTACTGGGCGACTGCGGTGTTATTCCCGATCCGACGGCAGAACAGCTGGCTGACATTGCCTGCATCTGCGTGGAACGTGCTGAAAGAACTGTACAGATGTTAAGACCTCGCGTTGCCTTCTTGTCCTACTCCACCATGGGCAGCGGCGCCGGCGAATCTGTCGACAAAGTTCGTCAGGCTGTACAGATCCTGAAAGACCGCGGCGTAGAATTCGACTTCGACGGCGAAATGCAGGCTGACGCCGCGTTGGTACCGGAAGTTGGCGAACGCAAAGCTCCGGGTTCCAAGGTTGCCGGCCATGCCAACGTCCTCATTTTCCCGAACCTCGATGCTGCTAACATCGGCTACAAGATGGTTCAGCGTTTTGCCAACGCAACGGCTCTTGGCCCCTTGGTTCAGGGCTTGGCAAAACCGATTCTCGACTTGTCCCGTGGCTGCTCGACAGAAGACGTCGTAGACGTCGTCGCCGTTTGCTGCTCTGACGCAATTACGACAGATATCATGAAAAAACAGGCCGCTCATCCCTTCGAAGGCTAAGAGCGACAGGCTGCGCCGTTTATAGCGGCGTGCATAAAAACAGCGCATACGATATCGTGTGCGCTGTTTTTATATTCTCAAGTATGCAGTTGATTCGTTTCGGCCTTTTGCCTGGCCTTTCGGCATAACTGTTTCCTGCCGGCTTTTTCCCGCTGCCGTCAGCGTTTTACGCGAACTCGCTTGTTGCCGACGACCATGGAACGGCTCAGTGTGCGGTAGGCCATGTACGTAAAGAACAGAAAGCCGAAGAGGAACACGAGGGCGTATTCGTCGGTCAGCTTTTCGTGCTGCGAGTAGTAATAGGCGCAGCCCAGCGTGAGGAGCAGGCTGGCGTACATCGACAGGACGGAGCACCAGGTACGCTGGCCTCGGTCGCGGACGGCGTAGAATTCGCGGTATTTGACGTACAGGGCGATAGTAGACACGACGAGGACGACGCCTGCCGCTGCCGGGACGATCGGATTGATTTGCAGATATAAGGACACTAATAGGAGGACCATGAGCAGGAAGGTCCAGAGAAAGATGTATTCCTGCAGCCGAAGCTCTTCCTTCGGGTCGTCGACAGCCTGCTGCCGTCGGTCTTTTCGTTTTTGTGCCATATGAAACCTCTCCTTGCTTGTATAGTCATGCCCTTATTATAGCACAACCTGCCGGGAAGAGCAGGGGTCGCCTTATATTGACAGGGCCCGTGCCCCATGATACGCTAAATGAGGATAGTTGATATACAATCGCAGATATCCCGACTGCGCGGCAGCAGGCCGCGGCGAAAGGAGAGATAGACGATGAACGCTGTAAAAACCTATGACGTCATCATTATCGGGGCCGGGCCGGCCGGTATTTTTACGGCTCTGGAGCTGGCCGATACGGGCCTGAGTATTCTCATCGTGGAAAAGGGGCAGGACATTCGCGAGCGCATTGCGACGAGCCGCAATAAAAACGCCCTGCCTAAGGATAAGGTCCGCAACGTCGTGTGCGGCTGGGGCGGCGCCGGCGCCTTCAGCGACGGCAAGTTGACGCTGACGACGGAATACGGCGGCAATTTGGACGACTACATGTCCAAGGCCGAGCTCATGGAAAAAATAGCCTATGTCGACGACGTATACTGCCGCTTCGGCGGCGCAGACCGCAAGGTATACGGCGACGAAAATAAGGAGTGCATCCGCCAGATGCAGCGCAAGGCCGCGGCGGCTGATTTACGGCTTATTCCGGCGCGGATACGCCACCTCGGCACGGATGTAAACGCCCAGATACTGACGAATATGCGCGACTTCCTCGACGGCAAGATCGACATCATGGCCGATACGGCCGTAGACCATATCGTCGTGGAAGACGGGCAGGTGCGGGGCGTTATCATAGCAGATCAGCTGTATGCCTGCCGCTACCTGGTCTGCGCGCCGGGCCGGGAAGGCTCGGAATGGTTTGTCGGCGAAGTAGACAAGCTGGGCCTCAAGCTGACGTCCAACGCCGTCGATATCGGTGTGCGCGTAGAAATGCCGGCAGAAATTTTAGAGACCATTACCGACATAGTGTACGAATCGAAGCTCATCTATTTCAGCAAGTCCTTCGACGATAGGATTCGTACCTTCTGCATGAATCCCTATGGCTTCGTCGTAGAAGAAAACAACGACGGCCTCTTGACGGTCAACGGCCACAGCTATGCTCACAAGCGCAGCGAAAACACGAACTTTGCCATCCTCGTGTCGAAGAAGTTCACCGAGCCCTTCCACGAGCCGATCAAATACGGCAAATACATCGCCAATTTGGCCAATATCCTCGGCGGCGGCGTCATTGTCCAGCGGCTGGGAGATCTTCTCGACGGCCGCCGTTCGACGCCGGAGCGCATTCTGCGGGGCCTCGTGCGGCCGACGATGCCTGATGCGACGCCGGGCGACTTGTCCCTCGTCCTGCCGTACCGCCACCTGCAGGACATCAAGGAAATGCTCGAGGCGCTGGACAAGGTGGCTCCCGGTGCCAATTCGCGCCATACGCTGCTGTACGGCGTGGAAGTTAAATTTTATTCCAACCGGCTGGAACTGAATCACAAATTGGAAACGAAGATTCCCAATTTCTTTGCCATCGGCGACGGCGCCGGCATTACGCGGGGGCTGGTGCAGGCCTCGGCGGCCGGCGTGACTGTCGGCAAGGAAATCCTGGAACGGGAAGGCCGGTAAACCGTATCCTGTAGGGATATGGAAGCTGAAGAAGGGAGGTGCCGGCTATGGATGAAAGGATCAAATTGACTCAAATGGCGTCCTGCTCGGGGTGAGGTGCTAAGATTGGCGCCGGGGAACTGGCGCAGCTGTTGGAAGGTATTCCAACAAGATATGACGAACGGCTGATCGTCGGCTACGATAAGAGCGACGACGCGTCGGTATACGTCGTCAGCGAGGAATTGGCCTTGGTGCAGACCGTCGATTTCTTTCCGCCCATCGTCGACGACCCGTTCTTATTTGGACAAATTGCGGCGGCCAACGCCCTGAGCGATGTGTATGCCATGGGCGGCGAGCCGAAGCTGGCTATGAACGTCATGTGCATCAATTCGCAGATGGGAAAGGATGCCGTCCGGGCTATCCTGCAGGGCGGCTATGATAAGGCCTATGAAGCGGGCGTCCTCATTACAGGCGGCCATACCATAGAAGACAAGGAGCCTAAGTACGGCCTGTCTGTGACGGGCTTCGTCCATCCGCAGAAGCTCCTGCGCAATTCGTCGGCCCGCGAAGGCGACGTATTGATTTTGACCAAGCCCTTAGGCGTAGGCATCCTCATGACGGCGGCCCAGGGAGATATGGTGGAGGAAGGCCTGCTGCGCGAGCTGCACAGCCAAATGGCGCAGCTCAACAAGGCGGCCAGGGATATCATGGTCCGCTACGACGTCGGCGGCTGCACCGACGTGACGGGCTTCGGCTTTTTGGGCCACGCCTTTGAAATGGCCCGGGGAAGCGGCCTTACGCTGCACGTCATGGCGGGAAGCGTTCCCTATTACGGTGAAGCCTGCGAGATGGCCGACATGGGCTTTATTCCCGCCGGCGCATACCGCAACCGGGCTTATACGGACGGGCAGGTCATCGTCAGGGGCGACATCGGCCGGGCTATGATGGATATCCTGTATGACCCGCAGACGTCGGGAGGATTGCTCATCGCCGTCTCGGAACGGGACTGCATGGCCTTGCTGCAAGAATTGCAGGCTGCGATTCCCTGCGCGGAAATCGTAGGCTACGCGGCGCAGCGCGAAGAAGGCGCGCTCGTCGTTGAATAAGAGAACCGCCGCAGGATGTACGAGGCCTGCGGCGGTTTGTCCGTGAAATAAGGGTTCTTTGCCGATGAAATACGCACTTTGCCCTACCTTTGGCATGGCAAATAGTGTATAATAGCACTGGTGAGTTTTTTACAACCGTACTCATGAACTAAAAAGGAGAGATTCAACGTGATTGAACGCTATACGAAACCGGAAATGGGTCAGATTTGGACAGAATTCAACGAATGGGATACGCTGAAACAGGTAGAAATCCTGGCCAGCGAAGCCCAGGCCGAGCTCGGCAACGTGCCGAAGGAAGCGGCCAAGGAAATTCGCGAAAAAGCGAAGTTTTCTGTCGAACGCATCCATGAAATCGAAGCGGAAACACATCATGATATTGCCGCCTTTGTTTCCACCCTTTCGGAAAACATCGGCGAAGCCGGCAAATATGTTCACCTGGGCCTGACGTCGACAGACGTAAAGGATACGGCCATGGGCTATATGCTCAAGCAGGCTTCGGATATCCTCATCAAGGATCTGGAAGATTTCCGCGACGTTCTGCGCCGCCGCGCCGTTGAATTCAAATATACGCCCTGCATCGGCCGTACCCACGGCATCCATGCCGAAGCGACGACCTTCGGCCTCAAGCTCTGCAACTGGCTGGCTGAAACGGAACGCAACATCGAACGCATGAAACGGGCGAAGGAAACGATCGCCGTCGGCAAGATTTCCGGCGCTGTCGGCACCTACGCCGACGTCGACCCCTTCGTAGAAAAATACGTCTGCGAACATTTGGGTATCGCTGCGTCGCCGATTTCGTCCCAGACGCTGCAGCGCGACCGCCATGCAGAATTCGTGACGACACTGGCCGTCATTGCCAGCTCCATCGATAAATTCGCTACGGAAATCCGCCACCTCCAGCGCACGGAAGTCCGCGAAGCGGAAGAATATTTCAGCCCCAAACAGAAGGGCTCGTCCATCATGCCGCATAAACGCAATCCTATTACGTGTGAACGCATGTGCGGCCTGGCCCGCGTCATTCGCGGCAACGCCCAGGCGGCGCTGGAAGACGTAGCGCTCTGGCATGAACGGGATATTTCCCATTCGTCGGTCGAACGGGTTATTCTGCCGGACAGCACCATTGCCCTCGACTACATGCTCCAGACCTTTACGCGCGTCGTCGACCGCCTCATCGTATATCCGGAAAAGATGATGCAGGACCTGAACCTGACGGGCGGCCTCATCTACAGCCCGATTCTTCTCAACACCCTCGTTGAAAAGGGCGCAGTCCGCGAACAGGCTTACCGCTGGGTACAGCGCAACGCCATGAAGCGCTGGCTCGAAGGGGAAGATTTCCTGGAAAACCTCAAAAAAGACGAAGATATTGCTAAATTCATGAGCAACGAAGACATCGAAGCCTGCTTCGACGTTCATAAGATGCTCAGCCATGTCGATACGATTTTTGCCCGCTTTGGCCTCTAATTCGCCTACAGGCAAGATAAAAGGCAGCTCCGTTGCGAGCTGCCTTTTTTTAACAAATGAAATCGGTTAGGAGTTCTGCGGAAAGGAGCGATGGACATGTATTACTTTGACAACGCCGCGACGACGGCGCAGAAGCCGCAGGCCGTGGCCCAGGCCGTGTACGACGCCCTCAGCGGCGGCCTGCTGGGCAATCCTTCCCGGGGCGCCCACGCCTATTCGCTGCGAGCCTACGGGTTAGTGCTGCAGGCGAAGGAATTGATTAAGACGCTGTTTCATGCCGGCGAGGCGTACGACGTGGCCTTTACGCATAATTCCACGGCGGCTCTCAACATGGTGCTGAAAGGGCTGCTCGGAGCGGGTGATCACGTCCTGACGACGACATGGGAACACAACGCCGTCCTGCGGCCCCTGTATCAGCTGGAGCAGCAGGGAACGGCCGTCGATTTTATAGGCTCGGAAGCCGGTACGGGCGCGCTGCAGTACGGCGAACTGGAACAGAAGCTGCGGCCGTCGACGAAGGCCGTCGTGTGCAACCATGCATCGAACGTGACGGGCAACGTCGTGGATTTGGAGCGCGTCAAGGCTTTCTGCCGCAAGCATTCCCTGATGCTCGTCGTCGATGCGTCCCAATCGGCAGGGGCCTATCCTATCGACTTGTCTGACGGCGTCGTCACGGCCCTGTGCTTTACGGGCCATAAATCACTCTATGGGCCGGGAGGAACGGGCGGCGTCTGCATCCGAAAGGATACGGAGGTGCGGCCGTATATTACGGGCGGCGACGGCGTCCATTCCTTTGACCACGAACAGCCGCGGGATATTCCGGGTGTATTCGAGGCGGGCACGGCCAACGTTGCCGGTATCGCCGGACTGGCTGCAGGCGTGCAGGTGCTGCTTGACGAAGGCCTGGAGGCGGCAGTCCGCCATCAGGAGGCGTTGGGGCGCATCTTTACGGAAGGGGTTCGGGAGCTGCCGAACATCACGCTGTACGGCGACTTTTCCAGCCCTCGCGTCGGCGTATACGCCCTGAATGTCGGCGACGCCGATTCGGCCTTGGTCAGCGATATCTTATGGGATCAATACGGCATGGCGACGCGGTCTGGATTTCACTGCGCCCCGCTTATGCACGAAGAGCTCCATACGGAGCGGCGCGGCGCCGTGCGCTTTTCCTTTTCCCGGTTTACGACGGAGGACGACGTCGCGGCGGCCCTGCGGGCCCTGCGGGATATTGCCGCCATGGAGACGTGAGGCCGGCGGAGAATGATGAAATAGAACGTATCGTATAAGGAGGAATGGAAACATGTTTAAAATCGATATGACGGGCAAGGCCTGCCCCCTTCCCGTAATTCAAACCCATAAAGCACTGAAGGAACACGACGTAGTGGAGACGATTGTCGATAATAAAATCGCGACGGAAAACTTAAAGCGCCTGGCCGATCAGCTGGGCTGCACGTATACGCTGACGGAAGAATCGCCGGATCGCTACGTCGTCGTCATCGCCAAGAACGGGCAGGCGGCGGTCTCGTCTCCAGCAGCCGAAATGGCGAAGGCCGTCGATTCGTATATCGTCGTCGTCAATTCGCCGTACATGGGCGTCGGCGACGAGGCTTTCGGCAAAAGCCTGCTCAAGACCTTCCTGTATACCCTGACGGAGCAGGACGTCCTGCCTCAGTGCGTCGTCTTTTACAACGGCGGCGTGCCCCTGGTAACGGAAGGCTCGGAATCGCTGGAAGATTTGCAGAAGCTGGCGCAGATGGGCGTGCCGATTTACGCCTGCGGCGCCTGCCTCAATTTCTACGGGCTGACGGATAAAGTCGCTGTCGGCGAAATCACGAATATGTACCGCATCGTCGAATTGATGCGGACGGCCGACCGTATTGTCAAGCCGTAGGAGGGCCTATGGAAACGTATGGCATCGCTTTGTTTTACAATACGAAGGACGCGATGCAGGCCGAGGCGGAAGCTAAGCGGCGTCAGATAAAGGCCCGCATCGTGCCGACGCCGGGAAAAATTTACGCCAGCTGCGGATTTTCCCTGCGCTACGACCTGGAGGAGGAAGGGTCGCTGACGGCGATGCTGGCGCAATGCGGCTTTTCCTGCGAGAGCTTGTATCATGCCGTGCGGGACGGATTGAAGGTGTCTTATGAAAAACAGGGAGGCGGTGCGTAAATGGCAAGACATGTCGTCATCGGGACGGCCGGCCACGTAGACCATGGCAAGACGACCCTGGTAAAGGCCCTGACCGGTATCGATACGGATACGACGAAGGAAGAAAAGCGGCGGGGCCTGACGATTAACCTGGGCTTCGCCTATTTGGATTTGCCCGACGGCACGCGCGCCGGCATCGTCGACGTTCCAGGACACGAGCGATTTATCCGAAATATGGTCGCCGGCCTGCCCGGCTTGGGCATGGTGCTGCTGGTCGTAGATGCCAATGAAGGCGTCATGCCCCAGACGGTCGAGCATATGGATATTTTGACACTTCTGGGAATTGAGAAGTATCTCGTCGTCGTTACGAAGGCCGATACGGTCGACGAGGACATGCTGGAACTGGTCAAGGAGGATATCCGTGCCAAGCTGGCCGATACAGCAGCTGCCAATGCTGACATCGTCGAAACGGACGCCCTTACGGGACGGGGCCTTTCGAACCTCGTCGTCAAGATACAGGCCATGACGGAAGATCTGTCGGAACGGTACTCCGGCGGCGCGGCCCGCCTGAATATCGACCGGGCCTTTTCCGTAAAGGGCTTCGGTACCGTCGTGACGGGGACGCTGCTGGACGGAGCTGTGGCCGTCGGCGACGAGCTGTTTTTGTATCCGAAGAAGCGGGCCGTGCGGGTTCGGAATATACAGATTCATGAGCAAAACGTCGGACGGGCCGAGGCGGGCCAGCGGACGGCCTTCAATCTGGCCAACATCGGGACGGATGAGGTACGTCGCGGCAATGTGCTGTGTGCTTCCGCCGATTTGACGCCGACGAGAATGATCGACGCCAAGGTTTCCTGCTTAAAGCGAGCAGATTGTCTGATTCAGATGTGGGATCGCCTGCGTCTCCTCGTCGGGACGCAGGAAGTCATGGTTCGGGCTGTTCCCCTGGGCGTGGAGTCGATTCTGCCCGGACAGGAAGGCTTTGTGCAGCTGCGGCTGGAAGGGGATGAAATCGTCGTCAAGGCAAGGGATCGATTTATCCTGCGGACCTTTTCCCCCATGCGCACCCTAGGCGGCGGCGAAGTACTGGACGCTAATCCCCGCAAGCACCGCCGCTTTAAGGAAGCCGTGCTGGACAGCTTAAAAGCGAAGGACAGCGGCAGCCTCGACGAAGGGCTCTGCGATTACCTGCTCCACAAGGCGAAATCCTTTGCCCGTCAGGCCGACGTGCAGGCCGCCTTGGGAGCAGATGCCGCCGTACTGGACGCAGCTGCAGCCCGCCTTTCGGAAGAGGGCGTTCTGTACGAGACGGCGGCCGGCTATATCCATCGGGAGGCGTATCAAAAGCTTAAAGGCCGGGCCGTGCAGCTCCTGCTGGCCTATCACAAGGAATATCCCCTGCGCCCGGGCATGCCCCTCGGCGAGTTCCGCTCTCGTTTGGGCGGTTCCTTGTCGGAAAAAGAAGCCGGCGAGATCCTGCGCCTCATGGAAGGAGACGGGAGCTGCCGCATAGAGGATGCCGTCGCAGCGGCCAGCCGGTTCCGCGTCGTATTTACGCCGGAGCAGAAAAAGGCCCGCGACGCCATGACGGCGGCCTTAATCCAGTCGGGGTATACGCCTGTAAAGATCAGCGATTTGATCGCTCCCTGGCCGGATGGCCGGGCCGTGCTGGAAGCCATGCGGGGGAAGACGGCTGTGATCTTATCGCCGGAGTACGCCGTAGCGCGCCAGGCCTATGACGATGCCGTGCGCCGCCTCTGCCGCTACGTGCGGGAAAAGGGGCCCATTGAGCTGGCTGCCTTCCGCGATCTCTTAGGTATCGGGCGCAAAGGGGCCCTTCAATTACTGGATTACATGGATGAACAGCACGTGACGCGGCGCGCCGAAGGAGGGCGAGTCCTCGACGACGGCGCAGATTGTATAGAAAGCAGGTGAGGCAATGAAACAAGATACAAGACAGCTGCTGCGGCAGCTTCCCAAAGTAGACGTACTGCTGCAGCGGCCTGCGCTGGCCGAATGGGAACAAAACCTGTCCCGCAGCCTGATAAAACAAGCTGTACAGGACGTATTGGCCGGACTGCGCCGGGACATTTTGGCCGAACGCCGCCGCGACGTACCGGCAGAGGACGAGCTGGACGGCATGGTGCTGGCCTATTTCCGCCGGCAGAAATCCCTGCGCCTGAAAACAGTCGTCAACGCTACGGGGACAATTCTTCACACGAATTTGGGCCGGTCTGTACTGAGCGAGGAGATTGGACGGCACGTAGGCGAAATCGCCGCGTCGTACTCGAACTTGGAATACGATCTGGACGAAGGGCGCCGCGGCTCCCGCTATGCCCACCTGCAGTCGCTGCTGAAAGAGCTGACTGGGGCGGAAGACGTACTCGTCGTCAATAACAACGCCGCCGCCGTGCTGCTGGCCCTGACGTCGATGACGCAGGGGAAGGAAGTCGTGATTTCCCGGGGAGAACTCGTGGAAATCGGCGGCCTGTTCCGCATTCCCGACGTCATCGAAGCCAGCGGCGGCACGATACGGGAAGTCGGGACGACCAATAAGACCCACCTGTCAGACTACAGCCGGGCCGTCGGCGAAGGTACCGGCGCGATTATGAAAGTCCATACGAGCAATTACCGCATCATAGGCTTTTCTGAAAGCGTGCCTGCCCAGGAGCTGGCCGAGCTGGCCCACGCCAAGGGCCTGCCCCTCATCAACGACCTGGGCAGCGGATTATTCGTCGACATGCGCCGCTTCGGCCTGCCCTACGAGCCGACTGTAAAGGAGGTCCTGAAGCAAGGCTGCGATGTCGTCATGTTCAGCGGCGACAAGCTTCTCGGCGGGCCGCAGGCCGGCATTATCGTCGGCAAGGCCGAGTATATCGAGCCGATGAAACAGCACCAGCTGCTGCGGGCCCTGCGGGTCGATAAGATGACCCTGGCCGCCTTGGAGGCGACGCTGCAGCTGTACCGGGACGAAGACCTGGCAATACGGTCTATTCCTGCGCTGCAGATGCTGGCGCGGACCCAGAAGGAATGCCTGCGGCGAGCCGATGTGCTGGCCCAAATGCTGCGGACTGCCGACGCGGCCCTGCAGGTGCAGACCGTGCCGGTCCGCGACATGGTCGGCGGCGGTTCCTATCCGGAATATACGTTGCCGGGGTACGCCGCCGCCGTCGCGTCAGAAGGCCTGACGGCGGCAGAATTAGAACGCCGCCTGCGCCATGCCGAAGTCCCCGTTGTCGCCAGAGTGCAGCAAGACTGGCTGTGCCTGTCCGTACGGACGCTGCGGGACGACGAATTTCCCCTGATCTGCACGGAAATTGCCAAGGCCGTAGCCGAAGGATAACGTAAAAACAGCGAAGACCGCGACTACGGGTCTTCGCTTTTTTATCGGGCTGCTTCTATTGCAAAGGCAAACGGAGCGGCTAGATACTAAAAAAGACAAGGCGGCTTTGCGGGCTGCCTTGTCGGGTAGTTGGCGGGAAAGTGTAGGAATCGAACCTACCTAAGAAGCTCTTAACTCCTCATACTGGTTTTGAAGACCAGAGGGCACACCAGAACCCATACTCCCCCAAGATAGGTTCAGTATACCATGTTTGCCGCGGCGGCGCAACGGAATCCCCTCTCCTCCGGCCGGGCCATTAGGCTTCCGGCGACGACTGGCCGATGATTTTAATGCCCTCGGCGTAGACGACTGTCGGATTCGGCGTCTTCTTTTCGATGAGGTCGACGAGGAGATGGAGGCATTTTTCGCCGATTTCCCGCATGGGAATATCGATGCGGGACAAGGACGGAATGGCGTAATCGTTGAATTCGGCCATGTTGATGCCGATGGTAAATACTTCTACGTCGCCGGGAATGGAGACGCCCAATTCATGGCAGGCGAACAGCATGCCGTGAGCCAGTACGTCGGATTCGCAGAACATGGCCTTCGGCAGGCGCTTTTCTGCATAGAGCTTCTTCGTCGCGTCGATAGCGCTGGAAGACGACGTGTCGCACAGGACGATATTTTCCTCCGGCACGGGATGGCCGGCTTCGGCAAAGGTGTCGAGAAAGCCCTTCATCCACATGCGCATGATGGGGAAGGTCGTGTCGTGGGTCAGCACGCCGGCGTCGTAGATTCCCTTGTCGAGGAAATGGCGGGCGACCTGGGCGCCGACTTCGTAGTTGTCCATGGTGACACTGCTGTATTTCGGCGATTCCCTGTTGAACAGGACGACGGGATAGGAAATGTCGCAGGAGTTTAAATATTCCATGTCGGCGTTAGACATATTGGCGATGATGATGCCGTTAAAAAATTCATTCTGCGTCGTTTCCATCTGCTTTTTCAGGTTGTCGACCTCGTAGGGCACGACGGTCAGGTGGACGACCTTATTCTGCTGCATAATTTCTTTTTGAATACCCAGCGTAATACGGGCCAGGTAATTGATGCGGAAGTCCGTCGCCCAATAAAACGCTATGGCGTAACTGTTTTTCTGCGTAGCCCGCAGCTTTTTAGCCGACTGGTTCGGCACGTATTTCAGCTGTTTGGCGATTTGGTGTATCCGGGCCTGCGTTTCCTTGGAAATTTTTCGTTCCTGTCCCTTGCCGTTCAGGACGATGGAAACGGTGGCGATGGAAACGCCGGCTTCACGAGCGATATCTTTAATCGTAGACATACTATACCCCCTCTATATTGTTTTATTTTGACATAAAAAAAACGAATTTTCAAGGCTAGACTAGGCTTATTTCCTCGCTATAGTATGATACAATAGATACATTAACGGTAAGTTGGGGAGGAATGACTATGACGGGAATCGACAGGCACGTATCGGCGGCTCATATGGTACTGGGAAAGGACTTAAATCCTCATGACACGCTGTTTGCCGGGCAGGCGGCGTCGTATATGATTGAGTGCGGCTTTCTGGCCGTGCAAAGCTTTCTGAACAGCGGCCATATCGTCTGCCTGGGATTGGACGGGCTGCGGTTTCTCCGGCCGGTCCGCAAAGGCGACACCATCGATATTTCCAGTACCGTCGTCTATGCCGGGACGACGAGCGTCGGCGCCCATATCGCCATGACGCGGCGCTCCGACGGGGCCATGGCGGCGGAATGCTTCGTATCCTTCGTCCATATCGAAGAGGAAACGGGACAGGCCCGGCCCCACGGCGTAACGCTGCCGGCGCTGGATGAGCAGGGTGAGGCGCGGCGGCGCGCTTATTGGGCTTATAAAGGGATGACGGTATAATGGATTTTGCAGCGCAAGTAGACGAACGGCTCCATAACTTAGCCAAGCCGCCGGGAAGCCTGGGCCTGCTGGAGCAGCAGGTGCGTCAGGTTTTCCTGGCCTGGGGCTCCTTTCAGGAGGAACTTCGTCCCCGCCATATTATCTTTGCCGCGGACAACGGCGTCGTCCGCTCCGGCGTCGTAGCTCAGCTGTCTGATATTACGTACATGCAGAGCGTGCATATGACGGAAGGAACGTCGGCTGTGACCTGTTTCTGCCGTTGTCACGGCATTCCCTACGAAGTCGTAGACGTCGGCATCGACAGTGAAGACGCCGTCGGCGTCGACAGGAAAATCGCCAGAGGGACGGCCGATTTTTCGGTACAGCCGGCGATGACAACGGAACAATTTACCCGCGCCGCCGCCGTCGGCAGGGAACGGGTCGAAGCGGCGAAAGCCCGGGGATGCAACATCCTGTCCTTCGGTGAAATGGGCATAGGAAACACGACGACGTCGGCCGCCGTGCTGACGGCCATAGCGCCGGCCGGCAGCGCGTTTCTCGTCGGCCACGGCTCGTCTAAGGGCAATTACCGCCTTTGGTTTCACAAAGAGCAGGTCGTCAAGGAGGCGCTGCAAAAATATGAAGGGGAAATCCAGACGCCGGAGGACGCCCTGCGCTGCGTCGGCGGATTCGACTTAGTTGCCTTGTACGGCGCAATGCTGGCCTGTGCCGACGTTCATCTGCCGTTTTACATCGACGGATTTATTACAGCCGTAGCCCTGGCCTGCGCCGTGAAGACCCATCCGGCCGTGCGGCAGTATGCGCTGCCGTCGCATATTTCCCGCGAGCCCGGCATGAGCGCGGCCTTGCGGCTGTGCGGTATAGATGAATACGACGTGCCTATCCACGCTGACATGGCTCTGGGAGAAGGTACGGGAGCTGTGCTGGGCGTCGTCATGCTGAAGACAATGCTGTATGCCGTAGGGCATATGGCGACTCTCGACGGCATCAACGGCGAAGCGGAAGAACGCCATCGCAGGCGTATGGAGAAAGGGGCGGAACACCAGGATGATAGATGAACAGCTGCGCAAGGAAGCGGCGGCTATCTTTGCCCGCATGGGATTAAGCGAAGAAGAAGCCGTCGCCCTGTTCTATAAGCGCACAGTAGAAGCAGGAAAAATGCCCTTCGGCCCGGCGTCAGAAGGGCCGGCAAAGGCAAGGCAAAAGAAAAAGCGCATGAATGAACGCTTTGCTGAATGGGATGCGTTTTAAGTATGGAGAAATATAGCTTTTGTTGGAAAAACAACATACAGGGCAGCTTTCATGGCATATACTAAGAACAAAGGAGATGATATGCCATGAAGATGTTATACAGCGACAAGCGAATTTGGATAGAAGATGAAGAGGGAAAGACTGTCGGTGAGATTGATTTCCTTCAGGATCAGAACGGGAAATACGATATTGTCCATACGGGCGTCGACCCGTCGCAGCAGGGGCAGGGAACGGCGGGAATGCTGGTGCAGGCCGCGGCGGATTACATCCGCAGTACAGGCCGTAAAACCGGCGCGTCGTGTTCCTATGCGTCGGCGTGGCTCAAACGGCATAAGGAATACGGCGATATTTACGAGCCGTAGCGTCTCGGATATTTGACGAATTGACAGGATTTACGTATAATAAACATAGAAAAAAGGCGCTGCCGGCAACGGTCAGCCCCATATCATAGGAAAAAAGAAAATCCGCCTATAGTTGGTAGCTGTGGGGCGGATTTCCTTTTATGCTTTTAATGCAATAATGCAAATTGCCACTAAGAACACGAAGGCCAACAGGTCGTATGGTGTCATAGGGCATCGCCCCTTTCCGGGGCCAGGATTAACCGCCTACCGCTTTTTGCAGCGCCTAGATGTTTAGTATATGCGATATATACGGGCTATGTCAAAGGCTGTCGTATATATTTTTGGCATATGGCGTATCAACGATCAAAAGCTATGTCTTCCATGGGAAGGCATAGCTTTTTTGTTTTTTACTGTTTTAATTTTTCAATGACTTCGTCGTCGATTTTAAAGCCGTGTTCCGGGCCGGGGAAGGCGCCTTCTTTTGTTTCCTTGATGTAGTCGGCGAAGGCCTGCTTCATGAGGGCTCCGACGTTGGCGAACTGCTTGGCGAATTTCGGCGTAAAGTCGCTGAACAGGGCCAGCATGTCCTGATAAATCAGGATTTGGCCGTCGCAGTGGACGCCGGCGCCGATGCCGAGGATCGGGATGCGCAGGGACGCCGTAATGAGCTCGGCAAGCTTAGCCGGTACGCATTCGAGGACGATGGAAAAGGCTCCGGCCGCCTCGACGGCTTTGGCTTCTTCTATGAGCTTGCGGGCTGCTTCTTCGCTCTTGCCCTGTACTTTAAAGCCGCCTAAGGCGTTGACCGACTGGGGCGTCAGGCCGATGTGGCCGACGACGGGAATTCCCGCTTCGACGATGGCTTTAATCTGCGGGCATACGCTCATGCCGCCTTCGAGCTTGACGGCGTGGCAGCGGCCTTCCTTCATGAGCCGGCCGGCGTTGTATACGGCGTCGTAAATAGATGTCTGGTAGGACATGAAGGGCATGTCGCCGACGACGAAAGCGTTTTTTGCGCCCCGCGATACGGCTTTGGTGTGATGGATCATGTCTTCCATCGTGACCGGCAGGGTGTCTTCGTAGCCGAGCATGACCATGCCGAGAGAATCGCCGACGAGCAGCATGTTGATGCCCGCTTCGTCCATGAGCTTGGCCGTCGAATAGTCGTAAGCCGTGAGCATGGTAATCTTGTCGTGGTTGTCCTTTTGCGCCTGCAGCGTAGCGACGGTATTTTTCATAAGGCAAAACTCCTTTCGTACGATGCCGTAATGGCATTATTTGATGATATATGGCATGATAGCATTTAAAAACAAAACATAACAGATATAATTATTTATTATGTAAAGAAAAATAACGGATATAACGCATGTGTTTAACGTATCTGATTTTTACTATATCATCTGGACGGCACCTCGTCAAATAGATGAAGGTGCGTTCTGTTTCCAACGCAATGCCTGGCGCTCCAGGTCTTTTACAAAGGCCTCTTTGCCGTCGCAGTAGCCTTCGATGTCGTAGGGATATTGGCGGGCCAGGGTTTCCTTCAGCGCGCCGTACTGCCGGGCGATCTCGCCGTGGGCCCGCAGGAAATCGCGGACAGCCAGATGGCGTTCGATATTGGCTCTGTCCGTTTCCTGAAAGATATGGACCTGGTGCGTCCGCTCGTCGCCGCCTTTGCGCAGGTAGCGCCGGCGGGCCATGCCGAATTCGCCTAAGTATTCGTAGCCTATTCCTTCGAAGGCGCCTTGCTTTTCGTCTACAGCGGCTATGTCGCGGACGACGGGCATGATGTCGATAATGGGCTTGGCTTTCAGTCCTTTGACGGCGGTGCTGCCGATGTGGAAGATTGCCGTGCAGTTTTCGCCCAGAATGGCGCGTATGGTTTCCGCTTCGGCCAGGTATTTCTGTTCCCAGCAAGGGTCGTAGTCGACGACGATGATGTGTTGTGCCATGAAGCTGCCCTCCTATATGGTTTTTATTTGATGATAGCTGATTTTAGGATACATCGCAACGTTGGGCTGAGTGATTCGGATATTTCGAGGAATTCTGCCATATCAACGGATAGGGGAATTTGTCTGAATAATTCCCGCAGGCAGTTATTGCCATAGCAAAGCGTCGTGCCGTACCATTAGAGGGAGAGGTGAAAGCGATGAAGACACAATTTGGAAATATACTGCTGCGCCGCCGCAAGGAGCTGGGTTTTACGCAGGAGTATATCGCGAAGGCTCTGCACCTATCGGCTCAGGCCATTTCCAAATGGGAGCGGGGCAAGACGATGCCCGATATCCTGCTGCTGCCGGCCTTGGCGGATTTGCTGCAGACGAGCACCGACGAGCTGCTGGGGCATCATCGGCAGTATGGAAAGACTGTCTATGACGACCGGTATAAGGCCGACGAGTTTTATTGGGGCTTGGAGCCCAATGAAATGTGCTACGATATCCTGCGGCTGAAACCGCCGTCGCAGCGACGCCTGGTCCTGGATATGGGATGCGGCGAGGGAAAGGACGCCGTGTTTCTGGCGCGGTGCGGGTACGACGCTGTCGGCTTTGATTTAGCCGCCGAAGGCATAGCCAAGGCGAAATGGCTGGCGAGCCAGCATCCGACGGCGGCGGCAGAATTCTTCCGGGCCGACATGCTGGAGTATGTGCCGCAGCAGGAATATGATATACTGTTTGCAAGCGGCGTGCTGCACTATCTTCCGCCGGAGCGGCGAGGCGCCATCCTGCAGGAGTACCAGCGCTGCATCCGGCCCGGCGGCTTGTGCGCCCTGAACGTATTCGTCCAGAAGCCTTTTATTCCGCCTCCGCCTGATGAAGAGATCGACGGCGGTTATTGGCGGTCAGGCGAGCTGTTTTCGCTGTTTGCCGATTGGAAATTCCACCGCTGCGAAGAAATTATCTTCGACTGCGTCAGCGGCGGCACGCTGCATCAGCATGTGATGGATATACTGATTGCCGAAAAAATCGTATAAGGCCGTCCGCTGCGCCATATCTGGATAGTGAGGAGAGATTGCTTATGTTTCATCCCATCGACTGGGAAACGTGGCCCCGCAGGGACCATTTCAATTATTATTACAATCAAATCAAGTGCCGCTACACGCTGACGGCCCACATCGATATTGCGCCGCTGCGGGAGTTTCAGAAACAGCGGCAGCTGCGGTTTTTTCCTCTTATGTTGTATGCGATCATGCGGGCCGTCAATGAGAACAGGGAATTCCGCATGAGCTTTGACGGCGACGGCCGGCTGGGATACTGGGATGTCGTCGTGCCCTGTTATACGGTCTTTCACGAAGAGGATAAGACTTTTTCTGATATCTGGAGCGAGTACGATGGGGACCTGCGGGCCTTTTACGACGGCGTTGCCGCAGACATAGAGACCTACAAGAATGGAGAAGGCTTCGTCAAGGCCAAGCCCAATCAGCCGCCTAATTTCTGTCCTGTATCGTCGGTGCCGTGGCTTCATTTCACGTCCTTTTCTCAGGATACGTATGCTGAAAATTCTCTCCTGTTCCCCCTCATCCGCTTCGGAAAATTCGAGGCTGCCGGGAAAAAGGTGCTGCTGCCGCTGGCCGTCTCAGTTCATCACGCCGTGGCCGACGGGTATCACACGTGCAAGCTGATCAACGACATCGAGGCTGCCGCCGCCCGTCTGGACAGGTATTGGCAATAAAAGTCCAGCCAGGGGGCATACGGTCCTGTAGATATTCCCTTGTGCATCGTGTACAATAGTACGTAGATACTAGACGCGAGAACGCATAAAGGAGTGACGTATGATGAAGCTGAAATTGGATGAAATCCTCGTAGGAAAAAAGATGGAGCCGCGCTATCTGGAGTACAACTGGCGCGACGTCGTATTGTACGCTTTGGCAGTCGGAGCCAAGCGGGACGATTTGATGTATACCTATGAGAAGTATTTGAAGGCCATCCCGACCTACGGTACCGTGCCGTACTGGGGGACGGTCAACGTCCGGCCGTATCAGTGGATGCCTCTGCCGGCGTCTATGCTGGCCAATGACATCATCAAGCCGACTATTTCCTTCTTGAACATGGACCACGAAATTATCATGCACCGGCCTATCGATCCGATTAAGGGAACCTTCCAGTACCAGGATGTTATTACAGACGTATACGACCGCGGCGAAGGCAAGGGCGCCGTCGTGCGCACGCGCATCGACGTGCGCGACGAGGCGGGCAACGACGTATGCACCAACTACTCGACGACCTTTTTTCACGAAGCCGGCGGCTTCGGCGGCGCGCCCATGCCCAAGAGCCCCGTCCAGATTCCCGACAGGGGTCCCGACGTTGAAATCGACGATTATATCAGCCCCGTGCAGAACCTCCTGTACCGCTTGACCGGCGATACGAATTTAGTGCACGTCGACCCGCAGTACGCCCAGAAGATGGGCTTTGAAACGTCGTTCATGCAGGGCCTGTGCTCCTTCGGCTTTGCCTGCCGCATGGCGATAGGCGCGCTGATTCCGGGCGAGCCGGAACGGATGACCCGCATGGCGGCGCAGATGACGTCAGTCTTGTTCCCCGATACGCCGGTTATGCTGCAGCTTTGGAAGATGGGTGAAGGAACGGCTTACTTCAAGCTGGTCAACAAGACGACGGGGAAGGCTGTCCTGAACCGCGGCGTTTTCGAATGGCGCAATTAAATTTCATTTGAAAATAAAAACGCAGGATTATAGCGATAAAAATAAAAAAATTTATATTGATGCAATAAAAATCTTTAAAGTATGTGAAAATATGTAATGTACCGCCAGAACGGAAGATAGGCCCTGTTTTTATTAAAAATTTAAGAAAATAGTCGAAATGACTATATATTGACAAGGGTTTCCGTGGTATATTATAATGAATTATAAATATACTTTACTGGATAAAAGCGCTGAGTATGTTTAATATTCAGCGCTTTTTTGTATAAAATATGAAAATAAACGGGAGGAATTTCAGATGATGAAAATCGATTTAAACAGCGATTTGGGCGAAAGCTTCGGCATGTATACTATCGGCAACGACAGCGACGTCTTGAATTACGTCAGCTCGGCGAATATCGCCTGCGGCATGCATGCCGGCGACCCCTTCGTCATGCACAAGACGGTGCGCCTGGCTCTGGAACGGGGCGTGGCAGTCGGCGCGCATCCGGGCTTTATGGATTTGAACGGCTTCGGCCGCCGCAATATCGTCATGAAGCCCGATGAAATCTACGATTTAATCGTCTATCAGGTCGGGGCCCTGTCGGCCTTTGTCAAGGCCGAAGGCGGCAGGCTGCAGCACGTCAAGCCCCACGGAGCCCTGTACAACATGGCGGCCAAGGATCAGGCCATGTCCGAAGCGATTGCCAAGGCCGTGTACGATGTCGACCCGCAGCTGGTGCTGTTCGGCCTGGCCGGCAGCTGGCTGGTCAAAGCCGGGGAAGCTGCGGGATTGCAGACGGCCAGCGAGGTATTCGCCGACAGGACCTATCAGGAAGACGGGTCGCTGACGCCGCGGACGCAGCCGAACGCCATGATTACAGACGACGCCGCGTCGATACGGCAGGTACTGACGATGATTACCGAAGGCAAGGTCCGTACGGCGACGGGCAAGGATATTCCCGTCAAGGCCGATACGGTTTGCATTCACGGCGACAGCCCGAAGGCCCTGGCCTTTGCCAGGAGCATCGGCGAGGCGCTGCAGAAGGAACAGATTCAGATAACGTCCTTTATACACCGGTAAGGGTGTCTTGAGATGAAGGAGGAAGAGGCGAGAGTATGAAAACTAAAAAAGGATTTGATTTCAGCGTGCTGATGGGCGCGGCCTTCCTGATGGCTACGTCGTCTATCGGCCCGGGATTTTTAACGCAGACGACCGTGTTTACGGAGCAGCTGCTGGCCAGCTTTGGCTTCGTCATCTTGACGTCTATTATTTTGGATATCGGCTCGCAGCTCAACGTATGGCGGGTCATCGGCATTTCGGGAAAGCGCGGCCAGGACGTGGCCAATATGGTCCTTCCCGGCTTGGGATACGTCGTGGCGGCCCTGATCGTCATGGGCGGCCTGGGCTTTAACATCGGCAATATCGCCGGCGCCGGCATGGGCTTCAGTGTCATCTTCGGCATGGATACCGTAACCGGCGCGGTCATCAGCGCAGTGATTGCCATTTCGATTTTCGTGTTTAAAGAGGCAGGCGTGCTCATGGACAAATTCACCCAGGCTGCCGGCGTGGTCATGATCGTGCTGACCTTGTACGTCGCCGTGTCTTCGGCCCCGCCTGTAGGCGAAGCGGTCATGAAGACCTTCGTGCCCGACGTCATCGATCCCTTGGCGATCGTCACCCTCGTCGGCGGCACCGTCGGCGGGTATATTACCTTCTCCGGCGGCCATCGCCTGGTCGACGCCGGCGTTGTCGGCAAGGAAGCGCTGCCCCAGATTACGCGCAGCTCCGTTACCGGCGTCTGCCTGACCGGCGTCATGCGCGTATTCCTGTTCCTGGCGACGCTGGGCGTCGTAGCCAGCGGCCTGCAGCTCGACCCGGCCAATCCGCCGGCTTCGGTATTCAAGCTGGCTGTCGGCGATATCGGCTACAAGGTCTTCGGCGTCGTCATGTGGTCGGCGGCTATTTCGTCGGTTATCGGCGCGGCCTATACGTCCGTTTCCTTTATCCGCACCTTCAGCCCTAAGATCGAAAACAACTACCGCTGGTTTGTCATCGCTTTCATCGTCTTTTCGACGGTCGTCTTTGCCTTCGTCGGACAGCCCGTCAAGACGCTGATCCTCGTAGGGACGCTGAACGGTCTGATCCTGCCGGTTACGCTGCTGGTCATGATCATCGCGGCCCATAAGAAATCGATCGTCGGCGATTACAAGCATCCGGTGTGGATGAGCATTTTCGGCGTCATCGTCGTTATCATGACGGCGTACATGGGCGTGCTGACTATTATGAAGCAGCTGCCTAAATTGTTTATGTGACAGGGAGGCTGTTACGCTTGAACCATGAATTTACGATAAAACCGTTAGGCGAAGCCGGCGTCCTCGTGAATTTCGGCAGTACGATCAGCCCGGAAATTCACTGCAAGGTCAAGGCGCTGGCCGATTATTTGGAAACCCATCCCTTCGCCGGGATGATAGAATACGTCATTTCGTATACGAGCCTGGCCGTGTACTACAATCCCTTCGTCGTCAAAAAGCAGGCCGGTAAGTATAAAAGCGACTCGGCCCTGGAGATTACGTCGGCGTACCTCTGCAGATGCATGGAACAGCTGGCCGACGTACAGAAGGAAACGGCCCGGGTCGTGCAGATTCCCGTATGCTACGGCGGAGAATACGGGCCGGATATCGACTATGTGGCCCAGTACAATCATTTGTCTGTAGAGGAAGTCATCGCCATCCATACGGAGCCGGAATACCTGGTGTACATGATCGGCTTCTGTCCGGGATTTCCCTATTTGGGCGGCATGGACAAGCGCATCGCCACGCCGCGCCGCGATACGCCGCGCGTAGCCATACCGGCCTGCAGCATCGGCATTGCCGGCGAACAGACCGGGGGATATCCCCTGAGCACGCCCGGCGGCTGGCAGATTATCGGGCGCACGCCGATGGATATGTTTTCCTTGAAGAAGGAAGACGATCCGAGCCTGCTGCACGCCGGCGACATCGTGAAGTTTTACGCCGTATCGGAAGAAGAATTTGCAGCCTTAAAGGAGGAATACGGCCATGAGTCTTAACATTATCCGCCCGGGCCTGCTGACGACGATTCAGGATACGGGACGCTATGGATACCAGAAGATCGGCGTCATCCCTTCAGGGGCGATGGACGTGTATTCCCTGCGGCTGGCGAATATACTGGTCGGCAATGATGAAACCGAAGGGGCTTTGGAAATCACCCTCATGGGGCCGACGATCGAGTTTACGTCGGATACGCTCATCGCTATTACCGGCGGCGATTTCGGCCCGGTGATCGACGGCCAGAAGGTGCCCATGCACCGTCCCGTCGCCGTCAAGGCCGGCGCGATCCTGCGCTTCGGCCCCTGTGTCGTCGGCTGCCGGGCCTATCTGGCCGTGGCCGGCGGGTACGACGTGCCCGTCGTCATGGGCAGCAAGAGCACCTATCTGCGGGCTCAGTTCGGCGGGTTGGAAGGGCGGGCCCTGCGCCGCGGCGATTTGCTGAATACGAAGGAGCCCAGCGAGTACGGCCAGCAGATGATGTTCAACCTGCTGACCCGCGGCGCTCATTCCTTTACGCATGCCCGCTGGAGCATCAGCAAGGTTCATACGACGCCGGAGCGGCTGCGCAAGCCGATTAAGGTCATGGCCGGACTGCAGTACGACGAGTTTACGGAAAAGGCCAAGTACGACTTCTTCGGGACGGACTTTCTCATTACGACACAGTCCGACCGCATGGGCTATCGCCTGAACGGCCCTAAGCTGGAAATGAAGCGGCCCCTGGAAATGATTTCCGAAGTTGCCGGGCTGGGAACCGTACAGGTGCCGCCCAACGGCATGCCCATCATCCTGATGGCTGACCACCAGACGACGGCAGGCTATCCCGTCATCGGCCAGGTCGCCCAGGTAGACGTAGCCCGCGTGGCCCAGCTCAAGCCGGGCGACCGCATGTATTTCAGGCTGATCAGCAACGAAGAAGGCGAGCGTCTGTTTATCGACATGGAACGCTGCATGGAAAATATAAAGATTGCCGTCGCAGGCATGCTATAACTAGGAGGGATTTGTTTGTTATCGCTAGAAGAAATCAAGGAATTAGTACGGATTCTTGAAACGTCATCCCTGAATAAGATGGAACTGGCCTATGAGGACGGAAAGGTCCTGCTGGAAAAGGGCGGCGCGCCCGTAGCCGTCGCCGTGCCGCAGCCGATGATGCCGGCTGTCCAGCCCGCCGCCGCTCCGGCTGAAGCCCCGCAGCCCGGCGAGCACATCGTCGAAATTACGGCGCCTATCGTAGGCACCTTCTACAGCGCACCGGACCCCAAGGCGCCTCCCTTCGTAAAGGTCGGCTCGGCCGTGACGCCGAATACGGTCGTCTGCGTATTGGAGGCGATGAAGCTCTTTACGGAAGTCGAAGCGATGGTAGAAGGCGAGATTACGGAAGTGCTGGTAAAAGACGGCGAGTTCGTCGAATTCGGCCAGCCGTTGTTCAAGGTGAAAAAAGGCCATGTCGGCGCATAGAAAGGGCTTGGGCATATGTTTAAGAAAGTATTGATTGCCAACCGCGGCGAAATTGCCGTGCGTATTATCAAAGCATGTCACGAGTTGGGAATCAGCGCCGTCGTCGTATATTCTGAAGCCGACCGCGATTCCCTGCCTGTCCGCCTGGCCGACGAAGCGTACTGCATCGGACAGGCTCAGGCCAAGAAAAGCTATTTGGATATTGCCCGCATTATCGAAACGGCGAAGGCGGCTAAGGCCGATGCCATTCATCCGGGCTATGGATTTTTGTCGGAAAACGCCGATTTTGCCGACGCCTGCGCAAACTATCACTTCACCTACATCGGAGCCAGCGGTGAAGCTATCCGCCACATGGGCGACAAGGCCATGGCCCGCAGCACGATGAAGCGCGTCGGCGTGCCCGTCATTCCGGGAACGGAAGACGTCATCTGCGATGAAGACGAAGCGCGCCGCACGGCAGAAGCCATCGGCTATCCCGTGCTGATCAAGGCTACGGCCGGCGGCGGCGGCAAGGGGATGCGCATCGTCGAAGACAGCACGGAGCTGGTCAAGGCCCTGCGGCAGGCTTCACAGGAAGCGGAACGCTCCTTCGGCAACGCCGGCGTGTATTTGGAAAAATACTTATCCCATTCGCGGCATGTAGAAATTCAGATCATGGCCGACAATTACGGCAACGTCGTCTACCTGGGCGAACGGGACTGCTCGACGCAGCGCCGTCATCAGAAGGTCATCGAAGAAGCGCCGTCGCCCGTCGTGTCGCCGGACATGCGGAAGAAGATGGGCGAAGCCGCCGTCATGGCCGCCAAAGCCGTCGACTACAGCGGCGCAGGCACTGTCGAGTTCATCGTAGACGATACGGGAAATTTCTATTTCATGGAAATGAATACGCGCATCCAAGTCGAACATCCCGTCACGGAAATGGTGACGGGGACAGACCTGATCAAGGCGCAGATACTCGTTGCGGCAGGGGAAAAGCTGCCGTGGACGCAGGCCGACATCCGCATGAACGGCTGGGCTGTCGAATGCCGCATCAACGCTGAGGACCCGATGCACAATTTCATGCCCTGCCCAGGGAAAATCACGCGCTATACGCCGCCCTTCGGCCGCGGTATCCGCGTGGACAGCGCTATGTACAGAGGCTGCGTCATTACGCCGTTTTACGACTCGATGATTGCCAAGCTCATCGTATGGGCTCCGACGCGGCTGGAAGCTATCGACAAGATGGAAAAAGCCTTGGCCGATTTTAAAATTGAGGGCGTGACGACGAATATTCCCCTGCAGCGGAAGATCTTGATGACGGAAGCCTTCCGATGCGGCCAGGTCAACACGAATTACTTGGAAGAGCATCTGGAAGAGATTTTAAATACATAGAAAGAAGGGAACTGTCATGGATTTAGCGAAAGCGTCTCCGGCAGAAGTGCGAAGCCTCATCCGGGCCGGAGAATTGGATAAGCCGACGAGCGGCATGTGCGCTCCCTACGCCCAGGCCAATATGGCCGTGCTGCCGAAGGAACTGGCCTTTGATTTCCTGCTGTTCACGCAGCGCAACAAGGTGCCCTGCCCCGTGTTGGACGTGACGGAAGCCGGCTCTCCCGTGCCGAAGCTCGTGGCTCCCAAAGCCGACCTGCGGCACGACATACCGCGGTACCGCATTTATCGCCATGGCGAGCTGACTGACGAAGTGACCGATGCCGCGCCGTTCTGGCGCGACGATTTGGTGGCCTTTTTGCTGGGCTGCAGTTTTTCTTTTGAAGGCCCCATGATAGAGGCGGGCCTGGAAATCCGCCACATTACGGACAACCACAACGTGCCCATGTACAAGACGAATATCGAGTGCGTGCCGGCCGGCGTATTTCACGGTCCCATGGTCGTGTCCATGCGGCCCATGAAGCCTGCCGATGCGATCCGGGCCGTGCAGATTACGACGCGCATGCCCTTCGTCCACGGCGCGCCGATCCACATCGGCGATCCCGAAGCCATCGGCATTTCCGACATCGACAAGCCCGACTTCGGCGAGCGGTCCGACATCAAGCCAGGCGAAGTGCCCGTCTTCTGGGCCTGCGGCGTGACGCCTCAGGCCGTGGCCATGGCCGTGAAGCCGGAGTTCATGATTACCCATGCGCCGGGCTACATGTTCATTACGGACGTCCTGAATTCGCAGCTGTCCATCATGTAAGAAGGCATACAAAAAGAGCTGAATGCATACGCTTAGACGCGTGCATTCAGCTTTTTTTATAAAGGTTTTAGGAAAGCTCCTGCTTTGAAAGGGTATAGATGACGGCGAAGCCGGCCGCCAGGGGAACGACGGCGGACACGAGGGAGAGCAGATCCGTCGGGACGCCGGGGAACAGCTCCCACATGGAGCCGAGGACGAAGCCTAAGATGATGAGGTACGTCGCCTGGGGATAGCGGCTCATAGCTTTTTCCAGCAATTTCGTCGTTGCCACGATGCCGGCGATGACGCCGCCGCCCAAGGGGATGAGCAGGGAAAAGGACAGGCTGCTGATGGCCAGCAGTATCTGGTCGTATACGCCTAAGAGATACAGCAGGTACGATACGCTGATGCCCGGCAGAATGAGGGCGATGGAGGCGACGAAGCCCGTCACGATCCACAGGATGAGGAAGAACAAGCCGACCTCCGTCTGGGCGTGCAGCCCGTCTATAGGCGCGGCGGCGAACAAAGCGACGATGACCACGCCCAAGAGGATATACAGGACGGCCTTAGCTGACAGTCTGGAGATATTTCCCTGGCGGAAGGTAATAGGGACGCTGCCGGCTACGGCGCCCAGGAAGAAGTACGACGTGGGAATAGGATACGTTTCCATGAAGTGAAGCAGCGGCTTGGCGAAGGCGATGATGCCGAGGCCGCCGCCGGCGGAGAAGGCGCACAGAAAGAAAAAGGAGGCCTTATCGAGCCGCGTCAGGGCGCTGACGGCGTGAATGAGCTTGTCGTATATGCCTAATACGATGGCCATGGAGCCGCCGCTGACGCCGGGAACGAGCATCGTTCCGCCGACGATCAAGCCTTTTAGAAACGTAACTATAGGAGAGTGCTTCATAATCAATATCGTGTCCTTTCTATAAAGAGGGCGTATGTCGGTATGTGAAGTACAGTCTTATTCCAGCATCATGCTGTGGGCGTAGCCCGTCGCGCCGTCGTATTCGCCGCCGAGGATTTTTACGAGGACGAAGCCTTTTTCATCGGCCGGGCTCAGTGATTTTACGCGCGTCGGATTCATAAAGACGATGACCTCGTCGGAGCGCACCATCTGGCGAATCAGCTCGACGTCGTGGTTTTGAAAGGCGTCGAGAAATTCTGGAATAGTCCCGGCGTCGCAGACGATGTAGGTGCCGCGGAGCATCAGGTACTCTTTATTCGTCTCGATGGCTGGAAAGGAGGGCTTTTGCTCCGGCGGCACGGCCTTGACTGACGAGTACTGCGAAAAGTCGACGTGAGTCTTGGCGTTTTCCTGCAGCGAGTATAGATAGTAGCCAGCCAGAATCAGGCACAGCAGGACGAAGGGTAGGAAGAGGCGCTGCATATAGTGAGCGGCCTGTTCTAGTGTTTTGTGCGCCTCAGCCTTTCGCTGCGTTTCTTCCTCCGTCGGTTCGTGGAGCGCGCCGGCCATGACGGCCGACAGGGGCAGCCCGTAGTTGCCGATGGGATACAGATTTTCCATCCAGTTCATGCCGCAGGCGCAGGCCATGGCCCGGCTGAGGGAATTGTCCAGGTCTACAGAAATGTTCATGTAATGCATAATCGATAAAAAAGAAAAGTTTTCCAAGTCGGCAATATAGGCCGCGGCGAGAAATTTCAGGTCGCGGACGTAGGCGTCTTCCATGGAAAAGGGCTTGCCGCTGGCTTCGTAGCTGGCCTTGATGGCCAGGAAGAGCTGTTCTGACGAATACGCCGAAAGGACGGCGTTTTTCAGCAATATCTTGATTTCACCGTCCCAGACGTCGGCGAAGGGCTGGCAGTCGGCGACCATGTCGGCCGTGATTTTGCGGCACGTAAACTCGTCCGTCGGCGGCTTGATCAAGAAGGTGAGACCGTGGACGCTGCCGTCGCTGATCCATGCCAGGGACAGGCGGCAAATGCTGTTTAAGTTGTCGTTGGCCAAATCGGCCGTCACGGCGATGGGCCGGTTCGGATGCTTTCGGGACAGCGATTCGAGCGTTTTCTGCATTTGTTCGTCAGACATGGGAACCCTTCCTTTCGTCTGTATTTCCAAGGGAGCAGGCCGATAGGAAAAACGAGGTGCCATGGAACGGGATGGGCCGTTCCATTGTACCTCGCCGTATTAGCGGTAATTCTTGTGATACGGATGGGACGAGCGGGCCGGACGGTACGACGTCTGCGACTTGAGGCGGAAGTAATTGTGCTTTACCGTCTTGTTCTTGTCGTCCGTAATGGTGTTTACGTCGAACAGCTTCAGCGATTCGATAAAGGGGACAAATTTCTTGTAGCCGAAGTTGCGCACGTCGAAGTCGGAGAACTGCTTGCTCAGCAAATTCCCCAGGGTGCCGGAAAAAATCCAGCCGTTGTCGTCGGAGTTTTCTTCGGTCAGCTTGATGAGAGCCTGCTTGATGGTCAGGAAATCCTTGCCCGGCGTTTTTTCGTGAGCCAGTACGTAAGGCTGGGCCGCTACGGCCGTATCCGGCGTTGAAACAGGCTTAGCTTCTTCGCTTTCGTTTTCTTCCGCTTCTTCCAGCAGGACGTCTAAATACAGAAACTTGTTGCACGCCGAGATGAAGGAGCGGGGCGTCTTGCTTTCGCCCATGCCGAGAACGTATTTCTGCGATTCGCGCAGGCGCGATGCCAGGCGGGTAAAGTCGCTGTCCGACGATACGATGCAGAAGCCGTCGAGATGGCTCTGATACAGCAGGTCCATCGTGTCGATGATGAGGGCCGAATCGGACGAATTCTTGCGCGTCGTGTTGCTGTACTGCTGCACGGGCTGGATAGCGTTGTCCAGAATGGTGCTGCGCCACGAGGCCATCTGCGGTGTCGTCCAGTTTCCGTAAATGCGCTTGTATATGACGTCGCCTAAGTTGTTGGCTTCCGATAAGATGACGTCAATGTACTTATTGGAAATATTTTCCGCGTCGATGAGGACGGCTAATTTCATTTCATGATCCATAAGTGTGATTCCTCCTGCCTGCTATTGTATCATTTAGGCAGGGAAAATAAAAGATACTGTGTTATGCCGATTACAGCAGGGCCTGCAGGCGTGCCGTCACGGCGGCTGGGTCCGGCTCGGCGCTCAGGTCGGCAATAGGCTGGGGCCCGACGTAGAGCATCTGTCCCTGTGTATGGACGGAGGCCGTCGGCCGCTTGTTCTGATGGTAGACGGCGGCCAGGTTGCCGGCAACTAGGTAGGCCTGTTCCCGGCCGCTCATAGAAGCCGTATCGGCCGGGGCGAACCATTCCTTGCCGCGGATGGAAATCATGCCCGTTTCGGCGTCGACCTTGACGACGTTGTTGCTCCATTTCGTTAGGGTCTTGCTGTACGTGTCGCGGCGGCTGACGTTGGTCGGATGGTCGTTGAACAGCTCCATGACGCCGCTCGTCTTGACGGAGCCGCCCTTTTCCAGCATGCGCTGCCATAAGGCGGCGCCCGCGCCGGGGTTGTAGCCTGCGCCGACGGCGTATTCGAAGGCCAGCTTGTCCGCTTCCTTTTCCATGGGCTTGGTGACCAGGTTAGCCGTGCCGATTTGCGACAAGATAGCTGAACCGAGCTGGGCCGCGCTGCCGTTGGCTCCGGCCAGCGATGCCAGTAAATCGAGGGGCATGGATTTCTTGACGCCTTCGATGGGATGGTTTTCCTGGCCGTGACCCATTTCGTGAGCCAGGACGAAGGCGACTTCGTTTTCGTTGTAGTTCAGGGGCTCAAAGAGGCCGATGTTGACGCTCATGTTGTGGCCGATGGTACAGAAGGCGTTGAAGGACGTGTCGTTGTTGACGAAATAATTGTACGGCTTATCCAGGATGGACGGGTCGATGGCCGCGACGGAGCGGGACAGGTTTTCCATGACGCGGGCCGTCATGGCGTTGGCCTGCGGGTCGTAATTGACGCCGTACTGGGCCTTGACCTGTTCCATGAATTCGTCGCGCCCTTCGTTGTCCAGATAGCTGAGCTGCTTATTCAGGCTGGCGTACTGTACGCCGGCTCCGATGATCGTGCCGATGGCGCCGAGGTTAATGGCCTGGACTGGCGCGGCCGGTGCGGCGGCTGTGCTGAGGGTGATGCAGATGGCGGCGCGTATGGCCGCTCGTTTCCATGATGATGCGGACATGAGAGGTATCTCCTTTCTCCTGCGCAGGCAGGGCGGCAGAGGCGGTATCGGCGA
Organism: Megasphaera stantonii; assembly: GCF_003367905.1. Taxonomy (NCBI): domain Bacteria; kingdom Bacillati; phylum Bacillota; class Negativicutes; order Veillonellales; family Veillonellaceae; genus Megasphaera; species Megasphaera stantonii. The sequence goes on along the minus strand of NZ_CP029462.1, from coordinate 1,231,871 downwards.
AGCAGATACCGTGACTATACATCGTGCATATACATGTAGTATACCATGCCATAGGCGCGCGGCGATAGCGGAGCGCTTATGGCAGCGTATTGACAATGAGACGAAAGTCTTTTACTATGAAACGCATAACAAAGGGAAAAGAAGGGATGGACTATGACTATACGACTTGACGGCAAGACGGCGCCGTTTTTTATTATCGCCGCCGGCATCTGCTGGGGCGTCATCGGGATTTTTTCCCGTCAGCTGGCGGCGCTGGGATTTTCGCCGGTCCAGATTGCCTTCGGCCGCTCCTTTGTGACGGCAGTGGTCATGGTGCTGTTCATGGCCAGCACGAGGTCGTCAGAGCTGGCCATTGCCAAGCGGGACATATGGATGTTCCTGGGGACGGGCCTGTGCAGCATCGTCTTTTTCAACATCTGCTATTTCACGGCGATCCAGCTGACGACCTTGTCCATGGCGGCCATTTTGCTGTACACCGCGCCGAGCATCGTCATGGTCCTGTCGGTCCTGTTGTTTAAAGAAGCCTTCACGCCGGTGAAAGCCCTGTGCCTGGTCCTGGCCTTTGCCGGGTGCGTCCTCGTCAGCGGGCTGGGCGTAGGGAAGGTCAACGTTCCCGGCGTCCTGGCCGGGTTGGGAGCCGGCTTCGGCTACGCCTTGTATTCGATTTTTGCCCGCTATGCTTTGGCGAAATACACGCCCTTTGCCGTGACGACGTGGACCTTTGTCGTCGCCGCGGCCGGGCTTATCGGTTTCAGCCATGCCGGACAGATTGCCGCTGTCGTCCTGGCAGTGCCCGAAGCGGCGGCTCTGTTCGTCCTGCTGGGCGTCGTGTCGACGGCGCTGCCCTTCGGCCTGTATACGCTGGGGCTCAATAAGATGGAAGCGGGGAAAGCGTCTATCCTGGCGTCTGTCGAACCGCTGACGTCGACCCTCGTCGGCGTCGCCGTATTTCACGAACTCCTTACGGCGGCCGGCCTCGGCGGTATCGCCTGTATTTTGGGAGCCGTCGTGCTGCTGAACTGCAAATCCTGATCAGCGGACGAATTCTAAGCGGAATCGCCGCCCCGGCGTGATATAGTTCAGCAAAAACCGTTCTTCTGGCAGGATTTGGGCGGCGATCATCGTCTTGTCGTCTTCTTCGGCGTCGGCCGTCATAATCGCCATTTCTCCCCGGTACCGCAAGTACATATCCGTGTCGATGGTTACGTCGCCGCGCCGCAGGCCGCGGCGGGGGCAAGCCTCGTCTCTTACAATGGAGCCGCTCGCATGAGAGCGGCTTTCCTGCGTCCGTATCATATCGCGGGACGGGTCCAGGCGGGACGTAAAGGTATAGGACAGGAAATCGCGGACCCAGGGCTCGCGGCTGCAGAGGCGGGCCTTTAAGACGACGACGCCCTTCTCTTCGCGGCCCGCCGCGGCGAGGGCTTCCAGCTCCGCGTCGGACGGCTGGCCGTCGCCGATGAAGGCCGACTGGACGCCTAAGGCGGCCAGATGACGGGCCGTCAGGCTGACGTCGAGGCGGCGGTGGTCTTCCAGCGTCGGCAGCCCTTCGAATAAAGGCCCGCGCCGGCCGTGCTGGCTGGGAATGAAGGCCCCGACAGACAGGCCTTCCCGCTGGAGCCACGCCGTCTGGGCGGTAAAAAAGGCTTCGCTCAGTCCCGTATGAGGCCGGGGATAGAAATTGTGCAGGCAGTCGATGCGGGAAAAGTCTGCGCCGGCGTCGCGCAGGGCGTCTAAATACTCGGGCTGTACCGTCGAGGCGTTGAGCTGGATGGACATGATGCGGCTGAATAAGGCCGTTTTTCGCACGTCGAAGCCGTAGTCCAGGCGGGCTGTCGTGATGCCCAGTTCCCGCAGCTGCTGCGGCTGAAGGCTGTCGGCGCCGAGGATGGCCGCCGTTTGGGGCGATACGTCGGCGACGACGTCCAGGCCGCGCCGCCGTGCCGTCTGCAGCAGGGCGCGCAGTTCCCGGCGCAGCGCCGCAGTGTCTGCTTCGGGAATATGCAGGGACGTAAACACACGGCTTATGCCTGCGTCGGCGGCCTTTTCCAGTAATGCCAAATGTTCTTCTGCCGTGCCGTGCAGGCCCGGGTACAGGGAGATTCCCGTTTTCATGATGTCGTTCCTCCTTATGGCTCGGGGTCATCGAAGCCGAGAATCCAGGCGGCGATGAAGCCGACGGCATAGGATACGGCCAGGCCGAGCAGGTAGATGGGAATATTATCGGTGCTGGCCGCCAGGGGCAGGCCGGAAATTCCTAAGGCTGCCGAGCCGACCATGTAGTAGGCCTGGACGGCGCCGCCGCAGGCTCCGCCGATGCAGGCTCCGATAAAGGGCTTGCCTAAGGGCAGGGTGACGCCGTAGATGAGGGGCTCGCCGACGCCCATGATGCCGACGGGCAGGGCCGAGGCGATGGTTTTGCGCAGCCCTTTGTTTTTCGTCTTGGCATATACGGCTAGGGCCGCTCCGACTTGTCCGCCGCCGGCCATGGCCAGGACGGGCAGGAGAATCGTCACGCCGTAGCGGGCCAGCAGCTCGGCGTGAATCGGCGTGAGGCCCTGGTGCACGCCGGCCATGACCATGGGCAGGAAGGCTCCGCCTAACAGGAAGCCCGTGACGGCTCCGCCGGAACGGATAGACTCCGTCGCCGCCGCGCCGATGGCCTCGGATATGCAGCCGCCGACGGGCTGGCAGATGCAGAGGGCCGCGAAGGTGGAAAGGAGGACTGTAATGAGGGGCGTCGCAAAGAGGTCGAACATGTCCGGAATATGGCGATGGAGCTTTTTTTCCAGCCAGGCGGCGAACAGCGACACGAGAAGGACGGCGACGACGCCGCCCCGGCCGGGCGCGAAGGCGATGCCGTCTGCTGAAATCGACGCCAGAGACGGATGGCTCATGACGGCGGCCAGCACGCCGCCGAGCATGGGCGAACCGCCGAAGGTCTTTACGGCGTTGATGCCGACGAATATATTCAGGCCGAAGAAAGCGGCGCTGCCGGCGACGGCCAGCATTTGCGCAATAGGCGACGCCGCCCACGACGGTTCTATTTTCAAGGCGACGTTCAGCAGTCCCGTAATGAGGCCGCAGGCGATGAAGGCCGGAATGATGGGGACGAAAATGGCGGAAATTTTCTTTAAGGCCAGCTTAGCCGGCGTGGCGTTCTTTTTTTGTATGGCGTCGTGGAGCTCTTTCCCGTCGCCGACCGACGCGGCCTGGGCAAGGGAGGAAATCGTGCCGCCGTCGGACTTGGGCGTCGCGCTGTCTTTTTCCAGAAGGGCTTTAAACTCCTTCGTCACCTTGGTGGCCTTGCCGGGGCCCAGGACGATCTGCCATTCGTCGCCCGACTTGTTGACGCCTAAGACGCCGGGAATTTTTTTGATTTCCTCGGCAGGGATGCCGCCGTCCTTGACGTGAAGACGCAGGCGGGTCATGCAGTTGTAGGCGTGGACGATGCGCTCGGCCGGCCCGACGGCGGCCAGCAGCTGTTCCGCTAATTCTTTATCGGTCATGAGGTGTCTCCTTGCATACCCGGTCTATGTATCCGCCGTGCGCGGCAAGCCGCTGCTCCGCTTCGGCGGCGGACACGCCGAGGCGCAGCATGACGATAGCCGTTTTAGCCTGCCCGCGGCATTGAAGCAGGGCCTGTTCGGCGTCCCTTCGTCCGCATTGGGCCGCTGTCATGACGATGCGGCAGGCTCGTTCTTTCAGCTTTTCATTAGAGGCCTTTACGTCGACCATGAGGTTGCCGTATACTTTGCCGAGCCGTATCATGGCCCCTGTAGACAGCATGTTGAGGATCATCTTCTGCGCCGTGCCGGCTTTCATGCGCGTCGAGCCGGTGATGACCTCCGGGCCGACGAGGGCGCATAAGTCGATTTGCGCATACTGGGCGATAGGGGCCTGAGGTGAGCAGTCGATGGAAATCGTCGCTGCGCCGACGGAAGCGGCGTACTGAAGTCCGCCGAGGACGTAAGGCGTCCGTCCCGACGCGCTGAGGCCGACGACGACGTCTTTTGCCGTCACGGCCTTGGCTGCCAGGTCGGCCCGTCCCATGTCCTGTGAGTCTTCGGCACCTTCCTTGGCCCGGAAGATGGCTTCGTACCCGCCGGCGATGAGGCCCTGGACCATGTCGGGGTCCGTGCTGTACGTCGGCGGACATTCGACGGCGTCGAGTATGCCCAGCCGTCCCGACGTACCCGAACCGATGTAAAATAACCGCCCTCCTTGCCGCAGCCGGCCGGCAATCAAGTCGACGGCGTCGGCAATGGCCGGGGCGATAGCGCCGACGGCGAGGGCAGCCTTTGTATCTTCTTCGTTGATAAGGCGTATCATATCCAGCGTAGACAGCCGGTCTATATGCCGCGTCTGTTCGTTGCGCTGTTCTGTTGCAATAGCGTGGAGATCAATCATATGCAGAGGTCCTTTCTTTACTTATACCTTCCATTATAGAAAGGATGGCATAGACGCGCAAGCCTTACTTTTTCTAAACTATTTCTAACTATTTTGTAAAAAATACGGGGCTTTTATTGACAAGGCGAAAGGGAACCCCTATAATGGCTTTAATTTCATAGTACGTGCGGCAAAGGCGCTGTTGAATCTGCATTCAACGGCGCTTTTTTGCGCGGCTGGAGGGAAAACGGAGCCGCGCGGCGCGTAGTGTGAAATAATCTGAACGGCAGAGGGGGAACTACTGATGAACGACGCCGATATGATTAAAACATATATGAAAACATACGAAGGACAGATTCGCCAGTGGCGGCGGCAGTTTCACGAATATCCGGAAACGAGCTTTCAGGAACGGCGGACGACGCTGCGAATCGTCAATATTCTGGAAGACATGGGCATTCCGTGCGAAGTGAATCCGGAGCAGCATACGGGCGTAGTCGCTAAGATTGAAGGGGATCATCCGGGAAAAGCTGTGGCCCTGCGGGCCGACATAGACGCCCTGCCCGTACAGGAAGCAAACGACGTGCCCTTCAAATCGCGCTGCAGCGGCTGTATGCACGCCTGCGGCCACGACGGCCATATCGCCGTGTTATTAGGGGCGGCGCGTATGCTGGTCAACATGAAGGACCGGCTGTACGGCACGGTGTATTTGATTTTTCAGCCCGGCGAAGAAACGGGGCGCGGCGCGCCGTATATGATACGCTTTGGAAACTGGTATGAAGAAATCGGCTCCATCTTCGGCGGCCATCTTTGGATCGACGTGCCGTCGGGGAAGGTGTCCGTCGAAAAAGGTGAACGGATGGCGGCGGCCGATGAATTCACCATTCTCGTACACGGCCTGGCAGGCCACGGCTCGCAGCCTCAGCAGACCGTGGACGCTACGGTCGTCGCGTCGGCCATCGTCCTGAATTTGCAGAGCGTCGTGTCGCGTCATGTCAGTCCGCTGGATTCGGTCGTCCTGACAGTCGGAACCATGAAGAGCGGCACGCGGTTCAACATCATTTCCGGCGAAGCGGAGCTGCGCGGTACGACGCGGTATTTCAAGAAAGAAATGGCGGAGGACATCAAGACGACGATGGAACGGATTGTTCAGAACACGGCGGCGGCTTACGGCGCCTCGGCAGAACTGCAGTACCGGGTCATGGTACCGCCCGTCGTCAACGAGGAAGGCTGCTCGGCCATTGCGGAAGACGCCGTCAGAAAGATTTTGGGCGGCGACGCCGTGACGACGCTGGAAAAGACGACAGGCGGCGAAGACTTCGCCTACTATCTGGAGAAGAAGCCCGGGTGCTTTGCCCTGATCGGCATTTATAATCCCGACGTCGGCGCCGTGCATTCCCATCACAGCGATACCTTTACGCTTGACGAATCGGCGCTGCCGGGAGCGGCCGGCATCTACGCCATGTATGCCGTAGACTGGCTGCGGCTTCATTCCTAACAGCCGCGCCGCAAATTGTTTTGTAGTGAAAAGGGGGAACATGCTATGAAATGCCTATTGACGGTGATTCCATTTATTTGGATTATTGCGGCCCTGCCGTTTGTGAATACCTTTCATCCGCAGATTGCCGGGCTGCCCTTCCTGGCCTTTTGGATTCAGGCCGGCGTCATCGTAACGGTGGCTTGTATCCATACGCTGTGGGTGCTGGATAAAAAAGACCGGATGCGGTCTAAAAAGGAGATGTAATATGACGCTGCATTTGGAATATATGTATCAGGACCCGCTTTGCCGTCCCGGAGAAATACCGCCGGCTCTGGAAGGGCTGAGTATTCTCAGCGGCGGCGGGGACGCCCATATATACGGGACGGTGATGACGCCGGGAAGACCGCCGGGAGAACGGCGTCCCTGCGCAATCCTACTGCACGGGTATCCGGGGTATACGTCGCTGTTCGATATCGGGCAGGGGCTGCGCCGGATGGGCGCCGTCGCCGTAAACATATCGTATCGGGGTTGCTGGGGAAGCGAAGGCCAGTATACCTTGTCGGGCATCATCGAAGACGCCGTGGCTGCGGCGGAGTGGGCCCGGACGACGGAAACAGCTTCTACATACGGTATTGATACGGGCAAGATGTTCTTTATCGGCCACAGCATGGGCGGATTTGCCGCCGTAAACGCCATGCGGCGTCTTCCCTGGATTTGCGGAGCCGCCGTCATGGCTCCTTACGATTTTCCGTCGTTGTTTGAAAGGGGAGACGAAGAATCGCTGAAGGAGCTGCTGATTCAGGGAGCCGACGTCCTGCGCCTGTCCAGTATGAAGGACTTATATGAAGACGCGCAGTATTGTCTTCACGCCGAGTTCGGCCTTCGCCATGCCGCCGAAGACCTCAAAGACAGGAACCTGTACTTCATCGGCGCGGCGAAAGACGATGTCGCGCCGGCGGCAGACATGATCGGGCCGCTGTGGCGGCAGCTGCAGCTCCATGAAACGTCAGCTGTGCAGCAGTTCGATATGGTGGAGGCCGACCATGCTTTTGATGAAACACGTCTGACTGTCGGCGCGATGATCGGCCAGTGGATGCAGGCCGTATTAGACGCGGCGACGCCGTAATTTGTATCTGTTCGAGAGGGGGAGTATGTTATGGAGGCAATGAGCGCACTGGTTATTTTATTTGTCTTCATCATCGGGATCGCCGTACTGGGCGCAATTCCCGGATTGAAAGATAAGCACATGAACGCTGAGAACTGGGCCGTCGGGGGACGGAATTTCGGACGCTGGCTGAACTGGTTTATCATGGCCGGCGAGGTGTATACGGCCTTTGCTTTTTTGGGGGCCAGCGGCTGGGCCTACGCCAAGGGCGGCCCGACCTTCTATATCCTTGGCTACGGGGCGCTGGCCTACGTCGTCGGCTATCATATTCTGCCGAGGGTCTGCCAGTACGGCCATCGCCATCAGCTCGTCACGCAGGGCGACTTGGTCGAATACCTGTACGACAGCCGGCCTTTAGGTATTTTAGTATCCTGCATCGGCGTCGCCTTTCTGCTTCCGTATTTGCAGCTGCAGCTGACGGCGCTGGGCCTTATCGTAGAGGTCACGTCCCTGGGCGCGATTCCGCGGGTATACGCCATGGTCATCGCCTTCGTCATGGTCGCTTTGTTTGTATTTTTGAGCGGCTTGAAGGGCGTCGCGTCGACGGCTGTCGTCAAGGACGTCATGATGATGGGCTCCATGTTGTTCTTCGGCTTATATCTGCCGTACCATTACTGCGGCGGCATCGGCGAAATGTTTGCCCAGGTCGAAGCGATGAAGCCGGGGTTTATGATGTTTCCCGGAGGCACAGGCAATCTGGATATCATCTGGGCTATGACGACCCTCGTCGTCATGGCGGCGGGGTTTTACATGTGGCCGCATTTTTCGACGAACACCTTCAGCGCCAAGGATCCCGATGTGCCGCGGCATAACGCCGTATGGCTGCCCGTGTGCCACCTGTTTCTCATCTTCCCGATGATCGTCGGCTTTACGGCCGTCCTGGTATATGCGGACAATCCGATTCCCGTCGCCGACATGGCCTTCTTATACATGGTCAAGGATTCCTTCCCCGTATGGGTGCTGGGAATTATCGGAGGGGCCGGCGCCCTGGCCTGCATGATTCCTGCGGCCGACCTGCTGCTGTCCACGTCCCTTCTCATTTCCCGCAATATATACATTAAAGGGCTGCGCCGCGGCGACGAAGGGATTTCGCCGGAGCACATGAAGCGGACGGCCCGATACTTGATTCTCATTTTGACGGCGGCGGCGCTGTATCTGTCTATTTTCCACTCCAATCTGCTCGTCAACCTGCTGCTGACAGGGTATTCCGGCGTCACCCAGTTTTTCCCGCTGCTGGTTTTGGGGATGTTTTGGAAGCAGGCCAGTAAGAAAGCCGCCCTTTGCGGACTGGTCGTCGGCGAAGTACTCGTGTTCTATCTCATGCTGAATCAGATGGACCCGCTGCCGGTGCTGGGCGGACACTTTAACGCCGGGTTTATCGCCTTAGCGGCGAACTTCGTCGTATTTGTTCTCGTCAGCGCCGTGACGAAAAACGGCAAGACGCGGTTAGTTTAATATTTTGTATTTTGCTTGCTGTATCATTGGAGGGACACCTATGCGGAAAGAACATGATTTTTTAGGGACGATGAACGTACCGGATGACGTATACTACGGCGTGCAGACGATGCGGGCCGTTAAGAATTTTCATATTACGGGCGAACGGCTGGATCCGGATTTTATTAAGGCCCTGGCGACTGTGAAAAAAGCGGCGGCGCTGGCGAATATGGAAACGGGGCGATTGAATGCCATCGTCGGGAAGGCGCTTACGCGCGCAGCCGATGAAATTATAGACGGACAGTGGCTCGATCAATTTCCCGTCGATCCGATTCAGGGCGGCGCCGGCACGTCTATCAACATGAATATGAACGAAGTCCTTTGTAATCGGGCTCTGGAAATCTTAGGCAAGCCGAAGGGTCGATACGACATCATTTCGCCGAACAACCATGCCAATATGGCCCAGTCGACGAACGACGTATTTCCGACGGGCATCAAAGTCTGCCTTGCCGCAAAGGGGAAGGCCTTGGCCAGTACGCTGCGGACGCTGGAATTTTGGCTGGATGAAAAGGCCGATGAATTTAGAAACGTATTGAAAATGGGCCGCACGCATTTGCAAGACGCCGTGCCGATTACGTTAGGACAAGAAATGGCCGCCTATGCGTCCGCCGTTCGCCGCGCCCGCAGGCGAATCGAAACGTCTCTGGACGACGTGCATGTTGTCAATATGGGCGGCACCGCTGTCGGCACAGGGCTGAACGCCGAACCGGAATACAGCAAGCTGGCCGCGGCGAAGTTGTCGGAGCTGACGGGGGAAATGTTCGTTACGGCCCGCAATATGGTCGATGCCACGAATAATACAGATGTATTTGCCGACGTATCGGGAAGCATGAAATCGGCGGCGCTGGTACTGATTAAAATGGCAAACGACATACGCCTTATGGCGTCCGGACCGAGATGCGGCCTTCATGAATTGAACGTGCCGCCCCGTCAGCCCGGGTCGTCTATTATGCCGGGCAAGGTGAATCCCGTTATCGCCGAAGTGCTGGATCAGACCTGCTATCAGGTTATTGGCAACGATATGGCGATTACGCTCGGCGTTGAAAACGGCCAGTTTGAATTGAACGTCATGGAGCCGGTCATGGCTTTTAATCTCTTTCATTCTATGGACTATTTGACGAATGCTGTACAGACCTTTGTAGATTACCTTCTGAAGGACTTGCAGGCGAATACGGACGGCTGCCGGCATTGGGTGGACCGCAGCGTAGGCGTGATTACGGCGCTGCTGCCGCATATCGGTTACGAAGAAGCTGCAATGCTGGCTAAAGAAGCGTACAGCACGGGACGGCCCGTCCGGGACATCATTTTGGCTCACGGCACCTTGACGAAAGAACAGCTCGACGTCATTCTTTCGCCGCAAGAGATGACGAAGCCGGGAATTGCGGGAGAAACGTTCCTCCATCGTCAGGACAGCCGGAAACTCGCTTCGAATTAACTGAATATATAAATCATAACTAACGCCGCCTCCGCGTTTTCCGACGATGAGGCGACGTTTTTTTGTGTGAAGGGAACCGGTCTTTGCGCAATCTCCACTTTATTTTTTTATAGATTCATGCTATCATACATAGCGTATAGTATTATTGTGCGCCCATAGCTCAGTTGGATAGAGCAGCAGTTTCCTAAACTGCGTGTCGGATGTTCGAGTCATCTTGGGCGCACCATTTTTTTATCTATGAGCCAGTCCGGACGGCCTGTTTCCTATGGGCGTCGTGAAATGCGGCGATACGAAGGCGTTCGGAGCAGACGAAATGAATAGAAACAAATAGATGAATAGGTTAAGGCTAAGCAGCTCGCCAGAGCCGCGCGGCCATAGGAGGAACAGATCATGTCAGCATTGATACAGCAAATTACGACGGCAAACGAAGCCTTTGTCAAGGAAGCCCTGGCCCAGGGCGGTTTGGACGAAGTGAGCAAATACCCGAACCGCAATCTGGCCGTACTGACCTGCATGGATACGCGCCTTCTCGATTTCCTCGAGCCGGCCATGGGGCTACGCCGCGGCGAAGCGAAGATCATCAAGGTCGCCGGCAACACGGCCTTCGACGACTTTGACAGCGTAATCGGCAGCCTGATGGTAGCTGTGTACGAGCTTCACGTCCATGATATCGTCGTCATGGGCCACGACGACTGCGGCATGCTCAACACGACGTCGGACAGCCTGAGCCGGAAAATGGCCGAAGCCGGCATCGACAGCGCCGTCATCGAAGCCGTGCGGCCGAAGTTGCGGCAATGGGCCGACCCGATCGGCGACGTCGATACGTCTGTAAAGGAAACGGTACGGCGGCTGCGCGCTAATCCCTATTTACCGAAGGATATCGCTGTCTATGGCATGGTCATCCATCCGCACAGCGGGGAAATCCGCGTAGTAGACGATAATTCCAATGTCTGATGAGGAGGCGCTATCGTATGAATATCATTGAAGAACGTATGAAAGAACATGAAGCCGTATTTCAGGCGACGAAGGCCTTAGCCCCGGCCATTGCCGAAGCCGGCGATATAATCAAGACGGCCTTGCAGACGGGCCATAAAATCCTGTTCTGCGGCAACGGCGGCAGCGCCGCAGATTCGCAGCACTTGGCGGCGGAAATCGTCGGCCGATTCCAGAAGGAACGGCGGGCCTTTCCGGCGATTGCCCTGACCGTCGATACGTCTGTCCTGACGGCCGTGGCCAACGATTACGGCTATGAAACCGTATTCAGCCGCCAGGTTCAGGCCTTGGGGAACGAAGGCGACGTCCTCGTCGGCATTTCGACGTCCGGCAACAGCGGCAACGTCCTGGCGGCCATTGCCGAAGCGCGGGCCAAAGGCATGAAGGTCATCGGCATGACGGCTATCGGCGGCGGCAAGATGAAGGAGCTGTGCGACGTCATCCTGGCCGTTCCGGCAAAGACGACGGCCCGGGCCCAGGAAATGCACATCATGATCGGCCATATCCTCTGCGAAATTGCCGAAGAAGACATGTAACCTGTATAAGAACGGAAAAACGCTGCTGCCTGAACTACGGGCGCGCAGCGTTTTTTTATGAAATGATATGGGGCTTGTATTACGTCTGGCCCGGCGCGAGGACTTACGGCGATACGAGGGCGCGGAACTCCGCGTCATTGCGGATGGAGTCAAAGTGGGATTGCGTGCGGGCCGCTTCCAAGACGTTTTCTTTGTCCAGTGCGGCGGCCTTTTTCAAATAGACTACGGCGTTTTTGGCGTCGCCCTTATCGCCGTATATGGTCGCTATGCCGTAATAGCTCCACGTATTGTTCGGGTCAGCTGCCAATACCTTTTGAAAATAGGATATGGATTTGTCGTACTGGCCGTCGATTTTATACGCTAGGGCCAGGTCGTAAAAGGCCGGGACGTAATCGGGCTGCAGGGCCAAAGCCTTTTGAATGGACGCGATGCCGTCGGCGACATCCTGACGGCTCCCCGTCTCGTTGCCGCGCATGGCTAAAGCGACGCCCTTTCCCGATAAGGCCTGGTAATTGCGGCCGTCGGTCTGTATGGCCTTGTCGTAGGCGGCGATGGCCGCGTCGTATTCGAACCGGCTGTAGGCGGCCAGTCCTTCCTGGCAAAATCGTTCTGATTCAGCGCTGATAGGCAGCGCGGTTTTCGTCTCGGACTGCTGTTGCTGGGGCATGTTTGGCTGCCCTTCGTCTTGGGATGAGCTGCACCCCGAGGCGGCGAGGGCGAGGATGGATGCTAAGACGGCGAGGCATATCTTGTATTTCATGGCGAGGGCTCCTTTTTCAGATAGTATTTCTTTTCCCTATTATACTAAAATTTGCTATAATTAGAATACGTTGATTACCGGTGCTGCACCGCGCCGATGAGGCAGGAATGGCTGTCTTTCGGCGGATAGGAGTCGTGTCATGATAAAAAAATGGGATATTATCCTCATAGCGGCGCTGCTGGCGGCTTCCTTCATTCCCGAGGGAGTATTCCTGCTCGGCGGCAATTCGGCAGACAAGGGCGGGACGTACGCCGTCATACAGGTCGATGGAAAAGAATATAAAACGGTACCGCTGTCAGATCATCACGGTACGGATACGTTTACGATCCGTACCGAGTCGGGCTATAATACGGTCGTCGTGAGAGATCAGGAAATCGGCATCGTCGAGGCGGACTGCCCCGATAAAATCTGCATCGGAGAAGGCTTTATTTCCCAGCCCGGTGCGACGACGGTCTGTCTGCCTCACAAAGTCCTCGTAGAAGTGCGCTCGTCCCATGGCGGCGAGCCCGATGTTATTCCCGCCCGGTAGAGGTGTCACATGAACAAAACCTTTCGCATCATCATATTGAGCCTGTTTGTCGCCCAGTCCCTCGTCTTATATATCGTCGAGGGCATGCTGCCCGTGCCGTTCATTGCGCCGGGCGCTAAGCTGGGCCTTGCCAATCTCATTACGGTCATCGCCTTGTACGCCCTGCCGAAAAAGCGGGACGCCTGCCTGATTTTGCTGCTGCGCGTCGCCTTATCGACGGCCTTCGGCGGCGGCATCAACGCCTTTTTGTACAGCGCGGCCGGCGCGGCCTTTAGTCTGGTGAGCATGATTGCGCTGAAACGGGCGGGACGGTTCAGCTTGATCGGCGTCAGCGCAGCCGGCGGCGTGTTTCATAATCTGGGACAGGTCATCGTCGCTTCGTTGGTCGTGGAAAATATCAAAATCATGCTGTATTTGCCGGTGCTTTCCGTTGCCGGCGTCGGCACGGGGATTCTCATCGGCGTAACGGCCTCTTTTACGCTCGCTCACTTGCGGAAGCTTCCCGTATACAAGCGGATGCAGCAGCTAGTTTGACAATTACATATACAGCCTTTTGGGCGCAGACTCAGGGATGCAGATGGAGACCGTACTCTATTTGCATCCCTGTTTTTTATAGTTGACGAAAATTGTTACAAAAACGTTTAATAAAGTTAAAAGATTCACAAATAATTAAATAGAATGCATATTATACTTAAATGTTTACATTTTGATAAAAAAGTTGTATAGTATCATTATCGAAATGCAATGGGAAAATGAGAAAATTGCATAATATGGGAGGCGGATATGATGACATCGAATAGCGTACAAGAAGCGTTTGAACAGAAAAAAGATAAAATTGATGAAATCATGAGGAAGTATGAAGGGCAGGAAGGCTCGCTGATCGCCGTCCTGCAGGACGTGCAGGATTTATTTAATTATTTGCCCCGGCCGTCGCTGGTGTACATTGCCGAACGGCTTCACGTGCCGATTGCCGACGTGTACGGCGTCGTAACCTTTTATTCCCAGTTCCATTTGAACCCGCGGGGACGCAATATCATCTGCTGCTGTCAGGGGACGGCCTGCCACGTCCGCGGCGGCAAGCACATTCTGGCCGAGCTGGAAAAGCAGCTGGGCATCAAAGCCGGCAACACGACGGACGATCAGAAGTTTACGCTGGAAACCATTGCCTGCCTGGGCGCCTGCGGCATGTCTCCGGTCATGCAGATCAACGGCGAAACGTACGGCCGGCTGACGAGCGACGACATATCCCGTATTTTGGCCAGCTACGAATAAGATCGATTCATTTTACCGTGAAGGGAGTATACAGGAATGAAATCCATAACAGAATTAAACGCATTGCGCGAATCCCTGAAAGACTATATGAAAATACGGATGCCGGAAAAGAACGTTCCCGTAACGCCTGTCGACCGGACTCGTCCCGGCGTGCAGAAGCACATCCTGGTCTGCGGCGGTACGGCCTGCGTGGCTTCCAATTCCGTAAAGTTGCAGGAGGCCTTTCAGAAGGCTTTGGAAGACAACGGCTTGTCGGCGGCGGTTAAGCTGATTCAGACGGGCTGTCACGGCTTCTGCGAAAACGGCCCTATCGTGACGATATATCCGGAAAATACCTTTTATGTCCACGTAAAGGCCGGCGACGCCAAAGACATTGTAGAACAGCATATCATGAAGGGCGAAGTCGTAGAATCGCTGCTGTACATGGACCCCGTGACGGAAACGCGCGTTGAGACAAACGACGAAGTTCCCTTTTACAAGAAGCAGGTACGGCGCGTCCTGGCACGGTGCGGTCTCGTAGATCCGGAAAACATCAACGAATACATCGCCATGGACGGCTATCAGGGTCTGGCGAAAGCGCTGACCATGGAACCGCAGGCCGTCATCGACGAAGTTGTTGCCTCAGGCCTGCGCGGCCGCGGCGGCGCAGGCTTCCCTACGGGGAAAAAATGGCAGTTCTGCCGCAACGCGCCGGGCGATAAGAAATACATCATCTGCAACGCCGACGAAGGCGACCCGGGTGCGTTCATGGACCGCAGCGTTCTTGAAGGCGACCCCCACTCTGTATTGGAAGGTATGTGCATCGGCGGCTACGCTATCGGCGCCGACGAAGCGTATATCTACTGCCGCGCTGAATATCCCTTGGCTATTCACCGATTGGAAGTCGCGATCAAGCAGGCAGAAGAAATCGGCCTGCTCGGCAATAATATCTTAGGAAGCGGCTTTAATTTTAAGATTCATATCAAGAAAGGCGCCGGCGCCTTTGTCTGCGGCGAAGAAACGGCTCTCATCGCTTCCATTGAAGGCCGCCGCGGCACGCCGAGTCCCCGTCCGCCTTTCCCGGCCAACAGCGGCCTATGGGGCAAGCCGACGAACAACAACAACGTCGAAACGTGGGCCAACGTCGCTTCGATTATCCGCAACGGCGCGTCGTGGTTCAACTCCATCGGCACGAAGACGTCTCCTGGGACGAAGGTCTTCGCCCTGACCGGCAAAATCAACAACACGGGCCTGGCCGAAGTGCCCATGGGCATTACGATGCGGGAAATCATCTTTGAAATCGGCGGCGGCATTCCTCATGGCAAGGCCTTTAAAGCCGTGCAGATCGGCGGCCCCTCCGGCGGCTGTCTGCCTGAAGCCATGCTTGATACGCCTGTCGACTTTGATTCCTTGTCCGGCATCGGTGCAATGATGGGGTCCGGCGGCTTGGTCGTCATGGATGAAGCGACCTGTATGGTCGACGTGGCGAAATTCTTCGTAACCTTTACGCAGGCCGAATCGTGCGGCAAATGCGCTCCCTGCCGCGAAGGGACGAAGCGCATGCTGGAAATCCTCGTCCGCATTACAAAGGGCCAGGGGACGCGCCGCGATTTCGATCTCCTCCAGGATTTGGCCAATAATATTAAATTGTCTGCTCTTTGCGGCCTGGGCCAGACGGCTCCCAATCCCGTACTGAGCACTATTCACTACTTCGGCGACGAATACAAGGCCCATATTGAAAACAAGGAATGTCCTGCCGGCGTCTGTGCCGACCTGCTGCACTACGTCATTTCTGACGAATGCAAGGGCTGCGGCTTGTGCGCCCGCAACTGTCCGGTCCACGCGATTTCGGGCCAGCCGAAGGAAAAGCACGTTATCGACCCGCAGCGCTGCATCAAATGCGGAGTCTGCATGAGTAAATGTCCGTTCAAGGCTGTTAAAAAGGCGTAAGGAGAGTGTGTTATGGAATCGATTACTTTAACGATAAACGGCATGACCGTCACGGTTCCCAAAGGAATTACTATTTTGGAAGCGGCGCGGATGTCCGGTATATATATTCCTACTTTGTGTTATCATCCTGATTTAAAGCCTGAAGGCGCGTGCCGTCTCTGCATCTGCGAAGTCAGCGGCGCCAAAGGACTGGTCGCCAGCTGCTGTTATCCCGTAGCCGAAGGCATGGTCGTCAAGACGAATACGAGCAAGGTGCGGGCGGCCCGCCGTATGGTCATGGAGCTCCTGCTGGCAAATCATCCTCAGGACTGTCTGTCCTGCCAGAAGAACGGCGACTGCGAGCTTCAGAAGATGGCCGCCGACCTGGGCGTCCGCACGCGGCGCTTCGACGGCGGGGAAATGAAAGCCCATACGATAGACGATTCCAATCCCTGTCTCGTCCGCGATCAGGATAAATGTATCCTCTGCGGCCGCTGCATCCGCATGTGCCGCGACGTACAGAAGATGAACGTATACAGCTACGCCCGCCGCGGCTTTGACTCCATGGTCTCGACGGCCTTCGAGCAGGATTTGTCCAACGTAGCCTGCACCTACTGCGGCCAGTGCGCCAGTGTGTGCCCGACGGCGGCGATTCGCGAAAAGGACGATACGGAACGCGTATGGGACGCCATCCACGATCCCGACAAGGTCGTCGTATGCCAAATCGCGCCGGCTGTCCGCGTATCTCTCGGCGAAGAGCTGGGCATGGAACCGGGCAGTATCGTAACGGGCAAGATGGTATCGGCCCTGAAGAGCCTGGGATTTGACCGCGTATTCGATACGGACTTCAGCGCCGACCTCACGATTATGGAAGAAGGCCATGAGTTCCTGCAGCGGGTGCAGAACGGCGGCATCCTGCCGATGATTACGTCGTGCAGCCCCGGCTGGGTCAACATGTGCGAATTGAAATATCCCGATTTGCTGGATCATCTGTCGACGGCGAAATCGCCGCAGGGCATGTTCGGCTCCATCATCAAGACCTATTGGGCCGAAAAGGCCGGCGTCGATCCGGCGAATATCGTCAGCGTGTCCATCATGCCCTGCACAGCCAAGAAGGCCGAATGCCTGCGGCCGCAGCTGCGCGCGTCGGGCTATCAGGACGTCGATATTTCCATTACGACGCGTGAACTGGGCCGTATGCTCCGCGAAGACGGGCTCAGCTTTGAATCTCTGCCGGACAGCGACTTCGACGATCCCTTGGTTGGCCTCGGCTCCAGCGCCGGCGTCATCTTCGGCACGAGCGGCGGCGTCATGGAAGCGGCCTTGCGCACCGTCGCCGATATCGTAGCCGGCGAAGAACTGAAGGACATCGAATATACGGCCGTCCGCGGCTTGTATCAGACGAAAGAAGCGACGGTATACGTAGCCGGTCATAAGGTCCGCATTGCCGTCTGCAATTCCCTGGGAGCGGCGCAGCAGATCATGGACCGCATCCGGGCCGGCAACGCCGAATATGATTTCATTGAAATCATGGCCTGTCCCGGCGGCTGCATCGGCGGCGGCGGCCAGCCCGTTCCGACGAGCATGGCTATCAAGAAAAAGAGAATGGAAGCGCTGTATCGCATCGACGACGCCAGCCGTCTCCGCAAATCTCACGACAATCCGCAGATTCAGGCGCTGTATCAAAACTGGCTGGGCGAGCCGCTGGGTGAAAAAGCCCACAAGCTGCTGCATACGACCTATTCCAGACAAGTACGCTGAGAGGGGGAGGTTTTCGATGGAAAAACGTACTGTTGCCGATATTATGGAAAAAAGCTTTGTCACGGCCGCTCCGGACACGTCTGTCTTTGACCTCATCGACATGATGGTAGAGCATAACGTAGCCGTCATTCCCATTGTACGGGACGACGGCGCTCTGGCGGGCATCGTGACGGAAGCAGACCTGGTGTATAAAAAAGTTAAGCCCCATATGGCCCATTATTCCAGTTTGCTGGGAGAAAACGTCTATTACAACGGCATGAACGAGTATGAAAAGGGCTATCAGAAGAAGATGGCCTGCAACGCGAAGGAGCTCATGACGACGGACGTCGTCGTCGCTTCGCCGAAGGCGACGGTCGAACAGATCGCCGGCATCATGGTATCGGAGCATCTCAAGCTGATTCCGGTCATCGACAACAACCGGCTCGTAGGTCTCGTGACGAGACGGCACATCCTGAACGAATTATATAAGGAATACAATGGATAACCTGTCCTGACGACGGCGCTCCTTCCGTCGGGATCGGACGATGAAGGGCTGTCTCGCCAGCGGCGGGGCGGCCCTTTTATCGCGCCGAAGGGCGAGGCGCAGCGGCGACAGAGCTCGCGCCGCCGGGCCCGATGGCATGCGGCAAAGGACCTGCTTTTTTCTATTGACAATGGAGCATTAATGTGATACATTGAAGTCATGAAAGACGTTATAGCGCACAAAATGCTTTGTACTTCAAAGAGGAGGCACATCCTATGCTTACGGAACGAATTCAAAGAGCAAAAAATGAATATGTAAATAACAAACCGGCTATTTCCTATGACCGGGCCAGAATCTGGACCGAGTCGTATAAAAAAACGGAAGGCCAGACGGAACCGATTCGCCGCGCCCAGGCGTTTAAAGACGTGTGCGAACAACTCGTCGTTACGATTTTCCCCGGCGAGCTCATCGTCGGCGCCGTCGGCGAATTCCGCAAATGCGGTATCCTGACGCCTGAATTTTCCTGGACCTGGGTAGATCGGGAAATGGATCATTTCTCTGACCGCGTGCAGGATCCCTATGAAATGACCGACGAACAGCGTGCCTTCGTTCGACAGAATATTTTCCCCTATTGGAAGGGCAAATCGCTGGAAGAAGCTTTCTTGGCCCAGATTCCGGCGGAAACGGCGAAGGTCGCCGTCGATACGGGCATTATCGATATCGATTCCAAATGGCGTCAGTCCGTAGGCGAAATTACGCCGGACTACCAGGACGTCTTGTTTAAGAAAGGCTTCCGCGGCATTATCGATACGTGCCGGGAAAAAATGGCCCAGCTCAAGCTTTCCCAGCCCGACGCGCTGAAAAAATACGATTTCTACCGCTCCGTCATCTTGTGCGGCGAAGGCATGATTATCCTGGCCCATCGCTATGCCGACAAGGCGGAAGAAATGGCTGCGGCTGAGACGGACGCCGTGCGCAAGAGCGAATTGCAGCAGATTGCCGCGATTTGCCGCCGCGTTCCCGAATTCCCGCCTCAGACCTTCCAGGAAGCCCTGCAGATGATCTGGTTCTATCAGCTCGGCGGCATCTTGATGGAAAATCCCTTGTCCCTCAACCCGGGGCGCTTCGACCAGTACATGTATCCGTACTACCGCTACGATATCGACAATAAGCTCCACGACGACGACGGTATTTTAGAGCTCATCGAATGCTACTGGCTCAAGCTGTCCGAATGGGTCTGGACGATTTCGGCCAACACGGCAGACTTCTTCGCCGGCTATAACCAGTTCCAGAACCTGACCGTCGGCGGCAGCGACCGCTACGGCAAGGACGCGACGAACGAGCTGAGCTACCTGGCGCTGAAGGCGACGGCTGAAGTAAAGACTCATCAGCCGGGCTTATCCGTCCGCATTTCCCAGAACAGCCCGAAGGAATTCGTCGACGCCGTCATGGACCTCGTCGCCCTGGGTACGGGCTTCCCGGCCATTCACAGCGATAAGACGGGCTACCAGATGCTGAAAAACCTCGGCTACGATACGGAAGACGCCCGCGACTGGAATAACTGCGGCTGCGTTGTTCCCCACTTCCGCAAGACCTTTGAATGGACGAGCACCGTAAACGTCAACTTCAGCGGCGCTTTCGAATATGCGACGAACGGCGGCAAGAGCCGCATGACGGGCAAGCAAATGGGCCTGCCTATCTATCAGGACAGAAAGTTCGCTTCGTACGAAGACGTAGAAAAAGCCTTCATGGAACAGTTCGACAACCTCATCGACATTTCCGTCACGGGTACGCTCATCGCCCAGCGCCTGCAGAAGGACATGATTCCCCGTCCCTATTTCTCGGCGTTGTTTGAAGACTGCCTGGAAAAGGGCAAGGACCTCGTCGACGGCGGCGCCAAGTACAACGTCGGCCCCGTTCTGACCGGCATCGGCCTGGCCGAATCGGCCAACAGCCTGGCGGCGATTAAGAAGCTCGTGTTCGAAGATAAGGTCTGCACGATGGACGAAATCCTCGACGCCATGGACAAGAACTGGGAAGGCTACGAAGAATTGCGCAAGCAGGCTCAGAACGCGCCGAAGTACGGCAACGACGACGACTTTGTCGACGACATCGCCCAGCGCATTTCCAATCATTTCTATGAAGAAACGCATAAATACACGGATATTTACGGAAATCCCTTTACGAGCGCCTTTATGGGCATTTCCAACTTCATTCCGACCGGCCGGGTCATCGGCGCGACGGCATGCGGACGCAAGGCCGGCGAACCGATTTCCGAAGGCGTTTCGCCTGTCGCCGGCACCGATACGTCTACGCCTTTGGCTGCTATGAATTCCTGCGCCAAGATGAACCAGGACGTTCACTCCGGCGGCACGCTGCTCAACATGCGCTTAAGCCACGACTTGGTCAAGACGAAACGGGGCAGAAGCAACCTGGCCGCTATGGTACAGACCTTCTTCGATATGGGCGCCTTCCACGTACAGTTCAACACCTTGTCTACGGAAACGCTCCTCGAAGCGCAGAAGCATCCGGAAGATTACAAAGACCTCCTGGTCCGCGTAGCCGGATACAGCACGCAGTTCGTCCACCTTTCCAAGACGCTGCAGGATTCCATCATTCGCCGGAGCGTCCACGATGGCTTCTAAGGGCCGCATTTTACAGCTGCAGAATTATTCCGTCAACGACGGCGACGGCATCCGGACGACGATATTTTTCGCCGGATGCCCCCTGCGCTGCCGGTGGTGCGCAAATCCCGAAGGATATACGCCGAAAAATCAAATCCTGTACGTCGCGTCGCGGTGCATTGGCTGCCGCCGCTGCGAAGCTGTATGCCCCGAAGGCATCCCCTTCGATTTCCAGTCGCCCCAGGCCAGGGAACGCTGCACGGGATGCGGCGCCTGCGTCGACGCATGTCTGGAAAAGGCACGCAAGAATACTGTCACAGAGTATACTGTCGATGAGATTGTGGCCAAATTGGAATCGCAGCTGCGGTTTTTCCGCAATTCCGGCGGCGGCGTCACCTATTCCGGCGGCGAATGCACCATGCAGGCGGAATTTCTGGCAGAGCTCGTCGACGCCGTGTACGACATGGGGCTGGATCAGGCTATCGAGACGAGCGCCTATTTTGACTTGGAGGCCCTGCAGCCTACGTTGGATAAAATCGACTTGCTGTTCCTGGACATCAAGCACATGGATAGGGACAAGCACCTTGCCTTTACCGGCGTCGACAACGACCTCATCCTGCGCAATATCGCCGCTCTCGGCGCGCAGCGCGGCGGCATCGTCGTCCGCATTCCGACGATTATGGGCGTCAACGGCGACGACGACAACATCAGCCGCACGGCGCAGTTTGTCAAGGATCATCTCCGCGACCCGCAGATCGAGCTGCTGCCCTATCATCCGTATGGCGTGGACAAGTATGTGCAGCTGGGAATGCCCTATGACGAGGGCGAGTTCCGGACTCCCACGCAGGAGGAGCTGCAGCATTTAACCGATATTATCGAAAGAGAAGGCGTCCGCGCCGTATCCTTTAAATAAAAAAGAACCTCTCTGCTTTCCTATCCATGGGATAGGAGGCAGAGAGGTTTTTTGCTGCAGCTCTTGCTGCGGGCGTGCATTAATATTTCATGATATTCTGGAAAATAACCGGCTTATCCGTGTTGTTGATGTAGTAGTGGTCCGCGTTGGCCCGGAAATTGATCTTGGCCGGCGCCGTCAGCGTAAAGGTCTGCTGTTCGACCTGCAGGGTCAGGGTGCCTTCCGTGACGATGACGTATTCTTCGGCGATGTTGCGGTGGGCGTCGGAATGATGCTTCGTGCCGGGCTGAAGGATGATGTAGAAATATTCAAAGCCGCTGAGGGGATTGAAGGGGAAGATATTATACAATATCATGTTGTTGTTTTCATCGTAAATGGGCTGCAGATCCTTCAGGATGTCGACGGCCTGGTATTGCTGCGGCGGTTCGTTCAGCAAGGTCGACAAGGAAATTTGCAGTCCCTTGGCGATTTTCCACAAGACGGAAATCGTCGGTACGGATACGCCCCGTTCGATTTGTCCCAGCATGGTTTTGCTCACGCCGGTCATGGCGGCGACATTATCCAGCGTCAAGTCGCGGTCAAAGCGGATGCGCTTTAAAATTTTTCCGATTTCCTTTGCCGGATCATCGGGTATAATAGGCGATGTTGTCATGATGGATTCTCCCTAAAGAATGCTTTTTCTCTATTCTACATCCTTTATAAAAGGCGCGTCAAGGCAGATACAGGGCTGTTTTTCGGCGGAGCTATCTATTTCGCTGATTTTTTGGTATAATAGAACAGATATCCTAAATATATATCTATAATGATATGTGCAGGACGTCCCAGTATTTATATTATTACATTATATTTGAGGTGACATTGTGGACGAACAACAATCTGATAAAGTATTACCGGTTTGTCTGGAAAGCGAAATGCAGACGTCGTACATCGACTATGCCATGAGCGTTATCATTACGCGCGCACTGCCTGATGTACGGGACGGGCTCAAGCCTGTTCACCGCCGTATTTTGTACGCCATGCATGAAGCGGGCATGACGCCGAACAAGCCGTACAAAAAGTCAGCGCGTATCGTCGGGGAAGTTTTAGGTAAGTATCATCCCCATGGTGACAGTTCCGTATATGACGCGACAGTCCGCCTGGCCCAAGATTTCTCCACGCGCTACCCTCTTGTTGACGGTCACGGAAACTTCGGCTCTGTCGACGGCGACTCCGCGGCTGCCATGCGTTATACAGAAGTGCGTATGGCTAAGATCACCGGCGAAATGTTGGAAGATATCGACAAGGATACGGTTGATTTTATGCCTAACTACGACGGTTCTCTCCAGGAACCGGTCGTGCTGCCGTCTAAGATCCCCAATCTGCTGGTCAACGGCTCCGCCGGCATCGCCGTCGGCATGGCGACCAACATTCCGCCCCATAACTTAGGCGAAGTCATCGACGGCTGCGTCATGCTCATCGACAATCCCGAAGCGAGCCTGGACGAGCTCATGACCAAGATTAAAGGGCCCGATTTCCCGACGGGCGCGAAAATCATGGGCCGCGACGGCATTTTAAAAGCCTACTCTACGGGCCGCGGCAGCATCAAGATGCGCTCCTGCGCGTCCATCGAGCCCATGGCGAAGGGGAAGAACCGCATTGTCGTCACGGAAATTCCCTATCAGGTCAACAAGGCCCGGGTCATCGAATCGATTGCCAACTTGTCGCGCAACAAGGAAATCGACGGCATTACGGCCCTGCGGGACGAATCGGACCGCAAGGGGCTGCGCATCGTCGTCGAGCTGCGGGCCGACGCCAACCCGGACATCGTCCTGAACAAGCTGTACAAGCACACGCAGCTTCAGGAAACCTTCGGTGTCATCATGCTGGCCCTCGTCGACGGCCATCCCCGCATCTTGACCTTGAAGGAAGTCCTCCATTACTATTTGGATCACCAGAAGGTCGTCATTACGCGGCGCTGCAAATTTGAACTGGAAAAGGCGCTGGCCCGGGCTCATATCTTGGAAGGCCTGCTCATTGCGCTGGATCACATCGACGAAGTCATCCGGACGATTCGCGAATCTCAGACCGATGAAATCGCCAAACAGGCCTTGATGAGCAAATTCGGCCTCAGCGACAAGCAGTCCACGGCGATTCTCGACATGCGCCTGCGCCGCCTTACCGGCTTGGAACGGGAAAAAATCGAACAGGAATACAAGGAAGTGCAGGACCGGATCGCTTACTTGCGCGACGTCCTGTCTGACGACCATAAGATCATGGAAATCGTCAAGACGGAATTACTCGACGCAAAGAAGAAATTTGCCGACGAACGGCGGACGGAAATCGTAGCCGACTCGTCCGATTTTGCTATCGAAGACATGATTCCGAACGAACGGATGGTCATTACCCTGACGCGCCGGGGCTACGTAAAGCGCATCAACGCCAACGTATACCATACGCAGAATAAGGGCGGCAGGGGCATCAAGGGCATGAGCACAAAGGATGAAGACGCCGTCAACCACTTGCTGTATACGTCGTCCCTCAATACGGTCTTGTTCTTTACGAACTTTGGCCGAGTATACCGCCTGAAGGCCTACGAAATCCCCGAAGCGAACAGCCGCAACTCCAAGGGCATCGCCGCGATCAACATCCTGCCGCAGATGGCCAGCGGGGAAAAGGTAAACGCCCTCATCGACCTGGACCAGGTAGACCCGTCTATGAACTTGTTCATGGCGACGGAAAAGGGGCTGGTCAAGAAGACGGAGCTGAAGGAATTTAAAAACGTCCGCCGCCACGGTCTCATCGCCATTTCCCTCATGGAAGGCGACCACTTGGCGAAGGTGCGCCTGACGAAGGGAGATCAGCGCATTATTCTGGCGACGAAGCTGGGCATGGCGATCTGCTTTAATGAAAACGACGTCCGTCCCATGGGACGCAATACCCGCGGCGTCCGCGGCATTTCCTTGGCCGAAGGGGACAGCGTCATCGGCGCCGACGTGCTCGAGCCGGACTGCCAGGTCCTGACGGTCAGCGAAGAAGGCTTCGGCAAGCGGAACAACATGGACGCCTATAAGATCCAGCTGCGCGGCGGCAAAGGCGTGAAGAATTTCAAGATTACGCCGAAGACCGGCGCGATTGTCGGCGTAGAAGTCGTCCACGAAAACCAGGAGCTCATGCTCATTACGTCGAACGGCATCGTCATCCGCACGGATATCGAAAGCATCGGCATCAAGAAGGGACGCAATACGTCGGGCGTCAAGATTCAAAAACTGGAAGGCGACGATAAAGTCGCTGCGTTAGATACGATCACTGTAGAAGGCGAAGAGGATTCGCAGGATACGTTGTTCGACGCATAATATCTGCTGAAAAGAGGCTCTGCGGAGTCTCTTTTTTTGCATACAGCGCGCAAGGTCGTATCGTATGCGTGCAGATTGCCCCATCTGTTTTGATTGCACAGAACGGGACGACCTTATATAATGAAGGTATCATCACAACGCAGAATCAGATATGGAGGGATGACTATGAATAATTTTACCTACTATACGCCGACAAAGGTCTTTTTTGGCCGAGACGAAGAACGGCGGGTCGGCGATATCGTGAAGAGCTACGGCGCAACGAAGGTGCTGGTCCTGTACGGCGGCGGCAGCGTCAAGCGTTCCGGTTTGCTCGACCGGGTGGAACAGGCCCTGACAGACGCCGGCGTGTCCTATGTTGCCTTCGGCGGCGTGCACCCGAATCCGCTCCTTTCGCATACGCACGAAGCTATTGCATTGGCAAAACAGGAATCGATTGATTTCATTTTGGCCGTAGGCGGCGGCAGCGTTATTGACGAAGCCAAAGCCGTCGGCATGGGCTATTACTATGACGGCGACGTGTGGGACTTTTATCTGCGCCGCGCCGTCCCGGAACGGGTCGTGCCCCTGGGCTGCATTCTGACCATCGCCGCAGCCGGCAGCGAAACGAGCTGGGCTTCTGTCATTACGAACGAAAAGGGCTGGTATAAAATCGGTTATCAGAACGACATCCTTCGCCCGATTTTCGCCATCATGAATCCGGAGCTGTTGTACACGCTGCCTCCGTATCAGATGGCCTGCGGCAACGTCGATATGATCATGCACGTGCTGGAACGGTTCTTCAACCCGAATGCAGAAGACGACCTGACCGACTCCATGGCGGCGGCTCTCATCCGCAACGTCATCAAAAACGCGCGCATCGTAAAAGAAAATCCGAAGGACTACAACGCCAATTTTGAAATCATGTGGGCCGGCAGCCTCGCTCATAACGGCTTGTTCGACGGCGGCAACGGCCGCGGCGACTGGGGCACGCACCATATCGAAATGGAAGTCAGCGGCCTGTTCGACGTCGCCCACGGCGCCGGTTTGGCGGCTATCTGGCCTAGCTGGGCCCGGTACGTCCTGCATAAAGACGTAGGGCGCTTCGCTAAATTAGCCCGTCTCGTCTTCGACGTGCAGACTGAAGACGAGGAAGCGGCGGCCCTGGAAGGCATCGCCAAAATGGAAGCCTTCTTTAAAGAAATCGACATGCCGACGTCGCTGACGGAATTGGGCATCCAGCCGACGGAAGAACAGTATTGGGACATGGCGAAGAAATGCACGAAGCGGGATATGGTCAAAGAAGGCTGCTTCGGGCAGCTGACGTCGGCCGATATATATAAGATTTATAAAATGGCTGAATAAGCATAAATCAGGCGAGGCGGCAGGGGTTTCCCGCCGCCTTTTCCTGTTTTGCGACGTTTTATAAAATTTGTAGAAAAATTTCCTTGACAATAGACTAAAAAGGGGATATACTAAACAAGCTGTTGCGGCAGGGCGCCGCGGCAGGCCGGATAGCCGGTTCGCTTGAAAAGAACTTCAAAAAGTGCTTGACAAGCCCGGGCGAGTCTGGTAAGATATACAAGTCGTCGCGAGGCGGCATGGCCTTTGAAAACTGAACAGTGTGATACGAAACAATACGCCAGAGTGCGAGGTCTTAGCAATAAGATTTCAAAACAGGTAACACCAATAATAAGCAAGAACGAGCAATCAGCTCTTCACATATCATGGAGAGTTTGATCCTGGCTCAGGACGAACGCTGGCGGCGTGCTTAACACATGCAAGTCGAACGGGAGGACATGGGAAGCTTGCTTCCTATGGACTCTAGTGGCAAACGGGTGAGTAACGCGTAAGCAACCTGCCCTCCGGATGGGGACAACAGCTGGAAACGGCTGCTAATACCGAATACGTTTTCATTGCCGCATGGCAGTGGGAAGAAAGGTGGCCTCTGAATATGCTACCGCCGGGGGAGGGGCTTGCGTCTGATTAGCTAGTTGGAGGGGTAACGGCCCACCAAGGCGACGATCAGTAGCCGGTCTGAGAGGATGAACGGCCACATTGGAACTGAGACACGGTCCAGACTCCTACGGGAGGCAGCAGTGGGGAATCTTCCGCAATGGGCGAAAGCCTGACGGAGCAACGCCGCGTGAGCGAAGACGGCCTTCGGGTTGTAAAGCTCTGTTATACGGGACGAACGGCTAGTGTGCCAATACCACATTAGAATGACGGTACCGTAAGAGAAAGCCACGGCTAACTACGTGCCAGCAGCCGCGGTAATACGTAGGTGGCAAGCGTTGTCCGGAATTATTGGGCGTAAAGGGCGCGCAGGCGGTTTCATAAGTCTGTCTTAAAAGTGCGGGGCTTAACCCCGTGAGGGGACGGAAACTGTGAGACTGGAGTGTCGGAGAGGAAAGCGGAATTCCTAGTGTAGCGGTGAAATGCGTAGATATTAGGAGGAACACCAGTGGCGAAAGCGGCTTTCTGGACGACAACTGACGCTGAGGCGCGAAAGCCAGGGGAGCGAACGGGATTAGATACCCCGGTAGTCCTGGCCGTAAACGATGGATACTAGGTGTAGGGGGTATCGACCCCTCCTGTGCCGGAGTTAACGCAATAAGTATCCCGCCTGGGGAGTACGGCCGCAAGGCTGAAACTCAAAGGAATTGACGGGGGCCCGCACAAGCGGTGGAGTATGTGGTTTAATTCGACGCAACGCGAAGAACCTTACCAAGCCTTGACATTGAGTGCTATCTCCAGAGATGGAGAGTTCTTCTTCGGAAGACGCGAAAACAGGTGGTGCACGGCTGTCGTCAGCTCGTGTCGTGAGATGTTGGGTTAAGTCCCGCAACGAGCGCAACCCCTATCTTCTGTTGCCAGCGCGTCATGGCGGGGACTCAGGAGAGACTGCCGCAGACAATGCGGAGGAAGGCGGGGATGACGTCAAGTCATCATGCCCCTTATGGCTTGGGCTACACACGTACTACAATGGCTCTTAATAGAGGGACGCGAAGGAGCGATCCGGAGCAAACCCCAAAAACAGAGTCCCAGTTCGGATTGCAGGCTGCAACCCGCCTGCATGAAGCAGGAATCGCTAGTAATCGCAGGTCAGCATACTGCGGTGAATACGTTCCCGGGCCTTGTACACACCGCCCGTCACACCACGAAAGTCATTCACACCCGAAGCCGGTGAGGTAACCTTACGGAGCCAGCCGTCGAAGGTGGGGGCGATGATTGGGGTGAAGTCGTAACAAGGTAGCCGTATCGGAAGGTGCGGCTGGATCACCTCCTTTCTAGGGAAGAAGTAACGGATTCTGAGGAAGACGTTACGAAACTTCAGGTCGGCATTCTGACGTACGTACACATTGTTCAGTTTTGAGAGGCCATGAACCTCTCAAGCAAAAGATGAAAGACCCGTACCTTGACAACTGCATAAAACGAAACGAACAAACCTCTTTTTTGAAGAAAAGAGAAAGACTTAACGAAC
The DNA here is from genome assembly GCF_003367905.1 of Megasphaera stantonii. NCBI lineage: Bacteria > Bacillati > Bacillota > Negativicutes > Veillonellales > Veillonellaceae > Megasphaera > Megasphaera stantonii. The sequence continues at coordinate 1,203,360 of NZ_CP029462.1, read as the reverse complement.
CGAAGAAACTCTGAAAAACGGTGAAGACATAAAGTCAAGCAAGTAAGGGCGTACGGCGGATGCCTTGGCCATATCAGCCGATGAAGGACGCGATAAGCTGCGAAAAGCTGCGGTGAGGTGCAAGTAACCAGAGACCCGCAGGTGTCCGAATGGGGAAACCCGGCAGCAGGAGTGCTGTCATCCGAAAGGAAGGGAACCCGGTGAACTGAAACATCTAAGTAGCCGGAGGAAAAGGAATCAACAGAGATACCCTCAGTAGCGGCGAGCGAAGAGGGCAGAGCCCAAACCAGAGCGGGAAACCGCTGTGGGGTTGCGGACTGCTAACAAATGGTTGGACGAAGCAGAACCAGTTGGGAAACTGGGCCAGAGACGGTGAGAGCCCGGTAAGCGTAAGGAAGACCATGGAGCAGGATCCAGAGTACCACGGGGCACGAGGAACCTTGTGGGAAGCAGGGGGACCACCCTCCAAGGCGAAACACTGATATGGACCGATAGCGAATAGTACCGTGAGGGAACGGTGAAAAGAACCCGGGAGGGGAATGAAAGAGAACCTGAAACCGTATGTCTACAAACAGTCGGAGCGCTTTACATGCGCGACGGCGTGCCTATTGAAGAATGAACCGGCGAGTTACTGTTGCCAGCGAGGTTAAGCGGAAAACGCGGAGCCGAAGCGAAAGCGAGTCTGAACAGGGCGATAAGTTGGTAGCAGTAGACCCGAAACCACAGTGATCTACCCATGTCCAGGTTGAAGCACAGGTAAAAATGTGTGGAGGACCGAACCAGTGAGCGTTGAAAAGCTTTTGGATGAGATGTGGGTAGGGGTGAAATGCCAATCGAACGTGGAGATAGCTGGTTCTCCCCGAAATAGCTTTAGGGCTAGCCTCATGGTAAGAGTACAGGCGGTAGAGCACTGAACGAGGTAGGGGCCTGTCCGGCTACCGAACTTAATCAAACTGCGAATGGCTGTACTTATACATGGGAGTCAGACTGCGAGTAATAAGGCCCGTAGTCAAGAGGGAAACAGCCCAGACCAACAGCTAAGGTCCCAATGCCGTACTAAGTGGCGAAGGATGTGGAATTTCGAAAACAACCAGGATGTTGGCTTAGAAGCAGCCACCATTAAAAGAGTGCGTAATAGCTCACTGGTCGAGAGACTCTGCGCCGAAGATGACCGGGGCTAAAGTACGGAACCGAAGCTTTGGCAAGTATCGAAAGATACTTGGGTAGGGGAGCGTTCCTGCATGGGAGAAGCCTGACCGGAAGGACAGGTGGACAGGCAGGAAGAGAGAATGCCGGTATGAGTAGCGAAAAGAAAGGTGAGAATCCTTTCCACCGAAAGCCTAAGGGTTCCTGGGCAACGATCGTCGACCCAGGGTAAGTCGGGACCTAATCCGAGGCGGAGACGCGTAGGAGATGGACAACAGGTTGAAATTCCTGTACCGCAGGAGTCTGTTTGAGCGAAGGAGTGACACAGAAAGGAATGCGCGCGTGCGATTGGAAGAGCACGTCCAAGCTGGTAGGTTGTGTGGCAGGCAAATCCGCCATACTAAAAGCCGAGAAGTGATGGGAGCCATTGGAGACAATGGCGAAGGGGCAGGAACTAGGCTGTCGAGAAAAGCTTCTAGTGAGGACTCAGGCGCCCGTACCGAAACCGACACAGGTAGGCAGGAAGAGAATTCTAAGGTGCGCGGGAAAACCCTCGTTAAGGAACTCGGCAAAATGTATCCGTAACTTCGGGAAAAGGATAGCCTAAAGTATGTGAGCTGCAGAAACGCAGGGAGCAGGAATAGGCGGCAGAAGAGAGGCCCAAGCGACTGTTTACCACAAACACAGGCGTCTGCTAAAGCGAAAGCTGACGTATAGATGCTGACACCTGCCCGGTGCTGGAAGGTTAAGAGGACGTGTTAGCCATAAGGCGAAGCAGAGAATTGAAGCCCCAGTAAACGGCGGCCGTAACTATAACGGTCCTAAGGTAGCGAAATTCCTTGTCGGGTAAGTTCCGACCCGCACGAAAGGTGTAACGATTTGGGCACTGTCTCAACGAGGGACCCGGTGAAATTGAAGTACCTGTGAAGATGCAGGTTACCCGCGACTGGACAGAAAGACCCCATGGAGCTTTACTGTAACCTGAGATTGGATTCCGGTAAGAGATGTACAGGATAGTTGGGAGGCTGAGAAACGGATACGCCAGTATCCGCAGAGCCGCTGGTGGGATACCAACCTTGTTTTATTGGGATTCTAACGAGAGACGTAACGAGTCTTTGGACAGTCTCAGGCGGGCAGTTTGACTGGGGCGGTCGCCTCCGAAAGAGCAACGGAGGCGCCCAAAGGTTCCCTCAGCGCGGACGGAAACCGCGCGAAGAGTGTAAAGGCAGAAGGGAGCTTGACTGCGAGACGGACAGGTCGAGCAGGGACGAAAGTCGGGCTTAGTGATCCGGTGGTAGAGAGTGGAATTGCCATCGCTCAACGGATAAAAGCTACCCTGGGGATAACAGGCTTATCTCTCCCAAGAGTCCATATCGACGGGGAGGTTTGGCACCTCGATGTCGGCTCATCACATCCTGGGGCTGAAGTAGGTCCCAAGGGTTGGGCTGTTCGCCCATTAAAGTGGTACGCGAGCTGGGTTCAGAACGTCGTGAGACAGTTCGGTCCCTATCCATCGCGGGCGGAAGAAACTTGAAAGGGGCTGCTCCTAGTACGAGAGGACCGGAGTGGACGGACCAATGGTGTACCAGTCATGGCGCCAGCCGTGCAGCTGGGTAGCTACGTCCGGGACGGATAAACGCTGAAAGCATCTAAGCGTGAAACCAGCCTAAAGATGAGGTTTCTCATTGTGAAAGCAAGTAAGGTCCCATGAAGACGACATGGTAGATAGGCCGGGAGTGGAAGTGCAGTGATGCACGGAGCGGACCGGTACTAATAGACCGAGGGCTTGACTTAAGTAGAGAAGCGGTTTTAAAGGAGCGAAAGCGACGCGTAAAACCGACTGAATCACTTACCCTTTAGGGTAAGCAGGGAAAGAAAATGTTTGAAGAGCGGAGGCTCGTTAAGGAAGTTCGTTTTATGCAGTTGTAAGGGCACGGGCCCTTAGGAAAATTCAGTGGCGATAGCTGTGGGGATCCACCTGTTCCCATGCCGAACACAGCAGTTAAGCCCGCAAACGCCGAAAGTACTTGGGGGGAGGCCCCCTGGAAGGATAGGAAGCCGCTGATTACAAAAAGACAGACAGTGCTGATACACTGTCTGTCTTTTTGTATACAACGACCTCCCATCTACCCAGGGCAAGCCCTGGGATAAGTAGCGAACCTCGTTTGAAGGAGCGAAAGCGACGCGCAAACGAGTGTGAGTCACTTATGTCGGACCGCTAACGTAAACGGGATATGTTACAGAAACATATACATGCGCGCCGGTCCGACTGATAGGTGCGGCGACCGCTAGCAGGAGACGTATACGATATGTATGCGTTCTTTTTTGTATATGTGCGTCTTCCTATCCTTTTAAGAGATGAGTTCAAAGAAGAGGTAATGAAAAAATGCAGACCAATCCATTTAAAAGATTTTTCGTTTTCATATGCTGTCTGACGGTAATACTCTTTTCCGCAGGCGTTAGCCATACTGCAGCAGAAACGACGGTGGAAATCAATTTACAGGAATATTTCGACGGCGTAAACGGCACGGCTATTTTTTATTATCCCGAGTCCGACACTTATGCCGTATACCAAAAAGAGCTCAGCGAAAAACGCTCGTCGCCCTGCTCGACTTTCAAAATTTTCTCTACCTACGTCGGGTTAGATATGGGCGTAATTCAGATGAATGATTCCGTGCGGACATGGAACGGGACGAGGTACTGGTATGAGCCGTGGAATCGCGATATTGGGTTGCCCGATGCTTTTCGGCAATCCTGTGTCTGGTATTACCGGCAGGTCATAGACGACATTGGGCAGCCTGTAATGCAGGCTTATATCGACGAGATGAACTATGGCAACAGGGATATTTCCGACTGGCAGGGAGATTTAAACGAAGGAGAGCCGTTAACTGACTTAAAAGGCTTTTGGCTGGAGTCGTCCTTAAAGATCTCTCCGAAGGAACAAATTCAAGTGCTGCGGCGCATCATGGAACGTCCGGAGAAGGGCGAGCTTGCCAATACGTTGAAGCTGCTGATGCTGACGAGGGACGACGCGGAGACGAGTTTGAAGGTGTACGGCAAGACCGGTTTTGGGCGAGTCGATGGGAAAAATACAGACGCCTGGTTTGTCGGGCTATATGAAAGGGAAGAAAAGACAGCGTATTTTGCCCTGCGCCTGGATGATCCGGACAACCCGAAGGCTACGAGCGACAAGGCGAAGACGATTGCTTTATCGATTATCGACGACATGGCCGGGAATGCTCTTTTCGCCGAAGTGCGGCGGATTTCGGATTCCGGTGCTACTGCCGCAAAAGCTGCGTTCCCAAGTGGAAAAGTAAATTGACAGGTATGGTAAAACGTGACATAATTAATTAGATATGCCCATGCAGTATGGGGCTTATGCAGTTTATTTTTTTGCGCGGAGGGTTACGAATGGCAGATAATCGCATTATAACGGCTTTAGACGTACATTCTTTAGACGACATGAAGAAGCTTGTCGAATCGTTGGGAGACAGCGTTTCCTTCTATAAAGTCGGCATGGAATTATTTTACAGCGCCGGTCCGGACGCTGTTCGCTATTTGAAGGACCAGGGAAAGCACGTGTTCCTCGATTTGAAGGTACACGACATTCCGAATACGGTAGGCCAGAGCATTCGCGCCTTGACCCGGCTGGGAGCCGATCTCATGACCCTTCACGGCACAGGCGGCAGGGCGATGATGGAAGCTGCTGCGGAAGCCGTCCGCGACGAGGCGGAAAAGCTGGGCATCGAACGGCCCCGCTTGCTGGCCGTCACGGTTCTGACCAGCATCGACGAAGCGTGCTGGGAAGAAATCGGCGGAAAATATACGATTGCCGAAACGGTTCTCCGCCTGGCTAAGCTGGCTAAGGAAGCCGGTATCGACGGCACCGTTTCGTCGCCGTATGAAGCGAAGGCCATCCGCGAAATGAACGGTTCCGATTTCCTCATCGTTACGCCGGGCATTCGCCCGTCCTTCGCAGTCGCCAACGACCAGAAGCGGTTTACGACGCCGCGGCAGGCGCTGCAGGACGGCGCGTCCCACTTAGTCATCGGACGGCCCATTACGAAGGCTGATGAACCGCGGGAAGCCGTTCGCAAAATATTAGAAGAAATCCAGGGGGTATAGCATCATGATGACAGAAGCAGAAGTAAGACAGTTATTAGTAGACACGAAAGCCGTATTGGAAGGCCATTTCTTATTGACGTCGGGCCTTCACAGCCCGCTGTACGTTGAAAAGTTCAACGTCCTCCAGCATCCGGAATATACGGAAAAGCTCTGCAAGGAATTGGCAGAACGGTTTAAGGACAAAAATGTCCAGACCGTCATGGGGCCGATGACCGGCGGCATCTTGCTGGCTCATGAAGTCGGCAAGGCCTTAGGCACGCGGGCCATCTTTACGGAACGGGAAAAAGGCGTCATGACGCTGCGCCGCGGCTTCCGCATCGAACCGGGCGAACGCGTCCTCATCGTAGAAGACATCGTCACGACGGGCGGTTCCGTACAGGAAGTCGTCAACGTCGTTAAACAAGCCGGCGGCGTCATCGTCGGCGTCGGCCTCCTCGTAGACCGCAGCGGCGGCAAGGCCGAATTCGGCGTGCCGAAGGAAGACGTACAGGCCCTGCTTCACTTGACCGTTCCTACGTATCAGCCCGACGACTGCCCGTTGTGCAAGGAAGGCCTTCCCATGACGGAACGGGGCAGCCACCATTTGAAATAAGAAGCAGGAGAGGTCAGAATGGATATCTTTTCAGTAATTCTACCGTTTTTGATGTATGGCCTGATGTCTGCCGTATTTGCCCGCTTCACAGGCATCAACATGAGCATGTACCTGCTCATGATCTTCCTGTACATGGGGGCGAAGCCCGGCGAGACCATCGTCGCCATGCTGTTGTTTAATACCTTTACCTACTTTACGGTGTATTCGCAGCAGCACGTCATGACGATGAAGACCTTCATCATCTTCCCGGGAGTCAAGTTTATCATCCCGCTGGTGATTACCCTGGGATTGGCGCTGCTCAGCCCGTTTTTGGGCATCGTCTTCTTTGTCGTCGTCTTCCTGCTGGAAATCTTCGCTAAGATTTATACCAGCATGAATAAGAAGATTCGTCCGACGAAGCAGAAGCTCGTGCAGATGAGCGCCGTCGCCAGCGTATGCGTCCTCGTCGGCGTCTTCGTCATTCAGTTTATTCCCGAGCAGTATTATTACCTCGTCGCCGGCGCGGCTATTTTGCTGCTGACGGTACTGATGTGGATTGCCGGCGACCGCCGCAGGCTGGAATCGCAGTGGGACGGCATTTTATACGCTTCGACCTTTATTACCGGCCTGGTCGGCATCGACGCGACGGACTGGCTCATGAGCATGCGCCGCGCCAACCAGTCGATGCTGGCGCGCTGCTATCCCATCGTCATCAACGCGGCGTCCATCGTCGGCTTGATCCTGGCTTATGGGATGTACCGGTATTTCTCCGTAGGCGCGTTGTTCGCGACGATCGGCGCGTCCATCGGTATCCGCTTCTTCGGCGTGCCGGAATACAGCGAACGAGGCGTCTTCTCGCGGGTGACCATCGCCCTGGCTATCGTGGCGGCGCTGATCTTTTTGATTTCCCAGCCCCAGCCGACGGGCATCTTAGCCGTTCCTGTTTCGAACGAAAGCGGCGGGCTGCTTCATTTCTAATCGTATATAGATGTATGAAACACAGTAATTTCTTCATGAAGTTGCTGTGTTTTCTTTTTGCGCCGACTGGATAAGGAGCACTCTCTGTGTTACAATTACAGGCAAGGAGAAAGGAGCGGTACTATGGCTAAGCGCAGCATGATGCGCGGTTATCTTTGTTCCGGCGGCGGAGCGATTATCTGGGGCATGTCGGGGACGGCCGGACAGTATTTGCTGAGCCGTTACGGCGTCGATCCCTTTTGGCTGACCAGCATCCGCATGGTTTGCGCCGGACTGGTATTGACCCTGCTGGCCGGCAGGGAATACAAGACGATGCTGAATATCTTGAGGAATAAAAAGGATTGCATCTCGATGCTGGGATACAGTCTGATGGGGCTCCTGCTCAGCCAGGTGTCGTTCCTCAAGTGCATTCAATACTCGAACGCCGGCACGGCGGGGATTTTGCAGACCCTGAGCGTCGTCATGATGGCGGTCATCGTCTGCCTGCGGACGCGGCGTCTTCCCGACTTCCGCGAAGGCCTGTCCATCGTCTTGGCTCTCGTCGGCGTCGTTCTCATTGCGACGCACGGCGATTTATCCCGGATGGCCCTGTCGCCGGAAGGGCTGCAATGGGGGCTGGCGGCGGCCGTGGCGACGGTATGCTATTCCTTTTTGGCGCAGAATCTGGTCTGGAAATGGGGCAGCGTGCCGGTCAACGCGCTGAGCCTTCTCGTCGGCGGAACGCTGTTTTCGCTGTTCATCCAGCCCTGGAATACGCCGTCCGTATTGGATACGGCGGGATATATCATTTTTGCTGCCATTATTTTAATCGGCACGGACTTGACCTTTATCTTATTCCTGCGGGGCGTCGGAGACATCGGCCCGATTAAGGCCACGCTCATCGGTACGCTGGAGCCCGTTTCGGCGTCCGTCGTTTCCGCCCTGGTGCTGGGGACTGTATTTTATATTCCCGAATTAATCGGGTTCGTCTGCGTTCTCATGACGGTGTTCTTAGTCATGGCCCGGCAGCATGTCGGGGGATAGCAGGAAATCTCAAGGAGGGATGTGCTATGAGACTACATTATATAGCTGGTTTGGCGCTCTGCCTGCTCTGCGCAGCCCCGGCCGGCGCGGCGGATACGGCGGTGAGCGAGCCCATGCAGCCGGCCCTTACGGTGCAGACGTCCGGCCAGATCTTGCCGGAGTATACGATTCTTATCGGCCGGAACAGCGCCCAGACGCCCCTGACGGCTTCGGTGTATGAGAAAAACGGCGTGCTCATGGTGCCCCTTCGTCCCGTAGCGGAGCAGCTGGGCTATACCGTCGCCTGGGACGAAGAAAAACAGTGCGCCTTTATCGAGACGAATACGGTTTACATGCATCTCTATCCCGGCGTCGATATGTACGAGCGCATCGGCTCGCTGAAGACGGTGAACCTGAATCACATTTACCAATACGGTATCGGGCCGGAAAACGTCGAGGGCATGCTGTATGTGCCGGCCAAGCTGTTCGAAGCCTTTTTTAACGACGTGTTTATCGAGGAAGGCAGCCTGGTCATCGCGCCGCAGGAAGTATACCTGCACGGGGCGCCCTGAGGCGGGCCGGAAGAGGCCGACCCTAAATTGGCCTTATAGGTAGATAAAAAAATCTTGACTTTATAGGAATGGGTAGATACAATAATAAGAGAGAATAGACTGTCGGTCCAGAGAGGCCGGGTTATTCATCACCATATTTATGACTGTACCTTTAATATAGTCCAGAGAGGCTAAAAAGGGACATATGTTTGCCATGCATGCGATATGGATATGACCTTTGCCTTTCGGCAAAGGTCTTTTTTTATAAGGAGGATTCCAATGGCTAGTATCCAAGGAAAAAGCCTGTTAGGGCTGCAAGGAGTACCAAAAGAAGAAATTGAATTGATACTGCGAGTAGCAAAGAAGATGAAGGCCGTCGTCAACAGCGGCGATAAGAAGCTGTCGCTGCTCAAGGGCAAGTCTGTCGTCAATATGTTCTGGGAACCGAGCACGCGTACGCGCGGTTCTTTTGAAATGGCGGCAAAATACTTAGGCGCCGACGTCATCAACTTTACGCCCCGCGGCAGCTCTATTCAGAAGGGCGAAAGCTTCCGCGACACGCTGCTTACCGTTACGGCTATGGGCGTAGACGCCATCGTCATGCGGCAGAAGCAGGAAGGCTCTCCCTGGTTTGCCCGCCGATGCGTCGACCCGATCATCATCAACGCCGGCGACGGCGCGCACGAACACCCGACGCAGGGCCTTCTCGACTTGTTTACTATTCAGGAAGCGAAGGGCCGTATAGAAGGACTGAAAGTCGTCATCGTCGGTGATATTGACCACGGCCGCGTAGCCCGCTCCAATATTTACGGCTTGCAGACCATGGGCGCTGACGTGCACCTCGTCGGCCCCCGCACGCTGCTCCAGCCGGAGCTGGAATCCATGGGCGTCACCGTTCACTACAACCTGGAGGAAGCTATTCAGGATGCCGACGTCATCAATGTTCTCCGCATTCAGAAGGAACGGCAGGGCATCGGGTTCTTCCCCAGCGCCGGCGAATACAATTCCCTTTTCGGCATCAACCAGAAGCGACTGGCCCTGGCTAAGGACGACGTCCTTGTCATGCATCCCGGCCCGATGAACCGCGGCATAGAAATCGACACGGACACGTGCTACAGCGACCATTCGGCCATTCAGGAACAGGTTAAAAACGGCGTGTCCGTCCGGATGGCAGTTCTGTATTTGACAATCATAGGAGGCGATGACGTTGACATTACTCGTTAAAGGCGGCAGGGTAGTCAACCCGGCTGTACAGCAAGATGAAATATGCGATATCCTCATTGAAGACGGCAAAATCAAAGCCGTAGGAACGAATCTTCCGGCAGAAGGAGCCGAAGTATACGACGCGTCGGGCTTGGTCGTAGCGCCGGGCTTTATCGACATGCACGTCCATCTCCGCCAGCCCGGCCAGTCGGCGAAGGAAACCATCGCTACGGGCACGAGGGCCGCGGCGGCCGGCGGCATTACCCGTGTCGCTACGATGCCCAACACCAGCCCGGTCATCGACAAGGCCATTATCGTAGAAGGCCTGAAATATAAAGCGGAAAAAGAAGGCGTCGTCAAGGTCGAAGTCATCGGCGCGATTTCCAAGAACCTGGAAGGCCAGGAGCTGTCCGGCATGGGCGGCATGGTCAAGGCCGGCGTCGTCGCCTTTTCTGACGACGGCCGCTTCGTCGAAAACTCCGACTTCATGCGCAAGGCGATGGAATACGCCAGCATGTTCGACAAGGTAATCATCGACCACTGCGAAGAAACGGAACTCGTCGCCGGCGGCAATATGCACGAAGGCGTCGTGTCCAATCAGCTGGGCATTAAGGGCCGTCCGGCCGTCGCCGAAGACATTGCCGTCGCCCGCGATATCCTGCTGGCCGAAGCGACGGGCACGCCCGTTCACATCGCTCACATCAGCACGAAGAACGCCGTCGACATGGTACGGCAGGCTAAGAAAAAAGGCCTCCGCGTCACGGCGGAAGCGACGCCCCAGCATATGATCCTGACGGACGAAGCAATTCGCTCCTTTGAAACGCGTTTTAAAGTCAACCCGCCCCTGCGCTCGGACGACCACCGCGCCGCCGTCGTAGAAGGCCTGAAGGACGGCACCATCGACGCCATCGTCACGGACCACGCGCCTCACGAATGGGAAGAAAAGGACCAGGAATTCAACCTGGCTCCCAGCGGCTTTGTAGGTCTCGAAACGAGCGTCGGCGCCGTGCTGACCTACTTGTATCATACGGGCGAAGTCGACCTCATGACGATCGTCAACGCCATGTCTACGGCTCAGGCCAAGATCCTGCGCCTCGACGCCGGCGTCATCGCTCCGGGAAAAGACGCAGACCTGACGATTCTCGACCTCGACAAGGAATGGACTGTAGACGCATCGGCGTTCTACTCCAAAGGCAAAGCATCGCCCTTTGATGAAATGATATTTAAAGGAAAGGCCGTAGCGACAGTCGTCGACGGCGCCTTTGTAATGAAAGATGGGGAGGTCTTACGATGAAAGGAATTCTCATATTAGAGAATGGACAGAAATTTTACGGCCAGATGCTGATGAGCGAACCGGCTGTCGGCGAAGTCGTATTTAATACGGGCATGACGGGCTATCAGGAAACCTTTACGGACCCGTCCTATGCCGGCCAGATCATTACGATGACCTACCCGCTGATCGGCAACTACGGCTTGTTCCACGAAATCGAACAGGCCGACCGTCCCTATGCGGCGGGCTTCGTCGTCGGCGAGCTCTGCGATGCGCCGAGCAACTGGCAGAACGAAGGCGAGCTGGCGACGTTCATCCGGACCCATCATATTCCCTGCCTGTACGGCGTCGACACCCGCGCCGTTACGCGGGCGATCCGCAGCCACGGCGTCATGAAGGGAGTCATCGTTCCCGAAACGATGAGCGAAAGTGCTGTCAAGGAACTGTTTGATACGTCTTTGGAAACGCAGCTCGTCCGCCGCGTCACGACGCGGGACATCAAGCACATGGGCAGCGGCAAATTCCACGTCGCCGTCATGGACTACGGCGCGAAGACCAACATCCTCCGCGATTTGGTCCGCAACGGCTGCCGCCTGACGATTTTCCCGGCGGAAACGAAGGCCGAAGACGTACTGGCCATCAATCCCGACGGCATTTTCCTCAGCAACGGCCCCGGCGACCCGAAGGACGTTCCCTACGTCGTAGAAGAAGTCAAGAAACTCATCGGCAAGAAGCCTATCTTCGGCATTTGCCTCGGCCTGCAGATGCTGGGCCTGGCGCTGGGCGGCAAGAGCCGCAAGCTGACCTTCGGCCATCGCGGCGCCAACCATCCGGTCAAGGATATCCGCACGAACCGCGTATACATTACGTCGCAGAACCACGGCTACGTCATCGACGAAGCGTCCCTGCCGGACAACGTCGTCATTACGCACCGCAACCTGCACGACAATACGCTGGAAGGCTTCGAAGTGCCGGAACAACATATCATGTGTGTGCAGTACCATCCGGAAGCTTCGCCGGGACCGACTGATAACTTGTATTTATTTGAACAATTTATCAAGATGATGGAGGAAAATTAACATGATAGAAGGATTGAAGAAAGTTCTCGTTATCGGATCCGGCCCTATCATTATCGGCCAGGCCGCAGAATTTGACTATGCCGGCACGCAGGCTTGCCGGGCTTTGAAGGAAGAAGGCCTGGAAGTCGTCCTCATCAACAGCAACCCGGCGACGATTATGACGGACGAAGATATTGCCGACCGCGTATATATCGAACCGATTTCCCTCGATTACGTGACGGAAGTCATTGAAAAAGAACGTCCCGACGGATTGTTGGCAACCCTGGGCGGCCAGGTCGGCCTGAACATGGCCGTCGAACTGGCGAACGCCGGCGTACTGGAAAAATACAACGTAAAATTGCTGGGCACCCACCTTTCGGCCATTAAGGAAGCGGAAGACCGCGAGCTCTTTAAGGAAGCTATGAAGGACATCAATCAGCCCGTGCCGGAAAGCGACATCTTTGAAGACGTCCAGTCGGCCATCGATTTTGCCGATAAAATCGGCTACCCGATCATCGTCCGTCCGGCCTTCACCCTCGGCGGCACGGGCGGCGGCATCGCCCACGACGAAGACGAGCTGTTCATGATCGCGACCCGCGGCATCAAGCTCAGCCCGATCAACCAGATCCTCGTCGAACGGTCCGTTGCCGGCTGGAAAGAAATCGAATACGAAGTCATGCGAGATAAAGCGGACAACTGCATCATCGTCTGCAACATGGAAAACATCGACCCCGTCGGCGTTCATACGGGCGACTCCATCGTCGTCGCGCCGAGCCAGACCCTGAACGATTTGCAGTACCAGATGCTGCGCACGGCGTCCCTGGCCATCATCCGCCGCCTGAAAATCGAAGGGGGCTGCAACGTACAGTACGCCCTCGACCCGAACAGCAACCAGTACTACGTCATCGAAGTAAACCCCCGCGTCAGCCGTTCGTCGGCCCTGGCCTCCAAGGCGACGGGTTATCCCATCGCCAAGGTTGCGGCGAAAGTCGCCACAGGCCTGACGCTGGACCAGATTACCAACGCCGTCACGGGCAAGACGACGGCCTGCTTCGAGCCGACCCTCGACTACTGCGTCGTCAAGTTCCCCCGCTGGCCCTTTGAAAAGTTTGCCTTGGCTGACAAGACCCTGGGCACGCAGATGAAGGCTACCGGCGAAGTCATGGCTTTAGACCGCTGCTTTGAAGGGGCCCTCCTCAAGGCCGTCCGTTCCCTGGAAATCGGCGTGAACTACCTGACGCTGAAAAAGCTGGAAAGCAAATCCCTCATCGAAATCGCTGAGCTCCTGCAGAAGCAGGACGACGAACGGCTCTTCGTCGTCACCCAGGCCCTGCGCCTCGGCCTCAGCGAAGAAAAGATTCACTATATTACGGGCTACGACATGTGGTTCCTCAGCAAGCTGAAGAACATCGTCGACCTGGAAGAAGCCCTGAAGAAGCAGGGCCTTACGGAAGACAACGTCCGGCTGGCTAAACGGTACAGCATGCCCGACGCCGTCGTCGCCGGCTTTGCCGGCAAGACGGAAGACGAAGTACGGGCCTTCCGTCAGGAAAAGGGCATTACGCCGACCTTCAAGATGGTCGACACCTGTGCCGCCGAATTTGAAGCGGCTACGCCGTACTACTATTCCTGCTACGCCGCCGAAGACGAAGTCAAGCCCTTGGGCGACAAGAGCGTCGTCGTTCTCGGATCCGGCCCGATCCGCATCGGCCAGGGCATCGAATTTGACTACTGCTCCGTCCACTCTGCCTGGGCGCTGCGCAAGGCCGGCATGAACAGCATCATCGTCAACAACAACCCGGAAACGGTAAGTACGGACTTCGATACGTCCGACAGCCTGTACTTTGAACCGCTGACCGTAGAAGACGTCATGGCCGTCATCGACAAGGAAAAGCCCGTCGGCGTCATCTGCCAGTTCGGCGGCCAGACGGCGATCAACCTGGCGGCTCCCCTGGCAAAACGGGGCGTCAAGGTCCTCGGCACGTCTGTCGAAGGCATGGACCGGGCCGAAGACCGCGAACGGTTCGACGAAGTATTGGCGAAGCTGAACATTCCTCGCCCCGATGGCCGCATCGCCACCAGCGACAGCGAAGCTATGAAGGTGTCTCAGGAATTGGAATTCCCCCTCATCGTCCGTCCGTCTTACGTTCTCGGCGGCCGGGCCATGGAAATCGTATATAATGAAAAAGAACTGGAACGGTACCTGCGCGAAGCCGTTATCGCCTCGCCGGACCATCCGATCCTCATCGACGAATACATGACGGGCCGCGAAGTCGAAGTCGACGCCGTTGCCGACGGCACGGATGTCTTCATCCCCGGCATCATGGAACAGGTCGAACGGGCCGGTGTCCATTCGGGCGACTCCATCGCCGTCTATCCGCCGCAGCACCTTGACCAGGAAATGATCGACCAGATCGTCGACTACACGACGCGCATTTCCCTGGAACTGCAGGTTAAAGGCGCTGTCAATATCCAGTTCGTCGTATCGAAGGGCAAGCTGTACATCATCGAGGTAAATCCCCGTTCGAGCCGTACCGTTCCCTTCCTGAGCAAGGTAACTCACTTCCCTATCGTCGAAGTCGCGACGCGCATCGCCTTGGGCGAAACGCTGAAAGACATGGGCTACGGCAGCGGCCTCCTGCCGGCTAAGGGCCACGTCGCCGCCAAAGCGCCTGTATTCTCCTTCAGCAAGATCGGCCTGGCGGAAATCGCCCTCGGGCCGGAAATGAAATCGACAGGCGAAGTCATGGGTATCGGCAAGACCTATTCCGAAGCCCTGTACAAAGCCGTCAACGGCGCGAAGATGCGTATCCCCGCCGGCGGCACGATTCTCGTCACCGTCGCCGACCGCGATAAGGAAGAAGCCCTGCAGCTGGCTCACGGCTTCAAGGAACTGGGCTACCACATCATCGCTACGGAAGGCACGGGCCAGTACTTCAACGACCACGGCATGCCCGTCGACGTCGTCCGCAAGATTCATGAAAGCGGGCAGAACATTGCGACGCTCATCCGCAACGGCAAGATCGACTTGGTCGTCAATACGCTGACCTTCGGCAAGCATCCCGAACGGGACGGCTTCAACCTGCGCCGCATGGCCGTCGAGCTGGCCGTTCCCTGCCTGACGTCTCTCGATACGGCCCGCGAGGTCCTGCGCGTTTTCGCCAATAAAGGCAAAAACGACGGCTATCATCACGTCGCTGCCTTGCAGGATTACGACATGGATCGTTAAAAAATATGCGTTAAGACAGATTACATATACAGACCGCAGAAACTTGGAAACAGGTTCCTGCGGTCTTTTGTTGCCTTTTTACAGAAATTCTTGAGAAAATACGAAAAAATATAACAAATCGCGTGTATTTTCTGTGAGAATGGAGGCCAACAGGTTATTTTTATGTAAAAAATCCTGCATAAATCTTGACAAACTATTAAAATGCAATTATAATGAATAAAAATTCAACAAAACGCCGCCGCGGTAAGAAGGAAGGTAAGGCCGCGGGGCAGTAAGGTATAGAGGTGCATGAAAGGTGAAGACGAAGGTATTTATACATGGTCATGAAGGTACGACAGGGCTCAGAATTCACGAACGGCTGAAGAGCCGCCAGGATATCGAGCTGGTTCCCATTGCCGACGAGCTGCGGAAGGAGCCCGAAGCGATTGCGGAATGCATGAAGAAAGCTGATCTGGCGTTCTTGTGCCTTCCCGACGGGGCGGCGAAAGAAGCCGTCGCCATTGCGGCCGACTGCCAGGTCCGCCTCATCGACACGTCGACGGCCCATCGGACGGCCGACGGCTGGACCTACGGCTTCCCTGAATTGTCACCGGCTCAGTATCAGGCCATCGCCGAAAGCGACCGCGTCGCCAACCCGGGCTGCCACGCCAGCGGCGTCATCGCCGTCGTCCAGCCGTTGGTACAGGCCGGCATCCTGCCGGACGACTATCCCGTAAGCGCCGTGTCCCTGACGGGATACAGCGGCGGAGGCAAGAAGATGATCGCCCAGTATGAGGGAGAGGACAAAGGCGAGGAATTGTTCTCGCCCCGCCAATACGGCCTGACGCAGCAGCACAAGCACTTGAAGGAAATCGTCGCCGTCTGCGGCTTGGCTCAGGAGCCGATTTTCTCTCCCATCGTCGACGATTACTACAGCGGCATGGAAGTCATGGTTCCCTTGTTTACTCATTTGCTGAAGGGAACACCGTCGGCGCAGGACGTCTGGCAGGCCTTGGCGGCTCATTACGAAGGAAGCCCCATCGTCCGCGTCCTTCCCTTCGGCGAAGACAAGAGCGGCTTCGTCGCGGCCAACGCCATGAGCGGATATGACGATATGGAAATTCTCGTGACGGGCAATGACCAGCGCGTCGTCGTGACGGCCTTGTTCGATAACTTGGGAAAAGGCGCTTCCGGCGCGGCGATTCAGAATATGAACATCATGTTGGGCCTCGACCCGACGACAGGATTACAGATAACGAAGTAAAGACGCAGCAATAGAAAGGTGGAGTTAGTATGAAACAGGTATATGATGACAGCTGCTTACCGCAAGGATTCAGCGCGGCCGGTACGTACAGCGGCCTTTGTGACAGCCGCGTGCGATTGGATTTGGCTATGATCGTAAGCCGTACAAACTGCTCCATCGTCGTCTCCAGCGCTCAGGGCGTATGGCAGAGTGCGGGAAAGGCCCTGCTGCTGCACAACGGGGCGGCCCTTCCCGAAGGCCTGCGGGGACAGGAAATCCAGCAGGAAGTATGCAGCGCGGCGTCGCAGTACTTGGCGATAGGCGCCCAGGACGTGGCCTTCGTCGCCAGCGGCGTAAAAGGCCAGCATTTCCGCCCGTCCCGCCTCATCGACAGCCTGGAAACCTTAGGCGCGTCGCTTTCGCCGTCTCACGGCGCTCAGGTCGGCGCGGTCATCGACAACTTAGGCGATATGACGGACAGCGCCGTGTCGCTGGGAAGCGGCTCCGTTCATATGAACGGCATGGCCGCCGACGGCACCGAGGCGAAGCCGGGACTGTGCATCCTCACGACGGATGCCGCAGCGACGCCGCAGCAGCTGCGGGACGCCCTGGCAGCCTGTACGGGCGCGATCAATACGGAAGGGTATACGATTATTGCCCTGGCCAACGGCATGGCGTCCGAGCCGGTCGGAGGCGCGTCGCTGGCCCAGGCCATGAAGCGCACTATGCTGCAGCTGGGATTCCAGCCGGCCTTACAGGCCTGCAGCTGAGCAGCAGAATCTGAAAGGACTGCGTGGTACAATGAAATTGCGGGAACGCAGTTTCTTGTACCACGTTACATTTTTGTACTGGGGGAAAGGTAAATGACAGAGTATAAAGACATAGCAATGCACGATATCCAATCGGTAACGAACGCCCAGAAGGCGCAGATTTTGATGAACGCCCTGCCGTATATTAAAAAATACAGCGGCAAAATCGTCGTCGTCAAATACGGCGGCAACGCGATGGTCAACGAAAGCCTGAAACGGGCTGTAATGGGCGACATCGTCCTGCTCAACCTCATCGGCATCAAGGTCGTCCTGGTGCACGGCGGCGGCCCGCACATCAAGGAAGTATTGGACCGCGTCGGCATCGAATCGAAGTTCATCGACGGCCTGCGCGTCACCGACGCGGAGACGATGAAAATCGTCCAGATGGTGCTGGCCGGCCAGGTCAACAAGGATTTAGTCAGCCTCATCGGCTCGATGGGCGGCAACGCCATCGGCCTGTGCGGCCTCGACGACCGGATGATCCGCGTCCGCAAGCAGAGCGACGACCTGGGCTTCGTCGGCAAGATTACGTCGCTGGACGTTGAAATCATTCAGGATAATCTGGATAAGGGCTACATTCCCGTCATCGCCACGATCGGTACGGATAAAAATGGGCAGGCCTACAACATCAACGCCGATACGGCGGCGGCTGAAATCGCCGGTGCTCTCAACGCCGAATGCATGGTGTCCATGACGAACATCGATGGCGTCCTGCGCGACAAGGACGACCCGTCGTCGCTGATTACGGACCTCACCCTGGCTCAGGCGGACGAGCTGAAAAAAGAAGGCGTCATCGCCGGCGGCATGATTCCCAAGGTGCAGTGCTGCATCGACGCCATTCAGGCCGGCGTCAAGAAGGTCTTTATTGTCAACGGCATGGTTCCCCACGCTATCCTGATCGAGCTGCTGACAGAAGAAGGCCTGGGCACGATGTTTGTCAACAAGTATTCCGAAGGCCGCTGAACGGCTATTGCATGAAAAAAAGGAGATGTGCGAATTGGCTATGGATTTTAAAGCTGCAGATAAAGAATATATCGTAAACGTATACAACCGGATGGACGCCGTGCTGGACCACGGCAAGGGTTCCGTCCTGTACGATGTCAACGGCAAGGAGTATATCGACCTCAGCGCCGGCATCGCCGTCAACGTCTTCGGCGTCTGCGACGACGTCTGGAAAGACGCTGTGATGGCCCAGCTCAATAAGCTGAGCCATATTTCCAACGTATTTTACACGGAACCTCAGGTCATCCTGGCGAAAATGCTCTGCGAAAAGACGGGCATGAAAAAGGTCTTCTTTTCCAACTCCGGCGCGGAATCGAACGAATGCGCCATCAAGGCGGCCCGCAAATATTCTCACGACAAATACGGCGACGGCCGCTATACGATCATCACGCTGAAAAACAGCTTTCACGGCCGGACGATGGCTACGCTGACGGCTTGCGGCCAGGATTCGCTCCACGAAGATTTCGGCCCCTTCCTGGACGGCTTCGTCTATGCCGAAGCGGATAACTTCGAATCGGTCAAGGCCCTGGCTGAAGAAAATAACGTCTGCGCCGTCATGATGGAACTGGTACAGGGCGAAGGCGGCGTCCATCCTCTTGACCCGGCCTTTGTCCGTGCCGTCGTCGACTATGCCCATGAAAAGGATATCTTGGTCATTATCGACGAAGTACAGACCGGCAACGGCCGTACAGGCGCGCTGTACGCCTACATGAATTACAGCATTCATCCCGATATCGTCACGACGGCCAAGGCTATCGGCGGCGGATTGCCCTTTGCAGCGACGATGTTTGCCGATTCCTGCCAATATACGCTGACGGATCACACCCACGGCTCGACCTTCGGCGGCAACCCGATCTGCGCCGCCGGGGCTATCTCCATCATCGAACGGCTGGACGACGCATTGATGGCCGAAGTACGGGAAAAGGGCGCGTATATCAAGGCTGAGCTGGAAGGCTGCCAAAACGTCGAATTCGTGTCGGGCATGGGCCTGATGATCGGCGTGAAGCTCAAGAAGGACTTGGGAACCGTCGTAAAGGAATGCGTGGACAAGGGCGTCCTGGTCCTGACGGCCAACGGCCTGCTGCGCCTCCTGCCGCCCCTCAACATTCCCTGGGATGTCTTGAAAAAAGCCGTTGCCATCGTGAAAGACGTCATTGACGCAGAATAATACCTATGCTGAAAAAGGCGAGTCCTGCAGGGCTCGCTTTTTGTATTACCTGTAAGCGGTTAATTTTCCGGCAAGTCTTGTCAGGGACGGCCCTATTGTTTTAAAATGAAGTATGCCCCATAAAAACTATAAAAAGTAAAGGAAGAGGATAAGGAGACTAGATATGAAACATTTAAAGATAGCGTACAGCTTTGACGTACAATACTACTTCGTAGACAGCGACAGGGAAATCGTGCCTGTCGAACAGACGGACTTTACCGACGTAGCCGTCGCCGTGTTGTCCGACCAGGACTTCGCCTACATCGACAAGATCGACGCGACGGGCTTCGGCATTCCCATCATGATTATCATGCCTGGCGGCGAACGGCTTCCGGAAAAATATATCGGCAAGGTCGACGCCGTCATTACGGAGGAAATGGTCAACAAGAGCCGCTGCATTTCTACGGCAGAGCGGCTGGCCAGCAACTACGAGCAGTTTGTCCTGCCGCCCTTTTTCGCCGACCTCGTAGAGTACGTGAGCGAAAAAAACAATCCTTTCGACTGCCCTGGCCATCAGGACGGCGAATTTTTCAAGAAGCATCCGGCAGGACGCTATCTCTATGATTTCTACGGTCCCCATATTTTCCAATCCGATATATGCAACGCCGACGTTACGCTGGGCGATTTGCTGATTCACGAAGGGCCGGCCCTGGAAGCCCAGGATTTTGCTGCCGAAGTGTTCCACGCCGATAAGACCTATTTCGTCCTCAACGGCTCGTCGTCGTCCAATAAGGTCGTGACGAACGCCTTGCTGACGCCGGGCGACCTGGTACTGTATGACCGGAACAACCATAAATCCGTAGCCATCGGTGCCCTCATCCAGGCCGGGGCGACGCCGGTATATTTGGAAACGGCCCGCAACCCCTACGGCTTCATCGGCGGCATCGACGCCCATTGCTTCGACGAAGCCTACCTGCGCGAGCTGGCTGCTGAACGGGATCCGGAAAAGGCGAAGCAGCCCCGGCCTTTCCGCCTGGCCGTCATTCAGCTCGGCACTTACGACGGCACGCTGTACAACGCCCGCTACGTCGTCGACAAGATAGGCCATCTCTGCGACTATATCCTGTTCGATTCGGCCTGGGTCGGCTACGAGCAGTTTATCCCCATGCTGCGGGACAGCTCGCCGTTGCTGCTGGACCTGCACGGCGACGACCCGGGCATCATGGTGACCCAGTCGGTTCACAAGCAGCAAGCCGGCTTTTCCCAGGCGTCGCAGATTCATAAGAAGGACAATCACATTCACGACCAGAAGCGCTACTGCAACCATAAGACCTTTAACAATGCCTTTATGGCCAACGCCTCGACGAGCCCCTTTTATCCCATGTTCGCCACTATCGCCGTCAACGCCAAAATCCATTCGGGCGACGCTGGCCGGAAGATGTGGCGCGACTGCGTGAAGCTGGGCATCGACGCCCGCAAGAGCATCCTCCAGCGCTGCCACTACATCAAGCCGTTCATCGCGCCGACGGTACACGGGAAGCCCTGGCAGGACGGCGACACGGAGCAGATGGCCGACGACATCGCCTACTTCACTTTTGAGCCAGGCGCAAAATGGCATGCCTTTGAAGGCTACGGCCCGGATCAGTACCGCGTCGACCCGTGCAAGCTTCTGCTCACGACGCCGGGCATCGACGCTGAGACGGGCGAGTACGAAGACTTCGGCATTCACGCCAATATCCTGGCGACGTACCTGCGGGGCAACGGCGTCATTCCGGAAAAGTGCGACCTGAATTCCATCCTGTTCCTGCTGACGCCGGCGGAAAACTGGAATAAGCTCCGCTTCCTGACGTCGCAGCTCGTCCGCTTCGAACGGTTTGTCGATAACAACGTACCCATGCAGGAAGTCCTCCTGGGCGTGTACAATTCCCATCCGGCACGCTACGCCGGCTACACGATCCAGCAGCTCTGTCAGGAAATGCACGATTTCTACAAGGCGAGAAATGTAAAGAATTTGCAGAAGAAGCTGTTCCGCCGCGACTATTTCCCCGAATACGTCATGACGCCGCAGGAAGCGCAGCACGCCTTTATCCGCGGACAAGGCGAACTCGTCCCTCTCGACGAGCTGGAAGGCCGGATCGCCCTCGAAGGGGCCCTGCCCTATCCGCCGGGCGTCCTCTGCGTCGTGCCGGGCGAACGGTGGTCGCCGACGGCCGTCCAGTATTTCAAGGCCCTCGAAGAAGGGCTCAACGAGCTTCCCGGCTTTGCCTCGGAAATCCAGGGCGTATACCTGGAACACGAAGACGACGGCCGCGTCCACGCCTACGGCTACGTGCTGAAAGAATAAAACGATATGGTAAACTAAAAGCCCTGTGCAGCGATGCTGTACAGGGCTTTTTTGGATTTCTTATAATAGATTTTTTACGGCTTCTGTAATCTTCTTGGCGATATAGGGGTTGTTCATCGTGTAGACGTGGATGCCGTCGACACCGTTAGCCAAAAGGTCGGCGATCTGGTCGATGGCGTAGGCGATGCCGATATCCCGCATGGCTTCGGCATTGTCGCCGTATTTTGCGATGGCCCGCTGGAACTTGACCGGCAAGGTCGCGCCGCACAGGGACACCATCCGTTCGATTTGCTTCTTATTGGTGACAGGCATGATGCCCGCTTCGATGGGGACGCTGATGCCGGCGATTTCGCACCGTTCGAGGAAGCGGTAGAAGGTGGCGTTGTCGAAGAAGAGCTGGGAAATGAGCTCGCTGGCGCCGGCGTCGACCTTCGTCTTTAAGTTGCGGATGTCGGCGGCCATGGTCTGGGCTTCCGCATGGCCTTCGGGATAGCAGGCGCCGATGACGTTGAATTCCGGGGCGTTCTGCTTGATGAAGGCTACGAGGTCGCTGGCATGTTCGAAGACATGGGCCCGTTCGCGGCCCGGCGTTTCGTCGCCCCGCAGGGCCAGGATATTTTCGATGCCCGCCTTTTTCAGCGCGTCCAACGTGCGCAGGGCGTCGTCTTCAGTCAGGTAAATGCAGGGCATATGAGCCGCCGTTTCACAGCCGTAGGTGTGCTTGATAGCCGAGGCCACTTCGACGGTGCGGTTGCCGCCGCTGCCGCTTCCGCTGGCGCCGCAGGTGACACTGATGAAATCGGGATAAAGCTGGCTCAGCTCGTCTAAAGCGGCGTAAATCGTCTCGATGGGCGTATCCGGCTTGGGCGGGAAGACTTCAAAGGAAAAGACTGTTTTTTTGGCAAATAATTCATTTGTGCGCATATATATTGCTCCTTGCTGCATAGCTGACAGGGGGTAAGCACGAGTACAGCCGCGTGTTTTTGTTTATATTATATCATGAAGTATGGCCGTATGTATAACAAAAGGGCCTGGAACGAGGCCCTTTTGCATGAATATATATGTGTGTTGTATTAGAAGCTGGGCAGAATGGCTCCCTGGTATTTGTCTTCGATGAATTTCTTCACTTCCGGAGACTGGAGGGCTTTGACGAGAGCCTGGATTTCCGGGCGGTTTTCGTCGCCTTCGTGGATGGCTAAGATGTTAGCGTACGGCGAGTCTTTATCTTCGAGGAAAATCGCGTCCTTCAGCGGATTGAGGCCGGCTTCCATGGCGAAGTTCGTGTTGATGACGGCGATGTCTACGTCGTCAATGGAGCGGGGAATCTGGGCGGCTTCCAATTCGACGAACTGGAGGTTTTTGTCGTTTTTCACGATGTCCTGTACCGTAGAGGTGATGCTGCCGTTATCCTTCAGGGAAATCAGGCCGGCCTTCTGCAGGATGAGCAAAGCACGGCCGCCGTTGGTCGGGTCGTTGGGGATGGCGACCTTCGCGCCGTTTGCCAATTCGTCCAGTTTGGCGACTTTATGGGAGTAAATGCCCATCGGCTCGATGTGGACCTTGCAGATGGCCTTGAGCTGCGTGCCGTGTTCTTTATTGAACGTTTCCATGTAGGGGCCGTGCTGGAAGAAGTTGGCGTCCAGCTCCTTGTCGTTCAGGGCCAGATTCGGCTTGACGTAATCTGTAAATTCGATGATCTTCAAATCGATGCCGTCCTTGGCTAAGAGGGGCTTGATTTCGTTTAAGATTTCCGCGTGGGGAACGGGCGTCGCGCCGACGGTCAGGACCTTATTCTGCGTCGACTCTTTGCCGCCTGCCGGGGCGTCGCTGCCGCAGCCGGCGGCCAATACGGCCAGCGCACAGAGAGCCGCAGCGGCCAGGACGGTAAGTTTTTTGAAATGCTTCATAAATGATTCCTCCTAAATATAAAATGATATGGCGTAAGACCGTTTAGCCTTTTATCCCATGAAAAAAGCCCCTTTCCCAAGAGAAAGAGGTATCGTCGCAGGGTCTTTATCTCTCGGAAATCAATCCGCAGGAATTAGCACCGTCGTTATCGGTTGCCGGGCTTCATTGGGCCAGTCCCTCCGCCGCTCTGGATAAAAGGATGTAAAATTGTCTTGAACATAGTGTATCATGAATCTCAGATTTGTCAAATTGCTATATTTGCATAGCCTGCCGGCCTGATATGACGAGAACGAAAGTAACGGGCAGAACGGCAAAAATGTGATATAATCAAAGGACGAGATATTGCATTAGGAGGTAATACGAAATGGAATCGATTCAAGACGTAGTAAAAAAATACCAGCAAGGCGGTAATAACTGTTCCGAAACGGTATTAAAGGCCTGCAATGAATATTACGGCCTCAACCTGTCGGACGACGTGTTCCGCATGGTATCGGTCATGGGCGGCGGCGTCGGCGGCTCGGGCTGTCTCTGCGGCGCCCTGAACGGCGCCTGCCATATCCTGGGCCTTCTCGTAGGCCGCAATACGCCGGAAGAAAAGACCAAGGCGGAAATCTACGCTCCCGTAAAGGAATTTTATCAGCTGTGGATGGGTAAGTTCCACGCGTCGTGCTGCCGCGTCCTCAAGAGCCCGGCCAACGGCGGCCCCGTATCCTGTCCGGAGCTCATGGTCGGTACGGCGGAGCTCCTGGCGGCCTTTATAGAAGAAAAGGGATTGCTTAAAAAATAAAGACATGGAAAAGACCTCGTACGGCGTCGTACGAGGTCTTTTTGTGCGTATTTATTTATTCGGCAGGATGACGTCGCGGGCCCGGACGTCCTTGCTCAGGCTGTCAATGTGGTTGGCAAAAATCTTGGCCATGCGGATATTTATTTCATCTTTCATTGGCACTTGATAATGCGATGGCGTAAGGGTGTTCCAAGCTGAAGACGGATTTCCGTCAACGTGGATGACATCGTTTTCATCGGGTTCAATGAGAACGTATGTGGGAATTTGATGCATGTCGTTTTGCCAGATGCCTAGTTTTACGTCAGGGCTATCTTTCGTGTCATTCTGCCGGGCCATGATAAAGGTAAGGGGGTAATAGCTCTTTTTACCGTTCGAGAACTGGGTGTACTGTGTGCGGAAATGGATGAGCGACTGTTTGAATGGCACAACGGCAATGGAATCACTGGCTTTGTCGGCAATGACGAAACAAGGGCCGGCTGTCGTCTGGAACAATGCTAGGTAGCCGTCGTCATCTTCTTCGGAAACAGCCACGACTTCACCATGGAGAGTATGGTCTTCAGCCATTGCCTTGGCGGTGTCCAGGCTGTTGGGGGACGGAAGTGTTTGATAGGCTGAGCCTTCTGGCAACGCTTTGCTGATGATGCGGTCGCTGTCGGAGAAGGTGACCTGCGTTGCCGTAGCCGATTGGACGAGGCCGCCTAAGCCGACGAGGCAGACGATGGAGACGGCCAGGCCGATGAGATAGGGCTTGGATTGTCCCGTCGGCTGCTTGCGCTTGACGAGGACGGCGCAGACAATCGCCGCGATGACGAGGGCCGCGCAGACGACGCCTAACAGGATGGCTGTCGTCTGATGGAAAATGCGGAACTGGGCCTGCATGTGAATATCCTGGCCTGCCGAGGCGCCCTGGGTGTTGATAAAGGCCGGCTTCAAATCCCAGACGAGGGTCTTGCCGTCGTCGAGGACCTGGTCGGCGTTTGTGGCGTCGACGGCCATGGGCAGGTGCATCGTAAAGTCGAGAGACGCCGAGTTGACGGCTGCGGCGACGGCCTGGTTATGGATTTCGTTGAGCTGGGCCGCTTCCCGTTCAGCCTGCTTACGGTATTCCAAATAGCTCCAGACGTCGACGCTGGACGGTACCTGGAAGAAATTGGGAATATTGTCTTCGTAATGGGCCTGTGGCAGGGCGGCGTTTTCCTGTCCCTTGATCCGCGTATGGATGGAATAATAGTCATACAAGAGGCCCTTGTGCAGCCGGATTTCACCGTATTCCGGGTCGGGCGTCCAGAATTCGCCGCCTGTATCGGCAATATCCTGTATGCCGGCGTAGGTTTTGCTGGACCGGTAGCCGTTTGCCGTATCTTCGACGGTGAAGCCGTTCTGCCGGTCTTCCTGCTTCCATTGATTCAGGGAAGCGGCCATGTCGGCCTGCATGGGAATCTGAAAGGATAAGTCCTTGCGCAGGACGATGGAGCCGTCGTCCTTAAAGGTCATGTCGGCGTGCAGGTCGGCGCAGCCGCTCAGAAACAGCCCGCTCACTACGAACAGGCAGGCCGCCGCAGCGCGGCGCATAACGTGTTTGTACATCATAATCTATCCCCCGCTTTCAAAAGGTGTCTTTGCCTTTACTGTAGCATATTCGCCGGGATATGACAACGGCCGGAAGCTGTCGCGGCGGCAGCAGATATGCTATAATGTATACTTAGCAAATTATATCATGATGCAGCATAGATGAGAGGATAACCATGGGAAGTATAAAAGTACAGAAATTATCGAAATCATTCGGCGTCCATACGGTGTTTCAGGACGTATCCTTTGAAATCCGCCGCGGCGAACGCATCGGCCTCATCGGAGCCAACGGCGCAGGCAAATCGACGCTCCTGAAATGCCTTATGGGTCAGGAAGAATATGACAGCGGCGTCTTCGTCGTGTCCGAAGGCGAATCGGTCGGCTACCTGCAGCAGGATATTGCCTTTGAAGACGACGTAACGCTGCGGCAGACCATCACCGAGGCCTGGCAGGACGTGCTGCGCCTGGAAGAACAGCTCAAGGATGCGGAGAAGGACATGCAGGCCCATCCCGACGATGAAAGCGTCATGAACAAATACGCCCGCCTGCAGGAACGGTTTGAATGGCTCGGCGGCTATGAATACGAATCCATGTCCCGGAAGATCGTCCACGGCCTGGGCTTCGGCGAAGCCGATTTGGACCGGCCGGTGCAGCAGTTTTCCGGCGGCCAGAAGACGCGCATCAACCTGGCCAAGGCCTTAGTACGCCGTCCCGATTACTTATTCCTCGACGAACCGACGAACCATCTGGACATGGACATGCTGGAATGGCTGGAAGGCTACTTGCTGTCCTATGGCGGCGGCATCCTCATCGTGTCCCACGACCGCTATTTCCTGGACAAGGTGGCGACGGGCATACTGGAGCTGGAACACGGCAAGGTGACCAAATACAAGGGCAATTATTCCCGGTACATCGTCCAGCGGACGGAGCAGCGCAAGGCTCTGGAAAGGGCCTACCAAAAACAGCAGGACCATATCCGCCAGACCGAAGAATATATCCGCAAGTATAAGGCCGGCATCAAGGCCAAGCAGGCCCGGGGCCGTCAGTCCCAGCTCAACCGGCTGGAGCGCATCGAACTGGCTCCTGAAGCGGAAACGCTGCATTTCCATTTTGCGCCGGCAGAAGAATGCGGCCAAAAGGTCCTCGTCCTCGACGATATCTGCGGCGGCTTCGGCGACCGGCAGTTATTTGACCACTTGTCCCTGCTGCTGCGCCGCGGCGAGTCGGCGTCCCTCATCGGGCCGAACGGCACGGGCAAGACGACGCTCCTGCGCATGATTATGGGCGAAATCGAAGCGGACAAGGGCCACATCACCCTGGGCAGCCGCGTGCATATCGGCTACTTCGCCCAGGAGCATACGGATTTGCACGGCGCCTGGACGGTGCTGGAAGAAATCATGAACGATTTCAGCTACGGCGAAGACGAAGCCCGTTCCGTGCTGGGCCGCTTCCTCTTTCAAGGCGACGACGTATTTAAGGTCGTCGACAGCCTGAGCGGCGGCGAACAGGCGCGGCTGGCCTTATTGAAGCTGTTTTTGCAGGGCGCCAACTTCCTCATCCTCGACGAACCGACGAACCATCTCGACATTCCGACGAGGGAAGTACTGGAACAGGCCCTGCAGGAATTCGGCGGCACGTACCTCGTCGTATCCCACGACCGCTATTTCCTAGACAAGATTACCCAGCGGACCCTCGTGCTGGAAGATAAGAAGATCAAGGAATTTTTAGGAAACTATACCTATTACCGGGAAAAGGTGCGGGAAGCGGAAGAACGGGCGGCTCAGGAATTAGCCGAACG
Source organism: Megasphaera stantonii (assembly GCF_003367905.1). Taxonomy (NCBI): domain Bacteria; kingdom Bacillati; phylum Bacillota; class Negativicutes; order Veillonellales; family Veillonellaceae; genus Megasphaera; species Megasphaera stantonii. The sequence continues at coordinate 1,175,641 of NZ_CP029462.1, read as the reverse complement.
GGAAGCGGAAACGGCTGCGGCAAAGCCTAAGCCGGCCGCTGCAGCGGCTAAGGCGGAACCGCCTGCCAAGAAAGGGCCTGCGCGCAAGGAACCGTCGTACGGAACGGCCTTGAAGCTGGAAAAAATAGAAATGAAAATCGCCGAGTTGGAAGCGACGCTCAAGATGTACGAAGTGCAGATGAACCTGCCTGACGTGCAGACCGACGCCGACAAGATGATGGAGCTGACCCGCCTTTACGACGAAACGCAGGCACAGCTGGACGCTGCGTACGAGACGTGGGAGCAGCTTTCTGAGTAGGTATTCTAATCATGAATTGCATGACAAAATAATATATAACCAAAGAGAATTAATTTTGGTAAAACGTAGAACCATAAGTAATTATCGGAAGAGAGCCTATCTTTATAACGACGTCTTGCCTTGTAAATGATAAATATATTGAAAACAGCAGCCTTTACAATATATTTTAACGTGCTATACTATCTTCAATCGCTTTTTAGCCGGTAGGATTTCCTACACTCGCGAGCGGCTCAAAGTGAGGGGTATGAGCTAAATTTTAGATACAGAAAGAAGCGATTGAATGATGGCAACGTTTAATCCGGTTACGCCGGAATTACTGGAAAAATTACGAAACGTCGTAGGGGATAAGTATGTCAAGACCGATGAAGATTATTTGACGGCCTATCAGACTGATGAAGAAGGAAATTCGATTTACTTCCGCAAGCCCGAAGTCGTCGTATTTCCCGGCAGTACGGAAGAAGTAGCGGCGATCGTCAAGCTGGCGAACGAGTATTTGGTTCCATTGACGCCCCGTTCGGCCGGCTCCGGCGTCGCCTGCGGCGCTATTCCCATCTATCACGGCATCGTCGTCGAATTGGAACGCATGAACAAGATTTTGAAATTTGACGCCGACAATATGTACGCTACCTGCCAGACCGGCGTATTGACCGGCGATTTGCAGGCTGAAGCGCGGAAACATAATTTGTTGTACGCAGGCGATCCGTCCAGCGCCGAAAGCTGCCAGATCGGCGGCAACGTCGCCAACAACGCCGGTGGCAATAAAGCCGTCAAATACGGCACGACGCGCCACCAGATTTACAGCTTGAAAGTCGTTACGCCGACCGGTGATATCGTCACGCTCGGCGCGCGGCTGCAAAAGTGCTCTACCGGCTTATGCCTGGAACAGCTGCTGGCAGGTTCGGAAGGTATTTTAGGCATCATCACAGAGGTTACGGTCAAACTTCGCCCGCTGCCGCCGTATAGCTTCAACATGGTCTGCGTGTTTAAATCTGATGAAGAAGCCTTCGCCCTGCCGAATAGGATTTTAAAAGCCGGCATCGACCCGACGAGCATCGAATTTATGGATAACGAAGCATTGCAGCTGACCTGCAAATTCCTGGACATGAAGATGCCCCACGTCGACGACGGCTGCGACTACGTCATCGTTACGGTCGAATCGTTTAACGAAGACGATTCGGACCGCAAGATGGAACAGCTCTGTGACTTGGCGGAAGCCAACGGCTCTATCGACGAATTTGAAGCCGACGCCCGTATCTGGAAGCTGCGCAAGCAATTTGCCGAAGCGGCCCGCAGCGTCGACAAGATGTTCCAGACAGAAGATTTCGTCGTGCCGCTGGACAAGATTCCCGATATTACGAAACAGCTGCCGGAACTGCGCCGGAAATACGATTTGTACTGCGTCACCGTAGCCCACATCGGCGACGGCAACATTCACGTCCTGCCTTTGAATAATAAAGGCTTATCGCCGGAAGAATGGTTTAATAAAATCAAAGCTTTTCATCACGATTTGTTCCCCCGCGTATATGCCTTAGGCGGCAAAATGTCGGGAGAACACGGCATCGGCTTTAAGAAATTGGAAGAATTTGAAGCCTGCACGCCTGAAGGAGAATTGAAGATGATCCGGGCTATCAAAAAGGCCTTGGATCCGAATGATATCATGAATCCGGGCAAGCTCGTCAACGTCGGCTGAGAGCGCCTTTGCAGATCATAACAAAGATAACGACAGGGTTTATACTTTTTTTTATATATTCCCTGTCGTTTTTTATTACCTTATAGAATAGCATAATATGTAAAGAAAGAATGAACTTGCGCCATATTTTCGCGGAAAGATTGTCATAAAATTGTTGATATAACCATACAAATAGATTATAGTTATATAAGGTAGATAATGAAGTAAATGGGAATGCGGTGTTCCCCGTTGTTGCAGTGGAGCTAGGGTGGTACGATGAAATATTATAGCCGTTTGAAGCCCCTTCGCCTGGAAGCGAAAATGTCCCAGGCCGATGTGGCGAAAGTGTTGAACTGTTCGCAAGTTGGATATGGAATGTACGAGCTGGGAAAACGAAAAATTTCCGTAGAAAAGCTCATGGTACTGGCTAAGCTGTACCATGTGTCGCTGGACTATCTCGTCGGCTTTACGGACGAACGGGAAGGCCGCAAGTCCTGGCACGACGAAGACGAATATATGTAAATCATGTGAAAAAGCGCTGCCCCTGATGGGAACAGCGCTTTTTTTATGCGTGTATTACGAATATAGACGATATTAGACGTTGAAACGGAAGTATGTAACGTCTCCGTCCTGCATGACGTATTCCTTGCCTTCCAGGCGGACGAGGCCTTTTTCCTTGGCGGCCTGTTCGCTGCCGCAGGCGATGAGGTCTTCATACGATACGATTTCGGCGCGGATAAAGCCCCGTTCGATGTCCGTATGGATTTTGCCGGCCGCCTTCGGCGCCTTCGTGCCCTTGACGATGGTCCAGGCCCGTACTTCGTCGGCGCCGGCCGTGAAGAAGTTGATAAGGCCCAAAAGGGAGTAGCTGGCTTTGATGAGCTTGTCCAGACCCGATTCGGGAAGGCCCAGCTCTTCTAAGAAGACTGAGGCTTCGTCATCGGGAAGCTCGGCGATTTCCGATTCGATTTTAGCCGATACGGCGACGACCTGAGCGCCTTCCTGAGCGGCGTATTCTTCGACGCGCTTGACGTTCGGGTTGGAGTCGGGATCGCCTGCTTCGTCTTCGCTGACGTTGGCGATGTAAATGATCGGCTTCAGCGTGAGGAGATTCAAGTCCTTGACATGAGGGAGCTCGTCTTCCGTCAGGCCGGCTTTACGGGCCGGTTCGCCTTCTTCGAGAGCCGCCAGGACCTTTTTCAGGACTTCGTATTCCGCTTTCGCCGCCTTGTCGCCGCACTGGGCTACCTTGGCGATGCGGTCGGCCCGCTTCTGCGTCGTTTCCAAGTCGGCCAGGCACAGCTCGGTGTTGATGATTTCGATGTCGCGGATTGGGTCGACGGAGCCGGCCACATGGGTAATATTGGAATCTTCAAAGCAGCGGACGACTTCGGCGATGGCGTCGGTTTCGCGGATGTGGCTGAGGAATTTATTGCCCAGCCCTTCGCCCTTGGACGCGCCGGCTACGAGGCCGGCAATGTCGACGAAGCGCATGACGGCGGGAATCGTCTTTTTCGGATGATACATGTCCGTCAGGACCTGGATGCGGTTGTCCGGCACTTCGACGACACCGACGTTCGGTTCAATCGTGCAGAAAGGATAGTTTGCCGCTTCTGCCCCGGCTTTGGTAATGGCATTGAACAGGGTGCTCTTGCCGACGTTCGGCAAGCCGACAATGCCGACTTCCAGATTGGTACTCAATGGTTAAACCACCTTTTTATTTGAATAATTTTAAATCAGCAATACGTTTGACCGCTTCGATGGTGTTTTCCTTCGTGCCGAAGGCCGTCAGGCGCAGGTAACCTTCGCCGTGAGGTCCGAAGCCGGAGCCCGGTGTCGTGACGACGTGGGCTTTTTCCAGGAGCAGGTCGAAGAAATCCCAGCTCTTCATGCCGTTCGGCGTCTGTACCCAGGCATAGGGGGAGTTCGTCGCGCCGTATACCGTGAAGCCAGCCGCTACCAAACCGTCGCGGATGATGTGGGCGTTTTCCATGTAGTAGTTGACGTCGGCGAGGCACTGCTTCTGGCCTTCCGGACTGTAGTACGCTTCGGCGGCGCGCTGGATGACGTAAGGCGTGCCGTTGAAGAAGGTGCACTGGCGGCGGTTCCACATGGGGTTCAGTTCGACTGCCGTGCCGTCGGCTTTATAGCCTACGCAGGCCTTCGGGACGACGACGTAAGAGCAGCGCGTGCCCGTAAAGCCGGCGCATTTGGAGTACGAACGCAGTTCGATGGCGACTTCCTTAGCCCCTTCGATTTCAAAAATGCTGTGGGGAACGTCCGGTTCTGTAATATATGTTTCATAGGCTGAGTCGTAGATGATGATGAATTTCTTTTCTTTCGCCGTCTTGACCCAGTTTTCCAGTTCGGCCTTGGACATGGCCGTGCCCGTCGGGTTGCTGGGGTTGCACAGGTATACGATGTCTACGTCTTCCGTCGGCGGTTCGGCCTTGAAGCCGTTTTCAGCCGTGCAGGGGAGATAGACGACACCGTCGTAAATGCCCTTTTCGGCGTTCCAGTCGCCCGTATGGCCGAGCATGACGTTGGAGTCGAGGTAAACCGGGTATACCGGGTCGGCTACGGCGAATTTCAAATCGCTGCCGAAGATTTCCTGAATGCAGGCAACGTCGGTCTTTGCGCCGTCGCCGACGAATACTTCGTCGATGTCGAGGTCGATGCCGCGCGTCTTGTAGTCGCCGTCGATGATGGCCTGACGGAGGAAATCATATCCCTGTTCGGGGCCGTAGCCGCGGAATGTTTCGGCCTTGCCCATTTCGTCGACGGCCTTGTGCATCGCTTCGATGATGGCCGGAGCCAGGGGGCGCGTTACGTCGCCGATGCCGAGACGGATGATGTTTGCTTCAGGGTGCGCTTTAGAAAAGGCTTCTACTTTTTTCGCAATCGTAGCGAATAAATAGTTGCCGGGGAGCTTTAAATAATTTTCATTTACATGAGCCATGATGCGGAGCCCTCCTTATATAGCTTCTAATCTATAGTATGATTTGCATAATCTTTTACTATTGTACTACAATACGCAGTCCTTGCAAAGATTCGCCAAATAGGCTGGCTTATGATAAAATAAAATCATCATTATTCGATTCATAAATGAAACTATAGGGATGAAACAGTTTTTGTGATGTATGAGGAGATGAGGCGATGAAGTTTGCGATTTTGATGGGGAGCCCGCGAAAGCACGGCAACACGGCCCAATGTCTGGAGCCCTTCTGCGACGAATTGAAACGGGGCGGCGCAGAATATACGCTGACCTGGCTGTACGACAAAAAGATAGAAGGCTGTCACGCCTGCCGCGGCTGCCAGAAGGACTGGTCTGATTTCAACTGCGTCATCGACGACGATATGACGGCCATCGCTGCCGACATAAAGGACAGCGATGTCATCGTCCTGGCGACGCCTATCTATTCCTGGTACTGCACGGCGCCGATGAAAGCCCTGCTGGACCGCTGCGTATACGGCTTCAATAAATATTACGGCGACGAAGTAGGCCCGGCGCTGTGGGCCGGCAAGAAGGTCGCCGTCTTTACGACCTGCGGCTATAAGCCGGAGCACGGCGCGGACCTCTTCGCCGAAGGCGTACGGCGCTACTGCAAGCATTCCAGGCTCCGCTACGCCGGACTGTTTGCCGAGCGGCATTTGGGATATAAGACCGTGTTCATGGACGAAGGAAAAGCGGAACGCGCCAGAGCCTTTGCCCGGCAGCTGCTGCAGGGATAAGCGGCATATCGGGGCGCGGAGCATTGACTTGCAGTGAGAGCCTTGTTATAATGCAGTTAGGCAAGACTATATAGAGAGTGTTTTGCACAGGTATGAAAAAGCCCATGAGATGGCGGTCTCATGGGCTTTTTGACATAATTACGGAAATGTCAATCCGAGACTAGTTGCTCAGTAACTGGAAAAGCATGTCTAGTCCTTTGCAAATGTAGTAGGCGGTTACATTTACCATGACAGCTTTCCAAAATAAATAGAGAGTGTTTTTTTGCACAGGCTTCACCACCTTCCTGTTGCCAGGATGGAGCGAGCAACGGTCTTAGTATATCATGACGATTGCAGACTGCATAGCCTGATACATGGGAATCTATTCGCGCACTGCATAACAAAATGATTCGTTATGCCGATGTCTTGTCTGTCTTCACGGGAGGCTGCTTTTGGCATATAATAATAGATGCCGCAGCAAGTCAGCATTTGCGGCGTATCTGGAGAGAAGGGATGCGAGAGCATGAAGTATAGGGAACAAAATTGTCTCATTGCGTATTTTTCTCACGCCGGCCAAAACTATGCCAGCGGGAAATTAGTCGATCTGACTGTCGGCAATACGGAGCGGGTGGCTCGCATGATACGGCAGTATACGGGAGGCGCGTTGTTCCATATACGGCGCGATATTCCCTATCCGTACGATTATAAAGAAACCGTAGCCGCCGCCAGACAGGAAAAGGCCGATGGCGCCCGCCCGGCTTTGGAACGGCAGCTGGACAGTGTCGCGCCGTATGACGTCGTGTTCCTGGGCTATCCGAACTGGTGCGGCACGATGCCCATGGCCGTGTGGACCTTCCTCGAATCCCATGACTTCGGCGGAAAGCTCATCATGCCCTTCTGCACTCACGAAGGCAGCGGCTGGGGCACCAGCTTGCAGGATTTGCACGATCTGTGCCCGACGGCGACGATCGGGCAGGGACTGACGCTGTTCGGCACGACGATTCTCGATGCCGAAGACGACGTGCGCCGCTGGCTCCAGCAGTAAACGGCCCGTATACAGTTGACATACGGCACAACAAAAGCGCAGCTTTGTGGAATAACTCACAGAGCTGCGCTTTTTAGCACTGTAATTAATTATTTTGCTTATTTCCGTTTTTTGGTCTGTTTAATGCGGCGAAATTTTAGATTAATTTTTTGATTAATTGATTAATGGAAAAATCAGCAAAAACTGGTTCTATAATAAATAGGTGTTGAGGTAACGACAGACATCATATATCTGCCGCTACCCCATTTTATAAAAAAATGGACATACGACGAATCTCCTGTTACTATTAAAGCGACCAAACCCAATAGAAAGGAGATGTCCTATGTCCAATTTTTATTATATCGAAGAAATGCTCTCTTTAAAAGAGGCTGAAGTAACTTCTTTGGAAATGCTGGAAGATAAGCAGATTCTTCATCTGTCTATACCAAAGAAAGAACAGTGCTGTCCGCATTGTCATACCCGTACTTCCCGTATTAAGGATTACCGTTCGCAAACCGTGTTCATTGCCATTGTAAATGACCTTCCCGTATATGCGCAGTTTCGTAAACGGCGGTATAGCTGCCCGGCCTGTTATCGTACCTTCTATCCGTCGCTGTCGTTTGTACAGCCGTATCAGCGCCGTAGCCAGTAAGTACAGATGCTGATTCTCAAGGAATGCAGACAACGCCAGACCTTTACCTCCATTGCCGCCCGCTACCGAGTGTCTGTTCCTACAGTAATTCGCTATTTTGACCGCATACAATATGCTAAACCAACAAGACTGCCATGGCTGTTGGCTCTGGATGAATTCAAAGGCAACGCCCAAGGGCAGAAGTATCAGACGAGCATCACGAATCCCTTTACGCATAAGATTCTGGATATCCTGCCCAACCAGAATACGCAGGATATCATCAAGTATTTCCGTTCGTTCCCAAAGAAACAGCGAAACCGGGTGCGCTGGGTCATCATGGATATATCTAACCTGTTTCGGAAAGTCGTACAAGAAGTCTTTCCCAATGCCGTCATTATATGCGACCGGTTTCATATCATCCGACTGGTGCTGCGGGCTATGGAACGAGTACGCAAGTGAACCCAGAAATCATTCCCCAAGAAAAGCCGTTACTTCAAGCGGAATAAACGGATTCTGCGGAAAGCCGGCCATACGCTGACGCCGGACGAACTAGTATGCCTTGAGGAAATCCTGTCGCATTCGGAAGACTTATGGAAAGCGTACGCACTCAAAGAAGCCTTTTATAAGGTACTGGATATGAAGAGAACTCCGTATGCAGAACCAGCGCTGCAGGAGTGGCTGGAATTGGTCCGTTCTGCTGACCTGGAAGAATTTCAATCGCTGCAAAAATCGTTTACAGACTGGTTCGAAGAGATTGTAAATGCCCTGAAATACCAATGGTCCAACGGATATACCGAAGGGTGCAACAATAAAATCAAAGTACTAAAACGAATCAGCTTTGGGATTCGAAGATATAGCCGGTTTAAGAACCGAATTTTATATATAGCCTAACCAATGATTGGGAACGGGAAGCTACAAAATACTGTAACAAGAGCATATACCCCAACATTTGACAAAGAACCTTTTTTTCTTGTCAAAAACTATAAATCATTAAAAGTCACTGTAAATATAAGAAATAGGAAACGATACAAACGAAATATTAATAAAATGAATAATAATTGGAATAAAATACATTGACAAACATATAAATGAGGTGTTCATATATGTTTAATATATAGCAGAAAATAGCTGATTATAACGCTGTTATTTATGAATTAAAGCATTTATCATATTGTATTTATAGGAAAAAAGATGTATACTTTTAACTATATAAAGGGGGTGAGCAAGATGGTCTCTAGCTGGAACGAACGGCAGATGTACAGTCATACGTCGGCAGGCAGCAACATGAAAAAATCGCATACGGGGGGGGGGGTACTATAAGTATATTATTTTTGACCTGCCCATAATGAAAAATGTATGGGGATACGTGCGTCCCCTTATATATAGAACGTATTTTTTTAGGCAGCATAGGGATATGCTGTCTTTTTTGCGTCCATGGATTCGTTTTTTTTCTCTGCCTGGCATGGCTGGAGATAGCGGGACGAGATAATGAAGCGAAAAGCTAAATGCTTAGTTTGCGGCGCTATGTTTACGGCTGACAGGATTACGCAGAAATATTGCAGCGCTTTTTGCCGGAGGTATGCCCATCGGTATGGTTTAATCGATCGCGGCGAACATCCTAAAGGGGCGGACGTAGTGCGGGAATTTCACTGCGTGCGCTGCGGTACGCTCGTCACCATCGTCGACGGACGAGATAAACGGACGAAATTTTGCTCGGCTCATTGCGAGCGGCTGTATTGGAAGCATTCGCAGCACGTGAAGCCTCACGGCGTTGCCCGTTCCTTTTACTGCCGAAACTGCGGCGTCCGCGTCGATGTAAGTGATCCGAAGGACCGGCGGACATCCTTTTGCAGCGAAGCTTGCCGCAAACAATGGTTTTCACAACACCGAAAAAAGAAAACGCGACATATATAAGGAGGAAGACGTATGAACAAGATATATAAAATCATTTGGAGCAAAACAAAACAACGGTACGTCGTCGTATCGGAACTGGCCCATAGCTGTGCTAAACGCACGGGGCGGACGCTTGGTAAAAGCGCCGCGGCCTTGATGGCAGTGCTGGCTTTGACGGCTGGCGTGGGAGTTGTGCCGGTGTGGGCAGCAGAAAATGATACATGGACGGGGAGTACTGATAACAATGGAAATTATTCGGCGTATTTAGATGAAGAAAACAATGTTAGCAATCCTTCTACCAATGTAAATAATTTTATTATCGGTGATGGAAATAAGTTAACAGGATTAAGTAATCATCCGACATCTAATAACTCAATATTTGGTAAGCATAATATAATTGACCAAAGTAGTGATAATGTTATTAAAGGAAAAGAGAATAATCTTAAATATCTTGATCAAAGTAAAGTATTTGGCAACGATAATTCATTTATTGGGAATATGAGTAATGATGATGATAGTGTCTTAGTTATAGGGGATAATAACTCTAATAATTCTAATAATAATGCATATCTTACAAATAGTTTTATTATTGGTAGTGATAATGTATGGAAAGGAACAACTCAAAATTCAATAATTCTTGGTAACGATAACTCTTTAAATAGTGGTGATAATTATACTATTATTGGGAATAATATGATGGTTGGTGGAACGTCTAATACCACATCCTCAGTAATGATAGGGAATGAAACGAAAGGTGCACATTCTAATGTTATTATTGGCTATCAGGCAGCCGCGTATAATGATGAAAAAGATACATATGCCAATAATAGTGTTGTCATCGGTACGATGGCTAAAGCTACTGCTAGTAGTACTCTGGTTATTGGTAGATCTTCTGCAGTAAATGCTAGTTATGTTGCTGCATTAGGGAATAGGCTCTCTGTAGGAGATAGTATAGAAAGTGTAGCTGTTGGCGAGTGGGCGACAATTCATGATGAAGCCGATAATGCTATAGCTATCGGCGGTTCTGGTGGAGGATATGTGGAAGGCAGGACAGAAATAAAAGATGGTGCAAAAGCAGCGATTGCTATTGGGGGTTCTGCTACAATTGGAGAAAATGCGGTTCAAGCAATTGCTATTGGTGGGGTTACGTCACCGATGACAACTGCCCCAACAGATATAACGCAAATTAAGGATGGCGCAAGTTATTCTGCCGCATTTGGGTCAGGAGCTAATGTTGGCGTAAATTCAGAACAATCACTTGCCCTAGGATATTTAGCCACAATCGGTGATGAAGTCAATTTTTCTACAACACTTGGGAGTTATTCGTCTGTAAATGCGTTGGGTGGTACGGCTCTTGGGTACAATAGTTCCGTTAATTCTGAAAATAGCGTAGCGTTAGGGCGTGATAGTAAAGTTGATGCTGGAGACGTATTAACTCAAACAGAAGTTGATGAGTGGCTAGATAAACATATTAAAGCAAATTGGAATATTTCTGAGGGAGATATATATGGCGTAGTATCTGTTGGTGGTTCTTATAGCAATGATTCGGGGAGCCATTCATTTACTCGACGTATTACAGGAGTATCGAAAGGCCGCGTTAGTGCCGATTCAACAGATGCTATTAATGGTAGTCAGCTACGCGATTACGCTGTAAAAGCAGGTACATACTCTATTCAAAACAATGGGTCACTAACACTTACTTTAGAAGATAAGTATGGTATTGGAGAGGATTATCAGGTAACAATTCAAGGGTTAAATGCTGGCAGTGGACAAACTGGAAATGTTTCTATTGACGGCGATACAAATATTGACGTTACAGAAACGCCGGATTCGACGACCGATCCGGGAACAGGCGGCGATACAGAAAATCCGGGTACGGCTGGTGACAATGGTCAGAATTTTGAAGTCAGCATGAGCGATAATCCGGTATTCGGCGGTCATGAAACGGATGAGCAAGGTCATTCGGAAAACGGTAGCGTTACCGTTATTGGCAGCAACGGTGCGAATAAAATTGCTCTCAATGAAAATAATGAAGGAGGCATGACCGTTACCAGCGGCGGCCATACGGTCAACATCAATAAAGGCGGCGACGGTCTTGTTAACGGCTTGACGAATACGACATGGGATTGGTCTAAATATGAAGAAGGCGGCTACAAAGGCTCGGACAACGCCGCTACGGAATCGCAGCTCCACGGCGCGGTGTCTGGCATTAAGACGGAAATTACCAATATGGGCGACCAGATCACCAATATGGGAAGTCAAATTACCAACATCGGCAACAAAGTCGGCGAATTAGACAGCCGCATTGACGAAGTCGGCGCAGGAGCAGCTGCCTTGGCAGCCCTTCATCCGCTCGATTTCGACCCCGACGACAAGTGGGATTTTGCCGCAGGCTACGGCAATTACCGCGGTGAAAACGCTGTGGCTATCGGCGCATTCTACCGTCCGAATGAAGACACCATGTTCAGCGTCGGCGGTACTGTCGGCAATGACGACAACATGGTCAATGCCGGTGTGTCCTTCAAGATTGGACAAGGAAACGGCGTATCGACGTCCCGCGTCGCCATGGCTAAGGAAATCAAAGACCTGCGTAAGGAATTGGAAGCCATGAAGTCAGCGATGCTCGACGTCAACGCCGGCCGCAGACTGGATACGTCGAAGCTTCAGCTCTTCCCAGACGTGCCGCAGAACCACTGGGCGTATGAATACGTTGCGACCCTGGCTGGCAACGGCGTCATCGAAGGCTATCCTGACGGGAATTTCGACGGCGCTCGTCCCATGACGCGGTATGAATTTGCAGCTATGTTGTATAAAGCGATGCTCAACGGCGCGAAGTTATCCGATAAGATTTTGACGGAATTTGCGCCTGAATTAGAACGATTCACTGTCGACGTTGTTCACAAAGATAAAGACGGCAACCCGACGGTCGAACGCGTCCGCGTCGTAAAACGGGACGACGCAGCAAAATAAGCTTGCGTTTTTGACGCTGTATGTGCATACGGAACAGACACTGCCCTCGTTTGGCAGTGTCTGTTTGCGTTAAGCAGAAGATTACATCTGGGAGGTAGTATCGCTCTGCAAAATGTAGCGTCGAAGGCGTAACAACTGCATATACAAATAAATCCCTATAAAGCGATGGAGCTTTACAGGGATTGTTAGTATGCAAATGGATATATCGTTTTTTTATACTATATTGACAGCATGTCCACCTGTCAAGTATCATCTTAATACAGGCATGACGCATACAACGGCAGGCGGTTATGTCGCCCCTATCCATTTGAAATGAATGGGGGTGATGCCCATGAACGATACGAATCTTTTTTTAGCATTGCTTATCGTTTTAGTGCTTCTTATCCAAAAGAAATGACCGCCCTCTAGTCTCCAAACTTAGGCGGTCTATTTCTCGCTTTTTAGTATAGGGGCTATAACCGTTTGTCGGCGTCATGCCTCTTTTCATGTTTATTATATGCTGTCGGCCTCGTAGTCGTCAAGTAAAATCGAAGCGTTTGACGATGAGACGGCGGCGTGGCTTGCATTTTTATGTTTTTTTTGCTATTCTTTTGAAAAATGAAATATCGATTCGGCTGTTGCCGGACAGGGGGAATGACGTATGAATTATCCTGATTTGCGGGGATTGCTGGTGTGCCGGGAATTTTTGTCCGACCCGGTGTTGTTGATTATGGGGGAATATTTGCTGAGTTCGGACAACGTCAATAAGCGGAATGCCGCGGCTGCGGCGCTGCTGGCAGCGGCAGAACGGCTTGGCTTATCGGGGAATGTTTGGCGGCAGTATCTGCTGTACCTGCTGTGCCGCGGCAACAACATCGCCGCGACGGCTATCGAGGACTGCGGTTCCTACGGGGCGGGGCTGCTGCGGGCTTTGCAGAAGGACATGCATTTGCTGCGGCCTTACTTGCAGGCCAAGCCTTCTGATTTCCGCTTCGACGCCTTTTTGGACGACTACGAGCCTGCTGCTCCGAAGGAATACGAGTTTTTGCAGGCCTTGACGGAGGCCATGGACGGGGCCGACGCGGCGCAGATGGCCGAAGCCCTGCTCCATCACTACAAGGCCTACGGCCGGGGCGATATGGCCCGGTATATGGCCTTTTACCTGCTGCCGTCAGGAGAGCTGAAGGGCATCGAGACGTTCCGCCATCGCGAGTGGGACGACCTCATCGGCTATGCCGTGCAGAAGGAAAAGCTCCTGCGCAATACAGTCAATTTCATCGAAGGGCGGCAGGCCAACAACGTCCTCCTGACGGGAGCCCGCGGCACGGGGAAATCGACGGCCGTCAAGGCCTTGGTGTACAAATTTCACAAGGAGGGCCTGCGCCTCGTCCAGGTCGAACGGGGACAGATGAAGAAGCTGCCGCCTCTCATGGAGCATCTCAGCGCCATCAAGAGCAAGAAGTTCATCCTCTTTTTCGACGACCTGTCTTTCGACGAGGACGAAAAGGAATACAAATACCTGAAATCGGTCATCGACGGCGGCATTATCCCACAGCCGGATAACGTGGTCATCTACGCCACGTCCAACCGCCGCCATCTGCTCAAGGAAACGTGGCGCGACCGGCGCGACGATCTGGACGAGGTATACCGCGACGACAGCCAGAACGAATCCATTTCCCTGTCGGACCGCTTCGGCCTCATCATCCACTACGCCGCGCCGACGCAGGACGAGTATCTGCAGATCATCGACCACGAGCTGCGCAAGGCCGGCGTTGTCCTGGAGGCTCACGAGCTGCGCATCCTGGGATTGCGCTGGGAAATGGAACATTCAGGCCGCAACGGCCGCATCGCCCGCCAGTTTGTCCGCTGGTACCTTGGAAATCAAACATGAAATAAACGTTTTACTTAACAAATGCAATGTTTAACTTTGCTTTTTTGAGAAAAATGTAAGTAAAATGTATTGACAAATGGGACGGCATTTTGTAGAATAAGTTCAAGTTCTTCAGAAGGATGTCCTTCTGAGGGCGACATAGATGAAATCTGATGATGGGAAAGAGTAATTGCCTCAGTCAATTCACAGAGAGCCGGCGGGCGGTGCGAGCCGGTAATTGCAGGGCCGTGAAAATCATCCCGGAAGAGGAGCGCTGAAGTACGTATTAAGCGCTGACGATTTTTCCACGTTATAGGAAACGCGTATGTTGGTACGTTGTAGAGAGCCTGGGTCCAGTAATGGATTTGGGAATCAGGGTGGTATCGCGGAATTCAATCCGTCCCTCAGTGAGGGACGGATTTTTTTATTTCCCTATTGCAGTATTCTCTAAAGGCCAACGAAATCATTACTTGTTACATACAAAAGGAGAGATGTTCAAATGGCAAAGGTATTTTATGATCAGGACGTAAATTGGGATGTCATGCACGGCAAAAAGGTAGCCATCGTCGGCTACGGCAGCCAGGGCCACGCGCACGCGCTGAACCTGAAGGAAAGCGGCGTCGACGTCGTCGTCGGCTTGTACGCAGGCAGCAAATCTGCTGAAAAAGCAAAAGCCGCAGGCCTGGAAGTCAAAACAGTAGCTGAAGCGGTCAAGGAAGCGGACATCACGATGATCCTCATTCCCGACGAAAAGCAGGCCGACGTATACAACGCCGAAATCGGGCCGAACTTGAAATCCGGCAGCGCCCTGGCCTTTGCCCACGGCTTCAACATCCACTTTAAGCAGATCGTGCCGCCGGCCGACGTCGACGTATTCATGGTAGCGCCGAAGGGGCCGGGCCATCTCGTACGCCGTACCTTCGTAGAAGGCGGCGGCGTTCCCGACGTATTCGCCGTCGAACAGGACGCGACGGGCCAGTGCTTTGACATCGCCCTCGCTTATGCCCGCGGCATCGGCGGCACCCGGGCCGGCGTCATCCAGACGACCTTCCAGGAAGAAACGGAAACGGACTTGTTCGGCGAACAGGCCGTCCTCTGCGGCGGTATCTGCCAGCTCATCACCAACGGCTTCGAAACGCTCGTCGCCGCAGGCTATCAGCCGGAAATCGCCTACTTTGAAACGTTCCACGAAATGAAGCTCATCGTCGACCTCATGTACGAAGGTGGCATGGCCAAGATGCGCAAGTCCATCAGCGACACGGCAGAATACGGCGACTACACAGCCGGCCCGAAGGTCATCCCGGCCGAATCAAAGGCGGCTATGCAGAAGATCCTGAGCGACATCCAGGACGGCACCTTCGCCAAGGACTGGCTCCTGGAAAACAAGGCCGGCGGCCGGGCTCACTTCATGGCGATGCGCCGCCAGCACGCGGAACACCCGATCGAACAGGTCGGCGCGAAGCTGCGCGACATGATGCCGTGGCTTCATGAAAACGACACCAACGACTAATCATTCCAATCCATAGAAAAGAGGGTATGTGCCTATGAAAATGACCGGAGCACAAGCGATCATCGAAAGCTTGAAACGTGAACAAGTACAAGTCGTCTTCGGCTATCCCGGCGGATCTGTTCTGACCTTGTACGATGAATTATACAAAGCCAAATTTCCCCATATTTTAACAGGCCACGAACAGGGCGCCGTCCACGCCGCCGACGGCTACGCCAGGGCGACGGGCAAGGCGGGCGTATGCTTCGCCACGTCGGGCCCCGGCGTGTGCAACATGGTCACGGGTATTGCGACGGCCAACATGGACTCTATCCCTCTCGTCGTCATCAGCGGACAGGTCGCGACGACTCTTATCGGTCGCGACTCCTTCCAGGAAGCCGACATTTCGGGGATTACGACGCCGATTACGAAGCACAACTACCTGGTAAAGAACGTCAAGGATCTGCCCCGGGTGCTGCGGGAAGCCTTTTACATCGCCACGACGGGCCGGCCCGGCCCGGTCCTCGTCGACGTAGCCAAGGACGTATTCGACGCCGAGTTCGACTATGAATATCCCGAAACGGTAGAGCTGCGGGGCTACAGCGGCGTATACACGGGGCAGGCCTACGACATCGACCGTACCGTAGCGGCGCTGGAACAGGCGAAACGTCCCGTCCTTCTGACGGGCGGCGGCATCATCCTCGCCGATATGGCCGCTCCCCTGTGGGACGTCGTCCAGAAGACGCAGGTGCCGGTTATTACGTCCCTCATGGGCAAGGGGGCCGTACCCGATTCGTACGACGCCCATCTGGGCATGGTAGGCATGCACGGCTCGTATGCCGCCAACATGGCTGTGACGAAATGCGACCTGCTCATCGCCGTAGGCACGCGGTTTGACGACCGCATTACAGGTGACGTGGAAAACTTTGCGCCCAACGCCCAGATCGTCCATTTCGACATCGACAAGGTAGAAATCAACAAGATCGTTCATGCCGACATCAGCGTCAACGGCGACCTTCGCTGGTCCCTGCCGCTGTTCGCCGAAAAGGTACGGCAAAGCGATGTCGATTTCGCCGCCCAGTTTGCCGACTGGCGGAAAGAGGTCCTGGCTATGAACGAGGCCCATCCCTTTGCGACGCGGGATCTTCCCGATGCCGTATCGCCGCAGAAGCTGTTCGAAGCCGTCAACAGCCGTTTGGGCGCAGACGACTTCGTCGTCACCGACGTAGGCC
Source organism: Megasphaera stantonii (assembly GCF_003367905.1). Classification (NCBI taxonomy): domain Bacteria; kingdom Bacillati; phylum Bacillota; class Negativicutes; order Veillonellales; family Veillonellaceae; genus Megasphaera; species Megasphaera stantonii. Next base: position 1,158,878 of record NZ_CP029462.1, on the reverse strand, counting down.
AGCATCAGATGTGGGCCGCCCAGTTCTGCGACATTTCCAAGCCTCGTCACTTCATTACCTCCGGCGGCTTGGGGACTATGGGCTACGGCTTGCCGGCGGCCATGGGGGCCAAGCTGGGATGCTCTGGCTCGACGGTTCTGTTGTTTACCGGCGACGGCAGCATCATGATGAACTGCCAGGAATTTGCGACGCTCCATAAGTACGGCGTCGACGTCAAGGTCATCGTCCTGCACAACAGCGTCCTCGGCATGGTAAACCAGTGGCAGCGCCTGTTTTATGGCCAGCATTATTCCCAGTCGGTCATCGCTGACAACCCGGATATTACGGCCGTATCGGGAGCCATGGGCGTGCCGGGGCGGACTGTCCGCAAGCCTGAAGAACTGGCCCAGGGCCTGGACTGGCTCTTTGCCGCCGAAGGGGCGGCGCTGCTGGACGTCTACATTCCGGCCGATGAAAACGTATATCCCATGGTACCAGGCGGCAAGCGCCTGGACGAAATGGTCTTAAGAGGAGAAGCACAATGATGAGACAGCACTTGGCTATTTTAGCCGACAATAAACCGGGCGTACTCACCCACGTGGCCGGCCTCATCAGCCGCCGGGCCATCAATATCGAATGCATCAACGCCGGCTATACGGAAGAGCCGGACGTGACGCGCATCAACATCGTCGTATCCGTCGAAAACCGCTGGGAGCTCGATCAGGCCGTCAACCAGCTGGCCAAGCTCATCGACGTCATCAAGGTCGTCAATCTGGACGACGCGCCTCTCGTCAGCTACGAGCTGGCTATGGTCAAGGTAAAATGCGATACGCCGGCTGTGCGGGACGAGCTGACCAATATTGCCAACTTGTTCCACGCCAAGGTCGTCGACGTACAGCGCGACTCCCTGATTTTCCGCCTGACAGGACGGGAAGACCATATCGAGGCGCTGCTGCGGATGCTCGACGACTACGAGGTCATTGAAATCGCCAGGACGGGGCAGATTTCCTTGTCCCGCGGCGTCATCCCCGTCAAGCAGATGCGCATGAGATAATATACCCTATATACGAAAGGATAGTTGATATGAGAAGCGACGTAGTAAAAAAAGGAAGCACCCGTACGGCCCACCGCACCTTGTTTCACGCCATGGGCTACAGCGACGAAGACTTGCAGAAGCCGTTGATCGGCGTGGTCAACGCCTTTAACGAAATCATCCCCGGCCACATGCACCTGCGGGACATCGCCGAAGCCGTCAAGCTGGGCATCGCCGCCGCCGGCGGTACGCCTATCGAATTTCCGGCCATCGGCATCTGCGACGGCATCGCCATGGGCCACGACGGCATGAAATACCCGCTGGCCAGCCGCGAGCTCATCTGCGACTCCATCGAAGCCGTCGCCAACGGCCACGCCTTCGACGGACTGGTCATGATCCCCAACTGCGATAAAATCGTGCCGGGCATGCTCATGGCTGCCGGACGCATCAATATTCCGACAGTCGTCGTCAGCGGCGGCCCCATGCTGGCCGGACGCCATAAGGGAAAGGATATCAGCGTCAGCACCATGTTCGAAGCGGCCGGCAAGGTCGAATCGGGCCAGATGACGCCGGAAGAAATGCACCAGATGGAACACGAAGCCTGCCCGGGCTGCGGCTCCTGCGCCGGCATCTTCACGGCCAACACGATGAACTGCATGACCGAAGTCCTGGGCATGGGCCTTCCCGGCAACGGCACCATTCCGGCGGCTTATTTCGGAGCCCGCCGCATGCTGGCGAAAAAGGCCGGCGCCGTCGTCATGGAGCTGGTGAAGAAAAATATCTGCCCGCGGGATATCATGACGATGGAATCCTTTGAAAACGCCATCGCCGTAGACATGGCTATCGGCGGCTCGACCAATACGGTGCTCCACCTGCCGGCTATCGCTCACGAAGCAGGCATTGACCTGCCGCTGCAGAAGTTCGACGAAATCAGCCGCAAGGCGGCGTACATCTGCAAGATGAGCCCCGGAGGCACGTACCACATGCAGGATTTAAACGAAGCCGGCGGCATCAGCGCCGTCATGAAGGAATTGACGAAGCTGGGCATCATCCATACGGAGGCCAAGACCGTGACGGGAACCATAGGCGAGCGCATTGACCAAGCGGATATCGAACGGCCTGACGTCATCCACAGCGTAGACAACGCCTACATGAACCGCGGCGGCATCGCTATCCTCTCTGGCAACCTGGCTCCTGACGGAGCGGTCATCAAGGAAAGCGCCGTCGAACCGGACTTGCTGGTTTACCAAGGCACGGCCAAGTGTTACGACTCGGAAGAAGAAGCCATCAAGGCGATTATCGGCGGCGACATTAAAGAAGGGAACGTCGTGGTCATCCGCTACGAAGGGCCGAAGGGCGGCCCGGGGATGCGGGAAATGCTTAACCCGACGGCAGTCATTACAGGCATGGGTCTGAAAGTGGCCTTGATTACGGACGGCCGGTTCAGCGGAGCCAGCCGGGGCGCGTGCATCGGGCACATTTCTCCGGAAGCGATGGAAGGGGGACCTATTGCGCTCATCGAAGACGGCGATATGATTTCCATCGACATCCCGAACCGCAAGCTGGAGCTGCTGGTCAGCGACGAAGAGCTGGCGGCCCGCAAGGCGGCCTGGAAACAGCCGGAACCGAAGGTCAAGACGGGCTACCTGTCCCGTTACGCCCGACTGGTTACGTCGGCTAATACGGGAGCCGTATTGAAATAATTCCTTTCTTTGCAGAATATACGACAAGCCCCGGCGCTCGGAAGCCGGGGCTTTGTTGTAGGCAATATACGCAGATGATCTGTACGTTAGGACCGAAGGGGGAGCGAGTCCTGCAGGGCCTGGCGCAGGTCCCCGATAAACTGCAGGCATTCTTCCGACAGCAGGGCGTCTTTCCGCTGCAGATAGCCGACGCAGAGATTCCACGGCACGTCCAGGGGGACAGGGACGATATCCGGCGGAATAAAGCCCTCGCTCAGGCAGCCCGTGCCGAGGCAGTAGCTATCCGTATGGACGATGAGGTAGTTCATCGTCGCCCGGTCTTCGACGAAGATTTGGCGGGACGCACGGCGGAGGGTGAAATAGCTTTCCGTAATATCGAGAAGCGTATCGTCCTTGCGGAAGGTGATATAGGGGTAGGGCGCGAGCTGTTCCGGGCGCAGTGTGGAAAAGGCCGACAGGGGATGGCGTCTGCTGAGGATGACGTGCTCCGGCAGCGTCGCCAGCTGCGTGAAGACCAGCCCATAGGCGGCCAGCTTGCGCTCCAGTACGGCCTGGTTGAGGGATGAGGCGCACAAGATGCCGACGGATGCCGCACCGGAGCCGACTTGCTCGACGACGTCCGTTCCCTTTCCTTCGCGCAGGGCGATTTCATAGGAACGATCGGCCATCTCGCCGATCAAAGCGGCCAGGGCCGGCGTGACGAAGTGGTAATGCTGCGAGGCGATGGTCAATTTCAGCGGCGTCGGCTCGTGTTTGCCGGTAAAACGACTGCGCACGGCGTCGGCCTGCTCGACGAGGAGCCGGGCGTACGATGCCAGCTCTTTGCCTTCCGGCGTAAAGTCGACGCCGCGGTTCGTCCGCTTTAAAATCGTGATGCCCAACTCTTTTTCCAGCTCGCGCACGGCCTTCGTAATGCTCGGCTGGGTGACGAAGAGGCGTTTCGCCGCTTCCGTGAGGGAACGGCACCTCTCGATTTCCATGATATAACGACATTGCTGCAAGGTCATACATTTCATCCTTTCGGGTTGCTGATATAACTTCATTCTATGGCCGGGCATGAATAATGTCAAATTTCTTTTTGACCTATCGTATGGTATGCTTGTAGTACAGAGAGGCAAAGGAGGCCATAGCAATATGAAGTATATCGTTCGTCCCTATCGGCGCGGCGAAGAACAGTACGTCGCCGACGCCCATTGCCGGCTGAATACGGCTGGGGGCCGGCTTTTACGGAGTATGCCGCGAAGATCGCCGTGGAGTTTGCCGGCGCGCAGCAGGAGGGGGAAGCCCTTTGGGTAGCCGAGTGCGGCGGCAGGCTGATTGGCAGCGTCATGCTTTGCCAGAGCGGCGAGGCCGGCGAAGGGCAGGTTCGGCTGTTTTTAGTGGAGCCGGACTACCGGCGCTGCGGCGTCGGATCGGCTTTGATGAAGACAGTGTTAGACAAGGCAAAGGAACTGGGCTGTACCCGCCTCATGCTTTGGTCGGCGGAGCCCCTGACCGATGCGATACGCTTGTATGAATGCCTGGGATTTCATATTACAGAACGAGTGAAAAATACGGAATGGCGTCCTGACGGTGACCCTGTATACGAAATAAAAATGGTCAAGGAGTGCCTGTAAGACGCCGCGAGAAGGGGAGTGCCCTATGGAACTGCTAGCATTTTTATCGTATACCTTCGTCATGGCCTTTACGCCGGGGCCAAATAACCTCATGGCCATGTCCGAAAGCCGGCGTCTCGGCTTTCGCGGCGCGGCGCCCCTGCTGTGGGGGTTGTTCGTCAGCTTTTTTATTTTGAATGGCCTCATTTACGGCTTCATCCATTCGCTGCAGGCGGCCCTGCCGTGGATAGAAATTCCCTTAAAGGCCGTTGGCTCGGCGTATATCTTATTTTTGACCTATAAGATGTTCGCGCCGTCGGCAGGCGGCGGCAGCGGCAAGGCCGTCGACAAGGGGAAACGGTTTCTGGCCGGCATGCTGCTGAACTTTACGAATGTCAAGGTCATGATCTTCCTGCTCATCGGCTACACGTCGTTTCTCCTGCCCGTATATACGAGCGAAGGCATCATCGTCGGCCTGGGAATCGTCATGTGCCTGGCCTGCGCGGCGTCCAATGTCGTCTGGGCTTTAGCCGGCGCGGCGCTGGACCGTTTCTTTAAAAACTATGAACGCCTTTTAAACTGGATATTGGCGGCTCTCCTCGTCTTTTCCGTCATAGAAATATGGCTGTAGACATGGATGCTGCAGCAGAGGAATACCCCGACAGATTGCGTGAAGACAAGCTGTCGGGGTATTTCTATGCCCTTTGGCTGTTTGGTCATGGCGATGACCTCAGTGGGAGCGGAGTGAATTTGGGACAATAAAAAATGCTCGTATCGTATTTTAAGCGATAAAACATAGGCATTAGACATAATAAGAAACAGGGTGTAAACTAAAGTCATCCTAAAGGAAATAAAAAATTAAAAGACTTATTTTTAGGATTGCTAGTGTAGTTTCTTAACTATTTATTTAAAGGAGAGAGATTCGATGATGAAAAAAGTAACGGCTGCTATCGTATTATGCCTGATGAGCGCGTCTGCCTTTGCCGCCGCGCCGGCCTTTGATTCACCTGAACAGGAAGCTGCCCATTACCAACAGGAACGGGCAAGACAGGCCTTTGAAGAACGATATACTAACCAGACCGCTTCGGAATGCGCGTCGTATTACGCCGTACCGGCTTTTGACTCGCCGGAGCAGGAAGCTGCCCATTACCAGCAGGAACAGGCAAGACAGGCCTTTGAAGAACGATATACCAACCAGACTGCTTCGGAAAACGCGTCGTATCATGCCGTACGGGCCTTCGATTCGCCGGAGCAGGAAGCGGCCTATTATGACCGGGTTGCCGAACGGGAAGCCTTTGAAGCGTTGTTTCATCAGCCCAGCTACAATTAATTGGCGCCAGACAGATGGAACCTTGCCGATCTGTAAAAATGCTTGCGCCGTATTTCTTTTTATTTGAAACAAGCATTAGCCCCGTTGTCATGAAAGGGATACAATATCGGTAGAGGCAAGGCGCCGGACGGCGACTGCTTGCCATATACATAACGTTTTGTATTAACATGTAATAAAATGAGGAGGAGCTTGCTATGCGTGAGGGATTCACATATACGCGGCGGGAGTTTTTGAAAAAAGCCGGATTAGCCGGCGGCGCCATGGTCATGGCCAATGTAGCCGGCGGCATCCCGTCGGCTGCGGCGGCGATGGAAGAAGAGAAGGGCGCTGCGGACGAATTATTGAAGGGAGTCTGCGACATCCACATCCATGCCGCGCCGGACGTGCGGGAGCGGTGCATCAATGAGTTTGATTTCGCCTGCAAGGCCAAGAAGCTGGGCTATCGGGCCGTCATGTACAAGTCGAACGAATGGAGCTGCCACGACCGGGCCTATCTCATCCGCCAGTCCCTGCCGGATTTTGAAGTGTTCGGCAGCTTCTGCATGAATTACGCCATCGGCGACAAAATCAACGTCCACGCGGCGAAGATGGCCGTGGAAACGACAGGGCACTGCTGCAAATGCATCTGGATGCCGACGATGGCCGCCGTATATCCTAACGCCGTCGAAGGCCGCGCGGGACAGGGGATTCCCGTCGTCCAGGACGGCAAGGTCCTGCCGGAGGTCGTGCAGGTCATGGAAATCTGCGCCGACCACGACATCATCTTTGCGACGGGCCATTCGTCGCCTCAGGAGAGCCTGCTCATGGCGGCCAAGGCCAAGGAAGTGGGCGTACATAAATTCGTCGTCACCCATGTCAATTCCCTGATTTGGCGCATGACGGCCGATGACATCAAGCGCTGCGTCGATCTGGGCGCATATATCGAGCTGTGCTACCTGCCCCGCGTGTGGGGAGCCGGCACGGCGATGAGCCAATATGAACGGGAATCAGCCCGGGATTTTATGAATTACGTTTCCGTCGCGCCGGAACGGAGCTTTATTTCTACCGATATGGGCCAGGCGAACATGCCCGACCCGTCGGAAGGGATGCGGGCCTGCATCGGCGAGCTGCTGGACGGCGGCGTGTCCCAGCGTGTCGTCGATACGCTGGTGCGGCGGAATCCGGCCTACTTACTCGGACTGGAGGGATAAGGAAATGGCGATGAACCGACGAGATTTTCTCAAAAGCGCGGCCCTGACCGTCGCCGCCGGCATGGTCATGGGGCCGACGGCCCTGGCAAAAGAAAAGACGGAAAGCGTTGCAGAAGACGGCAAAGACATATTAAATTACAATCCTAAGATGAAGTACCGGCCTATGGGTCAGACCGGCGTCAAGGTATCAGCCCTGGGCTTCGGCATGCTGCGCCTGCCCATGCTGGCCGACGGCAAGACCATCGACATGAACCAGACCGTCGATATGGTCCATCGGGCCATCGACGGCGGCGTCAACTACATCGACACGGGACGGGTGTATCTGGGCGGACAGAGCGAGCTGGCCGTAGGCAAGGCCCTGTCCAACGGCTGGCGCGACCGGGTATACGTCACGTCGAAGTCGCCGTGGTGGATCATGGAGACGCCTGACGATTTCGAAAGGATGTTTGACGAATCGCGGCGGGCTATCGGCACGGACGTCATCGACTTTTACCATATCCACATGATCATGCACCGCGGCTGGAAGGAAAAGGTCATTCCCTTCGGCCTTATTGAAAAGATAGAAAAGCTGAAAGCTCAGGGAAAAATCCGCTTCATGGGATTTTCCTTCCACGACCGGCTGGAGCTGTTTAAGGAAGTCGTCGAGGCGGCGGACTGGGATTTCTGCCTTATTCAGCACAATTATCTGGACTATGAATACGAGGCCGGCGTATTGGGGCCGAAATACGCGGCGGCAAACGGCATGGGACTGGCCGTCATGAAGCCGGCGCGGACGGGCTTTTTGGCGAATCTTCCCGAGTCCATGCGAATGGCCCTGGCTTCGACGGGTATCCATAAGCCTGGCAACGAGTGGGCCTTGGACTATCTGTGGGATATTCCCGAAGTCAGCGTCGCCGTCAGCGGAATGGGCTCTATGAAGGACGTAGAAGCGAACCTGCAGTATGCCGCGAAGGCCAAGCCCAACATGCTGACGCCGGACGAACGGGAAGCCCTGGGGCGGGCGATCCGGGCCTACCGCGAAACGCCGGGTCATATCGACTGCACGGGCTGTTATCAATGCATTCCCTGTCCGGAAAACGTAGCCATCGGCTATATCTTTGCCTACGTGTACAACAACTATTTGCTCCACAAGGATTTAAAGCGGGCCATGTTCGACTACACGACGTCCATGTCGCCGATCCAGCGCGGCGACCCGGCTTCGTCGTGTACGAACTGCGGCCAATGCCTGGCCAAGTGCCCGCAGGGGCTGAATATTCCCGAATTGCTGAAACGGGTGGAAAGGGCTTTCGGGAAATAAGATGGCAATAAAAAATCGGAGTCAGACGAGAGTGTCTGCTCCGATTTTTTGTTATTGCGTTACGGGGATAGGAAGTTCATTCGTAATGATCTTCGCCCCGCCTTCGGTCGTCTTGACGTCCAGCTTGGAAATGCTGCCGCGGACGGCTTCGATGTCCGTAGGAATCCGCTTGTACGGCAGCTTGGCCAGGACTTCGTCCATAGCCTTCCCTAGGATTTCATAGGGATTGTTGAGGATAGACGCCGATTCCCGTTCACGGCCGCGGGAGCTGTAGCTCTTCAGCGTGTCCTGCTGGCGGTCGTAGGCGTAGACCGAGAGGTAATAGGCGCAGTCCGTCACGATTTCGCCGTCGAAGCGGAAGAAGAATTGATACTGCCGCCAATACCAGGTCTGGACGACGGGAACGACGACGATGTCGGCGTTGTATTTTTCCGATAAAGCCCGCATGGCGTCGATGGTAATGCCGTCGGGAGCGAGCTGTTCCTGCGCCTCTACGCGGTCCCAGTAGGGGATGCGGAACGGTTCTCTCAGCCGTTTCAGCATGTACTGCGCTTCGGCTCCCCGCTGCGTCGTAGATACGATGAGGGCCGTGCGCATGTTGTCAAAGCGCGGCTCGCTGTCAGCGGCGAAGGCCGACGCCGTCATAGTGAACAATGCCAGGATGAGAAGCAGGAACTTTTTCATAGGAAAGACCTCCTATCAGAAATTACCGGTGTCGTTTAAGAGGGGACGCACGTTGTCGGCCCGGGGAATATACCGTTCCAGCGTAGCCAGCATGGCGTCCTTATCCATCGGCAGGGTGCCGCCGACGGGGACAAGGTTGGACACGTGATTGCTGCGGAAAATGCAGGGATTTTTCATGTCCGTATGGCTCAGAATCATATGGAGCTCTTCGAGGAAGCCCCGGGCCGTGAGAGGCGTAAACTTGCCTGTGACGACTTCTTCGTACAGCGGCACGTTGCCGGGGATGATGAGGGTCAGGGCGCTGAGCATGGTCGGGTTGATGGCCGATACGACTTCTGCCGTATGGAGGGCGTGCTCCTTTGTCCGCTCCTTGCCGCCCAGGCCGATGAGGATCATGGCCGACAGCTTCATGCCGGCGTCGAGGGCCTTTTTGCCGGCTTTGACAGTCAGCGCGCCTGTCGTGCCTTTCTTGACGTGGCGCAGGACTTCATCGTCGCCGCTTTCGATGCCCATGTACACGATGCCCAGGCCGGCTTCGCGCAGGCGCTTCAGGTCTTCCGGCGATTTGCGGTTCAGGTCGGCCGGCGTGGCGTAGGCCCCGATGCGGTTAATATTGGGGAACGTAGCATAGCATTTTTTCAGAATATGGATCAAATCGTCCGTCGGCAGGACGAGGGCGTCGCCGTCGGCGAGGAAGACGCGGCGCACGAAGGGGTAGGCCTGGGCGGCCCGCTCGATAATGCCGTCGATTTCCTCTAGGGAACGGACGCGGTATTTGGAATCTTTGTACATTGCACAGAACGTGCACATATTATGGGAACAGCCGATAGTCACCCGCAGGATAAAGCTGCGCGCTTCGCTGGGCGGCCGGAATACGAGGCCTTCTGCGTTATCAATCATCATATAAGCAAACCATCCTTTCTCATGTATATTATACACAATTATACGCATATAAGTAAAATTTTCAAATAGTTTTTTCGGTCTGGCCATGGCAGGAAATGGCAGGGACAAAGAATCACGCCGCCTGAGGACAGCTATGCAAATTTATAATCGTACCGCCCCTTTGAAGCCTTTGCGTTATATGATACAATAAAAATGATATTTCTTTTTAATACTATTTGCTTTTTGAGCGGAGGTGACTGTTTCCTTCGGGAAACGCTGTACTTGGATTATTTTGAGATAACTTTCAACATCATTTTGATTTTAGCCTTAGTCGTGCTGAACGGTTTCTTCGTAGCGTCGGAGTTTTCCATCGTCAAGATGCGCCCGTCGCGAGTCGATACGCTGCTTAAGGAAGGGAATAAGAGCGCCGTATACGCCCGCACGGTGACGGAGCATCTGGACGCCTACCTGTCGGTGACGCAGCTGGGCATTACCCTGGCCTCCCTGGGGCTGGGCTGGATCGGCGAGCCTGCCGTGGCCAAGATGCTGGCGCCGGTGTTTCATTTTTTCCAGGTGCCCGTACAGCTGGAGCACACGCTGGCCTTTATCGTCGGCTTTTCCCTGATTACGGCCCTGCACATCGTATTGGGCGAGCTGGTGCCGAAATCCCTGTCGATTCAGAAGACCGAAGTCGTGGTGTTGTTCGTATCGCGCCCGCTGATTCTGTTTAACAAGCTCATGTACCCGGCTGTCTGGACGCTGAACCATATCGCCAACTGGACGCTGCGCCGCATGGGCATACAGGCTGCCAGCGAGGCGGAAGAAGCTCATAACGAAGAAGAAATCCGCATTTTGATGAAGGAAAGCTATAAATACGGCTATATCGACAGAAGCGAGCTGACCTATCTCGACAACGTCTTCGATTTTTCCGACCGCAGCGCCGGCGAGATCATGGTGCCCCGTACGGATATGGTCTGCCTGTATCTGGACGACAGTTTCGACGACTGCGTCGAGACGGCCCTGAACGAGCGCATGACCCGCTACCCCATCTGCGACGGCGACAAGGACCACATCATCGGGTTCCTGCACATCAAGGACCTCCTGCGGTCTTTGAAGGACGGGAAAAAATCGGACTTGCGGACCTTGGCCCGCGACGTGCTGGAAGTGCCGGTCTTCATGCCTATCAGCAAGCTCCTGCGCCAGCTCCAGAAGGAACGGAAGCAGCTGGCTGTCCTCATCGACGAGTACGGCGGTACGGCCGGCATGGTGACGATCGAAGATATCCTGGAAGAGCTCGTCGGCGATATTCAGGACGAATTTGACGAGGAACGGCCGGAGGTAGAGGAAAAGACCGATAAGATCTACTCCGTCGATGGCAAGATGCTGCTGGAAGACGTAAACGACTTGTTCGAGCTGGAGCTGGAAGACCAGCAGTGCGATACTATCGGCGGCTGGGTCTACACGCAGCTCAACACGCAGCCCGAAGCCGGCCAGATGGTCAAGCTGCCCAAGGCGGAAATTTACGTGGAAGAAGTGGAAAATCTCCGCATTACGCGCTTGAAGATCAAGCTGCTGAGCGAGCTGGACGACGTCAGCCAGGATATGCTCGACGAGCAGCTGAACAAGGATTGACGGGCCTCCGCCCTTCGGCGCTGCCGGATAGATGATACGTTTTACTGACTTTAAAATATAAAGTTAAACGATTAATTTATTTAGTAAACTTCGTAAAATTTTAAAAATGTATTGACTTTGAAGGATTTAAGCGTATAATAAGCTTCAACGAATACAAAACAGTGTTGATTGGGAATAGTACTGCTGCCGCAGAAATTACAGAGAACCGGCCGTATGCTGAGAGGCGGGATGGAAGCGCTGCAGGAAGTCGCCCAGGAGCAGCTGCCCGAACGCTTATCTTTCCAGTTAGTAGACGCAGCCGGCAGGCATCCGTTATCATGCCGGGCATTAAAAGGATTTTCCGGAGATGCCGACGAGGGGTCCCGACGGGCAACGAGAGTGGTACCGCAGAGTATATGATACTTTGTCTCTTTTTGAGGCAAAGTATTTTTTTTTCGCCAATCGCCGTTTTGCTGTTCGTTATACGTAAGATAGGGGTACAGAAAGGGGTTTTTTGTATGATGAAATGGATTGGAATGCTGAGTGGATTTGTTGGACGGTATTTGACGTATATCGTCTTCTTGGTCGTCCTTTGGGCGTACTTCATGCCCGGCGCGTTTTTATGGTCTGTACCCCATACGGTCACGCTTCTCGGCATCATCATGTTCGGCATGGGCATGACCCTGCACGCCAGGGATTTCAAGCTGGTCATCCAGCGGCCGAAGGAAGTGCTCATCGGCTGTACAGCTCACTACACGATTATGCCTATCGTGGCTTACGCCCTGGTACTGGCCTTTGACCTGACGCCGGAGCTGGCCGTCGGCATGGTATTGCTCGGCTCCTGCCCCAGCGGCACGGCGTCCAACGTCATGAGCTTTCTGGCCAAGGGCGACGTCCCTCTGGCCGTATCGATTACGACAGTTTCGACGTTGCTGGCGCCGATTATGATGCCCTTTATCGTCTGGGCCCTGGCAGGCCAGTGGGTCGAAGTCTCGTTCCTGGCCATGGCGATGACGGTCATGAAGGTCATCCTCGTGCCGCTGGCCGCCGGCCTGATCGTTCACAAAATCATCGGTGAAAAGCATATCGCTTCGTTGTCCAAGGTATTGGTTCTCGTTTCGGCCTTCGGCGTACTGACCATCGTCGGCGGCGTCATCGCCGTCAACGGCGCGAAGATTTTGGAATTGGGCTTCTTTATGGTTCTCATCGTATTGGCTCATAACCTGTTCGGCTTCGGCATCGGCTACTTCGTTACGGGCAAGCTGGGCCTGGGACAGCGGCAGCGCCATTCCGTTACGCTGGAAGTGGGTATGCAGAACGACGCCCTGGCTATTTCCCTCGTGTCGGTATTCTTCGCTCCGGCCGTGGCGATTCCCGCAGCCATCGGCGCGGCTATTCATCAGGTCACGGGTTCCATTTTGGCTGGTATCTTTGCCCGTAGGATGGACGCTATAGAAGCGCGGAAGGCCGCCGTAGCGGAAGCCGTACCGGCTCCGGCTCACCATTAAGCTGCTGTATTATAGAATATAATATTATATGACGTAAAAAACAGCGTATGTCCGATGAAAAGGGGAGCGGACATACGCTGTTTTGCATATCTTATTTTCTGAAGCTTTTGTATACTACGCTGGCAATAAAGAGCAGTCCGGCGTAGCCGATGGCCGGATAGAGGACGGCGACTAAGCGGCCGAAGGAAAAGAGGCTGACGACGTAGGTAAACAAGGCGACGGCGACGGCAAAGGCGACGTTGCCCTTCTTTCCCCAGCGGGTGACGCGGCTGCAGATGGACCACATCATGACGGACGACGAAGAAAAGATGCCCAGGAGCAGCGTGATGGAAAAGGCCGTGCCCAGCAGGGGATGGAGCTTTTGCGCCAGGTACAGGACGGGGACGTCCAGCCCTGCGGCGGCGCTGCCGTTCAGCAGGATGGCCGTGGTCATGACGGCGATGCAGAGGATGACGACAAAAGCTCCCAGGAACGCGCCGGCTCGCAGTTCTTGCTTGGATGAGGCGGAGACGCCCAGGCGGGTGAAGTACATGCTGGGCGGAAAGAAATTCAGGCTCAGGTGCAGGACGGCGCTCAGAAACCAGTTGGGGGCCGCCTGATAGGGGGCGAGAGCCGATTCGTACTCTCCTATGCGGGAAAATTGGCCGTAATCGACGGCGATTGCGCCGCAGCCTATGCTCAAGGAAAAGACGATGATGACCGGCCCGATAGAGGAAATAACCTGGATGAGGCGCTCAAAGCCCATGAGATAGGCCGCTAGCAGCAGGGCTGTCATGACGGCGGAGCCGAGAGGCTGGGGCACGCGGTAATATTCGTATAAGGTCGCCCCCGCGCCGGCGACGAGGACCGGCATAAGCAGGATCAGCGTGGCGATGATAAGCCACGTATAGACGAGGCCGAGGTTTTGGCCGCAGAAAAATTGAAAGTGATTAAAGGCGCGTTCTTTTTTGTGTTCGAAGCCCGTCCGCATCAGCAAGTAGGCCATGCCTAGAAAGCCGACTAAATTGACGGCGACAGCCCCGTAGCCGTAGAGGCCGAAGCTGGCGTAAAACCGCAGCATTTCCTGGCCCGTGGCGAACCCGGAGCCGATGACCCAGGCGATGAAGGCTCCGGCGATGCGTATGCTGTGTCTGATGTCGAAGGTATTGGCAGGCATGGAAATCCTCCTTTACATTACCGGGAAGGCCACTGCACTACGATGAGGAAGACCGTGGCGAGGATGCAGACGAAGCCGGCGAGCTCGACGGGATGGAAGGCCGTGCCGAGCCATGCGGCGGAGATGACGGCGGCCGTCACCGGCTCCAGCGTGCCGATGAGGGTGGATTTCATCGGGCCGACGAGGCGGATGCCCTGCACGAAGAGCGTAAAGGACAAGGCCGTGCCGATGAGGATGATAAAGGCGACGGTGAGCCAGCCGACGGCGTCCAGCTCGGGCGTCATGCCCCAGGCCTGCACGCCGAAGCAAAGGGCTGTGCCGCCGATGATCATGCCGGCGGCGTTGACCGGCACGGCGCCCCATTGGATGGCCAGGCCCTGGGACAGGGTAGGGTAGGCGACGCAGCCTGCGGCTCCGATGAGGCCCCACGTCAGCCCTTGGGGAGACAGGACCATCGTCGACGGGTTGCCGTTCGTCGCGACGAGGAATACGCCCAGAACGGCCAGGGCGACGGAGACGAGCTCGCGGGCCGAAGGCCTGCGGCGGAAGCGGACGGCCAGGAAAAAGGACATGAGGACGACGTTGAGGGTCTGCAGCACCGTCGCCGTTGCCGAGTTGGAATATTTGATAGCCGTCAAATAGGAATACTGACAGAGTAGGAGTCCGAAAATTGACAGGAGGAGGAGATTGCGGAGACTGGCCGGGTCGTGAAACATACCGTAAAAGGCAGCCCGCTGCTTCGGGAAAAACAAGACCAGCAGGACGACGCCTGCGGCGATCATGCGCAGCGCCGTAATCCAGGCCGAGTCGACGACGTAATGGGTGAAGAGATATTGACTGACCGTGCCGTTGACGCCCCAGGTGACGGCGCCGAGGACACAGTATAGAATGCCTTTGTAAAGAGCCGATAGAGCCATACTGTAACAAGCTTCCTTTCGTATGTATGTTTAATCAGTATAGCATACCTTGACGGAAACGGGAATAAACGACGCAAATTTCTTGACCTCTGCTAAGGGGCGTGCTACAATTCGTGTACTACACAGAAGGGGAGGATGACATCGTGCTGAGTCAACAGCTGCAAGTCTTTTTACAGGTCGCAGACAGCGGCAGCTTTTCCAAGGCTGCCCAGCGCCTTTTCGTAACGCCGGCGTCGGTCATGAAGCAGATCAACGCCTTGGAACGGCGATTGGGCCTTACGCTGCTGATACGGAACAATCAGGGCGTTTTGCTGACGGCGGCAGGCCGTTCCCTGTATGAAGACGGACGGAAGATGCGCGCCTATGCCGCCGATGCCGTGACCCGGGCGAAGAAGGCCGGCGGCCGGGACGGCGTGACGATCCGCGTCGGCTCTTCCCTGCTCAATCCCAGCAACGTACTGACGGACCTGTGGGCTCCGCTGCGCGAAACATATGGGAACTATACGTTCCGCATCGTCCCGTATGAAGATACAAAGGAACAAATTCTATTGGTCATCGCTTCCCTGGGCGACCGCATCGACGTCTTAGTGGGCTCCTTCAATTCACGCAGCATGCAGGCCAGGGCCAATTACCTGCCTCTGGGGACGTATCGGTTCTGCATCGCCCTTCCTGAAGGCCATCGCCTGGCGCTGCGGAAGACCCTGACGCTGGACGACCTTCACGGTGAGCGCGTCGTCATGGTAAAAAGCGGCGATACGGAGCAGATAGACGAATTTCATCACCTGCTGAAACGGGAGCATCCCCAGATTATCATTGAAGAAGCAAGCTATTATTACGACGTCGATACATTCAATCTCTGCGGGCAGCAGGGACTTCCCCTCCTGACGCTGGACGCCTGGGCAGGCGTGCATCCCTCGCTGGTTACGCTGCCTCTCGCCGATTTGGATTACGGCATTTCCTACGGGATTTTGTACGCTAAGAAGCCGTCCGAAGCAGTGCGGGGATTTATCGATATTATCAAGCGGCATATTGTTGGTTCTGCGGAATGATGCTTATTGCATACACTCAAAGGGGCTGTCGCCGAAGAAGAATTATCTCCTCTTCGTGCGACAGCCCCTGGTTTATGGGCGAATGGAACTGCCTGTTTTCTGTAAAACTTAAAATAATAGGCGTAAAAGCTATGATGAACAAGCGAACCCGTTATAGAATTACGTCTTTTTTTACGCAGGCCCCTTCCTAAATTGTCCATCATATGCGGGCTAGTCGTAGTTACAGCTTGTGGGTAATGCCTCTGTCCATAAATATGTTTTTCGATGATATGGAAAGGGGAATCCCGTACCAGACGTATTCAGGGCCGTATTCAGGCATTTGTTTCAGCGTTTGAGCGATAGAAAACATAATTCTGTTGTCTATGCGGTCGTCTCCGGCTACGGAAACGGCGGAGCCGATGGCGATGCCTAAATCCATAAACGTATCGGCGCAGCGGCCGCCGGCGGCAGCGTTAGCCGCGCAGTTTTCAAAGCCGCATTGCCCGCAGCGGCTCATGCCCCGGCGAATATGTTTGGCTCCAATGACGACGACTGCGCCGGCCTTGCGGACGCAATTCGCATCTCGGCCATACCAGGTCGGCATCTCATCTCCCATATATTCTGTACCAAGCCGCTCCATTTCACAGGCAAGCTGTTCTTTTTCATCGCCAGTAAGAATGTATGTCAAAATAGAGTCTACGCCATGTCCTTTTGGAGCCGTTTGCGCCGCCGCACACATTCTTTTTGCCGTCGATAACAAGGCGTCCTTATAAATCTGCTCATGTTCGTACTTCATACATATCGTCTCCTTTCGGAAAATACTTACATGTATAGTGGAAATCTGCAGCCTGACTAGTCAGCGCCGTGCGCTATGTACTGCGCTGCTGAGAGAGATTAGGATTCCCCGAACTCTTCCAACCGGGCCAGGAGCTGCATCAGGGTTTCTATCTGCTCTGCTCCCATGTAAGCTTTCACGGCTCCTTGGGCTTCTTCCCACAACGAGGCTGCGTACTCCATAAGCGCGTCCCCGTCCTCTGTCAGCGACAATAGCTTATTGCGGTTTTTGGCAGGCGCTAAATTATGTATCAGACCGCGATCTGCAAGG
The DNA here is from genome assembly GCF_003367905.1 of Megasphaera stantonii. Classification (NCBI taxonomy): domain Bacteria; kingdom Bacillati; phylum Bacillota; class Negativicutes; order Veillonellales; family Veillonellaceae; genus Megasphaera; species Megasphaera stantonii. The sequence goes on along the minus strand of NZ_CP029462.1, from coordinate 1,141,860 downwards.
GGCTTTATTGTACGGACCAGCGTCGTGCGTTCCAGCCCCATTTCATCGGCCAACGCCGTAACGGTACAAGGCTGTATGCGGCTTAACGATTTCATCAAAGAAAATTGACTTGTTGTGAGCTGCGCTTTTGACAATGATTTGTCATAGAAATCGGATAAGACGCCGGCAGCGCGCCGCAGGTTGATACAAAAACAGGGACTTATGGAACGCTTCATGATTTCCTCCTAATCGTGTATATACACGATTATATTTAATATATGGCTTTCTGTCAAGACTATTACCATGTGGTTGACAATAAAAAATAAGGGCTGCCGCCGAAGATGAGCATCGTCTTCGTGCGGCTGCCCTTATTATCGTATAGGTATGTATAATTTGCTTATCGATACAGACTAAGGCCGTTTTGTTGACATGATTTACATGATTGAGTTTTACCGATACCGAAGTTATATGTGGCTCTCAATCATGTACCTTATAGGCTTTCAGCAGCATGTCGCCCATGCCCGGCGTTTCCGGGTCGTGGCTGCCTTTTCCCGTATCGAGGCTGCGCATCCGCGCCATGTCTTCATCGGTCAGGGAAAAATCGAAGATGGCGATATTATCGGCCATGTGCTGGGGATTGGTCGACTTCGGCAGGACGACGAAGCCTTCCTGTACTTCGAAGCGCAGGATGATTTGGCCGGCTGTCTTATTGTCTTTATGGGCCAGGGCCGTGACGAGGGGATGGGCGAGAAGGGCTTCGTCGCCGTGGCCCAAGGGGAAATAGGCTTCCAGCGCTGCGCCGCAGGCGTCTAATACTTCCCGCAGCTGTTTCTGCTGGAAGAAGGGATGACATTCGACCTGGTTTACAGCCGGCATCGTGTCGAATTGGGGCACGAAATGATTCCAGATGTTAGGCGTCATGTTGCTGACGCCGATAGATTTGATTTTCCCGGCTTTTTGGGCGTCTTCCATAGCTTTCCACGCGCCGGGCACGTCGCCGTAGGGCTGATGAATCAGGTACAGGTCCATGTAGTCGAGGCCCAGCTTTTTCAGGGACGCGTCGATGCCCCTGCAGGCGGCGTCGTAGCCGTAATCCTGAAGCCAGAGCTTGCTGGTGACGAAGATTTCGTCGCGGGGGATGCCGCTGTCGCAGACGGCCCTGCCGACTTCGTCTTCGTTGAAATAGGCCGCCGCCGTGTCGATGTGGCGGTATCCGAGGCGCAGGGCCTTGGTCACGGCGTCGTAGGTGCTGCCGTCGTTGGGAATGAGAAATACGCCGAAGCCGACGGCAGGGATAGTATTTCCATCACGTAAAAGTATGTGCTCCATAGTTAAGAACTCCTTTTAGATGTGCAAAAATCATGGTGATATCAGCAAATGGAATAGCCACCGTCGGGAACGATAGCCTGGCCGGTCATAAAGCCTGCGCCGTCGCTGCACAGCCAGAGGACGGTGTCGGTGATTTCCGATACAGACGCAATGCGCTGCATAGGAATTTGTCCAATGGACTTAGCCATATCGTCGGGGAAATCTTTGATAGCCTGGGCGACCATAGGCGTATCGGTCGTGCCGGGACAAACTGCGTTGATGCGGATGCCGCGGCCGGCATAATCGAGGGCGGCGCTCTTGGTCAGTCCGATTACTGCGTGTTTGGACGCCGTGTAGGCTCCCAGACCGGGCATGGCGACGACGCCGCAGAGGGATGAACAGTTGACGATAGCGCCGCGTCCCTGTCGGCGCATCTGCTGCAGCTCGTATTTCATGCAGCTCCAAATACCTCGTAGATTTACGGCGATGACCTTATCGAACGCGGCTCCGTCGGCGTCGGCCAATTCTGAAACCGGCGCCTGGATGCCGGCGTTATTATAGGCTATATCTAAACTGCCAAGCGCGGCAACTGTTTTTTTTACTAATTCGACGACTTCCGATTCTGCGGCTACGTTACAAGGAATAGCCAAAGCCTGAAGTCCTTGGTTTATCAGACCATTGACAGCTTGTTGTACTGCTTTTTCGTCTATGTCTGATAATACGACCGAAGCGCCGGCCTGAGCAAATCGCATGGCGGCATTTAAACCGATGCCGGAAGCCGCTCCCGTTACTAACACCGTTTTGCCTGTAAAGTCATAGATGGTCATGGCAAGTTAACCTCCCTTATGATTCTGTTTGCGGGGCAAAGACGCTGAATTCGGAATGGTCTAATACCTGGTCGATTTTTTTAACGTCTTCTTCCGATAAGGTAATATCTGCGGCCTCGGCATTTTCGCAAAGGCGTTTGGCTTTCGTCGTGCCGGGAATGGGGACGATATAGGGCTTTTTGCAGAGCATCCAGGCCAGGGAGATTTGCGCCGGCGTCGCGTCTTTTTCCACGCTTAGACCGGCGAGCAAATGGGTTAGCTCTTTGGCTTTCTGCGCTCCTTCTTCCGTGTACTGGGGCATCCAGCTGCGGAAGTCCAGCTCTTTGTCAAATTGCTCCGTTCCTTTATAGAGGCCGGATAAAAAGCCGTTTGCCAAGGGCGAATAAGCGACGAAGCCGATGTGCAGTTCTTCTAATAGGGGAAAGAGCTGCGCCGTCTGGCGATACATGAGAGAATACCGTTCTTGTATGGCTGTTATGGGACAAACGGCATGGGCGCGGCGGATATAGCCGGGCGAGGCGTTTGATATGCCCCAATGGCGGATTTTACCTTCTTTGATAAAGGTTTGCATCGTATAGGCCACTTCCTCAGGTTCTCTGGCGGCGTCGAGACGGTGCTGATAATATAGATCAATCGTATCGGTCTGGAGGCGCCGTAAACTTTGCTCCAAAGAACGCCGCAGCGAAGCCGGCGATGCGTCTGATACGGTGTGATGCTGCGAGCCTAAGGTGATCCCTCCTTTCGTGGCGACGACGACCTTGTCCCGGATGGGCTTTAAGGCTTCGCCGACAAGTTCTTCATTAATTGCCGGCGTGCCGTCGGCATATTGGCCGACATAGACTTCCGCTGTATCAAAAAATGTATATCCCATATCGACAGCTTCACGGATGCGGGTTATGGCCTCTTTTTTATCCAGAGCTGTACCATAGGCGTGAGATAATCCCATGCAGCCCAGGCCGACAGCTGATACCTGTAATTCCGTTCCTAATATGCGAGTATGCATTGGCAGTCCTCCTTATTCTTTCAGCCAGCAGGCGAGCTGATGCACCTGTTCTACGTAATCGGGCCGATTTTTTACGTCGCCGGCATTGGGGATTTGGTTGAAGATGAGGGTTTGGAACTGTTCTGCTCCCATTTGGCAAAAGCCGCTCACTGTCCAGTCGGCATATGTTTTTACCCTGTCTTTGGGGCTGCCCCAGAAGGAGCAGACGAGAGCCGCTTTTTTGCCGTACTTAGCCGTATTGGACATTCCCTTTTTATCGAAATCGAACCAGGGGTAGAACCGCTCGATAAACAGCTTTGCCAGCGACGATACCTGCTGGTTGTAAATGGGAGTGGCGACGACAATGGCGTCGCAGTCCTCGATGACCGGCAGCAATTTCGTAATGTCGTCGTCCTGCACGCAGCTCTGCCCCGCCGTTCCCTGACAGGCGCCGCAGGCTTTGCAGTATCGGCAGTCTTTTTCCCGCATCGTAAAGACGACGACTTGCTGGTCTTTCAGGTCTTCCGCTAAGATTTGGGTAATGACTTCCGAGTTGCCCTGTACTCTGGGGCTGACGTTGACTAGTAAAATCGTTTTCATGATGTATCCTTTCTGTTTACTCGTGAATTTTATGACGGTTTAAGAATTGAACCATATGGACGGTCAAGTGGTCGATGATTTCCGTGCGGTCCGTGTCCAAGGCGGCGATTTGGGCCATATCTTCGCCGTCGAGCTCGAAGTCCCAGACAGCCATGTTTTCGATGAGCCGGTCCTTGTGAACCGTCTTGGGGATGACGATGACGCCGCGCTGGAGGGTAAAGCGCAGGGCGACCTGGGCGACGGTTTTGCCGTGCTTTGCGGCGATTTTTTTCAGGATAGGATTGTTCCAAATATCATGGCCGCCTTCGGCGAAGGGGCCCCAGGCCATGGGTGCGACGCGCAGCTTTTTCATGACGTCCAGGTCGTAGGCGCGCTGGTAAAAGGGATGGCATTCGATCTGATTGACGGCCGGGAGGATATCGGCGTTTTCGCAGAGGTCGGCCAGCCGGTCGGGATAGAAGTTGGAAACGCCGATGGCCCGGACGCTTCCCTGGCGGCACAATTCCTGCAAGGCCCGCCACGAGCCGTAATAGTCGGACAGCTGCTGGTGGAGCAGCACTAAGTCGACGTAGGCCATGTCCAGCTTTTCGAGGGAGGCGGCGACGGCACGCTTCGTCTTTTCATAGCCGAAGTCCTGTACCCAGACCTTGGTCGTAATGAAGATGTCTTCGCGGGGAACGCCGCTTCGCTTGACGGCGCGTCCGACGGCTTCTTCGTTTCCGTAGGCGGCGGCCGTGTCGATGAGGCGGTAGCCGGCGCGCAGGGCGTCCCGTACGATTTGTTCGCAGAGGGACGCGTCGTCTATCTGATATACGCCGAGGCCGAGTACCGGCATGGCGACGCCGTTGTTGAGGGTTACTGTGTTCATGTCTAGTGCTCCTTTTGGTATGACGATTGAAAAACTATGTATATCTATATTGTAAAGTGCCTGTCTCTGCTGCGGAATAACCAAAAACGCTACGACGTATTGACTAAAGGTAAATACGGAATTGTCAAAGCACTGCAGATGGCAGACGAAAAACAGCCGCCCTTATCGGGCGGCTGTCGCTGCAATATGCATATTTACTTTTTCTTGCCGTGTTTCTGTTCGAAGGCGATCATATGGGCTTCTTCTTCGCTGTGGCCTTCGGCCTGGGCCTGGGCGATGAGGGAGACCATTTCTTCGTAGGCTTCGGGAATGACCTTGGTGATTCTCGATACGGTGTCTTCCCAGTTTTCCAGCAGCATGTGGCCGAGGTTGCTGTCCGTATAGGCGACGTGCTTTTCCAGCAGCGATTTGACAAACTGCTGTTCGTCCGGGTCGGTCAGGTCTTCCAGTTTAACCAGGTCGGGGTTGCATTTGCCCGGCTCTAAGTCGTAGACATAGGCAATGCCTCCAGACATGCCGGCGGCGAAGTTGCGTCCCGTGCTGCCGAGGATGAGGACCCGGCCGCCGGTCATGTATTCGCAGCCGTGGTTGCCTACGCCTTCGACGACGGCCGTCGCGCCGCTGTTGCGGACGCAGAACCGTTCGCCTGCCGTGCCGTTGATGTAGGCTTCGCCGCTCGTCGCGCCGTAGAAGGCGACGTTGCCGATGATGATATTGTCTTCTGCCGGGAAGACGGAGCCCCGCGGCGGCGATACGATGATCTTGCCGCCGGACAGGCCTTTGCCGACGTAGTCGTTGGCGTCGCCTTCAAGGGAAAGGGTCAGGCCCTTGGGGATGAAGGCGCCGAAGCTTTGGCCGGCAGAGCCGACGAAGGACAGGCTGATCGTATCTTCCGGCAGTCCCTTTTCGCCGTAGCGACGCGTGATTTCGCTGCCTAGGAGGGCGCCGGTGACGCGGTCCGTGTTTTGGATGCGCAGGCGGGAGCAGATATGTTTTTTCTGTTCCAGCGCCGGCCGGCACATGCGGATGAGCTTGGACATGTCCAGAGTAGCGTTGATGCCGTGGTCTTGGTCCATGGTGCAGTGATGGCCTACGGAGGCGTCTGTATAGGGACGGAAGAGGAGGTTTTTCAGGTTGACCGTCGCAGCCTTCCAGTTGAGGACGTGCTGCTTTTGCTTCAGGCAGTCGTAGCGGCCGACCATTTCGTCGATGGTGTGGAAGCCGAGGCGGGCCATGATTTCCCGCAGGTCCTGGGCGACGAAGCGCATGAAGTTGACAATGTATTCCGGCTTGCCCTTGAAGCGCTTGCGCAGCTTTTCATCCTGCGTGCAGACGCCGTAGGGGCAGGTGTTGAGGTGGCACACGCGGAGCATGTGGCAGCCGATGGTCAGAAGCGGAGCCGTGCCGAAGCCGAAGATTTCCGCACCGAACAAGGCGGCGATGGCGACGTCCCGGCCGGTGAGCATTTTGCCGTCGACTTCGACCTTTACGCGATCGCGCAGCTTGTTGAGAAGCAAGGTCTGCTGCACTTCGGCCAAGCCAATTTCCCAGGGCAGGCCGGCGTGGCGCAGGCTGGTCCGCGGCGATGCGCCCGTACCGCCGTCGTAGCCGCTGACGACGATGTTGTCGGCCTTGGCCTTGACGACGCCGGCTGAGATGGTGCCGATGCCGGCTCCCGACGTGAGCTTGACGCCGACGCGGGCTTTGGGGTTGACGTTTTTAAGGTCGAAGATGAGCTCGGCCAGGTCTTCGATGGAGTAGACGTCGTGGTGAGGCGGCGGCGAAATGAGGGCGACGCCCGTCGTGGCGTGGCGCGTCTTGGCGATATCCGGGTAGACCTTGCTGCCTGGCAGGTGGCCGCCTTCGCCCGGCTTCGCACCTTGGGAGCATTTGATCTGCAGCTCATCGGCATGAATGAGGTAGTTGCTCGTCACGCCGAAGCGGGCCGAGGCGACCTGCTTGATTTTGTCGTTCGTTTCCGTGCTGAACCGGGCTGCGTCTTCGCCGCCTTCGCCGGTGTTGCTCATGCCGCCGAGGCGGTTCATGGCCGTGGCGATGCATTCGTGGGCTTCCTTGCTGAGGGCGCCGTAGCTCATGGCGCCGGTGCGGAACCGCTTGACGATGGAGTCGACTGATTCGACTTCTTCGATGGGAATGCTGCAGCCGGCGGGGTATTCGAATTCCAGCAGGTCGCGGAGGCGGAAGATGGAAGACGTGTTGACCCGTTCGGCATATTCCTTATAGATATCGTAATTCTTTTCCTTGCAGGCCTTCTGCAGCAGTCGGACTGCTTCGGGGTCGATGATGTGAGGCTGGCCGCCCTTGTGGTACTGGTAGAAATCGCCCCGTTCCAGGGCGTCGTCGGAGCCGTAGGCCGTTTCGTGGCGCAGGGCGTTTTCCCTGGCGATTTCCGTAATGCCGATGCCTTCTATGCGCGACGGCGTGTTGCAGAAATACTTGTTGATCAGATCCTGCTTAATGCCGACGGCTTCGAAAATCTGCGCGCCGTGGTAGCTGTGGACCGTAGAAATGCCCATCTTGGACATGACGGCCAGGATACCCTTGACGGCGGCGTCCATGTAGTTGTCACGGGCCTTTTCATAGGTCATCTTGCCCAATTTGCCCTTGAGAATGAGTTCCTTAATGGATTCGAGGGCGATGTAGGGGTTGATGGCCGTGATGCCGTAGCCGATGAGGGTGCAGAAGTGGTGGATTTCCCGCGGTTCGCCCGATTCGAGGATGAGGCCGACGTCAGAGCGGACCGTCTTGTCGATGAGGTAGTGGTGCAGCGCCGCCGAGGCCAGGAGGGCCGGAATGGCGGCCATGCGGGAGTTGACGCCCCGGTCGGACAGGACGAGGATATTGGCCCCGTTTTTGATGGCCTTCAAGGCGTCGATGCACAGGGATTCGATGGCCGTTTCCATGCCTTCGGCGCCGCTGTTGACTGGATAGAGCATGGATAAGGTGGCGGCCCGCAGCTTCTTCGACATGAGGGACTTGACGACGGCCATTTCTTCGTTCGTGATGAGCGGCGTTTTTAAGTACAGCGCCGCCGTGGCCTCTTCGTTGGGGTCCATGATGTTGGCTACGTTGCCGGCCATGACGGCCGTCGCCATGACGATGTTTTCGCGGACGCCGTCGATAGCCGGGTTGGTGACCTGGGCGAAGTTTTCCTTGAAATAATCGTATAAGAGCTGGGGCTTGTCGTTGAGGACGGCCAGGGGCACGTCGACGCCCATGGAATCGATGGGCTGCTTGCCGTCGCGGGCCATGGGCAGGATGACCTTGTCCATGTCTTCCTGGGTGTAGCCGAAGACTTTTTCCTGCTCCTTCAGGTCGTAGGGAATCAAGGTGTCGTTGTCCGTGATGAGCTGGTTGTTCATCAGGTCGTCCAGGTGGACGATGTGTTCTTCGTACCACTGGTGGTAGGGGTGCTCCGTGGCGATTTGCCGCTTGATTTCGTCGTCGTCGATGATGCGCTGCTCCTTTGTATCGACGAGGAGCATCTTGCCCGGTTCCAGCCGGCCCTTGTAGAGGATTTCGTCGGCCGGAATGTTGACGACGCCGACTTCGGAGCTGGCGATAACCCGGTCGTCACGCGTGACGTAGTAGCGGGCCGGGCGCAGGCCGTTGCGGTCCAGCATGCCGCCGATGACCGTGCCGTCGCAGAAGCCGATAGCCGCCGGGCCGTCCCAGGGCTCGAGCATGAAGTTGTGATAGCGGTAGAAATCTCGCTTTTCTTCGCTCATGAGCGGGTCCCGTTCCCAAGGCTCGGGAATCATCATCATCATGGCGTGGGGCAGGGAATGGCCCGTCATGTACAAGTATTCCAGACAGTTGTCGAACATGGACGAGTCGCTGCCCGTAGCGTCGACGACGGGGAATACCTTTTCCATATCGGGGAAGAATTCCGATTTTGACTTGCTTTCGCGGGCGTTGAGCCAGTTGATATTGCCCTGGATCGTATTGATTTCGCCGTTGTGGACGATGTAGCGGTTCGGATGAGCTCTGGCCCAGCTGGGGAAGGTATTGGTGCTGAACCGCGAATGGACGAGGGCCATAGACGTCGTGACGTCCAGGTCGGACAAATCAAGGTAGAAATGGCGGAGCTGAACCGACGTCAGCATGCCCTTGTACACGATCGTCCGCGACGACAGGCTGGCGATGTAGAAATCCGTGCCCTTTTCCTGGCTGATGGGGACGATGGCCTTTTCGGCCAGCTTGCGGATAATATACAGCTTGCGTTCAAAGTCCATCTGGTTGGTCATGGACGGGCTTTTTTGGATGAAGACTTGCAGGAAATGGGGACGAGTCGTCTTGGCGATATTGCCGATCAGGCTTTCGTCGACGGGAACGTCGCGCCATCCCAAAATAGACAGGCCTTCGGCCCGGACGATGTTCGAGAAGGCTTCCATCTGTTTCTTGCGGAATTCTTCGTAGCGGTGGGCGAAGATCATGCCGACGCCGTATTCGCCTTCGGCAGGCAGGGAGAATCCCAGGGTTTCGCATTCGCGGCAGAAGAATTCGTGGGGAATCTGAATGAGTATCCCCGCGCCGTCGCCGCTTTGGGCGTCGGCTCCTTCTGCGCCGCGGTGCTTCAGGTTTTCCAAGATTGTGAGGGCGTCGTCGATGATGTCGTACGATTTTTTTCCTCGTATATTTGCGACGATACCGATGCCGCAGGCGTCGTGTTCAAACGACGGGTCGTACAAGCCTTGCGGCTCCGGCAGGTCGCGCAGTTTTTTATACATATATAGTTCCCCCTTCTCTATAAAAAAACAGGCCTGAAAAACCGCACGCGCGTGATATTCCAGCCCCGCTTATAGGTTTGCATTCAATTATAAACAATTCATAATAAAAATGCAATGACTTTTTGAATAATTTACGGAAAATATATAAAAATACCTAATATATTTTTGTAAAGTAACGATGATTTACTGTAATAAAGAAATAAAGACTTTTGTTTGGGCATGAAAAAACACCCGGCCGCGAATTACGGGCGGGCGTTTTCAGAAATCCATTGGGCAAATTGCTGGCGGAATAAGCCGGCTCCGCCGTTGGCCGGATGGCGCATGACGGCGGCGGCCAGGCCTTTTTCTTCCAGCATGAGGGCCGATTTGCGGCCGATGGCTCCGATGAGGATATCGGGACGGCACAGGCCTAAGAGCTCCTGTGTGTACGTAAGGCCGGCGGCCAGCTCGGCGTCTGTCGGCGTGCGGTTGCTGAAGGGCGAATCCTTGTGGGGATGAAAGGGGAATATATTCCAGAGGATGACGTCGTCCGGCGAAAGGCCGTTGTCCAGGATGGCTCCCCATACGTACGTATCCGTCGGTTCATTCATGCCCTGCCGCCGCTGGGGGTTGCTGGTCATAAAGGGGCAGTCGGGACGGCTCGTCCGCTGGCCGTCGTAGCCCAGGACCATAGCGCTGGTCACCTGCTTGTGCGCGTTCAGGAGCATGCGCTCGCACGTAATGGCTACGCCTGTAAAGCGGCAGCCCTGATAGCCGGCGGCTTCGGCGACGAAGAGGTATTTGGCGTGGCCGATACGGCGGCGCAGGTAGTCCGTCAGCTGGCGGCTGCGGATGAGGGGCGCGTCGGGGCCGCAGTCGCAGCGCTCGTCGTAATCGCGCCAGGGATTATACACGCCGTCGCCTTCATACTGCCGCAGTGAAGAGAGAAAGGTTTCAATCGTAGACATAAGAGCCTCCTATAAAGTCGTAAACACGGTGTACGTTCCGAATTTTCCCAGCTGGCGGGTCAGGGGGAAGAAGGGCGATGCGACGTAATCGTCGTACCGGCTCCGCGGCACGATGAGGGTCAGGGCTTCACGGCGCTGCAGCTTATCCATGACGCTGCGTTCTTCTTCCGTCGGAAAGAGATGCTTTTTCGACCAGACGGCGTCCCGTTTCAGGCGGGCGTTTTCGTCAAAGCTGGCCGGTGCGGTCCAGACGGCGCCCTTGTCCGTGTAATAGACGAAGGACGTGCGGTATTCTTCGAAGAAATATATCTGGCCGGGGAACTTCGACGAGGCTTCGATGAGAGCTGACGACGAGCGGTATTCATAAAAGGGCGTCAATACCTGGAAGGTCAGAAGCCCGTATATGACCATGGTGCCGGCGGTGATGACGATGGGGATTGCCGGCAGGGCCTTCTGCCATTGGGAGAAGACGAGGATTGCCATGGCCAGGGGAATGAAGACGATGAGCCAGAACAGGTCTCCCAGGACGACGGCGCCGGGCTTGGCGAACAGGGCCGCTCCCAAAAAAAGGAGCCAGAAGAAGATAGCCGGGCCAGTGACGATTGTCCAGAGTTTGCACGAGCTCTTTTCCTGGAGATCCATGACGGCCAATGCGCCGAGGTACAAGAGCGGCATATTGGCGATATAGGCGTAGGTCGGGTATTTCGTCGCCATGGCCGTGTAGAAGAGGATGGTCCCGACGGCCCAGACGGTCATGAAGACGTATTCGTCCGTCCAGCCGCGCCGTTTCCACAGGCCGTACAGGCAGGGGCCGGTCCAGGGCAGCAGGCTGACGGGAACGAGGACGACGTAGTAATACCAGACGTTCATTTCCGGGTGCTCCGACACCGTAGCCCGCACGACGTTGTTAAAGCCCAGGAAGCCGTCGATAAAGGCCGCGCCGTGGCGGGCGTACATCGTGCCGTACCAGGACAGGACGACGAGGAGAAACAGGACGATGCCGACAGGCGGAAAGAGGCGCTTGATATACTGCGTATTGCGGCGCAGGGCGATGAAGACGAGGAGGAACGTTCCCGGCAGGACGATGCCGACGGGGCCCTTGGTCAGCACGGCGAATCCGGCCATGACGTAGGCGGCGACGACGTACCATTTTTTCCCCTCCGTCAGGCCGATATAGGCGAAGAACATGGCCGCCGACGTGAAGAAGAAGAGCATCTGGTCGGTAATAATGGAATGGCTGATGGCCCAGACGGCCAGAGATGTCACGGTCATGGCAGCCACGATGAGGGCGGCCGTCATGCGGCCCGTGCGGCGCAGCATATACCATGCCGCCAGCACGACCGACGCCGTGCCGAAGAGGGCGCCGGGCAGGCGGGAGGCGAAATCCGTAAAGCCGCACAGCGTGTAGGAAATACACAGCATCCAATAGATAAAAATAGGCTTATCGAACCAGTACGTGCCGTAAATCTGCGGAGAAATCCAGTCGCCGGACAAGACCATTTCCTTTGCCGTCAGGGCGTAGTTGGACTCGACGGGGTCGGTGACGGCCAGCTGGCTGTTGCCGAGGAGCAGAAACAGGAAGCAGAGGACGGCGAGCAGGAAAAATACAGGGCGGTGTTTCATTGCATACCTCCTATGGATGATTGATGAGAATGACTTGAGCCGGCAGATCTGCCGCCATGCCGTATTGCCGCAGTTCGGGCACCGTTTGATTGAGCTTGAGGAAGGACGTCTTGGTCATGACGATATAGGCCTTATCGGGAGACGTCAGCAGGGCGGCGAAGTCGGGCAGGTCGTCCTTTTGCCATTCTATGCCGTGCAGGTTGCTGTAATAGGCGATGCCCGGACGGAGAAATTTTTCGATATATAAATCGGACCGCCCATCGTATACGTCGTGAAGGATATAGGCCGCTTCGTACGACGTCGTGTGCTCGGCGATGCGAGGCATGACGAAGCCGAAGGCCGCCCAGGAAAAGACGACCATGAGGACGACGGCGGAGGCGAAGGCCTGCTTCCAGAGCTGCCGGTACAGCAGAAAGGCCGGCAGGAACAAGGCCGTGCTCAGCAGGACCGAGCCGATGAGGATTGGCTGGGCGAAAAATTCCGCCCCTTTGTTCAGCGGAATGGCGTTGCAGAGCAACAGGCCGACGGCCAGGATATAGGCGGCGGCGATTGCACCGAGAGGCGGGCGCTTTTCCAGATAGCAGCGGTACAGATACCAGGCGATGATATAGGCTGCCGGTGGGAAGGCCGGGGCGATATACGTGACCAGCTGCGTATGAGACAGGGAAAAGAAGACGAAAATAAAGGCCGCCCAAATCAGGCAGAACAGCACCGTGTCGTTAAAGGGGTCGCGTTTTTTGAACAAGCGGCGCATTGCCGGAGCCAGGGCCGGAATCCACGGGACCATCGCGCCGATAAAGACGGGAATGAAGAAGAAAATGCTGTTTTGTCCCGGATGCTCCGGCGCGATAAAGCGGATGAGATTGTGATACCCGAGAAAGGTCTGCAGGAATATATCGCCGTGGGTCTGATACATAAATACGTACCACGGCAGGCCGACGAGAAAGGCGATGCAGAGGCCCTGAGGAATTTTCATTGTCCGGAGGAGAGACCACTGGCGGGTGGCGGCCATATACAGCAGCATGATGAGCGCCGGAAAGGCGTAGCCGACGGGGCCTTTCGCCAGCAGGGCCAGGCCGCAGAAGGCGTAGGCCCGGTAATATTTCCCCTGATACAGGGAGATCATGGCGACGGTCAGGGTGAGCATGAGGGTCATGTCTGTGACGGCAGCTTTGCCGACGTACATGAAGCCGACGCTGGTCAGCAGGATGAGCGTCGCCATGAAGGCAATGGCTTGATTGAACAAATCCTTGCCCTGGACGTAGACGAATAAGGCCGTTGCGACGGCGGCGACAGCGCTGGGCAGGCGGGACGACCAGTCGGAAATGCCGAAGAGGCTGTAGGACAGCATTTCCATCCAGTAAAACAGGGGCGGCTTATCGTACCAGAACTGGCCGTAAATGCGGGGAGAAAGCCAGTCTCCGGCCAGCAGCATTTCCTTGGCCGTTTGCCCGTATACGGGCTCGTTGGGGTCCGTCAGGGGAGCGATACCCAAAAAAGGCAGCAAAATAATTGCTGCCAACCATGCGACCGTCAGACCGCAGCGATGTTCATAAATCCACTGCTTCATTTGGCCAGTCTCCCGCGGCGCCGTTTCCAGAGGAACAGGAGGGCGCAAATCGCGCAGACGGCGACGATGACGATGAGGAATATGTGGTTGTACTGAATCAGGTCCTTCCAGTGGCTTCCCAGAATCGAGCCGGCCCACACGAGGAGCAGCGTCCAGGGAATCGTGCCGATGATGGTGAAGACGACGAAGCGTCCGAAGGGATAGCGGGCCACGCCGGCCGGAAAGGAGATAAAGGTCCGCACGCCGGGCAGGCAGCGGCAGATTAAGACAGCCGCTCCGCCGTATTTATTGAACATCGTTTCGGCCATGTTGAATTTCTTTTCGTTGAAGAAAATGTATTTCCCGTATTTCAGCAGCAGAGGACGGCCGCCGTACGAGCCGAGCCAGTAGCTGACGATGGAGCCGACGACGCCGGCCAGGCAGGCGATGACGACGGTAGTCCAAAAGTCGAATACGCCTTGGGAAATGAGAAATCCGGCGAAGCCGAGGACGACTTCGCTGGGAATGGGAATATTGGCGTTTTCCAGTACCATGGCGATGAACATGGCGATATACCCATACGATTCCATAAGCTGCAATAACGTGTCCATGTAATGTAAGCACTCCTGTTCTGTGTATATAGTATCTGTGAGAAGAAAGACTGCGTAATGTCGCGTATGCTTATCATAGCATAAAACGCGGAAAATTTGATAGAAATATGCAAAAAACGCAAATCACCGTCGTAAAACGCATGAATCAGCATGTGTCAGCGCGTTTTGAAGCAAGGCAGATGACGCAGGGCGTATTTGCACAGCATGTACCCGTAGAGGAAAGACAAGGCCAGCGTCAGGATACATTTCAGCGGCGCGCCGAGGGACAGGGGCTGGAGGAAATAAGCCGTGTTCTGAATCAGCGTGTCGCTGACGACGTACAGCGGATAGGCCAGGCCGGCGGCCAGCTTTGTCTTGTTCGTTTCCTTGTCTCCCCATTTAGCGAAGGCGGCCAGCAAGGCCAGGAGCAGGGGAAGCTGCAGGATGGAAAAGAACAGCAATAAGGGAAACAGCGTGCCGGAAATGAATACGGAAATTCCCGCCGCAATATAGGACGAGGCGACGACGACGCCCAGCAGCAAGGCCGCGCCGACGATATGAACGGCAGACGGCACATAGCCTCCGGCCGTAAACCAGCGATGTCTGAAGGCGTATACGCCGAAGCAGAAGTACAGTCCGCATGTCGCCGCAAGGTACAGCACATACAGGGGGAGCCAGAAGTCCGGCGCACGGTGTGCCGTCAGCAGCAGCCCGAAGAAGGCGGCAGCCACAACGAGCTGCAGGGCATAGAAGCCGGCCAGGATTCCTGCAGAGGGAGGCGCGGCAGCGGCCCTCTGAAAGAGAGAACGCCGCCATTTCTTTGCCCCCATCAAAGCCAGATGAAACAGCAGGAGCAGCCCGATAAAGAAGAAAGGGCTTTGGAAATAGGCGGACCAGAACGGCGGATGAATTAAAGAGAATGCCGGGCCGTCGCCGTGGCTGCCGCAGCTCCGGCTGGCAAGGTACAGGAGCTCCGGAGCCAGGAGAACGGTACCGATCAGCCAGGGCCAGCCGAGACGGGTCCACTTGCTCTTGAAATAGGGCAGGATCATGTGAATGCGCAGCGAAGACGCGCCGAAATAGGCGCTGATAAAAAAGAGCGCCGGCATGATGAAGACGATGGCCAAATTGTACAGGAAATCGACGGCTACCCCTTCGAGGGAATTTATTGAAGCGGGAACGTAGGGATGCAGCAGGGGAAAGGGCCTGAAATTTCCCAGTGCGGCGAAGCAAATGCCGGCGAATACCAGGCAGGTGCGAAGATTATCCAGATAATATATACGTTTACCCATCGGTAAGACCTTCTTTCTCATGTATAGGCCAGCTTCCGCAAGAAGCTGACATACATTATAATATACCTATCTAAACAAATATTAAAGATAGAAGAAAAAAATCATAAAAAGGAGACGAGGCATATGGTAATCAGTACGACCGACAGTATTATCCGCCTGTGCGTAGCCCTGATTTTGGGCGCGATTATCGGGTATGAACGGCAGGCGCAGAATAAGGCGGCAGGCCTTCGAACGCACACGTTGGTCTGCGTCGGCTCCTGCCTGTGCATGATCATATCGATCAACATCGCCATGGATCATTTCCTGCTGTACGGCTACCGCAACGCCGACCCAGAGCGCATCGCTGCCCAGGTTATTTCCGGCGTCGGCTTTTTAGGCGCCGGCACGATACTGGCAAACCAGAAGGCCCGCAACGTCCGCGGCCTTACGACGGCGGCCGGGCTGTGGGCTGTCGCGGCTATCGGACTCGTCGTAGGCGCAGGATATCTGGCCGTAGCCGCCGCGGCGACAGTCCTCATCTTCGTCGTGCTGACCGTCTTTATCCGGCTGGACAAGCGCCTCAGCAGTCAGCACCGCCGGGAATACACGGTACATATTATCATGAAGAATACGATTGGGCAATCGCGGCGCCTGGCCGAATACCTGGAGAATCGGCAAATGAATGTCAAAGCCTTCCGCATCCTGTCCGACGAGGACAGCGAGCAGGCCGAACTAGCCGTCACGCTCATTGCCAACGACAGCATAGAGAGCGATGAAATCATACGGCGGCTCTTAATGGTAAAAGGCGTGATGCTGGCGGAGCTGCAGCGTACTGACGATACTGAAGGCCGGAAATCGGGACAAGGCACAGAAACATGAATCTTTAATATAAACAGAAGCATGCAAAACGGCAGCGGAAAAGGATCCGCTGCCGTTTTGCGTTGCCGGAGAAAAGCACACATTAAAGCTTTTTAGGGTTTTATAGATATTGTTTAAAGGGAAGACTGATTATGTATAAAGAATACATAGATTTTTTGCGTTTTTCGTATATTCATTTTGGGCAGCATATAGTATAATAAAAAAGCATGCAACTCAAGGAGGGATTATATGTCTAGGTTTATGGCTGCGTCCAGCAGAGAAGGAAAACAATTACACGACGCCGTGTTTCAATTCGGCCAGGCTGCTCAGGCGGCGATGGCGGCATACGGCCGGGAGCGCGTCGTCAACGCCACGGTAGGCTGCTATGCCGGCGAAGATGAAGTATTGGGGTGTCTTCCCGTCGTAGAAGAAATCTATCGGTCCCTGCCGATGGCTGATTTTATTACGTACGCGCCGCCTGTCGGCCTGGCGGACTACCGCAAGGCGGCGATAGACGAAACGTTCGAGGCATATCGTCCCGAAGGATATATAGATGCCGTAGCGACGGCCGGCGGCACCGGAGCCGTTCATATCGCCATTGCCAACTATTCGGAAGTCGGCGACGACGTCCTGGCGTCCGACTGGCGCTGGGGCATATACGGCAGCTTGTGCCAGGAAATCGGCCGCAGGCTTACGACGTTTGCCTTGCTCGATGAAAGCGGCGCATTCAATATCGAGTCGTTTTCCTCGGCCGTAGCCGATGTGCTGCGCAAGCAGGATTCCCTGCTGATTATCTTGAATACTCCGGCTAATAACCCGACGGGGTTCGCCTTGTCCGATCAGGATTGGGCGGAGGTGCTGCAGGTCTGCCGCTTCCATGAAAAGCAGGGCAAGCGCATTTCGATTCTCGTCGATATCGCCTACATTGCCTATGCCGGCGAAAAGAACGAAGTCCGTACCTTTATGAAGCAGTTCAGCAACTTGCCGCCCCATTTATTCATTATGGCGGCGTTCAGCATGTCCAAAGGCTATACGCTGTACGGACAGCGGGCCGGCGCCCTCGTCGGCGTGTCGTCCAGCGAGGACGTCATCAAGGAATTTACAGAATTAGGCCGCTATTCGGCCCGTACGTCCTGGTCCAACGTCAACCGCGCGGCCATGACGCTCCTCACGACGATCCGGGGCGACGCCGCCTTGACGAAGCGTCTCGACGAGGAACGGATGGAATTTTTCCGCATTATTCAACAGCGGGCGTCGCTGTTTACGGAAGAAGCGGCGCAGTGCGGCCTGCGCGTCATTCCCTACCATGCGGGCTTCTTCATTTCCATTCCTACGGCCAACCCCCAGGCGGTCTGCGAAGCACTGCAGGACGAACTGGTCTTCGCCGCGCCCTTGGCCCTGGGCGTACGATTGGGTGTATGCTCCGTACCGCTGCCGAAAATCAAAGGCTTGGCGGCCAAGATAAAGAAAGCCGTCGATAAATAAAAAATACGAATGGCATATATACGATGCAACCCCTGCGGATTAGCTAAGAATCTGCAGGGGTTTATCATTAAAAAATATCGTCGTCTAATTGTTTCAGGTACTCGAAGAAAATGGACAGGCTTTTTT
Source organism: Megasphaera stantonii (assembly GCF_003367905.1). NCBI lineage: Bacteria > Bacillati > Bacillota > Negativicutes > Veillonellales > Veillonellaceae > Megasphaera > Megasphaera stantonii. The sequence continues at coordinate 1,124,096 of NZ_CP029462.1, read as the reverse complement.
GGACGTTCGGCCGCGGCGTCTTATGGGTAAGGATATAGGCCGTCAGTGGTTCCGGCGGGTCTGTCAGGTATTGGTAGGCAAACGTGCCTTTTTGGCAGGCGTACTTGGCGAAGAATAGGGGCATGACGGCCCAGCTGCCGCTGTGGGCCATGATTTGCAGGGCCAGCTGGGCGCTGGCGACATAGCTGGGATGAAATTGGTCGGCAGGCCAGTACGTTTCATGCCACTGCGTAAAGGACGGCGGCCAGTTGATGTACAGCTCTTTCGTGCAGTCCAGCCGGCGGGGATTGATGGGAGACTGGGCCGACTCCTGCGGGTCGCCGGGCATGACGCAGACCAGGGGAGACTGCCGCCATGGCTGGCAGGAAAGCTCCGGCGACGCCGAATCGCGCCAGCCGATGGCCACGTCGATGACGCGCTGCTCGACCAGCGGGGGAAATTCGATGGCGTGCTCCGTATGGATGTAGAGGTTCATGCCGGGCGAATGGGTCAGCAGGCGGGAATACAGGGCGGGAAAGACGTAATCGTTTAGGATCTGTACCGACCCGATCGATAAGGACAGCCGTTCCCCCAGGCTTTTGAACCGCTGCGTTTCTTCCCACACGGCGTTCCAGCGCTGAGCGATGGACAGGAAATCGCGTCCCGACGGCGTCAGCGTCGATTCCTTGATGCCCCGGCCCCGATCCAGCAGGGGGATGCCCAGCTCGTCTTCCAGCGTTTTCAGCCGCCGAGTGACGGCCGTTTGGGAAATATATAATTCATCGGCGGCTTTGCTGATGGTTCCGTATTTGACGATGGCCAAAAAGGCCTGTATATCGTGAAAGTTCATGGCATGCTCCTTTTTGAAATATGCAAAAAGCTGCTATTTAAGCTGATATATTCATATTTTACATTATATTTGACTGCTTGTACAATAGAGGTACGGTAAAGATACAAAGACAAGCAGATGCTTGTTTGACTGCGTATATTCAAAAGGAGGACCTACGTTGACAGATACTTTATTATTGGACATTGGCATTATCGTGCAGATTATTTTGATTGACCTGGCCCTTGGCGGCGACAACTCCATCGTCATCGGCATGGCGGCGAAAAATCTGCCGCCTCGCTTGCAGAAGAAGGCTATTTTATACGGCACGGCCGGGGCGATTCTCCTGCGGTTCCTGCTGGCGTTCATTGTGTCGTGGCTGTTGTTCATCCCGTTCCTGAAGACCGTCGGCGGCGTGCTGCTCGTCGGCATCGGCATCAAGCTCATCGGCGCCCAGGGCAAGGAAGAGACGCACCACATCGAGGCGAAGGATTCCTTAGGTGCGGCGATTAAGACGATTATCTTGGCCGACGTGCTCATGAGCCTCGACAACGTCCTCGGTATCGTCGGCGTGACGAACAACCACTGGGGTCTGCTCATCTTCGGCATGCTGATTTCCGTGCCGATCATCATCCTGGGCAGCACCATGGTCATTAAGATCATGAACAAGTTCCCCATCCTCATCTACGTCGGCGGCGCCATTTTAGGCTGGGCGGCCGGCGGCATGATCGTGACGGATACGTACCTGGCCGAATACGTCCCCTTCGTGGCGGCCAACGCGACGGCGATGAAGGTCGGCTTGTTAGCTGCGACGCTGGCCGGCGGTGCCATCTGGAAGTACGGCGGCTGCTGGAAAAAAGAAAGCGTGGCATAACTGCATATTCTATAAAACTGAAAAGACTGTACGCGAAGTGTTATAGCACTGGCGTGCAGTCTTTTTTCCGTATATTTGACAAACGCGGCGGCAGCTTGTATAATACACACTATGCTGTATATTTTCGTATAGGAGATAGGGATTCATGGTTGAAGCAGAATATATTTTGGCGCGCAACGTTATCAAACTGGCCAATGTCATCATGACCATACGAAACAGAGAAATTAAAGAACTCGGCTTGACAGCGGAGCAGGCGGACAGCCTTATATTTTTTTCTCAGCATGCCGGCGCGTCGGCCGTGGATTTGAAAGCCTATCTGGGCGTTGCCCATCAGACTGCCCGCGGCATTGTAGAGCGGATGGCGGCCAAGGGGCTGGTGACGACCCATGTTTCTGAACGGGACGGCCGCTATAAGACCGTTGCGCTTACGGAGGAGGGCCGTACGTTATGCACCGCGATGGCTGAGAACGGCACGTATACAGGCCGGACGTTATTGCAGGGGATGAGTGAGGCTGAAAAAAAGCAGTTTTTTTCTCTGTTAACCAAGGCGCTGCAAAATATAACGACGCAGCCGTGAGCGATTACGTCTGCCCTAATATACAGCATGCTTCATACTTACGCTGTGGCTGCTGCTCATAAAGGCAGGCATACATAAAAAGAAAGAGAGATGTATCATGTTGGGATTTCGTAAGGAAACAATAGAACGTTTTATCTGGTATGTACTGGGACTGAATCTGATTGCCGTCGCCGTCGTGCTGAATATCCGCTACGTCATGGGCGTCGCGGCATTTAGCTCCGTCATGTATGCCATATCGCAGATTTATCATATTTCGTTGGGGACGGCGTCGATCCTTTGTTATCTGCTGTTTGTATTGATACAGTGCGTGTTGTCGCGGAAAATTAAAGCGGTGTATTTGCTGGAGATTCCCTTGTCGCTGGCTTTTGGCGTCGTGACGGATGTATATGACTGGCTGATACCGGAATTTCACTTTCCGGCCTATATCAGCATGACCTTATTTCTGCTGACCATGTTTGTTACAGCCTTAGGCGTATTTTTGTGCGTAAAAACTAATTTTGTGCTGACGCCGACAGAAGGCATTGTGCAGACGATTTCTGAAGTATTTCATATTGCCTTTTCTGCTGTAAAAAATACATTTGACGTCTCCTTAGTCGTTATCAGTACGCTTCTTTGTGTATTTAATGATACGGAGCTGTACGGCATTGGCGCCGGGACCGTCTTATCGGCCCTGTGTATAGGACGAATTATCGGAGTATATGAAAAGATGTTTCGCTGGAAAAAGCTGAATCAGCTCAAGCAGCTGCGGCGCAGCCGGTATGCTGCCTGCTGACCATGAAGGGAGGTTTTCTGCCGCGCAAAAACGAGGAGCCTGGACGTTATGTCCGCGGCTCCTCGTTTTTGTATGATGAAATTCCCCCGATAGCTGTATTATTTTTCGTCCATAATGGCTTCCGGCCCCCTGTCGCCGGTGCGGATGCGGACGGCGTCTTCGACGTCGAAGACGAAGATCTTGCCGTCACCGACCTTGCCGGTCTTGCAGACGCGCTGGGCCGTTTCGATGACTTTTTCTACAGGCACCTCGCATACGACTGTTTCGACCTTGATGTGCGGCAGCAGGTTGATGGCGTATTTCTGGCCCCGGTATACTTCGACGTGGCCTTTCTGGAGGCCGCAGCCGTAGACCTGGCTGACGGTCATGCCCATGACGCCGATGGCGTTGAGGGCATCCTTCAGTTCTTCCAGCTTGCTGGGCCGGGTTACGATGTCTATCTTAGTAATTTTTCTGTCCATGCATATCACTCCCTATAACTGATGACCGCTGACGCCGATGTCGCTGATCGTAGACGGCGAGACGACGGGTGTATTCAGGCTTTCGCCGAAGGGGCTGCCGGCTGTAATGGCGTAGTTGTAGCCCCGTTCGCCGTGTTCGGTAATGTCCAGGCCGGAGATTTCTTCTTCCTTGTCGGCGCGGACTTTCATGATAGAGCTGATAATCTTATACAGGATAATCGTGCCGACGATGGCGAAGACGTAGGCGACGACTGTCGAGACGACCTGAGCGAAGAGCAGATGCGTTTCGCCATAGAATAAGCCGTTGGCGCCGGCCGGGTTGACTTCCGTCGTAGCCCAGAGGCCTGTGGCGATAGAGCCCCAAGTCCCGCCGATGCCGTGGATGCCGAAGGCGTCGAGCGAATCGTCGTAGCCGAATTTGGCTTTGACGACGGCGACGGCAAAGTAACAAACTGCGCCGCCGATAGCGCCGATGATGACGGCGGGAAGCGGAGCGACAAAGCCGGCTGCCGGCGTAATGGCTACGAGGCCGGCGATGCAGCCGGAAGCTGCGCCGAGAATGGTCGGTTTACCATTGACAGCCCATTCGATAACGACCCATGCCACGGTCGCCGCAGCGGCTGCGCCCTGGGATGCGATGAAGGCGTTGGCAGCCAGGCCGTTGGCGCCGAGGGCGCTGCCGGCGTTGAAGCCGAACCAGCCGAACCACAGGAGAGCCGCGCCGAGAACCGTCATGGGCAGGTTATGGGGCAGCATGGGAATGCGGCCGTAGCCCTGGCGTCTGCCGAGAAGAATGCAAAGCGTAAGACCCGAAACGCCGGACAGGATATGAATAACCAAGCCGCCGGCAAAGTCGAGAGCGCCGAGCTGGGCCAGGAAGCCGCCGCCCCATACCCAGTGGGCCATGGGATTGTAAATGAAAATAGCCCAGAGCAGGATGAACACTGTAAACGCATGGAATTTCATCCGTTCGGCAAACGCGCCGGTAATCAAGGCCGGCGTAATGACGGCGAACATACACTGGAAGGCGACGAAAGCCAGTTCGGGAATCGTGCCGTTAGCCAGGACGGACATGCCGACGCCCGTCAGGCCTACTTTGTCTAAGGAACCAATAAATCCGTTAATATCCGAACCAAACGTCATAGCGTAGCCGATTAAAATCCATTCGACAGAAATCATGGCGACGATGAAGAAACTCTGCATAATGGTCGTCAGTACGTTTTTATTGCGGACCATGCCGCCATAGAAGAAACCTAAACCAGGCGTCATAATAAATACGAGCGCCGCGCTGATGAGGACCCAGGCTGTATCGCCTGGGTCGATGGCCGATGCCGGATCGGCGGCAAATGCCGTCGGCGCGGACAAGGCCGTGCAGGCCAGAGCCAGGCGCAAAATGGACCACCCTTTTGTCATTAAAATCATCCCCCTATCGTAAGAAAAAAGGCGTCTATGCGGAAACTACCCCCTCGTACTTTCCCATAGACGCCGTTGTCTGTACATATATTGTTTTATCAATAGAAAAACAGAAAGGCTCCGGCATCATCGGGTACCTCGATATGCCAGAGCCTCATTGCTCAACTCGTATTCTATTGATGTGCCTTATTATACGGCGTTTCCGGCAGATTGTCAAATGTTTTTAAGTAAAAAATAATAAAATTAACAGTTTATATTTATAAAATAGAAATTTACTTTATTTTATTATCAAACGAACAGGATGTGGCCGATGAAGATATAGAACGTCAGGGAGATGGCGCTGAGGGCCGTCGTGTTCATGACGATCTGCGTGGCGTAATCGGCGTTGTTGCCGAATTCGATAGCAAAGAGGGCCGTGTTGACCGCCGTCGGAATGGCGCAGTAGATGAGGAAGACCATGGCGCTGACAGCCGTAAAGGTGCCGGGCATCAGGGCGTTGGCCGCGTATATCATGACCAGGCCGAAGAGGGGCAGGACGGTCATCTTCAGCAGGCTGATGATCCACACGTCCTTGTCAAACCAGTGTATCTTCGTCTGGGACAGCTGCGCTCCAATGCTGACCATGGCGACGGGCAGCAGCGATTTGCCGGCCATTTCCATGATGGGCCAGAAGAAGAATTCTTCGGCGTTCCAGCCTGTCGAGCGGACGAGGAGGGCCGCGGCGAGGAAGTAAATCATGGGCATGCGGAACATGACGCGCAGCGTATCGGCAGCTGACAGCCGCCCGCGGCCGGCCTGATAGAGGCCGAGGGTATTGAGCGATACGCTTTGGACGATGAAGATGATGATTTGGACGACCATGGCTTCGGCAAGGTAGGGCGTCTGGCCGTCGACGACGAAGGGGGCATGGGAAAAGACGAGGATGATGAGGGCTACGCCCAAGTTGCCTGTGTTATTGAACATGAGGGCGTTGCGGCATGACTGTATCATGCCTTCGTCATAGCGGCGCCAGTGGCTGACGAGATTGGCCAGGAAAAAACAAAAGACCATGAAGACGGTCATGGCGGCGATCATCGTCACGCTGGCCGGGGGAAATTCCGTTTCGTATACGTTGGTGAAAATGAAGCTGGGAATGACCAGGTAAAACATGAACTTGGACAGGGTTTTTACGTCTATGTGAAATTTCCGGTCTAACAGGAAGCCGATGAGGACGAGCCCGAAGATAGGCAGCATCGTATGCTCGATAATAAATAGGAACACCATTGTCAAAACCTCTTTTCATCAAAGATAGGTTTTATTATATAGCAAATAAAAAATATAGCAAATAAAAAAAGACGGCAGGGCAGAATAGGAAATACGGTAAGGTTTTCCTATCCTGCGCCTGCCGCCTGAGGGGGATGAGCGCGCTATTTGTAGCTTGCGAAATAATATACGACGTTCAGCAAGGTTTCGCACATGTATTTCAAGGCGTTGCTGTCCCAGTGGAAATCGGGCGAATGGCCGACGACAGGTTCGTCGCCGCAGACGCCAACGTAGTAAAAGGCGCTGGGGACGGCGGCGCTGAAATAAGCGAAGTCCTCCGAGCCGGAGCCGCGCTGCATGGGCACGACGTCGACGCAGTCGGCGCATTGTTCCGTCAGGATCGCCGCTACGCGGGCCGTGACGGCTTCGTTGTTGACGCAGACCGGCGAGAAGGGGACGACGTCCAGATCGTAGGAGCCGCCGTAGGTCAGGGTGACGGCGCCGAGGACGTGGCGGAGCTTGTCGAGGATGTCGCGGCGTTTGGCTTCGTTATACGTCCGCAGCGTTCCTTTTAATTCCGCCGTATCAGGGATAACGTTGGGATTGCGCCCTGCCTGGAACTGGCCGAAGGTCAGGACGACGCCGTCGCCGTCGGCGCGGCAGTTGTATACGTAGCTTTGAATCATCTGGATGACGTCTACGCCCATCTGAATCGGGCTGATGCATTCCGACGGCTGGGAGCCGTGGCCGCCCTTGCCGTGGAGGGTAATGGTGAAGTCGTCGCACGAGGCGGAGATTTCGCCGCTGCGGATGCTGACATAGCCCTTGGGAAGGGCGCCGGCTACGTGGAGCCCGAGGGCGTATTCGACGGGCGGGTTATTGAGGATGCCTGCGTCTATCATGCGGGCTGCGCCGCCGTTGCCTTCCTCGGCAGGCTGAAATGCCAGGCGGACCGTGCCGCGCAGGCAGTCGCGGTGCTTGTTCAGGATTTTAGCGACGCCCAGCAGGTTGGCCGCATGGCCGTCGTGGCCGCAGGCGTGCATGACGCCGGGGACGAGGGACGCGTACGGACAGTCGTACTTTTCCGTCAGCGGCAGGGCGTCGATGTCGGCGCGGAGCAAGATGACCGGGCCGGGATGGGCGCCGCGGATGAGGCCGGTGACGCCGGTGCCGGCTATGATTTTTACGTCTTCAATGCCCATGAGGGAGAGCTCTTGGAAAATGGTTTTGCACGTATCAAATTCTTTTTCGCTCAGTTCGGGATGGGCATGGAAATATTCACGCATTTCCATCATATAAGGCAGTGTCTTGCGTACGGCTTCGTGGATGTTGAATGTTGGTGTAAATTGGCTGCTCATATGCCTTATGCCTCCTTTGTTGAGCCTGACGCTGCTTTCATCGTGTCTATATTACTTCTATACGGCGCGGGAAAAATCCTGCCGGCCGTCGAAGTTTTTCCGATTATTTTACAGAAGAGGCGGCCCCTTCTTTTTTGCGGAAGGAAAAGCGGAGGCGGTGTTTTTCAATCCATACGAAGATGATGGGGATGATAAACAGGGTGAAGACCGTCGACGTCAGGAGGCCGCCGATGACGACGACGGCCATGCTGGCTCTCGTTTCCGAGCCGGCTGTCATGGACAGGGCCGTAGGCAGCATGCCGACGACCATGGTCAGCGTCGTCATGAAGATCGGCCGCAGGCGGACCTTGCCGGCCTCGATAATGGCGCTGCGCGGGTCGAGGCCCCGTTCCATCAGGGTCAGCGTATAGTCGAGGAGGAGGGTGCCGTTTTTGGCGACCAGGCCGTCCATGACGAGGATGCCGATGAGGGAATACAGGTTGATCGTGTTGTTCGTCAGGAATAAGAGGAACAGCGAGCCGATGAGCCCCAGGGGCAGGGAGAACATGCGGATAAAGGGCGTTTTCACCGATTCGTACAGGATAGCCAGGATCATGTAGATCAGGATGAGCGACAGGACGAGGGCTTCGCCCAGGTCGCGGAACGTCGTGGCCATCTGGTCGGCCTGGCCCGTAAAGCGGTACGTGATGCCGCCCATATCCGTCGCGTCGAGCTTGGCCGAGATTTCTTCCATGACCTCGTTCAGGGGACGGCCCTGGAGGGTGCCGCCGAGGGTAATGGCCCGTTCCTTGTCGGTGCGGCGGATCGTGACCGGGCCGGTGGCCGCCTTGATGTGGGCGACGTCGGCAATGTAGATGATGCGGCCGTCGGCGTTCAGCGGAATCGTTTCCAAATCGGAAATGCGGAAGCCGTCGGCGCCTTTAAAGCGGACATAAATATCCGTGTCGTTGTTGTCGTTTTTGACGTCGTTTGCCAGGACGCCGGCCTTTTGGCCGCTGATGGCGTTGGAGAAGGTCTTGGTCAGTTCGCCTAAGGACGTGCCGTACTGCTTGAGCTTATTGCGGTCTACGTCGAGCTGGTATTCGGGCATGCCGTCTTCATAGGAGCTGCTGACGTCGCGGACGCCGGGGATTTCTTCCTTCATCATCTGCTGTACTTCCCGCGACTTGGCGATGAGCTCGTCCATGTTTTTGCCGCGCAGCTCGAGGCGCAGGTTGCCCGAGCCGCCGCCGAAGCCGCCTGACGTGCCTGATACGGAGGCTTGGTCTTCCTTGACCCGGACGTCGCCGTCCAGAATATTCTTAGCGGCGAAATTGCGGACGTCGTTGGTAATCTGCCAGATCGAGCGGGAGCGGTCCTGCCGGTCCTGAAGGGTGACCTGTATATTTGCTTCATTGAGGTTGCGGCCGCCGACCATGGCCGTCGAATAGACGACTTCCGGCACCGTCGCCAGATATTCTTCTATCTGGCGGGCTGCCTTGTCGGTCCGTTCCAGGTTGGCGTTCGTAGGCAGCTGGAGGGTGATGCGGAAGCCGCTTTCATCGGTCTGGGGCATGAATTCCGAGCCGACGAGACCCGTCGGGATGAGGGCTACGGACAGGGTAAAGCACAGGAGGACCGGGAGGACGAGGCGCTTGGCATGGTCCAGGCTCCAGGTCAGCATGCGGCCGTAATGGCTGCGGGCCCAGTCTTCGATGGCGTCCATGCGCCGCCACAAGGGCGTATCGGGGATTTTCAGGCCTAAGCGGAAGAGCCGCGACGCCAGCATCGGCGTCAGGGTGAAGGAGACGAAGAGAGAAAAGAAGGTGGCGAAGACGATAGTAAGGCCGAACTGCTTGAAATACTGGCCTACCATGCCGGTCATGAAGGCAATGGGCAGGAAGACGACGATGTCGCACAGCGTAATGGCGATGGCGGCCATGCCGATTTCCGTCCGCCCATTCAGAGCCGCTTTTTTCGGCTCTTCGCCGTTCATGAGGTGGCGGTGGATGTTTTCCAGCACGACGATGGAGTCGTCGACGAGGATGCCGACGCACAGGGCCATGCCCATGAGGGACATCATGTTGAAAGTAAAGCCGGCGATGTACATGGCGAAAAACGTCGAAATGAGGGATGTCGGGATGGCGATCATGACGGCCAGGGTCGAGCGCCAGCCCCGCAGGAAGAAGAACAAGACCGTCCCCGTCGTGATGAGCCCTTCGATGAGGGTCTGCAAGGTGTTGTGCAGGGAGTTGCGGACGTACGACGCCGATTCGTTCGTTACAGTAAAGGTATAGTCCGGGTTGTCGCGGCGCAGCGTTTCCAGCTTTTCCGTCACGTTGTCGACCGTAGAGACGACGTTGGCGTCGCTGTTTTTGTAGATGACCATGACGACGGCGTCTTCGCCGTTGACGCGGGCGTAGCGGCTGACGCGCTGGTCCTTGCGCTTGATGTCCGCCACAGCCGTAATGGGAATCTGCACGCCCTTGGCATTCGTGACCTGTATCTTTTCGATTTCATTTTCGTCGGCAAACTGAGCCTTGACCCGCACGTCCGTCGTCGTGGCGTCGGAGTAAATCGTGCCGGAGGGCATGAGGACGTTTTCTTCGCGCAGGGCCGAGACGACTTCGCTCAAGGTCATGTCGTAGTGGATGAGCTTGGCCTTGTCGACTTCGACGGCGATTTCCTTGTCGCGGCCGCCGTTCAGCTCGATTTCCGACACGCCGTCGGCCTGCTGGAGGACGTCCTGAAAGTCGTTTTCCGCTTTCGAGTAGATGTCGTCCAGGGACTGATTGGATTGGACGGCGATAAACATGATCGGCGTGGCGTTGACGTCGCGCTTGATGACAACGGGCTCGTCGATTTCATCGGGAAGCTGGCCGCGGATAGCGTTTATCTTTTTCGTGGCGTCGATGGCCGCCGCGTCGGCGTCGGCAGAGAAGTCAAGCTCCAGGGTGATGCGGGCCTGGCCGTAGGAGGCCGTCGACGTGATGTGTTTCAGGTTGGAGACCGACGACAGGGCGTCTTCGATGGGCTTTACGACCTGCTGTTCGACCGAGTCGGCATTGGCCCCGTCGTAGTTGACCGTGACCGTGACGTACGGCGTGTTGAGGGCCGGCAGCAGTTCGACGCCGATACGGTAGAAACTGAACAGGCCGAGAACGACGAAGAAGGCGACGGCCATGCAGATGCCGATGGGCCTGTCGATGGAAAATTTCGTAAGATTCATGACGTCACCTGATTTCTTTTTCAATGGTTACGGATACGCCGTCGCGGAGGCGGGCCAGGTTCGTCGTGGCAATCTGCTCGCCGTCGGACAGGCCTTCGAGGATTTCTACGTAGTTGTCGTTGCGGAGGCCTGTTTTAACCGTGCGGATGGCGATGGTGTTGTCCGGGTTAATGACGTAGAGCTGGCTGACGCCGTTTTGTTCGACTAAGGCGTCCTTCGGTACGAAGAGGGTATTCCTGCGCTGCAGTACTTCCAGCGACGACTGGGCGAACATGCCGCCGCGCAGGAGATTGTCCGGGTTGGACAAGGTGATGCGGACGATATAGGTCTTGTTCGTCGGGTCCATGGCCGGGCTGACATAGGTAATCGTGCCGTCGTACGTGTTGGCCAGCGATTCGACGGATACAGATACGGTCATGCCGGGCTGGATGGCGGCGACGTCGGCTTCGGCGACGGGGCAGTCGATGTAGATGCCGCTGGTGTCCGTAATGGTCAGTACCTTCGTATTGGCGGCGGCCATAGCGCCGGCTTCGGCGTTGCGGTAGGAAATGACGCCGTGCCGCGGCGCGCGGATGGTCAGGTCTTCCAGCTGCTTGGACAAGCTGTCGACGGTATATTTGGCCTTGGCCTGGGCGGCCTGCTTGCCGGCGATGAGGGCCGGCGTGTCGCCGACGTTCTGAAGCTGCAAGTTATCCAGGGCGGCCTTGGCGACGATGAGGGCCTGGTACATCGTGTCCAAATCCTTCTGCGATACGGCGCCTTCGTCCTTTAAGATGACGTAGCGGTTGTAGTTCATCTTGGCCGTGGCGTATTCGACCTGGGCTTTCTGCAGGTCCGAATAGAATTGTGACTGGGCCGATTTTGTCTCGGCTGCAGCCTGGGCCCAGGCTGCCCGGTTCTGGGACAGCTGGAGGTTCGTGTCGACGGGGTCCTGCTCCAGCAGGACCTGGCCTGGCTCTACTGTGTCGCCTAAGTCGACGTACACGGCCGTAATATTGCCGGCGTATTTCGTCGACAAGTCCACCTGGGCTAAGGGGACGGTCTGGCCCGATAAGGAAATGGTGCGCATCATATCGCGCCGTTCGGCCCGGTAGGACTGGACGGACGCGTTGGTCAGGGCCGAGCTGCTTTTCGCCGCCCGGTCCGAGTGGCTGATGACGTAGATGCCGGCGCAGGCCAGGAGAAAGACCAGGCCGAAGGCGACGAGCTTATTGCGGCTGCTGTGGAGCAGGTTGTGGGAAGAAAAGGGAAAATGTGCCATAGTCAGAACCTCGCTATCGTTTCTCTATATAATACATAAATAGTATGCATGATTCGGTACTTTAGTCAGATAAATCTTTACTATAAATATAAAGAGTCGGCGCTTAAAAGGCAATATGAAAATCGTAAAATTTAAAGAACTGTAACAATAGCCGTCCATGCGGTGACAATAGGCCGACGCTGCCGTGTGTCGCAATTTGACTTCCTATGGTATAATATCGTCAAAACATGCGGGGAGTGACAGGATATGCATATTAACAGACAAGTCGCGTCGGCCTTGGATGCGCTGAGCCATTGGCCGCGGTTTCGCCTGCGCCTTTTTGCCGAAGGGGCGCTGGTCGGCGTCGTGTCCGGCGTCATTATCAGCTTTTTCCGATGGGCGCTGGATGCGGGGACGCGCGTGCGGGAATACATGTACGAGGCGGTGCTCCTGCCGGGTGGATGGCTGGAAAACGGCCTTTGGTTCGCGCTGCTCTTCGGTGCGGCCTACATGCTATGGCGGTTCAGCGCCTATGAGCCCAATGCCGGCGGCAGCGGCATTCCCCAGGTCAAAGGCGTCATTTTAGGCGTTATCCGCCTGCGCTGGCTGCGCATCTTATGGGTAAAGCTCGTCGGCGGCATTGTCGGCATCGGCTTGGGATTATCCCTGGGACGGGAAGGGCCGTCTATCCAGATTGGGGCCGTAACGGCCCAGGGCATCAGCCGGAATCTCGGCCGGTTCCGCATTGAAGAGCGATACCTCCTGACGGCAGGGGCCAGCGCCGGTTTGGCTGCTGCCTTTAACGCGCCCTTAGCCGGCGTCATGTTTGCCCTGGAAGAGCTGCACCGCAATTTTTCCGGCGTCGTCCTGGCGCCGGCCATGGCCGCGGCCCTGCTGGCGACGATGGTCAGCCGTCTTGCCTTTGGCCGCGCGCCGATTTTTGAGTTCGGGACGGTACCGGTCCTGCCGCTGCAGTATATCTGGATCGCCGTCGTCGTCGGCATAGCCGCCGGACTCGCCGGCATTGTCTTCAACAAGGGGCTGCTGAATATTCCGCGCTTTTACAGCCTGCCCTGCTTTCGCGGGTATGGAAAGTTTGCCTTTGCCCTCGCGGCGGCCGGCGTATTGGGATATGTGTTCCCGCAAGTGCTGGGCGGCGGCAACGAATTGATCAACAGCCTTCATACCCTGCCTCTGTCCTTGTCCCTCTTTGCGGCCCTGCTCATCGGAAAGTTTTTGTTTACCCTGGTCAGCTACGGCTGCGGCGCGCCGGGCGGATTTTTCCTGCCCATGCTCGTACTGGGTGCTCTTACGGGCAGCGTCGTCGGCATCGTCCTGATACAGCTGGGCGTCGTCGGCCCGGAATACTTGTCGAATATCGTCATCCTGTCGATGGCGGCGTTTTTCTCGGCCTCCGTCCAGTCTCCCGTTACGGGCACGATCCTCATCATGGAAATGACGGCTTCGTACGAGCATTTGCTCGTCTTGTGCACGGCATCCCTCGTGGCCCTCGTCGTCGCCCAGGTCTGCGGCGGCCAGCCGATTTACGAAGCGCTGCTGCAGCGGATTTTGGCGGCTCACCGGCCGGAAATCCTGGCGTCGGAGCGGCGCCATCTGCTGGAGCTGACCGTGGCCAGCGGCAGCGCCGTAGACGGTAAATACGTGGGGCGCATCGCCTGGCCCAGCCACGTCGTCCTCGTCGATATCAAGCGCAGCAGCGGCGACGTGCTTCCCGGAATGGACATCCGCCTGCAGGCCGGCGACTATTTATACGTCCTTACCGACTCGGTAGAAAGCGCGGAAGCCGTCCGCTGTCTTGTAGAAGTGGAAACAGTGTAGTTTTGCATAATAATTATAAAAAATAATACCAGGTCTTAAAAATATAAGCGGAAAGTATGAATTTATTAAGCTAAGAGAAAACAAATGCGGATAGCATCGCGTATAAAGTTGTGAAAAATAACGCATAAAGATTTGTTTTTTTGACTTATCCTTCAATCTTTGGTATAATTTTTTCTGAAAGTTGATGTTTAGGTATGGATATTTCAAAGAGGTGGTTGTTTGAAGAACCGTATACTGATTCTATTGACGCTCATATTTGTTTTTGCATGTTCCTCACTGGTTTGTGCAAAAGTCGAAATGGGAATGAACGGCTCTGCAGTACAGAGCGTACAATACATGCTCATGGATACCGGGTATTTGGCCGGCGGCGCCGACGGAATTTTCGGCAGCGCGACGGAAGACGCCGTAAAGCGTTTTCAGGCTGACTACGGGTTAGATGTAGATGGCATTGTCGGTTCGCAGACCATGGCGGCTCTTTCAGAAGCCAGTGGACGCGAAGCCCCTGCCGAAGAAGGGGTTGGCTCCTACCAGCGGCGTATCGTGATGGACGCATCGGCTTACACAGCCGATGATCCCGGCAACAGCGGTTTTACGGCGACGGGCCTGCGCCTGCGCCGCGGCATGGTGTCCGTAGACCCGGACGTCATTCCGTTAGGCTCGCAGCTGTACATCGAAGGGTACGGCTACGCGACGGCTGAAGATACGGGCGGCTCTATCGTAGGCAACCGCATCGACTTGGCCATGGACTCCATTACGGAAGCCCTGAATTTCGGCAGAAGAGAAGTCGTCGTATACGTGCTGTAAGCGGCAGATTAACTGAGTAAAAAAGAAAAGCGGAGAGGTTTCGGCCTCTCCCTTTTGTTTTCACGGCGGAAATCGTCGAAATTCCCCCTGTTTTTTGTAAAAAAGTATGTATTTTCCGTGCTATTTGTGTTATTCTGAAAAGGACATGACAGTTATTTGTTTCAGGGAGGCTAATACTGAATGAAAGACATTATTGCACTTATTTTAGCTGCCGGAAAAGGAACGAGGATGAAATCCAGCATGCCTAAAGTTCTGCATAAGGTCGGCGGCGTGCCGATGGTAGAACAAGTGCTGCGGGCCGTCAAAGCGGCGGGAACGCAGCGGCAGGTCGTCGTCGTCGGCTTCGGCGGCGAAGCCGTGCAGGAATATCTGGGCGACAGGGCGGAAACTGTCGTACAGGAGCAGCAGCTGGGAACGGGCCATGCCGTCATGCAGGCAGAGCCGCTGTTGTCCGGCCTTTCGGGCACGCTGCTCGTGACGTGCGGCGATACGCCTTTGGTAACGGAAGACACCTTCCGCAGCCTGCTGGCCCATCATGAAGCCACGCAGGCTGCCGCTACGGTACTGACGGCGGTCATGCCCGACCCGACAGGCTACGGCCGGGTTATCCGCAATGAAAAGGGACAGGTCGTCAAGATTGTCGAGCAGAAGGACGGATCGCCGGAGGAATTAGCCGTGCGCGAAGTCAACGCCGGTATTTACTGCTTCGACATGGAACTCCTGTGGCAGATGCTTCATAACGTGACGAACAACAACGCCCAGGGCGAGTATTACCTGACCGATATCATCGGCATGCTCGTCGATGCCGGCAAGGTCGTCAGCGCCTTTGCCGCACCGGATTATAAAGAAACGCTGGGCGTCAACTCGCGCCTGCAGATGGCCGAAGCCGAACAGGTGTTGCGCCGCCGCAAGCTGGAACAGCTCATGACAGACGGCGTGACGGTCATCGATCCCAATAACACCTACGTCGATACGACCGTTTCCGTAGGCCGCGATACGGTCCTGTATCCGGGAACGATCCTGGAAGGCAGCACCGTCATCGGCGAAAACTGCCAGGTCGGCCCGTACGTCCGCATGACGAACGTTGTCATGGGCAGCGGCGACCACCTTCAGTTTACGTACGCCCACGACTGCGAAATCAAAAACGGCTGCGAAATCGGACCCTTCGTCCACTTCCGGCCCAATACGGTCATCGGCAACGACGTCAAGGTCGGCAACTACATGGAAGTCAAGAACTCCACCGTCGGCGACGGCACGAAGTTGCCCCACTTGAGCTACATCGGCGACAGCGACGTCGGCTGCGGCGTCAATATCGGCTGCGGCACCATCACGGTCAACTACGACGGCAAGGAAAAGCACCGCACGACGATTTGCGACCACGCCTTCGTAGGCTGCAACAGCAACCTCGTATCGCCGGTCACCGTCGGCGAGTATGCCTATGTCGGCGCAGGCTCGACGATTACGAAAAACGTGCCGCCGAAGTCTTTGTCCGTCGCCCGGGCTAAACAGCGCAACATCGAAGGCTGGGTCAAGGACGATACGTATAAGAAATAGCATATACCCATTTACCTAGTATAGAAATCATAAATTTATTTTAGGAGGCTCAACAAATGAGTTACGAAGACGGGAAAAAGCTGAAAATTTTTACTGGCAACGCCAATCCGAAGCTGGCTAAGGAAATCGCCGATTATTTAGGCCTGGAACTTGGCAAGGCCTTCGTCGGCAAGTTCAACAACGGCGAAATCCAAATCATGATCGACGAAAGCGTTCGCGGCAAGGACGTATTTATCGTACAGCCGACATGCCAGCCGGCCAACGACACGATTATGGAACTGCTCATCATGGCTGACGCCTTCAAGCGCGCTTCGGCAAAACACATTACGGCCGTCGTTCCTTACTATGGCTATGCTCGCCAGGACCGCAAGACCCGGGGCCGCGAACCGATTACGTCCAAGTTGGTCGCCGACCTCATGTCCGTCGCCGGCATTACCCGCGTCGTCACGATGGACCTTCATGCCGGCCAGATTCAGGGCTTCTTCGACATCCCTGTAGACCACCTCGGCTCGGCGTCGATTATTGCCAAATACTTGAATCAGAAAAAATCGGAAATCGACTTGGGCGACATCGTCGTCGTATCTCCCGACCTCGGCGGCGTTACGCGGGCCCGCGATTTAGCCGACCGTATCAATGCTCCTATCGCTATTATTGAAAAACGCCGTCCCCGTCCCGGCGTAGCCGAAGTCATGAACATCATCGGCGATATTAAAGGCAAGACCTGCATCCTCATCGACGACATCGTTGATACGGCAGGCTCCCTGTGCGGCGGTGCCAAAGCCCTGAAAGATATGGGAGCGGCCCGCGTATACGCAGCCTGCGCCCATGCCGTACTGACCGACCCGGCTGTACAGCGCATTCAGGATTCCGTCATTTCCGAGCTGATCATTACCAATACGATTCCCTTGCCCGACGAAAAGAAAATCGACAAGATCAAGGTCTTGTCCGTTGCTCCGCTCTTAGGGGAAGCGATCATGCGCATTTTCCATGAAGTATCGGTAAGCAAGCTCTTCGACAAATAAGGGTAGTTACGGTGCATATGATTGTTGGTCTGGGAAATCCCGGCCGAGAATACGAAACGTCAAAACACAATACGGGATTCCGCGTCGTCGACGAGCTGGCGAAGCGCTGGAACGTGACGCTGTGGCAGAACCGGATGGACGCCCAGGTTGCCCAGGCCGATGTAGACGGGGAAAAGGTCATCCTCGTCAAGCCGCAGACTTACATGAACAACAGCGGCCAGGCCGTAGGGCCCCTCATGCGCTGGTATAAGCTGGAGCAGGCCGACGTCTACGTCGTCTACGATGACATGGATTTGCCCGTGGGCCGTCTCCGCATCCGCAAGAACGGCAGCGACGGCGGCCATAACGGCATCAAGAGCCTCTTTGCCAACGGCTGCCGCGATTTCATCCGCTTTCGCGTCGGCATCGGCCGGCCTTTGCCGCACCGCGATGTCATCGACCACGTGCTGACTCCGTTTCCGGAAGACATGCTGCCGGAATACGAGGAAGGCCTGAAGACGACAGCCGTCGCTATTGAAGGCTGCCTGAAGGTCGGCGTCGACGTCGGCATGAACCGGTATAACCCGCGGAAAAAGAAGAAAACGCCTAAGCCGGAAGAAACGGCTGAACAGCGTACGGAAGAAACTACATAATATAAAAACTGCCGCTAAGCAACAGTTATGCTGTACTTAGCGGCAGTTTTTATATGAAGCCTTATAAAATTTGCAGTCCTTCCAGGAGGATTTTTAAGCCGATGAGAATCAGGACGGCCCCGCCGACTCTCTCCGCCTTGGATTTATATTTAAGTCCGAACAGGCTGCCGGCTTTTACGCCGACGGCGGAACAGGCGAAGGTGACGCAGCCGATAGACAGGGCGGCCGGTATAATGGATACGTTCATGAAGGCGAAGGTGACGCCGACGGCTAACGCATCGATGCTCGTCGCGACGGCCAAGGCGAACATAGCCGGCACGGCCATGTTCGCGTCGGGACAGTCTTCCGCCTCAAAGGATTCCTTGATCATATTGCCGCCGATCAAGGTCAGGAGGGCGAAGGCGATCCAGTAATTATACGACGTGATGATGTCGGTAAAAAACGTTCCCAAATAATAACCTGCCGTAGGCATCAGGGCCTGAAATCCGCCGAACCATAAGCCCACCAGGGCCATATGCTTCCAACGGATGCTCCCCAGCGATAATCCCTTGCAGACCGATACGGCGAAGGCGTCCATGGACAGGCCCAGGGCCAGCAGTAATAATTCCAATCCATTCATGGTCATCTCTCCTATGCGATTTCATATGACGGCAAATAAAAAAGACCTAAAGGCAGCGCAAATACTGCCTTTAAGTCTCATCATTTCAAATAGCACCGGGCCCTGAGGCCAGTATGTCGATACTACTATACATGCCGGATGTACTGATTACTCCCTTAAAGTACATCCAGAATTATACTGGATGGAATTGAGATTGTCAATGAGAAAAGCTGCTTTGCCGTGTAAAATCCATGGCGTCGGCAAACCGACCTGTCGTCGCGTTGTTCATCATGACGTAGTTGTAGTTGCCGTTGGGAAACGAAAAGGTGAGCATCGTGTGCCGGTCGTCGTCTAATATGATGCGGACCACCGTAGTGAACCCGTCGTTTGTGACGTTGTGTATGCTGTACGGCACGCCGTCGACGTCGTCCATGGAAATGGACAGCTCCCGGCCGTAGCGGCCCTGCCAGGTACCGACGATGAGGCTGTAGCCCGCCGCATAGGGCATGGAGTGGGACGGGAAGGCCTGGACCGGAGCGGTGCAGGCGACGGCGGCAAGCAGGCAGGCCGCCGCCAACGATTTTATTTTGGTAATCATATATATCATCCTTCTTTCTGAACGCAGCTGCGCATGCTTATAGTATAGTGATTCCATCAATTTTTGCAAGCCCTAGCCGTTGGCGTCAAACTCGTGAATAAAGGACTTATATGACCGAATCCCTGCGTCGGGCTCATATTGATTCAGCATTGCCTCGATGGAACGTTCACGGCGGCGGATATACTGAGTGAGGCGGCGCTTAAACATGACGACGGCCTTTCGTTTAATCTGGGCGGTCAGATTGTTTGTGACCATATAGAGGTTTCGGGACGGCGTATCCAGTCCCAGCTTGGAAATATGGCAGGGCGATGTCTTGGCGATTTGCATGCACACGTCGTACGGCGCGAGGAACCAAAAGCGGTCATCCAACAGCTCGAGGGCTACCTTGGCTGAGTCGACGGAAAACTTCGGCGGCTCTCCCGGCGGGAAAAAGCGGTGGTGCCAGTGGAGATAATCTTGCCCCCAGGGGATGAAGATCTGGTAATCCGTATCTAAATCGATGGGAAAGAGAGTATTCTTGTCCTTGAGTTTGCGGCGGCTTACGACCATGAGCTTTTCCGTATGAATCTTTTTGACCTGAATGCCGGCGATCAGCTGCTCGCCTAAGGGCAGGCCGACGTCGATCGTATTCTGGCGGACATGGTCGTAAATTTCCTGCGTGTGAAGGGTACGGACGGTGAGACGCCAATCTAAGGCATCCTGCCTTAGTTCCTTGTAGAAATCGGCTAACAAATAGTTGTTTACGCTGTCGACGACGCCGATGGACAGTTCCAGGGCTTGGGGGCGTTCCTGAAAGGTGCTGATTTCGTCGTTGAGGCGGAGCCAGCTTTGAGCCAAGGGCAGAAAATTTTTACCGGCAGTAGTTAAATTTGTCTGCTTGGAGCCTTTATTGCGCAAGATGAGCTGGACGCCGAGCTTTTCTTCCAGCTGCTTAATGCGATGGCTGACCGTGGCCTGCGATACAAATAATATGTCGGCGCTTTTCGTGATGTTGCCGGCGTTGGCGACGGTGACAAAGGTTTCGATTAATTCGCTGTTCATGAGACCTATCTCCTTTGTTTGCTGCAGATGATGACAAATATGCATGCCATTGGCAGGGGAGCTTCGCGGCTTTGCACAAAAAGGAAATGCATATGATGACTGTATATGCTGTTTATGTATAACAAGATGAGGTTACGGCTCTTTCTATTGCGATATTGCATGGCTATGTATGCTGCACAATAATTATTTAAAATATTAATAATTGAATGCAGAGGTATTTGTTTTTATTTTAATTTCTCCGGTGATATGATTATACCAGAAGATACGTATCGAGAAAACACATTAAGAATTTATGGTGAATATCTTTTGCATCACAAAGGCATAGGAGGAATATATCATGCATATTATGGACTGCACGTTACGCGACGGAGCCAACGTCGTCGGCACAGGATTTTCAACAGAATTGACGAAATTGATGATAGAAGGCTTGCTCGACAGTCATATCCATATCATTGAGATGGGGCACTGCACCGGCCTCGGTTCGGTCAAAGCCGGCGGCAAGGCTTGTCCTGTGACGGACGAAGAATATCTGGATGTCATAGAACCTTATGCTGATAAAGGGGAAATCGGTATGTTCCAGACTGCGGCGTATGCCGATTCAGAACTAATCGCTTTAGCAGCTTCTAAGGGATTGAAATTTCTCCGCGTCGGAGCTAACGCCGGCGACGGAAAGACGGCGGAAAAGGCCGTGAAGATGGTGCGCGACGCCGGCCTCGAGGCAAAATACAGCTTGATGAAGGCGTACGTCGTCACTCCTGACGAATTGGCCGAAGAAGCGAAGATGCTCGAATCCTTCGGCGTGCAGGCTCTTACGATTATGGACTCGGCCGGTTATATGATGCCCGAAGACGCGGCCGAGTATACCCGCAAGGTAGTCGACGCCGTATCTATTCCCGTAGGCTTTCATGGACACAGTAATTTAGGACTGGCTATGGCGAATGCCCAGGCTGCCGAACGGGCCGGCGCATCCTTCATCGACTGCGGGCTCATGGGTATGGCCCGCAGCGCCGGAAACATTACGACGGAAGGAGCTGTCGCCTTGTTCCGCCGCGAAGGAAAGGCGCAGGAATACGATTTTTACAAGCTGCTGCGCTTCATCGACGAAAAGCTCATGCCGGCGATGGAACGGGAAGGCTACCACAATCCGATTAAGCCCCTCGACCTCGTATTGGGCTATTCGGGCTGTCATTCCAGCTTCGTAGGCGCTTTTAGGGGAGTCGCCGCGGCTGCCGGTGTCAACGTATACGAATTGATTATCGAAACGTCGAAGATAAATCAGAAAAATCCGTCGAAAGACTTGATGGAAGAGGTAGCTGTTACATTAAAGTGAAGAGGCGATGATAAATGGGAAAGTTAAGTGGCGCATTAGATATGCATATACACGGAGCTCCAGATATTGTTAAAAGAAAGTTGAGCGATATTGAAATTGTAAGAGATGCGATTACTCATGGAATGTATGGAGTAGTTTTAAAAACTCACTTAGGATCGACGGCAGAAAGAGCTGCACTTATGCAAGAATTGTTTGGAGCTAAACTTCGTGTTTTTGGGGGAATTACTCTAAATAATTTTATTGGAGGATTTAATCCCTTGGCGCTTCAGGTAGCATTGATGATGGGGGCAAAAATTGTATGGATGCCGACTTTTACTGCTAAAACTCATTTGATATATGAAAGAAAAATAGGAAAAGCTGTAAATGCTCTCTCGAATGTATGCGCTAATATTGAAGGACTTTCGATTTTGGATGATAATGGGAAAATTTTAGATTCAGTCGTAAAAATTTTAAACTTGGTGGCAAAACATAATGCCGTGTTGGGATGTGGTCATATAGGGATGGAAGAAGTTAAGGCGCTGATCCCAGTAGCTAAAGCTTGTGGCGTGAAAAAAATTGTTTATAATCACCCCAATAATCCAATTAATGCTGCATCATTAGAAGAACAACAATGGTTGGTTTCACAAGGCGTTTTATTGGAACGGTGTGTTGTGGATTTAGTACAAGGATTAGCTGATTGGAAAATAATACTAAAGGAAATACGGGAAACGGGAGTAGAAAATAATATATTCAGTACAGATTTAGGACAGTTTACCAATATAGCTCCGACAAAAGGATTGGAACTAGCTCATGATATATTATTAGAAAACCATTTTAATACACAAGAAATTTCTAAATTAATTTGTGAAAATCCACGTGAATTATTATTGACTTGATCCAAAAGGGGGCGTATAGCATGTCTGGGCAAACCTTAGGAACAATAGCGGCAAGAATGGATCGCTTACCCGCGTCTAAATGGCATAAAAAAATCATAGCAATTTTAGGCGCAGGCGTGTTATGTGATACGTTAGATATCTATGCAGGAAGCTCTATATTGGCGGTGTTAATTGCTGACGGATGGTCTAACAATGCTCTAAACGGTGCTTTTATCTCAGCAACTAGCGGCGGCATGCTAATAGGTGCGTTATTGGCAGGCATTGTCGGCGATAGATTTGGAAGGCGAAAAGCATTTTTATTTAACTTTTTGATTTTCGGATTGGCATCTATTTTTTCTGCATTTGTTGTCAATATGACCCAATTAATTATATTACGCGGAATTATGGGATTTGGACTTGGAGCGCAACAAGCCGCAGCGACAGGAACCTTGCCGGAATTTTTTCAGCCTCAACATAGAGGACGATATTCAGGAATTGTCGGGTTTATTGGGAATGTAGCTCCGCCTATTGCGATGTTGTTTTCTCTTCTTATCATTCCGGTTTTTGGATGGAGGGTCCTGTTTGCGGGAATAGGTGTATGTGCATTGTTGGTGTGGTTAGCAGTATTTAAGTATATGCCTGAGTCTCCTAGATGGTGTGCGTCTCAAGGATTAATTGATAAAGCTGATAAATTAGTTTCAGCTATTGAACGGGAAGTGGAAAAGGAAAAAAATATAAAATTAGAGCCAGTTCTGTCAGAGGTTATAGAAGAAAAGGTTCGTAAGGTTCCATATGCATATATTTTTAGTAAAAAAATTATTCGTCGTACCATTACATTGAGTGCTGCATTGATTGGAATGAATGTAGCTATTTATACTATTGTAAACTGGATTCCTACTATTTTTGTTAGCGAAGGAATTAGTATTACTAAATCATTTGCAATGTCCGTCGTGATTATGATAGGGGCACCAGTAGGAGCGTTATTAGTTCCTATTTTTGCAGATAAACTGCCAAGAAGACGAACGTTAGCTATTATGGCTTTTGCGATTGGTGTTTTGGGATATATTTATTCTTTGCAAAGAACTGATTTTATGATAATGAGCATCGGCTTTTTGATGATTGTTTTATTGTATTTTTACTCGGTAACAACAATGTTTGTTTATTCTGGAGAAATTTTTCCGACAGAAGCCCGGCTTCGAGGTGTTGGTTTTTCGAGTGGATTGGGACGTTTTGTATCTGTATTTACCCCTATGCTTATTGCGTGGCTTCTGACTGAAATGGGCGCAACTGCAGTTTTTCTATTTATTTTTGCCATGATGACGTTTATTGCGATAGTTATTGCGATATTTGGCATAGAAACTCGGAATAAGCCATTAGAAGCTATTGATGAAGAGTAAGCCAATACTTAAATGACTAAGAGGTGAAAAGTATGAATCGAAGATGGATTATTGCCATATTATTACTAGGGTATTTATCTATCAATTATATTGATAGAGTGAACCTTTCAGTAGCAACTCCCGTGTTAATGGAAACATTTAACCTTAGTGCGGGTCAAATGGGAACTTTGCAATCCATATTTTTGTTAGCATATGTGCCACTGGTTATTCCTATGGGAATGATGGCGGACAAATTTGGTGCAAGAAAAATGAACACTTTTGCGTTATTTGTCTGGTCATTAGCTGCGGTCTTAACTGGCTTTGCAACTGGATTAGCTATGCTGATTGTTTTGCGGCTCATGTTGGGAATTGGCGAATCTCCGGCTTTTCCTACCTGTAATAAGGTTATTAGTGACTGGATTCCTGTTAGAGAACGCGGATTAGTTACTGCTATCTTTAATAGCGGTACCTTATTGGGACCAGCTATAGGTATTTTAGCAGCCTCTTATTTACTGGAACAATTCCCTTGGCAATTTTCTTTTATTATCTTAGGATCATTAGGATTTATCTGGCTTCTGTTATGGATATGGTTATATTATGATCCTGAAAAAGCATGGTGGTTAAAAGATGAAGAACGTCAATATATTTTAGAAAATAGGAACTTAATAGAAACTAATGGAAAGCCGATAAAAACGGCAAAAAAGATGACAGTAGGCATGTTATTAAAGCAAAAAACCATGTGGGGGCTATTATTAAGCCACGGGGGAACTACCTATGCAATGTATTTTTTCCTTACATGGATTCCAGCGTATTTGATGACTGAACGAAATCTTAATCTAGTCCATGCCGGATGGTTTGGAGCGTTGCCGTATATTGTAGCTATGATAGTAACTATTCTTTTAAGTA
Source organism: Megasphaera stantonii (assembly GCF_003367905.1). Classification (NCBI taxonomy): domain Bacteria; kingdom Bacillati; phylum Bacillota; class Negativicutes; order Veillonellales; family Veillonellaceae; genus Megasphaera; species Megasphaera stantonii. Next base: position 1,099,592 of record NZ_CP029462.1, on the reverse strand, counting down.
AGTTTAGTGATTATATCGGTAAAAAGCAAGATTTATCAAGCGGCGGCAGAAGAAAAATGGTTATTGCATACATGTTGTTGGGATCAGTAATCTTATTAGTTCCATATGTTGAAAGCTTTATTGTTATGGAAATTATATTGATAGTTGCTAATTCTTTCTTTATGGCGGCCAATACGTTGAATTTCGCGTTGTTAAATGACATGATTGTTGATAAAAGTGCTGCTGGGGCAACTAGTGGATTGATGGTATTTGGTGGATCTGGTTCAGCTTTTTTTGCTGGCGAATTTACAATACAAGTGCAACACCTATAAAAAATGACACATAGGTTTCTGATATAATAATGCTACCAAACAAAATCTATATCTCGGAGGAAACCTATGTGCCACTATCATCATCTTACTCTATCTGAACGAGAAAATCTACTCTTTTTTCGCGCGCAGTCCTATTCTATCTCTCGAATTGCGGCGGCCCTCGGCCGAGATAAATCCACGATCTCACGGGAACTACGCAGAAATACAGTGAACGGCAAGTATCTGCCCATCACCGCACAACAACAGTATGCCCGCCGCCGTAAGGCATGCAAGCCTCACAAGCGGTTAGAGAATGCCGAGCTATTCGCATTGGTTAAAAATCTCTTCCTGGTGCATCATTGGTCCCCAGAAGAAATTGCCGGACGCTTGCAGCTGGAACATCAGAAGGCACTCCTTAGCTATGCAACGATTTACCGCGCCATATATGCCGGTATGTTTGATGAAACGTCGTCCTCCCATGGGTCCCGCGGTGCGGTCCGCCGCTTGCGGCATCATGGAAAATCCCGGCATACCCGGCAATATCAGGAACGACGGGGTTCTATTCCCATCTCTCACGATATTTCGGAACGGCCAGCAGGAGCCGCTAACCGCTCCCGGCGAGGACATTGGGAATGTGATACCATAGCAGGAAAGACAGGAAAAGCCTGTCTGGTTACGTTGGTAGATAGAAAGAGCCGGTATCTGGTAGGAGGCAAAGCAGCCAAAAAGACAGCACAAGCCGTCAATACGGTATTGCTTCAGGTACTGCAAGGGCAACCTGTAAAAAGCCTTACGCCGGACAGAGGAAAAGAGTTCGCCCATCATGCCGCTGTCACGGAGGCCTTGAACGGCGTGCCGTTTTATTTCCCGCCGCCGCATCAGCCCTGGCAGCGGGGAAGCAACGAAAATACCAATGGCCTAGTCCGAGAGTATTTCCCGAAAGGGACGGACATCACACTCGTTCCAGAAGCCTATGTGCAAGCTGTTTTTGCAGAACTAAATCGCCGTCCCCGAAAATGTTTAGGATACAAAACGCCATACGAAGTACATTACTCTAAAAAGTTGCACTTAGCTTGACAATTCGCCCTCCATTAGTAACCGGATTTATTATTCAATTTACAAACTCTTATACAAGTGCATTTATAGTATCGGGAGTTTTGTTGATTGCAGCATCGGCTGTTTCATGGTTTATGGTTCGTAAACCTCTTCAGCCACAAGAAAATTAAATATAAAAATGGAGGAGGATGAAGATGAATAATACGTTTGAAATTTCATATTTAGGGCATTCTTGCTTTTTAATAAGAACAATTAATGGCAAAAATCTTTTAGTAGATCCGTGGTTAAGAACTAATAAGTCTGCGGCTATAATGCCAGAAGAAGTGCATGATATTGATATGATTGCAGTGACTCATGGCGCATGGGATCATTTAGGAGATGCTATTGAGATTTGTAAACAAAACAATGCTCACTTATTTTGTGGAGCGGAAGTTGCGTTGCATGCAATTGACAAAGGCATAAAAGAAGAAAATATTACTAAAATGATTTATGGTACTGCGCTTACGTATCAGAATATTGGTATCCGTGCGATAGTTGCCCATCATATATCGATGGTAGAGTATAAAGAACAAATATTAAGTGGATCGGCTTTAAGTTATATTTTTAGGATGGAAGATGGAACGGGAATCTATTTTAGCGGAGATACCTGTATCTTTAGTGATTTAAAATTATATAGTGAACTATATCCTGTTGATATAGCAATTATTGGAATGGATAATTTGCCTGGGTGTCCGATTGAAATGTCTGGAGAAGAGGCTGCATTGGTAGCAAAATGGATGGATGTTGATGTTGCTATTCCTATGCATTATCCCCCTGACTCATTAGAACCTAAAAAATTTGCGACAACACTAGAAAAAACAAGAGTTAAACCTGTTATTTTAAAACCTGGACAAGTATTTTCCTATGAGAGAAAGAGCTATAACGGGAAAGTTAAAGAATAACAAATTGGAGAGATATACTTATGAAAACATATATTTTAGAACCCATTTCTCAAGAAGCATTAGAATATGCAAGAAAACATTTAGATATTATTACTTGGGATGAAAAAGATCCTCAACTATCCGAAGTAGAAGCTATTATTGTTAGAGCTAATACGGTTGATAGAACATTTATAGACGCCATGCCGAAGCTGCGCATCATTGCCAAGCACGGCGTCGGCACGGACAATATCGATATTCCCTACGCCGCTTCGAAAGGGATTCTCGTGACCAACACGCCGACGGCCAACTCCAATTCCGTCGCCGAACTGATTATCGGATTGATTCTCGACTGCGCCCGCAAGATTACGTACAGCCACGAAGCCTGCATGGAAGGGCTGGAGCGGAATCAGCCCATGTTTCTGAGCGGTCAGGAAATTTCCGGGAAAAAGGCCGGCCTCATCGGCATCGGCCATATTGGGGCCATCGTCGGCAAGCGCCTCAAAGGCGGCTTCGACATGGACGTGCTGGCCTACGACCCCTTTCTGGGCAGAGAAAAGACTGAAGCCATGGGCTTTTCCTATACGGACGACGTGACCGATATTTATAAGACCTGCGACGTCGTATCCGTATCGGTGCCTCTGAATGATCAGACGCGCAATATGATTTCTGCAGGTGAATTGGCGATGTGCAAGAAAAACGCCATCATCATCAACGCCTCCCGCGGCGGCATCGTCAACGAGCACGACTTGAGCCAGGCTTTGGCGGACGGGGAAATTTTCAGCGCTGCCGTAGACGCCTGGGTCGTCGAGCCGGTGCAGAAGGATCATGAGCTGTTCCGGCAGAAAAACTTCGTCGGCACGCCCCATAACGGGGCCAATACGAAGGAAGCGCTCATCAATATGGGAACGGGAGCCGTCGATGAAATCCTGCGCGTAGCGCGGGATGAACCGACGCTGACCAATTTAGGCCTGCGCGTAAAATAAGGAATTCGCTGTTTTCGGACAGCTTCCATCATAATCTGACATCCAACAAAAAAAACGGACAAGCCTGCTGCAGATCGTCGGCAGGTTTTGTCCGTTTTTACTATATGGAGTTACTTGCTTTCAAAGAAGGCTTTGTAGGCTAAATAGGCGCAGTAGGCGTCGGCTTTGGCTACGATTTCCAGCGGCGCGTGCATGCTGTGCATGGCGACGCCGCAGTCGACGACGTCGCAGCCCCAGTTGGCCATGATATAGGCGATGGTGCCGCCGCCGCCCTGGTCGACCTTGCCCAGCTCGCCGACCTGCCAGGGGACGTTGGCGTCATTGAAGATGCGGCGTACCTTGGCTAAAAATTCGGCGTTGGCGTCGTTGCTGCCTGCCTTGCCGCGGGCGCCTGTGTACTTGCACAGGCAGATGCCATAGCCTAATTTGGCCGAGTTGGTTTCTTCGTAGGCTTCGGGGAAGATCGGGTCGAAGGCTGCCGCTACGTCGGCCGACAGGACTTCGCTGCTGCGCAGGGCCCGGCGCAGGTACAGCTCTTCCGTGCGGCCCTGCAGAGCCAGCATTTCCGCCGTAAAGTCGAGGAAGTACGACGAGTGGACGCCCGTGTTGCCGACAGAACCGATTTCTTCCTTGTCGGCAAAGAGGGCGACCTGGGTCTTCGCGCAGGGAGCGGCGCTGAGGATCGCCGCCAGGTTGCCGTAAGAGCATACGCGGTCATCGTGGCCGTGGGACATGAGGAGCGACCGGTCCAAGCCGACTTCGCGGCTCTTCTGAGCCGGAATGATTTCCAGTTCCGCGCTGGTGAAGTCTTCTTCCGTAATGCCGTATTTTTCCCGCAGCAATTCCAAAATCTGAGGCTTCGTCTTTTCTTCTTCGCTGTACGTGCCGACGAGAGGCATGAGCATTTCGCCCGTAATGGCTTCGCCCAGCTTCTTGGCGGCCTGGTCCTTGCCGAGGTGCGGCAGGAGGTCGTTGATGAAAAATACGGGATCGTCCGGGTCTTCGCCTATGGAAATGTCGATTTGACGGCCGTCGGCGGTGTAGACGACGCCGACGAGGGACAGGGGCATGCAGACCCACTGGTATTTCAGGACGCCGCCGTAGTAGTGCGTTTTGAAGTAGACGATTTTATTTTTTTCTACGACGGGCATGGCTTTCAAGTCCAAGCGGGGGCAGTCGATGTGGGAGCCGACGATTTTCATGCCTTGTTCCAGCGGCTCGGAGCCGACGACGGCGAGGATGACCGACTTGCCTTTCTGGTTCCAATATACTTTGTCGCCGGCCTTCAGGGCCGTGTATTCCGACAAGGGCTTAAATCCTGCGTCCTCGGCCTGGCGGATGATTTCTCTGGCGGCGAGCCGTTCCGTCCTGGCCGTGTCCAGAAAACGGCGGTACGCCGCGCTGTATTCTTCCATGCGACGCCGTTCTTCCGAGGAAAAACGGGCCCATGCGCTTTGTTCCATATCAAATGCTTTCATGTGCATCCTCCTTTGAGATAAAATATCATCTTACATTATAATCCGTATCGCCATAAATGGAAAGACCGGCCAGGGCATATAGAGAGATTTGCAGAAATGGAGAAAATTTCTTTGTATTTTTACACATTTTATAGTATAATAAAACACAATTTATGAATGCCTGAACGCGACATATGACGTATGCAGGCTGGGGTAGTTTAGGTTGCGAGGGGGAATCGCCATGATTAACCAGAATAGAATTAAGGAATTAGTCAAACAATGTACGGAAGATATGCGCTGTGCGCGCCGGAAGCTTCACGCATATCCGGAAATTTCCAATGAAGAGGAACGCACGGCGGCCTATATGGCGAAGACGCTGCGCAGCTTCGGCGTAGACGTACAGGAAGGCGTCGCCGGCGGCCATGGTGTCGTCGGTACGCTGACCGGGAAGCGGCCTGGGCCGACTATTGCCCTGCGGGCCGATATGGACGCCTTATCCATTACAGAACAGACCGGCCTGCTTTTTGCGTCTCAGTGCGAGGGAAAGATGCATGCCTGCGGCCATGACGGCCATATGGCGATCTTGCTGGGGGCGGCAAAGGTTCTCAGCGAATTGAGGGACGAGCTGGCCGGGACAGTCGTGTTTATCTGCCAGCCGGCAGAGGAAAAATCGCCTCGCGGCGGCGCGAAGGGGCTGGTCGAAGCGGGCGTGCTCGACGGCGTTGACGCCATATACGGCCTTCACGTATGGCCGACGCTGCCGACGGGAACGATCGGCGTCAAGGCCGGTCCGATGATGGCCGCCTCAGACCATATCCGCATCGTCATCCGGGGGAAATCCAGTCATGCGGCCATGCCTCATAAGGGCGTCGACGCGATCGTCGCGGCGGGGCAGTTTATCACGGCGGCCCAAGATATTATCAGCCGGCAGATTAACCCGCTGTATCCGGCAGTGCTGACCTTCGGCCGCATCAGCGGCGGCACGCGCTACAATATCGTCGCCGGCGAAGTAGAGCTGGAAGGGACGTGCCGGACCTATCATGCAGAAGCTCAGGACATGGTCGAAGCGCAGTTGGGCAACATGCTCCGGGGGCTGGATACGATGTACGGCACGGAGAGCGAGCTGCATTACGAGCGGGGATATGCCGCCGTAGTCAATTCGCAGCGGCAGGCTGATTTCGTCGCGTCCGTCGCGGCGGACTGCTTTGGCCGGGATGCCCTGGCCGACGTGCAGGAACCGGCCATGACGGCGGAAGATTTTTCCGGCTACTTGCAGGCCTGCGACGGCGCCTTCTTCTGGCTCGGCGCGACGAAGGCCGGCGATGCGGTATATCCCCTGCATAACTCGCGTTTCGCCGTAGATGAAGACTGCCTGCCTATCGGCGCGGAACTCATGGCATCTCTGGTGTGCCGGGCTATGGAGAACCAATAGTCTTGCAAATTTCGCAAATAAGTTAGAAAAAATTATAATATAAAAAAGGAAAATCGCCTCTATGTCACGAATCCTATAAGTAACGTGATTCATAGGAGGCGATTTATGTATGAAAGAATATACCAGTGAACAAATTCGCAACGTAGCTGTGCTCTCCCATGACGGCGCCGGCAAGACGGCCGTCGTCGAATCGTTGCTCCTGGCCTGCGGCGCCGTCGACGCCGTCGGCGTAGGCAAGGACAACAAGCACATCATGGACTTTGAACCGGAAGAAATCAAACGCAACGTTACGATTCAGCTCGGTATAGCTCCCTGCGAATGGGAAGGCTACAAGATGAACTTCATCGACACGCCGGGCTATTCGGAATTCTGCGGCGAAGTACGGGCCGCCCTACGGGCCTGCGACGGCATTTTGCTCGTCGTATCGGCCGAATCGGGCGTAGAAATGGATACGGAACGGGCCTGGGACTACGGTGTAGAATTGAAGCTGCCCCGCATGTTCTATGTCAATAAGATGGACGTGGAACACGCCGATTTCTTCGGCTGCCTGGAAAAGATGCGCGCCGTCTTCGGCAAATCCATCATGCCCCTGCAGATTCCTATCGGCGAAGGCAAGGATTTCCGCGGCATCATCGACGTGTGCAAGATGGTAGCCTGGGAATGGAAAAACGGGAAATGCGAAGAAATCAAGGTTCCGCCCGAATATATGCCGAAAGCACGCGAAGTACGGGAAATGTGCATGGAAGCCGCCGCTGAAGGCGACGACGAACTGCTGGAAAAATACCTCGAAGGCGAAGAGCTTACGCTGGAAGAACTGCGCAAGGGCCTTCGTCAGGGCATGCTGACCGGCCGGGTCTGCCCGGTCATGTGCGGCAGCGCCAACTCCCATATCGGTACGGCCGAACTGCTCCGCCGCATTATTACTTACATGCCGGCTGCTTCGCAGAAGGTCATGATGGGCGAAGACAAGAAGACGGGCGAACCCGTCGTCGTGTATCCGAATAAACCCTTTACGGGCTTCGTATTTAAGACGCTCATCGATCCCTTCGCCGGCAAGCTGAGCTACGTCCGCGTCTTCTCCGGCACCCTCAAGGAAGGGGACAAGCTGTACAACGCTACGCAGGACAAGGATGAAAAATTAGGCAAGCTCTTTACTCTGGTCGGCAAGGAACAGATTCCCGTTACGGAAGCCGTCGCCGGCGATATCGTCGTATTGCCGAAGCTGCAGTACGCCCGCACAGGCGATACCTTCGCCCTGCCCGAATCGCCCGTCGTATACGATCAGGTCCGCTTCCCCAATCCGCTCCATACGGTAGCGATGGTTCCGGAAAAGAAAGGCGACGAAGAAAAGCTGATGAACGCCCTGCTGCGCATCAGTGAAGAAGACCCGACCTGCAAGGTCGAAAAGAGCGTAGAAGGCAAGCAGCTCATCGTCCGCTGCATGGGCGACGTCCACCTCGACCATATCATGACCAAGATGGAACGGAAATACGGCATTAAAGGCGTGCTGCAGGACGTCTATATTCCGTACCGCGAAACGATCAAGGGCAAGGCTACGGCCGAAGGCAAGCATAAGAAACAGAGCGGCGGCCATGGACAGTACGGCCACGTCATCTTGGATATCGAACCCCTTACGAACGGCGAATCCTTCGAATTTGTCGACGACATCTTCGGCGGCGCCGTACCAAAACAATATATTCCGGCCGTTGAAAAGGGCGTAAAGGAAACGCTGGAAAAGGGCCTCATCGCCGGCTATCCCATGATCAACATCAAGGTTACACTGAAAGACGGCTCGTACCACTCCGTCGACTCGTCGGAAATGGCCTTTAAGGTAGCGGCAGCCCTGGCGCTGAAGAAAGGCGTTCCCGAAGCCAATCCGGTACTGCTGGAACCGGTCTACAACGTAGACGTCGTCGTTCCGGAAGAATACATGGGCGACATCATGGGCGACTTCAGCAGCCGCCGCGGCCGCATCCTCGGGATGGAACATCACCGCAACCGCAAGGGCATCATCGTCGTCAAGGCGCAGGTTCCCCTGTCGGAAATGAAAGGCTACGTCACGGTTCTTCGCTCCATGACGCAGGGCAAGGGTACGTTCAACATGGAATTCTTCGCTTATGAAGAAGTTCCTAAAAAGCTGATGGACGAAATCATTGCCAAGGCGCAGGAAGCGAAAAAAGAATAAATCCCTCCTCACGGGCCCTTGCGCGCAGCTGTGCGCAAGGGTCTTTCTAATAGTTCGATACCCAAGCTATGCGATTTATATATTGAAAAGTTGAAAAAATTTCTTGTATAAAACCGTTAAACGTTCTATAATTATTATGTGAAATACAGAACTTATTAACAAGCGCTTAGAAAGGTATGGTGAGTACAATGTCCCAGTGGACAGATATGTACCGGCAGAAACTGACGACGCCGGAAGAAGCAGTAAAACTCGTTAAATCAGGTGATTGGGTAGATTATGGAATGGCTACGTCTCAGCCTATTTTGCTGGACAAGGCACTGGCCGGCCGTAAGGAAGAATTAAAGGACGTCAAGGTACGTATGTCCTTTACCTTTGCGCCTCGTGCTGTCGTAGAAGTCGACCCCAACCGTGAAACCTTCACGGCTATGAACTGGCATATGAGCGGCTATGACCGTAAGCTGTGCGCCCAGGGGCTGATGAACTTCATCCCCATGTGCTACCGCAACGAACCGTCGATGTACCGCGACATCCTCGACGTAGACGTAGCGATGATTACGGTTGCTCCGATGGATAAACACGGCTTCTTTAACTTCGGCCTGAACATTTCCGCCAATGAAGCCATTACGAAAAAAGCGAAAAAGGTCATCGTAGAAGTCAACGAAGCGATGCCCCGTGCGCTCGGCGGACGCGGTGAACAGATCCATATTTCCGACGTAGCAGCCATCGTCGAAGCCGGCAGTATCCCCATGCCGACCATTCCCTTTAAAACGGGCGACGAAATCGATACGAAGATCGCTGAAATGATTGTGAAAGAAATCCCGAACGGCGCGACCTTGCAGCTCGGCGTCGGCGGCTTGCCGAATACGGTAGGCGCTATGATCGCTGAATCGGACTTGAAGGACTTGGGCATGCATACGGAAATGCTTGTCGACGCCTTCTACCTGATGTATAAGGAAGGCCGCCTGACGAATAAATTGAAGGCCGTAGACCGCGACAAGGCTTCCTGGGCCTTCGCTCTCGGTTCGCAGGATATGTACGACTGGATCGACGACAACCCGTTCCTCGCCGCATATCCCGTCGACTATGTAAACGATCCCTTCGTTATCGCACAGCTCGACAACTTCATTTCCATCAACAACTGCGTGGACATCGACCTGTTCGGCCAGATTTCCTCCGAATCGTCGGGCACGCATCACATTAGCGGCAGCGGCGGACAGCTGGACTTCACCGACGGCGCCTATCGTTCCCGCGGCGGCAAGAGCATCATCGCCCTGCGCTCGACCTTCCACAATAAGAAGACGGGCAAAGACGAATCGCGCATCAAACCGACGCTCCTGCCCGGCACGATTGTCACGGACCCGCGCTCTCAGGTCAACTGGGTAGCAACGGAATACGGCATGGTCAACCTCATGGGCTCGTCTACATGGGAACGTGCCGAAAAGCTGATCAGCATTGCTCACCCCGATTTCCGTGAAGATCTGATTAAAGCGGCTGACGACATGAAGATTTGGCGTTACAGCAACAAACGGTAAGAGGATAGTATTTCCTTTACGCTGCATGAAGGCTCCTGCTGCGAGTTATGGACTCTCCATCTCTCGCGGCGGGGGCTTTTTATTTTTTTTTGATGACAGGCGCGAAGTTAAGGGAAAATATGGATTTTATTTGAAATATTTTGGTATAATTAAAAATATACTCGATTTAATAAAAGGGAGGTCTTGGTATGGGATACAACTTTACGGAAGAGCAATTAGCCGTACGGGATTTGGTTCGCTCCTTTGCCCAAAAGGAAGTGGCGCCGCTGAGCCGGCAGATGGACGAAACGGGGTGGAATCCGGAATTGTATAAGAAATACATCGCGACGGGACTGCATGCGACGCCGATTCCCGAGGCCTATGGCGGAGCCGGATTGGGTGACGTGGAATGCGCCGTCATTACGCACGAATTGGCCCGGGCCGACGCCGGATTTGCCATGTCCATGGAAATCAGCTGGGTCTGCGCCGATATGATTCGCCTCCACGGCAGCGACGAGCAGAAAGAGAAATACTTGACGGCTGTCGCCGACGGGAAATTATTTGCCTTTGCCCTGACGGAACCTGATTCGGGCTCCGACGCGGCGGGTATGCGGACACGGGCTAAAAAGCAGGCTGACGGCTCGTACGTCGTCAAGGGCTCCAAGGCCTGGATTACCAACGCCGGCATTGCCGACTACTACGTCGTCATGGCTATTACAGACCCGGAAAAGGGCGCCAAGGGCATTTCGGCGTTTCTGGTCGATGCCGGTACGCCGGGATTGATCGTCGATAAGGAAGAGGACAAGATGGGCATGCGCAGCTCCGATACGCACGGCCTTACCTTTGATGACATGAAGCTGCCTGCCGGCGCCCTCCTCGGCGAAGAAGGCAAGGGCTTCGTCTACGCCATGGAAGGGCTGGACGGCGGCCGCATCAGCTGTGCGGCTATTTCTACGGGCATTGCCGAGCACGCCATGCAGATTGCCAAGGAATATTCCCTGCAGCGCGTGGCCTTTGGCAAGCCTATCGCCAAGTTCCAGGGCGTTTCCTTTAAGCTGGCGAATATGTCCATGTATATCGATGCCATGAACCTGATGCTCTACGATGCGGCGGCCTTAAAGGCTACGGGAGTGCGCTGCTCGAAATTGGCGGCTGAAGCCAAGCTGCTGGCCTCTACTCACGCGACGCAGATCTGTCTCGACGCGATTCAGATCCTGGGCGGCAACGGCTACAGCAAGGAATACAATGTAGAACGTCTCCTGCGCGACAACAAGCTCATGGAAATCGGCGAAGGGACCAATGAAATCCTGCGGGTCGTCATCGGCAGCGCCGTGCTGGCGGAAAAGTAGACAGCGTCATTTCCTTGTCATCACAAGTAAAAAAAGCGTATCCGGCAAATCGGCGCGGATACGCTTTTTATTTAAATGGCAGATACCCCAGGGACACGAGGAGGTAAAAGGCCGGGTATAAGATGAGAATATACAAAATCGTCGTCGTGATGAACGGGGCCATGGACAGGTTGACGTTCAAGTCATAGAGCCGCGCCGTCACCAAGGCGTTGATGGCGCAGGGCGTAGCCATCATGATGAGCAGCGAGCCCAGCAGCACTGGGTCGGACGTAAACTGCAGGGCCAGCACGTACGAAGCGGCCGGCGTCAGGATCATCTTGATGGGGATGAGGTCGAGGGTCGGCTTGCAGTATACCTTGAGATGGGAAAAATCGATGAGGTAGCCGATGGGAAGCAAGGCCGCCCAGGCGTTGACGTGAACCAATCCCTGAAAGATCTGCCCCAATACGGCCGGCCTCGGCACGCCGGAGACGTACAGCAGGATGCCGGCGATGATGGCGAGAATGGACAACTGGTTCCAGTTGATGAAGATGTTTTTCCAGTTGGCTTTAAAGAAGGCCGGGATATTCGTTGTCTGCCCGCTGTTGTGGTAATAGTAGCCCATGGGGAAGAGGACAAAGAACATGACCAGCCCCTGGAATACCCCGATGATCTGCGAGTAGGCAAAGGCGACTTCGCCGTACAGCAGGTAGCCGCACAGGCCGCCCAGGGCCGTCGTGTTGGAGGGCATAGCCGAAATGAGATAGCTGCCCTTGTCTATCTTGTCGGTAAACCGCCGCTGCCGGTGGAGCAGGAAGATGATAGCTAGGGGGAAGAAGGCGTTGAAAAACGCGAAGAAGGGCAGCGATAACAGGTCAGGCTTCAGCGGCAGGACCCACATGCTGAGCAGGGCCAGGACGGACATGACGCAGATGATGTTGAAGCGGATGAGAAAATTGCACTGGGACGGCGACATGAGACGCCGCTGCTTTAAGGCGTAGCCTACGGCCAGTGGCAGGACGATGTCGAGAAAAATATAGAGAATGCGAGAGCTTGCTTCGCCCAAATAAAATCCCTTTCTTTCTGCAATGATTATTTTCGGATGGCGGCGCGGAAGGCGTCGGCCAAGGAGAAGGTCAGCGGTTCCGCAGGCTTGGTCGCGTCGATAATCGGCTGCATAATGTCGCGGAATTCGTCCTTCTTCTTGGACAGGACGTACAGCTTCGACGTGTTGCGGGCGTCCCACAGGGCGTCGTGCATCTGGCCGTCGAAGGTTTCTCCTAGGGTACTGACGGCCTTGTCCAGGGAAATGACGTTGTCCAGCCCCAGCAGGTTGCAGTAAATCTGCTGGAAGTTTTGCCAGTGGTCGAGCATCCAGCGGATGTCCTCGTCGGCCATGTCCAGCTTTTTCAGCCGCATTTCGCAGGTCAGCTGCCGCCAGTCGTTTTCGCTCCAGGCGTACATTTCGTAGTCGTTGCCGTTCGAGTCGCGGCACCAGCTGAGAAAATGGGCAAAGGCCTGGCTGAAATGGGGCGCGTCGGCGAGCATGTCCATGGTGATGCCCGTCAGTTCCTGACAGGTGGCGTTCATTTCCGTGGCGTATTCCGGCCGGACGTATTCTTTATACGACCCTATTTCTTCGCCGTCCTCGTTGATCTTGACGGCGCCTATTTCGATGATTTCTCCCTTGCAGATGCGGCGCGCTTCCTTCTGGCTCCGTCCGATAGGGTTCATTTCAAAGTCTACGAATACTGCGTTCATGTATCAAAGCTCCTTTCTAACCTTTTCAAACTGCTTTCTGCAATATTCATAGCACCCATTATAACACAAGACAGGCCATAAAACCTATAGAAAATATGGCCTGTCTCTATGCATTCATATAGAGTCAGCGAAAGACGACTTGGACGAGGAACATGTAAAAAGCCGTGCCACCGCCGATGCTGAGAAACATGCTGTGCCGCCATTTATGAAGAAGAACGATGAGCGCAATGGCGATGAGTTCCGGCAGGGCATGATAGGACGTAAACACGGCGTCCTTCAGGCAATAGACGACGAGCAGGCCAACTGCTGCCGGAGGCAGTACCGTGCCCAGATAGGAAATGAAGGCCGGCGGATTGCCTTTGGAAAAGATAAGGAAAGGAAGAAACCTGGTAAGCATTGTCCCCAAGGCGATAGCGCCAATGGTCAGCAGCATTTCAAAGGGTGTCATAATCATAAGGGGTCCTCCTTAGTCAGATATACATTCTTTTTCCACAACAAAATTCCAGTAATGAGTATCATAGCCGGGATAACGAATTGGCTGCTGCCGAATATTGCCAGCGCCAGCAGCGTGCAGGCAATACCGGTTATGGCTGAGCGTCGCGCACTTTTGTGTTCCCACTGTCCAAGGAACAAGACGACGAATAAAGCGGTCATGACGAAATCAATGCCTGTCGTATCGAAGCGGATATATGCTCCCAGTACAGCCCCTAAAACTGTGCTGACAATCCAATATAGGTGAATCAGGAGGGTGACGAAGAATCGGAACCAGTTTTTGTCTACGCCGGCCGGCGGTTCGACGGTGCAGTTGATAGAGAAAGCTTCATCGCCGAGGCCAAAGAGAAGATACGGTTTTTTCCATCCCGTGCCCTTGTATTTTTCCAACATAGAAATGCCGTAAAACAAATGGCGGGCATTGACCATGAGAGTCATCAGAAACGCATACAGCGGGTGAAATGCTGACAGCAGAAGCGACACTGCGACAAACTGCATCGCGCCGGCAAAGATGACGATGCTCATGATGATTGGATAAAAGATGGAAAAGCCTTTGCTGGCCATAAGGAAGCCGTAGGAGAGTCCGATAAACAGGAATCCTATGAAAATCGGCAGCGTATAAGGCAGGGCAGCCTGAAAGGCCTTGCGTTTCATGAAGATCAACTCCTTAGTACACCACTGGCAGAGAGCGGGCATGTATATGGTATCTATTCATATAGTACCGAACGTTTTTTATATCGTCAACCAAGACAGAGGCAGATTTTCTGCGGCAGCTGTATTAGTATTGACAAGAGGCGAATTTCAGGTATACTTATATTAATTTTATAAATGAAGTCTATGAACGAAACGAGTACATATGCAGCGACAGGAGCAGCGAGCCGATGGCAGTGGGAGTTCGGCCCAGATCAGCCTATGGAATGGATTCGGGAGACGCGGCCTGAACGGCGACTAGTAGGGCCTGCCGGTGTATTTCCACCGATATCAAAGAAGCGTGTATCGCATAGGCCGTACATGTAGAGCTGGGCTGGAGACAGCCAATTTGGGTGGCACCGCGGAAACAGTAACATAAGCTTTTCGTCCCTGAACACAAGGGGATGAAAGGCTTTTTTTGTGCATATATAGGAGGAAACCTAATGCTGGAGTTTAAGGATGTCTGTTTTAATTATGGAAACGGCGTGCCCGTATTAGAACATATTAATATACGAATCGGTCCGGGCGAGTTCATCGGCCTGGGCGGCCGCAACGGCTGCGGCAAGACGACGGTGACGCGCCTGCTCATGGGATTGGAAAAGCCCGTATCGGGAGAAATCCTTCATGACGGCAAGGTCATCAACGACGACGACGCGTCGGCCCGCAGCCACTACATCGGCTACGTATTTCAGCGGCCCGAACGGCAGATGTTCCGTTCGACCGTCGAGGACGAAGTGGCCTATGGCCCGCAGCAGCTGGGCATGAGCCGGGATGAGACGGCTGCGGCTGTCGCCGAGGCGTTGGCCATGACGGGCCTGTCCCATTTGGCCAAGGCTTACCCGCCGAACCTCAACCGCGGCGAAAAGCAGCGCGTGGCCATCGCTTCGGCCATTGCCATGCATACGAGCTGCATCATCTTGGACGAACCGACGAGCGGGCAGGACAGCGCCGATAAGAAAATGCTCATGGAGCTGCTGACCGACTTGAATAAAAAGGGCATGACCATCCTTATCATTTCTCATGATATGGATATATTCGCCCAATACTGCCAGCGGGTTATCGTCATCGGCAATCATACGAAGGCCTTCGACGGCACGCCGCAGGAGCTGTTTACGCAGCGCGAAGACCTGTACGATTTGGGTTTGAGCCGCCCCGAGTCGGTGGCCCTGTCCATGGCCGTGCCGGGCATGAAATACTGCCGGTCGATGAAGGAATTTACGGAAGAAATGCTGCGGCGTATAGGAGGGAACCGATGATGAAGCGATTTGTACCGATTACGAAATTAATTGGCACCTTTGCCTTTTCCTTTTGGGCCTTAGTCATCAACACGACGGCCCCTCTTGTCGTCCTCGTGGCGGCGGAGCTGTTGCTGCTGGCGATGTGCGGCAGCCTGAGCCGCAATCTCAAGGCCGTATGCAGCCTGGCCGTCTTCGCCGTCTTTCTCGGGCTGGTCCAGCTCGTCGGCGGCGGTTCCCTCGAATCGGCGTATATCACAGGCCTGCGCATGATGGCCATGACCGTCGTATTCATCATCTTGCTGACGACGACGCGGCTGCAGGATTTGACGGCGGCTCTGGTCAAGCAGGTAAAAATTCCCTATGAATACGCCTTTATGTTTACGGCGGCCCTGCGCTTCGTCCCCGATTTTATCGCTGAAAGCAAGGCCGTTCAGGAGGCTCAGGCCTGCCGCGGCCTGTCTACGAAGGGCAACGTCGTCAAGAAGATGATCCACTATATGAGCGTCATCCAGCCGCTCATGCTCAAGTCCCTGGGACGGTCGGAAACGATGGCTTTAAGCCTGGAGCTGCGCGGCTTCGGCAGCAGCGAGCACAGCTTTATGAGCAACGTCCGGCCTAAGGGAAGGGATTACGCCGTCATGGCCGTCATGGCGGCGGTCAGCTGCGTTGTCGTGTACATGCGGCTTCATGGATTGGTATAAGGAGGAGCAGGTATGAAACAAGTAGAAGATATTGCCGCGTTGGAATTTCACCACCGCCAGGGCGGACAGTTCCGCTGGATTACCATTACGACGCTCATGCTGGCCATCGGCACGATACTTCATCTCGTATCGCCCAGCGTCGGCGGCATTACGCCGAACTGGACGATCGCCACGTACTGCGTCGCCATCTGCCTGACCAAGCCCTCGTACCGGCAGGCCGTGGGCATCGGCCTCGTCGCCGCCCTAGTCAACGTGCTGACGTCGAAATCGGGATTTCCCTACGGCAACCTCATCAGCGAGCCCATGGGCGCCCTGACCTGTACGTTTATCGTAAAGAATCTGTCGTTTATAAAAATCAAAGGCCATTCGTGCCTTCCCGTGCTGACCGGCTTTGCCGCGACCTGTATGAGCGGCGGTATCTTCGTCACCATTTTGAAGATTGTCATGGGCCTGCCAAACAGCGTCTACTTCGCCGGCATGCTGCCCCTGGTCGTGGTTATCGGCCTGCTGAACGCCGTCGTCACGCCGGTCATGTATTTCCCGGCCCTGCGGCTGTTCGTGGCCCGGGGCATCCTCGATTCGCTGGAAGAGCAGGAAGTGGCTTCAGACCACAGCATGTACGACTTAAAGCCCTCTCAGGAGGGGCTCATTTCCATCGAGCATCTGACATACATCTACAATAAGCGGAAGCAGCCCGTCCTGGACGACGTTTCCATGGTGCTGCACAAGGGCGACTTTCTCGTCGTGACCGGCGAGAGCGGCAGCGGCAAGAGCTCCCTGTGCATGGCCATGACCGGCGCCATTCCCCATTATTTCGGCGGCGTCATGAAGGGCATGGTATACGTCGACGGCAAGGCTACGACCCAGACGACGATTTCCGATCTGGCCGGCCGCGTCGGCGCGATGCTCGACGACTACGACAGCCAGCTCGTCGCCATGACCGTAGAAGAAGAAATCGCCTTCAGCCTGGAAAATAAAGGCGTCGCGCCGGAAAAAATCGAAGCGGCCATTACGGAAGCCCTGGAAAAGGTCAGCATGACGCCGTACCGCCATCGTCCGCTCAGCAATTTGTCCGGCGGCCAGCGCCAGCGGCTGGTCATTGCCGGCGTATTGGCGACCAACCCGGATATCCTCGTGTTTGACGAACCGACATCGGCCCTCGATCCGGAAGGCACCCACGCCTTTTATGAGCTCATCCACGAACTCAACGTCAAGTACGGCCACACTATCGTGGTCATCGAGCATTCTCTGGAAGCGGCACTGCCGTACGCCAACCGGCTGGTGCTCCTCGACGAAGGGAAAATCGTCTGCGATGCCGACGTAGAAACGACGCTGCGCTATATGTACGACCACGACATATATAAATCGGCCATTCCTCAGGTATTCGCCTGCCAGCTCGATTTGGAAAAGGCGGGATGTACCTTCCCCGTTCCCTGGGTTTCGACGGAAGCGGCTGTTGATTCGCTGCGGCAGATGAAGATCTGAGAAAGGAAGAGCCTATGAAGTTGTTATGTTTGGGCGACAGCCTGACCTACGGCTATGACGTCGCCTGCGGCTGCCGCTGGACGACAAGACTGGCGAAGGAAAAGGGGATTTCCGTCTGCAACGAAGGCCTGTGCGGCGATACGACGGGCGGCATGCTGTACCGGGCCCAGCGCATGAAGCTGGACTCGTTCGACGCCTTCTTCTTTATGGGCGGCTCCAACGATATCCTCATGGATATTTCGCCGGACCGGATAAGACAAAACCTGGAAGCTGTCGCCTGTCTTTTTCAGCGTGAGAAAAAAGCTGTGTATGTCGGCGTGCCCATCCTGACCAAGGCGGAAAGCGCCCTGTTCGGCTGGCAGGGAAGACATGACGTAACCCGTCACAATGAAGCCCTGCGCAGCCACCGCCAATGGCTGCTGCAGCTGGCCCAACAATACCATTTCACTGCCGTCGACTTTTACGGCGCAATGCTGCAGGCAGAACAAGAAGGCCAGACGAACCTGTACGCCGACGGCGTTCACCCCAATGAAGCAGGCTATGCCGTCATGGCGCGGCAGGCCATTCAGATAATCCGCTGATATATGCAAATACCGCATGTTCCGAATCGTATGTACGGGAACATGCGGTATTTTTTTATAAGGCTCTGTCACAACAAATGGTTGATTTTGACGAGAAATAGCGTATAATAATAGTAAGAAACAGTACCACCGAAGGAGGTAATTGGATATGCCTACTATCAAAGACGCATTAGATATTATCGGTAAGTTGACTGTCGCAGAGCAGGAAAGCCTTAAAACAATGCTTTTAAGTCCTGCCTTTGTAAAGTCTTTGAATATTGAAGATTTCGTAGCAAAGGAACGCTTTGCAAATGGTCGTGTATGCCCTCTTTGTGGCTGTATCCATGTGGTTCGCAATGGTCATCGTAAAGATGGCACACAGCGATATGTATGTAAGGATTGTGGCAAGTCCTTCGTGATTGCTACGAACTCCATTGTGTCTGGTACAAGAAAAGACTTGTCCGTGTGGGAGCAGTACATTGATTGTATGATGAATGGCTTATCCATTCGTAAGACTGCTGTTGCTTGTGGGATTCACAGAAACACCGCATTCCTTTGGAGACACAAGATTTTGGATGCACTTCAGAATATGGCAGACGATGTTACCCTTGACGGCATTATTGAGGCTGACGAAACTTTTTTCGCCATCTCGTACAAGGGCAATCATAGCAAGAGTAAGACATTTGCTATGCCACGCAAGGCTCATAAGCGTGGTCATTCTACACATATCAGAGGCTTGTCCCAAGAAAAGGTATGTGTTCCTTGTGCGGTTAATAGGAATGGCTTGTCTATCTCCAAGATTACGAATACTGGTAGAGTTTCTACAAGAGATTTACATCATATTTATGATGGTAGGATTAAGACCAATTCCACTCTTGTTACGGACAAGATGAACTCCTATGTGAGATTTACAAATGCCAATGGCATTGACCTTGTGCAGTTAAAGACTGGCAAAGCCAAGAAAGGCATTTATAATATCCAACATATCAATAGCTACCATAGCCAGCTAAAGAGGTTTATGCGTGGCTTTAACGGTGTTTCTACCAAGTATCTGAACAACTATCTTGTGTGGAATAACCTTGTAAATTACGCCAAAGAAAGCGACATGGAGAAAAGGAACATCTTCTTAACTTTCGTTTTGGCAACATTGAAAACTGCTAAATGCAGAGATTTATCAAACAGACCAGCAGTTCCTCTGGTCGCCTAATTAGAATTTGTGGAGATGATAAGATGGTCAATATAACAGATGTAAAACAGATTCTTCAATTTGCAATAGATGCGGAGATTAAAGTCTTTCTTGATGGTGGCTGGGGTGTAGATGCTCTTCTTGGATATCAGTCAAGAGCCCATAATGATATTGACATTTTTGTAGAAAAGAACGATTATCAGAACTTTATAGAAATAATGAAAGCTAATGGCTTTTATGAGATTAAGATGGAATATACAACATTGAACCATACTGTATGGGAAGATTTGAAAAACAGAATTATTGATTTGCATTGTTTTGAATATACGGACGAAGGTGAAATTCTTTATGATGGGGATTGTTTTCCGGTAGAAACTTTTTCGGGTAAAGGAAGAATTGAGGAAATAGAGGTTTCCTGTATTGAACCATATAGTCAAGTAATGTTCCATCTGGGATACGAGTTTGATGAAAATGATGCACATGATGTGAAGTTATTGTGTGAGACACTTCATATCGAAATTCCAAATGAGTATAGATAACTGCAAATAACAGTTTGTAGGGGAGTTCTGATACTCCCCTATAAAAATGGCTATTTATCAACTGTTTGTTGTGACATAGCCTTTTATAATTCTACGCGGCAAGGCATCGAGGTGTTGTTTTGAATGAAATACATCGTGTGTAAACGCTTTCGCAATTGAAACACAAATATCGTTGCCTTAGAGTAAATAAACCGGTACTATGTATGCGTTTACTATATGGTGAAATATATTGCGGAAGATATAAATATGAGATATAATGAGCTTGTTCATCAGCTTTTTAGTGTGAAACACACTGGGAAGCGTATCAGGAAATCAAGAGTATTTTTTGCTTTATTTGCGGTAGCGCTTTCATAAAATATCTATTGCGTTGCGGCCTATTCTATACTGACGAAAGGTGTGAAGGTGATGAAGACTGGATTAATTTTAGCGGGCGAACCGATGGGGCTCCTCATCGCGCAGAGTGAAGGCTCTCTGGACAGCGTCAGCGGCTATGACCTGGCCGTTGCCGGGGCGGAATTCAACGTAGCTGTAGGAGCGGCTCGTCTGGGTCATCGCGTTACGTACATGACGAAGCTGGGGAAGGACCCCTTCGGACAGCGCATTATTCACGTGCTGACGGCCAACGGCATCGGCAGCGAATTCGTGACGTGGAGCGACGACAAAAAAACGGGTTTTATGCTGAAAAGCCGCGTCAGCGAAGGCGACCCGGATATTTTCTATTTCCGCGCCGGTTCCGCCGCGTCGACCTTATCTGTTGAAGACGTGGAAAAGATTCAGTTTTCCGAGTATACGCACCTTCATGTTACGGGTATTCTGCCGGCCTTGTCGGATTCGACGCGGGAAGCCGTCGACCTCATGTTCGACAAAGCCCGCGAAGCAGGACTGTTCATCAGCTTTGACCCCAACCTTCGCCTGCAGCTCTGGCCCAGCCAGGACGTCATGGTGCAGACGCTGAACCGGCTGGCCGCTAAGGCCGACATGGTTCTGCCCGGCACAGCTGAAGGCAGGATTCTCATGGGCAGCGATGATCCGAAGGAAATCAACGCATTTTATTTGCAGAACGGTGCGAAAGCCGTTGTGACAAAGTGCGGCGGCGACGGGGCCTTCGTTTCGACGAAAGACGAGGAATACATGGTTCCCGGCTTTAAGGTTGAAACCGTTGTCGATACAGTCGGCGCAGGAGACGGCTTTGCTGCCGGCGTCATTACGGCCCTCATGGAAGGCCTGCCCTTGAAAGAAGCCGTTCGGCGCGGCACGGCAATCGGCGCCATTCAGGTCATGAGCCGCGGCGACAACGAAGGTCTGCCCTATCCGGAGCAGCTGAAAGCCTTTATGGAACGATAATACAACCAGTATACAGAGCGCATGGACGCTGCCGGTATGATACAGCGCGGCCATGCGCTTTTTCTCTTTTGGCAGGACGGACTGGACGGACCTATGGTATAATATAAAAACAGCTGTGCCACATTCTTTTTATAGAAATCAGGTGAAACACATGGATTGGACATCGACTATATATGGTTCCTACGGGCCGTCTCTGCAGCGCGTCATGGACGGTCTTGTTGAACGCATTCAGGCCTACAGCGCAGACGTCAAGGAAAAAAGCGGCGAGGCGGCTTACGAGCATTTATTGTACCGCATCAAGTCGCCGGACAGCATGATGGAAAAATGCCTGCGCAAGGGCTTGCCGCAGACGGCCTATTCTGCCCTGCACGACATTCACGATGCTATCGGCCTGCGCATCGTCTGCTGCTTTCTCGACGATATTTACAGGAATATCGAAGCCATCAAGGCGATACCGGGCGTTCGCGTCGTAGAAGAAAAGGACTACATTCAAAATGTAAAGCCCAATGGCTACCGCAGCTATCACATGATTATCGACATCGAAGCCCCTTATGAAGACGTGGAAGGCAACAATCCGGGCCATTTCTTTGCAGAAATCCAGCTGCGGACGATTGCCATGGATTCATGGGCCAGCCTGGAGCACCAGATGAAATACAAGCACGATATCAAGAATCCCGAAATGATCGTCCGGGAATTGAAGCGCTGCGCCGACGAGCTGGCGGCCTGCGATTTGTCCATGCAGACGATTCGGAATCTGATTCATGCAGACCACTAAAGGAGAGTATACGACGATGAAACTATTATTGGCAGAAGACGAAAAGGCCATGTCTATGGCCCTGGTTGCCGTGCTGGAGCATTCGGGATATGAAGTGGACGCCGTGTACGACGGCCTGTCTGCCGTGGAAAAGGGCCGCTCCGGCGCCTACGACTGCATGATATTCGACATCATGATGCCGAAGCTCGACGGCGTCAGCGCGCTGAAGGAGCTGCGCGGCAGCGGCGACACGACGCCGGTTATCATGCTGACGGCAAAGGCCGAAGTAGATGACAGGATTACGGGCCTCGACGCCGGAGCCGACGACTATCTGACGAAGCCCTTCGCCATGGGCGAGCTGCTGGCCCGCATCCGCTCCATGACGCGGCGTTCCGGTTCGGCCTTTACGCCGTCGGCCCTTTCAGCCGGCGCCGTCGAGCTGGACGTAGAGGAACAGGAATTATCCTGCAAAAGCTCCGTCCGCCTGGGCAATAAGGAAACGCGGCTCATGAAATTCTTTATGCTCAACGCCGGCAAGGAGCTGCCGACGGAGACGATTTTCACCCACGTCTGGAAGGACGAAGACGACGTGACGGAGGAAATCGTCTGGATATACGTGTCGTACCTGCGGGAAAAATTAGAAGCCATTCAGGCCGACATCCAGATTGCCGGGGAAAAGGGGAAGGCCTTTTCCCTGATTGTGAGAAACGAAGGAGAATAAGCGGGAGAGGTTCGGTGCATCGTCATGGACATGATCAAAAAGCTGCGGCGAAAGTTTATTTTAGTCGCGACAGTCGGCGTCGTCATCATCGTAGCCGGCGCGCTGGGGCTTATCAATACGATCAGCTACATGCGCATGGAAGCGCAGGTAGAGACGATCTTGTCGTATATTTCGCAAAACGGCGGCAAGGTGCCCCTGTATACGTCGCCGAAGGAAACGAGCTGGTTCGGCGAGACCGACTGGTCCCAGAATACGCCGGATTTTTCCTATCAGCTTCGGTATTTCAGCATTTTAGTCGACGACGAAGGCTATGCCCGCGACATCAATATCGCCAACATCGCCGCCTTTACGAAGGAAGAGGCGATACAATACGCCAGGACGACCGTCGCCAAGGGCCAGCCGCAAGGCTTTTTCGAAAAGAACAAGGCCAGCTACGGCTACATGATTACGCCCCAGCCTAACGGCGATTATCTCATCGTCATCATGGACTGCACCCGTGACGTCGCTGCCGTCAGGACCTTTATGCGCTATTCTTTGTGGTTCGGCGTGGGCTGCATCATCCTGTACGTCGTCATTCTGGCCGCGCTGTGCAACCTGGCCATTAAGCCCTTTATCCGCAATATGGAAAACCAAAAGCGGTTTATTACCAACGCCGGCCATGAGCTGAAGACGCCCATTGCCATCATATCGGCCAATACGGAAGCCTTGGAGCTCATCAGCGGCAAGAGTCAGTGGACGGAAAATATCTTAAAGCAGGTCCAGCGGCTGTCCAAGCTCATCAACGACCTCATCATGCTGTCTAAGATGGATGAGCAGAAGCAGGAACTGGTCATGGAAGACGTAAACGTATCGGAGCTTGCGGCGTCTGTCGCCGAGTCGTTCCAGATGGTGGCCCAGGAGGCAGAAAAGACGATTTCTACGGAAATTGCGCCGGGTATCGTTGTCCGCTCCGACTCAAAGCGTCTCTATACCCTCGTCAATATCCTCATGGACAACGCCGTAAAATACTGCGACGACGGCGGCGCCATAGCCGTTTCGGTGACGACGGCCAAAAAGCAGAAGGGCGCTCTCGTGGCGATTTCCAATACCTACGCCGACGGAGCCAATATGGATTACTCTCACTTCTTCGAGCGCTTTTACCGCGGCGATGAGTCCCACAACAGCCAAAAAGCCGGCTACGGTATCGGCCTGTCCATGGCGGAGGAACTGGCCCAGCTTTTGAAGGGAAAGCTCGGTGTAGCATACAAGGACGGCGCGATTACCTTTACAGTACGGCTTAATTCGTAAAACTAAAATGTAAGAAAAGGGGTGAAACGTATGCATATTTTGCACCTTTCAGCCCCTTTTTCTTGCAATATTTTCAATGGCAATCCGTTGTAAAGCGGTCAAACTAATGGTATGCTTAACTATATACAATACATCATACTGCAACAGGAGGTGAAGAATCGTGAACAAACGTTGGAGACAGCACGGCTGTGAACCAGTAAGCTCCCTGCAGGCAACTCCATTTACGGGGGGGGGGGTATGAATATAAGCGTGTAATGCTTTCTGAACAGCAAATGACAACGGGATCCGTATGCCCTGATATAGAACACCTGGTAAGGCAGCATGGCCGTATGCTGTCTTTTTTTGCGTTTCCGTAATAGGCAGGGTGCATGAAATCTGACAGTCGAATTTGCGTAATCAGGAGGTAAGACTATGAAAAAAGAAATGAAATATAAGGTATTGTTGTGTCTGCTGGCTGGAAGCGTGTTGTCGGCTAATACGGCCTTGGCGGCGGAGTATACAGAAACCATAAAAGATGATATTACTTTACATAGTGGTGATATTGTTAGTGTTGATGATATTGGTATAAATAATTCTGATAAAGAATTAACCGTTACAGTTAATGGAGAAGCTTCTATTCATGCTGAAAATATGAGCGGTGATGTAACTGGTATTAACATAGAAAATAATAGTATGCTGATTAATGGAAATGATACCGCAAAATTAAATATTACTGCTGCTGGCGGAGAAAAAGCCATTGGTATTGATATAAGTCCACAAATACCAAATGAGGCCATTATAAATCCTGATTTAAAAATTAATGTAAATAGTTTTTCGTATTATGACGGTGCTTTTGGTATATATGCTGGCGGAAATGCAATATTTAACGGAGATGTCAATATTGAAGTTAATTCTGATTATGAAAATGAGGTTGCAGCAATAAATCTTACCGGCGGCAACAAAGTAGAATTTAATGGCAATGTGGAAGCAGTTATTAATTCAACTAAAGATATTACTAAACCACGTATGGGGATAGTTGCTGCTATAAATACATCATATGGTAGCGAGGCTATATTCAATAAAGCTGTAGATTTGACTTTTAATGCAAATTCGAATACTTCGCCTGTAGCTGGTGTATCATCTATAATTTCTTCGAGCGAGAATATAGCAACTTTTAATGATGAAACTAAAATAACTGTTAATAACCAATCTGGAATGGCTATAGGAGTTTTCTGTTCAGGGGCAGCTACTTTTGACTATGATGTGAATGCTATCGTCAATTTCAGAGATAATGTATATATTGACACGAATGGTGCTGAGACAGGTTCTGTTGCTATTTTAGCTCAAGCTGATAGTATTGTAGATATTTCAAAAGCAGAACTTTCGAATACTGCTGAAAATGCAGTACATGGCGTAATTAAAGGCGATATCCAAGCCGGAACGGACAAGGACAAAGGCCTTGTTAATTTAAATTTTACCGGTGATGATAGTTTAATTGAAAGCGATATAAAGATTGCTAATAATGATGCGGTTGCAGATTTGGCACTTCACAATGGAGCGGTGTGGAAACCTACTGGGTTAGCCGGTGGTTCTCTTTTAACGAATTTATCAATGAATGAAGGTGTGGTTGAGCAAACCAATGCAGGTACTATAGCAATTCGTAACTATTCCGGCAACGGCGATATTAATTTTTCTGCCGCAAATACTGATACAGACGGTATTTTAAATTTAGCTAACACAGGTGATGTAATAATTGGCGATGCCAGAAAAGGTTCTTCGGTTAATTTAGGCATAATTAACAATAATGTTAATACATTGGATATTGAAAAAACGGAAGAGAACTTAAATGCTATTGCCAATAAAATCTTTTACGATGCGAATGACGGTAATTTGGACGGCAAAGTCACGGTAAAAGAAGGGCTTATCACTCCGGAAGCCAGTGGGGATTTGCGGTTTGACGCCAATAGCCAAGGCTATGTTGCGAACATTACCGGCGGCAATCGGGTAACGAAGACCATGGATGCCATGAAACACATTGCCGAAACGGCTATCGTCGCGTGGCGACAGGAAGACAGCACCTTGAGCCAGCGTCTCGGCGATCTGCGCGAGAGCGACGGCGGACAGGGGATCTGGGTCCGCATGAGCCGCGGCGAATTTAATTACGACAGCCAGTATGAAAACCAGTATAATTTCTTCCAGCTTGGATATGACTGGGCTCGTGGAAACTGGCATTACGGCGCGGCAGTGAGCCATAACGACGGCGAAACGACGTATGCCCAGGGCATGGGCGAAAACCGCAGCACCTCCCTGAGCCTGTACGGCACATGGCTGGGCCGCAATGGACACTATGCCGACATCGTGCTGAAACAGGGACGATTGAGCAACGATTTTGACATTTACACCGAAGCAGGCCATACGCACGGCGACTACGACATGTGGGGAACGAGCCTCAGCGGCGAATATGGCCGGAAAATTGATCTCAAAGACGGCTGGTACGTCACGCCGCAGGCTCAGATGACCCTTATGCGCATCGGCGGAGAAGATTTTACGACGAATAACGGGATTCACGTCCGTCAGGACAGCCTGGAAAGCGCTGTAGGTCGCGTAGGGTTTGAAGTGGGCAAAGCCTTTGACAAAAAAGGCAGCATATATGCTAAAGCCAGCTTGCTGCATGACTTCGCCGGCAGCGCCGACACGTATTTAAGTCTGAAGGGATTGAGCAACAGCTACAGTCAGGACATTGGCGATACGTGGTGGGAAGCTGGCCTTGGGTTTAATTATAAAGTGAACGACAGCAGCTATCTATATGCCGACGTAGTGAAAACCTTCGGCGGAGATGTAGAAACGCCGTGGCAGTGGAATGTCGGTATGCGGTGGGCCTTTGTCTGATTTGAAAAACTTCTGAGAAGGCTAAAATCTCTTTTTGACTTCTGGCTGAGCCATGGGGTTGATCGTATGAAAGGGCTCAACATATTAGGAAAAAATCCCTTGCAAAATAAGTTTCACTATGCTATAATACTCCTTGTCAAACACATGGGGGTATAGCTCAGCTGGGAGAGCGCTTGAATGGCATTCAAGAGGTCAGCGGTTCGATCCCGCTTATCTCCACCAGAAAAAAAAGAGGTTTCACTGTTTTTGAAAACGGTGAAACCTCTTTTGCAATATGGGAAAGAATAGGATGGTTTTATGTGCGGCATTTTGTGAAGTTCGATGTATGGAACGATCAATATGAAACAGAAGATTCACGGCAACGTATTGACTCCCTGCATTGGTGCTGATATACTACAAATAGGCAACGATATGAGTAAAATGTGCTGTAAAAAACACCCTGGGAAGCGGCAACTTCCCAGGGTGTCTTGCTATGTGCTGGTTACTCTGTTAACGGTATCTATCCAGCCACTTACAAATGCAGGCGGCAACTACATTTGCTCCGACAGATACAAAAAACGATATGAGTAAATCGAACATGCTGCTTACCCCCTTTCCGTTACCGGTATAGGGAGAGTAACGCCAATATTATACCATGACCGGCGCATAAAACATATCCGTCAAGATGACGGGCGAGCCCTTGCAGCGAAAGAGGGGAGCTCCTTTTCTGCCCTTTTTGCAGGAAATAAGGCGAAATATGGCGCGGTTATGTGATTTTATCGCAAGCGACAACGCCGTGAGTGAAGGCTATTGCCGCCGTCGGCTGCCGAAGATCATCGAAACGCTGGCCGTAATGATGTTTGGGCCTAAGGCCATGTAACGTGTTGGCGGTCGGAAATTCGGATACCAAAGCAACAGCAGGGCACCGCCTGGTATTGCGAATGCGAACGAATAGAAATATTCGCGGCGATGTATTGACGCCCGGCATTGGTGCTGATATACTAAAGGTGAACCGTAAAGGCATGGAAACATAACGAACCCCACAAGGTCTAGGCCACCTTGTGGGGTTCTGGCGTTCTTTACGGTGAACGCTGCACCTAGGCTAGTTGCTTATCTCACGCAGAAGCACGTCTAACCATTTGCATAGGTAGTAGGCCACTACACTAGCCGCGACGGCTTCCAAAAATCGTAAAGGCATTGAAACACTCCCCCTTTCCGTTGCCGGTATGGGGTAAGCAACGCCACTATTATACCATGACCGGTGCATAAAACATACCTGTCAAGATGACGGGCGAGCCCTTGCAGCGAAAGAGGGTTGCTCCCTTTCTGCCCTTTTTTTGCAGGAACGACGCTGATATGGCGGCTATGCAGCGCGGTATCATATATTTCTGATGCATAGGATTCACTGGAATGACGACGGTGAGTCCTATTTTTTTGCGGTATGTTTTGTATAGATTTATTTGCGGCAGGATGTATACACGATGTCGGGCATAAAATGCTGTAGGATAGTTGTACGGCATATATAAATAGTAATTCAGAAAAGTAATTTAAAATATGATGAGTTCATAATGTTCACAATAAATTATTTAAGTGATATACTGGGTTTAAGAATAATTCAATCGTCGCTGCGGCAGGTTGGAAAGGGCTATTGCTGCAGCTAGGGCAGCTTACAGGGACTGCGGCTGGAGATAGGAGCGTGATGCGGAATTTTGCGTACGTAGGGTTTGTTCTGATAGACGAGACAGGAGGGACGCTTATGGATTTGAAATTGGCTTTAAAGATTGACGATTTGGATAACGTGGCGACTATTTTTGCTGAAGGTATTCAGAAGGGGATGGACGTCGAAGTGCGCGATAAAAAGGGACACGCGGAGATTATACGGGTAAACGACGATATCCCCTATGGCCATAAAATTGCCTTGAGGGATCTGCATCAGGGCGATTTCATCATGAAGTACGGCGAATGCATCGGGACGGCCAGCTGCGATATTGCAAAGGGCGATTACGTGCACGTCCACAATTTAGAAGCGCGCCGCGGCAGAGGAGATATTGCAGGGAGGTAATGAGTATGAGCAAGTATACATTTCAGGGCTATCGCCGCGCCGACGGCAAAGTAGGGGCACGCAATCTGGTCGCCGTCATTCCCAGCGTCATCTGCGCCAACGACGTAGGACAAGCGATTTGCCGGCAGGTTCAGGGAACGATCGGGTATTTTCATCATCAGGGCTGTTGTCAGCTGCCCATAGACTTAAAGCGCGTAACCGACGTGTTGTCCAACTTGGGACAAAGCCCGAACGTCGGCGCGGCCTTAATCGTCAGCCTCGGCTGCGAAGGGACGGATCACGAGCGGATGGTAGAGGAAATCCGGGCCTGCGGAAAGCCTGTCGACATCATCCGGATTCAGGAACTGGGCGGCACGTCGCGGGCCATTCAGGCCGGTATCGATGCGGCCCAGCGGATGGTCATGGAGATTTCCAGCTGCCAGCGGGAAGAAGTCGATGCCTCGGAAATCATGATGTCCATCAAGTGCGGCGCTTCCGACGCGACGTCGGGCCTGGCTTCCAATGCCGTCATCGGCTATGTGGCTGATAAGCTGGTCGACCTCGGCGGGACGGTCATCTTCGGCGAAACGACGGAATTCATCGGCGGCGAACATATCCTGGCAAACCGCGCCGTCGGCGGGCCCGACGGTCCCGTAGGGCAAAAGATTTTCGACATCGTAAACCGCATGGAAGAACGGGCTAAATCGGTAGGCGAAGACATGCGGGGCGGCCAGCCGACGCCGGGAAATATTGCCGGCGGCCTGTCCAGCATAGAAGAAAAGAGCCTGGGGGCTATCGTAAAATCGGGGCACCGTCCCATTCAGGGCGTGCTGGAGTACTGCGACCGCGCCGATGGCCTGAAGGGCCTGTGGATTAAAGACGCGCCGGGCCGGGAGCCGGAAATTCTGACCGGCATGGCCTGTACGGGCGCGCAGGTCATGATGTTTTCTACGGGCCGGGGCGCGCCGCAGGGCTTCCCGTCCATGCCGGTCATCAAGATCTGCGGCAATCCCAATACGTACGAACGGATGCAGCATGACATGGACTTAAATGCCGGACGCATCCTGCTGGGGCAGAGCCACATTGAAGAAATCGGCGAAGAAGCCTTCAAGCTGCTGCTGGAAGTGCTGTCGGGCCGGATGACGAAAAACGAAGCCTTAGGGTACTTTGGCTCTATGGATATTTTCTGCGTCGGGCCGGTTATTTAATACGGCTATATTGTATGGCATGGAAATACAAATCCCTGACCTCTCTGCTGAATGCAGATGGGGCAGGGATTTTTTTTGTCGCCGAATAGGCATGATAAAACCCCTAGTTACACTAGGGGTAGAAAAAATTTCTTATAGAAACAGAAGAGAACCTCCTATGATACAATGAAGCGGGTCTGGCAACCACATCCATAAGCAGAATAGGAGGTTCCTGTCAATGAATGACATAAAAAGTTTAACACATAGCAAGTGGAGATGTAAATATCATATCGTCTTTGCTCCCAAATATAGGCGGCAGATTATTTATGGAAAGATAAAAGCAGATATAGGAAGAATCGTACGGCAGTTGTGTGAGAGAAAAGGGGTAGAAGTCATTGCGGGAGAATGCTGCCCGGATTATATCCATCTTTTAGTGTCCATCCCACCGCATATCAGTATTTCACAGTTCATGGGCTATCTAAAGAGTAAGAGTAGCTTAATGATATTTGATAAACATGCAAATTTAAAATACAAGTATGGAAATCGGCATTTCTGGTGCAGGGGATATTATGTAGACAGCGTAGGAAAATACGAAAATGCCATCAAGGAATACATACGCAATCAATTACAAGAAGATAGGATGATGGATACGTTAGATTTTAAGGAAACGAAAGACCCGTTTACGGGTGAGTAAGAGATAAAGGCTAAAAAAATGCCCCCGGATAGGGGGCAGCCCGTGGTATGGATGTGATTGCAGACTTTATTCAGTGCACTCTTTAGAGTGCGACCACAGGAAGTAGGCCCTTATAGGGCCTGATCAAACCACCAGTTTTACTGGTGGTTTTGATTTTACTGCGCCTTGGTTTCCGGCGCGAGGCTGTTGATCATGGCGATGTACGTTTCATTCGGCACCAACGGAGATTCAAGCTGCCGAACGGTCTCTGCTGAAAGCTGTCCCGTTTTGCCGTATTCTATGCCGGCTTCGTGCAGTCGGGCGAATAAGGCTTCTTTCAGCGGCTCGATTTCCGGAGCTGATGCGTCCAGCAGGGCTGTTTCACAGATGCAGGCCATGGCCGGATGCTTTAGGTATATCTGCATCAGCGTTTTTACGGCGGCAAAATTGTCGGGATAATAGGGATATCCGCCGCCGACGATGACGACGTGCTTCTTGGCCGTCAGGTCGAAGGTGCGTTCGTGTTCTACATACGTCTTGCCTTGGGTCATGTTGATTTTCAAAAAGGCGATGGTTCGGTCCCATATGGCCTTCAAGGAGGCGGGGAGGCCGTGGCAGTGGAGGGGGAAGCTCCAGACGATGACGTCGCTTTCCTTCATGGCGGCCAATATATCGTTCATGTCGTCGTCCTGGATGATGCAACGGCCGTCCTGGCGAAACCAGCACGACAGGTCGCCCTGGCAGTACTTGACGTTCTTGTCGTATGATGAAATATATTGAATGTGTGCTGGTTCTGTTTGGCATAAGCCGTTGAGAAAGGCCTTCGTCATATCCAAGGTCGTGCTGTGCGCCTTGGGGCTTCTGTTTAATAGGAGGATGTTCATGATGGCATTACTCCTTTCGCGCAGGCGTATCGCCGCGTTTTTTCAAATAGGCTAGTATGCGCAATGCCGACGTTCGGAGGGTCTGTACCTGGTCTGGGGAAATATGAAGGTCCGTCTTGGGGATTACTTTGTCGCACAGTTCGGCATCCGACGCGGCGACGATGGTTTCCGGCTGCAGCAGCGGTTCGAGTTCCTGCAAGCCGGGAAAATCTTTGCCTTGGCTCCAGTCGTGGCGGTTATAAGGGCAGACGTCCTGACAGGCGTCGCAGCCGCATAGCCAGGTCGTAAACTGGTCGGCTGTCAGGTGTGGCGGAACGGCGCCTTGCCCGAAGGTCGTCCAAAAGGATGTGCAGGAGAGGGGATTCATCGTATAGGGCGCGGACAAGGCCTTTGTCCGGCAAGCTTTTTGGCAGAGCGTGCAGCTGTCGGCGCAGGGGCGCAGCCGGCATTCATGCGTATACTCGCAGGGCTGATCGATGAGATAGCCTTCCAGCTCGTAATAGGAGCCCTTTTCCCCGTAGAAGAAATTGTTTTTTCTGAAAATTCCCAGGCCTGCGGCGACGGCTGCGTAGCGTAGCGGTATGATGCGGGCCGGCGCGTTCGTTTCTCCGCCTTCGAAGCGAAGGCCCTGCTCGGCCAGCCAGGTTTCAAAGTGCAGCTTTTGCCGGTGGGCTTCGCAGTCCGGCACCGTGTCTGGAGACAGGAGGAAGGCCTTTCCGTACAGTCCCTGCAGCGAGAGGGGATAGCGGTATGCTCCTAACCACGTAATGCAGACGACGACCGATTTTGCCCAGGGATATAGCTCTCGGACTGCCGCCAGATGTTCTATATCCTGGTAAACGGGCCGGCTTTGGGGAACAGCTTCTTCCCGTTCCTGCAAACGCTGCTTATAGCCGTCCAGGGCTGATACGGGAATGATTCCGCAGTTATCAAA
Organism: Megasphaera stantonii; assembly: GCF_003367905.1. Classification (NCBI taxonomy): domain Bacteria; kingdom Bacillati; phylum Bacillota; class Negativicutes; order Veillonellales; family Veillonellaceae; genus Megasphaera; species Megasphaera stantonii. The sequence continues at coordinate 1,067,106 of NZ_CP029462.1, read as the reverse complement.
TCCGCAGGACAGAGCTGTTTCGTAGATGGCTTGGACAAGAGAAGAACGACTCATAGTATCACCTCTTATATAGAATGAATTTTGCGGTATTCCCAGTACGTGCCGATGAGCTGGGTTTCTAAATTCTTTATGTATACCGGGTCTTTACTGATGCGGTATCGCAGCAGTTCGCCTTCATAGATGGAAAACAGGCGGTCGGCCAGCGTGGCCGAATGGGACGAGGGGACTCCCGACTGCTCCAGCACGCGGCGAAACAATGCGGCGACAGTTTCTAAGGCGGCGGCGTAGCATGGCGAGATGTCGGGCTCGGCAAAGGCGATTTCCATGCCTACGACGGCGAAGGGACAGCCGTAATGCCTTCCGTCGGCGGCGTCCTTCAGCATGCGGGAGGAAAACTGGCGGACGAATTCCTCCCACTGCGTATCCTGGGACAGCTCCTGAAGCCACTCGAAAATGACTTGCTGGTAATAGGAAGTCACTGCGGCGGCAAGCTCTTTTTTCGTCTTGAAATAGAAATAAAAAGAACCCTTTGTCATCTCTGACTCTTGAAGAATTTTATTGATTCCCGTCGCATTGTAGCCGTCGTGCCAAAAGAGGCGGGCCGCGCATTCGATTAAATGATGTTTAGACTGGTCGCCTTTTTTCATTTCATCACCGTCCTTCGCAATGTATTTGATACTAAAATAGACCGATTGGTTTATTTTGTCAATGCTGACATACAAAGAGGCTGCATAATCTTTTTTTTGGATTATGCAGCCCCTTGCGTTTGGCAGCTATATATTGTTTTTACGAATTCTCTTCATAGGAACGGAAGGGTGCGTTTTTCGGCGGATATGTTTCCGGCTTGATATACAGCCCCATTTCCCGCTGCTCGTGGGACAATTCGATATATAAGGCGATCATCATCAAAATGACGATAAAGGAAAAGGGGAAGGCCGCGATGATCATGGCGTTTTGCAGTGCCGCCAGCCCGCCGATGGTCAGGAGCAGCCCGGCGATGAGGGACACCAAGAGGCCCCAGACGATTTTTACGCTGTCGTGCGGCATGAGGCTGCCTTTTTCCGACAGAATGGACAACACAAAGGTGGCGGAATCAGCCGACGTGATGAAAAAGATAAACAGCAGCAATACGGTTATAACCGAGAGGGCTGTACTGGCCGGGTAGGTCTGGAGTATGCCGAATAATACCTGCTCTGACGGCATCTGGGCGATCAGCGGATAAGCCGCATAGGTTTCGCTGGCAAGGATTCCGAATACGGAAAACCAGAGAAAGCTGAATAGCGTCGGGATAAGCAGCACGCAGGTCAGGAATTCGCGGATTGTCCGGCCTTTCGAAATGCGGGCGATGAACATGCCGACAAAGGGCGACCACGAAAGCCACCAGGCCCAGTAGAAAATAGTCCACTGTTCAATCCATTCTTGCCGAACGGCGTTGAAGGCGCCGGTGCGGAAGCTCATGCGGACAAAATTTTGCAGATACGAGCCTAACGTGTCTACTAAGGTGTTTAAAATCTGTACTGTCGGTCCTAAGAACAAGGCTGCGGCGACTAAAAAGACGGCCAGGGCGATATTGATGTTTGACAACATGCGTACGCCCTTGTCTACGCCGGAGACGGCAGAAAGGAGAAACAGTATCGTGGCGGCCGCGATGATACCAAGCTGCAGCTGCAGCGTGTTGGGAACCTGGACGAGATACTCTAGGCCGCTGCCGATTTGTGCTGCTCCAAAGCCTAATGTCGTGGCGACGCCTAAGGCTGTAGTGATAATACAGACGTAATCTACTAATTTGCCGGGAAATCGTTCCATCGTCCGGCCAAATAGCGGCTTTAAGGTCATCGACAGGAGACTGGGTTCTTTTTTGCGGAATTTAAAATAGGCCAGCGCTAACGCGACGATGGCATAAATCGCCCAGGCGTGAATGCCCCAGTGGAAGAAGGTGTAGCGCAGGGCATCGGCTAGCGCTTCCTGGCTTCCCGGTTCGGCCTGAGGCGTGGCAACGGCGAAATGAGACAAGGGCTCCGCCGCGCCGAAAAAGACGAGTCCAATGCCCATGCCGGCAGAAAAGAGCATGGCCAGCCAGGACAGCCGCGAATATTCCGGTTTAGAGCCGGGGTTTCCTAAGCGGATGCGGCCCATAGGCGTAAGTATAAAAAATAGACAGAGCACTACGATGGCCGATACTAACAGCAAATAGTACCAGCCGAAATGACTGATGATCGAGTAGCTCAGGTGATTGGTCAGAGTTTGCAGCGGCCCGGGCAGGGCGGCAGATGCCAGCGCCATCAGAACGACTGTACCGGCAGCCGATAAAAATACGCCTGTCGGGGTATAGCGGCGGCGTATGCTGGAATATGCTTGTTTTAGTTGTTTCATATAAAACCTCCTTTTGTGGATAAAAAAAGTATTATATATAAAGTATACTACAAAAGTAATAATAAAACAAAGGCAAGACGTTCATTTATGTATTACGTATATGCAAATGCAGGGTAATCCGCATTGAAAACGAGCATATGTCTACCCTAATTTTGATATTTTTTGTATAATAGTTAGTAATAAAACCGTGCTGGTTTCATATGAAATGCGTATAGACGAAGGGATGATGGACATGGGCGAATGGCGGGATGTGTTTGATATTAAACGGGACAGCGCGCCGGTGGAAGAGATTGCGGCGCGGATCGACGCCGATTCTACAGTGAAGGGTGCGAATCTGGTTATTTTAATCATGGCGATTTTTATCGCCTCCGTAGGCCTCAACATGAACAGCGTGGCCGTTATCATCGGGGCCATGCTCATTTCGCCGCTCATGGGCGGCATCGTGGCGACGGGATACGGCATGGCGACGTACGACATGCATTTTATTAAAAAGTCGTTGGTAAAATTGAGCTTTCAGGTTGTCTTCGCCTTGCTCACCGCGGCCGTGTACTTTTCGCTGACGCCCATTACGACGCCGTCGCCGGAAATGCTGGCTCGCACGGCGCCGACGGCCTGGGACGTCATCATTGCCCTGTGCGGCGGGATTGCCGGGGCTATCGGCAATACGCGGCAGGAGAAGAGCAACGTCATTCCCGGCGTGGCGATTGCGACGGCGCTCATGCCGCCGTTGTGTACGGCGGGCTACGGTATTGCCGCCCATTCCTTTCATTTCTTCGGCGGCGCGTTGTACCTCTTTTTTATCAACTGCTTTTTTATTACCTTTTCCAGCTTCCTCATTTTTAAAATCCTGCGGGTGCCCGTGTGCGGCGGCGTGTCGGAGGCGCATTTTCGCTATCAGCGATGGTTTCTCATCGTCTGCGGTTTGGTCGTGACGGTTCCCAGCCTGTACATGGCCTATGTCACGGCGAATGAAAATATCCGTGATTCGCAGGTCAAATCGTTTATTTCACAGGACATGGATCTCGAGGCGTCGAGCGTCGTCGCTTATGAGCTGGATCACGGCGTGCTGATCGTCGACGTCATTGGCGCTCCTTTAGATGATCAGGAGATAGAGCGGCTGCAAGCGTCTCTGCATCAGTATGGACAGCTGCGGCAGACGACTCTGAAGGTTGTGCAGGGGCCGGCGTCGCAGCTCAATCAGGAACAGGTGCAGGAAATCATCAACGCTCGCCTGGCCAACGAGCTGAAAAACGACAGCGGCAAATCCTATAAGGAGTTGGCGAATCAGTATTACGGCTCGTACAAGCGCGACGCGGCGGATCAAAATCTCCTGCGCAGCCTGAACCGGCAGGCCCCGGTTTTATTCCCTGCAGTACGGCAGATCAGCGGCGGCACGCTGAGCACCTTAAACGGAGAAGAAGAAACGGAAGGCCGTCAATGGCTGGCCTATATCGTCGTCAGCCGACAGCTCACGGCCGACGAAGCCGGGCGGCTGCAGCAGTGGATACAGACGCAGGCCGACATGCCGGTCGTCGTCAATATTCAATTACAGGATACGCCGAGCCAATTTTACGGCAACGGCATAGACTGGAATCCATAATAGGTATGACGAAAAAGCCCCGCCGTATCGAGATGGTACGGCAGGGCTTTTCTGTATATGGGAGCGGAGTCGGACAGGCTGTTAGTCCTGGTCCGGCTGAGACGCCTGCAGGCAGTGTTCGAGCCATTCGAGGTAATGGCGGCATTCCGGTGCAATGGAAATGCCTTTTAAATGAATCCAGCCGACAGTCAGGGTATTGGCCGTGTGAAGCGGAATGGAGCAAATCCCGTCGCAGCAGATTCCCTGGGGCAGACGGCAGGACCCTAAGGCGTAGGCGTCAGTGTTTTTTATGATCGTAAACATCGTGTTTCTGTCGGTTACCTGAATTTCCTTTTCAGACCGTATATCGGGGAGCAGCTCTTCCGACAGGTAATTGTTCGTATTTTCCCTCTTCATCTTTACGTGGGGATACGAGACGAGGTCCTTCAGGGATACCGATGCGGACTGTGCCAGAGGATGGGTGGAACGGACGTACAGGCAGGGGGAGACCGTTTTCAGGCTGGTGAAGTCTAAATTGCGCTTCGTAAACACGGCGTGATTATAGGCCGTCGTGCGCGGCGACATGAGCAGGACGCCTATCTGGCTTTGCTGCTCCGCGACCTGGCGGATGACTTCTCCCGTGCGGCCTTCGCAGATCGACAGAGAGTAGGCGTCGCCGCTTAGCGTCTGGAGATAGCTGGTAAAGGAGTCGGCGGCGAAGATATCGTAGTGGGCGGCAATGGTCAGATGGGGCTTATCCTGCCTGCCGGCGCTGCGGTCGAAGTAGGTCTGCAGGCGGCTGGTCTGCTCGATAATTGAGCGGGCGAAGCGCAGGAAATCGAGGCCCTGGGCGGTGAAGGATACGCCGCGGTGATTGCGGTTCAGGATAGTAATATGGAACTCTTCCTCCAATTCCTTGACGGCCATGCTCAGGCTGGGCTGGGAAATAGACAGGGATTGGGCAGCTGACGAGATGGAATTGTGTTTAGATAACTCGATTACATATTTGAGTTGCTGTAATGTCATACTATACCTCCTTGCTTTATATAGAGAAACTATGGAATTGGCAGTGACGAAGATATGGGCCGGCAAAAAACAGGTTTTTTTGGCTGTTAAAAGACAGAAAGGCGATGTTGCTGCCAACGCTCTAAAAAAATTTTTGCTGAAATTTGGGAGAAAAATCAGAAATATATAAATTTTTATTTATTTTTTAAATGTTTTCTTGATTTGAAAATAATTACCGATTAAATTCCATAAAACCGGCAATAGAATAATGAAATAGCATACTATAAATGCAAATCATGCATATAAAGACCGAGCTTAATGTTTTATGGAAAATATCTTTTATTTCCGATAAATTTGTCGACTTGATATAAGATAAAACTATGACCTAGAAATGCATTCTATATATTTTACAGCCTATGCAATCCATGTTATACTTTAGATAACAAATAAAACGTTTGAGTAGAAGGTTATACCACTATTATAGCTTTAAATTTTACGGCAGGCAATATACGGGCTGTAATGGCTTATAGGAATTTCGTATATAAAGCGCAGCCGGAAATTTAAATATACAAATATGCGGTACTTGCTTGAAGAAATGCTTGCAACACGCATAACAACGTACTGTAAGGAGTTACGATGGGGGAAGCAGCTAATCGTGTGGGGACGATGGCTAGTCTGTTTCAGTTAGCTCGAAAGAATGCGAGCGGCTATCATTTTACTGCGGTTTCTGTATTCATTTAGGAGGTTATGCACAATGAACTCATCGGCAGCGCTTGCGCGGCAGGCAGGGATGACGGACGTAGAATGGAAAGCGGCCGTTAAGTTTGACAGCACGGACTGGGGCTGGGTTATTATGAGTATCGGCATGGCAATCGGCGCCGGTATCGTATTCCTTCCCGTACAGGTCGGTCTTGTGGGTATCTGGGTGTATCTGTTTTCGGCGATCATCGCATATCCGGCTATTTATCTCTTGCAGCGCTTATTTATCAACACGTTGGCCGATTCGCCGCGGTGCGAAGATTATCCCAGCGTCATCAGCGGATATTTGGGGAAAAACTGGGGCTTCCTTCTCGGTATTCTCTATTTCCTCAGCATTTTGATCTGCGTGTTCATGTATTCGACGGCCCTGACGAATGACAGCGCGTCGTTCCTGTATTCCTTCGGCGTGACCGATACGCTGCTGTCGGACAGCCCCTTCTACGGCCTGGCTATCATCTGCGTTATGGTTGCACTGGCGTCGCGGGGCGAACAGCTGCTGTTCCGCATGTCTACGCTCATGGTTTTGACAAAGCTCCTCGTCGTCATCTGTCTCGGTGGCATCATGGTTCAGCATTGGAACATCGCCAATATCGGCGTATTCCCCGACCTGGGCTTCCTGATTAAGAACACCATCGCCATGCTGCCGGTTACGCTGACGTCGATTTTGTTCCTTCCCAGCATCAGCCCGATGGTTATTTCCTACCGCTCTCATCACAAGTCTATCTACGTAGCGCGGTATAAAGCGATGCGGGCTATGAAGATTGCCTTCAGCGTCCTGTTCATTACGATTTTCTCTTATGCTATGTCCTTCAACCTGGCCATGGGCCATGAACAGGCTGTAGAAGCCTACTCTCAGAACATCTCTGCCCTGGCTATCGTAGCTAGAGGGTTTGACGGCAGCGCCGTTAAAATTTTCAGCCTGATTTTGAACATCTTCTCTGTCATGACGGCATTCTTCAGCGTATTCCTTGGCTTCCGCGAAGCCTGCGGCGGCATTGCCCTGAACATTCTGCGCCGCGTGATGCCGGAAGAACGGATTAACAAGTCGATGGTAAAAACGGGTATCCTCGTCTTTGCCGTAGCCGTTGCCTGGGGCGCTATCGTTCTCAATGCGCCGGTTCTCAAGCTGTTAACCCTTCTTGGGCCTATCTTCGGCTTGATCGGCTGCCTGATTCCGGCCTACCTGGTGTACAAGGTCAATTCCCTGCACAAATATAAGGGCATTACGCTGGTCCTTATCATCTTCGCCGGCGTGCTCTTAGTCGTATCGCCTTTCCTGGCCTTCTTCTAATCAGATTACCTAAGCCATACATAGCTTTCAGCGCATCTCTCTTTGCATTCCCTCCAACAAAGAGAGATGCGTTTTTTTGCACTATAATGTATTATCTTAATTACGTAAAACGATTGTTTTAAAATTTAAAGAGATAAATCCTTGACATATTAGTTTTTTTGATATATCATACAAAACAACAAACGAACATAGCCCATGAAAACCAGTGAGGCGGAAGTAAAAACGATGTCGTGCACGTACAGAGAGCCGGGGTGCTGAGAAGCCGGCCGAACGCAGCTCGTTAAATGGACCGCTGAGGGCGCAGTCAAAGGCTTTAGCCGAGTATTCTGCGACGTGGAGGCATACGTCAGTTGCCGGGAATGTGATGGCATTCCGTCGAGAGTAGGAGTCATATCCTAAAGCAAGGTGGCACCGCGGAGAAACTATATCCGTCCTTGACAAGTTGTAGACTTTGTCATGGGCGGATTTTTTTATAGGAGGAACCAGCGATGCTGTCATTAGAAGAAGTAAAGGCCTACGGCCCCCAGTATAAAACCGTGCCGGTCAGCCGGCGCATGTACGCTGATATCCGGACGCCTGTCGAGGTGATGCGGATTTTGAAAACCGTGAGCTCCCAGTGTTACTTGCTGGAGAGCATGGAGGACTCCAAGCGGTGGGGGCGGTACACGTTTTTAGGATATGATCCCCAGATGGAGCTGGCCTGCAAGGACGGGACGGTCCACATCCGGGCCGGTACGGATATAGAGGTTCAAACGGCAGACCCGGCGTCCTTCCTTCGGCAGGTGTTGGCGGACAACGCGGCGCCCCGCATCGACGGTCTTCCGCCCTTTACCGGCGGCCTTGTCGGATACGTCGCCTACGATTATATTCAGTACGCCGAGCCGTCGCTGCATTTAGAGGCTGACGACGATGAAGATATACTGGATTTCGATTTGTTCCTGTTCGATAAGGTCATCGTCTTCGACCATTTGAAGCAGACCATTTTCTTGATTGCCAACGTGCGGCTTGACGGAGCGGACGAGCATTATCAAAAGGCGCTGCTGGAGCTGGAGCAGATGGAGCGGCTCATCCGCCGCGGCAAAGGGGCCGACATCGCTCCTCTGCGGCTGCAAAGCCCCTTCCAGCCCATGTTTTCCCGCGAGGAATACTGCCGCATGGTAGAGGCGGGAAAGCACTATATACGCGAAGGCGATATCTTCCAGGTCGTCTTATCCAATCGGATGGAGGCGGAAGCCGACGGCAGCCTCTTCGACGTATACCGCGTCCTGCGGACGACGAACCCGTCGCCGTACATGTTTTATTTGTCAGGAAAGGATCTGGAAATTGCCGGCTCTTCTCCGGAAACGCTGGTAAAGCTTCATAACGGATCGCTCTTTACTTTCCCCCTGGCGGGGACGCGCCCCAGAGGTGCGTCGGACGAAGAAGACGCGGCGCTGGAGCAGGAGCTCCTGCACAACGAAAAAGAATTGGCGGAGCATAACATGCTCGTCGATTTGGGGCGAAACGACCTGGGGCGCGTCAGCGAATTCGGCTCCGTCCACGTCGAGTCGTACTTAGACGTCCTGCGGTTTTCCCACGTCATGCACCTGGGGTCTACGGTAAAGGGGACGATTTGCAAAGATAAGACGGCTGTCGACGCCGTAGGAGCAGTCCTGCCGGCGGGGACGCTGTCGGGAGCTCCGAAGATCCGGGCTTGTCAGATTATCGACGAGCTGGAAGGGAAAAAGCGGGGCGTATACGGCGGCGCTGTCGGGTATATTGATTTCACGGGCAACATGGATATGTGCATCGGCATCCGCTTGGCTTACAAGAAAGGCCGGCGCTTGTTCGTCCGGTCCGGAGCGGGCATCGTAGCCGACAGCGTGCCCGAACGGGAATATCAGGAATGTCTCAATAAAATTCAGGCCGTGGTCATGGCGATCCGGCAGGCCGACGGAGGGATAGACGATGATTGTGCTTATTGATAATTACGACAGCTTTTCCTACAATCTCTACCAGCTGCTGGGACAGTTCGACCGACGGATTACCGTCGTGCGGAATGACGAGACGACGGTCGGGGCTATCGAAGCCATGGGGCCCGACCACCTGGTCATCTCGCCGGGGCCGGGGCGGCCGGCCGAGGCGGGCATTTGCGAAGAAGCTATTCGGCATTTTGCCGGCAAGGTGCCCATCTTAGGCGTGTGCCTAGGCCATCAGGCCATTTGCGAAGCCTTCGGCGGAGAGATTACATACGCCGAACGGCTCATGCACGGCAAGCAGTCTGTGGCGCATATCTGCAGCCCGTCGCCGCTGTTCCAGGACGTGCCGCCGGCTATCGACGTTGGCCGCTACCATTCGCTGGCGGCGAAGAGGGGAACGCTGCCGGACGAATTGGAAATATTGGCTGAGACAGACGAAAAGGAAATCATGGCCGTCGGACACAGACGCTATCCTATATACGGGCTGCAGTTTCATCCGGAGTCCATCCTGACACCGGAAGGCCCGATAATGATTCGAAATTTTTTACAGCTATCGGCGTAGACGATCTATGCGGAGGGGGATGTCATCATGATACGAGAAGCAACGGTAAAATTGATACAGAAAATAGATTTGACCATGGAAGAAACGATGGCCGTCATCGACGAAATTATGAGCGGCGAAACGACGCCGGTCCAGACGGCAGCCTTCTTGACGGCGCTGCAGGCCAAGGGGACGACGATCGACGAGATCACAGCCTGCGCCAAGGCGATGCGGGCCCATGCCCTGCCCGTAGACGGCTGCGACGGTGTGTTGGAAATCGTCGGAACCGGCGGCGATAAGTCGGGATCGTTCAATATTTCCACTACGTCGGGCTTCGTCTGCGCCGCCGGCGGCTGCAAGGTGGCGAAGCACGGCAACCGGGCGGCTACGTCCAAGAGCGGCGCCGCCGACGTGCTGGAAGCCCTGGGAGCGAATATCTGCATGGAACCAAAGCGGTGCGTCGAGCTGCTCCGCAGTGTAGGGTTCTGCTTCCTCTTTGCCCAGCATTATCACAAGGCCATGAAGTACGTCGGGCCGGTCCGCAAAGAACTGAGCGTTCCGACGGTGTTCAATATCCTGGGGCCCCTTACGAATCCGGCCCATGCAGATCACCAAATCCTCGGCGTGTACGACGAAAGCCTGGTAGAGCCCCTGGCCCACGCCCTGCACGGCCTGGGCGTCAAAAAGGGAATGGCCGTGTACGGCCTGGACCGGATGGACGAAATATCGGCGTCGGCGCCGACGAAAATCTGCGAATTCGACGGCGATACCTTTAAGACCTACGTCATCGAGCCGGAACAGTTCGGACTGCAGCGCGGCGCGAAGTCGGATATCGTCGGCGGCACGCCGGCGGAAAACGCCGCGATTACCCGCAGCGTCCTGAGCGGGGAAAAAGGCACGCGGCGGACGGCCGTCGTCCTCAATGCCGGGGCCGGCTTGTACGTTGCCGGAAAGGCGTCGACCTTTGAAGGCGGCGTTCGGCTGGCCGAAGAGCTTATCGACAGCGGCAAAGCGATTCAGACCTTGGATGCCTTTATTGCCCAGAGCCACATCGCTTAGGAGGATATCATGATACTAGATACGATTGCCGCCGCCGTCGCCAAACGGCTGGCGGAAGATATACGGCAAATTTCGCGGGACGAGATGCGGCAGATGGCTCTGGACGCGCCGGCAGCAGAGGGCTTTCCCTTCGAGCAGGCCCTCAAACAACCGGGCATATCGCCTATCTGCGAAGTCAAGAGGGCGTCGCCGTCGAAAGGCGTCATTGCAGAGGAGTTTCCCTACGTGGACATCGCCAGGGAATACGAACAAGCCGGCGCGGCGGCCATATCCGTCCTGACGGAGCGGGATTATTTTCAGGGCAGCTGCCGGTATTTGCAGGAGATTTCCTCAGCAGTAAAGACACCGCTGCTGCGCAAGGATTTCATCATCGACGAATACCAGGTGGATGAAGCGCGGCGCAGCGGCGCCTCGGCCATACTTCTCATCTGCGCCCTGCTGGATGACGAACAGCTGGACAAGCTGTTTCGGCGGGCCGACTCGCTGGGATTGTCGGCCTTGGTGGAAGCGCACGACGAAGATGAAGTACGGCGGGCCGTCGCTGTCGGCGCGCGCATCATCGGCGTCAATAACCGCAACCTGAAGGACTTTTCCGTATCCTTGGACATGAGCTGCCGCCTGCGGCCTCTCGTTCCGAAGGACGTCCTCTTCGTAGCGGAGAGCGGCATACGCTGCCGTGCCGACATAGACCGCCTGCGCGAGGCCGGAGCCGACGCCGTTCTCATCGGCGAAACGCTCATGCGCAGCGCCGACAAAAAAGCGGCCCTGGTAGAGCTGACGGGAGAACGTCATGGTTAAGATTAAGCTATGCGGCCTGACGCGGCGCTGCGATATCAAGTGGGCCAATGAACTGCATCCGGATTACGTCGGCTTTGTCTTTGCCGGCAGCCGCCGCCGCGTGACGGACGGGCAGGCGGCGCAGCTGCGGAAAATCCTGCGGGAGGACATCCCGGCCGTAGGCGTATTCGTCGACGAGCCTATAGACCACGTTGCGGCGCTGGTACGGCAGGGTGTCATCCAGATGGTGCAGCTCCACGGCGCGGAGGACGAAGGTTATATCCGGGAGCTGCGCCGGGCCGTATCGGTTCCGGTCATACAAGCCTTTTCCGTCCGCTCGCCTGAGGATATACAGGCCGCAGGCAAGAGTTCGGCAGATTTCATCCTGCTGGACCATGGCACCGGCGGCACGGGACAGGCCTTCGACTGGACGCTGGCTGCGGCCCTGGACAGGCCGTATTTTCTGGCCGGCGGGCTGCACCCGGGCAACGCCGCCGTGGCGGCTGAGCTTCGCCCCTATGCCGTAGACGTGAGCAGCGGCATAGAAACAGAAGGCGTAAAAGACAGACAGAAGATGGTAGAATTCGCAAGGCGAATAAGACATACTTTTTAGGAGGTACATCATGAGCAATGGAAGATTCGGACTCTTTGGAGGACAGTACATACCGGAAACGCTGATGAACGAGATTCATCAGTTGGAAAAGGCCTACGCCTTTTATAAGCAGGACGAGGAGTTTCAGCGGGAATTAAAGGACCTGCTGGATAATTACGCTAACAGGCCGTCGCTGCTGTACTACGCCGGCAAGATGACGGAAGATTTGGGCGGCGCGAAGATTTATTTGAAACGGGAAGACCTGAATCATACGGGAGCCCATAAGATCAACAACGCCCTGGGCCAGTGCCTGCTGGCGAAAAAGATGGGCAAGACGCGGGTTATTGCCGAAACGGGGGCCGGCCAGCATGGCGTGGCGACGGCGACGGCCGCGGCCTTTATGGGCTTGGAATGCGAAGTCTTTATGGGCGAAGAAGACACGATACGGCAGGCTCTGAACGTATACCGCATGGAGCTGCTGGGCGCGAAGGTCCACGCCGTCACCACGGGGACGAAGGTCCTCAAGGATGCGGTCAACGAAGCGATGCGCGAATGGGTCAGCCGCGTAGACGACACGCATTACGTCATCGGTTCGACCATGGGGCCCCATCCTTTCCCGATGATGGTCCGCGACTTCCAGTCCGTCATCAGCCAGGAAGCGCGGGCGCAGATTTTGGAACGGGAAGGAAAGCTCCCGGCGGCCGTGCTGGCCTGCGTCGGCGGCGGCAGCAATGCCATGGGCATGTTTTACCATTTCATCGGCGACGAATCGGTACGGCTCATCGGCTGCGAAGCTGCCGGCAAGGGCATCGACACGAAATTCCACGCCGCGACGATTTCAAAAGGCAGCGTCGGTATCTTCCACGGCATGAAATCGATTTTCTGCCAGAATGACCAGGGGCAGATCGACGAAGTATATTCCATTTCTGCCGGCCTCGACTATCCGGGTATCGGGCCGGAGCACGCCCATCTGTACGAAAGCGGCCGGGCCCAGTACGTTCCCGTAAAGGACGACGAAGCCGTCGAAGCCTTTGAATATTTGGCCCGAACGGAAGGCATCATCTGCGCTATTGAAAGCGCCCACGCCGTGTACCACGCGATGCAGCTGGCGCCGAAGATGAACAAGGACGACGTGATGATCGTCTGCTTATCGGGCCGCGGCGATAAGGACGTAGCGGCAATTGCCAGATATAAAGGGAGGGACATCCATGAGTAAGATTCAAAACGCATTTAAAGACGGCAAGGCTTTTATTGGATTTTTGACGGCAGGAGACCCGTCGATTGAAAAAAGCTGCGAATATATCCTGACGATGGAACGGGCCGGCGCAGATTTGGTGGAAATCGGCATTCCTTTTTCCGATCCCATCGCCGAAGGCGTCGTCATCCAGGAAGCCAACATCCGGGCCCTGTCGGTCAACACGCGGCTGGAAGACGTGTTCCGCCTCGTCGAAATGGTACGGCAGCAGTCTCAGGTTCCGCTGGTATTTTTGACCTATGCCAATCCGATTTTCAATTACGGAAAGGATGCATTCTTTGCAAAATGCGCCGAAACGGGCGTCGACGGCGTCATCATTCCCGACGTGCCCTTTGAGGAACGGGGCGAATTTGCCGGCGAGGCAGCTCGGCACGGCATCGACATCATCGCCATGATCGCGCCGACGTCGAAGGAACGGATCAAGGAAATCGCCGCCGTTGGCCAGGGCTTTTTGTACATCGTGTCGTCCCTGGGCGTCACGGGGACGCGCAGCGAGATTACGACGGACTTGAAGGAAATCATCGACGTGGCGAAAAGCGTGACCGACGTACCCTGCGCAGTCGGCTTCGGCATCAATACGACCGAGCAGGCCGAACAGATCGCCGCCGTCGCCGACGGCGTCATCGTCGGCAGCGCCATCGTCAAGATTATCGGCAAGTACGGAACGGAAGCGGGCCCCCATATTTACGAATACGTCAAGGCCATGAAGGCCGCGGCGAGCCGAAGCATATAAAGGACAATCCCCTCAGCCTGTTGGCCGAGGGGATTGCTTTACCCATGATAAAGACCCGGTATACACGCGACATATGCGTACCGGGCCTTATGGTATAGGATTCATATTCATATGGTTTTTGGTTCTGGTATCTTTAACCTCGCTAAATACATACATTCGTCTCAAACTGTGGACTATCCTGATTTGCAAATCTGCAAGTATTCGAAAAGCTCGAAGAACTAAAATCCGACAAGTTAGTACTAACGAACATTGGCGAATCATCAAGCGAAATAAGTGGACATTATTTAGTTTTTAATAATCAACGCGATGAAAACGAGGTTTTCGCCGCCCTTGTTTTCGATGCTGTGACCCATTCCGTCCGACGTATAAGTGACATCTCCTGCTTTGACGGTTCGGACTGTGCCGTTGTCGTCGTACTCGCCTTCACCGGAAAGGATATAATAAGCCTCTGCGTTGCCATGATGAACATGATAGCCTAAGGAACATCCAGGTTCCAGAGTGACTCTCGCGAACATGTCATTCTTGCCCAGCAATTGTTCCGCCGACAATAGGTGCTCTTTTACAAGATGCCCTTTGCCTCCAGACGCATGTTCAATAATCTCTGTGTTCACTGGACTCACCCCTTTCTAATGCTTCCGCATTTCTTACCTATATTATAGCATGGTATTTTTAATTTGTCATGAGGAAAAGTTAAAATTATTATACTTTTTTATCAATACATAAGATATCTTAACGGCGGCTCATAGGGACTGTACAGGAAGGGCCGGCGGGTATGCTATAATGAAGCCATGAGACTTTGATACAGGAGGCGGAGCAGATGACGAAGAGGGAAGAAAAGAAACGGCTGAGACGGCTGCTGCTGGAACGGGTGCAAACCTTGCTGCCGGCATACTGCCGGAAGGCTGACGAGGCCATATACCGCCATGTAGTATCCTTGCCGGCCTATCAGGCGGCCCGTACGGTATGCGCCTATGTCGGCATGGCCCATGAAATCGATACGAAGCCCCTGATTAAACGCATGCTGGCCGACGGAAAACGGGTCGGCGTCCCCTTGTGCGTCGGCAAAGGCGTCATGGAGATGCGGGAAATCGGCGGGCTGGACGAGCTGCAGGCCGGAACCTGGGGCATACTGGAGCCGTCTCCGAATGCGCCGCTGCTGCAGCCCGATGAGATCGACCTGGGCTTGATTCCCTGCGTCAGCGGCAACGAAGCAGGGCAGCGCCTAGGCTATGGCGGCGGATTTTACGACGCTTACTTGGCGAAGGCGCCCTTCCTGCGGGTACTGCTGTGCCGCAACGCTATGATGACTGCGCCGATTCCCATGGAGCTCCACGACGCCGCGATGGACATCGTCGTTTCCGAAGACGGGGCCGTGCATTGCCGCAGCCGTAAAAAGTTTGAAGAAGTTTTCCGTTAAAACGTTTTAGTATTTGACCAAATCCGTTGAATTTAAAAACATCTATTGTATTTGCCGTAAAAATATTTTATCATAAAACCATTACATTATTATTTACAGCACTTATGCAGAAAGAGGGATACATATGGAGTTAAAGAAACGAGTTGTCGGCGTCGTCGGCTTAGGCCACGTAGGCGCTCATGTCGCCTTTGTTTTGGGCGTGATGGGCATTGCCGATGAAGTAAAAATCTGCGACTGCAACGCCCAGAAGGCTGAAAGCGAACGGCAGGATTTAATGGACGCCGTCATGTTCATGCCGCACCGCGTCACGTATACGATAGCGGATTACGCTGATTTGAAGGACTGCGACGTTATCGTCAACGCTGTCGGCGACATCAACTTGTGCGCTACGGGCAACCGCGACGACGAAATGGAATATACCGTGGCCCAGGTAGCCGACTACGTTCCCAAGGTCATGGCCGGCGGCTTCGACGGCATTTTCGTCAACATTACGAATCCCTGCGACGTCATTACCGACTTGATTGCCAAGAAGAGCGGCTTGCCGAAGGGCCGCGTGCTGGGCACCGGCACGGGATTGGATTCATCCCGCCTCATCAGCGCCATCGTACAGCAGACGGGTTTGGAACATCACTCCTTCACTGCCTACATGATGGGCGAACACGGCAACGCCCAGATGGTTCCCTGGTCTATCGTCAACTTCCGCGGCAAACCGCTGGCCGACTATGGCGACGATCCCCGCTTTGCCTTTGACCGGGAAGACATGAAAAAACGGGCTATCGGCGGCGGCTGGGTAACCTACAAGGGCAAGCACTGCACGGAATACGGCATCTGCTCGACGGCTGCGTCCATCGTCAAGGCGATTCTCCACGATGAAAAGAAAATCATGGCTGCCAGCGTCCCCTTGGACGGCGAATACGGCGAAACGGGTATTTTCTGCGGCGTGCCTGCCGTCATCGGCATCCATGGCGTCGAACAGGTTATGGAATACAATTTGCCGGACGACGAACTGCAGGAATTCAAGAGCTGCTGCCAGACGATCCGCAACAACATCGCCAAAGCTGCGGCGTTGCTGAAATAAGAACCTCCTGCGCACAGATGATGCGCAGCATATAAAAAACGGGATGACACCGGCAGGTACCGGAATCATCCCGTTTTATATTGCCATTTCGCGTGAGGCGCAGCGTTTGCGAGCCTTACGCGTCGATTACCTTGCCCGGATTGAGGATAAGGTTGGGGTCCATGGCCCGCTTGATGGTCTTCATGACCTTCAGCTCGCCCTGGGGCGTAAATTGTTCCATATATTTCAGCTTTTTCGCGCCGATGCCGTGCTCGCCGGCCAATCTGCCGCCGACGCTGTAGGCGTAGGCGTATACCTGCTGATGGAATTCTTCGACGTTTTTATTCCATTCTCCGTCGCTCATGTCCATCTTGCAGAGGACGATGTGCAGGTTGCCGTCGCCGATGTGGGCGTTGATCTTAACCTGGAAGGGATAGTTTTCGCCGATTTCCATGATCTTTTCGATGGTCGAAGCGATTTTATGGACGGGAACGACGACGTCGTCGGTGAGGAAAACCTTGCTGATCATTTCGCACGACGTCTGGACGTTGCGGCGCATGTTCCAGATGCGGTCGTCGGCTTCCAGCACTTCTACGGCCCCCGATTCTTCGCAAATCGTGCAGACCGTGTCCATCTTGGCGTCTAATTCGTCTTCGCGGAACGTTTCGACGGTGATGATGACGTAGATGCCGTCTTCGTAATGAGGCATGTCGGAATACTGGCAGTAGTCGGCCGTATCGCGGACGTAGGAGTTGTCCATGTATTCGACGCTCGTCGGGTCGACGCCGGCTTTGAGCAGCTTCGGCACCATGTACAGGGCCTTTTTCGGGTCGGTGTAGATGGCCAGGACGTCGATGCGGTACGGCGGCAAGGGAATGAGCTTGACCGTGACCTTGGTGATGATGCCCAGGGTGCCTTCGCTGCCGATGATGAGCTGTTCCAGGTCGTAGCCGGTAGAGCATTTTTTCAGGATGCGGCCGCATTCGACGATGTCCCCTGTCGGCGTGACGATTTCCAGGGAGTAGACCTGGTCGCGGGTGACGCCGTAGCGGACGGCGCGGAGGCCGCCGGCGTTGGTGGCCAGGTTGCCGCCGATAAGGCAGCTTTCGGCGCTCGACGGGTCGCCGGCGTAGAGGAGGCCGACTTTTTTGGCTTCATTCTGCATGTCGATCGTGCGGACGCCGGCTTCGACGGTCATGTACATGCCTTCTTCGTTCAGCTCGATGATTTTATTAAGCCGTTCCATAGACAAGACGAGGCCTCCGCAGACCGGAATGGCTCCGGCAGCCAGGCTGGTGCCGCCGCCGCGGACGGTAATCGGGAAATCGTATTCGTTGGCCAGCTTTACGATCTGCGAGATTTCTTCGGCATTCGCCGGAAGGACCGCCGCTTCGGGGACGCGGAACATAGCCGGATTCGTTTCGTAATCCGTCTGATACTGCAGGAGAATGTCCCGGTCGGTCTTGACGTATGACGGGCCCGTAATGGCCTTGAGTTTATCGATGATTTCAGGTGTTATCGGTTGATATGTTTTCAAAAAAATTCCCCCTTTATGTCGCTGTTATTATTCTACCACGACGAGGGGGATTAGAAAACTAGAATTTCAGGTCGATAATAGCCGATACGCCGACGCCCTGTACGCGGCTGAGGTGGGTAATATCGACGGATTCGAGGGGGATGAGGGCCTTGGCCCGGGCAATGTCGTTGAAGCTGCCTTCGAGCTGGCCGACAGCCTTGACCTTATCGACCTGAGCTGTCGGGCCGACGACCTGGACGGCTCCGATGTACTTGCCCGTGCCGATGCTGAGGACCGGCACGACTTTCGTAGCGTAATCGGTGCCGACGCCGTTTTTCATGAGCAGCTTGTTGAGGAAATCGTTGATTTGGTCGCCGAATTTATCGACGAGGACCGTCACGCCGCCGACTTTTAAGATCGAGCCGAGGCTGAAGGCCTGGGTGACGGCCGTGCCGCCGGCGGCCAGGAGCGATACGGTGAGCATGGCGGCGATTACTTGTTTTTTCATAAGGCAAACCCTCCTTGCAGATAATTTTATGATAGATTGAATACGTCTATTATACGCGAAGACGGCCCGTTCGGCTATTTCTTTTTTCCGCGGGCTAGCGAAGCGAAGACGGAACACAGGCAGAGGACGGCAAATAGCGTGTAGGACTGACGTAGGGCGGCGCGCACGGCGTCGGCGTATAAGGTTGTCGCCGCCGTATGCTGCGACAGAATCAGCGTGACGACGGCCATGCTGGACGCCTGGCCGAGATTTCTGGCCAAGGCCAGCATGCTGGACGCGACGCCATGATAGGCCGGCTTGACGGCGCTCATGATGGCGCTGTTGTTCGGCGCGCCGAATAAAGCGGACCCCGTCCCGATGAGGACGAGAAAGGCGGCGACTGAGGCGACGGACGGGTCGGGCCAGATAGCGAAGCAGGCCAGTCCCAGCGTCGTCAGGGCCAGGCCGGCCGTCGCGATCGGCATGGGGCCGTAGGCGTCGGACAAGGCGCCGGCTTTCGGCGACAGCAGGGCCATGATGATGGGCTGGACGAGGAGTATCAGGCCCGAGACGGCCGGCGATAAGCCCGTCAGCACCTGAAGGTAGAGAGACAGCAGAAAGGACATGGCGTACGTCGCGCTGTATTGAATGAAGGCTGCCAGATTGGACATGGAAAAGGAGACGCTGCGGAAAATATACAGCGGCAGCAGGGGATGATAAGAACGGCTTTCGTGAAGGATAAAGGCCAGCAGCAGGAACAAGCCGGCCCATAAGGGGAGGTTCGTTTCGGCATAGGACGATATTCCCCAGAGAAAGAGCACGATGCCGGCAATGGATAAGGCCGAGCTCACGGCGTTGACGAAGGGAGCGCCGCTGGCATACCATTCCTGACGCACCGGGCGGATGAACAGATAGGCTGCGGAAGCCATGGCGGCTGACAGGAGAAATATAGAGCGCCAGCCTGCGTATTCCGTCAGCAGGCCGCCTGCGACCGGTCCCAGGGACAGGCCCAGGTAGGTCAGGCCGACGCAGATTCCGAGAATGCGGCCCTGGCAATCCTCGTCTGTAGTTGCCAGCAGCAGGGGCATATAGGATACGTATACGGCTGACAAGGCGATGCCCTGCAAGGCCCGTATTGCGACGAGAACCGGCAGCGTCGCTGCCAGAGCAGCGGCAGCCGTCGTAAAGGCGAAGGCCAAGAGCGCCGCGGCATATGTTTTTCTGCGGCCATAGATATCGGATACCTTTCCCATCGGCAGCAGGCAGGCCGCTGTGGGGATCAGGAAGGCCGTGACGACCCAGCTCAGCTTATCCGGCGTCAGGCCGAATTCATGGGACATGACGGGAATAGCGATGTTAACGGCTGTCGATAAAAACGAGCCGGCAAAGCTGATGATGCAGACGGAGTAAAAGATATGTTTTTCCATAGTCATAGAGGCTCACCTCGCGAATGTGTTTCCCTTATCTGTATTATAGCAAAAAAGCCCCGACGGGAGCAGTCGTTTGTTTCAGGGCGCCATAGAGCGGACTTCATGTTTGTAAAATTTGCGGCCAGCCGTTACAATGATAGAAAAGGATGAAAGGAAACGACCAGGTGCGATGGATAAAGAACATATATATTTTGAAAATTATGCCGATACGTGGGACCGGGACCGCAAGGAAAATCCGGCAAAGCTGCAGTTTCTGCTGAAGCTGGCAAAGATACGGGCCGGCGCGTCGGTGCTGGACGCAGGCTGCGGCACCGGCGTGCTGCTGCCCTATATAAGTCGGGCCGTCGGCGAAGGAGGCTTGGTGACGGGCCTCGACTACTCCCGGCAGATGCTGGATAAGGCGCGGGAAAAATTTTCCGATTTGCCGGGCCTCTCGCTGATCGAGGGCGACGTGCTGAAGTACGACCTGCCGGAGCAGGCCTACGACGCCGTCGTCTGCCTGAATTTCTATCCCCATATCAGCAGCCGCAGCCGGGACTTTGTCAAAAAGATACGGCGGGCCTTAAAGGACGGCGGCTCCCTGATCGTCATGCACGATATGGGACGGCGGCAGGTAAACCGCATTCACGACGATCGGGCAGACCGCCGGCTGCTGCCGCCTGCGGACATGCTGGCGGCGGATCTTGTCGGCAGAGGATTTACCCTTTCGGCTACCGTCGACTGGGACGACCTGTATTTTGTCAGCGTGACGAAGGCCGACGAATTTTCTTACGATCCCTACGGCCGCGGCGGCGCTGCTGCTCCGGCAGGCAGCCCGCACCGCAGCCATACGCAGAAGAAGGCCGTCGTCAACCGCCTGGCCCGCGTCGGAGGCCATTTGGAGGCGATCAAGCGGATGGTCGAAGACGAGCGCGACTGCAGCGACGTGCTGGTCCAGCTGGCCGCCGTCGACTCGGCCGTCGTCAGCGTCAGCAAGGTCATCTTGAAGGATCACATCGACCACTGCCTGGCCGACGCCGTGCGGGGAAACGATTTAGAATCTGTAGAAAAGCTCAAGAAGGCCATCAGTATTTTTGTGAAATAGGCCGCTTCGCTATGCGCCGCCTTTTCCCGTATGGTATAATGAATTTATATGTACGAGCGTATATCGTAAAGGATGTGATACCATGCAATTTCGCGTGTTAGTGGGAGATATAACGAAATGGCCGGCCGACGCCATCGTCAATTCGGCCAGCTCCAGCCTGCTGGGCCTGAGCGGCGCCGTCGACAGGGCCGTCCATAAGGCAGGCGGCATTTCGCTGACGGCGGCGTGCCGGTCTCTGAAAGGCTGCCGTACAGGCGACGCCAAGATAACCTTTGGCTACAAGCTGCCTGCGAAATATGTGATTCATGCCGTAGGGCCCATCTGGGTCGGCGGCAAGCGCGGCGAAGAAGAGGAGCTGCTGTCCTGCTATCGAAAGAGCCTGAGCCTGGCTGAAGACAAGGGAGTGCGTTATCTGGCTTTTACCTCGGTCAGCACGGAAGATAAGCGCTATCCCCGACAGCGGGCCGCCGCGGCCGTCGTGCCGCTGCTCATGGAAGAAGGCGGGAAAATGGAGCGCATCGATTTGGTCTGCGCCGATGCGGAGATGCAGGCTGTGTATACGCGAGCGGCCGTCCTCTTTTGGCTGCGTCACCTCAACGATGCTCATAAGGACGAATTGGCCGACATGATAGAAGAGGCGATGATTTCTCTGGTCATGCTGCAGGTGGAAACGGATAAGCCCGACCCCATCGCCTTCGCCGAGCAGGTGCGGGCCATGAAGCGGGTGCTGCGCCCCTTCCTGGATATGAGCCAGCCCCGCGGCATCGTCGATATTGAAAAGGCCGCCGATACGGTAATGCAGTCATACCAAGAGCAGCCGGAAATCAAGAGCAGTTCCGGCTT
Source organism: Megasphaera stantonii (assembly GCF_003367905.1). Taxonomy (NCBI): domain Bacteria; kingdom Bacillati; phylum Bacillota; class Negativicutes; order Veillonellales; family Veillonellaceae; genus Megasphaera; species Megasphaera stantonii. The sequence goes on along the minus strand of NZ_CP029462.1, from coordinate 1,045,350 downwards.
GGAATCGCTGCTGCAGTCGTATTATTGAGCGGCACGCGAAACACTATAGGATAAGAGAGGATATATCATGGCAGTTGAAGACAATCAGCAGAAAGACAGGACGCACCGCACCGAGCTGCAGCTCACGTGCCCGGCCTGCGGAGGCGTCGGCGCATTTTCCACATGGGACTGCATCGACGGCGGGGAAAACGCTGAGATGCGCCGGCGCGTGCTTCACGACGAAGGATTATTTTTTTATCAATGCCCCCATTGCCATAGCCAGATACATGTAGAAAGCCCCTGTTTGTACGTCGACAAGCATAAGAAGTTTATGGTATGGCATATACCGGACCCCAAGACGCCCGTTACGTCGGAAGACGTGCGCTCCTTTTTAGGCGGCGATTCGTTCGCAGAGTACCGCTGCCGGGCGGCGCTGACCTGGGGTGAATGGCGGGAAAAAATCATCGAAATAGAGAGCGGATATGACGACAGGCTGTATGAAATCATCAAATACGGCGCGTACCAGCTCGTCAAGGAAGGAGATCGGGAAAAGCTGCCTCTGGAGGCCTATCACATCGATTTGACCGAAGGCGGCGGCAGCGAGGACGTGTCTCTCGTGTTCCTGGAACGGGACCGTAAGGGCATGGGATACGTATACGATATTACGCCGAAGGCGAAAGAAGTGACGTCGGATATTTTCCTGCCCTTATTGGAGCGGATTCCCGCTATGAACGAAATGGGGCGGTTCGACCGCTTCAGCTACTCCTGGGCCCAGCAATTTATGGCCCAGGTTTTAAAAGCTGCGTCGTCGGGACAGGAGGCGTATAGCCAGCTCCTCGGATTTTGGGTGCAGACCCTGGGCAAGGAGCTGTTCCATGCGGAGATACAGCCGGCTGAATAAGGATACGATTCGCATAAGAGACACGTGTTTTCGGCGGAAACCCTGCCGGAGGCGCGTGTTTTTTATTTTCGGCCCGGAAAATTGACATATGATTTAATAAAAAATATAATAAGCATTATATTTAGAAGCTGTCGGCAGGCAGCAGAATATGTATTTGGATAAGGAAGTGGATGCAGCATGTTTTGTAAATGGCGGCGCATCATGGCAGTCGGCCTGTGCGCCTTGATTTTAGCAGTCTGCTCCGGCGTAAGCGGGAGCGCGGCTCAGGCGGCGGTACCGTCGACAGGCGCGGAAGCGGCCTGCATGATCGATGCCGATACGGGAAAAATATTGTATCAGGTCAATCCGACAAAGTGGATGCACCCGGCAAGCACTACGAAAATCGTGACGCTCATCACGGCGTTGGACCAGAAAGAAGACGAGCTGGACCAGCCGCTGAAAATTTCCAGCTACGCGGCGAATACGGAGCCCTCTTCGCTGGGCATTGCGCCGGGAGATAAGCTGAGCGTGCGGGAAGCGCTGCGCGGCATGATGGTCGTATCGGGGAACGACGCTGCCGTCGCCGTAGCGGAAACGCTGGGCGGGTCCGTAGCCGGGTACGCCGACATGATGAATGCGGAAGCTGTGAAAATGGGGGCAAAGCACACGCATTTCGTCAATCCTCACGGCCTGACGGCGGCGAAGCACTACACGACGGCCGTCGATATGGCAAAGATGGCGGCCTACGGCATGAAGAAATTCCCGGAATTCCGCCGTATCGTAAGCCTTACGTCGTACGACGTGCAGTATCTGGACGGCCGGACGCCAAAGCACGTCACGACGACGAACCGCTTTTTGACCAGCGGGTATAAGGGCGCCGACGGCATCAAGACGGGCTTTACCAATGCGGCCGGCGACTGCCTGGTCGCATCGGCGACGCGGAACGGCCGCACGCTCCTCGTCGTCCTGTTCAACGACGACAACCGCTGGGAAGATGCGCCGGCTATCCTCGATTACGGGTTCCGGCGTCTTCAGACAGGCAAATAAGTCTTTCTATTCATCTGGCGCAGAGGGGGAATTTCAATGGCGCACATGTTGATTATTGGGGGAACGGGCACGTCAAGTGCCTGGGAAAAAGGCTTTTTTGAAAAGAAAGGATTCGACGTTGTTGCCGCGGCCAGCGGAAAAGACGGGCTGGTAGCAGCAAAGCAAGGAGGGGCCGACGTAATCCTGATTCATTCGCCCTTGCCGGATGGGGACAGCATCGGCCTGTGCTGTCAGATCCGCGCGGCCCAGAGCGTTCCGGTGTTTCTCGTCGCAGAAAGGGGCTGCGACGAAGAACAGATCAAGGCCTTGGAAGCCGGGGCGGACGACTATATTACGGCTCCCGTTTCGCCGGCCGTCATGGCGGCGCGCATCGAAGCGTGCTTGTCTATGCGCCGTCGGCTTCTGGAAGAACGGCGGACCGTCGGCGAAGACGCCGATATATGCGCCGGCGATTTAACGATTTTTATTCGCCGCCGCCAAGCCTTCCGCGGCCGGACGGAAATCCCGCTGACCGTTAAGGAATTCGACTTGCTGGCATTTTTAGCCGGCCATCCCGATCAGGTGTTTTCCAAGCAGGAGCTGTTTAAACAGGTTTGGCATCTCGACGCCAGCGGCGATTTGGCGACTGTGACGGTACATATCAACCGGCTGCGGGACAAGCTGAATCAGGTATCGCCGGCCTTTACGGCCATTGAAACCGTATGGGGAAACGGCTACCGATTTCAAACTGCATAAGCAAATACTAAAAAGACCCTGTCTGAGCCGTTTCAGACAGGGTCTTTCGTATCGTATAAAAGAATGGGAACCCGTTAGAATTCCGTATCCTCCAGCAAGCTGACCTTGCCGAAGCGGGTTACGAGATCCTTTCGTTCCATTTTCCACTGCAACGACGCGATGCTGTACGTCGGGTCGTAGTTGGGCGACTGCATGTTGAGGATGCCGCAGACAAATTCATAGGCTAAATCATTGGTAAAGAACTTATCTTTATTTTGTTTGACGGCTTCGACGACTTCGGGATTGCGGGCCTGATAGCCTTCCGATAAGTAGCAGAACATGGGAATGCGCAGCACCTTGAAGGAGATGTCGTCGGGCTGGCGGCCTTTGTCGGGATCGCTGCCGTGATCGGAGAAATAAATCATGGCGTCTAAGTTGAGATTTTCCTTGGCGTATTCGAAAATCTGCGACAATACCCAGTCCGTATACAGGACGGTGTTGTCGAAATCGGCCTGCTGATTTACCGTGCCGTCGTTAAATACCTGGAATTCCTTGGGATAGCGGTTGCGGTATTCAATGTGGCTGCCCATGAGGTGAAGGACGACGAAGTTCTTTTCATTCGGGTCGACGCGCTGCAGGAACTGCAGGAGCGCGCCGTCCATCGTCGACTGCTTCAATTCCTGGTCTACCCATTCGGATACGTCAGCGGTCTTGGCGACGAGCGTGATGGGCGTGTCGGCGACGCCGATAGAGCCCTGGTTGCTGAACCAGTACGTCTTGTAGCCGGCCTTTTTCGCCATATCCAAAATGGAAATGGAAGAATTGAATTCCTTATTATTATAGAAATTGGCTTCCGTCAAGGCCCGTTCCAAAACGGGGACAGTGTACCAGACGCAGCTGTAAGCGTTGGAAAACAGCGTAAAGTCCGAGTCTTCCTTCATAGATGTCAGCCACGGCGTATTTTCCACGTGATTCGGGTTGAAGGCGTGCATGAGGGTCCGCGTTTCCGATTCGCCGATGACGACGACGACCGTATTGGGAGACTCGGACGGGTTCAGCTGGACCGCCTGCAGGGCGGCGAATTTGCCGTCATGGTTTTCCGCGTACAGGGCGGAGCGTTCCATGTAATCGTGCGTATCGATAAAGGTGCGGATCGGGAAGGCTTGGGGGAAGATTTCTTCGCCCAGCGCGCCGACAGATGGGAAAATAATCAGCAGCGACAGCAAGGGGAGAATCTTTCGGTATACAGGCGTGCGGGGCAAGGTCTTCTGCGTGTAGTTGGCGAAGAGAAGGCCGCCGATTAAAAGCGCTACGAACAATGCGATGAATACGATGCGGCCGACGCCGAGGGAATGGAAGTATTCCAGCGTTTCCGCCGGCCCCGTTTGGAAGATGAGCAGCGCCCCCGACGTGGTAATGCACGAGTGGTACAGGGCGAAGTACACCCACTGCAGGGCGATGATGAAGAAGGCCGCGAACTGCACGGCCGTCATGATGGCCGCGCTGATTTTGCGGTTTAAAAACTGCCGGGCCGCCATGTTCAGACAAAAGAGAATGGCGAAGAGATACAGGCCGACGTAAATATCGTACATATTATTTAAATACACTGTATTTTGCTGTATCAGCGTGATGTAGCTCAGATAAGGCCCCGTCACGATCCAGCTGACGGCGATGAGGGCCGTCGGCACGACGGAGGCGATGCATAGATGACGCCAATACAGGGCCAGGGACAGGACGACGGCTCCTACGGCTGGAATCAGCCCGACCGTCATGTGATGAATATTATCAGGCCCCAGGCCGAGGGACACGAGAAACTGCCATTGATAGCACAAGGCGTAGATGACGAAAAACGTGCATAGCAAGTAAACGAGCCTGCGTCTTGAAACGGCAGAAGAAAAATCCGCTTTCAACGAAGACAAGGACAGCCGCTGCGGTTTATTGGCGGGTTTTACCATGGAATGTCACCTTTCTGTAAATAATGTAAATACTGTGTAAATGCATGTATCGACCTTATTATACATCAAAATACAGGGTTTACATAGTAGCGGCAGCCGGGGAAATCGAGATTTTTTTCAGATTTAAGGCGACGTGAAGCCGCGATGGGTCTCACTGAGAAAAGAGATCACGCTTTTATCTTCTTGGCAAGGCCTTCCCAACAGCGTAAGACGCCGAATGTCCTGAGGCGGCAGGGGGATTTGAAAAAAAGAGGCGTGTTCTGCAAAAATTATAAAAAAAGTACTTGCCAAAAGAGCCGGAACATGATAGAATACTTTTTGTCGGAACGCGAGACGTTCTGAAAAGTATGAAACGGCCCCGTGGTGTAGCGGTTTAACATGTCGCCCTGTCACGGCGAAGATCGTCGGTTCAAATCCGATCGGGGTCGCCATATTTTTTGCTCAGGTAGCTCAGTCGGTAGAGCAGGGGACTGAAAATCCCCGTGTCGGCGGTTCAATTCCGTCCCTGAGCACCAACAATTACACATGCGGTTGTGGCGGAATGGCAGACGCGCTACTTTGAGGGGGTAGTGAGCGAAAGCTCGTATGGGTTCAAGTCCCATCAACCGCACCAGGAAAAAGAGTTGTCGAGAAATTGACAGCTCTTTTTTTCGTAATATTCATTAATATCATAATACTCATGCGAAAGGGCAGGTGACAGCAGAATGATTATTGCAGCTTGCGTAGACGACGCTATGGGGATGGCCTTCAATCATCGCCGGCAAAGCCGGGATGTGCTCCTGATACGGCGTCTGCTGCAGCGCGCGGCGGGCCGGACCGTGTGGATACATCCGGACAGCGCCGTGCTGTTTGAAGCGCAGGAGGCGGGCAGCGTACGCGCTGCCGAGGATTTTCTGCAGCAGGCCGGCAGCGGCGATATTTGCTTCGTAGAAACGGCGGCCTTTGCGTCCTGGGCGGACGAGATTGAAGAAATATGGCTGTATCGCTGGAATCGGGCCTATCCGGGAGACGTATTTTTTCCTATTTCCCTGACGCAGGGATGGAAGCTTGCGGAAAAAACGGATTTTTCGGGAAATTCCCATGCATGCATTACGGAGGAGATTTATAAAAAATGAAAAAATGTATATCTTTGTTATTGACGTTGGTTGCGGCGTTGTGTCTGATTTTGTCGGGATGCAGTAGTACGGAGACTTCGCGTCCGGTACAGGCCAGCTCTGTATCGGCTGCCGCGTCGTTGGCCGACATACCAGCCTTTTCCGGCCAGCCCTACGTCGTTCTTCATGACAATAAGCCGGATTTTTCGGAAAGCGACTTTTCGGAGTCGTCCTTTGAGCGGTATAGCCCTTTAGATTCGCTGGGACGCTGCGGCGCCGCCTTCGCCAATATCGGCAGGGATATTATGCCGACAGAAAAGAGGGGCGCTATCGGTCAGGTGAAGCCTTCAGGCTGGCAGGTGGCGAAATACGACAGTGTCGACGGCAAATATTTGTATAACCGCTGCCATCTCATCGGCTATCAGCTGTCGGCGGAAAATGCAAATAAGCAAAACCTCATTACGGGCACACGGTATATGAACGTACAGGGAATGCTTCCCTTTGAAAACATGGTAGCCGACTATGTGAAGGAAACGGGAAACCACGTGCTGTACCGGGTTACGCCGGTCTTTCAGGGAAAGGAGCTCGTCGCCCGGGGCGTGCAGATCGAAGCGGAATCGGTAGAGGACAAGGGCGCCGGCATTTGCTTTAACGTCTATTGCTATAATGTCCAGCCAGGCATCGTCATCGACTATGGAACGGGCGAAAGCCATGCAGAAGGCGGCGGAACCGTGCCGGCTCATGACGGAACAGCTCCTGTCGGCGCAGACCAAACCGATACGTACATATTAAATACGAACTCTAAAAAATTTCACAAGCCTTCTTGTTCCGGCGCTAAGACCATAAAGAGCCAGAATAAGGAAACCTATACCGGCTCGCGCGGCGACTTATTGGCCCAGGGATATTCACCCTGCGGCAGCTGCAAGCCTTAGATATTTTTATATTGTGCAATGAAAGCCCCTGTCGGCAGTGGGCTTTCATTTTTTTGTAGATGCTGATACTCTTTTGACTGCTTGGCCTTTTGCGGTTTCTTTCGTCAACTGCCGAAGGCACCCCGCGCTGTAAATTCTCACTGACCTTCCTCGGTCTCGCAGAAGGGCAGAATGTTAGGTAAAAGACAGTGGACTATTGCCTCGATTTGAGTGGAATCGTGGTGTTATGGATTCGCATTCCTCTTCGTGCGGCAGCTTTTTTGTGTTTCCAGCCAGAAGGAGGAGTGCTTGGCTGTTAGTAATGATGGAATATAGGTTTAACGATATACGTAAGGATATACGGCGCGCCGCTGAGCTTTCGGACGGCGTCCTTTCTATTTTACGTCCTTTTTACGGGGCGCGTAAGAATTTTTTACAGCTTATTTTCTATTCTTCTTTTTTACTATGTATGGTATAATAAACCAATATAGTACTTTTATTTTAGTACTCAGGAGGGAGTAGATTAATATGAATGAAATCTTTACCAGACGCAGCGTTCGAAAATTTTTGCCGACTATGGTTGAAGATGAAAAGATAGAACTCTTGCTGCGCGCCGGCATGGCCGCCCCTTCCATGGGAAACCAACAGCCTTGGGAATTTTACGTCGTTCGTGATAAACGGGTGATTCAGGATTTATCCCGCTGCAGCCCCTACGCCGGCTGCGCGGCAAATGCGCCTGCGGCTATCGTCGTTTGCAGCCGTGATACAAACCAGCGCTTCCCGGCCTTCGTCAACCTCGATTTAAGCGCCTGTGTAGAAAATATACTGCTGGAAGCAGTTCATTTGGAATTGGGCGCCGTGTGGATCGGCGTTTCGCCGTATAAATCGAGAGAAGTCATCGTCCGCCGCGCCGTAGGCGTTCCCGAAGGCTTTACGCCCTTCGCTATCGTATCCTTCGGCTATCCGAAGGACAGCGGCAACGAACGGCTGAAAGAAGACCGCTACGACCCGTCCCGGGTTCATTATCTCTAATTATATACGTACGGATTCAACAGGTGCTTGAGCAAATCAGGCGCCTGTTTTCGTAAAAAGAGGGGATTGGAGCTATGTTCAACATCGGAATGGGCGAGATGATCGTCGTAGCCGTCGTCGCCCTGTTCGTCTTCGGCCCGGGGAAACTTCCGGAAGTCGCGAGAGCCTTCGGGAAGGGCCTGCGGGAATTCCGAAAGGCCATGCGCGACGTCGCCGACGACATCCATGCCGGGGACATACAGGAAGTAAAAGAATCGATTCAAAAGGATATAAACGACGTGAAGCACATAGGAGGAAGCCATGGAGACAAAGCCCGATAAGGCGGAAGAGGAAATCGCGGTCGCGCAGAGCGCAGCAGACAGCGATAACTCTCCCGTTAAGGAGAACCAGGACGGAGAAATGCCGCTGAGCGGACATTTGCAGGAATTTCGCAGCCGCCTGATTATCTGCCTGGCAGCGGTAGCCGTTGCCAGCGGCGTTTCCTATAATTTTGTAGAGGAAATCATCGACGTCATATCGGCTCCGGCAGGCAAGCTGTATTTTCTCAATCCGGCAGAAGTCTTTTTCTCGTATATTCAGGTAGCCGTGTGTACGGGCGTGTTGGTGACGCTGCCGATTATTTGCTATGAACTATGGGGCTTCGTCCGTCCGGCCCTGATGCCTTCCGAGCGGGCCGCCGTGTTCTGGCTTATTCCAACGGCGGTGCTGCTGTTTTATGCCGGCCTGGCCTTTTCGTATTACGCCGTATTTCCGGCGGCCGTGCTGTTTTTTATGGGATTTGCTACGGCGTCGCTGCAGCCTATGTTTTCACTCAGCTCGTACTTGTCCTTTTTTATTGCTTTCATGCTGCCCTTCGGCGTTGTCTTCGAGCTGCCCCTCGTCTTGTTTTTCCTGGCGAAGATGGGTTTGATTACGTCGGCCTTTTTGAAATCTAAGCGGCGCGTTCTCATCGTCGTCGCCTTTATCTTCGCCGCTGTCGTGTCGCCGACGACGGACGTGTTTACGCAGGTTATGATCGCCGTGCCGATGATTGTATTGTATGAAGCGAGCATCCTGTTGGTGCGGTTTATTTTGAGAAAATAACATAATATTTGCAGAATATTGCAGCATGAAGCGAACAGAAATATAATGTGAAAGGCCGTTCAGTGCACTATGAAGACTGGACGGTCTTTTTTTATGCATTTTATAGGCTGTAGTTATGGAGCAATAAATTAACGTTATTTGCTTTTATTTTCCGTATTTTACCTAAAAATTACGATATATAAATATAATCTTTGCAAAGGGGACGTATACTGCAACAAGAGTGTTGAAAAAGGAGGACATCCCCTATGCTGGAGTTAAAGCATATTGTTAAAAAGTATGATGAAAAAGTGATTCTTAACGATATTTCCCTGACCGTGGAAGACGGCGAAATTATTTCTATCTTAGGACCTTCAGGCGGCGGCAAAACGACGCTGCTGAACGTCATTTTAGGAATTACGCCGCTCAGCGGCGGTCAACTCTTGTATAAGGGCGAAGATTTAAGCCGCGTTCCCATGCAGAAGCGGGGATTCAACATCGTATTTCAGGATTATGCGTTGTTCCCCAACCTGACGGCCTATCAGAATATCGTGTACGGCTTGCGCAATAAGCCGGGCATTGCGACAAAAGAAGAAGTTGCCGATCTCATTCGTCTTCTGGACCTGCAGGACCACGTCGATAAGCGCATCAGTCAGCTTTCGGGCGGCCAAAAGCAGCGCGTCGCTTTAGCCAGAACGCTGGTGATGAAGCCAAAGATTCTCCTGCTCGACGAACCGCTCAGCGCGCTGGACGGCGTTATTAAGGAATCCATTAAAGAACGCATCCGCACCATTGCCAAGCAGTATCATCTGACGACGATTATCGTAACCCATGACCCGGAAGAGGCCCTTACCTTGTCTCATCGGGTGCTTATTTTGAACGGCGGCAAAATCGCCCAGTTCGATACGCCGGACAACATTATCCATGCTCCGAAGGACGATTTCATCAAAAAGTTTATCTTGTCGCAGCTGCAAATCAAGCGCGACAACATTTACAAGCTGTTTGAACCCGGCGCGATGCCTGCGGCGCGGCAGGCGCAGTAAAGGAGAAGGTCATGGAAAAAGAACGAATAGAGTTAAAGTTTATATTCGGGCTTATATGCGTCGTCTTTTTAGGCGCCGTTTGCTGTCCCTTGGCTATCTTGCTCAGCAAGTCCTTCTTGCAGGCTTCCGGCGGCGTCGGATTGGAAAATTATCTGGCCGTGCTGAACAATGAGGAATTTTTACTGTCCCGAGCCTGTGAAAAAATCTCTGTAAACATAGATCTTCTATGATACTCGGTAAGCTGAAAGCGAATTTGAGAACTTTCAGCTCATGGTTTATATATAACAACACATGCTGAACATGTCAAGTACAGACAGGATTTTCGCCTGCTTTTGCCAGCTATGCGTTACTCTGGGAGTCGGCCTTCGTACATTATGCTCAGTTCCCCATACACCTGTCCCCAGTTTCGGATTGGCATGGTCCATTTTTTGGTGGCTTCAAACGTCGCCAGATACAGGGCTTTTAAAAGCGCTGTATCGCTTGGAAATACGCTTCTCTGACGGTTCAGCTTCCGGTAGGTGGAATTCAGGGATTCGATGGCATTGGTCGTGTAAATCACTTTTCTTACGTTCATGGAAAACTTGAAAATTGGGCAGATGGCATCCCAGTTTTGCTTCCAACTTTTCATGGAATTCGGATATTTTACAGACCATGTTTTGGTTACCCTTTCCAGAGATTCCAAAGCCTGTTCTTCAGACGGAGCCTGATAAATAGTCTTTAAATCATTGGCAAAAGGCTTACGATCCTTGTCTGCTACATATTTCAGCGTGTTTCGTACCTGATGTACGATGCAGCGCTGGTATTCCGTGTTAGGATAGGCTGCGGCGATGGCTTCTTTGATCCCGCTCAGGCCATCGGCACAGAGAATCAGGATATCTTTTACCCCGCGATTTTTCAATTCATTCAGCACGGAAAGCCAATATTTTGCGCTCTCATTGTCTCCGACCTGAATCGTCAGAACTTCTTTTTGTCCGTCTATGTTGATTCCCAGAATGACGTAGGCTGCCAGCTTCCGGATCACTCCGTTATCCCGGACAGAATAATGAATGGCATCAATATAGAGGACAGGATACACTTCCGACAGCGGGCGTTTCTGCCAGTCTTCAATTTGAGGCAGGATTTTATCGGTTACATCGGAAATGAAGCCTTCGGAAGCCTCAAATCCATAGATATCCTCTAACGTTTCTGAAATTTGCCGGGTCGTCATTCCCTTGGCATACATGGAGATAATTTTCTGGTCGATAGAAGAGATATCTTTTTGCCGTTTACGGACCACCTGCGGTTCGAACGTGGAGTTGCGGTCCTGCGGTACCTGGATATCTACGGTACCATACCGGCTGTTGACCCGCTTTCTCTTATACCCATTGCGGTAATCCTCGCTGTCAGACCGCTGGGATTTCTGATAGCCAAGGTGTTCGTCCATCTCGGTTTCCATCATTTCTTTGATGGTACCGCCCAGCAGGTCTTTCAGTGCTTCCTGAATATCTTCTGCGGATTGAATGTCATATTCTTGAAACAGTTGTTGAATAATGCTGCGTTTTCCTTCGGTCATAATGACCTTATGTACCGGTTTCTTTTCTCTTGCCATGATACTAAGCCTCCTATGATTTAGATTGTATCATAGAAGACCTATACCTGGCAGTTATTTACAGAAAAAGCTTCACATAGTCACTGTCCCTGCGCAACAGCTTTGCCGTATCGGGACTGGAAGCCTTCATCACAGTCGTGCTGGCCTTTGTATTGGCTTATGGCCTTCATTATACGAAGCTTCCTGAGAAATTTAAATCTGTCGTACAGATTCTCATCATCCTTCCCATGTTTCTGCCGACCTTAACCTATGGGTTTGCCGTCATTTATTCCTTGGGCAAACAGGGGTTAATTACTCAGATTATCGGGCACCAGCTCTTTTCCATTTATGGATTTTGGGGATTGCTCATTTCCTACGTTATCTACACGCTGCCGCCAGCCTTTGTTTTGCTGTACAACGCCTTTAAGTACGTAGACAAACATTTCATCATCGTATCGCAGATTATGGGCGACAGCCCGCTGCGCACGTTCTATATTACGAGCGTGCGTCCTATGATTGGGACGATTGCCGCAGCCTTTATTCTTTCCTTCTTCTTATCCTTTACGGATTTCGGTATTCCTGCTTCTATCGGAGGACAGTACACCGTCGTGGCGACGCAGCTGTACATGGTCATGATGGGCGCCGTGCCTGATTTCCAGTCCGGCTCGGCTATTGCCGTCATCATGCTGATTCCGTCTATCGTCGCCGTGTGGCTCCTGCGGTTTACAGAACGCTTCAACTTCCGCTACAACAAGATCAGCACCTTTGAATTGGCCGACGACAAGGTGCGCGATGGTTTCTTTGCCGCCGTGTACGTCGTCGTGATTGCTGCGATCTTCGCTATTTTCGCCATCATGTTCATCGTACCCTTTATCAAGAGCTGGCCCTATCAGGTCGTCTTTACGACGGAAACACTGCAGCGCATTTTGAGCGACCGGTCCATTGAAACGGTATATACGAACTCCGTCATGGTAGCCGCCGCCACGGCCGTCATCGGCACGGTCCTGGCCTACATGGCCGCACTGGTCAACGCCCGCTCCCAGCTTCCCGGCGTCTGCAAGATGCTCATGGACGCCTGCGCCATGGTGACGAATACCGTTCCCGGCATGGTCCTCGGCGTGGCATTCTTGTTTGCCTTTACGGGCTCGCCAATTCAGAACACCTTCATCATCATTATCCTGCTGAATTCAGTCCGCGAATTTACGACGCCGTACCTCATGATTCAGGCTTCCCTGTCTAAGATCAACATGTCTTGGGAAACGACGGGGGCTCTGATGGGCGATTCGTGGCTGAAGACGATTTTCCGGGTCATCATTCCCAACACGATGTCGACGGTGTTCCAGATGCTCAGCTATATCTTCATTCAGGCTATGGTCACGATCAGCGCCATTATCTTCGTCACCGGCGCCCGCACGATGGTCATGACGACGAAGATCACCCAGGCCCAGTATTTTGAAAAATACGACGAAGTATTCGTGTTGTCCCTGCTCATTTTCCTGACGAATATCATCGTCAAGGTCATCTTCGATTATCTGTCGAGCCATGACGATATCGTGCTCCATGTCAAGCAGAAATTCCAAAGCATTTTCGGCAAAGAGGCCAAACGGCAGAACGCCGGCCTGGAAGATTTGCCGGAACGCATATAAAAATCACAATATGTATCAGCTACTACGAGGAGGATTTACATCATGAAAAAATGGTACAAGTATTTAATCGCCGGATGTTTGGCCGTGACTATGGCCGCCGGATTTGCCGGCTGCGGCAGCAGCGGCGACAGCGCGTCGGCAGACGAACAAGTCGTCATCTATACCAACGCCGACCCGGAAGCGCAGGACGCCTTCAAGCATGCCTTGGACAGCAACGGCTTTGAAGGAAAATATGTCATGCAGGCCTTCGGCACGTCCGAATTAGGCGGTAAGCTCATGGCCGAAGGCACGAATATCGAAGCCGACTTGATTACCATGAGCACCTATTATATCGATTCGGCCCAGAAGGAAAACAAGATGTTCGCAGACTTGACCTTCGACGCCAAGACCTTGCAGGAAACGCCGTCGTATTACAAGCCGACGACAGGCCAGTTCGGCGCCATCTTCGTCAATACGGAAGTATTGCAGAAGGAAAATCTCCCCATGCCGAAATCCATTAAAGACTTGACCAACCCCGTATATAAAGATAAGATTTCCCTGCCTGATATCATGGGCTCGTCTACATCCTGGCTGCTGGCCCAGGCCGTGTTCGACGCTTACGGCGAACAGGAAGGCGCAGCTATCTTGAAACAGCTCGAAGCCAACGCCGGCCCGCACATGGAAAAATCCGGTTCCGGCCCCCTCAAAAAAGTTAAGGCCGGCGAAGTGGCCGTCGGCTTCGGCCTCCGTCATCAGGGCCTGATGGAAGAACAGAAAGGCTTGCCCATTAAAGTCGTCGACCCGACGGAAGGCAACTTCTTCCTCACCGAAGGCGTAGCCGTTATCAATAAGGCCGACAGCAAGAAGAAAGAGCTGGCTATGAAGATGGCCGAATGCATCGTCAAGAACAGCCGCCAGGAACTGCTCAAATTCTACCCCATGGCCCTGTATGAAGGCGAAACCGTAGACAAGACCTTCGAACCGGCCTATCCGAAGCAGTATAAGGAAGCGCTGACTGTAGACCTCTTGAAAAAGCATCAGCAGCTCATTAAAGGATAATCGAAGAGAAAGCAGGTAACGAATTATGGATAAAAATAAATATAAATTGCTCACTCCGGGGCCGCTTACGACGACGGAAACGGTAAAAGAAGAAATGCTCGTCGACTTGTGCACCTGGGACGACGACTATAAGAACATGACCCAGGAAATCCGGGCGGAGCTCCTCCGCCTGGCCCATGCGGAATCGGGATACACGACGGTTCTCATGCAGGGCAGCGGCACCTTCGGCGTAGAAGCCGTCTTGTCCAGCGTCATCAAGGATACGGACAAGCTTCTCATCGCCGTAAACGGCGCGTACAGCAAGCGCATGGCGGAAATCTGCCGCTATCACCGCCTTCCCTACGCTGTCGTTGAAACGGCGTACGATACGATTCCCCAGGCGGACGCTATTGAAGAAGCCTTAAAAGCCGACCCGGCCATTACCCATATTTCCATGGTCCACAGCGAGACGACGACGGGCATTCTCAACGATATTGCCGCCGTCGGCGAAGTGGCGAAGAAGTACGGGAAGAAATTCATCGTCGACGCTATGAGCAGCTTCGGCGGTGTCGATATCGACGTGCCGGCTCTGGGGATTATGTACCTCATCAGCAGTGCCAACAAGTGCATCCAGGGCGTGCCGGGCTTCTCCTTCATCATTGCCAAGGAAGCTGATTTGAAGGAAACGAAGGGCACGGCCCGCAGCCTGTCCCTCGACGTATACGCCCAGTGGGAAACGATGGAAAAGGACGGCGGCAAATGGCGCTTCACGTCGCCGACACACGTCGTCGCGGCTTTCCGCAAGGCGCTGGAAGAACTGCGCGCCGAAGGAGGGATTGCGGCCCGTCACGAACGGTACGCCCGCACGAACGCCGCCCTTCGCGAAGGGATGGAAGCCCTGGGCTTTACGGCGTATATCGACAAGGACGTGCAGGGGCCGATCATTACGACCTTCCTGTATCCGGAAACCATGTCTTTCGACTTCCAGGATATGTACGCCTTCCTGAAAGAACGGGGATACGTCATCTATCCGGGCAAGCTGACGGCCCAGGATACGTTCCGCCTGGGCAATATCGGCGAAATTTACGACGAAGACGTACAGAAAATTCTGCAGATTTTCACAGATTATATGAAGGGATTGAAGTAAGACGATGAAAATAGAAGGAATTATCTTTGACTGGGCAGGCACGACGGTCGACTTCGGCTGCATGGCTCCTGTCCGGGCCTTTATGGACAGCTTTGCCGCCAACGGCGTAACCGTTACGGAAGAAGAAACGAGAAAGCCCATGGGGATGCTCAAGCGCGACCACATCCGCACGATGCTGTCCATGGACCGCATCGGCGAAGCCTGGAAAGACGCAAACGGCAGCGCTTGGGCGGAAGAAGACGTAGAAAAAGTTTACAGCCATTTTGAACCGGAGCTGTTGTCGACGCTCGCCAATTATTCGAAGGTAAAGCCCGGCGTCATCGAGACGGTAGCCAAGCTTCGGGCTATGGGGCTGGCCATCGGCTCGACGACGGGATATACGGACGTCATGATGGACATCGTCGTCAAAGCCGCGGCGGACCAGGGCTATGAGCCGGACTGCTGGTTTTCCCCTGATTCGACGGACGGCAAGGGACGCCCGTATCCCTATATGATCTTTAAAAACATGATGAAGCTGGGCCTGTCGGACGTACGCTGCGTCGTCAAGGTCGGCGATACCGTGTCGGATATTAGAGAGGGCAAGGCCGCCGGCGTCTGGTCCGTCGGCATTATCGACGGCAGTTCCGTCATGGGGCTGAACGAAGACCAGTTCAACGCCTTGAGCGAAGAAGAAAAAACTCAGAAGCGTCAGGACGTGCGGGCCGTATTTGAAGGAGCCGGCGCAGACTACGTGATCCAGAATATTACAGAATTACCAGCTGTCGTCGAAGCGATTCAGCATCGGTAACGCCTCTCCCTGCCTGCCGTGCAGCAATGTGCGGCGGGCTTTTTATCATTTTCGGAAGGATTCGGGGATAACTCAGCAGTTCTTATTTTGTATACAGTATTTATTCCGTATATAACGATTCCTTCTCTTGTAATGTTTTCCTATTTTGTTATAATTAAAACTACAGTGAAAAGAAAAGGTAATATACCTATCATTCATTGTTATGTACTGTAAATCATTACTCAGGAGGGTATTTTCATGAGAAAAATTCGTTCGGTTTTAGTGGCCAACCGCGGGGAAATCGCTATCCGCGTATTCCGTGCCTGCAACGAGCTGGGAATCCGCACCGTAGCTATTTACTCCAAAGAAGATTCGCTGTCTCTGCACCGTTTCCGTGCGGACGAATCCTATCTGGTTGGGGAAGGTAAGAAACCGGTAGATGCATATTTAGATATTGAAGATATTATCCGCATTGCCCATGAACACGACGTAGACGCAATCCATCCGGGGTACGGCTTCTTGTCCGAAAACGCCGATTTGGCGAAGCGCTGCGAAGAAGAAGGCATTATTTTCATTGGGCCTAAGGTCGAACATCTCATCATGTTCGGCGATAAAATCAACGCCCGTATTCAGGCTAAAAAAGCGGGCATCCAGTATATTCCCGGCAGCGACGGCCCGGTTATGAATTATGAAGAAGTCGAAAAATTCGCCCGCGAAGAAGGCTTCCCCATCATGCTCAAAGCCGTCAACGGCGGCGGCGGCCGCGGCATGCGCATGGTCAACCGCATGGTTGATTTGCGCGAAGCCTATGACCGGGCAAGGTCAGAAGCTAAATTGGCATTTGGCAACGACGAAATTTATTTGGAAAAGTGCATCGTCAATCCGAAGCACATCGAAGTCCAGATCATGGGCGACGAACACGGCAACGTCATCCACTTGTTCGAACGGGACTGCTCTATCCAGCGCCGTCACCAGAAGGTAGTCGAAATCGCTCCGGCCTTCTCCTTGTCGGAAAAGCTTCGCCATGACATCTGCGCCGCGGCGATCAAGCTCATGAAGAACGTCAACTATGTCAATGCCGGCACAGTCGAATTCCTCGTTACGCCTGATGAAAAATTCTACTTTATCGAAGTTAACCCCCGCGTACAGGTAGAACATACTGTCACGGAAATGATTACGGGTATCGATATTGTGCAGACCCAGATAAAAGTGGCCGAAGGCTATGCGCTGGACAGCAAGGAAATTGCCATTCCGTCGCAGGAATCGATTCATTGCCAAGGTAATGCCATCCAGTGCCGTATTACGACAGAAGACCCGATGAACAACTTTATGCCGGATTCGGGCAAAATTATGGTATACCGCAGCGGCGGCGGCTTCGGCGTCCGTCTCGACAGCGGCAATGCGTATACCGGCGCGATTATTACGCCGTATTATGATTCCCTTCTCGTTAAGGCTACGACATATGCGCTGACCCATGAAGGGGCTGTGCAGAAAATGCTGCGTACGCTGAAAGAATTCCGTATCCGCGGCGTTAAGACGAACATCGGCTTCCTCATCAACGTGCTGAAATCGCCGGAATTCGTAGACGGTTCGTACAATGTCAACTTCATTGACAACCATCCGGAACTGTTTAACCTGCCCGTCGTACAGGACCGCGGCACGAAGCTGCTGAAATACATCGGCGACACGACGATTAACGGCTATGCTGGCACTGGCCATCAGGAAAAACCGGAATTCGAACGATTGGAAATGCCGACAGCTGTAGCAGGTGAGTATCCGGCCGGCACGAAGCAGATTTTCGATTCCATGGGGCCGGAAAAGTTCTCTAAATGGATTCTCGACCAGAAAAAAGTTTTGGTTACGGATACGACGATGCGTGACGCCCATCAGTCCCTGATGGCTACCCGCGTCCGCACCATCGATATGCTCCGCGTTCTCGAAACGGCGTCCAAGAAGCTGCCGCAGTTCTTCTCCTATGAATGCTGGGGCGGCGCGACCTTCGACGTCGCTTACCGCTTCCTCTATGAAGATCCGTGGGAACGTCTCCGCCAGATGCGCGAAAAAGCGCCGAACATTTTGCTCCAGATGCTCATCCGCGGCGCAAACGCCGTAGGCTACACGAGCTATCCGGACAACGTCGTCAAGAACTTCGTCGAACTGTCGGCGAAAAACGGCATCGACGTATTCCGTATTTTCGACAGCCTCAACAGCCTGGACAACATGTACGGCACGATTCAGGCCGTCCGCGAAACGGGCAAGATCGCCGAAGTCGCCTTGTGCTACACCGGCGATATCCTCGACAGCTCCCGCACGAAATACGATTTGGCGTACTACGTCAACATGGCGAAGGAACTGCAGAACGCCGGCGCAAACATCATCGCCATCAAGGATATGGCCGGCCTGCTCAAGCCGGAAGCGGCATACCGCCTCGTTTCGGCTCTGAAAGAAACGGTCGACCTGCCGATCCATCTCCATACGCACGACGGCTCGGGCAACGGCGTCGCGACATTGAGCCGCGCCGTGGCTGCCAACGTCGATATCGTAGACGCAGCTTACTCGTCCTTTGCCGGCGGCACGAGCCAGCCGAGCATGAACACGCTGTACTATGCGTTGAGCGGCACCGACCGCCAGCCCGATCTGGACATCGACGCCATGGAAGAAATGTCCCGCTACTGGGCGACAGTTCGTCCGTACTACAAGGGCGTAGACAAGGCCGAACCGTTCCCCAACACGGAAGTATACCAGCATGAAATGCCTGGCGGACAGTTCTCCAACCTCCGTCAGCAGGCGAAAGCCGTTGGCCTCGGCGAAAAATGGAACGACATCAAGAAGATGTACCACGACGTCAACATGATGTTCGGCGATATCGTCAAGGTAACGCCGTCGTCTAAGGTCGTCGGCGACATGACGCTGTTCATGGTGCAGAACGGCCTGACGGAAAAAGATGTCTACGAAAAGGGCGATATCCTCAACTTCCCGCAGTCCGTTGTAGAATTCTTTGAAGGCCGCTTGGGCATTCCCTATCAGGGCTTCCCGGAAAAATTGCAGAAGATTATCCTCAAGGGCCGCAAGCCGTTGACGGAACGTCCGGGCAAGAGCCTGGCTCCCGTAGACTTTGAAGCCGTCCGCAAGAAGCTGGCCGGCGCAGGCTACAAGCATGAAGACGAAGATATCAACGCATACTGCCAATACGAAAAAGTATTCAAGGATTACAATGAAAACGTCAAGCTGTACGGCGACGTAAGCGTATTGGATACGCCGACCTTCTTCTTCGGCATGAAGAAAAACGAAGAAATCCACGTTGAAATCGAAAAGGGCAAGGATTTGGTCATCACGATGATCAACATCAGCGACCCCGACGAAAGCGGCATGCGTACCATTACGTTCATGTTCAACGGCGTCGAACGTGAAATCCAGGTACAGGATAAGAGCGTCGACATGAAGACCGTGACGAGACGCAAAGCCGACCCGTCTAAGGTAGGCGATATCGGCGCCACCTTGTCCGGCTCCGTCGTCAACGTCCTCGTATCGCCGGGCCAGAAGGTCAAGAAAGGCGACGACCTCGTCGTAACGGAAGCCATGAAGATGGAAACGACCATTACGTCTCCTATCGACGGCACTATCGGCGAAATCTACGTCACCAAGGGCCAGGCCATCATCAGCGGCGACTGCCTCCTGGAAGTATTAGCCTAATAGAATATGTACCTGCTGAACAGGCAGGAAAAAAACGCCAAGCATGCATTCCGTGCTTGGCGTTTCCTTTAGACGGAGTGCCTCTATGGTTGCGGCGTGAAAGCTGCGGCAGGCAGGGGAAAATCGATTTTGTTGCAGGCGGCCGAAGTATGGTATAATGAAACACACCTCATGCCGCAGGAAGCGGCAGAGCTGGTTGCATTAAAAGAAAAGGAGCATATATGACTACGAAACATCATATGGTTACCCTGTATATATTGGGAAAACGATGCACTGTGCCTGATGATTTAACGATCATGCGGGCCATGGAGTACGCCGGCTTCCGCCTCGTGCGGGGCTGCGGATGCCGCAGCGGGTTCTGCGGAGCCTGCGCCGTCGTGTACCGCATTCAGGGCGAGACGAAGCTGTATTCCGCCCTGGCCTGTCAGACGAAGGTAGAAGAGGGGATGTGCGTTGGACGCCTGGAATCCTTTCCCATCAATAAAAAGGATTACGATATCAACAATCTGCCCCTGGCCGGCAACGTCGTAGGGCAGTTTTACCCGGAAATCTACAACTGCATTCATTGCAACGCCTGTACGAAGAGCTGCCCCCAGGGCATCAACGTCATGAAGTACATCGCCCTGGCCCAGCGCGGCGATTACGAAGGCTGCGCCGAAGAATCCTTCCGCTGCGTCGCCTGCGATATCTGCGCCTCCCGTTGTCCGGTAAAGATCAGCCACAGCGCGGTCAGCCTCATGGTCCGCCGCCTGACGGGCCGGTATATCGCGAAAAAAAGCGTCCATCTGGATCAACGGGTGCAGGATATTGAGGCCGGGCTGTACGATGAGGAATTGGAACGTCTTATGCATTTGTCCGATAAAGAAATTCACCGGCTGTATGAAGCGCGGGACATGGAAAGGTAGGCGGCACCATGAAATATACAGAAGAAATGCTGGCGTCGCAGGCCTGCGTAGACGCTACGCGGAACGAGCGCCTGTACGCGGAGCTTCGCCGGTATACGGCTCAGGAAAAGCAGGAGCTGCTGCGGAATTATCATCCCGATTACAGCCATAAGGATTTTTCTATTTTGATGGTCGGCCCCAATAAAGGCGATAAGGTGCCCAGCGAGCTGGCGGCGGTTCTGGAGGGAAAGAGCCGCCTTCTCAGCGCGGACTTCGACTTGAGCCATATCGAGCACGATGCGGACGTCCTCATCATCGGAGGCGGGGGCGCCGGGGCCGCGGCGGCTATTGAAGCGCGCCAGCACGGCGCGTCCGTCCTGCTGGCGACGAAGCTGCGTCTCGGCGACGCCAACACGGGCATGGCTGAAGGCGGCATCCAGGCGGCCGATAAGGAAAACGATTCGCCGGCTATCCACTATTTAGACGCTCTGGGCGGCGGTCATTTTAAAAATGTGCCGGAACTGCTGAAATGCCTCGTCATGCAGGGGCCTGCGGCGATCCAATGGCTAGGCGGCCTGGGCGTCATGTTTGATAAATACGACGACGGCACGATGGTCACGACTCACGGCGGCGGCACGTCGCGCAAGCGGATGCATGCCTGCGGCGACTATACGGGAGCCGAAATCATGCGGGTCCTCCGCGACGAGGTGCGCGACGAAGGCGTAGAAGTCCTGGAATATTCGCCGGCTGTAGAGCTCATTTTAGATGAAGAAGGCAAAGCGGCCGGAGCCGTATTGTATGACTTCGATACGCAGGAATACCATGGCGTCCGGGCGAAAAGCGTCATCATCGCCACGGGCGGCGCCGGGCGGCTGCACTATCAGGGATTTCCTACGTCCAATCACTACGGCTCGACGGCAGACGGGCTGGTGCTGGCCTATCGGGCCGGCGTGCCTCTGGTATACGCCGACGCGATACAGTATCATCCGACGGGAGCCGCTTATCCGCCGCAGATTTACGGCGCCCTGGTGACGGAAAAGGTCCGTTCCCTCGGCGCGATGCTGGTCAACAAGGACGGCGAAGCCTTCCTGCATCCGCTGGAGACGCGCGACGTCGTAGCGGCGTCGATTATCCGCGAATGCCTGGCCCGCCATAAAGGCGTCCATGCCCTTCACGGGCCTGCGCTGTGGCTCGATACGCCAATGGTAGATATGATTCACGGCGAAGGGACGATGGAGCGGCGGCTGCCGGCGATGATTCATATGTACGAGCGGTTCGGCATCGATATCCGCAAGCAGCCTATTTTAGTATATCCTACCCTTCATTATCAAAACGGCGGCATCTGCATCGACGAGCGCAGCGCGACGAAGATTCCCGGCCTGTATGCAGCAGGGGAAGACGTCGGCGGCATTCACGGGACGAACCGGCTGATGGGCAACAGCCTCCTCGACATCATCGTCTTCGGGCGCATTGCCGGCAGGGAAGCGGCGGCCTACAGCCGGACGGCGTCTCTGGGGGCGCTGACGGTAGCGCACGTGCAGCGCTTTGAAGAAGAGCGGGAGGCGGCCCACGTGAAAAACGGGACGCCGTCGCCGAAGCTGCTGCCGAACTATACCCATAACCGCGGTACGAGAGGATGACGGCGATGAGAGAAAGGAGCATGTCATGAGCTGGCAGATTGAACGGAAATTAGCCGAGCGCCTGGCTGACGAGACGGGATATTACAAGTATCCCTTCGGCACGCGGCGGGCTATGGCCCTTTGCTACCCCAATACGTATGAAGTCGCCATGAGCAACCTGGGAATGCAGATCATTTATCGCGAAGTGAACGAACGGGCCGACTGGCTGTGCGAACGGGCCTTCCTTCCCGATAAAGAATTGGCCGCCTTGTACGCCAAAGAGCGCTCTCCTTTGCTGACCCTGGAAAACGGCCGGCCTCTCTGTGATTTTGAAATCATCGGCTTATCCGTCAGCTTTGAAATGGATTATTTTAATATTCCGGCTATGCTGGAGCAGGGCCGCGTGCCCGTGCTGGCTGCGGATCGGGAGGAAACAGACCCTCTCGTCGTCATGGGCGGCCCCGTAGCGTTTTTTAATCCCGAACCCTTGTCTCCCTTTGTCGACGTCTGTCTGATCGGCGAAGGCGAAGGGCTGATCCATTCTTTTTTAGACGCCTACACGGCGGGCCGCGAGGCCGGGGAAAGCCGGCAGGCGCTGCTGCGGCGGCTGGCGAAGGTGCCCGGCGTATACGTGCCGTCCCTGTATCGTCATGAATACGACGAGGACGGCCGTTTGCGGGCCATCGTCCCGGAAGACGGCGCGCCGGCGTCGGTACGGCGGCAGTGGCGGGAGCTTACCGGGCCGGGAGAAACGGTCGTGGCGACGCCCCATACGGAATTCGGAGCGATGTACCTCATTGAAATCGCCCGCGGCTGCGGCCGGCACTGCCGGTTCTGCATGGCCGGCTACTGTTACCGGCGGCCCCGCGTGCGGCCTTTGGAGTACGTGAAGGAAGCCGTGCTGAGGGGCAAGCGCCTGGGCAAGAAAATCGGCCTCATGGGCGCAGCCATATCGGACTATCCCTATATCGACGAGCTCGTCGAATTTATCCGCAGCCAGGGGCTGGCGTTTTCCTGCGCCTCCCTGCGGGCCGATTCGATTACGCCGGCCATCGTTAAGGGGCTGGCCGAAAGCGGCCAAAAGACGATTACCCTGGCGCCGGAAGCGGGCAGCACCCACATGCGCGACATCATCAATAAAGGGATTACGGAAGAGCACCTGCTCCATTCCATCGACTTGGCGACGGCTGCCGGCATCCGCCACGTCCGCATGTACATCATGATCGGCCTTCCAATGGAAACAGACGAGGACATCGAAGGCATCGTGACGATGACCAGGCGCGTGCAGGCCCATATGGCTTCCATCGGCAATAAGGGCAAGATTACTCTGAGCATCAATCCCTTTATTCCCAAGCCGTGCACGCCCTTCCAGTGGATGGCCATGACCGACCAGAAGACCGTCGAAAAACGGCTGTCCTATATAAAGAAGGCCTTGGACAAGGATAAGCAAATCGAAATATTGGCCGAGCCGCTGCGGCAATGCTATATTCAGGGCGTGCTGGCCCGCGGCGACCGGAGAGTCGGCCAATTGCTGGCCCTGGCCCATCAATACGGCGGCGTAAAGGGCTGGAAGCGGGCCGTGAAAGAGCTCCGCTTCGACGTACAGGGTTTCCTGTATACAGAGCGGCCTGTAGACGCCGTATTGCCGTGGAGCGTGCTGGATATGGGTTTAGATGCGAACTACCTGGTGAAAGAGCTGGAGCTGGCTCGCAAGGGCGCGTTTACCATACCGTGCTTCGACGGCTGCCGGCGGTGTCACGTATGCGGAGGCGGCGATGGCGACGGAATGGATTAGCCGCGATGGCCTCGGCTGGGAACAGAGTCGCCTGCTGCGGCAGGCCGGCCTGCGTCACGGCGCGACGGGCCGCTGCGGCGGCGTGAGCCAGGGGGCCTATGAATCGCTGAACCTGTCGTTTCAGACTGGGGACGCTGCGCTGCATGTGCTGGAAAACCGCCGTCGCTTGTGTCAGGCCGTCGGCATGGATTTGACGAAGCTGACGACGTGCCGCCAGACCGGCGAAGGCCACATCGTCGCTGTCGGCCCTGCCGAAGCCGGCTGCGGCGCCGGCAGCGTCCATACGGAGCTGGCTCATACAGACGCCTTGATGACAAACTGCGCCGGCCTGCCCCTGGCCGTTTTTACTGCAGACAGCGCTCCTGTCATCCTGTTCGATCCGGCCCATCATGCCTGCGCTGTCGGACGGGCCGGCCTGCGGGAAACGACGACGAGGCTGCCTGCGAAAATGGTCCTGGCCATGGAACTGGTATACGGTTCTATTTCCGCCGACCTGTACGCCTACGTCGGCCCCTGCGCCGGCGCGGACCATGTCGAAATCAGCGAAGGCTTCGCCCAGGCCGTAGAACGCATGGGGCCTGCCTATGCCTGCTGCATCGGCCGCGGAGCCCGGCGGACGATCGATTTGAAGCAGACCGCGCGGCAGCTGCTGACAGATGCGGGACTTTTACTGGGCCATATAGATATTTCTTCTTCGTGCGTATACGAAGAGGAAGAACGATTTTTTTCCTACCGGCGGGACTTCGGCCGTACGGGCCGCATGGCGGCCTTCGCCGTTCTGTAAGGGAAGCGGGGACGGCTGACGAAGACGAATGGACGGAGTGAGAATTTTTTATAAAAATTACTAGCATTTGCAGCGTTAAATATATATAATAGAAACAGTGTAATGTTTTATGAAGTAAGTCATGTACCCTACTGAAACTATGGGCGCTACGGAGGGATTACGCTTGATTAAGGATAATATTGAGGCCGTACGGCAGCGGATTTCCGCAGCAGCCGCCCGCGTCGGGAGAACCGATGCGATTACGCTGGTTGCCGTGACGAAGAACCACCCGGTCGAATTCATGAAAGAAGCGGCCGCAGCCGGTATTACCGACGTAGGTGAAAACCGTGTGCAGGAAGCTCTGCAGAAACAGAAGGAATTTCCCGATAATGGATTGACGTGGCATCTGATCGGTCACTTGCAGACCAATAAGGCCAAGCACGCCGTCGAACACTTTGATTTGATTCATTCCGTCGACTCGGAGCATTTGCTGCGGGCCGTCGACAAGGAAGCCGGAAAGATCGGCAAGGTTCAGGATATTTTGCTGCAGGTCAACGTGGCCCGGGAAGAAACGAAGTTCGGCATGGAAGTGGAAGAGTTTCCCGCCCTGTGCCGATTGGCCGGCGAGCTCCCTAACGTCCGCGTGCGGGGGCTGATGTGCATCGCGCCGAATTTTGAGCAGGTAGAGGACGTTCGTCCCATCTTCCGCATTGCTCGCGCGCTGTACGACGACATGAAGCTCAAATTCCCTGAAGGCCAGGTTCAGTATCTGTCTATGGGCATGACCCATGATTTTGAAATAGCAATTGAAGAAGGCGCGAACGTAGTCCGCGTAGGCACGGCTATCTTCGGCGCGCGTAATTACTAAGGAGGATATGACATGGGATTGAAAGATGTTTGGAATAAGGTTACGAATTCTATTAGCGGAGTAAACGACGAAGACGATTTCGAAACGGATGAATTCGAAGACGAAGAAGACGTTGTGGAAGAACGGCAGAACCGCCGCTCTGTCGCTGCGCCCCATCGTCCTGCCTTAGGATACGGCGCACAGCCGGCGCAGCCCCTGAAAATGATGATCGTCGAACCGGAAACCTTTGACGATTCGCAGAGCATCGCCGATTTCCTGCGGGAACGCAAGCCCGTGGTCATCAACTTCGAATCGACGGCTCCCGACGTATCGAAGCGCGTCGTAGACTTCATCAGCGGCGCGACGTATGCTCTCGACGGCAACATCCAGAAGGTCGGCAAGGATATTTTCCTGTGCGTTCCGAGCAACGTGACCGTCGACAGAAGCAAGCACGACTACGGCGATTTCAATGCGGCGCAGCTGGCCTGGAATAACGGCGACGACACGCCGCAGAAGTAAGACATAACGAGGGATTTTTGTGAAAAACAGAGATAGAATTATTCGGTATTACCAAGGCACGGACAATGGGGAGCTGGCGGCACGGCTGATCGATTTGGCCGACAGCGCCGCCAAGGGCCGTCCCTATGCCGTCAGCGAATTCGTTTCGCCCGGCGCGGTGCAGATCGGCGAAACGATTCAAGCCCACGCGCCGGCGCTGGTACTGCGTACCTTCGGCGGCTATCAGGGGGCGGAACGGGTAAAGCTGGCCTTTGTCAGCGCCGATTACGACGGCCCGGTGGATTTTAACCTGACGGCCTGCCGCGTCAAATGGGATTCCCGCTACCGCCTTCTCAGCCATCGCGACGTGCTGGGCTCTCTCATGGGACTGGGCATTGGCCGCGAACGCTTCGGCGACATCATCATGCAGGACGACGGCGCGGTCATTCTGGCCGATACGGCGCTGCTGCAGTATTTGAAGCAGAACTTCACCAAGGTGGCCATGGTGTCCGTAACGGTCGAAGAAATGCCGCTGAGCGATATTGCGCCGCGGCAGGAAAAGGTAAAGGAAATCAAGACGACCGTCGCGTCTCTGCGGCTGGATGCCGTCGCGTCGTCGGGATTCGGCATTTCCCGTACGAAGGCGGCCGAAGCGATTAAGGGCGACCGCGTGCAGGTAAATTGGCAGCCGGCGAAGGGCCCTTCTCAGGACGTGCAGGAAGGCGACGTCATCTCCCTGCGCGGCAAGGGCCGGATGGAACTGGCGCAGATTACGGGGACGTCCCGCAAGGGGCGCATCGGCGTGCTGCTGAAGCGGTATATGTAAGGCGTATTGGGTTGTAGTAGATCTGATTCAAGGAGGAATTTTGTCATGCTGACACCAATGGATATTCATAATAAAGAATTTAAACGGGGATTCCGCGGATACAGCGAAGAAGACGTAGATGCGTTTATGGATAGTATTGCCGCCGACTATGAAAAGGTCTATCGCGAATATTGCGAGCTGAAAGAACGGTGTGACAAGCTGCAGGACAAGCTGACGCAGTATGAAAAGATGGAATCGACGATGAACAGCACCCTGATGCTCGCCCAGCAGACGGCGGAAAACGTCAAAGTTACGGCCCGCAAGGAAGCAGAACTCATCCTGCAGGAAGCGTCGAATAAGAAAAAGCAGATGCTGAACGAAACGACGATGAGCCTGCAGTCTTCGCAGCAGGAATTAGACAAGGTTGTCGCCCAGACCCGGGCGTTCCGTGAAAAGTGCCGGGCTATTTTGACCAGCCAGCTGCGGCTGCTGGACGATATGGCCTTAGACAGCAAAAAAGATGACGACGCAGCGGTTAAGCCGGTGGAAGAACCGCCTGCGGAAGACGCAAAAGCAGAAGAATAATAGGAACGAATATGCTCTCTTTCAGGTATGACGACACAGTTAGACCCGGCAGGGAGTATATTTATTTTATGGAGGTATGGAAGAATGAAGCGAATTGCCTTGCTGCTCATAGCCGCGGCCGTGCTGCTGACCGGCGGCGCGGGAGCCTATAATCCCTACGCGCCCAACCCCTTTGACGCGATGGAGCAGAACTCCTGGGAATATCAGTACGTATATGATTTGACGAAGGACGGCCTGACCGACGCCGACCTGTCGAAATTTTCGCCGTCCTATCCCCTGACCCGGTTTGAAATGGTGCCCATGGTAGAAGCGGCCCTGCGAAACCGGAATCAGGCGACGGAAGAACAGCAGAAGAAAATAGACCGGCTGGCCGAGGCCTTTGCCGATGATTTGGCTCTGGCCGGCGTATATCCGTCCCAGCTGGCGCCGTCGACGGGCGGACAGCCCTTTGAATGGAAGAAGGAGGACGTACAATGAATACACCGAAATCAGAAATACGGATGATCGCCCTCGATTTGGACGGCACGCTGCTGCGCAGCGACTCTGCCGTATCGCCGCGGACTCTCAGCGCGATTCAGGAAGCCTGCTCGCGCGGCGTCGTCGTAGCCATCGCCACGGGCCGCATGTATGCGACGGCCAGTCCCTACGGCAAGCTGCTGGGCTTGGGAGATATTCCAATGATGCTCTATGCCGGCGGGCTGATCCAGACGGTCGAATCGAAACGGAAGCTGTTTGAACAGGCCATTGACGTGCAGGACGCGGCGGAATTGCTGGCCCTGACGAAACGAATGGGCTGGCAGATGCAGACCTACATCGACGACGTGCTGCGTGTGGCCGAATACGACGAATGGATTCAGGACTACGAACGCATTACCCATTGCCGGGCCGTCGTCTGCGGCGACGATTTTTATACGCCCCAGGGAGCGCCCAATAAGCTGCTGAGCCGCGGCGAGCACGATGAGCTGGTACGGCGCAGGGATATCATCGAAGAGGCCATGCCGGGGCGGTTTACTATCTTGTTTTCCGACCCGACGTTTTTGGAAATCATGCCGAAGGGCGTGAATAAGGGCATCGGCCTGCATCGCCTGGGCGAGCTGTTCCAGGTGCCTGTCGAACAGATTATGGCCGTCGGCGATTCGCCGAACGACGTCGATATGCTGAAAGAGGCGGGCTTTGCCGTCGCCATGGACAACGCCTCGCCGGCCGTAAAGGACGTCGTGGACTACGTCGCGGCCGGCAACGACGATGACGGCGTCGCCAAGGTGATTGAGAAGTTCGTTTTATAGACAAGGAGGCTCTTATGGACCAATTCCATCTGATCATCGTAACCGGCATGTCTGGCGCCGGAAAAAGCCAGGCCGTACAGGCATTGGAAGATATGGGCTATTTCTGCATTGATAATATTCCTCCCGTCCTCATTCCCAAGTTTGCCGAACTATGCATGAAGGGCGGCGAACGAGTCCGTCACGTGGCCCTCATCGCCGATATACGGGGCGGAGAGTTTTTCGACGCCATGAGCCAGTCGCTGAAAGAATTGAAAGCTCAGGGCGTTTCGTATGAAATCGTATTTATCGAAGCATCGGACCAGACCCTCGTACGCCGCTACAAGGAAACGCGCCGCCTGCACCCGCTGGCGCCGCACAGCCGGCTGAGCCAGGGGATTGCAGAAGAACGGAAGCGTCTGGAATCGCTGCGGAAGCACGCTGATTTCATCATCGATACGACGAATTTGAAGCCGAAGCAGCTTAAAGAACTGCTGGTGAAGAAATACGCCATCAGCGAGGGACGGAAGGGCATGAACGTTACGGTCGTATCCTTCGGATTTAAGCACGGCATGCCCATCGATGCCGACATTGTCGAAGACGTCCGTTTTTTGCCTAATCCCTTTTACATCGAAGAATATCGGAATAAATCAGGCCGCGTTCCTGCCGTTCGCGAGTACGTAGAAAGCTTTCCCATATCGGCGACCTTCAAGGAAAAATGGTTTGACATGATCGATTTCCTGCTGCCCAACTACGAACGGGAGGGAAAGAGCCAGCTGGTCATCGCCGTCGGCTGCACCGGCGGCATGCACCGCAGCGTCTGCATGGCCGAGGCCTTGTACAAGCACTTGAAAGAAACGGGCGTAGACGTATCCATCGAGCATCGGGATCTGTATAAAAACGACGTAGAAGAAGACGCGCCGGGCTACGAAGGAATGTAATGGAGGTGTCGGAGTATGCGCTTTTTTAAATGGCTGCATCCGGGACTGCATATCAAGCGATGGCTGTTTCTTTTCGGCTTGGGAATGATGGCGACCAGCTTCGGCCTGGTCCTGACCTTTAACTACCAATGGCTGGGGCAGGTTGAAGAGTGGATGTTCCGCCTGCTGTACGAAATGACCGGCCATTACAACTATACGGTGCTGGCGACGATCGGCATCCTCGTCATCGTGTCGGGCCTTTTCCTCATGGGATGGGCGACGCGCCGGCTCATCCGGACGATGCTGGGCGTCGTCATGCCCAATGAGTCGGAAAACATCAGCGATTTAATCTTGGCTAATCTGCAGCTGGCCAAGGGGCCGAAGGTCGTCGTCATCGGCGGCGGCACGGGGCTGTCGGTCATGCTGCGAGGGCTGAAGACCAAGACGTATAATCTGACGGCCGTCGTTACTGTAGCCGACGACGGCGGCTCTACGGGCCGCATACGGCAGGATTTGGATATCATCGCTCCCGGCGATTTGCGGAACTGCCTGGTCGCCCTGGCCGATAAGGAAGGGCTGATGGAAAAGCTCTTTGCCCATCGCTTCGGCGGCTCCGGCAATTTGACGGGTCACAGCTTCGGTAATTTATTTATCGCCGCCTTGATCGAAGTTCTCGGCGACGTAGAGGAGGCTATGGATGCGACGAGCAAGGTTTTGAAGGTCCGCGGCAAGGTCATTCCTGCGTCGGCGGAAAAAATACAGCTGAACGCGGAGATGACCGACGGCCGGGTCATTTGCGGCGAATCGCAGATTCCCCACGCCCACGGCAAAATCAAACGGGTGTTTACGACGCCTGAACAGCCTAAGGCGATTCAGTCTGCCATCGAGGCGATTCAGGAAGCCGACGTCATCGTGCTGGGGCCGGGAAGCCTGTATACCAGCATTATGCCGAATCTGTGCGTGCCCGATATAGCGGCGTCCGTACGGGCCAGCAAAGCCAAGAAGATTTATATCTGCAACGTCATGACCCAGCCCGGGGAAACGGACGGCTACACCGTGTCGGATCACGTCAAGGCCATTAACCAGCATGCCGGCCAGGAAATCGTCGATTTCGTCATCGCCAACAGCGGCGATATTGACACGGCTGTGCTGCAGCGGTATGCCGACGCAGGCTCCCAGCCCGTCGTCATAGACAAGCGGCGCGTCGGAGACTTGGGCGCGACGTTGCTGTCCGCCGATTTGGTAAACGCTGAAAAAGGCGGAACCCACGATCCGAAAAAACTGGCGAATGTTCTCTTCGATTTGATCAACGCCTTGCGGACCGACCTGTCGCCGGAGCTGCTCCACTATTATTTGAAGCGGTATGAGTTGAAGCGCAATTTAAGACGCCGCTAGAGGAGGCATACCCTATGTCCTTTGCTGAACAGGTTAAAAATGAGATTGCTCACTGCAAGCCGGAAAACGCCGCCTGCCGCTATGCCGAATTGGCGGCTCTGCTGTGCATGGGCGGGTCCCTGATGCTTGGCTCCCGCGGGCATGTGGGCATCGAATTCAGCACGTCGAACAACGCCGTAGCCCGCAAGGCCCTGAAGATGTGGATGGAATCCTTTGCCGTTCGTCCGGAAGTGCGCGTGCGCCAGGGCCTTCGGCTGCGCAAGAAAAATTATTATATACTGCGCGTTCCGCCGTCCTTTGCCAGCACGAAAACGCTGCAGCAGCTGTCGCTGTTCCCGAAAGACAAGGAATTTTCCGCTATTGATTTGAAAAATCCAGCCTGTCAGCGGGCCTTTCTGCGGGGCGCTTTCATGGGCGGAGGCTCCGTCAACCAGCCTAAGGGAGATTACCATCTGGAGCTTTTGACGGGAAACGAATCCTTTGCCCAGAAGCTGCTTAAAATTATGTGCCGGTTTCACCTGCCGGCCAAGATGACGGACCGCAAGGGCGATTATCTCGTGTATATAAAAGAGGGAAACGGCGTGTCAGCCTTTTTGCAGCTCATTGGGGCTGACCAGGCCTATATGAAGTTTGAAAGCGTCCGTATCGTCAAGGAAATGCGCAACAACGTCAACCGCGTCGTCAACTGCGAAACGGCAAATTTGCAGAAAACCGTCGATGCGGCCATACGCCAGCGCAGAGATATCGAAAAGCTTCAGGCTTCGGGCTTGTACCTGCGCCTGACGCCTAAGCTGCAGGAAGCGGCGGAGCTGCGCATGAGTCATCCCGAAGCGTCCATGAGTGAGCTGGCGACGTTGTCGGGATTGACGAAATCAGGCCTTGCCCATCGGTTTCGAAAGATTTCCGATATGGCAAAGCAAATTGAGGAATGAGAGATAGGATGAACGTAAAGAAACTATATCGAGCCGTTGCGGCGGGACTGCTGATGGCCGGTGCCTTGTGGGGTTCTGCAGGCGCGGTTGACCCGGCCGATCCGGCGGTGATGGGGAAAGTCGTGCGTTTTCCCATGAAGCATATTGCAATGAAAGACCCCGTCGACACGGGGACGCTGATTTTTTCCGACAGCCCGGAATATCCGGAGCGGCCGGGGATTTTATACGGCGACAAGGTAAGCGGCGATTGCCGGGTCTATTTTTATCACATGAACCAGAGCTGGGAGACGTGCAATGTCGTCGTCATGGCCTATAACCCGGCGGACGAGCCTGTCGACGCCGTCGTCAAAGGATGCCAGTACGCCCGGCCCAGCTCGTCTATTTACAGCGTCGGGAAGACATTGTCGATGATGTATTATGAAGGCGACGAGACGATCCATACGGTGAGCGTCCCGGCCCATGGGTATGCGCTGCTGGGCGAACGGCTGGACCACGTCGTCATTTGGCGGGGTCAGCTCTTTTCCGGCATTGTCGACGTAGAGCTTCCGTCGCCCATGTATGTGTCGACAATCATGGTGCCGTCGGAAGAAGACCCCATTGCGTTCGTGCAGAAGCAGATATACCTGCCCAGCGATTCCGTTAAGCTGCGCGGTACGTTTACTGGCAAGGATCGGGAGTGGGATGCCTTGTTTTCCTACGCCCCGAAAGACGGTCCGGCCTATATCAAGGTCGGCGGCGAAGACGACCGGTATTTAGTGGGGCGGGACGTCATGGACAACCGCCTGTCTGTCAACGTGGGAAATTACGGCGTTGAATATCGTATCGGACTGCGCACGAAGGGGAAGGGAGACCTGCATTTGTACTTTAATCCCCAGGGCGGTGAATATGCCGGCGTAATGGAAGTCACGTATAATCAGGGAAAAAAGGACGAGGTACGGAAAATCGTCGAGCTTCCTCCCCATGCCCTCAGCATTGGCAAGGAGGACGTGTACAGCATGCAGTATGTCGATACATTCAGGGCCGGAACGGATGTGAACCTTCGGTTTATGCCGCCAGGCGCGGCGAACTTGCCGGTGCGCTTCATCGTAGTGCCTGACGAAGATCTGCGGTCTATTGCCGGAGAAGCGAAGACAGATGCATAAGTAATGTTTACGGATAACAAAAAAACTCCCGAAAGGGAGTTTTTTTGTTGCCTTGCGGCCGTTTCTATTAAAGCGCAGGTTCTGTGCCGAACCATTTTTTGTATAATTTGGCGTACGTGCCGTCGGCTTTCAATTCCTTCAATGCGTTGTTTACCTTTTCACGCAATTCGGGTTTTTCTTTGCTGACGGCCATGGCGACGTTGCGGTCCTTGATCAAATCGCCGACGAGCTTCAGGCTCTTGTCGCCGCCCTGTTTTAAGTAATACATGGCGACGGCGCTGTCGATCGATACGGCGTCGCACGTACCGGCTTCCAGTTCCATCCAGCCCTGGCTGTTCGTGTCGAATTCTTTTACTGTCGCGCCGTGTTCCTTGGCGTAGAAGGCCGCACGCGAGCCGACCTGAGCGCCGACGGTCTTGCCGGCTAAGCTTTCGTAGCCCGTAATATCCGTGTTGTCCTTGCGGACGACGACAGTATAGCCGCCGCTGAAGTATACGTCGGTAAAATCGACTTGCTTCTTCCGTTCTTCCGTCGCATCCATGCCGGCGGCGATGAGGTCGATCTGGCCGCTCTTTAAGGCCGGGATCAAGGCGTCGAAGCCGAGGTTCTTGATTTCCATCTTGTAGCCGATTTTATCGCTGACAGCCTGGAGAAGGTCGATGTCAAAGCCTACATCCTTGCCG
Source organism: Megasphaera stantonii (assembly GCF_003367905.1). Taxonomy (NCBI): domain Bacteria; kingdom Bacillati; phylum Bacillota; class Negativicutes; order Veillonellales; family Veillonellaceae; genus Megasphaera; species Megasphaera stantonii. Next base: position 1,011,670 of record NZ_CP029462.1, on the reverse strand, counting down.
TCTTCCGTAAATTCAAAAGGCGGGAAGGTCGGTTCCGTACCGACGATGAGCACTTTTTCTTCGCTGGCTGCGCCCTTATTGTCCGCCGAATCGCTGCCGCAGCCGGCGAAGAGAGACACTGCGGCGACAGAGGCGGCGAGTATAGAAAGATATTTTTTGTTCATGTGGAACACCCCTTACAAAGTAAAATTACACAAGTTCGCTTAAATCCTGCATGATTTGAACGTGAGGCAGGCTGGCAAAGGCAGAAGCATCAGTCGTGCCCGTCGTCACGGCGGCGAAATCTACGCCGGCATGAAGAGCCGTTTCGGCGTCAATAAGGCTGTCGCCGACGTATAAGATTTCAGACGGCTCGAGATTAAAGCGCTGCTGAATCTGCTGAATCCCTTCGGGAGACGGCTTGGCCTCGCTGACATCTTCCATACCGACGACGCAGTCGACGAGCGATTCCAGATGTTCCTTTTCAATGGTCTGATTAATGCGCGACCGGGTCTTCGTCGAGACGATGCAGCAGTGCGCACCTTTTGCCTTTAAGCGGCGCAGCATGGGTACCGTCTGCGGGTACAAATGCGTGTTATCTACCATGTAATAGTCGGAATAGCGGACTTTATACAATCGGATGAGTTCTTCGATTTGCTCCGGATTCGTTTCGCCGGTCAGGCGGGCCATGGCGTCGTACATCGTCATGCCGATGGTCCGGCAAATGTCTTCGCGCGGGACGGGGCCGTACCCCTCGTCAGCAAACAGCATTTCAAAGCACATGACGATGCCCTGCTCTGAATTTGCCAGCGTGTAATCAAAATCAAAAATATACGTCGTATACATAGAGATTATTTATCAGCAGGCGGTTCTACGCCAAACCATTTTTTGTAAATTTGGGCATACGTGCCGTCGGCCTTGATGTCGGCAAGGGCCTTATTGACCTTTTCAAGCTGCTCCGGTTTTTCTTTGTTGAGAGCCATAGCCAGGCCGCTGTTGAGCACTTCCGATTCGCCGACGATCTTCAAGTCCTTGTCGCCGCCTTGCTTTAAATAGAACAGGGCGACGGAGGTATTGATGACGACGGCGTCGCAGGTGCCGCTGTTCAATTCCATCCAGCCCTGGCTGTTAGCGTCGTACTGCTTGACCGTTGCTGCACCGTGTTCTGTTGCGATGTCGACAGGCTTCGTGCCGACCTGGGCGCCGACGACCTTGCCCTTCAAGTCGTCAAAGCCGTTGATCGTCGTATTGTCTTTGCGGACGACGACGGAATAGCCGTCAAAGAAATAAGGCGTAGTGAAGGCGACCTGTTTAGCCCGTTCCTCCGTCGCGTCCATGCCGGAAGCGATCATGTCAATTTGGCCGCTCTTCAGGGCCGGGATCAAGGCGTCGAAGCCCATGCTCTTGACTTCCATCTTTACGCCCATCTTATCGCAGAGGGCCTGGGCTAAATCCAAATCGAAGCCGACGTATTTGTCGTTTTCCGTAAATTCAAAAGGCGGGAACGTCGGTTCCATGCCGACAATAAACGTGGCGTTTTCCTTTGCGGCGCCGGCGTTATCCGACGAACCGCAGCCGGCGATACATGCCGTCGCCGTCAAAGCCGCGGCAGCCAACATAAGTTGTTTCTTCATCATGTTACCATCTCCTATTGATGCGACTGTATGTCTATTCATCTGTTGCTTTTATAAATTATACTATATAATGCATGAATTTACCAGAATGAAGAAGAGAAGTTGTAAAATTAAATAGCATGCTGCATAATATTCTTTATATAGACGAAAGTTAATACACGGTTCCATGGAAATGAGGCAAGAGATGCGTATCTCTTTGTAAAATTCTCTTGACAAAGTAAAGAGATAAAGCTTATAATATAAAAGCCGTTGAGGCAAGCCAGAAATTACGGAAAGTAATCGGTTGGGATTTGTCAAAAGAACTTCAAAAAAAGTGCTTGACAAGGCCGGGCGAGTCTGGTAAGATATACAAGTCGTCGCGAGACGGCATGGCCTTTGAAAACTGAACAGTGTGATACGAAACAATACGCCAGAGTGCGAGGTCTTAGCAATAAGATTTCAAAACAGGTAACACCAATAATGTAAGTAAGAACGAGCAATCAGCTCTTCACATATCATGGAGAGTTTGATCCTGGCTCAGGACGAACGCTGGCGGCGTGCTTAACACATGCAAGTCGAACGGGAGGACATGGGAAGCTTGCTTCTTATGGACTCTAGTGGCAAACGGGTGAGTAACGCGTAAGCAACCTGCCCTCCGGATGGGGACAACAGCTGGAAACGGCTGCTAATACCGAATACGTTTTCATTGCCGCATGGCAGTGGGAAGAAAGGTGGCCTCTGAATATGCTACCGCCGGGGAGGGCTTGCGTCTGATTAGCTGGTTGGAGGGGTAACGGCCCACCAAGGCGACGATCAGTAGCCGGTCTGAGAGGATGAACGGCCACATTGGAACTGAGACACGGTCCAGACTCCTACGGGAGGCAGCAGTGGGAATCTTCCGCAATGGGCGAAAGCCTGACGGAGCAACGCCGCGTGAGCGAAGACGGCCTTCGGGTTGTAAAGCTCTGTTATACGGGACGAACGGCTAGTGTGCCAATACCACATTAGAATGACGGTACCGTAAGAGAAAGCCACGGCTAACTACGTGCCAGCAGCCGCGGTAATACGTAGGTGGCAAGCGTTGTCCGGAATTATTGGGCGTAAAGGGCGCGCAGGCGGTTTCATAAGTCTGTCTTAAAAGTGCGGGGCTTAACCCCGTGAGGGGACGGAAACTGTGAGACTGGAGTGTCGGAGAGGAAAGCGGAATTCCTAGTGTAGCGGTGAAATGCGTAGATATTAGGAGGAACACCAGTGGCGAAAGCGGCTTTCTGGACGACAACTGACGCTGAGGCGCGAAAGCCAGGGGAGCGAACGGGATTAGATACCCCGGTAGTCCTGGCCGTAAACGATGGATACTAGGTGTAGGGGTATCGACCCCTCCTGTGCCGGAGTTAACGCAATAAGTATCCCGCCTGGGGAGTACGGCCGCAAGGCTGAAACTCAAAGGAATTGACGGGGGCCCGCACAAGCGGTGGAGTATGTGGTTTAATTCGACGCAACGCGAAGAACCTTACCAAGCCTTGACATTGAGTGCTATCCTCAGAGATGAGGAGTTCTTCTTCGGAAGACGCGAAAACAGGTGGTGCACGGCTGTCGTCAGCTCGTGTCGTGAGATGTTGGGTTAAGTCCCGCAACGAGCGCAACCCCTATCTTCTGTTGCCAGCGCGTAAAGGCGGGGACTCAGGAGAGACTGCCGCAGACAATGCGGAGGAAGGCGGGGATGACGTCAAGTCATCATGCCCCTTATGGCTTGGGCTACACACGTACTACAATGGCTCTTAATAGAGGGAAGCGAAGGAGCGATCCGGAGCAAACCCCAAAAACAGAGTCCCAGTTCGGATTGCAGGCTGCAACCCGCCTGCATGAAGCAGGAATCGCTAGTAATCGCAGGTCAGCATACTGCGGTGAATACGTTCCCGGGCCTTGTACACACCGCCCGTCACACCACGAAAGTCATTCACACCCGAAGCCGGTGAGGTAACCTTACGGAGCCAGCCGTCGAAGGTGGGGGCGATGATTGGGGTGAAGTCGTAACAAGGTAGCCGTATCGGAAGGTGCGGCTGGATCACCTCCTTTCTAGGGAAGAAGTAACGGATTCTGAGGAAGACGTTACGAAACTTCAGGTCGGCATTCTGGAGTACGTACACATTGTTCAGTTTTGAGAGGCCATGAACCTCTTAAAAAAAAATATCCCATGGGCCTATAGCTCAGCTGGTTAGAGCGCACGCCTGATAAGCGTGAGGTCGGTGGTTCAAGTCCACCTAGGCCCACCAGGGCAAGTCGATACACCCGAAATGCAAAGGCAGAGTACGGACAATCGAGGAGCCGTCATATGTTGCAATGACATGCCTGCCCGTCTGGTGGGAAGCCGGCGCAACGAGTGTGGGGGTGTAGCTCAGCTGGGAGAGCACCTGCCTTGCAAGCAGGGGGTCAGGAGTTCGATTCTCCTCATCTCCACCACAATTTTATTACGAAAGACCCGTACCTTGACAACTGCATAAAACGAAACGAACAAACCTCTTTTTTGAAGAAAAGAGAAAGACTTAACGAACCGAAGAAACTCTGAAAAACGGTGAAGACATAAAGTCAAGCAAGTAAGGGCGTACGGCGGATGCCTTGGCCATATCAGCCGAAGAAGGACGCGATAAGCTGCGAAAAGCTGCGGTGAGGTGCAAGTAACCATTGACCCGCAGGTGTCCGAATGGGGAAACCCGGCAGCAGGAGTGCTGTCATCCGAAAGGAAGGGAACCCGGTGAACTGAAACATCTAAGTAGCCGGAGGAAAAGGAATCAACAGAGATACCCTCAGTAGCGGCGAGCGAAGAGGGCAGAGCCCAAACCAGAGCGGGAAACCGCTGTGGGGTTGCGGACTGCTAACAAATGGTTGGACGAAGCAGAACCAGTTGGGAAACTGGGCCAGAGACGGTGAGAGCCCGGTAAGCGTAAGGAAGACCATGGAGCAGGATCCAGAGTACCACGGGGCACGAGGAACCTTGTGGGAAGCAGGGGGGACCACCCTCCAAGGCGAAACACTGATATGGACCGATAGCGAATAGTACCGTGAGGGAACGGTGAAAAGAACCCCGGGAGGGGAATGAAAGAGAACCTGAAACCGTATGTCTACAAACAGTCGGAGCGCTTTACATGCGCGACGGCGTGCCTATTGAAGAATGAACCGGCGAGTTACTGTTGCCAGCGAGGTTAAGCGGAAAACGCGGAGCCGAAGCGAAAGCGAGTCTGAACAGGGCGATAAGTTGGTAGCAGTAGACCCGAAACCACAGTGATCTACCCATGTCCAGGTTGAAGCACAGGTAAAAATGTGTGGAGGACCGAACCAGTGAGCGTTGAAAAGCTTTTGGATGAGATGTGGGTAGGGGTGAAATGCCAATCGAACGTGGAGATAGCTGGTTCTCCCCGAAATAGCTTTAGGGCTAGCCTCATGGTAAGAGTACAGGCGGTAGAGCACTGAACGAGGTAGGGGCCTGTCCGGCTACCGAACTTAATCAAACTGCGAATGGCTGTACTTATACATGGGAGTCAGACTGCGAGTAATAAGGCCCGTAGTCAAGAGGGAAACAGCCCAGACCAACAGCTAAGGTCCCCAATGCCGTACTAAGTGGCGAAGGATGTGGAATTTCGAAAACAACCAGGATGTTGGCTTAGAAGCAGCCACCATTAAAAGAGTGCGTAATAGCTCACTGGTCGAGAGACTCTGCGCCGAAGATGACCGGGGCTAAAGTACGGAACCGAAGCTTTGGCAAGTATCATGAGATACTTGGGTAGGGGAGCGTTCCTGCATGGGAGAAGCCTGACCGGAAGGACAGGTGGACAGGCAGGAAGAGAGAATGCCGGTATGAGTAGCGAAAAGAAAGGTGAGAATCCTTTCCACCGAAAGCCTAAGGGTTCCTGGGCAACGATCGTCGACCCAGGGTAAGTCGGGACCTAATCCGAGGCGGAGACGCGTAGGAGATGGACAACAGGTTGAAATTCCTGTACCGCAGGAGTCTGTTTGAGCGAAGGAGTGACACAGAAAGGAATGCGCGCGTGCGATTGGAAGAGCACGTCCAAGCTGGTAGGTTGTGTGGCAGGCAAATCCGCCATACTAAAAGCCGAGAAGTGATGGGGAGCCATTGGAGACAATGGCGAAGGGGCAGGAACTAGGCTGTCGAGAAAAGCTTCTAGTGAGGACTCAGGCGCCCGTACCGAAACCGACACAGGTAGGCAGGAAGAGAATTCTAAGGTGCGCGGGAAAACCCTCGTTAAGGAACTCGGCAAAATGTATCCGTAACTTCGGGAAAAGGATAGCCTAAAGTATGTGAGCTGCAGAAACGCAGGGAGCAGGAATAGGCGGCAGAAGAGAGGCCCAAGCGACTGTTTACCACAAACACAGGCGTCTGCTAAAGCGAAAGCTGACGTATAGATGCTGACACCTGCCCGGTGCTGGAAGGTTAAGAGGACGTGTTAGCCGTAAGGCGAAGCAGAGAATTGAAGCCCCAGTAAACGGCGGCCGTAACTATAACGGTCCTAAGGTAGCGAAATTCCTTGTCGGGTAAGTTCCGACCCGCACGAAAGGTGTAACGATTTGGGCACTGTCTCAACGAGGGACCCGGTGAAATTGAAGTACCTGTGAAGATGCAGGTTACCCGCGACTGGACAGAAAGACCCCATGGAGCTTTACTGTAACCTGAGATTGGATTCCGGTAAGAGATGTACAGGATAGTTGGGAGGCTGAGAAACGGGTACGCCAGTATCCGCAGAGCCGCTGGTGGGATACCAACCTTGTTTTATTGGGATTCTAACGAGAGACGTAACGAGTCTTTGGACAGTCTCAGGCGGGCAGTTTGACTGGGGCGGTCGCCTCCGAAAGAGCAACGGAGGCGCCCAAAGGTTCCCTCAGCGCGGACGGAAACCGCGCGAAGAGTGTAAAGGCAGAAGGGAGCTTGACTGCGAGACGGACAGGTCGAGCAGGGACGAAAGTCGGGCTTAGTGATCCGGTGGTAGAGAGTGGAATTGCCATCGCTCAACGGATAAAAGCTACCCTGGGGATAACAGGCTTATCTCTCCCAAGAGTCCATATCGACGGGGAGGTTTGGCACCTCGATGTCGGCTCATCACATCCTGGGGCTGAAGTAGGTCCCAAGGGTTGGGCTGTTCGCCCATTAAAGTGGTACGCGAGCTGGGTTCAGAACGTCGTGAGACAGTTCGGTCCCTATCCATCGCGGGCGGAAGAAACTTGAAAGGGGCTGCTCCTAGTACGAGAGGACCGGAGTGGACGGACCAATGGTGTACCAGTCATGGCGCCAGCCGTGCAGCTGGGTAGCTACGTCCGGGACGGATAAACGCTGAAAGCATCTAAGCGTGAAACCAGCCTAAAGATGAGGTTTCTCATTGTGAAAGCAAGTAAGGTCCCATGAAGACGACATGGTAGATAGGCCGGGAGTGGAAGTGCAGTGATGCACGGAGCGGACCGGTACTAATAGACCGAGGGCTTGACTTAAGTAGAGAGTCGCTTACTCCCGAAGGGAGTGGGTGAGGGAATCTGGAAGCAGGTTCTGAGGAAAGAAGACCGTAACAGAGCGGAGGCTCGTTAAGGAAGTTCGTTTTATGCAGTTGTAAGGGCACGGGCCCTTAGGAAATTCAGTGGCGATAGCTGCGGGGATCCACCTGTTCCCATGCCGAACACAGCAGTTAAGCCCGCAAACGCCGAAAGTACTTGGGGGGAGGCCCCCTGGGAGGATAGGAAGCCGCTGATTACAAAAAGAGAGCAGTGCAAATGCGCTGCTCTCTTTTTGTAATCAGCATCTTCTATCCTATCACCCAGGGCTTGCCCTGGGATAAGCATAAGCAGGGAACACCGTTTGAAGGAGCGAAGCGACGCGCAAACGGTAGTGAGTCGCTTACTTCGAATCGGGACACATGAGATAGAAGACCGATAGGCCTATTGTGGCAAAGCCTGCCGATTCGAAGCCCTGATGGAGATACACTAGACAGATAGACACGACGCGCAAACTTGTGCGAGTCGCTTATGTCGGACCGCTAACCTAAACAGGATATGTTGCAGCAACATATGCATACGTGCCGCTCCGACTGATAGGTGAGACGACCGCCAGCAGGAGACGTATATGTTTTATATATAGCGGCTTCCCATCCGATGTCAAAGAGTTGCCTTAAGATCAGCATAAGCAGGGAACCCCATTTGAAGGAGCGCAGCGACGCGCAAACGGGAGAGAGTCCCTTACTTCGAATCAGGGAAAATGAGATGGAATACTGATAGGTCTATGCGGCAAAAGTTGTCGATTCGAAGTCCTGATGGGGATATACTAAACAGATAGACACAACGCATAAAAGCGACAGATAGGTGAGGCGACTGGCAGCAGGCGACGCATGTAACATGTATGCGTTTTTTTTTGGCATGTGTATTTTTTCAGAATACACGATGACTTTTCCCGACATATGTTGCACCTTGCAAATGTATGATACAATGAGTTTAATTACTTGTGAATCTAACCGCCTATACAGAAAGAAGAGAAAGGATAGTATCTCCATGAAAGATAAACTCGTTATTGTCCGCGGCGGCGGCGACATTGCGACCGGAACAATCCAGGCTTTGCATCGGGCTGGATTTTCCCTCTTAGTGTTGGAAGTGGCCGACCCGTCGGCGATTCGGCGGCAAGTCGCCTTGTCGGAAGCCGTATATGATGAAACGGCGTCTATCGAAGACCTTACGGCCCGTCTTTGCCGCAGCGGCAAGGCTATCGAGAAGGCTTGGAGCAAGGGCGAAGTCCCGGTTGTCATCGACCCTAAGGGCCGCTCTATTGCGGAGCTGCAGCCCTGGGCCGTCGTCGACGCTATTTTAGCGAAACGCAATCTTGGTACGAATAAAGACATGGCGCGCCATGTCGTCGCTTTGGGGCCAGGCTTTATGGCCGGCGTCGATGCAGATGCCGTTATCGAGACGATGAGAGGCCACGATTTAGGACGCATCATATTGGAAGGGCAGGCCAAAGCCAACACGGGCGTGCCGGGGCTGATCGGCGGCTATGGAAAAGAACGGGTCATCCACAGTCCGGCGGCGGGCCGCTTTTACGGTCTCGTCCGCATCGGAAGCATAGTCGAAAAAAGGCGGCCTCTGGGAGTTATTACGAAGGAAGCTTTGCCTGAGGGATATGTCCCGAGTCTGGATGACGGAGTACCTGTGCTGGCGTCTTTGACGGGATTGGTTCGCGGCTTGATTCGAGATTCCTATCCTGTCATCGAAGGCTTTAAAATCGCCGATATTGACCCGCGGCAGGAGGAAGTGAAAAATTGCTTTACCATTTCTGACAAGTCCCGCTGTATCGGCGGCGCCGTCGTGACGGCCTTGTTATGGCTGGAAGGGCGGAAAAGGCAGGAGACGGGACATGAGGGGTAATCAGACATCATCTTGCCGGGAGTATCCGTGTCTGCTGTATCGAAAGGGAGGCACAGAGGCGGCATCGGCTATGGTTTCCGATGAAATCGCCTGGGATCTATGGCTGAATGACTGCTGCGTGAGGCATATGACGTCGTCGCCTCATGAGCTGGACGTATTAGCCGTCGGGTATTGCCTGCAGCAGGGCTTGATAAAAGACGGGCAGGCCGTTCGCGCCTTTTATGAAAATCGCGGCGTATCTGTTGCCGTCGTCGGCATTAAACCGACCTTGGCGAGCAAGCGGCGGCCCATGACTGTTACGGTCGAACGATTATGCTCGTACGGCACACTGCTGGACGAATTATCGGCGGCTCATCATATGACTCACGGCGTCCATGAAGGGGCTCTCGTGCAGGATGGAGTGGTCCTGGCCTATGCAGAAGACGTAAGCCGGTATAACGTGCTGGACCGTTTGGCCGGCGAAGTATATCTCCGCAACATAGATACGTCGCAGGCTGTCTTGGTATTCAGCGGCCGCGTGCCGCAGCAGGTGGCGGAAAAGGCCAGCGTCCTCGGCGTATCGTGCATCGCCTCGCGGGCCATGGCGACGAGCGCCGGCATCGAAGCGGCGGCACGGCTGGGCCTTACGCTGGTCTGTGCCTTGCGGAGCGATTCGTTCCGCGTCTTTGCTCATGAAGAACGCATTATTGTTAAATAGTACAAAATAAAGACCTATGCAGCCTTTGACAGCGTGCATAGGTCTTATTTTGTATCGTTATATTCGCCGCAGCAGCAGGACGGGAACTTCCGCTCCATTGGTCAGTGGCGGCGAGTGTTTGGGGCGCAGGGCCAGGGCGTTTGCCGCCTTTAGCCCTAAGAGGGCGCTGGACGTGACGACGTGGTTCGGCGTGAATACCGGCTGGCCTTGTGCAAAGGAAAGGCGTCCCTGGACGAATCGGTCTACAGGATTTTCCTTCGTCAAATTTCCGTTCAGCCGGCAGGTTACGACGGGGAAATCGCCGCGCTTTTCGCCGCGGAGCTGCCGCAGCACCGGGACGGCCAGGAGATGAAAGGCGTTGAATGCTGCTGAAGGATTTCCCGACAGTCCCAGGACGGGCACGGCGTTGCCGCCCTTTCGTTCGATGAGGCCGCCGTACGACGCCGAGCCGGGCCGCATAGCGATGCGCCGGTATAGCTCTCTGGCTCCCAGATGCTGAAAGAGCTGAGGCATGGTGTCGTACAATCCGACGGAAACGCCGCCTGTCGACAGGATCAGGTCGGCGTCGGCAGCCAGCTCCCGTACCCGCTCTATTTCTGACGCCAGCCTTTCCGGCGCGTCGCTGACGTGGCAGAAGGCGGCGCTGCGAATTCCTTCGTTGCGCAGCAGCTGCTGAAACAGATAAGCGTTGGAGTTGTATATCTGGCCGTACTGACGCTCTTGGCCGGCCATGACGAGTTCCCGCCCCGACGTGACGAGGAGCACCCGGACGTCTTTGTACACGGGAATCGCCGTATTTCCCATGGCGACGGCGACCGATACGGCTCCGCTTGTCAGGTACGTTCCCTGGGATAGAAGCACCTCGCCGGACAGGCATTCCTCGCCGATGGGAATGATATTGTCTTCCGGCAGGGGAATGGTCGTCAATTCAATCCTCTTTCCCTGACGGCGGACGGCCTCCTGCATGACGACGGCCTGACAGCTGCGCGGCACGGCGCAGCCCGTCATGAGGCGCACGGCTTGTCCGGGAAGGACGGGCTCGTCATAGTGCTCGCCGGCGCCGATGGTGGCGACGACCTCGTAGGACCGTTCCTTTCCGTTCAGGCAGAGGGCGTACCCGTCGAAGGGCGATTTCCGATAGGGCGGATAGGGATGAGCCGCGCAGATGTCGGCGGCGGCAATGCGGCCCCAGGCCGTATCGGGTGGGACGTATTCTATTGTATGCGTCGTATGAGCCAGTATGCCGCGCCAGAGGGCGGCGGCTTCGGCCAGCGTGAGGGCGTTCATGACGATACTCTCCTGTCACATATATCAGGTGTTCTTTTTCTTTTTGCGGGGAGGCGGCGGCTCAAACAGGGAGAGAGCTTCCGTCGGGCAGGCGTCGATACAGGCCGGCGTCCCTTTGATCGTATTGGCGCAGAGGTCACATTTTAAGGCCACCAGGCGGAAGGACCGGCCCTGGGTGTTGCCGTGGACGATTCGGGTCATCGTAATGGCCCCGAATGGGCAGGCCCGGGCACATTTGCCGCAGCCCCGGCAGGCGTCCTCGTCGATGACGATAGTGCGCTCGCCGAAAAAGATGCAGTTGAAGGGGCAGGCTGCCATGCATTGCGGATTGGCGCACTGCATACAGTGGATGGGCTTGGTGACGTCGCTGGTGCGCACGATGCGGATGCGCGGCGTAAAATCGTAGCTGTCCGGCTCCATGGAAAAGATGCGCTTGCCCGTATGGCTGACGACGCAGGCGGCCATGCAGGTATTGCAGCCAATGCATAGAACCGGGTCGACTTTGACGTGTTTATACATGGTTTTCTCCTTTGACGGATACGCCCATGCGGGCGCGGATTTCTTCGTACCGCCGCTTGATGAACAATTCGGCGCCTTTCTGGTTTTGGATTTTTTCGATGCGGCAGGCGCAGTACTTGAATTCAGGCGTGCGGCTTTTCGGGTCGAGGACCGACGTGGTCAGCTCGTTGCAGGCTCCGATCCACCATTGGTAGGTCATGTACGTCGAGCCGGGAGATACGCGGTCCGTCGGCAGGCAGCGGGTAATCGTATGGCCCCGCGGCGAGACGACATTGACCAGTTCCCCTTCCGTAATGTCCAGGTTCCGGCAGTCCTCGGTGTTCATGGCGATGTAGCCCGGCTCGTCGGCCAGGCCGGCCAGGACGCGGCAGTTGCCGGTCATGGTGCGGACCGAATAATGTCCTACCTCGCGGACCGTAGCCAGCGAAAAGGGATATTCGGCGTTTTCCCGTTCGCGGACCGGCGTATAGGGATAGTAGTAGAAATAGCCTTTGTGGTCGGCCGTGGCGAAATGGCCGCCTTCATGGAGGATCGGCGTGCCCGTGTCGGACGGGTCTTCCGACGTACAGGGCCATTGGACACCGTGGTTGGCGGCGATTTTTTCATAGGTCGCGCCGGTAAATTTGGGACATAAGCGGCGCATTTCATCCCATATCTGCTCCGTGTCGGCGTAGTGCATGGGATAGCCCATGGCCGTTGCCAGGCGGCACGTGATGTCCCAGTCGGTCAGGCAGCCCTCTTGGGGCTCGACGAGCTTGCGGACGCGCTGGAAGCGGCGGTCGCACGACGTGTACACCGCGTCGTGTTCGCCCCAGGCCGTAGCCGGGAAGATGACGTCGGCGTATTCGCAGGTCTTGTTGAAGAAAATATCCTGCACGATGACGAAATCGATGTTGGACAAGGTTTCCCGGACTTCGGCCAAATTCGGGTCCGATTGGGCCGGATCTTCGCCGACGATGTAGTAGGCGTGAATTTTCTTGGCCGGATCCGTTTCTTCCAACACGGCGTGGGGGACCTGGGTCAGCATCATGCCGGGCTTAGACGGCAGGGGACGGCCCCAGGCCTTTTCAAATTTCTGCCGCACCTGCGGATCGGCGACGGGCTGATAGCCAGGATAATTGTTAGGCAGCAGGCCCATGTCGCACGTGCCTTGAACGTTGTTCTGGCCGCGGACGGGACCGACGCCGGAGGCGTGGCGGCCGTAGTTTCCCGTCATGAGGTTTAGGTTTGAACAGGCGATGACGCATTCTACGCCTTGGGAAAACTGCGTCACGCCCATGCCCCACAAGGTGATGGTGTGCTTCGATGAAGCGAACAAGCGGGCGGCGGCGCGGATGTCGCCGGCAGCCAGGCCCGTGGCGAGGGAAACCGCTTCGGGGGCGTATTTCTTCTGCGAAATTTCCGCTGCGTATTCCTCGAAGCCCGTCGTGTGGGCCTCGATAAAGTCGTGGTCTACCAAGTCCGACGTGACGATGACGTGGGCCATGGCGTTGAGAAACAGCATGTTGGTGCCGCCCTTGATGGGCAGGTAAATATCGGCGATGCGGGCCGTTTCGGTCTTGCGGGGGTCTACGCAGATAATCTTGCAGCCCTTTTTCTTGGCCCGTACGATGCGGCGGGCGACGATGGGATGAGACGCCGGCCCGTTGTAGCCGATGTTGAAGATGACTTCTGCATCTTCGATTTCGGGGATGTTGATAGACATCGCCCCTTCTCCTACGGACTCACCGAGCCCGGCAACAGACGGAGCGTGTCAAACGCGGGCGCAGTGGTCGACGTTGTTTGTGCCGACGACTGCGCGCATGAATTTCTGCATGATATAAGCCGCTTCGTTTCCCGGGCCGCGGGCCGAGCCGGCGCCCATGACCGTATCGGGGCCGTAGGACTTGATGATGGCTTTGAGCCGTTCGGCGGCAAATTGGATGGCTTCGTTCCAGGACACTTCGACGAGGGGGGAATCCTTTCCAAACTTGCGGATCATAGGCTGGCGCAGGCGGCGGGTCAAAATCTGCGGGTCGTTGAGATAATCCCAGCCGTACAGGCCCTTCAGGCACAAGCGGCCTTCGTTGTTGACGCCGTCGGGAGAACCTTTGGCTTCGACGACGCAGTTATGTTCCGTATCGACAGTGCAGTCGATGACGCAGCCTGCGCCGCAGTACGGGCAGACCGTAGTAATCGTTTTATAGGCTGACATAGGCAGTTCCTTTCTTACATAGTAATGCTTAATATATCTATTTTAGTATTCTCGGCGAGAATATGCAAATACTTTGTACAGCAGCTCCTGTCAGGATGTTGTTAGGTACAAGATATAGCTGCAAAGGCTGTCGATGTGTGCTGGCGCGATATAGCAGAAGGAAGGATTGCCGCCGCGGCCGATGACAGCTGTGATATGGTCGGGATGCATTGGCGGCGGCTCTGGGCCGTCGATGTAGAGGACGGGAAAGGGGCCGTGGCTGCGGCTTTCGACGATGGCTACATCGGCGGCCATCTGCTGGGCCAGACGCAGGAGGGCCTCTTCTTTGCCTTCGCCGTCGGCCATGTCGTCGGGACTGCAGAGCAGAGTTTGGACTGCGCCGGCTTGGGCGGCTCTGTCCGTATCGGAACCGATTTTTTCCCGGCAGCGGCGATGGTGAGTACTCTTGACGTAGGCGACGGCATAGCCGCGACGCGTCAGCTCGGCGATGACCTGCACGGCGAGGCTGGTCTTGCCGTCTCCCGAGCGGGCGGCAGAGAGGGAGACGATGGGGACGGCGCGGCGGCGGTTAGCGTCGATGGCCAGGGCGGCCTTGTAAGCCGACGGCGTGTTGACGTTTTCATATAGAATCGGTGCGCCTGCGTCGTCGAGGATGCGGACGGCCAGCTTGTCGGCAATGGATAAGACGCGGCGTTTTCCAGCGTTTAGGGCTGCCTGCACGGCTTCGAGAGCCGGCCCTCGTCTGTATATGGCGGCCAGGGGCTGAGGCCGGCTTTCGGACATAGACAGGAACAAGTCGACCTGCGGCATTTGAGCCAGCTCCGGCAGAATTTGCTTCACGGGGGAGAAATCGTAAAAGGGCAGGTCGACGGACAAGACGAGGCAGTATGAGCAGGTACAGGCGCGGAAGGCCGCTTCCATGCCGCCGAGGGGACCGCAGCCTTGGAAACTGTCAGCGACGACGATAATGCGTGCAGCCAGATCCGGCGGAAGGGCTGAAAGGTCGGGAGGCCTGTTGGCCGAGACGATGATTTCATCAAAGGCGACGCCTTGGCTGCGCAGCAGCAAATCGGTCAGCAGCGTCGCGCCGCGCCACGGCAGGGCAGCCTTGTCGCGTCCCATGCGGGAGCTGCGGCCGCCGGCTAAGATGATCAAGCCGAGTGAAACAGTACGTGCTGTATTCGTCAATGCAGATTCCCCCTTTGCATTCCCCATGTAGTATGTCTATGGTACCATAGGATGCGGGAAAAGGGAAAGCGTGCAGATAGAATAGGATAACCGCATGGGTATGAGTAAAATGTTTCGAAAAAATATTGCGTACACCCCTAAAGTCGTAGTAAAATCATGATATACAAGAATAAAAAAAACAGAATGGGGGTGAACGAATATGAGACCTGTCCGGTTCCGTAGGCAGGAATGCCAAATAGCTGCACATCATACCAATCGGTATAATTATGTGAAATCATATACGGGGGGGGGGTACGGTTCATATTGTAGATATAGCCTGAAAACGCAGGGATTTTATACCCTACTGCATATAGCATATCTATGCAGGCAGAGCGCAAGTTCTGCCCTTTTGTCGTGCCATTTTCCCGAAGCATACCCCTTGTCATACGGAGGACAGCTGCGTATGTAAGTCGTTTTTTTAGGTATGTAATAGCATGTAGCTAAGGAGGAAAATAGCATGAAAGGCAAACAATTACGAAAAGCCGTGCTGCTCGGCATGGCCATGAGCATGGCTGTCTGGACGACGGGCATGGCGGCGGAGATTACAGGCCCGATTATAGATAGTCAGTATAATGGTCCGTATGAAGATTATGTTACTGTTACTAATGAAGATGAAGATAGAGCAGCAATATATGTATCGGATCAGACTGTTTCTATTGCAACAACTGGAACCGACTCGGATATTACATTGGAATCTGATGGAAGTGGTATTCGTACATTAAACGGAAATGAAGGTCATACCGTAACACTGACATCAGCTGGCGATAATGAGATCCTTTTCAATAAAGGAAACGATAAAAAAGGCGATGGGATTACCGTAGAAGATAACTCCGACGTTATAGTCAGTGCGGAAAATGGACAGAACTATATCCATGCCGAAAATTATGGGGAAACTGTAACAAACATTCCCGGCGGCGACGGTATTCGGATTCAGGGCGACGGGACGGCAACTGTAACGGGGAAAACCAATACAATTACCGTTATTGACGACGGCTTGTATATCCATCAAGACAGCGGAGCTGCGGCGGATATTACGCTGACGGCTACAGGAAGCGATGAAGAGGGTATTGGCAACTACATTGACGGTAACAATGGTATTCATACTGCTGGCGAAAATAAAGGAAACATAACGGTTACGGCGAACGGCGGTAAGAACGTCATTCATGGGAAACAAAACGCTGTATATGCCAGAGGTTCGGGCATGATTACTATTAGAGCCACTGCGGAAACCGACAGCGAAGGAATTTCTTTGTTAGCAAATTACGAGGATTATGACAATGAATTAACTGGCGATGTAAACGGCGTAAGGTCTGACGGTACAGGGACAACAAACGTTATAGCTGATAATGATAATATCATAGCTGGTACAGAAACAGGTATTTTGTCTAATGATACAGGCATGATCTATGTAACGGCAGGTCATGACAATATTATTGGGCAGTATACAGATAAAAATCAGACTATTACAAGCAATGTTGGTATCAATGTTTCTGCTGGAACTGTAACTATTAATTCGACAAATGATACAAGTGTCTTTGGTAACAAAAACGCTATTAACAGTACTGGTGGAACGGTTTCTATTACTGCTGAAAATGCAAATTTAAAAGCTTCTGGTTCAAGTAAAGAAGATACTATCTATAATAAAGATGGAGAAATAACTATCACAGCTAATACCGATGTAAATATTTCTTCTATTGCTAAAAATAATCCGTCTAATGGGTTAGTAAATGATAACGGTCAGGTTACGGTTAATGGGAAGAATATCAGTATCACAGCAGAAGGGAGGATGGCCCAAGGGATTAGTAATAACAATGGTGGAAAGGTAAGTTTAACTGCTAATAGTAATGTAAATATTCAGGTTGACGGAACAGCTATAGCTTACGGCGTATATAATGATGGAGCGGCTTTTACTGATATAACTAATACAGACGGAATGACCCAAATTATTGCCAAAGGGCAATCCGAGGGCATGGGAGTGCTCTTGAAGGCTAGTGGGGTAGGAAACACGGAAATTAACAGTAAATTAGGTAACATAATACAAGCAAGTCATTATGCTGTTAGGAGCGAAGGGAAAAGCGAAGCATATATCAAAATTACGACTGATAAAGGCAGTAATATCCTTGAAGCATTAGAAAAGGAAGCTATTTATGCTAATGGCGGGGCTGTTGAACTGACGGCGGACATGAGTAATAATGTCATTAGTGATAAAAGTTCTGCTATTTTCGCCAAGGGAGCATCTTCTAATGTAACTTTGACCGGTGGTGAAAATAATATAACCGCAGCGACCAAAGGTATTGATGCGACGACAAATAGTACAGTTTCTTTAACTGCAAATCGCGGAAACAATATGATATTTGCTGACGATATGGGGATTAATGCTGAAAATAATACTAGTGCAACTAAAGCGACAGAAGTTATCTTACAGTCAAGTCAAGACAATGAAATTTATAGCAAAGGAATTGGTATTAAAACAACAGGCGTAACATCGCTAGCTAATACCGCTGCTAAGGTATCTTTGGATGGTGGCAATAACCGTTTATATACAGATCAATCTGCCATTGAAGCTGACGTAAGGAGTACTGTAGAATTAAAAGCTAATACTCAAGATAATAATATTTACGCAGGCACTTTGTTAGGTGTTATATATGGTGAGGAAGATGCGATTACATTTGGATCTGCAGAAGCGATTCGGGCACTGAATGGCAGTACAGTAACGTTGGAAGCCCGTTTTGATAATAGCTTTTCTGGTGCAGTTTATGGGAGTGGTGAAAATACGACTATCATTGTAAATGGTTTGGAGGAAACCGCGTCAAAGAAAAACGAAGTTTATTCTGCTGCAATTATTGCTAATGCGGGGGATTTGAATGAAGATAAAAATACAGACCCAGAAACTTCATTCAAAAACAGAAAAGTTATTTCTTCCTTGTATGCAGAAGACAGTGCCAATATTACCGTATCTGGCGATTGGAATGAATTTAGAACATACGCCGATGATCCTGATGATGATACGACATTAGAAAGAACGATTTGGGCCTATGAGGGTGCGAATATTGAAATCAACGGCAGTACGCTTATTAGTACGGATCGGTACGCAGAAACGTCTGCACTTCAGCCACATAACAGCGCGGACATTGCTATTGCTGCTGGTACGGCTGTAAATCTTGATGAAACTAAGGTAGAAGCAGGTGTAGATGAGGCAGACCGTGCAAAGGTTACGTTGCATTACGGCGCAGGTAGTTCCATTACTGGCGATGTGTTGTCAGCATATGCTGGAAAAGTAGATATTGCGCCGCAGGAATCGACGACGAGGAGCAATTCGGCCGGTATTTCTATTACGGGCAACCTCCTTGCCGGTAACAACGGCGTACTGAACGTCGATCTGGGCAACGGCGGCTCGTTGGTAGGCCGTACGGACGATTATGGTGACGCCAACGATAAGATTGTAAATGACGAGCATATCCAGTTCTTTAACCCGGCCTTCAGCAGTACGATTTATCGCGGCGGCGAAGTCAACCTCACGATGGGCAGCGGTTCGTACTGGGATGTTACGGGTCAGAGCTGGCTGACCAGCTTAAAGGGTGACGGCGGTATTATCGACATGCGCAACAGCGAGAATGAAAAGACAACGTCTCATGCCGTACATGTCGATACGATTACGGGGAATCATACCTTTGTCATGGACTTGAACCATGATAATCATAATGTCAGCGATATGCTGTACATCAAAGACCCGAATGCCTCGGCAGGGGAACAAACCATATTTATCAATCGCCTTACGGGCGTGGAAGACATGGCTGACGGCGAAAAACTCCGTTTTGCTACGGTAAACGCCTCGACGGATAAGTTATCCTTCGTGGGCCAGTATGAAGGCGAAAATGGATATGGAAATAAAGCGCGCGTCATGATGCGGGATATCGGCGTTATGGATATGGCGCTTACCATTGAAAATGAAAAATACACGACGGCAGACACGGAAAATACAGGCTATAATGGTACTGACTTTACAGAAACGAAACCGGGCGATGAATATGTAGATGAAACGTATACTGATGGTACGAACTGGTATCTGACCCGTACGTCGTCTGGCGATACGACGTCTGACGCCGGTAAAACTGTCGTTGCCATGTCGCGAATTAACTACTCCAACGCCGTATACATGGACCGCCTGAACAAGCGCATGGGCGAAGCTCGTTACATCGATGGCGACGAAGGCCTCTGGGTTCGTATGCGTCACGACCGCATCGGCAAGTCCGACGCCTTCCGCAGTATGAACACCATGATGGAACTGGGCTATGATACGCGGGTGAACGACCGTGAAGACGGCGAACACCGTCAGGGAGTGGCCATCGACTACATGCGCGGCACGGCGGACTACAAGAACGTAGCCGGTGAAGGCGACGTTCGCCGCGGCGGCATCTGGTTCTACGATACGTGGCTGGGCAATAAGGGCCATTACACGGACTACGTCTTGAAATTCGGCAGATTGTCCAATGATTTCGAACTGTACACGAGAACTCTCGGCGAAAAAGTCACTGGCGATTACAGCAACTTTGTCTACTCGGCCAGCGCCGAATACGGCCGCAAGAAAGACCTGGGCAACAACTGGTACATCGAGCCGCAGGCTCAGATCCAGTACGCTCATGTCACCGACGCCGACTACACGACGAGCCAGGATACGCACGTCCAGCTCGACGCCATCGACAGCCTGATTGGCCGCGTCGGCTTCCGTCTCGGTAAGGACGTCGGCGAAAAGAGCACCTTCTACATCAAGGCCGACGTGCTCCATGAATTCCTCGGCGATCAGGACATTGAAGCCCGCGACGCCACGGGCCTTCTCAGCACGACTTACGAAAACGAAGGCACGTGGTACGACATCGGCCTCGGCTTCTCCCATCAGTTCAGCAAGGGCACCTATATGTACCTGGACATGGAAAAATCCATCGGCAACGACAATGAAGACACGTACCAGTTCAACTTTGGCATGAACTGGAAGGTCTAAGGAGCAGTGGAACGGGAAGCGAAATGCCCGGTCTGCGGCAAGGTCTTTACGGCGCACCGCGCGACGGAGCGGTACTGCAGCGCGGCATGCCGGCGTTACGCCTACCGCCATCGGGACGAAGCGCCGCCGTCTCAGCGAGCCGGAGGAAAGACGCTGCGCTCCTTCCGCTGCATCCGCTGCGGCAAGTGGGTCGTCGTGACGCAAGGAGCGGATAAGCGGAGAAAATTCTGCTCGCCCCATTGCGAGCGGCTGTACTGGAAGCATTCCAAGAACGTGGAGTCCCAGCCCGTACAGCATAGCTTCTATTGCCGGAACTGCGGCGTCCTCGTGGAAATACGGGACGCCAAGGACAGGCGGACGGCCTTCTGCAGCGCCGACTGCCGCAAGCAATGGTTTTCCTTGCATAGAAAAAATGTACAAACATACAGGGCAAAGCCGTAAATAAGACGGAGAGCAAAACGCCCGGACAAGTTGATTGTCCGGGCGTTTTCGTTTATACTTTGTATAGAATCCGATATTCGTATGCGAGAATAACGATAAGGAGAATCTTACGATGGAAGAGAGAGAATTGCACTGCAAGGTGACGGTGCGCATTCTGGCCGATAAAAAGGCCTTTGGGCCCGGCGTGGCGGCCTTGCTGCGGGGCGTGCGGGACTGCCGTTCCCTCCAGGGCGCGGCGCGGCAGATGGATATGTCCTACTCCAAGGCCTGGACGGTCATCCGCGAGGCCGAGCGCATTTGGGGATTTCCCCTGACGGAATGCCGCGTCGGCGGCAAGCGCGGCGGCGGGTCGGTCCTGACAGCCCAGGGCGAAGCGGTACTGCGGCGGTACGACGACATGGAGGAAGCGGTTAAAGCCGTGGCGGCGGAACAGTTCGACCGCTTTTTCAGCCGCGAAGAACTGGAAAAGATAAAAGCAGGCGAGGTGTGATATGAAGAAAATCAAGACAGAAGAGGCCGTAGGCCACGTATTGTGCCACGACATTACGCAGATCATAAAAGGCGTGTCCAAGGGGCCCGTATTCCGCAAGGGCCATATCATTCGGGAGGAAGATATTCCCGTGCTGCTGTCTGTCGGCAAGGAGCACGTATATATATGGGAGTGCGACGACTCGACGCTTCATGAAAACGATGCGGCGGCCATCCTGCGGGACATTTCCCTGGGCGCGAACATGCATGCCACGGAAGCGAAGGAAGGGAAAATCGAGCTTATCGCCGACCGCAACGGCCTGCTTACGATTCGCTGGCAGGGCTTGCAGGCCGTCAATTCCTTAGGTGAAATGATGATTGCCTCGCGCCACGGCGGCTTTGCCGTCAAACAAGGCGACGTACTGGCAGGGATGCGGGTCATCCCCCTGGTCATTTCCAAGGCGAAGATGGAAGCGGCCAAGGCAGCGGCCGGAACGGAGCCGTTGTTCAACGTATTGCCCTTTACGGCTAAGACGGCCGGCGTCGTCACGACGGGCAGCGAAGTGTTTAAGGGCCGCATTGCCGATACGTTTACGCCGGTCATCGAAGACAAGCTGGCTGAGTACGGCATCGCCGTGACGCAGCACGTCACGCTGGCCGACGACCCGGCGGCCATTACGGCGGCGATTCAGGATATGCTGGCTCAGAGCGTCGATATGGTATTCTGCACGGGCGGCATGAGCGTCGACCCTGACGACCAGACGCCGCTGGCTATCAAGAATACGGGGGCGCGCATCGTGTCGTACGGCGCGCCGGTGCTGCCGGGAGCAATGTTTTTGCTGGCCTATACGGGCGACGGCCGTCCCGTCGCCGGCTTGCCGGGCTGCGTCATGTACAGCAAGCGGACGATTTTTGATTTGGTTCTGCCGTCGCTGGCTGCCGGCGTGGAAGTCAAAGCCGACGAGCTGGCGCGCCTCGGCGAAGGCGGGCTGTGCCTGAACTGCCCCGTATGTACTTTTCCGAACTGCGGCTTTGGAAAATAGGAGGGACTATGGAAGGATTTACCCATATAGACGATACAGGAAACGCCGTCATGGTCGACGTGAGCGGCAAGGCGGCGACGGCGCGAGAAGCGACGGCGGCCGGGCGTATCGTCATGAGCCGGGAATGCTATGAGGCGGTGACGGCTGGAACGATTGTCAAGGGAGACGTCCTCGGTACGGCCCGCGTCGCCGGCATCATGGGGGCGAAGCGGACGAGCGAGCTCATCCCGCTGTGTCACATATTAAATTTAAGCAAATGCGCCGTCGATTTCATCTTTCACGACGAAGAAGGAGCCATCGAATGCCGCTGCACCGTCAAATGCCAGGGGCAGACGGGCGTGGAAATGGAAGCCCTGACGGGCGCGTCGGCGGCTCTGCTTACGATATACGATATGTGCAAGGCCGTCGATAAGCGGATGGTGATTAGGGATATTCATTTGCTGGAAAAAATCGGCGGCAAAAGCGGATATTTTTCTTTTGACGGACAGGACGCGGTATGATAGATACATTTGGACGCCGTATCGACTACCTGCGCATTTCGATTACGGACCGCTGCAACATGCGCTGCCGTTACTGCATGCCCGACGGCATATCCTCTGTGGGACATGGAGATGTCCTGCATTATGAAGAAATCATGGAAATCTGCCGGGCGGCCCTGCGCGTCGGCATTACGAAGTTCAAGGTCACAGGCGGCGAGCCCTTCGTTCGCAAAGGAGCCGTCGGCTTTATACGGGAGCTGCGGAGCTTGCCGGGCGTTGAGTCCGTGACGGTGACGACGAACGGCTGGCTCTTGGCGCAGGTAGTGCCGGAGCTGCGGCGCATCGGCGTAAACGGCGTGAACATCAGCCTGGACAGCCTGAACAGGGTCCAGTACCGGGCTATTACGGGCGTCGACGCCCTGCCTGAGGTGCTGCAGGCGCTTCGGCAGTGCGCGGCGTCGGGCTTGCCGACAAAGATCAACGCCGTCCTGCTGGCCGAGACGAAGGAGCAGCTTGCGCCCCTGACCCGTTTGGCAGAAGAGCTGCCGGTGGACGTGCGGTTTATCGAGCTCATGCCCATCGGCTGCGGCGCATACCAGCAGGGCGGCAGCGCCGACGAGGCCTTGGCGGTCCTGCGCGGCGCTTATCCCGATTTAGCGCCCCTGTCAGTTCGGCGGGGCAACGGCCCGGCAGCGTATTACGCCAGCCGCAGGCTGAAAGGATATATTGGGATGATCGCGGCCAATTCGCACGTCTTCTGCCGGCAGTGCAACCGCCTGCGGCTGACGAGCACAGGATTTTTAAAGCCCTGCCTCTGCTACGACAACGGCGTGGATTTACGGGCTGTCGTCCGCTCCGGCCAAGGGGAAGGCTTGCTGGCGCAGGCCATAGAGCAGGCCATACTCCGCAAACCGGCCCGGCATTGCTTTGGACAGGGTCAGGCTGTGACGGAACGGAAGGCTATGAATGAAATTGGAGGCTAGTATGGGAATTGTAAGAGCTGTTTGTACGAGCAAGGTCAAGGGGACGCAGAAGCGGCCGGAGCCCTTTGTCCGTTGTCTTGTGAATTGGGGGATTGAAGGCGACGCCCACGGCGGCCCTTGGCACCGTCAGGTAAGTTTGTTGTCTCTGGAAAAAATAGAAGAATTCCGCCGCCGCGGCGCGCCTGTATCGTACGGCGATTTCGGCGAGAATATCGTCGCCGAAGGCATTGATTTTTCGTCTCTGCCTGTAGGCACGCTGTTTCGATGCGGCGACGTCTTGCTGGAAATGACCCAGATCGGCAAGGAATGCCATAGCCACTGCGCCATTTATCAGGCCGTGGGCGACTGCATCATGCCTCGTGAGGGCGTCTTCGCCCGTGTGCTGGAAGGCGGCGTCATCCGTCCTGGCGACGAAATCGTCGTGGAACCGCGGTGGGGAAAGAGGCCCTATCAGGCGGCGGTGATTACCTTGTCCGATAAGGGCAGCCGCGGCGAGCGCAAGGACGAAAGCGGCCCTGTCGTCGCCGAAGCGCTGCGGCAGCGGGGCTACGACGTCGTAGAGGAGCTGCTGCTGCCCGACGGCATGGAGCCTCTCAAAAAGGAATTGATGCGGTTGGCCGACCAGCGGCAGCTGGATTTGATTTTGACGACAGGCGGCACGGGATTCGGGCCGCGCGACATGACGCCCGAAGGGACTCTCGCTGTGGCGACGCGGCAGGCTCCGGGCATCGCCGAGGCTATGCGGGCCGCATCCCTGGCCGTGACGAAGCGGTCCATGCTTTCCCGGGCTGTCAGCGTCATTCGCGGCAAGACCCTTATCGTCAACCTGCCGGGCAGCCCCAAGGCCTGCCGGGAATGTATGGACGTTTTTTTAGATACGATTCCTCATGGACTGGATTTGCTCCGCGGCGACGGCGGCGACTGCGCCCGATGAGGCCGGGAGCGTAATGGAAAGGATGGCTGTATGATGAAGTGGAAACGCGCGTTGGGCGTCGCGCTGCTGCTTGCGGGCATGGCCGTACTGGCCGGCTGCGGCGGGCAAAACGGAGCGGAGCATGGGAAGACAATGCTCACCGTCTTTGCGGCGGCCAGCATGACTGAGACGATGAACGAAATCGCTAAGGCGTATCAGCAGGAGCATCCCGATGTAGAAATCGTCTATAATTTTGACTCGTCAGGGACGCTGAAGCATCAGATTCAAAACGGCGCGGCCTGCGACGTATTCATTTCGGCGGCCCAGAAGCAGATGGACCAGCTCGATGCGTCGAAGGATGAACGGGCTAATCCGGAACGGCTGGATTTTGTGCTTCCGGGGACGCGGATTGATTTGCTGGAAAACAAGGTCGTTTTAGCGACGCCGGAGGGAAATCCAAAGCAGATTGCCAGCTTCGACGACATGGCGCAGAAGCTTGAAGACGGCTCCATCCGCCTGGTCATGGGCAACAGCGACGTGCCCGTAGGCCAGTATACACAGAAGATATTGGCTTATTACGGGCTAGACGAACAGGCTATTGCTGAGCAGGGCCGTATCACGTACGGTTCGAACGTCAAGGAAGTCACGACGCAGGTCAAGGAAGGCAGCGCCGACTGCGGCGTCATTTACGGTACCGACGCCTACAGCGCCGGCTTGAAGCCCGTCGGCGAAGCGACGAAGGACATGTGCGGGCAGGTCGTCTATCCGGCGGCCGTATTGAAGACCAGCGCCCATCAGGATGCGGCTAAGGCTTTCCTCACCTATCTTCAGGGCGAAAAGGCTATGGCCGTCTTTGAAGATGTCGGCTTCAGCAGGGCAGGGTAAGGCATGGACTGGTATCCCCTTTGGAACAGCCTGCGCATCGCCGCGATTTCGTCGGTCCTCGTCTTTTTCTGCGGCATCGCCGCCGCCTACTATGTGGCGAAAGCGCCGCGCCTCGTCAAGGGCGTCCTCGACGTAGTCCTGACGCTGCCCCTGGTCCTGCCGCCGACGGTATGCGGCTGGCTCCTGCTGCTGGTATTCGGCCTGCGCCATCCCGTCGGCATGTTCCTGTACGATATAGGTTTTCCCTTGGTCATGACCTGGTACGGCGGCGTCGCGGCTTCGGCTGTCGTCGCCTTTCCCCTCATGTACCGGACGGCCCGCGGCGCCTTTGAAAGTTTTGACGAGACACTGGCCTGGAGCGGGCAGACCCTGGGATTATCTAATACGTATATTTTTTGGCGCATCCGCATGCCCTATTGCAAGCAGGGTATTTTGGCCGGCCTCGTCCTGGCCTTTGCCCGGGCGCTGGGGGAATACGGCGCGACGAGCATGCTCATCGGCTATATTCCCAAGAACACGGCGACGATATCGACGACGGTGTATCAGTTGTGGCGGACGAACGACGAGTACGGCGCCTTCATCT
Organism: Megasphaera stantonii; assembly: GCF_003367905.1. Lineage (NCBI taxonomy): Bacteria > Bacillati > Bacillota > Negativicutes > Veillonellales > Veillonellaceae > Megasphaera > Megasphaera stantonii. The sequence goes on along the minus strand of NZ_CP029462.1, from coordinate 985,950 downwards.
GGGTTCTCGTCAACATCGCGATCAGCGCCGCCGTCCTGGTGACGGTCAGCCTGATGGAACGGAAACGCCGCCGGAAGGAGGTTTGGTCGTGATAGACGTGCAGTGTTATAAACGGCTCGGTCAGTTTTGCCTGGACGTGGAATTTCAGGCCTGCGGCGTGCTGGGCCTGCTGGGGCCGTCGGGAAGCGGCAAGAGCAAGACCTTGCAGTGCATCGCCGGCATCGAGCGTCCCGACCGGGGGCGCATCGCCGTCGGGAACCGCGTCTTTTTCGACGGGGAAACGGGCGTAAATCTGGCGGTGCAGGAGCGGCGCGTCGGCTATTTGTTTCAGCATTACGCCTTATTCCCCAATATGACGGCGGCCGAAAATATCGCCTGCGGCGTCCGCCGGCATGTCGGCCGGAGCGAACGGCGTCCCATCGTCGCGGCGATGATGGAGCGGCTCGGCTTGACGGGACTAGAACACCATAAGCCGTCCCAGCTGTCGGGAGGGCAGCAGCAGCGCGTGGCCCTGGCCCGCATATTGGTCAACGAGCCGGATATTCTGCTGCTGGACGAGCCCTTCAGCGCCTTGGATGACGCCTTGAAGGAACAGGTCATGGCAGAACTGACCGGCGTGCTGCGCCAATTCGACAAGGATGTCGTCGTCGTAACCCACAGCTACGAAGAAGCGTACCGCCTGTGCCACACCATCGCCGTCCTCCATGACGGGCGCATCGACATCATCGGCGAGCGGGACGCTGTATTCGCCCAACCCCAATCGAAGACGGCGGCGTCCCTCATGGGTTGCCGCAACATCGCGCCAGCCCGGAAAACGGGGCGGAGGACTGTCTTCGTGCCGTCGTGGAACTGCGAATTTACGGCGGCCTGCGACGTGAAGGATGAATTATGCGCCGTCGGCATCCGGGAGCGTTCGTTCAGCCCAGCCGTGCCCGTCAATTCGCACGCCGTTTCGATTACAGAAGAGACGAAGCTGCCCTTTGGGACCTTGGTCGCCTTTCGCTGCGACGGCCAGAGGCCCGACGCGCCGCCCCTCGTCTGGCTGGCCGAAGGCGGGCGCGCCGATACGTTGGGCGTGCGGCCTGAGGATATATTGCTGTTATACCGATAAGGACTATGCGGAAAGGATAGGATATATGGACGACGTATTTCTGAGATTGGAAGAAGAACTCCGCGCCGGCCGGCCGGCGGCGCTGCTGACGGTAGTGGAAAGTCACGGCGCGACGCCCCGCGGCGCCGGCAGTCGCCAGCTCGTATTGGCCTCCGGCGATACGGTGGGGACAATTGGCGGCGGCATCGGCGAGTATAAGGCTTGCGAGGCGGCGAGACGGGTTTTGCAGGACGGTGTTTCCACGCTGCTGGCATATGATTTGAGCCCCGGCGCGGCGGCGGATATGGGGGCCGTGTGCGGCGGTACGGTTACGGTCTTTTGCCAGTATATCGGGCCCGATGCGGCAGCCTGTATCGGAGCTATGGTTGAATCTGGCCGAAATCGCAGGCCCTATCTGCTCCTGTGCGATATGACGGAGCCTGAGCGGTGGGCTATGGCCGTTTCCGGGCCGGAAACGATATACTGCGGCGATGGACGACATGCGGCGGATTTGCAGCGTTTTTTACAGGATTGTGGAGAAAATACTACATATAAGCCGCAGTTAATACAGTATAGTGGGAGATTACTATACGCTGAGTCCTTTTTTCCATCAAGCAGAGCCTTTATCTTCGGCGGCGGCCATGTAGCCTGCGCCCTGGTTCCCCTATTAGCCCGCGTTGGCTTTTCCTGCGTCGTCGTAGACGACCGGGAAGACTTTGCCAATGCCGAACGGTTTCCCGACGCCGAGTCCGTCGTCGTCGCCGACTTGGAGCACCTGCCGGATTTCCACATCGGTGAAGATGATTACGTCTGCATCATGACGAGGGGCCATGTAGGCGACTACGTCGTAGAGCGGCAGATATTGCCGCTGCGGCCTCAGTACATCGGGGTCATCGGCAGCCGAAATAAGCTGCATTTCGTGAGGGAAAAGCTGCTGGCCGACGGCTTTGCAGCAGAAGAAATAGATAATACGTACGGCCCCATCGGCCTTCCCATCTCTGCGGCGACGCCGGAGGAAATCGCCGTCAGCATTGCAGCGGAGCTCATCGCTGTCAGGGCTCGGCGGGAAGGTCGGGAAAAGGCCGACGCGAAGAAGTGGAGGGCCGCCGATGTGCCGCATATTCGCCTGCCGTAACGGGGCGGCTGAAGAGATGCCGTCGCTGCGGCAGGGATTGGCATATGGCTGTTCGTCCTTGGCGCAGAAGAAAAAAACCGTCGTCGCCTTTACCGGCTCAGGCGGCAAGACGACATGGATCTATCGGCTGGCTGAGGAGCTGCGCCGGCAGGGCAAACGAGTCGCCATAGCGACGACGACCCATATGTACGAGCCGCCGTCGGAACTACTGGCTGACGATACCGAGACGGTGAAATCGCTGCTGGAAGGGCAAGGCTTCGCAGTCGTCGGCCGTCGGGACGGCCGGGGTAAGATTGGCTACGGCGGCGACGCTCTCTTTGCTGTATGCCGGACCTTAGCCGACGTCGTCCTCGTCGAAGCCGACGGGTCGCGGCGGCAGCCGCTGAAATGCTTCGGTCCGCACGAGCCGGTTATTCCGCCGCGTACTGATTGCATCGTCCATGTGGCGGGATTGTCTGCCTTGAGCCGTCCTCTGGACGAGGTCTGTTTCCGCTGGGAACGAAGCCGATGGGCTCGACGGCAAGTCGTTACGGACGACGTATTTGCCGCCGTCGTCACTTCGTGTTTGGCAGCCTTGCGCCGAAATTGGAAGGTGCCGGTCGTACCTGTTTTCAATCAGGCCGATGGTGAAGCGGTCCGGCTGGGGGGACAGGCTTTGCTGCGCCGCATGGCCGAGCCCATAGGGCTGACGACTTTTTTCGATATAGAGGAACGGGGGGACATACGGTGCATATCGCATTGATTTACATGGCGTCGGGCTTCAGCCGACGCTTTGGCGGCAATAAGCTGCTGGCCCCGCTGGCCGGCAAGCCCCTGTATCGCCATGGCTTTGACCAGCTGCAGGACGCAGCGCGGCGTATCAGCGTTTCCTTGTCGTGCTCGTGCTGCCTATACGTCGTCAGCCAGTATGACGAAATTCTGTCGTGGTGCCGGGCTCATGGTGCGATTGCCGTGAAAAATACGGCCGCCGGAGAAGGCATGGCTGCATCTGTCCGCCTGGGAGTAGAGACGTCTGCCGCCGCTGATGCTTGGGCCTTTTTCGCCGCCGACCAGCCCTTTCTTTCCAGCGAGATCATAAGCGATTTCGTCAAGCAATACGCGCAGTCGGGATGCGGCATAGGCTGCGCCGTATCGGGCAGCCGCCGCGGCAGTCCGGCGATTTTTTCCCATGTTTATAAAGACGAGTTGCTGGCCCTGCAAGGCGATAGAGGCGGCAGGGCGATATTGGAGACATACGAGGACGACCTATGGCAGTTCGCCGTGCCGGAAGGCGAGCTTTGCGATATCGATACGAGAGACGATTGGGAAGCGACGGAAAGACAGTTAGAAAGAAAGCGCTTGGATTAGAAAATCCAGCGCTTATTTTTATGGGTGAAATGATGGCAGTGAGGACTTGGTCAGCTATCCTCGTTTTTGGCGACGCTTTTTTTGCAGCGTTTTTATATAGAGGGAAATCACGTATGCTGGTGTGAAGAAACCTAGCAGGATTTTTGTAAAATACGAAATTTATATACAATATAAAGATGAAATAGTAGTAAAGCTTTTCTATATACGGTAAAGGCAGCTCTATTCATAAATGTCATACAAAAAATGAATATTAAATATATAAAATTAACTAAAATACCTGTTTTTTAGAATATTTTCTAAATAAAAACGCTAAAACTATAAAAATATAAAATAAAACACGAAAATAACCTTTACAAATTAAAATAAGGGAGTATAATAGAGAACGTAATCGGAGCAGGGGGTTATACGTATAACTCCGATTACGAAGATAGGGGAAAGAGGGGTATTATGACTAAAAAAATATTTAGAACGAAAAGTATTAACGAGTTCATCTCCGAAACCAAAATGGACGGCGGGATGAACAAGTTCCTCGGCACGTTCGGTTTGACCATGCTGGGGATCGGCGCCATCGTAGGGACGGGGATTTTCGTCCTGACAGGCGTAGCTGCGGCAAATTATTCTGGTCCTGCACTGGTTATTTCATTTATTATCGCCGCCTTAGCCTGCGGATGCGCCGCCTTATGTTACGCTGAATTTGCCGCAATGGTTCCCGTTGCCGGCAGCGCGTACACCTATGGATATGTAGCGTTAGGGGAATTTTGGGCTTGGGTCATCGGCTGGGATTTGATTTTGGAATATGCCTTCGCCGTATCGACTGTCGCCATCGGTTGGTCCGGGTATTTTAACAATATTCTCATGAATTTGGGAATTACCTTGCCGGCGGCACTGACAATGGCTCCCCATGACGGCGGCATCGTCAACTTGCCGGCTGTTCTCATCTTAGCTGTCGTCGCCTTTGTCAACATCCGCGGCGTCAAGCAGAGTTCCTTCGTCAACAACGTCATCGTTGCCATTAAGCTGGCCGTTGTCGCATTGTTCCTTGCGCTGGGCTTCAGCCACGTCGACGCCTCGAACTGGGTTCCGTTCATGCCTTTCGGCTGGTCGGGCGTATTCGCCGGCGCATCGATTATCTTCTTTGCGTACATTGGCTTTGACGCTGTTTCCACGGCGGCAGAAGAAGTAAAAGACCCCCAGAAATCGCTGCCTCGCGGTATTATCTTATCCTTGATTATCTGCACGATTTTGTACATTGCCGTTTCCGCCGTATTGACCGGCATGGTTCCCTTTATGCAGTTCCAGACGACGGCGGCTCCCGTTGCCTTCGCCTTGCAGGCTGTCGGCTATCACTGGGGCGCTGCGGCCGTATCGGTCGGCGCTATCTGCGGCCTTACGTCCGTACTGCTGGTCATGAGCTTTGGTCAGAGCCGCGTGCTGTTCGTCATGTCCCGCGACGGCTTGCTGCCGAAATTCTTCGGCCACGTTCATTCGAAGTATAAAACTCCGGCCAGAAGCTCCGCTCTCGTCGGTGTGATTACGGCCATTACGGCAGGCTTCCTGCCCATCAACGCCGTAGCGGAAATGACTAACATCGGCACGCTCTGCGCTTTCATCATCGTTTCGGCGGCCGTTATCATCCTGCGGAAGAAGAACCCCAACCAGCAGCGTGCTTTCAAATGCCCGCTCGTGCCGCTCGTACCGGCCCTGGCTATCGTCTTCTGCGGTATCCTGATTTACATGCTGCCGCTCGTTACGCAGATTCGCTTCATCGTTTGGCTCCTCGTCGGCCTGGCTATCTATTTCGGCTATGGCTACAGCCACAGCATCATTTCTAAGACGAGACGAAGCACCGTTCCTGCCGGCTCTGCCGCTGCCAATATGAATCCGGCTGCGCAGCCGACGAAGGGGCATTAAGTTACAGTAGCCAGCCTTTTTCTGATAATGATATACTGACATGCATACGCTGAACCCCGCCTGCTGTTTATAGCAAGCGGGGTTCAGTCATATTATGGGAAGCACAAGAATACGAATTTTTATAGCAATTCGAATACAGTGGCTTTACGTAAGCTCGTATATGTTCGGTGTTGTTACGATTTTGAGCGATGAAACCGTGAGGACAGGGGCTTTGAGTTCTGCGCTACGATGAGAATAATGCCGGCCAGTATCAGAACCATGCCGGCGGCAGTGCTGACATACAGCCTTTCGCCTAAGAAGAGGATGCCGCAGACGACGCCGACGACAGGGACGGCCAAGACGGCAATAGAGGCCTTGCTGGCTTCCATGCAGGTGAGGACGTAGTTCCAGAGGAAAAAGGCCAGGGCGGAGGCCAGGATGCCGTTGTAGGCCAGGCAGGCGACGGCCATAGGCGTCCAGTGTACCTGGCCTGTTTCCATACAGCTGGTGTAGACGAATAAGATGATAGAGCCGATGGTCATCTGCCAGGCCGTGTACTGAATCATATTGCAGTCCTTGCTTTTCAGCTTGCTGTTTTGATACTTGATGACGACGTTGGCCACGGCCCAGGAAATGGCGCCGCCGATGGTGATGAACAGGCTGGAGGCGTTGCCGAGGGAGTCGATGTGCATGAGGATGACCAGGCCGACCATGCTGACGACGACGCCTAAGGCCTTGCGCTTCGTCAGCTTTTCATTTAAAAAGAAATGGGCCAGGATGGCGACCCACACGGGCATGCTGTAATTCAGGACGGCGACGAGGCCGGCGTCCAGATCTTTAATGCCCATTTGCATGGCTGCGTTGTTGCCGGCGATCTGCAGCAGTCCCGTCAGGGCGATCCATTTCCAGTACCGCCGCGGCGGAAGGGGCAGCTTCAGCCAGACGTTGACGGCCAGCAGGATGGCCGCGCCGACAGCGAAGCGGTAGCAGGCAAAGAGGACCGGAGGGAAAAAGAGCGTCGCCTCCTTCATGGCGACCCAGTTAAATCCCCAAATGGCGTATATGAGCAGCAGCGCTTTGATCATGATATCTTCTCCCTTTAGTATAGTGCGTTATGGTTTTTATTATATAGGACGGCTAGGGGAATGCAAGGGATTTCGTCAGAAAAACGGCTTGGCAAAATATGGTATAATAGGGTCATCGTACAGATGGAAAGGAAGAATACATATGAAATGCATTGTACTGCTGAGCGGCGGCGTCGATTCGACGACCTGCCTGGCTATGGCTGTGGAACGATACGGCGCCGGTGAGGTAATGGCCCTGACGGCCTATTACGGGCAAAAGCACGCGAAGGAAATACAGGCGGCCCGCCAGGTAGCCGCCCATTACGGCGTGGCTCATAAAGAAACGAATTTATCCCAGGCCTTCGCCCTGAGTGACAGCTCCCTGCTGCAGGGAAGGGGCAGGGAAATCCGCCATGAATCCTATGCGGAGCAGCTGAAGGAATTAGGCGGCGAAGGGACCGTTGATACGTACGTGCCCTTCCGCAACGGCTTATTTTTATCCTATGCCGCGGCAATTGCCGTCAGCGTCGGCGCTGAAGTAATTTATTACGGTGCCCACGCCGACGACGCGGCGGGACGGGCTTATCCGGATTGTACGCCCGAATTTGAACAGGCCATGGCGACGGCTATTTACGAAGGCTCGGGCCGCACGTGCCGCCTGGAAGCGCCGCTGCTGTCGTGGAACAAGGCCGGCGTCGTCAAGGAAGGGCTGCGGCTGGGTGCTCCGTACGAACTGACCTGGAGCTGCTATGAAGGCGGCGACAGGCCCTGCGGCGTCTGCGCGACCTGCATCGACCGGGCCAAGGCCTTTGCCGCCAACGGCGCAGCCGATCCGGCGCTGACGGCGAGATAGATTTCCGACTGTAAAGGAGTAAGGATACCGATGAGATATGGGACGAAACAACGCCTGGCCGCGCTGGTGCTGACGGCGCTGCTGGGTTTCGGCACGGCCCAGGCCCAGGAGCCCGTTTCGGAACGGGACGACTTTTACTTAGCCGTCAACGGGCCGACGCTGGAGGAAAAAAAGATTGAGCCGACCGAGCCATCCTGGTCCTGGTTTAAGGAACAATCGCTGAAAAATACGAAAATTTTAGAACAGGAGCTGCATGAAATCGCTGCCAAGGAAGGCTCGTACGCGAAGGGGACGCCGGAGCAGAAAATCGCCGATTTATATCGCTGTGCTGTCGACATGGAACGGCGCGACGCGACGGCGCGGCAGCATCTGCAGGACGTGCTGGCTCCCGTGCGGCAGGCCGGAACGACGGACGAGCTGACCCAGGCCCTGCTCCAGGTGAGGGAAGTGTCCGGCGCGTCCGTATTCGTCGATTATACGGCGGACCGCATGCCCGATTCGCTGCGCTATGCCGCCCGCATCGTGCCGGCGGGGACGATTTTGAGCAAATACGAGCTGGAAAAGGAGCCCCAGCCTGGCGCATGGCAGGCCTATAAGAAGTATATTGCTGATGTACTAACCGAGGCGGGGTGCCCGGAAGAGGAAGCAGTCCGGCAGGCCAAAGCTATTTTTGCCATGGAACGGAGCTGGGCACCGGTCATGCTGAGCAGCGAAGAACGCAATGACTTTGCCGTGTTGAATACGATGTATACGCGGAAAGAGATCGAAGCCTTCATGCCTCATATGGACGGCCGCCGACTGCTGTCGTCGTGGAAGCTGACAAAGGAGAAGAAGCTGTTTCTGGCCGACGCGGCCTATCTTCAGAAGCTAGACGAGGCGTACGTCCAGGACAATCTGCCCCTGTTGAAAAGCTACGCCGTGTTCCGCATTATGGACGGCTTCGCTCCTTACGCCGACAGGCGGCTTCGCGATTTGCAGCGGAGCTATACGCAGTACCGCTTCGGCATCGAGAAGAGCCGCAGCGACGAAGAGACGGCGAGCCGCATGGTTCAGGCGCTTCTTCCCTATGAATTTGGCCAAATCTACATGAAGGACCATTGTTCTCCTGACGCCGTGCGGGACGTGACGGCGATGATCGACGAAATCCGCGGCGTATATCGGGAGCGCTTGCTGAAAAACGACTGGCTCGATGAGGATACGAAGAAAGAAGCCGTAGGCAAGCTCGACGCCCTGCGCGTGTTTGTCGGCGGTCCGGCGGCGGACGACAAGCCGATCATTGAGGATATGCCTGACGTCGTATCCGAAGGGGACGGCGGCGATTTGCTGCGCAATATCATGCACAACGCCGTGCTGGTACAGGGTCAGGTACATCGGCTTATTGGGACTGATTTTGACCCGGATAAATGGTACGCCTTCCAGCCGCAGGACGTCAACGCCGCGTATATCCCGGCGAACAACAGCATTACGATTCCCGCCGGCATCTTAAATCCGCCCTTTTACAGTCCCGACGCCTCGTACGGCGCGAATCTCGGCGGCATCGGCGTGGTCATCGGCCATGAAATTTCCCATGCCTTTGACCCCAACGGCAGCCAGTACGATAAGGACGGCAATATGAAGAACTGGTGGACTGCCGGCGATTATGCGATGTTTCAGCAAAAAGCCGCGGCCTTCGCCCCCTATTACAGCCGCTATGAGGTAGCTGAAGGCCTATATGAAAACGGGGCCCTCGTCGCCAACGAAGCCATTGCCGACTGCGGCGGCTTGTCCGTCGCGACGGAAATCGCCGGCGGCGACGAAGCAGCACTGCGCGATTTGTACCGCAATTTTGCCGCTATTTTTGCCAGCAAAATGACGCCGCAGCTGCTCCTGCAAAGCGTGCAGACCGACCCCCATCCCATCATGCAGGCCCGGGTCAACGGCGCTCTTTCGGCGACAGATTCGTTCTACGAGGCCTATGACGTAGAGGACGGCGACGGCATGTACGTCGCGCCGGAAGAGCGGGTAAAGCTTTGGTAATAGGTTTGTAATACTTGCATAGAATCTATAGTTTTTGGAGATAATGCCGTATTTAGGACTTGCATTATTGAAAGGGATACGGTACAATCAAAGACGAACAGTGCTCGAGCAACGCCGGGCACTGTATATATTGCCCACATGGGACGAAAAACGTACCAGTTGGAACAGTATTGCTACGGATACAGAAAAAGGAGGTAAAGCCTTGGAAAAGTATGTTGCGCTCATTGCCCATGATGCAAAGAAACAGGATATGGTAGGATTGGCCTGTCAGTTTAAACACGTATTGCAGAAGTTCCCTTTGGTCGGAACGGGGGAAACGGGAAAGCGGATTGAAGACGCGACGGGATTATCCGTCAGAAAAATGCAGCCTGGACCGCTGGGAGGCGACCAGCAGATCGGCGGCATGATCGCGTCGGGCGAAGTCGTCGCCGTTGTATTCCTGCGGGACCCGCTGACGGCGCAGCCTCACGAACCGGACGTATCGGCCTTCCTTCGCCTGTGCGACGTGCACTGTATTCCGCTGGCGACGAATGTAACCAGCGCCCGTATTTTATTAACTTCGCTAGATACATCATTAGATTTGTTTCAGTCATAGATTTGGTATTGTGTAAAGGAGATTACGCATGTTGAAAAAAACGAAAATTGTCTGCACGCTCGGCCCGAGCTCGAATTCCCAGGAAGTCGTCGAACAGATGATTCTGGCTGGCATGAACGTTGCCCGCTTTAATTTTTCCCACGGTTCCCACGAAGAACACAAGGCGCGCATGGACATGGTCCGCGCCGCTTCTAAAAAGGTAGGCATTCCCGTAGCCCTGCTTCTCGATACGAAGGGCCCGGAAATCCGCCTCGGCAAGTTTAAAAACGGCTCCATCCAAATGGAAGAAGGCAAGAAATTTACCTTGACGGCCCGCGACGTCGAAGGCGACGAAACGATCGTTTCCGTAAATTATAAAGAACTGCCCCAGGACGTAAAGGCCGGCGACCATATCCTCTTGTCCGACGGACTGGTAAACTTGGAAGTCATCAGCGTCGAAGACCAGGATATCCATACGAAAATCCTCAACAGCGGCAAGATGAGCGACCGCAAGCGCGTCGCTGTGCCGGGCATCGCCATCAACCTGCCGGCCGTTTCGGAAACGGACGCTGCAGACATTGAATTCGGCATCCGCATGAATATGGACTGGATTGCCGCTTCCTTTATTCAGCGCGGTAAGGACGTCGTGACGATTCGCAAGATTTTGGAAAAGCACAACAGCCAGATGAAGATTATTTCCAAGATCGAATGTCAGGCTGCCGTCAACAATATTGATGAAATCATTAAGATGAGCGACGGCATCATGGTTGCCCGCGGCGATTTGGGCGTCGAAGTGCCGGCAGAAGAAGTACCGACGCTGCAGAAGATGCTCATTCACAAATGTCAGGCCGCAGGCAAGCCGGTCATTACGGCGACGCAGATGCTGGAATCCATGTGCAGCAATCCCCGCCCGACCCGTGCGGAAACGAGCGACGTCGCCAACGCCATTCTCGACGGCACGGACGCCGTTATGCTCAGCGGCGAAACGGCCAGCGGCATGTATCCTGTCGAAGCCGTAGAAACGATGGCCCGCGTAGCTATGTTTACGGAAAGCCAGTTCACGCCGCCGTCCCACCAGGACGAACACGCTTCGTCGTCTACGACGACGGAATCCATCGGCAAGGCCGTCGTAAAAATTGCTGAAGACCTCCACGCCGCAGCTATTATCGCGTCGACGGAACGAGGCAGCACAGCCCAGACGATTTCCAAATTCCGTCCGGAATGTCCCGTCGTCGCCGTATCCCCTCATGAAAGCGTCGTCCGCCGCCTCCAGCTGAACTGGGGCGTCCAGGCTATCGTCGGCAAGGAAGCCAGCGATACGGATGAAGTCGTCGACAACGGCATCTTTGCCGCTCTCGACAGCGGCCTCATCAAGGCCGGCGACCTCGTCGTCCTCACGGCCGGCGTTCCCGTTGCCAAGTCCGGCTCGACGAATATGATTCGCGTACAGGTCGTAGGCGATATCCTCATCCGCGGCACGGGCATCGGCCGCAATTCGGCTATCGGCAAGGTCTGCATCGCAACCGATACGGAATCGCTGGAAAAGAACTTTACGCCGGGCTGCATCCTCGTCGTCCGTTCGGCTAAAGCAGAATGGGTAGAATACATGAAGAAAGCCGGCGCTATCGTATCGGAAGAAGTCGGCCTTACGAGCGAATCGGCCATCGTTGCCATTACCCTCGGCATCCCGACGATCGTCGGAGCTCCCCATGCTGCCGATGCGCTGGAAAACGGCGAAGTCGTCACGGTAGATGCCAGCCGCGGCACGATTTTCCGCGGCGAAGCCAACGCGCGGTAATCTCCTCTTCGCCCTCCAGCACATAGGGCTGACAATATCATAGGTATATTATAAACGCCATAGCGGCATTGGTTTCGGCCAAGCCCTATGGCGTTTTTGTCGTATATAGTGTGTGAAATAAAATAAGCCCGTCCCTTCGGCAGAGCAGATCTGCTGAAGGGACGGGCTTGCAGCCTCGGCATTGCATGCCAGTATGTTATTCTTCCTTGTTGTTGCGCGCGGCCTGCTGGACGGCCCGTTCTTCGGCGGCTCGTTCGCCGGTATCAGAAGATTCGTCGTTTTGCGCTGCCGGTTCGCGCGATTTATTCCCCTTGTCCTTAGCCGCGTCTTTTTTGTCATCCGCTTTGGGTTTAGGTTCTTCTTTCGGCGGCGGCGCAATCGGTTCCATGCCGGCCGGGATGGCGAAGCCTTCGTACGATTCGTCCTGCGTGGCGACGGTCATGTAATCGCGCCAGATAGCTGCCGGAATCGTACCGCCGTATACTTCGCCCAGGCTGTGCGAGCCCGAGTCGTCGCCGATCCAGACGGCCGTGACAATGGTCGGCGTATAGCCGACGAACCAGGCGTCGACGTTGTTGTCCGTCGTGCCGGTCTTGCCGGCTGCGGGCCGGCCGATGGCGGCGCCTGTGCCGGTGCCGTGATCGATGACGCCTTCGAGCATATAGGTCATTTCATAGGCTTCTTTTTCCGACATGACCTGGGTCTTGTTTTTATCCTGATTCAGGGTGGATTCGTTTTCCAGGACGTTGCCGTTGCGGTCCAGGATCTTGACGATGGCGACGGGTTTGACGTGGACGCCTCTGTTGGCGAAGGTGCCGTAGGCGCTGGCCATTTCCAGCGGCGTTACGCCCCGGGTCAGGCCGCCTAAGGCCATGGCCAGGTTGTCGTCGTCCTTTTCCATCGTCGTAATGCCCATTTTCTTGACGTTGGCGATGATATTGGAGGGACCGACTTCGTCAGCCAGCTGGACGGCGACGGTGTTGACCGAAAGGGCCAGGGCGTCGGCCAGAGATATCTTGCCGCGGAAGGTCATATCGGAGTTCTGCGGGCTCCACGAGCCGTACGAGATGGCCTTGTCTTCCATTGTCGAGTACGGCGACATGTCGTGCTGCAGGGCCGTCATGTATACGAAGGGCTTGAAAGCCGAACCGGGCTGGCGGACGGCCATGGTGGCGCGGTTGAAGCTGTCCTGGCCGCGGCCGCCGACCATAGCCAGGATGTGGCCGTTTCTCGGGTCGATGGAGACGAGGGCGCCCTGCGGCTGGGTCAAGCCGTTTTCGTCCTTGTAGTTGTCCGGCAGCTGGCGCAGGGCTTCTGCTGCGGCGCGCTGTTTTTCCAAGTCCATGGTGGTGTAAATCTTCAGGCCTTCCTTGTACAGGGCGTCGTCGCCGTATTTGGAGGCCACGAGCTGCGACACATAGTCGACGAAGGAAGCCGTATCGGCGTTGTCGTCGGTCTGCTTCATCTGCGTCAATTCTAAGTCGGCGTTTTTCGCTTCCGTACATTCATCCTGAGAAATATAGCCGTATTTCACCATTTGGTCTAAGACGGTGTTCGTGCGTTTTTTCGCTTCTTCCAGATTATTGAAGGGCGAGTAGTAATTAGGGCTCTTGGGCAGACCGGCCAGCATAGCGCACTGCTTGAGGTTCAGCTGGTCGACGTCCTTGTCGAAGTACGTGCGGGCTGCCGTCTGGATGCCGTACGCGCCCTGGCCGAAATAAATCTGGTTCATGTACATTTCCAGAATTTCTTTTTTACTGTATTTCCGTTCGATTTCCAGGGCCAGCATGGCTTCCTGGATTTTGCGTTTCAGCGTCTGTTCCTGCGACAGGAAGGCGTTTTTCGCCAGCTGCTGCGTAATGGTGCTGCCGCCCTGGGCGATGCCGCCGCTGGTAATGTTCGTCACGATGGCCCGGCCGATGCCGATGGGGTCGATACCGATATGGTCGTAGAAGCGGTTGTCTTCCGCGGCGATAAAGGCGTTCTGCAAATGCTGGGGCACCTTGTTGATGTCGATAGGCAGGCGGTTTTGGTCGGAATGCAGGGTCGTCACGAGGCGGCCGTGAATATCGAAGACCTGCGACGACACGGCAGGCCGCATGTTGTTGCCTACCGTAGGCAGGCTTTGATAGGCGGCGAAAATGTAGCCGAAGGTCAGGCCGGCGATTACGACGACGCATAAGATAATCAGGAGTCGCAGACGGTGCATAGGTCCTGATGATTTTTTAGCATGTTTAGCTCTCCGTCTAGGCGTATACATAGATCCTCCTATATTATAAAACATAAATATAATATATAACTTTCAATAAGCAGAAATGAATCTTTGCTAATTTCTTATTATAGCATATTTATATACATTATCCTATATGCGGAAGGGACTTTTGCGGCGGGAAAAGCCGGAAAGGGGCGAAAATCATTGCCGGAAGGGGCATTATACTATTTTTAGATAGTTACATAAGCAATACCGCACAAATAGTATATAATATATAAAAGAAATGTACAATAGATACTGAAAATGTGTTGACTTTTTCTAACAAATAAAGTACCATAAATGTAAAGGAAACAAATAAATAGCATATCTGCTTGTTCTAGGAGGTAAGAGGGAATGGATAGAGATAAGGCTTTTGTATTATGGTTTGATGAACTGCGCCGCGAGGACGTCGCTCTCGTAGGCGGGAAATCTTCTTCGCTGGGCGAACTGACGTCGCAGACGAGCGTACCCGTACCTTACGGCTTCGCTACGACGGCCGAAGGGTACCGTCATTTTATGCGCGAAACGGGCTTGGATGAAAAGATTAAAGAACTTCTCCAGGGCCTGACCGATGTAGAAGACCCCATTCAGCTCCGCAGCGTCACGGCAGCTGTCCGCGAAGCAATTTGCGCTGCCGATATGCCGGCTGACCTGGCCGAAGCGATTCGGGCCAGCTATGCAGAACTGGGCAAAAAAGTCGGCGAAGACAATCCCTTTGTCGCCGTCCGTTCCAGCGCTACGGCAGAAGACCTTCCCGACGCCAGCTTTGCCGGACAGCAGGATACGTATCTGAACGTCCAGGGCGCCGATATGGTAATCCAGAAGGTCAAGGAATGCTATGCCTCTACGTTTACCGACCGCGCTACGTACTATCGGACGAAGAAAGGCTTCGACCATCTGTCCGTCGCCTTGAGCGCCGCCGTCCAGATGATGGTATTCTCCAAGGCTGCCGGCGTTATGTTTACGGTCGACCTCGTGACGGGCGACGATTCGACGATTACGATCGAAGGCGCCTGGGGCCTGGGCGAATACGTCGTACAGGGTACGGTTACGCCGGATAACTTCCGCGTCAAGAAGGACGATTTGACGATTCTGGACAAGATGATCAATACGAAGCCCGTGAAGCTCGTCCGCAAGCCCGGCGGCGACTGCGAAGAACAGCTCGTGCCGGAAGAAGAACAGAAGATGCAGGTCATTACGGACGAACAGGTAAAAGAACTGGCAACGTACGCCAAGGCTATCGAACAGCATTACGGCTGCTACATGGATATGGAATGGGGCGTCGACGAACGGGATAACAAGGTATGGCTCCTCCAGGCCCGCCCCGAAACGGTATGGTCCAAGAAAAATCAGGAAAAGGGACAGGCCGAAGCGGCTCCTGCAGCCGTGACGACGGACCGCAAGGTCATCGTAAAGGGCCTGCCGGCCAGCCCGGGCAGCGCCGCCGGCAAAGCCCACGTCATCCTCGATCCGTCGAAGATCGAAGAATTTAAGGAAGGGGAAATCCTCGTTACGACGATGACCGCCCCTGACTGGGTGCCGGCTATGAAGAAGGCCAGAGCCATCGTCACCGACGCCGGCGGCATGACCTGCCACGCGTCGATCGTCAGCCGCGAGCTGGGCATCCCCTGCATCGTCGGCACGAAGAGCCGCAGCGTTGAAGCGACGACGACGATTCCCGACGGTGCGGATATTACTGTCGACGCGACGAACGGCATCGTATACGAAGGCACCGTCGCCGATATCGTAAAACCGAAGGAAGAAGCAGCTCAGGCCGGCGGCCAGGCGACAGTCGTCATGTCCGAACCGGTTCCCATTACGGGCACGAAGATTTACATGAACCTGGGCAACCCCGACTTGGCGGAAAAACACGGTAAGCTGCCCTGCGACGGCATCGGCCTCATGCGCGAAGAATTCATCTGGACGACGTTCATTCACGAACATCCCTTGTATCTCATCGAAATCGGCCATCCCGAACGCGTCGTCGACCAGCTGGCCGACGGCATGCGCAAGGTTTGCCAGGCATTGGCTCCGCGCCCGGTAACGCTTCGCCTCAGCGATTTCAAATCCAGCGAATACCGCAACCTCAAGGGCGGCGACAAGTATGAACCGCAGGAAAGCAGCGCTCTCTTAGGCTGGCGCGGCGCATCCCGCTACTACGACCCGAAATACGTCGCAGCCTTCCGCCTGGAATTGCAGGCCGTCCGCAAAGTCCGCGAAGAATACGGCTTCAAGAATCTGAACGTCATGGTTCCCTTCTGCCGCCGCGTCGACGAAATGGAAAAGATCGTCGGCCTCATGGCTGAAGAAGGACTCCACCGCGGACCGGACTTCAAAGTATGGCTGATGGCTGAAATTCCTTCCAACATCATCCTGGCGGATCAGTTCAATAAGTTTGTCGACGGGTATTCCATCGGTTCCAACGACCTGACGATGCTCGTCATGGGCTGCGACCGCGATAACGAAACGGTAGCTCCTCTGTTTGACGAACGCAACTTAGCCGTTAAGCGGGCTATTCGCCACTTGATCGAAGTAGCTCACCGGGATGGAAAGACCGTTTCCATCTGCGGCCAGGCGCCGAGCGTATATCCTGATTTTACGGAATTTCTCGTTAAGAGCGGCATCGATTCTATTTCCGTCAATCCCGACGCCGTTGTATCGACGCGCAAGAACGTCGCGCAGATCGAACAGCGTATGCTGATGGATTCCCTGACCGGAAAAGGCCGCGCAGATACAGAAGATTATACATGGTAAGTCGATGATATGAGAAAAGGCGGCGCCAAAAGAGTAAATTATTTCTTTTGGTCCGCCTTTTTCTTATGCATCTTGGAGTAAAATATGGTAGGTAAATTGCAAGTTGAATTTGAACAACCATAATCAGGAAACACACTCACTAGCATAAACTTCATCGAGGAATGCATCAAATAGCTCTGACGGCGTATGGTAGCCCAAAACACGCCGTGGGCGCTGGTTCAGCGTATCTGCCATGTTCAGGATATCCTCATCAGAGAACCGCTCCATGGACATGCCCTTTGGGATGAAATCCCTCAGCAGGCCATTGTGGCGTTCGTTCTGAGCCCGCTCCCATGAGCTGTACGGATGTGTAAAGTATATCTTAGTACCGAGGCTCTCGAACTGCGATAAGTTCTCAAACTCTGGACCGTTATCGGCCGTCATCGTCTTAAAGATCTGGCTGAAGTACTCTGCGCCATATCGCTCCTGCAACTGTGCAAGAGCAGCTTCAACGCCGGCGCAGGTACGTCCAGGAATTCGGATAGCGATGTAGTTGCGCGTAACCTTTTCAACAGCGGTGAAGACTACTGCTTCACGACCTGCGCGCCGACCAACGACCGTATCCACTTCCCAGTGGCCCATCTCGGTACCATCATCGACGACGGCAGGACGTTCCTCAATGGAGCGGCCCTTCATACGTTTGTTCTTACGCACCCATTTGCGGCGGCGTTTGTGCTTCAAGACCTGCGGTACCTCGAAGAGTGACAGTGGAAGTTTGTTAGCCCAAAGCATGTTGTAGAGCGTCTTGGTACAGGGAATCTGTTCCGGAGTAAATAGCTTATTTCGCCTAGCATAGCCAACGCAGGCATCCAGTGACCAGCGTTCCTGGCGGACTCGTTCCACCATCCATTGGATAAACAGCTCGCAGTCGTCATGATCGATTTTACAAGGCTTCCTGGAGTTCTTGCGATTCTCTGCATAAGCCTTCTGACCGCGCTTTGCCATATACTGAGGGGCACGACCGTGCTTGCTTTTCCGATCCGGCGTTCCACGCCGAAGTTCATAGAAAACAGTCGTATGAGCACATCCTACTGCAGCAGCGATGTTGCGAAGGGAAAGCCCCTGGCGATGCAGGGCCTGAATCATGCCACGTTCCTCCAAAGAAAGATGGCGGCCGGGTGTACGTACGTCCTCAATTGTGTTAGAATGGATGTGATCCATAGTGATTGCTCCTTTGTTGATGATTTCTCGCAAAACCATTTTAACATGAAGCTTCACTATGGATTTTTGTTTTTTTGATTACCTGTTCAAATTCATTTTACAATTAACCGTAAAATATGGTATGATAATAAGCGATTATCAGGAGGTGAAACCACAATATGTTATCGGAACGGCAGGGAACGATTTTGAATATCGTCAAGGAGCATAGTCCGATTACGGGACAGCACATTGCCGACCAGCTGCACGTGACGCGGGCAGCGCTGCGCTCCGACCTGGCGATATTGACGATGCTGGGACTGATAGACGCGCGGCCAAAGCTGGGATATTTCTTTATCGGCGATAAGGAAAAGGACTTGCTGTCTCAAAAGATCATGGATATCAGCATTGAGTCGTGCTTATCGCAGCCGGTCATCGTCGGCGAGCACACCAGCGCCTACGACGCGGTCATCGCTATGTTTACGGAAGATGCGGGAACGGTATTTGTCGCGACGGATAATATTCTGGCCGGTGTCGTATCCCGAAAGGATTTGTTGAAGACGGCTATGGGCAACAACGATTTGAGAGCTCTGCCGGTGCGTATGGTCATGACGCCGGTCAGCAAGGTCATTTACGTGCAGGCTGATGAAAAGGCGCTGGCAGCGGCGCAGCGCATGATAGAATATGAAATTGATTGTCTGCCGGTAGTTCATGTTCTCGATACGGATGAGGAAGATAAGAAGGATTTACAGATTGTCGGAAGAATATCGAAAACAAACATTACGCGGTTATTTGTTGAATGTGGATTAGGAAGGAGAACGTAAGGTGGCAAAACCGATCATTTACGCCTGCTCGGACTCGCTGGGAGATACGGCGGAACGCGTAGCCCGGGCGGCGGCCTGCCAGTACGACAAACAGGAATTTGATATCGTGCGCATGCCCTATATTCGTACGGAACAGCAGGTCGAAGAAATCGTACAAAAGGCGAAAGAACACAGCGCGATGATCTGCTGTACTATTATATCCCCGACGCTGCGGCGCAAGCTGCAGGAGTTGTCTAACGCGCAGAACGTTACCCTCGTCGACATCATCGGCCCGATGCTGGCCGGCGTAGGCACGCTGACCCATACGGAACCGACGATGAAGCCGGGCATGATTCATCAGCTCGACGAAGAATACTTCAAGCGCGTCGAAGCGATTGAATTCGCCGTCAAATTTGACGACGGCAAAAATCCGATGGGCTTCTTAAAGGCTGATATCGTCATCGTCGGCGTATCCCGTACGTCTAAGACGCCCTTATCTATGTATTTGGCTCATAAGCGGATCAAGGCTGCCAACCTGCCCTTGGTGCCGGAAGTAGCCTTGCCTCCGGAATTATTCCAGGTGCCGGCCCGTAAAATCGTCGGCCTCATTATCGATCCCTTTAAATTGAATTTTATCCGTTCGGAACGGCTGCGCAGCATGGGCCTCGATTCGAACGCCAGCTACGCCAACATCGAGCGGATCAATGAAGAACTGACGTATGCCCGCAACGTCATGCGCCGTCTTCATTGCCCGATTATCGACGTGTCGTCGAAAGCAATTGAAGAAACAGCAAATCTTGTCATGGAAATCGTCAAACGCAATAAAGAGTTGTATCACGAGTAAAATGGCATGAAAAAAGGACGCCATTTTCGGCGTCTTTTTTCGTATCTGCAAGCAAGGAGAAGGTTATGGAAGAAAAAAAATTAGACCTGAAGACCTTTTTGTACAAGGCCTTGTCTGATTCGGCCTTTTTAAAGGCTGCCGGCATGAAGCCCGGCGACGGCCCGGCGTTTATGAAGGCCAACGGCGTCATGAAGCTGGCCGGCGAATTGGAAGGGTGCCGCGACAGCCGGGGACGGTATGTTTCCGCCAAAGTGCTGGAGGCGGCGTGGCGGTACATATCCTGTTTGGCCGAAGAGCCGGAAGGCGGCTGGCTGGCCCATTGCTACTGCGCCGTCTTAGAGAGGCTCTTTCCGATTACGGCGGCTCAGTGGGAAGGCTGGGACGGCAAGCCCGTAGCGCACAGCGGCGACGGCGAATTCCGCCTGGGGCGCCTCGTGCTCATGCAGCTGCTGCACGGATTGTATCAGTACGAACGGGCCGTGCTGCCCTTTGACCCGACCGTCGATTTCGATTTTCTCGACGATGAAGAAATTATGAAGCAGGGCTATACGCGGGAATACCTGCACATGATCAAGATGCTGGAAGATCAGTATATCTATGAATTCATGCGCATCGGCTCGGAAATTTCCCCCTTCAACACGCTGGGCCATATTGCCGGCGTCCATTACGTCGCCCTGCATGCGGCGCGTCAGCTGGCCTTCCTCGGCGAGCCCGTCGACCTGGCCCTCATTTCCGGCGCGGCTCTGTGCCATGACCTGGGGAAATACGGCTGCAAGAAAAACGAAGAAAAGCGCGTGCCCTACCTGCACTATTACTATACCGACGCCTGCTGCCGCCGCGTCGGCTTGTCCGGCATCGGACACATCGCGGCTAACCATTCCGTCTGGGATTTGGAGCTGGAAAATCTTTCCGTCGAATCGCTGCTGCTCATCTACGCCGATTTCCGGGTCAAGAGCAGCCGCGACGCCCAGGGCAGGGAAGTCGTTCATTTCTATACTCTGAAGGAAGCCTTCGACGTCATTTTAGGAAAATTGGATAACGTAGACGAGGCGAAGCGCCACCGGTACCAGAAGGTATACGCCAAGCTGGCCGATTTCGAGTCGTTCATGCGGGAAAAGGGCGTCGTCGAGCTGCCGGCCGACCTTTCGCGGGACCACGTCCAGCCCGACGTTCCAGAGCCGCGGGAAATGGTGCTCCTGGCGGAGGGAGAAGTCGTCGAACAGCTGAAGTACGCGGCCATTGCCCACAACATCCGCCTCATGAGTATCTTCCGCGACGACAGCGATTTCGGCAACCTCATCGAAGCGGCCCGCAGCGAGCAGCTGTGGAAAAACGTCCGCACCTATATCGGCATTTTCGAAGAGTACTCGACGTACATGACAGAGCATCAAAAGGTCATGACGCTGAAATTCCTGTACGAGCTGCTGTCTCATAAAGAAGGGGACATCCGCTTCCAGTCGGCGGCCCTCATGGGGCGCATTGTCGCTAATTTCAACGAAAAATACACAAAGGAGCTGCCTGAGGGCGTGTCCCTTCCCCATAAGGTCGTCACGAGCCTGTCCCTGTTTGATCAGTATCTGGACATGATCATCTATCCGGAAATGCGGTTTACGGAGCAGCACAAGCTGTGGATCGGCTATTGCCTGAGCAGCTTCGTCGAAGCCGTACTGGATTCCTGCCCGGCGAAGGACCGCGGCGATTACATCCGCGTGATGGCCAAGTATTTCGAGCGCCGCAATTATCCGGAAGAGCGGTATATCATGCTCCTGAAGGTCCTGGACGACATGAAGCGCAGCGACATTCCTGAGGAATTTATGACGGCAGTCCGCCCCTTTATAGAAACGGCCCTGCAGTCTTCCTCCCAGAACCTGCGCGTCGCCGCCCTGAACACGAAGCGCTGCCTCTATGACGGATATACGGAGGAACAATATTACGACGACCTCCTGTCGGTGATGAATTTGCCCGCCGATAAAAAGGCCTTTTCCGAGCATGAAGGCAGCCTGTTCCTCATCGACTTGAAGATGGGGACCCACTGGGGCATCAAGGTCGCCAATATAGAGCTGATGATGCGGTATATGGACGATACGTGCGACAAGGGCGACGTCATGCATCTGGGCATGCATCTGACGAACCTTCTGAAAATCAGCGAGTCCATCTTTGTCCGCCAGGCGGCAGGGGAAAGCCTGCTGCGCATCGCTGCCAACATGACGTACTCGCAGCGCAATGAGCTGGCCGTCGAACTGTTCAACGGCCTGGAAATCGGCGACCCCCAGATATCGAAGTACGTGCCGGAATTCCTGGGCCGCATGATTCTGAAGCTGCCGCCGCAGGAATTTGACGAATTTATCAATACGATTTCGTCGCAGATTTTGACGGTCAACATCCAGCTGGCGTCGTCTATCGTCAACACCGTCGGCGTCATTTTGGAAAACTTCTCCGAATTTGCCGAGGAGTTCGGCGACGATGGGGACGTCAACGAACGGCGTCAGCGCCGCCTGCTGTACATCATGATCAAGGCTTACGCCCACTACGACGACGAGCTGAGCCGTGACGCCTTCCGCGATATCGGGAAGTTTATCTTTCACAGCCCGGTCATGGCCATGGAGCAGAAGGACTTTTTATTCCTGCACTGCTACAAAAAGCTCCTGGTCCTGCTCGACGAAAATCCCGAAGGTGTTCTGGATTTCTACAGCAACGCCGCCGTCCTGAATCATATTTACCGCTATATCGGCCATCATGAGTTCCAGAACGGCGCCTTTTCCTTCCCGCCGGCCCGCAAGGCCTGCTTCTACCCGGGGACCTTCGACCCCTTCAGCCTGGGGCATAAGGCCGTGGCCTGCAAGATTCGCGACCTGGGCTTCGACGTATATCTGGCCCTCGATGAATTTTCCTGGTCCAAGCATACCCAGCCCCGCCTCATGCGGCGCAAGATCATGAATATGTCCGTCGCCGACGAAGAGGACATGTATCCCTTCCCCGACGATATTCCCGTCAACATTGCCAATCCGAAGGACGTAGCCCGGCTGAAGGCGATTTTTGCCAAGAAGGACCTGTACATCGCCGTCGGGACCGACGTCATCGAAAACGCTTCGGCTTACAAGGCCGCGCCGACGAAGGATTCCATCCATACGGTAAACCATATCGCCTTCGCCCGCGAGACGAGGGAAAATGAAGGGCGGGACCACGACGACGGCGGCCACGGCATTACGGGAAAGGTCGTGTATTTGACTCTCGACAAATTCTACGAAGATATCAGCTCGACGAAGATCCGCGAAAACATCGACCTGAATCGCGACATATCCAACCTCATCGACGCCGTAGCCCAGAATTTCATTTACGACAACAACATGTACCTGCGCGAACCGGCCTATAAGCACGTCCTGGAAGCGCGGGAGCTGGGCATCGGCGCCTTTAAGCCCCGCGGCGCCGAAAGCCTGTGGCCGATCTGCAACAAGCTGTGGAATAAGGGGTACAACATGGATATCCTCGACAAGTACATCGAGCGGGAAACCGTGCGGACTCTGTACGTCGACGACGCCCGGCAGGAACGGACGATGATCGCCTATGCCGCGGCCCACCGCATCGGCACGCGGGATTTGCTGAAGGAAATCGGCGATTCCCAGCTGGCCTCGCATATCCGCAACGCCGCCGGCGGCAGCATCGCCTGCATTGGCTTCTTCTACGCCGACGACACGTCGACTATCGACAACGTGGCCCAGATTACCATTACGGAAATTCTGACGGAGCTCATTTCCCGCGACTTTGCCTACGCCGTGTACCGTCCTGTAGACGAAGCGGGCTACGATGCCGAAATCATCGACGCCCTCGAGCTGCAGGGCTTCGTCAACATCGCGCCGGAAGGCAGCGAGCATCCCCTGTACGTCGTAGATATGAAGTCGCCTATCGTCTTGTTTAAGGACGTCGAAACGGTCATCAAAAACCCCTTCAACAAGAATCCTCTCGTCCGCGAAGCCCTGCACGAAGCCCACAACAACTTGCTGGCCGTGCTCAAGCTGATTTACCCGGGCAAGCTGCTCCTGTCCTTTAACATGAGCTCCTTCCACAACAAGATCATCAACAAAGTCGCTGAAATCAACGGCGTCTCCACTGTCGAGGACAAGAAAAAGCGGCGCGGCCCCTATATGTCCGTGCCCTTCGGCAAGGCTCTGAGCAACGTCCTGGTGCCGAATACGGTGACGAAGAGCCTGCACATCGGCAAGTACTTCGACCGGTACGTCAAGGAATTTACCCTGGCCGAATCACATCATTATTCGCCTGTAGAAAATCAGGTCCGGACGATCAAGTCCTTTGACAGGCCGGTCATCCTCATCGACGACTTGCTGCACAAGGGCCACCGCATGCGGATGCTCACGCCGTACCTGGACAAGTGCGACATCGAAGTCAAGGAGGTTCTCGTCGGCGTCATGACCGGACAGGCCATGGACATGATGGTCGAAAAGAACATGAAGGCCGAAAGCGCCTATTTCCTGCCGACGCTGGAAGTCTGGCTCAACGAAAAGGACTGCTATCCTTATATCGGCGGCGACAGCATCGACAACGCCCACAACTACAGCGGCTACGACAGCAACCCGGCTATCAACCTGATCCTGCCCTACGTCAATCCCGAGTTTGTCAGCCGCGGCGATTTCCTGGCTCATTACTGGTATTCCCTGACGTGCCTGCAGAACGCCGCCCACATCATGCGGGTATTGCAGGACGTCTATCAGGAAACGTACGAACGCCGCCTGACGCTGAAACGCCTCGGCGAGGTCTTTACGTATCCCCGGATTCCCGACATCGACGTGGGCGTAAAATTCGATGAAAACATGGACCCGACCCGGTTCATTGAAAACGATATTGAGCGGCTCCTGCGCATGCAGTGGAAGGAAGGCTCTATGGAAGAAGATCTGATGCGGAGCGCCGCTGGAAGGGAAGGACGATAAGGTGCGGTATATTCATGAATTGCCCGGCGAGGCGGCGGTGACGTCGCCCTTGCCGCTGACGGGCAGCCCCTTAGGGAAACAAACGTATAGAGTTCATATTTTAGCCTTGGGAGACGTGGGCATGACCATGCTCATCGGCCTGCGCCTTCTGGGAGCCGGCGTCGTCGAATCCATCGGCATCTGCGATATTAATGAACAAAATATCAGGCGGCTGGAAATGGAAATCAATCAGATTCGATATCCCTTCGCCGATTGGGAGGGAAGCGGCATGCCGTCGCTGCCTCCCGTGTACGCCGTCGGGGAAGAAGCGCTGTTTGACTGCGACGTATTCGTCTTCTGCGCCAGCAAGGGCGTGCCGCCTGTCGGCGCCCAGGGCGACGTGCGCATGGCCCAGCTGGCGGCGAATACAGAATTGGTACGCCATTTTGCCGGGCTGGCCAAGGCGGCGAAATTTGCCGGCCTGGCCTGCATCGTGTCCGACCCGGTAGACCCGTTGTGCAAGGCCTTTTGGATGGCGTCGGGGCTCAGGCCGGCGCAGGTACAGGGCTACGGCTTAGGCGTCATGAACGCCCGGGCCTGCTACTATGCGGAACGCCGCGAAGAATTCCGCTCCTACCTGACCGAAGGGCGGGCCTTCGGGCCTCACGGCGGGGACTTGGTGCTGGCCGACAGCCTGACAGACTACGACGACGGGCGCTCCCGCGCCCTGACCGACTTGGTCATCGGGGCCAACATGGCTGTCCGCGAATTGGGATATAAGCCGTACATTGCTCCGGCCTTGTCGTCGGCGGCCTTATCGATTCTCCTGACCCTGCGGGAACAGTGGCATTACGGCTCCGTGTACTTGGGAGACGAAGGGGCCGGCGCGTTTTTCGGCATCCGGAATCAGATGACCCGGGACGGCGTCGTATATGAAGACGCTGCAGTCTGCGACGCCCTGTACGAGCGGCTGAAAACGGCGTATCTCAACCTGTGCCGTCTGGTGTAAAGGGGGAATGAAGCATGTTGACAGTCGTGAAGATCGGCTGGCGCGAATGCGCCGATACGAGTCGGCTAGAAAGCGTGCTGACCTATGCTTTGCATGGATGGGAATACCGTGCCGTCGACGGCGCAGCCTTTGCCGAGGCCTGCAGCTCCGCCGCCCTGCCGGCGGGACGGGCCGTGTTGTTTGCCGTAGCCCTGCCTGCCGGCGGCTTCAGCTGCGAATACGCGCAGCTGATTTCGGCCTTAGCCCTTCAGGCAGACTGTCTGGACGGCTGGGCCGGCGCGGTCCTCGTCGACGGGCCGGGCGAATTATTCACAAAAAAAATAGGCCGCGAGCTGATTTTCATGGCAAATCAGGCTGGCTGCGCCTTTCCGGGGAAGCCTCTCGTCGAAGCGACGGGCTCTCTGTATAATTTTAATACGCAGGCCATGCTGCTGGGAGAGACGAACTTGCAGGCCTATAAAGAAAGCGCGGCCTGTCTGGTACGTAAGACGGCGGCCTTTGCCGCGGAACTTTCCCAAGGAGGCCGTCCGGCGCGCCGCGTCGTCGTGCTCCACGCCAGCAGCCGCAAGACGTCGAATACGCTGCTGCTGTGGGAAATGATACGGAAGAAGCTGCCTGCGGACGTAGATGTCGAAGAAATTTCCCTGCGCAACGGAGCCGTCGTCGACTGCCGGGGCTGCAGCTACGAAGCGTGCCGCCATTTCGGTGAAAAGGGCGAATGCTTTTACGGCGGCGTCATCGTCGAGCGGGTCTATCCGGCCATTCGCGCCGGCGACGCCGTCGTCTTGATTTGCCCCAATTACAACGACGCCGTGAGCGCCAATATTACGGCTTTTTTCAATCGCCTGACGGCTTTGTTCCGCAAGGACTTCGCATCCTTTTCACAGAAGAGGGTCTATGCTCTCGTCGTTTCCGGATACAGCGGCGGCGACATCGTAGCCGAGCAGGTCATCGACGCGATGAACTGCAATAAGAATTTTGCCCTGCCGCCGCGCTTTGCCCAGATCGAAACGGCAAACGACCCGAACAGCATTCTGCAGTGTCCTGGCGTGGAAGAACGGGCAGCCGCCATGGCCGGGCGCATTGCCGGCGTATAACTGAACAATGGCAATAAAAAAAGATGATTCGATAGGGAATCATCTTTTTTTATATGAAATTAAGCATTGCGCTGTACTTTGCCGGAACGAAGGCAGCGAGTGCAGACGTTGATACGTTTTACTTCGCCGTCTACGATAGCGCGTACTCTCTGGATGTTCGGTTTCCAGGTTCTTTTTGTTTTCAAATGGGAATGGCTGACGTTCATGCCGGTCATCATTCCTTTGCCGCAAATTTCGCAATAGTTTGCCATTGGTTACACCTCCCTGCACCATCACAGTACAACATATAAATCCTATCATAAAACATAAGGTAAATCAAGTTTTATTTATAAAAAGTCTACAAGATATGATACAATAAATGTGAGAAAAAGACAAGGAGTTTTTTTATGGATGGGACACTTCGCCGGCTGAAGGGCATCGGCGCGCGGAAAGAAGCGCTGTTTGCCCGGCTGGGAATTCAGACGATCAGCGATTTGCTGCAGTATTTTCCGAGGGAGTACGAGGACCGCAGCCGCATATGGCCTATTGGCAGCGCGCCGACGCCGTCGCCGACGCCCGTATTGGTCTGCGGCACGGTCCGCAGCGTACAGGAGCTGCGACCGCGGCGGGGCATGACTATATTGAAGGTGCTCATCGCCGACGACAGCGGCGCCGTCGAGCTGACCTGGTTCAACCAGCCCTTTAAAAAGAAAGTATTTCACGTCGGTATGGACGTAGCGGCCTTTGGCAAGATCGAATGGGCCTACGGAAGGCGGCAGATGAATTCTCCTGAAACGGAGCAGGGCGGCCTGTCGCCGGAACAGGGCTTCGTTCCCGTATACGGCCTGACGGACGGCCTGCGGCAGAACGACGTGCGCAAGGCCGTGAGGGAAGCCTTGGCGGAGGCGGAGCGCTGTCCCTCCCTGCTGCCGGGATGGGACGGAGGCAGAAGCGTCTGCGGCGGATTCATGCCGGAGCTGCAGGCGTATGAGGCCATGCATTTTCCGCCGTCTATGGAAGTGCGCCGCAAGGCGCGGGAGCAGCTGGCCTTCGAGGAGCTCTTCGACATGCAGCTGGGCCTTTTGCTGCGCCGCCGTCAGGAAGGAAAACAAATGGGGATTAAATGCGGGCCGAACGGCAGCCTGCTCAAGCAGTTTATATCCCAGCTTCCCTTTTCCTTGACCAGGGGGCAGACGCAGGCTTTTTTAGATATACAGGCCGATATGGAAAGCGAAGTGCCTATGCAGCGGCTGGTACAGGGCGACGTGGGCTCGGGGAAAACCGTCGTAGCGGCCATGGCCCTGACGAAAATCGTCGAAAACGGATATCAGGGCGCTTTGATGGCTCCGACGGAGATTTTGGCAATCCAGCATTACGAGGAATTTCTCAAGCTGTTTCGCGGCCTTCCCGTGCGCGTCGCCGTGCTGACCGGCCGTACGACGGCCAAGGAGCGGGACGCCTTGCTGGAAGACCTGCGCCGTGGAAACATTCAGATTCTTATCGGCACGCACGCGCTGATTCAGAAGGACGTCGCGTTCTGTGACTTAGGCCTCGTCGTGACGGACGAGCAGCACCGCTTCGGCGTGCGGCAGCGGGCCGCCTTGCAGGGAAAGGGCCGGGCTCCCCACGCGCTGTTCATGACGGCGACGCCGATTCCGCGGACCCTGGCCTTGTCTGTATACGGCGACTTGGACGTATCGTCCATACGGGAAATGCCTCCAGGCCGCAAGGTTGTCAAAACCTACGCCGTCGGCGAGGCGATGCGCCGCCGCGTATACGCTTTTATGGAAAAGCTCATGGCCCAGGGGCAGCAGTGCTACGTAGTGTGCCCCCTCGTAGAAGAGTCGGAAACGGTAGATTTGCAGGCGGCGACGGCTTTGTATGAAGAGCTGCGCGCGACGGTCTTTAAAAACAGGCCGTGCGGCCTCGTCCACGGCCGCATGACCGGCAAGGAAAAGGCCGCCGTTATGGAGGACTTTCAGGACGGCCGTATATCCCTGCTCGTCGCGACGAGCGTCATCGAAGTGGGCGTCAACGTGCCCAACGCGACGGTCATGCTGATCGACGGGGCGGAGCGGTTCGGCCTGGCCCAGCTCCATCAGCTGCGGGGCCGCGTCGGCCGCGGCAGCCAGCAGGCGTACTGTATCCTGCTGTCCAAAGGCGGAAGCGAAGAGACGCGGCAGCGCCTGCAGTGGATGGAAAAAATACACGACGGCTTCGAGCTGGCGGAAAAGGATTTGCTCCTGCGCGGCGCAGGGCGGCTGTTCGGGTACGCCCAGCACGGGCTGCCCGATTTGAAGGCCGCCGATATCGTCCGCGATATTTCGCTGCTGACGGCCGCCAGGGACAAGGCGGCAGACTATTTGAAGGGCCCCGTCGACGAAGAGACGATTTACGCGGCTCTGGAGCGGCGGTTCGGAACGCGTTTTCAAGGTTTGCTAAATAACTAAGAAAATGTCATGAAAATATGTACAGATGACATCTTATCGGCTATAATAAAGGATAAGCTATTTAGGGGTATTTCCCTAGGTTTTTATATTTTTCAAAACAGAGGTGCAAAGATGAGATCTGATAAATTTGGTATGAAAGGTTTAACTTTTGATGATGTTTTGCTGGTACCGGCGAAATCCGACGTGCTGCCGTACCAGGTAGACGTATCGACGAATCTGACGAAAGATATCAAACTGAATATCCCTATGATGAGCGCTGGCATGGATACGGTTACGGAAGCCCCCATGGCGATTGCCATCGCCCGTGAAGGCGGCATCGGCGTTATCCATAAAAATATGTCTATTGCCGCTCAGGCGCGCGAAGTCGACAAGGTAAAGCGCTCCGAACACGGCATTATTATCGACCCCATTTTCCTGCATCCCGATAATTTGCTGGCCGACGCCAATGAATTGATGGGCAAGTACAAAATTTCCGGCGTGCCTATTACGGTTGACGGCAAATTAGTCGGCATTATCACCAACCGCGACATGCGTTTTGAAGAAGACATGAGCCGCCGCATCGGCGATATCATGACGAAGGAAAACCTGGTCACGGCTCCTGTCGGCACGTCCTTGGCTGATGCGAAGGCCATCCTGCGCCAGCATCGCATTGAAAAGCTGCCTTTAGTCGATAAGGACGGCAATCTGCAGGGCCTGATCACGATTAAAGATATTGAAAAAGCTACGAAATACCCGAATTCGGCGAAGGATTCCAACGGCCGCCTGCTGGCCGCCGCAGCTGTCGGCGTTTCCCACGACATGATAGACCGCCTGGATGCCCTCGTAGCCGCGAAGGTCGACGTCGTCGTCATCGATACGGCTCACGGCCATTCGGAAGGCGTATTGAAGACGCTGAAGGAAATTAAAAAAGCCTACCCCCATCTCCCGGTCATTGCTGGCAACGTCGCTACGGGCGCCGCTACGGAAGCCCTCATCGAATGCGGCGTAGACGCCGTTAAAGTTGGCATCGGGCCCGGCTCCATCTGCACGACCCGCATCATCGCCGGCATCGGCGTTCCTCAGATTTCCGCCGTATACGAATGCGCTAAAGTCGCACAGCGCTACGGCATTCCCATCATCGCCGACGGCGGCATCAAATACTCCGGCGACATGGCCAAAGCGATTGCAGCCGGCGGCAACGTCGTCATGCTGGGCAACCTCCTGGCCGGCACGGAAGAAAGCCCGGGCGAAACGGTTATCTATCAGGGCAGAAGCTATAAGGAATACCGCGGCATGGGCTCCCTGGCCGCTATGGAACACGGCAGCAAGGACCGCTACTTCCAGGAAGACGCCAAGAAGCTCGTTCCCGAAGGCATCGAAGGCCGCGTGCCGTATAAAGGCGCCGTTGCCGATACGATTTTCCAGATGGTCGGCGGCTTGAGAGCCTCCATGGGCTACTGCGGATGCCACAACATCAAGGAAATGATCGAAAACACGCAGTTCATTCAGATTACCAGCGCCGGTCTCCGCGAAAGCCATCCCCACGACGTCAATATTACGAAGGAAGCGCCGAACTACAGCGTAAACTAAGGGCAAGGTGGAGGATATACGTTGACTAGCACGATACATATCCTGTCCGTCCCCATTGGAAACGTCACGAAGGAAGAAGCCTGCGCCTTTGCCTTTAAATGCATTGAAGAAGGCAGGGCGGCTTCTATCGCGACGGCCAATGCGGAGATGGTCATGAGAGCGCAGTCAGATGAAGAACTGGCAGATATCCTGCGGCACGCGGACTTAGTCGTTCCTGACGGGGCCGGCGTGCTGTGGGCTGCCGAGCAGATAGGGAAGCAGTTTAAGGAGCGGGTCGCCGGCATCGATTTGGCCTGCCGTCTCGTCGGCGAAGCGGCGCTGCGGCAGACGCCGGTGTACTTTTTCGGCGGAGCCGAAGGCGTCGCCAGGGACGCGGCGGCCAATTTGGAAAAACAGGTAGGCAAGCTGCATATCGTAGGCACCCATTCGGGATTTTTTACCGACGAGGAAGAAAAGCAGATCATTGAGGAAATCCGTTCAGGCGGCACGCAGCTCCTGTTTGTCGCCCTGGGCGTCCCCAAGCAGGAAAAATGGATACGCGACCACCTGTATGAGCTGGGACCCTGCGTCTGCATGGGCGTCGGCGGTTCCCTGGACGTGCTGTCTGGCCGTCTCGACCGGGCTCCGAAGTGGATGCAGGAGCACCGCCTGGAATGGCTTTACCGGCTGCTGAAGGAGCCGACCAGAATCAAACGCATGATGGCTTTGCCTCAGTTTGTCGCCGCCGTAAAACGGGACAAAGAGGCAAAGTGATTTGAGGTGATGTCTTGAATAAACCGCTTATAATTGAAGATGGCTATATATTCATCGCAGTTCCGGCGCTGCTGGCCGTGTTGGCAGGGTATTTCGTCAACGCCTACGCGGCGGCGGTTCCGGCGCTGCTCGCCTTGTATTTCGCCTATTTTTTCAGGAATCCTCATCGTACGATTCCGGAAGACGATACGGCGCTGCTGTCGCCTGCCGACGGCAAGGTCATGAGCGTCGAAGAAGTGTACGAAGATTTATACCTCGATAAGAAGTGCAGAAAAATCGTCATCTTCTTATCTGTTTTCGACGTTCACGTCAACCGGGCTCCCTTAGCCGGGACGATCGACTTTCAGCAGTATACGTGCGGCGGCTTCCGGCCGGCCTATAAGGACGGCGTCGGGTATGAAAACGAACGGTATTCTGTAGGGATTGAAAACAATCGGACGCGGATATTGGTAACAGTTATCGCCGGCATATTGGCCCGGCGAATCGTATCCTGGGTAACGCTGGGCGACACCTTGTCTCACGGTCAGCTGTACGGAATGATCAAGTTTGGCTCCTGCGCAGAAGTATACGTCGGCGACGACGTGGAAATTCTGGTCCAAAAGGGCGATCGCGTGCGCGGCGGAGAAACTATCATTGGGAGGATTGTCAAATGAAAAATATAATTCCATGTCTTTTTACGTCGGGAAACCTCGGGTTCGGCGTATTAAGTATGATTATGACGCTGCATGGCATGTTTACCGCCGCCGGCATATGCATCCTGCTGGCCATGGCCTGCGATGCCTGCGACGGCCGTTCGGCCCGCGCCCTGGGCGTTGCCGGCGAGTTCGGCAAAGAATTGGACTCCTTGTCCGACGTAGTTTCCTTCGGCGCGGCGTCGGCGTTTTTGATTTACACCTATTCGTTGCAGGAATTGGGCTGGATCGGCGTCGTGCCGGCTATTATTTACGCGGCCTTGGGCGGTATCCGTCTGGCCCGCTTCAACTTGAATACCGGCGTCATTCACGGCTATTTCCAGGGCATGCCGATTCCTAACGGCGGCTGCCTCATCGCTACGTACGTCATTTCCGGCGTCCATCTGCCGGCGTGGCTGATCGGCATTTTTGTCGTCGCCCTGGGGTATCATCTGGTAAGCAAGATCCATAATCCTGATTTCAAAGGGGCCAGCCCGGATGTCCTCCATAAATCGGCATTGGCGATTTCTCTGATTTTCGGCGCCGTCGTGCTGGTTTTCGTCGACTGGCACCTCGTCTTTACGATGCCCTTCTTGTTGTATATCGTATTTGGATTAGTCAATACGGCCATGAACGCCGCTTCTGCGCGTTGATATATTAGGGAGATCGCGTATGGAACATATATTGGATATCATTATGATACCCATACAAGTTATCATTGTATTTTATACGCTGTATTATGTTACCTTGGCTGTTTTCGGCCTGATGAAGCGAAGAGAGCACGTTACGGCAGCACCTAAGAATACCTTTGCTGCCGTAATTTGCGCGCATAATGAGGAACGCGTCGTCGGGCAGCTGATCGATAACCTGAAAGACCTGAATTATCCGAAGGACATGTACGACGTATACGTCGTGGCCGATAACTGTACGGACAATACGGAAAAGATCTGCCGGGAACACGGCGCGATCGTCAAGGTGCGGACGAACAAGGACGAAGTCGGCAAGGGCTACGCTTTGGACTGGATGTTTGCGCAGATGCTGGCTCAGGAAAAGCAGTACGACGCCTTCGTCGTCTTCGATGCCGACAACCTCGTCCACCCGGAATTTTTGCGGGAAATGAACAACCACTTGTGCAAGGGCGAGCAGGTCATACAAGGGTATATGGACGCTAAAAATCCGACCGATACCTGGGTGGCCGGGACCTTTGCCATCGCCTTCTGGCTCATCAACCACATGTGGCACCTGGCAAAATATAATATCGGCTTGTCTACGGCCCTCGGCGGCACGGGCATGTGCATCGCGACGGATATCGTGCGGAAGTACGGCTGGGGATGCGACTGCCTGACGGAAGATATGGAATTTTCCATGAAAGTGCTGCTGGAAGGCGTGCGGACCTGCTGGGCCCACGACGCGATCATTTACGATGAAAAGGCTCTGGGGTTCATGCAGTCGTGCCGGCAGCGCAAGCGGTGGGCTCAGGGGCAGTGCGACTGCGGCGAGCGCTTTATTCCCAAGCTGTTTGTCCGCGGCATCAAGACGGGGAATATCCGCATGCTCGACGGCATCATTACCTTGTCCCAGCCCTTTTTCATGATGATGTCGACGATATACGCCCTGATGGCGTATATCAATTCGTACATTCCCTTGTACACCAACATCTTGTACCAAATCGTGCCGGTACAGATGTGGACGGTCATCGGCGTCGTCCAGTACCTTATTCCGGTTATCGTGCTGCTGCAGATTAAGGTGCCCTTAAAATCATGGGCCTATCTCGTCGTATATCCCCTGTTTATGTACAGCTGGATTCCCGTCAATTTTCTCGGCTTTAAGGACCGCCATAAGATGAAATGGAGCCATACGGAACATACGAGGGCTGTATCCTATGACAGCGCCGTGCTGCTGCGAAAGGAGAATAAAAAATAGATGCATATTCTGTTGACCAATGACGACGGCCTCCGCGCGCCGGGACTGCAGATCCTGAAGCGCGAGCTGGCGGCCTGCGGGTACAGGCTGACTGTCGTTGCGCCTAACGGCCAGCGCAGCGCCGCGTCCCATTCCATGACGATCAATAAGGCCTTGTACTGCCGGGAAGAGACCGACGAAGCGGGGATTCGCGAAATCGCCGTGTCCGGTACGCCTGTAGACTGCGTAAAAATGGCTATGGAATACTTCTTGGCTGAGGACAAGCCGCAGCTCATCATATCGGGCATCAACAACGGCTATAATCTGGGCAGCGACGTCTTGTATTCCGGGACGGTGTCGGCAGCTATGGAAGGGCCGTACTACCAGGTTCCAGCTCTGGCCGTATCGATGTATCCCCTGGAGGAAGAACGGTGCGCCCAGACGGCCCGTCTCGTCCATGAATTAGTGGAAAAGGTCGTCGTAAGGGGCCGTTTCCCCGGCATATTGAACGTCAACGTACCGCCGGCTGGCGATATCAGCCTCGATAACGTCTGCGTCGTGCCGCAGACCGTACAGATTTATCACAACGTCGTAGCAGAAAAACGCGATTTGGACGGCAGCCTGTGCTATCATATCGTAGGCGATATCGACATGGAAGGCGCGCCGGAAAACAGCGACGTGGCCTGCATACGGAGCGGCCGCATCGCCGTGACGCCGCTGCGGTGGCAGCAGACGGCCATGGCGGCTATTGACGACGTAAAGAGCTGTTTATAAAAAAACATAAAAAGTCAAGAATTCTATTGCAGATTCTTGGATTTTTTTGATAACTTGGAAACACATAATTATACTTTTAAATACTGTGTGGCGTATATTTAAAATATTAAATTTGATACATTGGCGGCAGACAGGTGTATTTTCCTATTTTATCAAATTAGTACTTGCAAAATACATTTGTATGCCGTATAATGACAAGCAAGTCACATAGTGAGTGGATGAAGTTTACGGGAGAAGGTCGCAGACCTACCGAAGGAGTTAAACTCTCAGGTGCCGGGAGGCAGGACCGTGAATGGACACGACTCTGGAGAGTCCCGTATGGGCGCCGAAGGTGCAGGGTATCTTGACGATATCTAATCTCTCAGGCAAAAGGACAGAGAATAGCGCAATTATTTCATTATTTCTTTATGCTGTTTTTGACCTGTCTTCAGAGGTATGCTGACGACAGGTTTTTTGTATTTATTCCTAAAATAACAGTGTAAAGGAGTATGGTATTATGGTAGACATTTTGAACCAAATTGACAGCTTTGTGTGGGGACCGCCTTTATTGGTGCTGCTGATCGGCACGGGCATCATGCTGACGATCCGCCTGCGCCTGCTGCAGATTTTCCGCCTTCCTCATGCGCTGAAGCTGATCTTTACGGCAAAGAATCAGGGCGAAGGCGATATCGACAGCTTTAAGGCGCTGTGCACGGCCTTGGCGGCGACTGTCGGCACCGGCAACATCGTCGGCGTCGCTACGGCCGTCCATGCCGGCGGCCCGGGCGCCGTTTTCTGGATGTGGATGGCAGCGCTCGTCGGCATGGCGACGAAATACGCCGAATGCCTGCTGGCCGTCAAATACCGCACCGTCGATAAAAACGGCGAAATTTCCGGCGGCCCGATGTACTATATCGAAAAGGGCTTGGGACCTAAATTCAAGCCGCTGGCCTGCATTTTCGCCTTCTTCGGCGTTCTCGTCGCCTTCTTTGGCATCGGCACCTTCGCCCAGGTCAATTCGATTGTAGAAATTACGCGCCTTACGGCCGACGTTCCTGTAGAATATACGGCGATTGTCCTGACTATCGTCGTCGCGGCTGTCACCATCGGCGGCCTCCAGTCCATCGCCCGGGCGGCGTCGAAAATCGTTCCGGCTATGGCCGTCATCTACGTCGTTTCGGCGGCTGGCTTCCTCATCATGTTCTACGAACAGATTCCGGCGGCTATCGAACAGATTCTCGTCTGCGCCTTTACGCCGACGGCTGCTTCCGGCGGCTTCCTCGGCGCGACGGTCATGATGGCAATGCGCAACGGGATTGCCCGCGGCGTCTTCTCTAACGAATCGGGCCTCGGCAGCGCGCCTATCGTAGCGGCGGCGGCTAAGACGAAATGGCCTGCTGAACAGGGCTTCGTATCCATGACGGGTACCTTTATCGATACGATTATCATCTGCACGATGACGGGCTTAGTCCTCGTTGTCAGCGGCTTGTGGACGAGCGACCTGAACGGCACGGCTCTGACGAACGCCGCCTTCCTGCAGGCTTATCCGACTTGGGGCAGCTTCATCCTCTGCATCGGCTTGACGCTCTTTGCCTTTACGACGATCCTGGGCTGGAATTATTACGGCGAACGGTGCGTGGAATACTTAGTCGGCGTCAAGGGGATCATGCCGTACCGCATCATCTTCATCGCCCTCGTAGCCTGCGGCGCCTTCATCAAATTGGAAGTTATCTGGATTTTAGCTGATATCGTCAACGGTCTGATGGCTGTGCCGAACCTGATCGCCCTCATCGGCCTCAGCGGCGTCGTCGTAGCCGAAACGAAACGGTACTACGCTCATTTAGCTGCTGAAAAGGAAGCAGAAAAGGCGGCTCTCGTAGACCAGAAGGTAACGGCGGGACACTAAATATAAGATAGGGCTTTTATCATAGGGGTATGATACAACTGCATTAGGAAGTTACGCGCCTCACGGGGAAAGGGGTCCCTGTGGGGCGCTGTTTGTTTGCCTTTGCTTTATCGTAATAGTATGCATATATTTTGTAAGTTTTCTGTAAGTACCGTTTTAGTCATGATGACGATTACTTATATATATGGTATAATACTTTTTATGAAGCAATATTTTCGAAAGGCAGTGAGTACGTATGGCAAAGATTACTTTAAAATCTGGTTTTGTATTTGACGTAGAAAATTTATACGGCCCGGGCAAGGTGACGGAAGAAGACGTCAAGGCCATGGAGCCGGCCTATACGAAAGCCCATGAAGCGGTTATGGAAATGCGCAAGACCGGCATCATGGCAGGTCATTTATCTAAAGACGGCGAACCGGAAGCCGTACTGTTCCCGCAGCTTCCCTACATCGTGGAAGGCAATATCAACAATCCGGAACGGATCATGGCAATGGAAGAATTGGCCCGCCAGGTGCGCAACCGCGTCGACGCAGTCGTATTCTTCGGTATCGGCGGTTCTTATTTAGGCGGCAAGGTCCTCTTCGACGTGCAGTGCGGCGAATTTTGGAACCTCAAGAGCACGGAAGCCCGCAAAGGCTATCCGAAGGCCTTCTTTGCCGGCAACAACGTCGATTCCCATAAAGTCAGCGGCCTCATCGAATTCCTCAAGGCGGACAGCGCTGCGAAGTCCGGGTATACCGTCATGGGCGTCGTCATTTCCAAATCGGGCTCGACTATCGAACCGATGTCCAATTACATGGTCGTCCGCCAGGCGATGGAAGACGCAGGCATCAAATTTGAAACCGTCGCCGTGACAGATCCCCATGAAGGCGAAAAAGAAACGCTCCTGCACGGATTGGCGAGAAAATCGGGCTGGCCTATTTTCTATGTCCCCGATGGAGTCGGCGGCCGGTTCAGCGTGTTCTCCGAAGTGGGCCTCCTCGTCGGCGCTCTGGTCGGCTTTGATATCCGCCAGTTCTTAGCCGGCGCAAGGGATATGGACAAGGCCTGCCAGAATCCCGATATTTGGCAGAATCCGGCCTTGCTGAACAGCGTGCTGAAATATATTTCCGGCGCAAAATACGGCCGCGACCTGGAAGTTCTCATGCCCTATGCGGACAGCCTGAAATCCCTGTCGGAATGGTACATTCAGCTCCTGGCCGAATCTTTGGGCAAACGCCTCGACAAGCAGGGCAACGTCGTCAACTACGGCCGCACGCCTATCGTCGCCGTCGGCACGACGGACATGCACGCCCAGACGCAGGAACACCAGGAAGGCCCGAAGGATAAGGTCGTCCAGTTCGTTTCCATCGCCAACTGGAAGGACGACGTCGTCGTTCCCCACATGTACGACGAATATCCGAAGCTGGCTGCCTTCAGCGGTTTGCCCCTGAGCAGCATTTTGGAAGCGGCCCGCAGCTCGAATGCGGAAGCCCTGATCGGCGACGGCCGTCCCAACGCCAACTACATTTTGCCCGAACTGACGCCCTATCATTTGGGTGAAGTCATGTTTATGCTGTGCTTGTCCATTGCGTACGAAGGCGAATTTGCCAACGTCGACGCTTTCAATCAGCCCGGCGTGGAAGTGTACAAGAAATTCCTCGGCGGCCGCTTGAAGAAACTGCAGGAAGGTTAATATGAACGTATTAGTTACAGGCGGCGCCGGGTACATTGGCAGCCATACCGTGCGGGCCTTGCTCGAACGGGGCTGCCGCGTCGTCGTCCTCGATAATTTATCGCGGGGCCATCGCGGCGCCGTGCCCGACGGCGTGCGCCTCGTCGTCGAAGATATTCATCACGTCGACGCCGTGAGAGCTCTTTTGACAGAAGAAGGCATCGACGCGGTCATGCATTTCGCCGCCCACAGCCAGGTCGGCGAATCGATGGAAAAACCGACGATTTACTATGACAACAACGTCGTCGGTTCGTACTGCCTGCTGGAAGCCGTACGCCGGGCCGGAGTGAAATATGTTGTATTTTCCTCGACGGCAGCTGTGTACGGCGAGCCGGAGCAGACGCCGATTACGGAAGATATGCCCTATTGCCCGACGAACGTATACGGCCAGACGAAGCTCATGATCGAGCAGATGCTGGCGCAGTTCAGCCGGGCCTACGGCTTGCGGTATGCGGCGCTGCGGTATTTCAACGCTGCCGGCGCGTCCCGCGACGGTAGCATCGGCGAGGACCATACGCCGGAAACGCACCTCATTCCGCTTATTTTGCAGACGGCCCAGGGGATACGGGATCATATCACTATTTTCGGTACGGACTATCCTACAGAAGACGGCACCTGTATCCGCGACTACATTCACGTCGTCGATTTAGCCGACGCCCATTGCCGCGTCCTCCAGTACCTGGCGGAAGGCGGGCAGTCTCAGGCCTTCAACCTGGGCTCGCAGCACGGGTTCAGCGTGCGCGATATGATAAGGGCGGCGAAGGCCGTGACAGGACGAGATTTTGCCGTCGAAGAAGGCCCGCGCCGTGCCGGCGATCCGGCGGCCCTCGTCGCGTCGTCGGAAAAAATCCGCCGACTGACGGGCTGGCAGCCCCAGTACAGCCAAATTGAAACGATTATTGCCGACGCCTGGAAATGGCACAGCGGCCATCCGAACGGATACGATGATAAAGCGTAATCTGTCGGCCCTTCGGCATCTGGTAAGGAACGCAGCAGCTCATCACAGAAACACATGGCTCCCGTATGGAGTCATCCTGCTTTGTTTGGCAGGTATCTGGTGGGGCTGGGATGGCGTTCCGTCAGGGCGGCAGGAAATCATACGGGAGACGAAGAACGATATCAGTTCTTCGCCTCCCGTTTTTTCTTCCTCTGACAGGGATGAAGAAGAGGAGCGTCCTGAAGGCAGGCTGGTCGAAGGTACTGCGCCGTCTCTGCGGCGCAGGCCCCTGCCCGATATATTTGCCGGCAGCGCGCCGAAGAGCGCTGCCGATTCTGCAGAGAAGGCGCGGCCCGTCGCGGCGGCTCCGGCTGCGGAGCTTCCCGTCCTTTGCGGCACGATGGAGCATAACGGAGCCTATCTGGCTTTGTTCCGCCATCGCGGGGAAACGCTGGTC
Source organism: Megasphaera stantonii (assembly GCF_003367905.1). Classification (NCBI taxonomy): domain Bacteria; kingdom Bacillati; phylum Bacillota; class Negativicutes; order Veillonellales; family Veillonellaceae; genus Megasphaera; species Megasphaera stantonii. The sequence continues at coordinate 946,236 of NZ_CP029462.1, read as the reverse complement.
TGCGCCGCAGGGGACAGTTTCGATGGATATACCGTCGTCAGCGTATATCAAGACGGCGCGCAGCTGGAAAAAGACGGAATCTGCGCGGCCGTAAGCATGTAAAGGAGATGACTATGAAAGTTTGCCGATATATCCTCATTATGATGGCTATCGCATGGTACGGGCCGGTTTGGGCTGGCAGTTCCTTGTCCGTTCACGTCCGCGAGGCTCCTATCCGCTCCGTGCTGGAAGGGCTGGCCCGCAGCGGCAATATAAACCTCATCGTCGACGATACGGTGCAGGGGACGATGACCATGCATATAAACGACGTTACCGTTGAGGACGCGCTGGACGCTATCGCTGCAAGTCAAAACCTGTATTACGAAAAAGAGGGGCCTGTGCGGACCATGACGGCCGGGAAGAAACGGGATGGAGCGAAATCCCTGCGGACGTGGAGGCTCCGCTACGCCGTCCCGACAGACGTGCAGGAGGCCGTCCGGGCTATGGTGCCCGACGGAGACGTCCGCTGCTACGACGATACGAATACGCTCGTCGTCGGCGCGACGCCGCGGGAGCATCGCGCCGTGCAGGACCTCGTCACGGCGCTGGATACGAAGCCGCGGCAGGTCGACGTCGAGGTAGAGATTGCCTCTATTGATCGGAGCGCCCTGCGCCATGCCGGCGTCGAATGGAATTGGTCCAGCGTGAGCGGCGGCGCCGGACATGAGGGATTTTCCTTCGCCACCCAAATACAGGCGCTGGAAGAAAAGGGCCAGGCCTCCGTACTGGCCAGGCCTCGCATGGCTGCCCTGAACGGCAGGGAGGCGAGCGTCCTTATCGGCGATAAAATTCCCGTCGTGACGGAATACATGAGCGGCGGTGAAAAAACGGCGACGACGGAGTACAAGGACGTCGGCGTGAAGCTCCGCTATGTGCCGCGCATTCACGACGACGGGACGGTGACGGCGGCTATCGAGGCTGAAGTCAGCACGCCTGTATTTGTCAATGAAATGAAGGCCTACCGCATCGCCACGCGTCAGGCCAAGACGGTCGTTCGCATGCTGCCCGGAAGGACGCTGGTATTGGGCGGACTCATCCGCAAGGAAGACGTGGAGAGCCTGCGCAAGGTGCCGATATTGGGAGATATTCCGCTGCTGGGGAAATTATTCCGCAGCCATTATACGTCGTCCAAGGAGACGGAAGTGGTCATCCTGCTGCGTTCCTTCGTCCGGGAGGAGATTCCTTGACAGCCGGCGGCGGGGAGGAATATGATAAAGGCAGAAAAACGGCCTGTCTTGCTATGGACAGCAGCAGGCGGACGGAGAAAAGAGTGAAAGAGCATATGCGTGATGGAAAGCGGAGAGACCAAGTTCTTTTGTTGGCGGCGGGATTCTTTTATTTTTCCAGCCCCATGGCAGTTACGCCGATCATTACCGGATTTTCCGGCTCGTTGGGGGCGAGCGCGGCCCTGATGGGCCTTATCGGCGGCCTGATGAATCTTTGCTCCCTGTGCTGACGGTCCTTTGTAGGAGCTTTTTCCGACAGGGTGAGGAAATACATATTATCCTGTATCGGCGCAGTGTGCCTGATCGCGTCCTGCCTCGGATACGTCTTCGCCTGGAGCCCGCAGGTCGTCATGGCGGCCCGCGTTATCAACGGCTTTGGTTTTGCCCTGTGCTCTATCAGCCTGTCGACATGGTTTTCCCTGCTGCTGCCGAAAGAGCATATGGGCGCCGGCATGGGCGTGTACGGTACGATGAACGCCCTGGCCATGGCCCTGGCGCCGGCCATTGGGATTTACTGCTATCATCATCTCGGCTACCGGGCGGCGTTCTGTGTCGCCACGGCCTTTGCCGCAGCGATCATCGTCCTTATCCAGTTCGTATCGTATAAAAACGAACCGTTGCCGCCGGCCGGCAAGGGCTTTCTGCCCGATCAGTTTGTCGATACAGGCGTCCTGCCCGTATCGTTCCTCATCATGGTGTTTACCATTCCGTATTGCGCTACCCAGTCCTTTCTGGTACAGTACGTGCAGGCGAAGGGGCTGCCCTTTTCTGCCGGCATGTTTTTTCCGGCTTATGCCGTAGCCCTATTGTTGCTGCGGACGGCGATGCGCGACCTGTTCGACCGCTTATCCTTTCAGTTTTTCTTCCTCATGGCTTGCCTCTGTACGGCGGGCAGCATCCTCCTGTTGGCTGTCATGGACAGCTTTTGGGAAATGATCGCGGCGGCGGTGCTCATGGCCGGCAGCTACGGCGTGATGTGTTCCGTGTGCCAAGCCTTGGCTATCGTCGTGGCCGTCGGAGGGAAGCGGGGGTTGGCGAACAGCACCTATTATATCGGCATCGATTTAGGCATGGCCTTAGGGCCCTTGTTCGGCGGCCTGCTGTTCGGCGCGCTGCCGATTTCCTTCTTTTATCCCGTTCTCCTGACGTCGCTGCCGGCGGCAGCGGCCATTTATTGGTATGGCCGGCGGCGCGTATTTTCCGCCCGGTCTTCCGCTCATGCAAAGTAAAACCTTTAACGTTTGAGAGATAAGAAAAATTACAGAAAAGCATATTGACAATTCTCTTATTTTTCGTATAATGAAATCACGACACAATATAAGTTCCCGATAAAGGTATAGACGGAAAAAAGTAGGGCTGCAAATACCCTCGCAGAGAGCCGGTGGGCGGTGTAAACCGGCAGGTGATGCAGCGTGAAGTTCTTTCCTGAACTGTGAGGCTGAACAGAAATCAGTAGGCCGATCCGGTATGGCGACCGTTACATTGCTATGAGTTGATCTGATTCGAGATTATTAGGGTGGTACCGCGGAGATGTTCGTCCCTTGGGTATCACCCTTTTTGTATTCTGGAATGCAGGTAAGCAGGGTGGTACCGCGAGTTCATCGTCCCTCATGGAGGGGCGATTTTTTTATACATCAAACGGGAATCTAGCTATTATATTTCTTTATATCATCCGTTAGGAGGCAACCCAAATGAACAGTTCAGTTATTGTCGTAGGTTTGTACATTTGTACGATTTTCTTAATCAGCTGGTACACGAAGCACCGCGCTGCCGGGAAGGCGGAAAACTATATCCTGGCCGGCCGTCAGCTCACGACGCCGCTTATCATGGTTTCTATCGTCGGCCTGGCCGTCGGCGGCGCGTCGACTATCGGCGTTGCCGAACAGGCCTATAAAGCCGGTCTTTCCGCCGGCTGGTACACGACGGCCTGGGGCATCGGCGCGATCGTCATGGGCATGACCGTCGCTAAAAAATACCGCAGCCTCAACATCACGACGATTCCCGAAATGCTGGAACGGTATTACGATAAGAAGAGCATGATTATCGGCATCATTTGCCAGATCATCGTACAGCTCGTCGTCATGAGCATGCAGTACGTTGCCGGCGGCATGATTCTCGCCGCCCTTATGCCGGAAATCTTCACGCCGACGACAGGGATGCTCATGAGCGCTGTCGTCTTCATCGGTGTAACCCTGATCGGCGGCATGTGGTCGGCCAGCATTACGAACCTCATGAACGTGTCCCTGAAATACGCCGGCATCCTCATGGCCGTCGTACTGGCAGTGCGCATGGCCGGCGGCATGGATCAAATCCAGATGAACCTGCCCATGCCTCACGGCCTCGATTTCATCGACGGCGTAGGACCCATGACCATCGTTACGTGGATTATCGTCCTCATTACGGTCAACCTGTCCCTTCAGAGCATCATCCAGATTTCCCTTGGTGCAAAAGACGTGCACACGGCCCGCAAAGGCTTCATCATCGGCGGACTGCTCATGCTGCCGATTGGTTTCGTCAGCGCCCTCCTCGGCGTCATCGCTTCGGAATTATATCCCAACATTTCGGCTACGGCTGCATTGCCCCAGGTCATCATGTCCCTCGACCCGTGGCTGGCCGGCATTACCTTGGCGGCTCTTTGGGCAGCCGACGTCAGCTGCGCCTGCAATCTCCTGCTCAGCTCGGCGACGCTGTATTCCCATGACATTCACAAACGCTTCGTCGACCCGAATATGTCCGACAGCAAGTATCTCAACGTTACCCGTATTTCCGTATTCCTCCTCGGCCTGCTTACGCTGAGCTTTGCCTTGACCATCAGCGGCATCATCTCCACGCTCATGGCCGGCCTCAGCCTCATGACGGCGTTCAGCGTCATCGTTCTCATGACGATGTATGCGCCGAAATACTGCTCCCGCGCAGCCGCCTTCTATACGATTCTGGCTTCGGTCGTCGTTCTCGTAGCCTGGATGTTCGTACCGGCCGTCCGCGTTCTGCCGCATGTCATTTATGCCGAATGGATTGTCTGCGGCGTCCTCTTTGTCGGCATCAGCGCCGTGACGCGCAGCAACGCCATCCACATGGAAGGCGTCGAACCGGCTGCCGTACAGGAAGGCAAGACGAAGGCCGTACCGGCTCAGCATTGACGGTAGGCTTCGCGAGTTTCCCCGCGGCAGATCCTATGGTATAATTAAATAACCTGCATATGAAAAATCCCTGTAAAGTAAATTCCTTTGCAGGGATTTTGTGCAGCTGATTGTATGCTGGTTCCGGCAGGGTAAAGCTGCCGGGCGCAGCGGAGATAAAGAGGTGTCGGCGATGGAGAAAGGAACGGCGATTTCGCTGTACGAAGGAGAACGGATTTTGTGGCAGGGCAAGCCGGGCTGCTCGTGGCGCAACCTGGTCAAACCATCGGATATACTGAAGGTTCCTATAGGACTATTGTTTTTTCTGTTTGCCCTGAGTTGGGAAGGCGCAGCCTTGTCTGTTCCGGGCCTGTGGGGTCTCGTCGCGCCCTTATTCGGCCTGCCTTTTATAGCGGCAGGAGCATATTGCAGCGTCGGCCGCTTTGTCCATCGCCGCTGGCAGCGGCGGCAGATTGCCTACGTGCTGACGAGCGAGCGGATTCTTACGGTGTACCGCAGCCGCCTGGTTTGCCGGTTTTATCATACCCTGCGGTATTTGGAGAAGAGGGAGAATGGCGACGGGTCGGGGACGATTCTTTTCGACAAGAGGCCTGTGGACTGGCATGATTTTCATTTTACTTTTTTTAATGAACTCATACGGGAACGGGAATATGAATACGCCGCTATCGACGATGTCGACGCCGTTTGGGCCCTCATTGAAGCGCAGCGGCGCCGATGGAGGAAGCCTAGCGCCAAATGATAAAACGCGCCGGCAGACAGTCTTTTTCTGTCTGCCGGCGCGTCTTCTATTTCAGGCTTTGGTAAATCTGTTCGATATTGTCGCGCATGCGGTCTATATAGGTTGCCTTTCCTTCGGCGCTTTCGATGGTGTGGATCGTTTTGACCGACGCGCCTACTTCCTTGGCCAGGGTTTCCGAAATCTTGGGGCTGACCATGGTTTCGGAAAAAATTGTCTTCACCTTATGCTGCTTGCAGAAATCAGCCAGGCTGGCAAGCTGCTGAGGGCTCGGCTCGCCGCTGGCAAAGACCGACTCGACGCTGCGCTGCGTCAGGCCGAAATCGCGGCACAAGTAGGCGAAGGCGGCGTGGCCTGTGACGAACTGCCGGTTCGGGACGGATTGGAATTTTTCCTGATATTCCGCCAGCACCTGCTGGAGCTGTTCGTTATAAGCGGCGGCGTTTTCGCGGTAAAATTCGGCGTTGGCCGGGTCGGCTTCAGCCAGGGCGGCGGCGATGTTCTGTACTTCCGTCTGAGCGGCCTGCAGGCTGAGCCAGCAGTGGGGATCGTCGCGGCCGTGTTCGTGTATATCGTGCTTGTCTGTATTGGCGATTACCTGGACGCCTTTCGAAGCGTCGACGGCGACGAGGTTTTTATTGTCTACGACTTCCAGCGTTTTATCCGCCCAGGGCTCCATGCCCAGGCCGTTGTACACGAATAAGCGGGCATGGCTCAATTCCTTGAGATTTTTCGTCGTCGGCTGAAAATCGTGGGGCTCCGTGCCGTCGGGAATCAAGGTGACGACGTCGACCTTATCCTTGCCGACGGCCTGGGTAAATTCTTTCATCGCGTTGAAAGAGGCGACGACTTTCAGTTTGCCGTCGGACTGGACGGAGCCGTCGGATTGGGCGCCGCAGCCCGCAAGGAGCACGGCCGCTGCTATCATTGTGATACAGGCTGTAAGCCATGATTTCATAACATATCCTCCTCTGAAATAGGAATATATACGTATAGTATAAACTGTATCATAGCACTAACCGTTGTCCCTTGTCAATAAATGCAAATGCCTTGCATTTTCCTTTTCACGACTATATAATAGAGCAGGTATTTTATATGATAAGAAGGAGCTGCTATGATTTCATTAGAAAAGGTGTCCTTTGCCTATGAGCATGGGCCCTATTTACTGCAGGATGTTACGATGACCGTGCAGGACGGCGATTATATTTCCGTCGTCGGGGAAAACGGCAGCGGCAAGAGCACCCTCATAAAGCTGATATTGGGGCTGCTGTCGCCGAGCCGCGGCACGATTTCCAATACCTTCCGCCGCTGCGCATACGTGCCCCAGCGGTTTGAAACGCTGAACAGCCAGTTTCCCATTACAGTCTACGAGGTGCTGAACTGCCAGCGCAGAATATTGGGATATAAGGATAAGGATATTATCCGACGCTCGCTGGAGCAAATGAACGTATATGAGTTAAAGGACCAGCTCATAGGCAACTTGTCAGGCGGCCAATGCCAGAAGGTGCTCATTGCCCGGGCCCTCATGGGCGAGCCTGATCTGCTCATTTTTGACGAGCCGTCGACGGGCATCGACGTCAAGAGCCAGATGGAGCTGTATCCCTTTATCCGCCATTTGAATCAGGACCGGGGCGTAACGGTCCTGACGGTAGAGCATAACCTGAAGTTCGCCGCTAAGAATTCGACGAAGATGTTTCACGTCGTCAACGGCGGCGGCCATTTCTGCTCGCCGGAAGACTATATCCGCGAATACGTATCGGACAACATGGGGAGGGACGGCAATGTTTGAGTACGCTTTTATGCAGAACGCCTTTATCGTGGCCGTGCTGATTTCCATCGTATGCCCTCTCATCGGCATATTCCTCGTGCTGCGCCGCTATTCCATGATCGGCGACGCCTTATCCCATGCGTCCCTGGCCGGTGTAGCCATCGGCCTTTTGCTGGACGCCAATCCCATCCTCAGCGCCTTCGGCCTTACGTCGGTCTTCGGCATTCTCATCGAAGTGCTGCGCCAGCGGTTCCGTCAGTACGCCGAGCTGATACTGGTGATTATCCTGTCCTTATCCGTCGGCATCGCCATTACAATTATCAGCTCCGGCATGGTGCATACCAACGTGGAGTCCTTTTTATTCGGCAGCATCCTGACGGTGACGCGGGAAGACGTGTGGGCGGTCCTGCTGCTCAGCATCGTGTCGATTTTGACGATTATCAAGCTGTACCCCCAGCTGGTCATGCTGACCTTTGACGAAGACGGGGCGAAGATCGCCGGCGTAAAAAGCCGTCTGATCAACTACGTCTTTGCCGTCCTCGTCGCGGCGACGATTTCCGTGTCCATCCGCATCGTCGGCATCCTGGTCATCAGTTCGCTCATTGCATTGCCGGTAGCTACGGCGCTGCAGCTGCGGAAGGGATTTCGCCGGACTATGGTATGGTCCGTCCTGTTCAGCTTTTTAGATATTATTCTGGGCCTGGGCATCGCCTACGGAATCGACGCCGCGCCAGGCGGCGTGACGGCGATTGTTTCCGTTCTCATGCTGCTGGCCGTCATTGCATATAAAGAAACGGCGCAGGCCCGGCGGCCGTAAGGAGGTACAGCTATGGACGACATAATACATAATGAGGCCCGTGAAGAATGCCTTCACCGCTGCGGATTAAAGAGCACCCGGACCCGAAAGCTGGTCCTGGATGCGCTGTACCGGCACGGCGGCGTATTGACGGCGGAAGATATTTATCAGGAGCTCATCGGCCAAGGACAGGGCATCAACTTTTCCACGGTGTACCGCATACTGGAAATGTTTACGGCCAAGGAGCTGACGGAAAAGCATTATCTGCCTGATTCCCGGAAATACGGCTTTTCCCTGCGGGCAATGGGCCATCGGCACCGCTTGATTTGCCTGAAATGCCGCCGCATCGTGGAAATCGACCACTGTCCCCTGGCGGGATTTGAAGCGGAATTAGCTGAGAAGACCCAGTTCGATATTGTCGGGCACAATTTGGAATGGTACGGGTATTGCCCGGAATGCCGCGGCCTTGCGCCTTGCGGAGAAGACAAAACGATAAAGACGGTGAAGGAGGAGTAGATGTGGCCTTATGCAAAGAACGGCTGGAGAACTATATAGAAACGCATTGGCAGGACAAGGCCGCCGTGTCCGTGTACTGCCGTCCTCTGGACGGAGGCGACGACTTTTTCTATCGCGACCGGGTCATGCCGTCGGCCAGCTTGATCAAGGTGCCCATCATGGCCTGCGTCTTCCGTCAGGAAAAAGAGGGACAGTTGTCCTTTGATACAACTTATCCCGTTTACGGCGGCGTCGAAGGCGGTTCGTTTTACGGCCTGCCGGAGGGGACGGAAGTATCTCTTCGTACGCTGGTGTTTCACATGATCGTCGAAAGCGACAACACGTGTACGAATATGCTCATCGATGTGCTGGGCTTCGACGCCATTAACGAGGAAATCCGGCGGCAGGGCATGGAGCATACGCTGCTGCGGCGCAAGATGATGGATTTCGAAGCGGCCCGCCAGGGGAAAGAAAACGTAACGTCTCCCGGCGATATGGGGCGCTTGTTTCTGCGCCTGGCCTCCGGGACCTGCGTCGACGGGCGGCGCGACGAGGCGATGCGGGCTATCCTGGCCCAGCAGGAGGATAACTGCATTTTGCCGGCGCAGATTCCCCATACCGTAACAGTAGAGCATAAGACAGGCGAGCTGGACGGCATATATCATGACTGCGGCCTCGTCTGGAAGCAGGGCCGGCCCTATGTGTGCTGCCTCATGGCCGACGGGATAGTCCATGAAGCCCAGGCCATTTACGATATGTCGTATTTGGCGCGCTTCCTATATGATGAAATATAAAAACTGCAGCAGTGCCGGCGCATAGGGCATTGCTGCAGTTTTTTTAACGGTATGAAATTAGCGGACGTAAGTTACGAAGTCGGCCTTGCGCGGTTTTGCTGCCGGCACAGGGCCGTCGGCGTAGCCGAGGATGCAGTGGCCGACGCCTACGAGGTGTTCCGGCAGGTTCCACTGGCGGAGCAGCGCTTTGCCTTCGGCTGATTCAAATTCTTCCTTGGCCCGGTTGATCCAGCACGAGCCGATGCCTAAGGAAGCGGCGGCATTCATGAGGTTGCCCATGACCAGGCAGCCGTCGGACCAGGCGTTGGCCGATTTTTCCATGTCGGCCAACACGACGACAATGGTTGGCGCGCCGTACATGGGATCGCTGTCCGTTCCCATGATTTTAGCGTTCATGGCGGTTAATTTAGCAATCGTCTCCTTGTCCTGCACGACGACCATCGTGACGGGCTGGATGCCCATGCCGCTGGCGGCGTACATGCCTGCTTCCAGGATTTGCTGCAAGTCGCTTTCGGGAATTTGTTCCGCTTTGTATTTGCGGATGCTGCGGCGGGAAATTAAGGTTTGTATCGTTTCGTTCATGCGTATCGCTCCTTTTAATAGAAATATAACTATACTTGTCTGTATGTATTATACCACATCTGTTTTTGGCGGGACGGGACGGAGCCATCTTTTTTCTTGCCATTTGCAGGATAAAATGCTATTATCTTATTTATAAGAAAACTCAAAAGGTTTTTTCAGTTTTCTAACAATTTTTTAACAATTCTCGTTTCTCGTTTTACAGCGGCCCATTATTGATGGTATAGTAAAATAGACGGAGAAATCAAAGCCGGAGAGGAGTGGTTGTCGGTGCAGGAGGCATTGGAGAGAGTAGGGCGCTTTACCCTTCATATCTTTGAACAGGTCGGCGTTCTAGCTATTTTATTCATCCAAACCCTGAGACAGCTTCCCAAAATTCAGCGCGGCCTGACGGTCGCGCAGATGGCTCATCTGGGGGTCAATTCCCTGCCCATCGTCAGCCTGACCCTTCTCTTTGCCGGCATGGTCATGACCCTGCAGATCGTGGATATCCTGCTGCGGTACGGCGCCCAGTCTACCTTGGGCGGCGTCATGTCTATCGCCATGGGCCGCGAGCTGGGGCCGATTCTGACCGGCGTCGTCGTCGCCGGCCGCGTAGGTGCGGCCATGACGGCCGAATTGGGCACGATGAAGGTTACGGAGCAAATCGACGCCCTGCGCTGCATGGCCGTCAATCCGATTGCCTACCTCGTCGTACCCCGTTTCGTCGCCTGCGTCATCATGGTGCCGATCCTGTCGTTTTACGGGTATGTCATCGGTACGGCCGGAGGCTACGCCGTAGCGACCTTTGGCGCCGGCCTGACTCATTTTACGTATATGAATTCCGTCGAGCTGTTTACCGAGGTAGGAGACATCGTATACGGCCTGATCAAGGCCATGTTTTTCGGCGGCATTATCGCCCTGATAGCCTGCTATGAAGGCATGCACGCCAAGAGCGGCGCAGAGGGCGTAGGCCAGGCGACGACAAAGTCTGTCGTCACCTCTATTATTTTTATCTTTATATGTAATTATCTATTGTCTGTCATTTTGTATTAGGAGAGCCTATGATTAGTTTGCGCGATGTAACCGTAGCCTATGGAAGCCAGGTTGTCCTGGACGGCGTCGACCTCGACATCTGCGACGGGGAGACGCTGGCCATTTTAGGGGCCAGCGGTTCGGGGAAAAGTACGATCCTGCGGCTGATCATCGGCCTGCAGAAGCCGACAAGGGGCCGCATTTTTGTGGATGGCGCAGATATTACGCCGTATGATGAAGAGCAGCTCAATGAAATGCGCCGGAATATGGGTATGGTGTTTCAATACTCGGCGCTGTTCGACTCTATGACCGTAGGGGAGAACGTGGCTTTCGGCCCGCGGCAGCGTACGCGCTGCAGCGAGGAGGAAATACAGGCAATCGTCAGGGAAAAGCTCAGCCTCGTCGGATTGGAGGGCATTGAGGACATGATGCCCAACGATTTGTCCGGCGGCATGAAAAAGCGCGTCAGCCTGGCCCGGGCAATCGCCCTGGACCCGAAGACTATTTTATACGACGAACCGACGGCCGGGCTCGACCCGCTGCGGAGCATGGATATTAACCGCCTTATTGTCGGCATGCAGCGGCATTTGAAAGCCACGTCGATTCTCGTTACCCACGATATGCGGTCGGCCTTTTATGCCGCAGACAGGATAGCCTTCCTGCAGGGCGGCAGGTTCAGGCTGATCGCGCCGAAGGAAGAATTTAAACATACAGAAGATCGGGAAGTACTGCAGTTTATTTACGGCGGCGAGCTGCCCGAGGAAAGGGAGACGATGCTATGAGATGGAGTGCGGAAGCCAAGGTCGGCCTCGTAACCATTGTCGGCGTCCTGGTATTTACATATGTCATCATCACCTTGGCCCACGCCGAGATATTCGGCAATCCCGGCTTCGAGGTTCACACCGTATTTCATGACGCCAACGGCTTGCAGCAGGGGAATTCCGTACGCTACGTAGGCGTCCATGTCGGCAAGGTAGAAAAGGTCACGCCCCTTCGGAACGGCGTGGATATCGTGCTGCGGATTGATGAAGGGACGGAAATTCCCAAGGATTCGCGGGTGGCAATTACGACGGACGGCCTGCTGGGCGAAAAAATCGTAGCGATCACGCCGGGCAATGATAAAAACAATATCCTGGCCGACGGCGATACCCTGAACAGCAATCAGGGCAAAACCATGGACGACATGATGAACAGCGCCGGCACGCTGATCAGCGGCGCCAACGATATGATAAAAAATATCAACGCTATCCTCGGCGACGCCAAGACCCAGGCGGCGATGCGCGGTTCTATTCAAAATGTAGAAGCCATTACGGGACAGACCAGCGCCATGATGGAGGCCAACGCCGCGAATATTCAGCAGATTACGGCCAATATGGCGGCGATGACGGCGCAGATGAACGCGTCGCTGCAGCAGCTGGACGGAGACGGGGCCACGTCGGCCAACGTCCGGGAAATGGCCGCCAATATGAAAAATATTACGGAACGCTTCGATACAATTGCCCGCTCTATGGAAACGATGACGACCAATCCGCAGAGCCAGGCAGACATTCAGACGACGCTGCACAATACGGCTGAGATCACGACGAAGGTCAACAATATCCTCGGCGGCAGCGGCGACGTGAAGTTTGAAGGAGAAGCGGGCTTCCTGTATAATGATACGCAAAGTGAAAGCGGGGCCCATGCAAATTTTAGGTTGTACCGGAACAATTCCTTCGCTTTGGTCGGAGCTGAAAGTATTGGCAACGGTACGAATCTAAACTTGCAGTTTGGACGCCGCAGTTCCTGGTTTGACAGCCGCTTCGGCCTGATCAACGGCGATTTGGGCGTCGGCGTCGATTTATTCGCCGACGGGCCGTTCCGCCTGAGTCTGGAAGGGTACGACCCCAACGACTGGCGGTACCGCGTGAAGGCCCAGTACCGCATCTTGCCGGATATTTATTTATTCGGCCAGTTTACCCGTCCCATGGACAGGAGCGACGGCGGCAATTATTACGGCATCAACTATGCTTTTTAGCATATTTCCAGTTTTATGATAAAGGATAGAAAATAATTGACGGGGGTACCCAAGATGAATAAGAATTTGTACAGAAAGATAATCATCGCCATGATGGTAACGACTTTGGGAGGCGCGTCGGCCTTTGCGGAAGACACTGCCCAGGCATCGGCTGAAGCGGCGCCGAAAGCGCCGGTAAGCGTCGCGAAAGTGCGTCCTGTCGACGTGACGCCGGCTCTGCGGGAAGAATTAGCCCGCCAGATTGCGGCGGAATCGGAAAAGAAAGCGCAGAAGCGCGCCGCTAAAAAAGAGCAGGACCCGGTTATCGTCATCGGCCGGGTAGCTCCGGATCAGGCCGTCGAACTGACGCTGCCCAAGACTGTGCAGATGGCCTTGGATTATAACCGCGATATCAAGGTCGCCCATTATGACTTGAAGAGCGCCGAATACTACATCGATGAAGCGCGGGCCGGCAAAATGCCTCAGTTCAGCTACACCTTCGACGCGTCGCGCCGTGAAAACAGCGGCAGCTCCGGCATGAATAACCGGGACAGCATTACCAACTCCTTCGGTCACGGCCTGAGCGTCAATATTCCCCTCTATACGGGCGGCCGCGTAGAAGGGCAGATTGCCGTGGCTAAGTTGGGCAAGACCAGCGCCCAGGAAGAAATCCTGCGGGTAGAACAGGCGACAAAGCTTTCGGCCGTTCAGGGCTATTTCGGCCTGCTGGCATATGAAGAGCTGCGCGACGTATACCATGAAGCGGTCACGAATATGCAGGGCCACGTCGACAACGTCACGGCCCAGTACAATGTCGGCACCGTCGCCAAGCTCGACGTCCTCACGTCGAACGTCTCCCTGGCCGACGCCAAGACGAACGCCGTCACGGCAGACAACAACGTCGCCGTTGCCGAAGCGAACCTGAACAACATCCTCGGCTTGCCGCTGCAGACGAAGCTGGAGCTCGTAGACCATCATCTTCCCTTCGAATCGTATGATATTTCCCTTCAGGAAGCCTTGGACTACGCCATGAAATACCGGCCGGAAGTCCTGCAGGCCGCGCTGAGCGTCCGTCAGGCTGAAGAAAATATCGGCATCGCCAACGCCGGCAATATGCCAAGCGTATCTATCGGAGCCGGCAACGACTGGAGCGACGAAGATTTCCCCGGCTCGGGCAACAGTGCATGGCGCGTAACGGGCGGCATTACGTTCAGCTTCTTTGACGGCGGCGCGACGAACGCCCGCGTTAAACAAGCCAAGCAGGCCCTGCTGGCTGCCCGTGAAACGGAACAGCAGACCCGCGAAGCCGTTCAGCTGGCCGTTAAGCAGGCTTACCTGAACATCCGCAGCGCCGCGCAGCGCGTAGAAGCCAGCCAGTCTGCCGTCGCTGAAGCCGAAGAAAGCTTCAAGATTGCCCGCGTCCGCTATCAGGCCGGCGTCGGCATCAACTTGGACGTTCTCGACGCGCAGTTAAACCTGAATCAGGCGCAGACGAACTACATTCAGGCGCTGTACGACTATAACGTCGGCATTGCCCAGCTGGAACAGGCGATGGGCGTAGACGTTCGGTCCGGCGTCGTCATCCCGTCCATGACGGAATAAATTATATACAGGCGTATTGCAAGGTCATAAGCGCTGTCCATCGGGACGGCGGCTTATGACCTTCTTTGCAATACAGACGGCGTGTCACAAGTTTTAAACAATTTTTGAAGGACGCCATATATTTCTTGATTTTATGTACCGGCCTAGGTAGAATAAAAAGAGATTCATACACTTTTGTTTTTTATATGTACATGCGGGAGACTCGGCGTGAAGAAAAAATGGATAGCCGGCTGCGCTGCATCGGCCTTTTTTCTGTCGGCCACGGCGGCTTTTTGGATGGAAAAACCGGCTTTAACGCAGCAGCTGAGCGAAATCGTAACGACAACAGCAAATAGCAAGCTAAACGGAACCTTATCCTTCGCGTCGATGGATATTTCCCTGACGGGGAAGGTGACCATATCCCGTCCGGTTATCCGCGACGCGAAGGGGCGGATCGTGCTGGAAAGCGAAGATATCGACGTGTATGTCAATCCCGTCAAAATACTGCCTTCTCTATGGGATGGGAACGTATTGGCGTCGCTGGATACAGTAGCCGTCGACAAGCCCGTAGTGCATCTCTGGGAAAATGAAGACGGCTCGTGGAATGTTGCTGCCCTTATTAAACCGAGTGATACGGAAAGAGGCGCAGATTTTTACGGCGTCGTGCGCCTGAGCGACGGCGTCGTGCGCGTGCTGCTGCCTGATGGAAGCGGCAGGACGGTGGCTTTGGAAGACGTAGATGGCTCTGTGTCCTTTGCCGAATACCCCAAGGCCATCGCCTTGACAGCCGATGCCTCGCTGGACGGCTACGACCTGATTCTTTCGGGAACGTATACGTCGGCGCGGCAATATGATATGACGATACAGGCCGAACGCATCGACGCGTCGTATGCCGCTCCCTTTATTCCAAAGGACGTAGACGTGACGATTCTCGGCGGCGCTGCCGAGAATGTAAAAGCGCGGGTAGCCGACGGCAAAGACGGCCTCTTCGTATCGGGGCAGGCCGACATTGCAGACGGCGCAGCCGCCGCGTACGGCCTCAGCGTAGACGGGCTTACGGGCCATGTTTCCCTGGGGACGGACGATGTGCTGCTGAAAGGTGTATCGGGGACGATCAACGGCCAGGAATTTCAGGCCGACGGCATTGTGAAGACCAACGGCGCGTCTCCTGTATTCAATATAGACGTCGACGTGCCGGGTGCGGCGCTGGACGCTTTTTCTGAATTTATACCGGCTCCCGTTTCCGGTACAGTCGGATTTAAGGGAACCCTGTGGGGGACGGCCGACGACGTAAGCGGCAAGGGCAAGCTCACCGCTTCGAACGTCGCTTACGACGGCTGGCTTCTCGACGACGGCGTGGCGGATATTTCCTACGCAGACCACGTGGCGCAGATCGAAAATCTAAAAGCCCATGCCGCCGGAGGCGAGATTACGGGCCGCGGCGCTTATCATGCCGATACGGGCGATTTCACCGCCGAGGCGAAGGCTGCGTCTGTCGACTTGTCGCAGCTTCCTGCGGTCCCCGTTTCTGTATTGGGGTCTGTTTCGGCAGAAGTCCAGGCGGCCGGCAATCTCCAGAGCGGTACGGTGCAGGCCTTGGGCCGAGCGGAAGCCTACGGCCTTTCATACAACGGCATAGAATCGGATCGCAGTTCTGCCGATTTTTCCTACACCGACGGAGTTATTACCCTGTCGAAATTGGACATGGCTGTCGGCGGCGGCACGATTCGGGGCGGCGGTACCTATGATATGCATACGGGCGCGCCGAACATTGCCTTTACGGCAGAAAACGTGTCCCTCGACGTGCTGAGCTCTGCCGCCTCCGTGCCTATGAGCGGCTCTGTGTCGGCTGCAGGCCATGTATACGGCCCCGACCTGCAGTGGGAACTGTCTGTCAGCGGGCGGAACGGCTCGATTCAGCACTTGGCCTTTGATTCTATCGACGGAACCCTTCGCGGTGTCGGCCGTCGCATTGAAATCCCCGCTGCATACTGGCGATATAAAGACGGCGTTCATACACTGTCGGGAACGGTAGATTTAGATACGCGAGCCGTCAGCGGGACGATGACTACGGAGCACATGCGCCTGGAAAAACTCCTGCCGGCGATTGGGCAGGGCGATTTGCCCATGACGGGCTGGGCGGATAATACCGTGTCGATTCGCGGAACCATAGACGACCCGGTCGCAGAGGGAACCTTCCACTTGACCAGCGGTTCCTACGCCGGGTACTTATATAAAAATATCAGCGCCGACTATCGCCTGGATCAGGGCGTCCTTTATATTTCGAACGGCGATATTTCGTCGTACAACGCGTCTGTATCCGTACAGGGCTCTGTCGGCCAGTCCTTGAACCTGGATATTGAAGGAAAGAAACTGGATATTTCCCGCATGATGCCGCGCAGCCGCCTGCCGCGGAGCGGCGTGTTCAACGTCAGCGCCCATATTGGCGGCACGCCGGACAACCCGACGGCCGGAGGCTCTCTGCGGGCTGATACGCTTACGATCAACGGCATGGAGCTGACGAACGTACGTGGTGATTTTGCGTATTATGACAAGCTGGTGCGCCTGACGGATCTGCACTTTGACCAAAGCGGCGGCTCGTACGATGCGAACCTGCTGTACCGTACGGAAGACGGTTGGATGCGCGGACAGGCCGGCGTTCGCAACGGCGACATCGCCAGCATCCTGAAGCTGGCCGCCGTGCCTGTACAGAAGGTAGAAGGGCATATAAACGGCCAAATTGATTTGGAAGGGACGGCGTCTGATCCGAAAGCGTCTATTATAGGGCAGATTACGGACGCGTCGCTGGCCGGACAAGCTGTCGAACCGGCAGATATAGATATTCGCCTGGAAAAGGGAACGGTACAGGTCAATAAGCTGTCCCTGAAGACCGGCGACAGCCTGCTGGCCGCGAAGGGGACTTATGCCTTCCACGGTCCCGTCGATATGCAGGTGGCGGCCCGCAATTTCCCGTCCCGGGCCTTGCTGGATATTTTGGGGCAGACTGACGTAGACGTCGATACGCCCATTGATTTTGCCGCGGCCCTGGGCGGTACGGGCGACGATTTGGAAGCCGACGTGTCGGCGCAGCTGAACGGCGGCGCTATTAACGGCGTATCCTTCACCAACGGCTTTGCCTTATTGAACATCCGCGATGGAAATATACATATCGATCAGGCCTATTTAGCCCGCGATCCCTATAAAGTCGCGGCCTACGGCGACATACCTGTCAGCGCGCTTCACGGCGGGCGGGGCGCCGAGCCGATGAATGTGACGCTCAAGCTCGACAACACGGGGCTGGATATTTTAGCGGTCCTGACGCCTGCCGTCGAGTCGGCTCAGGGCGGCGTCGAAGGGGAGCTGCAGCTGGGAGGCACGCTGGCAGAGCCGCAGATAAACGGCAGCGTGAGCGTGCAGGACGGTTCCATCCAGTTCAGCGATGTCACCTATCCGCTGGAACACATTACGGGCAATATCGTATTTGGCGGCCAGAACGTCTCTGTAACCGCCTCGGCGACGATGGACAAAGAAGGCGCCAAGGATCCGGGCAGCGTTTTCGTCCAAGGCCAGGCCGCCTGGGACGGCTGGCATTTGACGAAGTATGAAGGCAATCTGTTTTTGAATCGCCTGGCCTTGGACTGCGATTACTTTAAAGGCCCGCTGAACGGGACCTTTACCTTAGGCGAAGGTCGGCGAGGTCCTAAGCTAAGCGGTTCTATCGATATAGCGAATACGACCCTGGATATACCCCTGAGCTTTTCCGATAGTTCCAGCGCTCCCGAGTTGGAATTGGACGTTTCTGTAAACTTAGGGGAAAAAGTAAGGTTGTATAATCCGGCATTATATGATTTAATGGTAAATGGCTCTGCTCGTTTCAGAGGATCGACGACATGGCCCATGCCGTCGGGCCGGTTCGAAGCGTCGCGCGGGACGGTCTATTACTTAAATACGACGTTCCGCCTGTCTAAAGCCCGGGCTGACTTTAATCAGTTCGGCTCGTTCCTGCCGTCTGTCGACATCGAAGGGAACACGCGCGTCGGCCAGTACGGCGTCTTGCTGACGCTCCGAGGTCCTGTAGAAAATATGGACCTGGTGCTGCGGTCGGACCCGCCGCTTACGAAGCAGCAGATCATTTCCTTGATTACGCTGCGCAACAGCAGCAGTAAGCAGCAGAGCTCCCTGAACAGCGAGGACATGAGTACCCTCGTCGGTTCGGGTATCCGCATGACCCTGAACAGCCTGGGTATTACGCAGGAGCTGGAAAAGGCGCTGTATCTGGACATGCTGACCGTTACCAACGGGTCTTTGGATTTCAGCGACAAGCACAGCGATGTAAGCAACAACTATTACAACATCGAAATGGGCAAATATCTGTTTGATAACTTCATGCTTACGGCGGCTTTCGGGTTAAATCACGACGACAACCGTTTCGGCGCCCAGTATGATTTGGGCAGCCGGTTCAGCGTCAACGCCTGGACGTCCGACGACGACAGTTTTGTCGGCGGCATGTACCGCTATTCATTCTATTAGGAACAGGAGGGGACAGCGTGCTGGAACGATATTTAGAAGAATTAAAGCGCATTTCCCTCTTGACGCCGGAGGAAGAGCGGGCCTTATGGAAGGCGTACAAGGACGACGGCGATATGGCCAGCCGCAGAAAGCTCATCGAGCAATATCAGCCTCTCGTATTCAAAGAGGCGATGCGCTGGCATATCCGGGCGGATTTGCTGCCTGACGCCGTGCAGGAAGGGACGGTCGGCCTCATCGAAGCCGTCGAGCGCTTTGACTACCGGCGCAATGTGGCTTTTCCTTTGTTTGCCGTACACCGCATTCGGGGAGAAATCGTTGACTACCTGAATAAGGAAGGCAGCATGGCGTCCTTGTCCATCGACGAGCCTGATGAAAACGGACTGACGCTGCGGGAAATGCTTCCTGACGAAGACGTAGATATTGCAGAGCAGACGGGGCGCCGATTGCTGTTTGAACACGTAGCCAAGACGCTGCAGCGTCTGCCGCAGAAGGAGCAGGCCGTCCTTGAGGGCGTGTATTTGCAGGATAAGCAGCAGAAATACCTGGCCCGCGACATGGACGTGAGCCTGCCTTATGTCTACCGCCTGCAGAAACGGGGGATTCGCCGCATCCGCGGCATGCTCAGTCAGTTTATTCACGACTGCAAAAAGAAGTAACCGAGGTGTTTTCCTTAGAAAAATAAAGATTTAGTGAGTATTTTTCGTGTAATATAGAAATTTCGCTGATTTTTTTCTGTTACAAACGAAGACCTATGCCAGGATACTATAGGTATGTTCAGAAAGGAGTCAGCAGTATATGGGAAAATCAGGCAATAATATAGCTGAACATGTCCGGTCGGCTAAGATGTGGCTGGAAAAAGCGGAGCAGTCCTTTGACCGCCAGTCTGAAATCCAGGGAGAACTGAATCTCATGCTGGCAGAAGCCGAGATGAAAAATCTGCGGAAACGCCATGGCCTGAAGGTGCGCGCTAAACTTCGCGTCGCAGCGGCCATGGGGATTGCCGTCATGGCCGCCGGATTGTGGTATGCCGCGACCAGGGAAAGCCCTTCGACGGCGTTGCCGGCGCGGGATGCCATACCGGCAGTCCAGCAGTCTCCTGAAAAATTGCCGGCTGTACCGGCCAAGACGGCGGCGCAGCCTGAACCATATACAGGACGGCAGGCTCAGGCAGAGCCTGCCGCTGCGGCGAGGCCGACAGCCTCGCAGGAACAACGCGATGACGCAGCGGCGCCTGCTTCGGCATCAGAAGCTGCCGCGCCGATTCAACGCAGCGCGCCGGCGCCGAAAGAGGTGCTGACAGACGCGCAGATACAGCAGGCCGTACGAGATGCGCGCCATAGCCTGCGCGGTACGGACGTAAAGAATAAATAAATGGAGGTTTTGTATGAATACGCGGAAGAAGAAGCTTCTTGTCTTGATGATGACCAGCGCAATGATGACCTGCCCGGTATGGGCAAGCGACGAAACGGCGGCGCAGCCGGCTCCGGCTGCCGGTGCGACGGGATATGAACCAGTAGGCAAGGACGTCGTCGCTGCTGATGTCGTTTCAGCCGCAGGAATGTCGGGCACTGAAAAGATGGCCGTCAACGCGACGATAACGGCGCGGGCCGACAAGGCGACGCAGGATACGATGGCAGCAGCCCAATCGGGGCTGACTGGGTATGAAACGGAGGAAGAGCTGGCAGCAATTGCTGAAGGCAAGACGCCGGAAGAAATTCATAAGGCCGCCGAAGCTTCTTCCCAGGAAAGCGCTGCTCCTGTTGCTGTTCCAGGTACTGGATATGAAGCTGCGCCTCAGGCCGCGGAAACAGCGGCTCCCGCTGGAACGGCTCAGGCCGCAGTGCCTGATGCTTCAGCTCAGCCTGCGGCAGCTCCGGTTGCACCTGCTGCGCCTGCTCCCAAACTGCCGGGCACGCCGGTACAGTTTCCGGCCAGAATCGGCGATTTTGTCGTAGATACGAGCGTTCCCAATTATCCTATGGCTGTCATTCCACCGGAAGGCGGGGTCAACCTGCCCTACGGCAGCCTCGTATCGGACAGCGACGTCGCGCCGTACCTCAACAAGACGGCTACGTCCGTTACGGTCAGCCCGGTGCCGGATGAAAAAATCGAAGAAAACATCCTTCCGCGATTGGCTATGCGCGTCGGCGACGCCGTCAATATGGCCTATATCCGCCATGACTTGAACGTCATCGGCTCGACAGGTATTTTTTCTACAGTGAAGCCGTCCTTTACCAACGTGCCTGAAGGGGTTATGCTGAACTACACCGTTCAGATGAATCCTGTCGTCAACGGCATAGAAATCACAGGGAATCAGTCCCTTTCGGACGGCGATATTAAAAAGCTCATTACGATTACGCCGGGCTCGGTGCTCAATACGTCTATTGTCAGCCGCGACATTGCCGCTATCAATACGACGTACAATAACGCTGGCTACATGCTGAACCGCGTATCGGAAGTCAGCCTCGACGAAAAAGGGATTCTTCACATCGGCATTTCCGAAGTCCATGTAGAAGACATTTCCCTGCGGGGCAATACGAAGACCCGTGATAAGGTTATTCTCCGCGAACTGCGTTTCAAGAAGGGCGACGTATTTAACCGCGAAGTTGCCAGCCGAAGCATTCAGCGCGTCTATAATACGGGCTACTTTGAAGACGTAAACGTCCGCCTTCTGCCGGGCCAGAAAAACGCCCAGGACGTCATCGTTGAAATCGACGTCGTAGAACAGAAAACAGGTACCGTTACCATCGGCGCCGGCTATTCCGATTCGGACGGCCTGGTAGGTATCCTGGGTCTGAGCGAAACGAACCTGCGCGGTACAGGCGATAAGGTCAGCATCCAGTGGGAATTTGGCGGCGAAACCAATTCCAACAAGAACTATATTTTCTCCTATACCCATCCGTGGCTCAACGATCAGGGCGATTCCATCGGCTTCAGCTTGTTCGACCGCGAAAATGATTATAACGACTACGACGAAAATGGTGATGAAAAGGCTGACTATGACCGCCAGACCCGGGGCTTTAATATCACCTACGGCCGCGTCCGCAGCGAATACGTCAGCGATTTCGTAACCTTGGAAACGAAGGAAACGAAGTACAAAGACTGGAACAGTGGATTGAATTATCCTGAATTATCGAAGGATCCTGATCATCCGGAATATCACGATTACATGGACGACAACTTCGGTCGTACGAACAGCCTGCGCTGGTCTCATGTATTCGATAACCGCGACAACGTCTTCGACCCGACGCGGGGCAAACGCCTGTCCTTTACGGGCGTTTGGGCCGGCAACGGCTTGGGCGGCGATTTCGACTACTTTAAGTTCATTGTCGAAAATCGCCTGTATTACAAGGTCGGCCATGCCCACGTCATCGCTGTACGCCTCATGGGCGGCATTGCCGATGGCGACATGCCGTACAACGACTTGTTCACGCTGGGCGGCGCCGATAACCTTCGCGGGTATGAAGACGACGAATTCCGCGGCGATAAGATGTATTTGGGTACGATCGAATACCGCTATCCTATTGCTAAGAAAGTACAGGGCGTATTCTTCGTCGATGCCGGCAACGCCTGGGGCGGCACGGATAAGGTTCCTTGGTACCATGATAAAGACGAACTGCACGTAGCCGGCGGCTTGGGCTTCCGCGTCACGACGCCTATCGGCCCGATTCGTCTTGACTACGGCGTAGGCGATGAAGGCGGCAAGTTCCACTTCAGCTTCGGCGGCAAGTTCTAATGTTGTCGGACCAATGAAAGCGACTATACTTCGAGCGGGCTTGGGAGCAGCCGTATGCGCCTGCTGCAGTGTTGGCGGCGCATGGGCGGCTCCCATCGCTCATGTCAGCGTCAGCGTTTCCTCCGTACAGGAGAAAATGCCGCCCTTGGTGCAGAAGCGCATAGCGGCCAGTATTCAAACCGTAGGAAATCACGTGCTTCTGACCCATGACAGCGGCGAGGTGCTGGCAAACGGCGAGGAATATAACCGGATTATCAACGATATCGTCAATCGGGTCCTCATCGGATACACTGTGGAGTCGATTCAGATTCAGCCGGGCGAGGACACGACGCTGGCCGTGCAGATCCGTCCGTGGGGAGAGACGATTCAGTCTGTTGCCATGCATGTAGATTACGGCGCCCTTCCCGATATGGGCCGCCGCCTGGCCGACGGTGATTTGCGCAATGCTTCGTCTATCGTGGAAAATCTCCTCGTCGGCCTTCCTGTCGACGCCCTGGACTGGGCGAACGGCACGATAAAAGCCGTGATGGAAAGCGAGCTGGAAAGCCAGCTGCCGGAATTCTATCCCCATATCGCCATTACGCCGGGGCGCAGGGCGGAGGTGCAGATTTACTTGCTGCCGAAGCTGCCCGTAGTGCGCAACGTAGACGTAGCGATCGAGGCGGAACATCTGCCGAGGGTGATTTTCCTCAGCGCCCGCAAGAACATAGAAGAACGCTACGCCGGGCTGGAAGGCCTGCCCGTGGCGTTTGTTCACCGCCATGAACGAGATATACAGGCTGACCTGCGCCGGAGCGTAGACAGCCAATGGGTTATCCGCAAGTACAAGCTGAAAGTTGACCCTGTCGTGGAAATCGGGGAAAATATGAAGATCCAGCTGCGTTCCCGAACTGATTTTTACGATGTTCAGGCCGGGGCCTACGTCGACGTCGGCCGCGATGACAACAGCGGCGACGACACGGTTTTAAAAGCCCATTTTGGCCGCAAAATCGGCGGCCATCACGAGGTGTATACGCAGGTGGAATTCATGCCCAGCTCCGTCGATTGGAATATCATTCCCGGCTACTTCTACCGCTGGGGAAAATATACCCGTCTGGGTTATCAGTACGAGACGGACGACGACAGCTGCCACGTATGGGTGCGCCAGTACCTGGGCAAAAAATGGATGCTTCGCTTCGACAGGGATTTGACAAATCATGAGGACGAAATCGGCCTGACCTACCGCGTCCACGAATACATCGGGTTAGAATATATCATATCCGACCATGACAATTGGCTCAGGGTCATCGGATATTTGTAAACATAAAGGAGTACATGCCGTTATGATGTCAGAAATGGGTAAAAAACGAAATATTAAAATTTTTTCCGGCGTAATCGCCGTCGTCTTCGTTCTCAGTATTGCCGGCTTAGCCGTCATGCAGATGGGGAATCCCGTAAACGCCGCGCCGTCGAGCAATATCGGCGTCGTCGATATGAGCAAAGTCATCACGCCGGATAATCAGGACGCCGTCGAAGCGCAGAAACAGCTTCAGCAGGCCGGCGAAGACATGCAGAAACAGTTTGACGAACAGTCTGCGAACATGACGGACGAACAAAAACAGGCGCTGTTCCAGAAAATGCAGGAAGAAATGAACCAGAAGCAGGAAGAAATCTTCAAGGGCATGAAGGATAAAGTCGATACGGCTATCGGTTCCGTCGCCAGCACGAAGGGCCTCAGCCTCGTCGTAGATAAGCGCGTCGTCCTGTACGGCGGTACGGACATTACCGATCAAGTAGCGAAGCAGCTGAACGATTCTCAGTCCAAATAAGGAGATCTCATGAAGCGGATATATGCGGCAGTTATCGGCGCCGTCGTCATAGCCGCCTGCATAGTCGTAGGCTGGCGTGCGATGGAACAACGAAATCAGGTATCGGAGATAGGGCCGTCGTATGCCTATGTCGACCTGGAGCACGTGGTTATGAGTCATCCCAGATACAGCGAATATCATCGGCTGGAGCTGGAATACAACGCCATGGTTGCCCAATATCAGTTTGAGCAGTGGAACTACTCCCATAAGGCGGCGGCAGAAGGCATTGCGTCGCAGCAGTTTGCTGCTGTGGATGCTGCCGGGACGGCGGCGCTGAATCAGGAGCTGCAGGCCAAGGTGCTGCTGAAGGAACAGGAGTTAAATAACGGACTGAAGCAGCAGTACGACCGGATACTGCAGGAAAAGAGGAAATCACAGCCTATGATTTCGAATGCCGATTCGCTGAAAATCGTCAATTTGCAGCTGAAGTTGCAAAATCTGGTCTTGAGCCAGGAAGAACGGCAGGCCGCTGAAGCGGAGCTGGCGCAGCTGCTGAAATCGGCGGAACCTAGCGTAGTAATCAGCGGCGAAACGGCGGCGGAAATCGATAAGGAAATGGCTCCGTATCGGGAAAAGGCGCAGAAAGAGCTGGAAGAATACGCCAAGACCGTAAAAGGCGATTTGGAAAAACGCCGCGACGACAGCCGCAGCGCCTTCCAGTCACAGCTGAGCGCGCTGCAGGACCGGCCGGAGCCGGAAGAGTGGAACCGGCAGTGGAAAGAAAAACTGCAGGCTAAAGAAAAGAAAATGAAAGATGTCAAAGAGGCCATCCTGGCAGATATCAGGACAAGAGCCGCCGACGTCGCGCACGAGCAGGGCATAGAGATGATTTTCTGCGAATATGCCGGCGTGGGAACGGCGCGGGATGTTACCGACGATATTATTGCCAGATTAGGCTGATAGTAGGAGGATTTGTACGATGAAAACAATGTGGAAGCGGCTGACGGCTGCCGCGCTGTTAACCCTGTGCGTCGGCATGCTTGCCGGATGCGGCGGCGAAGACCGGGTCGGCGTCGTCGACTTGGAACGGGTGCGGAAGGAAGCGCCGCTCGTACAGAAATATAAAGAAAAAACGGAAGAAAAGCAAAAGTCCGTAACGGAGGAATTGCAGAAGGCGCAGAGCACGATGTCGGCTGAAGACTTCCAAAAGAAACAGCAGCAGTCGCAGCAGGAATTGAATATTTTTGCCGCCAGCATGCAGCGGCAGTTTATGTCGGATATTCAGACGAACTTGGGCGAAATAGCTAAAGAAAAAGA
Organism: Megasphaera stantonii; assembly: GCF_003367905.1. Classification (NCBI taxonomy): domain Bacteria; kingdom Bacillati; phylum Bacillota; class Negativicutes; order Veillonellales; family Veillonellaceae; genus Megasphaera; species Megasphaera stantonii. The sequence goes on along the minus strand of NZ_CP029462.1, from coordinate 920,705 downwards.
AGTGGGCATCGTCATGGTGAAAGAAGCCGTGCCTAACGGCGGCATCGACGTGACCGATGAGTTAATTGCAAAGCTGCAGTAAAAAAGGAGTGTACATTGTGGAAAAAACAGTGCAAGAATTAGCAGAATTTTTGGGCGGAACTGTGATTGGCGACGGCAGCGCCGTGATTTCGGATATTAAAGGGTTGGCGGAAGCGGGGAAACAGGACATTACCTTCGCCGTCGATCCCTATACGGAATATCTTCCCCAGGTCCATGCCGGCGCCGTTATGGTTGAAAAAGAAGTACCTGCCGGCGACAATACCCTGGTGATCGTAGAAAATCCCCGCTTGGCTTTTTCCAAGCTCCTTGTGCTGTTTCATCCTCGCCAGTCTGTACAATCGGGCGTCCATCCTACGGCGATTGTCGATGAAAGCGCGTCTGTAGGGGCAAATGCCGCCATTATGGCGTACGCCGTTATCGGAAAGAACGTCAAGATCGGCGAAGACTGCATCATCTATCCCTACGTGTTCATTGGCGACAACGTTTCCATTGGTAACGGTACGACGATTTTCCCCAGCGCCGTTATCCATGAAAACTGCGTTCTGGGAGAACGCGACGTTATCCGGGCCCACGCCGTCATCGGCGGCGAAGGATTCGGCTTTGCTACGAAAGACGGCAAGCATACGCGCATTCCCCAAATCGGCAACGTCGAAATCGGAGACGACGTCGAAATCGGCGCCTGCACGTGTATTGACAACGCGACGCTTGGTTCGACAAAGGTAGCGGCGGGAACTAAAATCGACAACCTCGTCCACCTGGGCCATAACGTAGAAATCGGCGAAGATTGCTTTATTATCGCTCAGACGGGGATTGCCGGCAGCACGAAGGTCGGCCACCACGTTATTTTTGCTGGGCAAACGGGCTGCACGGGGCACGTTACGATTGGCGACAACGCCGTATTTGCCGGAAAATCAGGGATTACCGGCAACATGGAAGGCAATAAGGTCTACGCCGGATTCCCCGTCCGTCCCCACATCGAATGGAGCCGTACACAGGCCTACATCAAACGCCTGCCTGAAATGGCCAAGACGATCAAGGCGCTGGAAAAGAAAATTGCCGAATTAGAAAAGAAGGCGGGAGTGTAAGAGAACGCCTATGTATACATTCATGAAATGCCTCAGTTTTCTGATTTGCCATATTCCCTTTTTCATGCGCCGCGGCCTGGGTTCGTTTTTCGGCGTCTTTTTCTGGACCTTTGTGCCGAAGAAGCGCAAGGTCTTGGCGCGGGATCAAATCCTTGAATGCGGCCTTACGACAGACGCCGGCGAAGCGATGGCGATTGCCAAAGCCAGCACGACGCGCTTCGGCCGTATGATCATCGAGGTGCTGTCTTATCCTGTGTACGACAAAGAGATTCTCGATAAAAAAATCGTATTTCATGGCAAAGAATATCTCGACGAGCTCAAGGAGAGCGGCGAGGGCGCGATTTTTATGGCTTCTCACGCAGGGAACTGGGAGCTTCTCGGCGCGTATTTGGCGATGAGCGGTTATCCCCTCATATCGGTGGCGCAGCAGCAGGACAATAAGGGGTCGGATACGTTCATCAACGAATACCGGGCGATGATGAAGCAGCACGTTACGTATAAGACGGGTATCCGCGACATGGTCCGGTTTTTGGCCAAGGGGCATTATATCGGTCTGCTCATGGACCAGGACCCGGGGTATACCGGCATCATGGTCAAATTGTTCGGCCGGGACACCTTGACTGCCGACGGGCCGGCGAAGCTGGCCGGCATACAAAACTATCCGATATTGTCTATTTTCATTCACGAAGACAGGCCCTATCATTACGTCGTAGAAGCGCTGCCGCCGATTCGGCCTTATACGTCTGACGCGCCGCTGTCGAAGGAAGAAAAGAAGCGGATCGTATATGACGTTACGCAGCAGCTGAACGATCGTCTGGAAGCGCATATCCGCAAGTATCCCGACGAATGGTTCTGGCTTCACAATCGCTGGAAATGGACGAAACGGTATAAAGAGAAACAAAAGCTGAAAGAACAACAGAACTAGCTCATCCATTGGCGCTGCCGAAATGTAGGCGGCGCCAATTTTTACAGCTTTTTAACAATTTGGTCAGGACAATATATATGCGTGCTGAATTATGGTATAATAAATAAAAATTAGGCGAGCCGCAGGAGCTCAAAGTAGCCGCGTAAAGCAATGTACAATGAAATACGCGGGAGCAAAGGAGAATTGACGAATCATGTATGTTTGTTTGATGCGTCATGGCAAAGCCGAGCCGTACCATGACGGAATGGACGATAAAAAGCGGGAACTGATTGAAAAGGGCAAGAAGCAGGCTGTGGCAATGCTCGACGCCGCCCGGCTGTGGTGGCCCGAAGGGACTACCGTCCTGTGGGCCAGCCCGTATATCCGCACGTGTCAAACGGCGGCGTTTTTTGATACGCGCATTCCCTATACTGCTTTTCATACCCATCCGGCCATTGCAGCCGGTGATCTGGACGCCGTCTATAAGGATATTCTGTGCGGGAGCGACGGGGAGGTCGTGTGCATTGTCGGCCATTCGCCCTATTTAGAGCAATGGACTAAGGCATGGACCGGTCTGGATATACAGTTCAAAACGGGCAGCATGGCCTTGTTTGATTACGATCCCTTTGATAGCAACGGGGGCACGGCGTCGCTGCTCCTGTATATGAGCCCGAAGGCAGCAAAGCTGATAAAGAAATAATAGATAGTAATTAGGAGGTATAGCCTATGAAACACGTAGTATCGATTGCCGGGACGGACCCGTCCGGCGGGGCCGGAGCGGCGGCGGACTGCAAGACCTTTTGCGCCCATGGTTGTTATGCCATGAACGTCATAACGGCTGTCGTATCGCAGAACACGCAGGGCGTGCGGGGATATATGAACGTGACGCCGGAGATGATCGCATCGCAGATTGACGCTGTATTTGAAGATATAGAGGTAGACGCTGTGAAAATCGGCATGGTCAGCGTTCCCGAGACGATCCGCATCATTGCCGGCAAGCTGCGCCAGTACAAGCCTTCCTTTGTCGTTGTCGACCCAGTCATGGTGGCGACGAGCGGCCATCGGCTGCTGGCCGAAGAAGCAGAACAGACGCTGAAGGAGGAGTTGATTCCCCTGGCAGACGTACTGACGCCGAATATTCCCGAAGCAGAAGTGCTGACGGGACGTCATATCGATGATTTTGCGTCTATGGAACAGGCGGCCAAAGACATCGCAGCCTTAGGAGCGAAGGCCGTGCTGGTCAAAGGCGGCCACCGCGTAGAAGATGCGACGGACATCTTATACGACGGCGAAGGCTTCCATTATTTCAAAGGCCGCCGCGTCGAAAGCACGAGCACTCACGGCACGGGATGCTCCCTGTCCAGTGCCATCGCCTCCAATCTGGCGAACGGCATGAACCTGGCCGACGCCGTCGCGGTGGCCAAGCAGTACGTCTTCGACGGCATCAGCCACGCCGAACCGATTGGCAAAGGCCACGGGCCTATCCATCATTTCTACAGCCTGTACCGCAAGGCGGGCATGTAGCTTCTGTGTTCAGGTTATTCCCCGGCAGTCCCTCGGCTTTTCCGGGAATAGTTATTATTGCGCAAGGAGGAATGAAATATGAATTTAAGAATGCGTGTAAAAAAGGCTCTTTGTACGGTCGCGGCCCTGGCTATGGCCAGCGGCGCGGCATTCGCGGCGTCTCCGTCGCAGGTATACGAAGAAGCGGCCCGCAATATGATGGCTGAACCGACAGGCGAATACGTCCTGCAGGTCAATATGGAAATGCCTTTTTTGGGCAATGTGTCCCTGACCAACACCATCGATATGCAGGCTGAACCCTTCCAGATGAAGAGCGAAGCTGTAGCGAAGGTCCTGAACAACACGAAGACCGTCCACAGTTATGTGGAACAGGACGGCGACGTACTGCACATCTACTATGAAGATTCGAAGGCCGACAACGCGTGGAAAAAGGCAACCCGCAAATTGAAGAGCGCCGATCCCATTTCCAAGCGCTTCCATGGCGACCACAACGTACTGGCCGGCGTGAAATCCGTAACGGCAGCCGGCAAGAATTCGTACGATGTCGTATATGACGCGAGCCGCCTGTACCGCGAAGGCGACAAGGAAAAATGGGCTGCCGACGGCTATAAGAAAGAACAGGCCGAAGGCTTTGCAAAGGTCCTTCAGGCCCTGCAGAAAACGGGCGACGTAACGGTCAATGTAACCGTCGATCCGAAGACCAAGCGGATTTCCAAGGTGACGATGCCTTTGACGCCGCAGATGCGCGCCGTTGCGCAGGAAGTGTTGGCTGAAAGCGACGCGTCCGACGCGAATAAAGCCATTATGGAACAGTTTATCAAGTACAGCGAAATATCCATGACTATCGACTGTGCTCCCCTTCCGAAAGACGCTGATTTGACGGCTCCGAAAGAAGTTAAGGAAGCGGCCGTTCCGGGAACGATTCCGGGCTCCGACGACGCGGCGGAATCCGATAAAGACGGTGCTGCGGCAGAAGCGGCCTAAGGGCGGCAGGAAGACATCTACATATGTTTTGGCATCAGGGCCGCATGCGGTATCGTCGCTGCGGTCCTGCTGTTTTTTTATAAAACCAGGTGCGGCACGGCATGGAATAGGGACAAGTATATGAACGGGCAGTCGAGGGGACTCTAAAATTTTCCTTAAATTGTAGAATTTTACAGTCATATTATTGACATAGGAAGAGAAATAACGGAAAATATGATAGAAGGGTAAGTCCATTATTGTTCGTTATATCTGAACGCAAGCATCTTTGATAAGACAGTTGGCATCGATTGCCTGCACGGGAGAATAGGTCGGCGCAGGCCGACGGGCAATCCAATATACACAGTTAGAACGGATAAAATTTCATAGTACAGGAGGTAAAAAAATTGGCTAAGAAAGAAAAGCTGATGGTCATTCCATTGGGCGGCTTGGGCGAAATCGGCAAGAATATGACCGTAATCCAATACGGAAATGACATCATCGTAATTGACGCCGGACTGTCTTTCCCTGACGACGATATGTTTGGCATTGACCTCGTCATCCCTGATATGAGCTATTTGATTGAAAACAGGGATAAGGTGAGGGCTGTCGTCATTACGCATGGTCACGAAGACCATATCGGCAGTTTGGCATATTTGCTCAATGAAGTAAATGTGCCCGTTTACGCGACGAAATTAGTATGCGGCCTCATTGAAGGCAAATTGAAGGAAAATCACATTACGAATTACAAATTGAACGAGGTGCAGCACGGCGACGAAGTACAGATCGGCTGCATGAAAGTGGGCTTTATCCGAACCAATCACTCTATTCCCGATGCCAGCGCCCTGTATTTCAAGACGCCTGTAGGCACGATCGTCCATACGGGCGACTTTAAAATCGACCTGACCCCGGTGGACGGCCAGCCGATGGACATCCACAAGTTTGCAGACCTGGGCCGCCGCGGCGTACTGCTGCTCATGTCGGACAGCACGAACGCGGAACGGCCGGGCTATACCGAATCGGAAACGACTGTAGGCCACGCATTCCGCAAGGCCTTCCGGGCTGCGACGGGACGCATTATTTTAGCGACCTTCGCTTCGAATATTTCCCGTATTCAGCAGGCTATCAATACGGCCGTGCAGTTTAAGCGCAAGGTGACCGTATTAGGCCGCAGCATGGTCAATAACGTGCAGATCGCCATCGAATTGGGGTATCTGAACGTGCCTGACGGCGTGCTCATTGAGCCCGACGAATTGGGACGTTATCCCGACGACCAGGTCCTGATCCTGACGACGGGCAGCCAGGGCGAGCCTATGGCCGGCTTATCCCGCATGGCCTCCAACAATCACCGCAGCGTCAGCATCATGCCGGGCGATACGGTCATCATTTCGGCGACGCCGATTCCGGGCAACGAAATGGGCGTAAGCCGGACTATCGACAACCTCATGAAGCTGGGCGCCAATGTCGTTGCCGGCCGGGATAAGAAAATTCACGTGTCGGGCCATGCCAGCCAGGAAGAATTGAAGCTTATGCTGGATTTGATCCGGCCGAAGTATTTTATTCCCGTTCACGGCGAATACCGCATGCTGAAGCAGCACGGCGATTTGGCAGTGCAGATGGGCGTCGAAAAGAGCCACGTCCTCATTGGCGACAACGGGCAGATTTTCGAATTTTCCAACCGCTCCGGCAATAAAGCCGGCCGGGTCAACGCCGGCCGCGTATTCGTCGACGGCCTCGGCGTCGGCGACGTCGGCAACATCGTCATCCGCGACCGCCAGCAATTAGCTATGGAAGGCGTCGTCATCGTCGTCATGACCTTGGCGAAGGGGACGAGCCACGCTTTGGCCGGACCGGATATCGTATCGAGAGGCTTTGTCTACGTCCGCGATTCGGAAGAGCTGATCAGCGAAGCTCACGACCGCGTCGCCGCCGTCCTCGAACGGTGCGAAGCCGGCAACATCCGCGAATGGGCGGTCATTAAGTCGCAGGTTCGCGATACGCTGAGCCGGTACTTGTATGAAAAGACGAAACGCCGGCCTATGATTTTGCCGATTATTATGGAAGTATAATGCAATACTGCGGAGACAGCGGAGGCCAGCGCGCCTCCGCTGTTTACCATGCAGGTAGAGATGCCTTTCTTGAAAGGAGATGATTCAGTGGAACAAAAGCGCATTACGCCTCTTACGACTGCCGGCTGCTTTGCCGCTGTCATGCTTATCCTGGCCCTTCTCAGCACCTTTATGCCCTTCTTTTCCTTTGTAGGGTACTTTATCATGCCTATTCCCATGACGATTATCTATATGAAATACGGCATGCGCCAGGCGCTGCTGCTCGGCGTCGTCGTAGGTATCCTCATGGGAATTTTCATCGATCCCCTGACGGCAGTTGCCCAGCTCATTACCTTTGCCTCTGTCGGCCTGGCTATCGGCGCCGGATTCCGCTATGAATGGGCGCCGGCCAAGATGCTGGCCTGCGTAGCGGCGGCCCTCATTGCCGCCACGGGCGTTCTTCTCGCACTTATGTATATTGTTCTCGACATCAATTTGCTGGCGGCGATTTACAGCGCCTTCGATACGGTCGTCGCCGATACGATCGCCCAGTATAAAACCAGCGGCATGTCTGATATCCAGCTGGCCGAGGCGCGGATGCAGCTGGAAGAAGTGCGGCGTCTTCTGCCGTCTATGCTTCCCATGTTTTTATGCCTGGCCATGGCGGTTATTGCCTATATCAACGTCAAGATTTCCCAGCTGGTGCTCATTCGCTTAGGTTTTTCCATTAAGCCCTTTTTGCCGATTCGTTATTGGGAAATTTCGCGCAGTGTGATATACTTATATGTATTGGCATTGGTCATGAAATATTGGGGGACGACGCGGGATATCGAGTGGCTCAGCATCGCCGGCGTCAACTTGAATCAAGTCGCCTTTTTCTTCATATGCATTCAGGGCCTGGCCTTCCTGTTTTATTTCCTCGACCGCCGGTTTCATATCAGCACGGGGTTGCAGGTGCTCATTATCATTTTGTTTTTTGTCATGCCCGTGTTTTCCTACGCGGCCTTTGCCGCCGGATTGATGGACATGCTTTTGAATTATCGCAAGAAACGCAATACGATGTGATGCCCAGGGGGAAGTCATATGCTGAAGGAAATGCTGTCAAGACGAAACGAGGAGCCCTTTTTCCTCATTACGGTCTTGCTGCTGATTATTATCGCCGTATATAATTGGGTCATAGCGCTGCTGGCGCTGATACTGATCATCGGGGCCTACGTGCTGACGCGGAAAAATACGAACGAGCGCAATCGGGAAATCAGTCAGTTTTTCGACGCCGTTTCCCAAAGCGTCGACCAGGCGTCGACTTACGCCGTGCAGAATCTGCCCATCGGCATAGCCATCGTCGATATGCAGTCCAGCCTCTGCTGGGCTAACAGCGTGTTCCGCGACTGGATCGGCGATATCGACAACGACCAGAAGCTGGATCATATTATGCCCAATTTAAATATCGATAAATTTTGGGGGAAATTCGGCTACTTTTTCGAACATATCGATAAGCGGTATTACCGCGTCGTCTACAAGTATTTGCAGACGGAAGCGGCGGAAGACGACAACTATCTCATCTTGTATTTTGAAGATATTACGGACACGGAAACGCAGAAGATGAACTGTATTGCCTCCGTGCCGGTACTGTGCGATATTGAAATTGACAACATGGAAGAAGTCGCCAAGGGCATGACGTCGGTCCAGCAGACGACGCTGTGGACGAATGTCAACAACTGCCTGATCGACGAATTGACGTCGCTGGGAGCTTTCGTCCGTTCGTACGGCAACGAAAAGTACTTCGCCTGCCTGAGCCGCGAGGCCCTCGACGAACTGAAGAAGGATAATTTTTCCTTTCTCGAAAAAATCCGCATGATCCATACGGTCAACCGCATTCCCGTTACGCTCAGCATGGGCGTGGCGGCTTGCCCGAAGGATGTCGTGACCCAGGGCATGGTCAACTTCAACGAGCTGGCCGACAAGGCCCAGGCCGGGCTGGATCTGGCCTTGGGACGGGGCGGCGACCAGGTCGTCGTATATGAAGAAGACGGCTCGCCTCATTTTTACGGCGGCAAGACCCGGTCTGTCGAAAAGAATACCCGCGTCCGGGCCCGCGTCGTCGCCCAGGCGATACGCGAACTCATCGACACGAGCGATCTCGTCCTGGTCATGGGGCATGAACGGGAAGATTACGACAGCATCGGAGCTGCCGTCGGCGTGGCTCACATGGCCCGCATCATCGGCAAGCCCGTCCACATCGTCATCAGCAAGCAGACCGACGCCATCCGACGCCTGGAAACGCAGATACTCAACGTGCCGGCCTTTAAGGACTTGCTCATTTCGGCGGAAACGGCGGAAGAGCTGTGCAACAGCCAGACGCTGCTGTTTATCGTCGATACCCATCGGACGGACATGACCGTCGCGCCGGCCTTGATCGAACAGACGGAACGGCGCGTCGTCATCGACCATCACCGCCGCAGCTCCGACTTTATCAAGAAGCCCCTCCTGACGTATACGGAGCCGTCCAGCTCTTCGACGAGCGAGCTCGTCACGGAACTGCTCCAGTATTATCAGGAAGACGTAGAGCTGGAAAAAATCGAAGCGACGGCCCTGTATGCCGGCATTATCGTCGATACGAAAAACTTCGCCGTCCAGACCGGCGTCCGTACCTTTGACGCCGCAGCCTACCTGCGCCGCAGCGGCGCCGACCCGGAAATCGTGCGGGAGTTGTTCAGCTCCGACTTTACGACAGTCCGGGAAAAGGCGGCCATCTTATCGGAGGCGCGCATCGTAGACGGCGTGGCCATGGCTTCCTGCCCGAAGGGGACAAAGAACACGACCATTGTAGCGGCGCAAATCGCCGATATGCTTATCAATATAGACAACGTAAACGCCAGCTTTACGTTCTGCGAGCTTCCTGACGGCAATATCGGCGTCAGCGCCCGCTCCAAGGGAGATATTAACGTACAGCTCGTCATGGAAGCCTTAGGCGGCGGCGGCCATCGCACCGTCGCCGGCGCGCAGCTCAAAGAGCGTACTGTAGAAGAAGCGCAGCAGGACGTCATGACGGCCCTGCGGGACGTAATCAATCAAAATAAGGAGACTGAAAAAGAATGAAAGTAATATTATTGCAAGACGTAAAAAAATTGGGTAAAAAAGGTGAAATCATAGAAGTATCGGAAGGCTACGGCCGCAATTTCCTGCTGCCCCGCAAATTAGCCGCGCCGGGCACGTCGGAAAACATCAACGACGCGAAGCAGAAGCAGGCGGCGGCTAAGCATAAGGCCCAGGTAGCGTCCGACGAAGCCGTCGTCCTGGCCAGCCAGCTGAAAAAGGTAGAATTGACGATTCCCGTAAAGGTCGGTGAAGGCGGAAAGGTATTCGGCGCGATTACGGGCAAAAATATCAGCGAAGCGGCGAAGGCCCAGTACGACATCGACATCGACAAGAAGAAAGTCGAAATCAAGGAACCCATTAAATCGCTGGGAACGTACGACGTCGTCATCCGCGTTCATCCGACCATTACGAGCGTCATCAAGGTTCATGTCGTAGAAGGATAAGCTGCGACAAACTGTAAGGGGATACTATGAAAGAATTGCTTGATAAACTGTTACAGCGCCATAAGTATCTGGAACCGACGGCGGAGGAAGAGCTCCGCCGTCAGGTTAACGTGCTTTACGGCGCTTTTACTGGTCTTATAGGGGCGGAAAAGATGGTGCTCAGGGCCAGTAAATACGCCGCCCTGTCCTATGTTCATTCGGAAGACCCGCGGCAGCGGCTGGTCGGCCTGCAGCGCCTCGTATATGAAAACGCGTCGTACGACCGCATCCCGAAGGATGACGAGGTCATCGACGTATTGAACGAGCTGGAAATCGTACTGGCTGAAATGCTGGCCCGCCAGGCTGTGGAAGAGCGGCTGGAAAAGAAGATTTCCCAGCGGATGGAAGAAAAGCAGCAGGAATACGTGCAGGAAATCAAGATGCAGATTATCAAGGAAGAACTGCACGATGTAGAGACGCCGCAGACGAAGCGCAAGCTGGCCGAGCTGCAGAAGCTCGACACGATACAGCTGTCCGAATCGATTATGGAGCAAGTCCGTCCGAAAAAGCTCAGCGCCGTCGTCGGCCAGGAACGGGCCGTAGAAGCGATGCAGAGCAAGCTGGCTTCCGTGTATCCGCAGCATCTTCTGCTGTACGGACCTCCCGGCGTAGGCAAGACGACGGCGGCCCGCATCGTCCTGCAGGAGGCGAAAGGCCTTCCCTTTACGCCCTTCGGACCTGACGCGCCCTTTGTCGAAACGGACGGGACGACGCTGCGCTGGGATTCGCGCGATATGACCAATCCCCTCATCGGCTCGGTCCACGATCCCATTTATCAGGGCGCGCGCCGCGATTTGGCCGACACGGGGATTCCCGAACCCAAGCCGGGACTGGTGACGGAGGCCCACGGCGGCATCCTGTTCATCGACGAAATCGGCGAAATGGACCCTATGCTGCTGAACAAGCTGCTGAAGGTATTGGAAGATAAACGGGTGAAGTTCGAGTCGGCCTATTACGACGAAGAAGACCCGAACGTGCCTAAGTATATTAAGAAACTGTTTGCCGAAGGCGCGCCGGCCGATTTTATCCTCATCGGGGCGACGACGCGGAGCCCCTGGGAAATCAATCCGGCGATTCGCTCGCGCTGCGCCGAAATCTTTTTCGAGCCCCTCGTGCCGTCGGATATACAGACTATCGTAGAAAACGCGGCAAAGGAGCTGGGCGCAGTCTTGGAAGACGGCGCGGCGGCCCTTATCAGCACCTTTACGATCGAAGGGCGCAAAGCCGTCAATATTCTGGCCGACGCTTACGGCTTGGCCGTATATCGGGCCGGCCGCAAGGACGGCGTCGTCATCACGAAGGATCACATTCACCGCGTGTCCCAGATCAGCCGCCTCACGCCGTACGCCATGGAAAAGGCGAGCGACGTGCCGGCTGTGGGGAAAATATTCGGCCTCGGAGTTTCGGGATATTTAGGCTCGGCGATTGAAATCGAAGCCGTCGCCTTTCCCGCCCGTGAAGCCGGCAAGGGCTATTACCGCTTCAACGATACGGCCGGCTCAATGGCCAAGGACTCCATGTTCAACGCCGCCGCCGTAGTGCGCAGCGTGACGGGCAAGGAACTGTCCGATTACGACGTCAATATCAATTTTGTCGGCGGCGGGAACATCGACGGCCCGTCGGCAGGCTGCGCGATTACGACGGCCCTCATCTCGGCTATTACGCAGACGCCGATCCGACAGGATGTGGCCGTTACGGGCGAAATTTCCGTGCGGGGACAGGTAAAGCCCGTCGGCGGCGTATTTGAAAAGGCCTACGGCGCCTGCCAGGCCGGCATGAAGGCCATCGTCATTCCTAAGGACAATGGGCAGGATATTCCGGAACACCATCTGGATTTGGATATACGCTGCGCTGAAACGATTCAGGACGTATTGGATGTTATGTTTGTAAAGTAGGAGTGTGCATATACTATGGAGCAGCGGATTCCGCCGCAGAACGTAGAAGCGGAGCAGGCCGTGCTCGGCGCGATGATGCTGGAGCATAACGCCGTCGTAGCCGCCATGGAAAAGCTGCGGCCCGGCGATTTTTACAGGGAAGTGCATCGGACGATTTTCGAAGCCATGGAGCACCTGCACCATGACAACAAGGAAGTCGACGTCATCACCCTGCCGGAAGAGCTGCGGCGCATGAAGAAGCTCGACGACGTCGGCGGCCTGGAGTACATCCTCAGCCTGCCGAATTTGGTCGCGACGGCCGCGAATATCGAATATCACGCCAATATCGTGGCGGAAAAGGCCTTGGCCCGCAATATCATTACGACGTGCACCGAATTGACCTCGGAGGCTTACGACGGCGAGAAAGAGCCGGAGGATTTGCTGGACGACGCCGAACGGCGTATCTTACAGATTTCCGAGAGCAAGCGGCGGGGAGACTTCGCGCCTGTCGGCGTCGTCGTCGAAGAAACGCTGGACAAGATCACCAAGCTGTACGAAAATAAGGCGGGTATTACGGGCCTGCCTACGGGATTTCGCGATTTAGACCGCCTAACGTCGGGGCTGCAGCCGTCGGACTTAATCCTCGTCGCGGCTCGTCCGAGCATGGGGAAGACGGCCTTTACTTTGAATATCGCGCAGAACGTAGGCGTAAAGCAGCATAAGACCGTGGCCTTCTTTTCCCTGGAAATGTCTCAGGAACAGCTCGTACAGCGTCTGCTGTGCCAGATCGCCCACATCGATTCGCAGAAGCTGCGCACAGGCCAGCTCAACAGCGACGACGAGTGGACGAAGCTGACCGACGCCTGCGATAAATTGTATCAGGCGCCCATTTATATCGACGACACGCCGGGCATTTCCGTGACGGAGATGCGCTCCAAGGCTCGCCGTCTCAAGGCGGAACACGGCCTGGACCTGATCATCGTCGACTACCTGCAGCTCATGCAGGGGCGCAACTCCGAAAGCCGCCAGCAGGAAATTTCCGAAATTTCCCGTTCGCTGAAGGCCCTGGCCCGGGAGCTCAAGGTGCCCCTCATCGCCCTGTCGCAGCTCAGCCGAAGCGTAGAAAGCCGGCAGGATAAGCGGCCTATGCTCAGCGACCTGCGCGAATCGGGCGCGCTGGAACAGGACGCCGATATCGTGTCGTTCTTGTATCGCGAAGATTATTATGATAAGGAAACGGAAAATCAGCACATTACAGAAATCATACTGGCCAAGCACCGCAACGGCCCCGTCGGTTCTGTAAAGCTGTACTTCAAGGGCGAGTATACCTTATTCTTGAATTTGGATACGACCCATGAAGACCGTCTGTAATACGTAAGGGATAGAGAGCCGTCGCTCTTGCGTCCCTTATTTTTGTATAGAGGAGGCCCTATGGAAAAGAAGAAAAAAATCCGCATTGCCGGCGTCGTTGCGGCAGTGCTGTTTATTGCCGTTGCCGCGGCCGGGTCCCTGTCCCGCTCGGACAGCGTGCGGAAGCTGTATCAGGAGCCGCGCGTAGCCGTTATCCGCGTCAATGGCCCCATTGTCGGCGGCGACGACGCCGATATGGCTTGGGGAAGCCCGTCTTCGACGACGTCGGGCGCGCTGATGCGCCAGTTCCGCAAGGCCAGGCAGGACGACAGCGTACAGGCTGTACTGCTGCGCGTCAACAGCCCCGGCGGCAGCGCGGCGGCGACGCAGGAAGCGGCGGCAGAGCTGCAGAAGCTGAAGGATTCAGGCAAGCCTGTCGTCGTATCCATGGGCGATACGGCCGCGTCGGGGGCCTACTGGCTGGCGGCTTATGGAGATAAAATATACGCCAATCCTTCGACGATTACGGGAAGCATTGGCGTGTATATGTCGTATTATGATGTGCAGGGACTGAGCGAAAAGCTGGGCGTGCGGGAAGAAAAAATCAAATCGGGGCCCCATAAAGATATTTTCTCGCCCTTCCGCCCGATGACCGAAGAGGAACGGCGGCTGACCCAGAATATGGTCGACGATATGTACGAGCAATTTGTCGCCGTCGTGGCCGAGCAGCGCCATATGGACGGCGAAACGGTGCGCTCCCTGGCCGACGGTCGGGTGTTTACAGGCGTGCAGGCAAAGGAGGCGGGCCTCGTCGACGAGCTGGGGAATTATTACGACGCCTTGGGCTATGCGGGGACGCTGATTCACGCCGATCCGGACAAGGTGGCGACGGTGACGTACGACGACGCTTTTTCGTGGGATCAGCTGCTGTCCGGCCGGATCACGGCGCCTTCTCTGGCCGAAGGGCTGTATGAAGCCGGACAGAGAATCCCCTTCCCCCTCATAATATGGAAAGGAGGGCGGCAGCAATGAGATATTACATCGAAGAAGCCTTAGCCCTGGCCTACGGCATCGTCGTATCGCCTAAGGAAACGCTGGCCGTCATCGTTCCGGAGCAGCGCCTTCGCGAAGGAATCGTCATCTGGTCCCTTTCCGTGATGCTTTCAGTCGTGTCCGTATGGGCGCAGTGGCAGGATGCGGCAGTGTGGACGGCCATAGCCATGTACGGCGGTGCGGCCTTCTGTTTTGCCGCGCGCATCTTGCTGTATCATGGAGCCGCCCGCCTTCTCGGACGAAACGGGTCTATGAAAAGCCTGGCGGCGGCCCTCTGCTTTACGGAACTCCCCCTCAACCTGGCGACCTTAGCCGGCAGCTTCGTATTCGTCGCGCCGGAGCTGCTGGTGCAGGCCGTGTCGCTGGCGGCAGGGGTCTGGGCTTTGGTATTGGACGTATGGGCTGTCAAAGAAACGTACGCCATGGGAACGGGACGAAGTATTGCCGTCTTGCTGCTACCCCTGGCCGCCGTGGCCGTCTTGGCTGTCGTCGTCTTGTTATACGTCGTCTTTGCCGTCGTTTCGATTTTCAGCTGACGCGGCGGCCGGGTTAGCCGCGTATTCCAGATTGCGGAGCAGCACCTTTTTGCCGCGCCAGGCGAAGGCACGGTCGCCGAAGGCCTGTTGGAACTGTTTGTTGGACAGCGACTCGATATCCGAAGGGCAGAGCTGTGACAGGCGGTTCCGATAAAATTCCGGAAGGGGCGTTGCCTTGACGCCGGCGTTGTGGGGACACGATTCCTGACATACGTCGCAGCCGAAGATGAGCGGCGTTTTTTCCATACATTGTATTTCAGGCAGCGTAAAGCTGCCTTTTTTTTGCGTAATATACGATTTGCAGCGGCTGTAATCGTAAGCGCCGCCGGAAAAACATTGTCCCGGACAGGCTGACTGACAAGCGCCGCAGTGGGAGCATTCCTGTTGCAGGGGCTGGTCCGGCGCGAAGGGCAGGGACGTGAGGACGCTGCCGATAAAGACGTAGGAGCCGTACGTATCGTTGATGAGGCAGCGATTGTCTCCGAAAAAGCCCAGGCCGGCCTGATAGGCCAGCCAGCGGTCCGACAACGGGGACGTATCGACGACGCAGCGTTGTTCGCTGCCGGGATATTGCCGCTGCAGGTACGCGGCGATTTGCTCTAAATAGGAACGGACGACGACATGATAATCTGCGCTCCGGCAATAGAGGGAGAGGTTGCCTGGTTCTGCCTGCGCCGTATAATAGGGAACTAAGACGACGACGACGGAACGGCACGACGGGAGAAGGCGGCGCGGCTCGTATCGTTCGTCTCCTGTGCCGGCGGCCAGCGGGCACGGCGGGTCTTCGGCGTAGGGCGGCCGGGGCAGATCGGCCGGGGCGACGCCGACGCAGTCCAAGCCGAGGGCAGCGGCAAACCGTTTCATATCTGTGCTGTCTATCATATAGAAGTATCCTCCAAAAAATTTGAATTTATCTCTTGCTTTTTTCTATAGAGTATAGTATACTATCTAAGTCAGCAGTTTTAAAGACTTCTTTAAAAGAAAAGCTTTTGAGGAAAGAAAAAAACTTCTGAAAAATGTCTTGACAGAATCGAGATTATCAAGTATAATCAATTACGTTCTGTGAGACAGGACACGCCGACATAGCTCAATTGGCAGAGCAACTGACTTGTAATCAGTAGGTTGTAGGTTCAAGTCCTATTGTCGGCTCCAGGTATGGTGGGGTTCCCGAGTGGCTAAAGGGAGCAGACTGTAAATCTGCCGGCGACTGCCTTCGAAGGTTCGAATCCTTCCCCCACCACCATATCATCGCGGGGTGGAGCAGTTGGTAGCTCGTCGGGCTCATAACCCGAAGGTCGTAGGTTCAAGTCCTGCCCCCGCTACCAAATTTTTACTGCAAGGCAGTAAAGAAAAACTGTATATGTGCTTTGAACGGTGTAAGCTGTTGTAGCTCAGTCGGTAGAGCGTATCCTTGGTAAGGATAAGGTCACCGGTTCAATCCCGGTCAATAGCTCCAAACATGGCGGCTTAGCTCAGTTGGCTAGAGCATGCGGTTCATACCCGCAGTGTCCAGAGTTCGAATCTCCGAGCCGCCACCACATTTATAACCTCGTTTTACGAGGTTATTTCTATATGCAATACTATTTTTTTCTGAAAACAGAGCAAAAATAGGTATTGTGTGATAGAATACAATATAGATGGTAAATTTTTTCCTAAAGGAGGAAATCAGTAAAATGGCAAAAGAACATTACGAAAGAACCAAACCCCATGTTAACATCGGCACGATTGGTCACGTTGACCATGGCAAAACGACGTTGACGGCTGCTATTACGAAAGTATTGTCCGAAAAAGGCTATGCTAAATTCGAAGACTATGCTGATATCGATAAGGCTCCGGAAGAACGTGAACGCGGCATTACGATCAACACGGCTCACGTTGAATATGAAACGGACAACCGTCACTATGCTCACGTTGACTGCCCGGGCCACGCCGACTATGTTAAGAACATGATCACCGGCGCTGCTCAGATGGACGGCGCAATCCTTGTCGTAAGCGCAGCTGACGGCCCGATGCCTCAGACTCGCGAACACATCCTGTTGGCCCGCCAGGTAGGCGTACCGGCTATCGTCGTATACCTCAACAAAGCCGACCAGGTTGACGACCCCGAACTGATCGAACTCGTAGAAATGGAAGTCCGCGACCTCCTGAGCTCCTACGATTTCCCCGGCGACGAAGTACCTATCGTCGTAGGCTCCGCATTGAAAGCCCTCGAAGGCGACGAAGAAGCAAAACAGTCTATCCTCAAACTGATGGACGCTGTTGACGAATACATCCCGACGCCGGACCGTCCGACGGACAAACCGTTCCTGATGCCTGTCGAAGACGTATTCACGATTACGGGCCGCGGCACCGTAGCAACGGGCCGTGTAGAACGCGGTACGGTTAAAGTAGGCGACGCAGTCGAAATCGTAGGCTTGTCCGACGAACCGAAACAGACCGTCGTAACGGGCGTAGAAATGTTCCGTAAGCTCCTCGATTTGGCAGAAGCTGGCGACAACATCGGCGCACTGCTCCGCGGCATCGACCGTAAGGAAATCGAACGCGGCCAGGTATTGGCAAAACCGGGAACGATTCATCCGCACACGACGTTCAAAGCGCAGGTATACGTATTGACGAAGGACGAAGGCGGCCGTCATACGCCGTTCTTCAACGGCTATCGTCCGCAGTTCTACTTCCGCACGACGGACGTAACGGGCGTTATCAAATTGCCGGAAGGCACGGAAATGTGCATGCCTGGCGATAACGTAAAGATGGACGTAGAACTCATTACGCCGATCGCTATTGAACCGGGCCTCCGCTTCGCTATCCGCGAAGGCGGCCGTACGGTAGGCGCAGGCGTCGTATCTGAAATCGAAGCGTAATTCGCCGTAAGATTACGGGCAGATTAAGACATAGAAAGAGCTGCAAGCATTGGCTTGCGGCTCTTTTTTTAAATATCTCACAAAAATTTATGCAATATACTTGCATATTATTTCAAATAGGTGTATACTAACACCCGTAGACAAGAATACCAGTTACAGCATGTATGTTGCATAGAGGAGGAAGTTATCATGAGTGAAATCAAAAAAATTGTCTTAGCCTATTCCGGTGGTTTGGATACGTCCGTTATTATTCCCTGGCTGAAAGAAAATTATGCCGGCGCGGAAGTCATCGCGGCCTGCGCTGACGTAGGTCAGCCCGACGACTTTGAAGCCATCGAAAAGAAAGCCTACGCTTCCGGCGCTTCCAAAGTATACATCATGGATATTAAAAAGGAATTCCTGGAAGAATATGTTTGGCCGACGGTAAAAGCCGGCGCCGTATACGAAGGCAAATATCTCTTAGGCACGTCCTTCGCCCGGCCCCTCATTTCCAAGAAACTCGTCGAAATCGCCAAGCAGGAAGGCGCCGACGCCATCGCTCACGGCGCGACCGGCAAGGGCAACGACCAGGTTCGGTTCGAATTGACCGTAAAGGCCCTGGCTCCGGAAATCAAGCTCATCGCTCCCTGGAGAATGTGGGATATGAAATCCCGTGAAGACGAATTGGTTTACGCTGAAAAACACGGCGTGCCCATCGATTATAAATCGGAAGAAAATCCCTATCCCTACAGCATGGACTGGAACATCTGGCATCTGAGCCACGAAGGCGACGATTTGGAAAATCCGGCCAACGCGCCGAAGGATATGGTATACATGGTCACGACGCCGCCGGAAAAAGCTCCCGACGTTCCCGAATACGTTACGATTGATTTCGAACAGGGCGTTCCCGTCGCCGTCAACGGCCAGAAGATGGGCGCCGTCGAACTTTTGACGGAACTCAACGCAATCGGCGCGAAAAACGGCGTCGGCATCGTCGATATCGTAGAAAACAGACTGGTCGGCATGAAGAGCCGCGGCATTTATGAAAACCCCGGCGGAGCGATTATCATGTACGCGCACAGAGAATTGGAATACCTCTGCCTCGACCGCGATACGTTCCATTATAAAGAACTCGTGGCCAACAAATATGCCGAACTCGTATACGACGGCAAATGGTTCTCGCCGCTGCGGGAAGCGCTGGACGCCTTCGTCAACGAAACGCAGGAAACCGTCACGGGCACGGTTAAATTGAAACTTTATAAGGGCAACATCATGAGCGCCGGCTCTACGTCGCCGTATTCCCTGTACAGCGAAGAATACGTCACCTTCGGCGAAGACGACGTATACGATCAGACCGACGCGGAAGGCTTCATCAACCTCTTCGGCCTGCCGCTCAAGATGCGGGCCCTCATGAAGCAGCACGCAGAAAAAGCAGGAAAATAAGGAGAGACTAGTACTATGAAATTATGGGGCGGCCGGTTTACGAAGGCCACGGATAAAAGCGTAGAAGAATTTAACGCCTCCATCCAGTTTGACTGCCGCATGTATGCAGAAGATATTTGCGGCAGCATCGCCCACGCGACGATGCTGGAACGGCAGGGCATTATTTCTGCGGCAGATAAGGATGCCATCGTAGCCGGGCTGAAGGCCATCTACGGGCAAATTGAACAAGGTGAATTTGAATTTTCCGTCGAGCTGGAAGATATTCATATGAATATCGAAAAGCGCCTGACCGACGCTATCGGCGAAGCGGGCAAACGGCTTCATACGGGTCGGAGCCGCAACGACCAGGTAGCGCTGGACACGCATATGTACGTGCGCCGGGAAATCGCCGCGATTGCGAAGTTGATGATCCAGCTGCAGGAATCCATCGTCAAAGCGGCGGAGAAGTACGGCGATGTCATCATGCCGGGCTATACCCATCTGCAGCGGGCTCAGCCCATCTTGTTCAGTCATCACCTGATGGCCTATTTCTCCATGCTGTCCCGTGATTTTGCTCATTTGAAATACGCCTGGGATATGGCCGATATGATGCCTCTCGGCGCAGGCGCGCTGGCCGGCACGACGTATCCCCTGGATCAGCCCTTCGTGGCCCGTACGCTCCATTTTGGCAAGATTTACGACAACAGCCTCGACGCCGTCAGCGACCGCGACTACATCATCGCCTTCCTGGAATTTGCGGCCCAGCTCATGATGCATTTGAGCCGGCTGTCGGAGGAATTCATCCTCTGGTCGTCGTCGGAATTCAAGTTTATTGAGTTGGATGATTCTCACTGCACAGGATCCTCCATTATGCCGCAGAAGAAGAATCCCGATATCTGCGAACTCGTCCGCGGCAAGACGGGCCGGTTCTACGGCCATCTCATGGGCGTGCTGACGATGATGAAGGGAATTCCCATGGCCTACGACAAAGACATGCAGGAAGATAAGGAAGGTCTGTTTGACGCCGTCGACAACTTGAAATTTGCCCTTACGATTTACGCCGCCATGATCGAAAAGATGACGGTCAACGGGCAGCATATGCGTGACGTATTGGAAAGCGATTTTTCCAATGCGACGGACATGGCCGACTATTTGGCCAAAAAGGGACTGCCCTTCCGCGAAGCCCACGCCGTCGTCGGCAAGGCCGTCCACTACTGCATCGAGCAGGGAAAGGTGCTGCAGCAGCTCACGCTGGACGAACTGCAGTCCATGAGCCCCCTCTTTGCCGAAGATATTCACCATTTCTTGGACATCGAAACGTGCGTAAACCAGCGCAACACGTATAACGGCACGTCGCCGGCCTCGGTAAAGCGCCAGTGCGAAGCCGGCCGCGGAGCTATCGCTGCCGAGGGAGAAACAGCCGCGCTGTGGAACGATACGGTAGCCTCGGTGTACGAACTGTTAAAATAGTAAAACAGGATATGACAAAAGGCCATCGCTTGGTGCGGTGGCCTTTTTGCTGTGCGGCGAATGTCAATTGTCTTTTTGTTCCGCTTTTTGTACGTATACGACGCGCTGCGGGTAGGGGATTTCGATGCCGTTGGCGTCGAAGGCGTCTTTTACGGCCGACATGATGTCGTACGTCGTGGGAATGACGTCCTGGCGCCGCACCTTGGGATAGGCGGCGATGCGGACGGAGTTGTCGGCGAATTCTTTAATGCCGATTTCCATCGTATCGTTGTTGAGGATGCGCGGGTCTTTGGCGAATATATCCTTCAGGACAGAGATTGCCTTGTGATGGTCGTTATTGTAGCTGATATCGAAGAGGAAGGGAATAAACCGTTCGTCCAGGTAGGAGCTGTTCGTGACCTGGGAAGAGGTGATGAGCGAGTTGGGGATGAATACGGTTTTGTTGTCCTTGGTGATGATGGCCGTGTTCAGCACCTGAATGGCCTTGATGCTGCCTTCAACGCCGCCGATATTGACCCAGTCCCCGGCCTTAAAGGGCTTAAAAATGAGGATGAGCAGGCCTGAGGCGAAGTTTGACAGGTTGTTCTGCAGGGCCAGGCCTACGGCTAAGCCGAAGGCGCCGAAGACGGCGATAAAGGATGTCGTCGGTACGCCGAGCTTGTTGACGGCGGACAGGACGACGAGGGCCATGACGGCGTAATAAATGATCTGGCTGACGAAGGTGATGACGGTGTGGTCGTAGTTGGCGTGGGTCATCATGCGCACGGCGATGTTTTTCAGCAGCTTGGCAATATACCGGCCAATGATGAAGATGACGATAGCAAATAGAATGTCCGGCCCGCGGTCAATCAGCAGATTTGTAATGCGGTCCAGCATAGTCACGCCCTGGGCGACCTGTTCCTTTACGTCTTGGGCGACGGCAGCCGTCGCGGTAGCAGTAGATGTATTCATAGTTTGATCCTTTCTTAAAACAAAAGTCCTTTGACGGCGCCGCAGTACGCCGTTACGGTTCATTATACAGGATTCGCCTGATTTTTGTAATCCCATGGGGGTATATATCATACAAAAATAGGCAAGTACGAGTGAGATGCCTGTCTATGTCAAGATATCATTTGCGTATGACCGCTAGTATCTGGTATACTGTATATGTGTAAAATTAATATTATATCTAATAATGGCGATAATGTAAATGTCTTTTTTGATTTTTTTGGAGGTATAGCCATGGACGGAGCGGAACGGTTTGTAGGATGCATGTTGGGCGGCGCGGCAGGCGATGCGTTAGGGTATCTCATCGAATATGTCGATTTGAAGACGATTCATAAGAAATACGGCCCCTATGGGCTGCGGACCGTATTGAAATTGGAAGCGAACGGCAAGCGGGGCATCATTTCCGACGACACGCAGCTGGCCTTGTTTACGGCCGACGGACTGCTCTGGGCCAAGCACGACGGCCTTGCGCCGGAGGAAGGGCTGTACCGGTCCTACATGCGCTGGTATTATACCCAGACCGAGCGGATTATCCGGCCCGAGCATGCGCGGTGGATGAAAAAGCAGGCCCATGAAGAATCGTTGGGATACGACCTCATGGGCGAACCGTTGCTGTTTGCCCGCCGGGCCCCCGGCAAGGCCTGCTTGATTGCCCTGGCGTCGGGGCTGCGCTTTACGAAGGAGAAAAAAGCCAATGCCTGCAAGAGCAGCGCCGCCCTGCGGACCGGGCCCGTCGGATTGTTTTATGCCGGCGATGCCGACGCGGCCTTTGCCGTGGGCTGCCGGGCGGCGTTGCTGACGCACGGCGGCGCGACGGCTTATTTAGCGGCGGGAACGTTCAGCGCCATCATTTCGCTGCTGGCCGCCGGAAAGACGCTGGGGCAGGCCGTTGTTGGCGCTTTCGAGCGTCTGCAGCAGGAAGAAGGCGGCGTCGAACTATGGAAGACCTTGCAGGCAGCCGTCGACGAAGCTATGAGCGACAGAAACCCCGTGCGGTCCATGAAGAAGCTCGGCCTGGGCTGGAATGCCGACGAAGCGCTGGCCTTGTCCTTATACTGCGTCATGAAGACGACCTCTCTGAAGGACGCCGTCATCATGGCCTGCAATCAGGACGGCGACAGCGATACGTGCGGCGCCGTCAGCGGCAGCATTGCCGGCGCGTTGTACGGCGCGAAAGACGTGCCTAAGAACTGGCTGACCCACATGGAATGCCTGGATCTCCTGCAGGGGCTGGCGAAGGGATTATACGAACAGGGCGTCGGCTCTGCGGCGGCAGAAGCTAAGGAAACGGACGAGTAAACGTACATATTGACATCCTTCCCAATGTACGTATAATGAAACGTAAGACTGCGCCGACGCAACAACCATTGCGTTGGCGGGAACTGCACGCTGTTGGCAGGAAGGAGCGGAACGTATGATAGAATCAATTGACCGGGCGCTGGCAATCCTTCAACTCTTTTTACAGGAAGAAGCGCCTTTGAGCCTTACGCAGATCAGCAAGAAGATGGGAATGCACAAGAGCACTGTGAGCCGGACCCTGGATACGCTGGAGGGGCGGGACTTCGTGCGCCGCGACGGCGAAACGGGTCTGTATTGGCTGGGCCTGCAGGTGTACTCCCTGGGCATGCTGTTCCGCGAAAAGGAATCCTTTCAAAAGGTCGCCTACCCCTATGCGAAGGCTCTGTCCCTTCAATGCAAGGAGAGCGTCCACATGACGACCTTTGTCCAGTCCGACGCGCCGTATCCGCAGCACGTCATACTGGAAAAAATCAAATCGCCCCAGACCGTCGACATGGCGCCTCCTATCGGCGCGATCCGGCCCAGTTACTGCGCGGCGTCGGGAAAATGCCTGCTGGCCTTTTCCGAATCATACTGCCGCCGGTACGCAGGATGCAAATTGAAGAAGTTTACGGAATATACGATTACCGACTGGGACGAGCTGCTGAAGGAGCTGGAAGCCATTCGGCGCAACGGCTACGCCATCGAGCGGGAGGAAGTCGAGCTGGGCATGACCTGCATTGCCGCGCCTATTTTTTCAAATCACGAAATCATCGCCGCTATCAGCGTGTCCGGTCCGGTATCCCGCGTGACGGAAGACATGCAGGAGCAGATTATTCAGGCCGTCAAGAAAACGGCTGCCGAGATTACCCAGGCCCTGCACTAATATGTGTTATGTGAATTATTTGCTATACGATGTATGCTATAAAAGAATACGCAATATGTATTGGACGAAATGAAATTTTATGGTAGAATGGAGTGTGGATAAAGGGGCAGCCGCGCCAGTGTGTCTGCTTTGAGCCGTATGAAAATCCTTTTATTCTTACGGCGGCAAAGCGGTGTGGGAGCATATTGACGGCGACTGCTCAAGAGTTGAGGCGAAAGAGAAATGAACAGCATGATACATGAAGCAGCGGAGCCGGCAGTTCACGTCAGGCATCCGTACAAGACAAGAGAAGGCGGGGCGACGGTGACGGTATTTGTGCCGTATAACTGCCGCAATCACTGCCCGTTCTGCATTAATAAAGAAGAATATTCCGATATGACAGGGTTTTCGGCGGAAAAAATCTGCGAAAGCATCGCCCGCATGGACGCCATTACGCCGTACTGCGATTTTGTGTTTACCGGGGGCGAGCCCTTCGCGGACCTGGATTCGCTGCAGCATATGCTCGACTGCATTCCCCGTACGCATAAGGTATATATCAATACGACGCTGCCCGTGTCGGAGTTTCAGACCGAAGACGATATCATCGCCTTTACGCAGCGCAATAAGGACAAGATTACCTGCATCAACGTGTCGCGCCACATGCAGCATTATGTCGTAGAATCGAACGACGAATTGCTGGGGCGCCTGGCCGTGCCGTTCCGAATCAACTGCGTGCTGTATAAAAACTATCCGGTCCGCGATTTAATCCCCTATTTGGAACGATTCCATGCCATTCCCGGCGCGTCAATCCAATTCCGTTTCGACTATACGGAAACGACGCCGGAAAACCTGTACGACGAAAAGAACGATAAGATCCTTCACGATTTGAAGTACATCGCCCGCTATACGGGGCTGGACGGCTGCCGTATGCGCTGCGGCTTCCATTTCGATTACAAGGGGATGGAGCTGACCTATCACAAGACCCTTCCGTACAGCACCATTGTGGAACGGGATGAAAAAGACGGCGTGACCTACGATATCCTGTACGATATCCTGATCAAGCAGAACGGCGACATCCACTCCGATTGGGACGGAACGATGATGGACGTAGACGCATACCGCCGTGTCGTGTTTGAACCGTACGATTTGAAGTGGCTCTATCGGGAAGAACGGCGGCGCGCGCCGTTTCTGAAATCGGCCTGCGCAGCTATATAATTGCATAACAAACTGGAAGATCCGGCAGAGGCGAATCGCTTTGCCGGACTTTTTTTGCATGGGCATTTCGGTTTTATGCGTGCAGAAAATATGATACAATAATTGAAAATGTAATTTCAGAGTGCACAGTGGAAGGGAGGAGTTGCCGTGGCGCTGACTGTTTTGTTTGGCAAGGGCCGAAGCGGAAAAACGGAATATTGCTTTTCGCAGATGAAGGCCGAAGCGGCCCAGGGCCGCCGCACGCTGCTCATCGTGCCCGATCAGGCGTCGTATAACGCGGAGCGGCGGTTTGCTGAGTCGCTGCCGGAAAAGGGCTTTATGGGGACGCAGATCGTCGGGTTTTCGCGGCTGGCCTACCGCGTATTTCAGGAAAAGGGCAAGGACTGCGCCTTCGTATCGGAATTGGCGCAGAAGCTCATCTTGCAGCGGCTGCTGCGGCGGCACGCCGACGAGTTTACGGTGCTGCAGACGGCGGCGCGGCAGGATAATTTCGTAGAAACGGCCGGCCGGTTTATCGGCGAGTGCCGTTCCTTCTGCATTGGCCCTGACATGCTGCGCCATGCCGCGTCCCTGCTGGGCAGCCAGACCTTGAGCCGCAAGCTCATGGATATCGCGCTGCTGTATCAGGGGTATACGGCCTATTTAGAGGAACGGTTCGGCAGCGCCGACGATACGATGACCGTACTGGCAAGGGAAATTCCTTCGTATTCCTTTTTGCAGGGGGCTCACGTATGGGTTGACGGGTTCCAGTGGTTTACGCCGCGGCAGCTGGAAGTGCTGCAGGCCATCGAGCAGACGGCGGCGCAGGTGACGATTACCCTGACCATGGACCCGGACCGCGTCGAGGCGCAGCGTCGGGAAACAGCCCTGTTCCACCGGCCCTATGCCGTGTACCAGGAGCTGCGCCGCATATTCCCGCACCTGGAGGTACGGCGCGTCGCCGGGACTGACGAAGGGGGCCTGGCCGTATTTTTGAATGAATTTTTCCGTCCCGTGCCGCCGGTACAGGCTGAGGCCGTAAAGGGCTTGATACTGACGGAATGCGGAAACAGGATACTGGAGCTCGACGCGGCGGCCCGCCGCATTCAGGCCTTGTGCCGCCGGGGATACCGCTACCGCGATTTTCTTATTTTAGCGCGGACCGGCGAGGCCTATTACCATATTGCCGAGGAGATATTCGCCAAATACGGCATTCCTTTTTTCAGCGATTACCGGCGTCCCATGACGTCCCATCCTGCGGCGGAGGCCATTTCCTCCCTGCTGGACGTGTTTACGTCCCGATGGGCTCACGAGCCGTTGTTTCAGCTGCTGAAGACGGACTTGTTCCCTATCAGTCGGTGCGATGCCGACGATTTGGAAAACTATTGCCTGGCTTACGGTATCCGGGGCTATCATTGGCTGGCCGGCGAAGACTGGCAGTACGGAAGAAGCCGCTATATCGAGGAAGGCCATGGCGTAGACGAAGGCGAAGAAGAAACGATACGGCATGTCAATGGCATCCGCCGCGCCGTATGGGAGGCCCTGTGGCCGTGCTGGGAAGAGGCGCAGGAAGACCATTCCCTGGCAGATTGGTGCACGCTGCTGTACCGATGGCTGTACGACCTGGGAGTTCCCCAGTCGCTGCAGCAGTGGAAACGCGATGACGAAGGGGCCGGACGGGCTGCTGAAGGAAAGGAACACGAGCAGGTCTGGAAGCGCATCGTCGCCTTCCTTCATGAAATCGTCCGCGTGTGCGGCGACGACGTCGTGCCGCTGCAGGAGTTTTCCCAGATCGTAAAGGACGGGCTGGAGCAGCTGAAATTCAGCTTGATTCCGCCGACGCTGGACCACGTTACGTTTACGTCGGTCGAACGGGGATACACCATGCAGGCCCGCGTCGTCTTCCTCTGCGGCCTGAACGACGGCGTGTTCCCCCAGCGCACGAGCGAAGAAGGCATGCTGAACGACGCCGAACGGCGGAAGCTGGAGGCCCTGGGCGTCCGGCTCGGCCCGGACAGCCGGTTCCGTTCGTTCCAGGAAAAATTCCTCTTTTATCTGGCTGCCGGCCGGGCCGGAGAGCAGCTGCACCTGTCGTATATTCTGGCCGGCGACGACGGCGGGGCGATGGAGCCGTCGTCGTGGATTCGGCAGATAGAAGAAAAAGGCTATGTCGATGCTGTCGGCCATGAAACGGGGATGATCGAAGGGGGACGTGAGGCCGAGTTCATTACGTCCCTGCCGGCGGCCCTGTCGTGGCTGCCTGTCATGCTGCGGCCTGCGGCAGAGGGCAAAGAGACGGACGACGTTTGGTGGGCCTTGTACGACTGGGCCTGCAGCCACGGCTGGAAAGAGCGGGCGGCGCAGTCCGTGCAGGGATTGTTTCACCGCAATCAGCCCCTGCGGCTGCCGGCGACGCTCGTCAAGCGGCTGTACGCGCCCGACGGCGTCCTGCGGGGCTCCGTTACGAAATTTGAGCAGTACCGCAGCTGCCCCTTCGCCTATTTTGCCCGCTACGGCCTGCTGCTGGAAGAACGGCAAATGTATCACTTTTCCGCCCCCGATCTGGGGATGCTCGTCCACGGCGCGCTGCGCATCTTAGGCGAGGACCTGCTTTGCGAACACAAGCAGTGGCGCGACCTCCGAGCGGAAGATATTCCGGCCGCATGCCGCCAGGCTACGGAACGGCTCGCCCCGTATATACAGCACGACATCCTCATGTCCAACGCCTATTTCGCGCAGATCAAGGAACGACTCATCCAAACCCTGGCTCGGACAGTGCGGCGTCTTTGCCAGTTCAGCGAGTCGTCCCAGTTTCATATGGAAGGGCTGGAAAAGGCCTTCGGCCGCAAGGGCAGCCCGTGGGAGGCCCTGCGCTTTACCTTGCCCGACGGCTTGGAAGTCATCGTCACCGGGCAGATCGACCGCGTCGATTCCATGCGGGACGGCGACGCCAAGTACGTCGTCGTCATCGACTACAAATCGGGGCGGAAGCAGCTCGATTTGAGCCAGGTATTTGTCGGCCTGGAGCTGCAGCTCCTGACATACATGTACGTAGCGCTTCTGAACATGGGCGAAGACGCCGTGCCGGCGGCTATCTTGTACTGCTACGTCCGCAACGACAAGACGTCCCTGGACCACGTAGCCGACGAAGAGGAAAAGAAGACCTTATACGATAAAAAAAGCCGCCTCAGCGGATATTATCTCGACAACAGCCAGGTCATGACGGCCTTGGATACGTCGATGGAAGGCTATTCGGAATTTTTAAATTTGCGGTTAAAAAAAGACGGCACCCTGAGCAACGTATCCCATACGATGTACGATGAAGCGGGATGGCAGAAGCTGCTGACGCTGGCCGTTGCGCGGATTCGCGAAATCGCCGGCCGCATAGACAGCGGCGACATCGCCGTGCGGCCTATTTTATTGGGGCAGGCCAGCCCGTGCCGCTATTGCCCCTATCACGCCGTCTGCCGGTTTGACGCGCAGCTGCCCGACAACGGCTATGACGTCGTGACGATACGGAAAGAGGATTTGCTGGAAAAACTGGACGAAGGAGGGAGCGAACATGGCGTGGACACCGGAACAGCAGGCGGCCATTGACAGCCGGGGGCAGACGCTGCTGCTGTCTGCCGCGGCCGGATCAGGCAAGACGGCCGTTCTCGTAGAGCGCATTATCCGCCGTCTTCTCGACAAGGACAATCCTGTCGACATTACGGAGCTGCTGGTCGTGACGTTTACGAAGGCGGCGGCGGCGGAAATGCGGGAACGCGTAGGCGCGGCCCTGGCCCAGGTATTAGCCGATACGGGCGACGCGGCTGTAGAGCGGCAGCTGGCGCTGCTGCCGTCGGCCCACATATCGACGCTTCATTCCTTCTGCCAAGACGTCATACGCAAGTATTTCTATACCATCGATATAGACCCGCGCGTGACGATTGCCGGCGAGGAAGAGCTGCGCCTGCTGCGCAAGGGCGTGCTGGAAGCCGTGTTTTTATCTTATTATGAAGACGAAGAGAAAGCGCCCTTTCTCTATCCGCTGGCAGATATGTTCGGCAATGACCGGGGAGACGACGCACTCATGGATACGGTCAGCCGCATGTACGACTATTCGCGCAGCATGCCCTGGCCCCGGAAATGGCTGGACGATGCGGCCGAAGCCTATGACGTGCCTGACGGCGCGTCTATCGACGAAATGGCCTGGTGCGATCCCGTCAAAAAGCTGGTGCGGAGCAGCGTAGAGGAACAGCTCGGACGGTACGAAGGCCTCTTGGGCGAGATGAAGGCTCGTCCGGCCTTTGCCGGCCCGTACGCCGATTTCGCCGCCGAAGCCGATTCACTGCGGCGCGTGCTGGAGCGCACCGCCTGGGACGATATGCGGAAAGCCGTCATGGCCGTAGAATTTCCCCGCTTAAAGGGGCTGCGCAAGCTGTCTGACGAAGATAAGGTTTTCTGGGAACAGTGCAAGGCCGTGCGCAGCGACGTGAAAAAGGAAATTGCCGAAGGCCTTCAGACGCCTTATTTTTCCGTTGCATCCGACGTCTGGCTGGACGGCGTGAGAGCGATGGCGCCGGTCATGAAAGGGCTGGTGCGGCTGACGGCTGATTTCGCCGAGGCCTATGGGGCGGCGAAAAGGGAAAAGGGCTGGATCGATTTCAGCGATTTGGAACATTTCTGCCTGCAGATTCTCCTGTCGCCGCAGTCGGAGCCGGATCATCCCGTGCCTTCGGCGGCAGCGGAAGAACTGCGCCAGACCTATAAGGAAGTGCTCATCGACGAATATCAGGATACGAACGGCGTGCAGGAACTGATTACGGCCTTGATTTCCCGCGGCGACAACCGCTTCATGGTCGGCGATATCAAGCAGAGCATCTATCGCTTCCGCCTGGCGGACCCGACGCTGTTTCTGGAAAAATACAGGTCTTTCAGCCGCGATGCCGACGCCGTGCAGCGCTGTATCGACTTGGGAAGGAACTTCCGCAGCGCTCCGAATATCCTCGACGCCGTCAACGAAGTGTTCGCCAGGACGATGACCGAAGAAGCCGCCGGTATGGGCTATAGCGAACGGGAACGGCTCTATGCCGGACGAACCGCCCCGGAAGACGAACGCTGGGTCGGCGGCCCTGTCGAGGTGCATATCGTCGATACGGCGCGGGACGACTCGCCGGCAGATGAAGAGACGCCGGAACGGGACATGACGGCCTTTGAGCAGGAATGCCAGGTCATTGCCGAATCAATTTGCCGGCTGAAGGAACAGGGAAAGATGGCCGCCTGCAAGGACGGTACGCTGGAGCCTTTGGCCTATCGCCATATCGTCGTGCTCCTGCGGTCCATGGCCGGGAAGGCGGACGTACTGCTCCGCGTCCTGCAGGCCCATAGCATCCCGGCCTATGCGGAGCAGAACGGCGGCTATTTTGCGGCCATAGAGGTACAGACCGTCTTGTCGCTTCTGCGCTGCATCGACAATCCTGAACAGGATTTGCCCATGGCGGCGGTCCTGCGCTCTCCCATCGCGGCGATGGACGAGCCGTCGCTGGCTGAGCTGCGCCTGGCCGGAGAGCAGTCCCTGTGGCGGAACCTGCCGGCATACGCCGCATCCTTGGAAGAGGGAGAAGAAAAGGAACGATTGCTGGGCTTCTGCGCCAAGCTGCAGGCCTGGCGGACGTACAGCCGCCGGCACGGCGTGGCGGAAACATTGCAGGAATTGTATCGTGATACAGGTTACTACGACTACGTCGGCGGCATGCCCGGCGGCGCCGTCCGGCAGGCTAATTTACAGGCCCTGTACGACAGGGCGCGGCAGTATGAAACTTCGGGCTTCCGCGGGATATTCCGCTACCTGCGCCTCATCGACAAGATGAAGGAAGACGGGCTGGACCTGGCTCCGGCCAAGGTGCTGAGCGAACGGGAAGACGTAGTGCGCGTCATGAGCATCCACAAGAGCAAGGGACTGGAATTTCCCGTCGTCATTGCCGCCGATATGGGCAAGGCCTTCAACCGCCAGGACATGCATTCCCTCATCTTGTTTCACAATACCCTGGGAATCGGCCTGAAGCAGTACGACGCCCAGTGGCGCATGGCCTATCCGACGCTTTTATGGAACGGCATCTGCGCGCAGATCGGCTGGGAAAGCACGGCGGAGGAAGAACGGGTTCTCTACGTAGCCATGACGAGGGCCAGGGATAAATTAATCCTTACGGGCCATACGTCTCACTTGGAGCGGGACTGGCAGCGCTGGCGCGGCCAGGTCAATCCGGCCCGGGCCCGTTCGTATTTTGACTGGGTGCTTCCCGGCGTCGCGTCGCGGCCGGAAAGCGAGGCCTGGCTCTTGGGCGGTGCGCCGTCGTGGCAGAGCGGGCTGTGGCAGGTAACGATTCATAGCCGTATCGGCGCGGCTGCGGCCGATGCAGGGGAACCGGCGGAAGAACCGCGCCTGGCCCGGCTGAAGGAGGGGCTGCCGACGGGAACGGCGGCGCCCCTGTGGATGGAACAAGCTCTGACGTGGACTTACGGCTACCCGGCGGCGACGGAGACGGCGGCTAAATTTTCCGTATCAGAAATCAAGCGGCAGTACAACCTCCGTTACGCCGAAGCAATGGAGGAAGAACAGCCGCCGGCTTCCCCACTGGCCGGCATCGCCGAGGACGAAGATGCCTTCGGCCCGACGCCGCCCTGGCTTGTGGAACAAGACGGCAGCGCCGGCGGCGCATGGCGAGGAACGGTTATGCATAAGGTCATGCAGTATATTCAGCTGACGCCGGATATGACCGACGGGGATATACGGCGTCAGATGGCGTCGTGGCAGGCTGACGGGCTGTTTTCCGAAGAAGAGCTGCGGCTCGTCTTCGTGCCGTCTGTGCAGCGCTTCTGCAGTTCCCCTCTGGGGCGGCGCATGGCCTTGTCTTCCGACGTGCGGCGCGAATATCCTTTCAGCGTGCTCCTGCCCGGCGGCGGGTATTTGCCGGCCCTGGAAGAGGGGGAACGAATCCTCGTGCAGGGGGTCGTCGACTGCCTGTTTTGGCAGGACGGCCAATGGGTCCTCGTCGACTATAAGACGGACCGCCTGCCCGATGAAGAGGCCTTTCGGCGGCGCTACGCCGTGCAGCTGGCATTGTACCGCCAGGCTGCCTTGCAGGTCCTCGGCGCTCCCGTCGGCAGCGCGTACATATACAGCTTTTATTTAGATAGAGAAATTGCCTTTCCATTTTAAATTTTATCCATATAGGTAAGAGTACAAGGAGGTATAGTATGGGAGTTTTTGATGTAGTCGGCCCGGTCATGATCGGTCCGTCCAGTTCTCACACCGCCGGCGCGGCCCGTATCGGCCTCATGGCCCGGGAAATCCTGAAAGATGAGCCTGTAGAAGCTGTGATTACCTTATACGGCTCTTTTGCCAAGACATATAAGGGCCACGGCACGGATAAGGCTCTGGTCGCCGGATTACTAGGCTTTTCAGCCGACGACGTCCGCCTGCGCACGTCCTTTGACCTGGCAGCCCAGCAGGGGATGAACGTCGTATTTCAGCGCTCGGAAGCGGAGGTAGACCATCCCAACACGGTGCGCATCGCCATGACGGGCAAGACGGGAAAGAAGATGGAAGTGCTGGGCGTGTCCCTCGGCGGCGGCAAAATGGAAATCCGCGAGATCAACGGCGCCGGCGTCCTGCTCAGCGGCGAAGAGCATACGCTGATTACGGTGCATCGCGATAAGCCCGGCGTCATCGCCCAGGCTACGACGATTTTGGCTATCGGCCACATCAACGTATCGAACATGCGCGTATTCCGCAGCGCTAAAAATGCGTCGGCCGTTATGATCGTCTGCACGGACAGCCCGGTTCCGCAGGAAATGGTCAGCATGATTCAGAATATTTCCGGAATTGAAAGCGTCGTCACGCTGCTGCCGTTATAGGAGGTTAGGATATGTACCAGTACGAATACAAAACCCTTCACGAACTGATGGACGCGGCGGCAACGCACAACCTGTCGTTGTCGGAAGTCGTCGTGCGCCACGAAATGGAAACGTCGGAACAGACGGAACAAGACGTACGCAGCCGCATGGAAGGCCGGCTGGCCGTATTTAAAGAATCTATCGACGCCGGCTTGAACGATACGGAAAAATCCGTAAGCGGCCTCGTCGGCGGCGACGCCGATAAGCTCCTGAAAGCGGCGCCGAAGCTGCTGGGGCCGCTGGCAAAGAAAGCGGCTGTCTACGCCCTGGCAGTCAGCGAAGCTAACGCCAAGATGTTTAAAATCGTCGCCTGCCCGACGGCAGGGTCCTGCGGCATCGTGCCGGCCGTCATGACGGCCGTGGCCGAAGAGCTGGACGTCGATACGGAAACGAGCGTCAACGCCCTGTTTACGGCTGCCGGCGTCGGCGCCGTCGTATCGCGCAACGCCTCCGTGGCCGGCGCTGTCGGCGGCTGTCAGGCTGAATGCGGCACGGCTGCCGCTATGGCCGCTGCTGCTGCCGCTGAAATGGCCGGCGGGACGAACGACCAGATACTGCAGGCCTTTGCCCTCTGCATGAAAAATACGCTGGGACTGGCCTGTGACCCCGTAGCCGGACTGGTCGAAGTTCCCTGCGTCAAGCGCAACGCCTGCTACGCTATCCTGGCGATTACGGCGGCCGAAATGGCCTTGGCCGGCGTGCGCAGCGTCATTCCGCCTGACGAAGTCATCGAAGCGATGAACGAAATCGGCCGGATGATGCCCGTCGCGCTGAAGGAAACGTCCGACGGCGGCCTGGCTAAGACGGCGACAGGCAAGGCCATTGCCGAACGCTTGGAACGGTCCATGGCCGAATAACGGCATAGAGATATAAAAAAAATCGTCCTCGCGGCGATAGGTTTTTTCCTTACTGGGTATTCCGGCAAGGAGAAAGCCCATCGCGCAGGGACGATTTTTTTTATTCTTGCCCGTTCAGGATGCGGCGCAGCCTGGGACGGAGGACGGGAAAGGGGATGACCGGTTCGGGGACGGCCGGATGATCGCCGAGAAACTTTTCCATCCAGGCGACGTGGTACCAGCGGCTGAATTTGTAGCCGCAGCTGTGAAAGATCCCGACCATGGCGTATCCCATATGAGCGTGGAACTGGACGCTGTTTCGCGTTACGTATTCGTCGTCGGCGTCGGGACAGGTGATGCAGGCGTTCAAATTGACGATGTGCTGCGCCTTCGAGACGGCTTCGAGCGCTTCATACAGCTTTCGGCCGATTCCTTGGCGGCGACAGTCCCGGCGTATGTACAGCGACGTTTCGGCGGACCAGTCGTAGGCGGCGCGGCCGGAAAAGGGCCCGGTGTAGGCGTAGCCTGCAGGGCATCCCTGATGCTCGGCGACGAGATAGGGATATTTAGTCAGCGTCGCGGCGATTCTGCCCGTAAATTCTTCCAGGCTGGGAACGGCGTATTCGAAGGTAATGGCGGTATGCTGCACATAAGGAGCGTAAATCGCCAGAAGGGCTGCGCCGTCTTCAGGCGAAGCCGCGCGGATGATGATGTCGTCTTGGTTCATGAAGGCCTCCCGTGTTGTTGAAGGGGTATCTAAATATAAGACGAGCTGCCGCAGCAGCCAAAGGCGTACGTGCAGCAGCTCGTCAGAGGGGGAATGAGCGTGGGTATACTTATTTTTGAGCCATTGCGGCGCGAACGGCGCCGCCGCTTTTTTCATATACGTTTACGCGGCTTTGGGCGAAGGCCGGATGGCCTTCCAGGCGGCGGTAAATCGTACGGCACAAGCCTGCTGAAATCGGCGTATCTTTAGGCTGGTTCATAAAAGCGATAAGCAATTCAGATTCGAATTGACTCAGCTCCACACATCGTGTTTTCATAGCGTCATCCCTTTGCGTAAATAAATTTTGTTAGCCTGCGGCGTATGTATTCATTGTCATTTTACTATATTTCCTGCCCTTTTACAAGGGATTTATGGGCTGGGCACAGCGTATTGTTATGCCCTTTCCTATTTTATGGAGCAGTAAAACGTGGTACAATAGGGACGTCATACGCTAAACTAAGGAAGTGGTTTTTATGATGCAGCATATACTGGCCGTGGCTGTCGGCGGCGGCATCGGAGCCGCTCTGCGGTATGCCGTCACGCTCCTTGCCAACGCGCACGGCGGCGTCGCCTTCCCTTATGGGACTGTTTTGGTCAATATCATAGGCTCTTTTCTCATCGGCCTGCTCATGATGTATTTTCAGGCCCAGGCCGACTTGCCGCCGTCGGTGAAGCTCTTTGCCGTCACGGGCGTCCTCGGCGGCTTTACGACCTTTTCTACCTTTAATATGGAATTGCTGACCTTTATCCGGGCCGGCGAGATGGGTTTTGCCCTGCTGTACGGCGGCCTGAATGTTGTCGGCGCGTTTTTATTCTGTTGGCTGGGCCTGGCGGCGGGGACGGCGCTGTGGTAAGGGAAACGGATTTATTTCCCGTCGCGGACGGTAAGCTCTAAAATGTCGGGCCGCGCATAGTGGCCGACGCCGTCGAACTCCATGTGGCTCATCGGCACGGCGTCCATGTCGAGGTCGGCGTAGATGATGGCCTCCTGATTCCATACGGGCTCGGTGACGCAGTGGCCGTAGGGGTCGATAATACAGCTGCCGCCGATGCACGTTTCGTCTTTCAGCCTGGCGATTTCGTCTTTCGCCAACAGCGTGTCAGGATACATGGCCTTCGTAAAGTACTGGTCGGCGTTGATGACGTAGCAGTGGCCTTCGATGGCGATGTGCCGGATCGTGTCCTGCCATTCGGGATTGTCGTTGGTATTAGGAGCAAGATACAGGGAGACTCCCTGCTGATACAAGGCGACGCGGGCCAGGGGCATGTAATTTTCCCAGCAGATAAGGGCGCCCATGGGGCCCCACGGCGTGTCCGTGATGGGAAAATACGTGTCGGGGTCGTGCGAATCGGCCCAAATATACCGTTCCGCTCCCGTCGGCTTTATCTTGCGGTGCTTTGCGGCGAGTTTGCCGTCGGGAGAAAAGACGAGGTTTGTGCAGTACAGGGAATAGTTCGTGCTGTCCCGCTCCGTAATGCCGATGCTGACGTAGGCCCCCGCTTCTTTGGCGGCCTTGCCGATGCGGTCGGTGTCGGCGCTGGGGACGACGACGGAATTATCGTAGTATATCTTCCAGTCCTTGCGGCCGTCTTCGGACCGGCTGCCGACGTTGAAGCCGAAGGTCAGCCCGTAGGGATAGCAGGGGACGAGGGATTCGGGAAAGACGATGAGTTCGGCACCGTGCGTTCCTGCTTCGGCGATTTGGCTTACGACCTTATCGAGGGTCGCGTCCTTGTCAAACATGACCGGCGACGCCTGCACGACGGCGACGCGCAGATTTTTTTTCAGTATTTTCATAGGTGTGGCCTCCTTTGCATGAATATAATCTGATTGTATCAATAAAACGGCGGTTTGCGAAGAGGGGCCTTCGAGTTTGACGCGATTGCCTCGTTCCTATGTGGATATTATACATAGGATATAGCCGCCATTTATGCTATAATATGACTGAACTGGTGAGGAGGGATACAGTGCGCATAGATATACAACAACGACCTTCGCGATTTTTCGCCATGAACGACGCCGGCCCCATGCCGCTTCGTCACGGCGAGTACGGCGAACAGGTGCAGGACTACTTTCATAAGCTGTTTCCCCACCGCGAATGGAAGGTTTTTTCCGACACGACGGCCAGCCCGATTCCCATCAGCGTGGAAATGCTGTACCCGACCGTAGAGGAGCCCTTTTATCTCCTGCATACGATAGGGATGAGCGCCGTTCCCATGCATTACCCCGCCGGCAGGCTGGAAATGGGCCACGAGGTGTACGGCGAGCTGTGCATGATTTTGCCGGCAGACTGGCCCTTCGGCAAGGGGAAGGACGTCGCCCTGACCGACGCCGCGGCCTGGCCGATTTGGATGCTCATGGAGCTGGGGCGCTTTCCCCACGTGCATCAAATCTGGATATCCTATGGGTTTATCCTGCCCAATACGGAGACGTGCGAGCCCTTTTCGCCGATGAC
This sequence comes from Megasphaera stantonii, assembly GCF_003367905.1. NCBI lineage: Bacteria > Bacillati > Bacillota > Negativicutes > Veillonellales > Veillonellaceae > Megasphaera > Megasphaera stantonii. The sequence continues at coordinate 883,696 of NZ_CP029462.1, read as the reverse complement.
GGACTTGTCCGGCGTCATCATCGTCCAGTTTGAAGGCGAGCTGGGGGCCCTGACTATGGCCGACGGCACGACGGTCGAGCTGCTCATGCCGATCCTGGCCTATAAGGAAGAGCTGGATCTGTGCGATGAAATCGGCGTCGACGCCGTCATAGATGAAATTCTGGAAAGCAACAGGGGTTCCTTTGCCCTGGATGTCCGCCGCGCCAATGTGGCTGCCGGCGGCACATATGAATAAAAAGACAAGATAAAGCGAATATATATAAACAAGAAAGGAGATGCACCCAGTTTGGTTACAAGTGATACGATTGCAGTACCGCAGAGCCCGGAAGAGGCGTACCAGGTATACCGCGACGCCGCTTCCGCCGTATTTTTGGCTGGAGCCCAGGGCTTAAAATACAAGAAAGACCATTACGGCCTCATCGTCGACTTATCGAAGGCCGGGCTGCGGTATATCCGCGACGCCGGCGACGAAGTGGCTATCGGAGCCATGACGACGCTGGCCGACTTGGAGAAATCGCCGGTCGTGCAGGCCATCGCCGGCGGCGCCATATGCCGGTGTATTCGGGATATCAAGAATTCCGACGAGAAGAAAGCGACGATTGGCGGAGTCGTCGCCGTGAAGGCGCCCTTTTCCGTCGTGCTGCCCGTGCTGATGTCGCTGCGCGTCGACGTCGTCCTGGAAGGAAAGGGGCGCATGAACCTTGCCGACTACATTCCCTGCCCGCCTATGCGGGAGATGGTTTCGCAGGTCGTCATTGCGAAGGAAGAGGTATACACGGCCTTTGCAGCCTATCGCAAGCTGCCGACGGACGAACCGTACCTGACGGGAGCCGTAGCGGCCCTGGACGATGAATGGCGCGTCGTCGTGGGCGGCCGTCCCGGCGTCGCCGCCATTGCCGAAACGGCCAGCGCGGAGCTGACGGAAAAGGGGATGGCTGTACGGGAGAACGTGGCTCATCTGGCCAGCGAGGAATTGGACTTTGCCAATTACGGTACCTGCTCCGAGCAGGAACGGCGGAGCCTGACTGTCGACATGGTCCGCAAGCTGATTAAGGAAGCGTGGAAAGGCCGCAGCGCCCAGCTGCAGAAGGCCGGAAAAAGATAAAGGGCATCATCAAAAGGAGGAGATTCGTCTATGTATCAAGATAATCGGTGGCTGCGCATGCTGAAGCCGGGCATTACGGCAATCGTCGGGGCCGGCGGCAAGACGACTGTATTGGAACGGCTGGGGAAATACGGCCACAACAGCAAGCTGCCCATCATGATCAGCAGCACCGTCCCCATGGACAGCGCTTACATCGATAATGTAGAGCCCTTCGACGTCATCTGCACGTCCGACGTCGAAAAAGGAGAAGCATTCTGCGCAGCCCGCATTGCCGACGGCCGCGTGCCGGCCTGGTTTTGGGGCCTCGATGGCAACGACTGCTACACAGGCCTGCCGACGAAGGTCATCGAGCAGCTCAAGGTACGGCATCCGGCCTGGTATATCCTCATTGAAGGAGACGGAGCCAAGGGCAAATGGCTGAAAGCGCCTCTCCCCGACGACGTGCCCGTTCCGGTAAACTGCGATACGATTATCGGCGTGCTGAACCTGCAAATGCTGGGAAACTCGCTTCTTCCGGAAAAGGTAGAAGGCATTGAAACGGCGACGATGATCATGGGCCGGTCTCAGGGCGCCGTCATTACGCCGGCCATGCTGGCAAAGCTCATCAAGCATCCCCGCGGCATGTTCCGCGGCATGCCCTGCGCCCGCATTTTATTCTGCACGGGGTATAACGCCGTGCAGCACCGCATGACGGAAGCCTTGCTGGACGAAATGGAAGATTTCGGACTGGTCGCCAGCGTATTGGCCGACGGCTACAGGGAAGCCTGCACTATTCGCCAGTACGTTTCCTACGAACCTAGATAGAAAGAAAGCGCTTACAGTATATGATAGCAAAATTGAAATTAGCCTTGGGCTGCGTGCTCATCGTCGTCCTGGCTTCGGCCGGCCTTACGATGCACGTCATGAGCCATTCCTTCGACCGGGTGCGGTCCGTCGTCCTGCCCTTTGAACGACAGGCCAAGGAGGTATACGTAGGAGATGAATTTTCCCTGCCGCCGGCGGACAACGACCTGCCTGTATACGATCGGTATACGACGCGGGAACGCCGGGCCAAGGGATTGCCGCAGACGTACGGCGCGAAGCGGTCTTACTTTTACGGCGACCACGTCGCCTACCTGACCTTTGACGACGGGCCGAACCGGGCGAATACGGAGAAAATACTGGATATCTTAGAGCGTGAGCATATACGGGCGACGTTCTTCCTGACCGGACGGAACGTAGGCCGCTATCCCGACGTGGTGCGCCGCATATATCAGTCGGGCCACGCCATCGGCGTCCATTCGTACAGCCACGACTACAAAAAATTGTACAGCTCTCCCCAGGCCTATATAGACGAGCTGCTGAAAACAGAAGAGATGATTTACCATATCATCGGCGTCCGGCCGGTCATTTCCCGGGCGCCGGGCGGTACGGCCGGCCACTTCACGAAGGAATACTGGCAGGCGATTCAGGATATAGGCTACGTCGACGTCGGCTGGAACGCCTTGACGGGCGATGCCGACGGCACGGGCAAAACGGCGGCGAAGGCCGTGGAAAACCTGCGGAGCCAGCTGGCGGCCAGACCGTATTTAAATACGCATCTTATCATATTAATGCACGATGCTGCCGGCCATGAGGAGACGGTCAAGGCCCTGCCGCCCATCATCGCCATGCTGAAGCAGCAGGGCTATACGTTCCGCGTCGTTACGCCGTCGACGCCGCCGGCCTGGTAGGATATAGTTTAAATTTTTCTTGACAACAACCTTCGTTTAGGTATACAATGGCACCAACAAATTTTAATTATTACACAAAGGAGACCATCTAAATGAAGGTTTTGTCATCTTTGCCTATGACAATTGCATCTGTCTTTACGTACTTTAGCTGGAGCTTTTTTAGCGCCGGCTATTTCGGCTACGGAGAATACAATAGAGACAATGGGGACATGGGCATAGGGAAGACGGCGGAACCCGTTTTCAGCGGCGTATAGCATCATACAGATGGATTCGAGCAGGCTCATGGCAGCCTGCTTTTTTTGTGGAGAAGTGGAGGACTTATCATGCTGAATCAAATTTCATTGTTTGCCGAAAATAAGAAGGGCGCCCTGCGCTGCATCACGTCGGTCTTGGCTCAGGCCCACATCAATATTTATACGATGCTGGCCAACGACAGCGCCGAATTCGGCATCATCCGCCTCATCGTGACGGACCCGGACAAGGCCCTGAAGGCCCTGCAGGATGCAGGCTACCAGTGCCGCCTGGACAAGGTGCTGGCCATTGACATGTCCGATGCGCCGGGCACGCTGGACGGCATTTTGTCGAATTTGCAGGAAGCGAACGTATCGATCGACTACTTATACATTTCGTACAACCGCCAGACGTCGACGCCCGTAGCCGTATTCAAGACCAGCGAGCCCGAAACGGAAACGTTTCTGCGCGGCAAGGGATATATCCTTCTCAATTCCATTTAACAGGCATGAAAAAACATCCCCGCAGTTCCTCTGACACGAGGAATTGCGGGGATGTTTCTGTCTGACGTTATACGAGGTCGGCCAGCTCGAGGATGAGCCGTTCCGTCTTTTCCCAGCCCAGGCAGGGGTCGGTGATGGATTTTCCGTACGTCCCTTCGCTGATTTTCTGGCTGCCGTCTTCGATGTAGCTTTCGATCATGAGGCCCTTGACGAGGGTGCGGATGTCTGGGCACATATGGCGGCTGTGCATGACGTCCTTGGCAATGCGGATTTGTTCCAGATATTTTTTGCCGGAATTGGCGTGGTTGGTGTCGATGACGGCGGCCGGGTTCGCCAGCTTCCGTTCGGCGTACGCTTCCAGCAGGTTGTGCAGGTCTTCGTAATGGTAGTTCGGCAGGCTGTTGCCGAAGTTGTCGACGTAGCCGCGCAGGATGGCGTGGGCCAGGGGATTGCCTTTCGTGCGGACTTCCCAGCCGCGGAACAGGAATTCCTGGGAGTGCTGGGCGGCGGCGATGGAGTTGAGCATGACTGAGATATCGCCGGACGGCGGGTTTTTCATGCCGACGGGAATGCCGACGCCGCTGGCAATCATGCGGTGGAGCTGGTCTTCGACGGAGCGGGCTCCGACGGCGGCGTAGGACAGGAGGTCCGACAAGTAGCGGTAGATTTCCGGATAGAGGATTTCTTCCGCGCAGGTGAATCCCGTTTCTCGGACGATGCGGGCGTTCATTTCGCGGATGGCAATGATGCCGGCCAGCATGTCTTCCTTGCCTTCCGGGTCGGGCTGATGGAGCATGCCCTTGTAGCCTACGCCGATGGTGCGCGGCTTGTTGGTGTATACGCGGGGAATGATGAAGATGGTGTCGGCGACTTTTTCCTGCACGGCGGCCAGGCGATGGGCGTAGTCGACGACGGCGTCTTCGTTGTCGGCTGAGCAGGGCCCGATGATGAGCAAGAAGCGGTCGTCTTCGCCGGTCAGGATGCGGCGGATCGTCTCGTCGCGCTGCGCTTTGATGCTGCGGATGCGGTCGTCAATGGGGAACTGTTCCATAAGCTCCTGCGGCGACGGCAGTTTTCTGATGAATTCAATTTGCATTGCCATAATACTATTCCCTCCTGTAAGCAGTTTCGGCCGGTCGGCCTTTTTGCGATTAATACTCGAATTATAGCATATTATATCATAGACTTAGCTTTTGTAAATATTTTCAGGGCAAAAGGACAATTTTACAGCCTGCTAGGTGAAAAACATTAGGCCTCTCGTCTTGACAAGAGGCTTTTTCGGAGTATATAATAGCATTATTATACAGCATATTGCAAAAGGGAGCGGCATCGCCATGAAGAATCTATCCTTCGTGAACCATGCAATTGAATACGTCTTTACATACTTTAGCTGGGGCTATTTTTATTTTAGCGCTGGCTATTTTTGCTGCGACGAATTGAATAGGCATGACATCCGCATGAGAAGAAACTTCGGCAAATCGTATCGCTTAGCGGCAGGGGGAATATAAGCTACCTGCATATACCTTTTGACACTGCATTTGGGACAGGCTCATGTGAGCCTGTTTTTTTTATGATGAAATGGGGGTCTTTTATTTATGATTATCGTATTGAAACAACATGCTCCGCAGGAATTCGTCGATATGCTGATGAGTTCCATCAAGGCCAAAGGCGTTCAGATCGACGTCAGCAAGGGGGCGCGCAAAACCATATTGGGATTAGTCGGCAATACGTCGGTTATCGATAGAGAGCAAATTGCAGGATATGAATACGTAGACAAGGTCATCCGCGTAGAAGAGCCGTACAAGCGGGCCAGCCGTACCTTCCATCCGGCCGATACGGTCATCGACGTCGGCGGTGTACAGATTGGCGGGAAGAAGCTGGCCGTCATCGCCGGCCCCTGCTCCGTAGAAACGCCGGAGCAGATCGAAGGCGTAGCCCAAGCCATCAAGGCCGCCGGCGCGACGATGCTGCGCGGCGGCGCTTTCAAGCCCCGCACGTCGCCCTACTCGTTCCAGGGCCTCCAGGACAAGGGGCTGGACATGCTCTGCCAGGCAGGGAAGAAAGCCCATCTGCCCGTCGTTACGGAAATCATGTCGGCCGATAAAATCGACTTATTCTTGAAAGACGACGTCGACATCATTCAGATCGGCGCCCGCAACATGCAGAACTTCGAGCTGCTCAAGGCCGTCGGCAAGACGCGCAAGCCCGTCCTGCTCAAGCGCGGCCTCAGCGCGACTATCGAAGAATGGCTCATGTCGGCGGAATACATCATGGCCGGCGGCAACCGCAACGTCATCCTCTGCGAACGGGGCATCCGCACCTTTGAAACGTACACCCGCAACACGCTGGACCTCAGCGCCGTGCTGGCCGTCAAGCATAAGAGCCACCTGCCTATCGTCGTAGACCCGAGCCACGCGACGGGCAAGCGGTGGATGGTAGAAGCGCTGTCCAAGGCGGCCATCGCTGCCGGAGCGGACGGCGTCATGATAGAAGTACATAATAATCCGGACAAGGCCTTGTGCGACGGGGCCCAGTCCATTACGCCGGATATGTTTGCCCGGCTCATGGATTCGCTGCGCCAGCTGGCGCCTATCGTAGGCCGGGAATTATAACGGCAGACCGAGGGGGATATGATGGAACAGGGAGACTGCAATTTTGCAACGGAACAGACAATCGGAATTATCGGCTTAGGCCTCATCGGCGGCTCCTACGCTAAAGGGCTGCGCCGTTTGGGCACGGCGAAGCTCATCGCCGTCGACGTTGACGAAGAGGCGCTGCAGGCGGCCCTCGCCGACGGCGTGATCGACGAAGGCCATCAGGCCGGCGGGGAATTCCTGGCCCAGGCCGACATGCTCATCTTCTGCATGGCCGCCGACGCCATGCTGGAGTTTATCCGCGGCAACGCCGCCCATTTCAAGGACGGCGCAATCCTGACGGACGTGACGGGCATCAAGGGCGACATGGCCCGGACCATCGAAGGGATGTTGCCGGCAGGCGTCGATTTCATATCGGGACATCCCATGGCCGGCCGGGAAGGCAAGGGCTACGGCATGGCGCAGGCGGAAATCTTTGACGGCGCGAATTACATCATCGTGCCGAGCCCGGCCAATAAGGCGGAGCACATCGGCAAGGTGCGGGCGATGGCCTACGCCTTAGGCTGCGCCCACGTCGTCACCGTGTCGCCGGAGGAGCACGACAAGCTCATCGCCTACACGAGCAGCCTGCCTCACGTGCTGGCTACGGCCTTGGTCAACAGCGAGGCCATGAGCCCGATGACCAAATTTTTCGTGGCCGGCAGCTTCCGCGACGGCACGCGGGTCGCCGATATCAACGCGCCGCTGTGGACAAAATTGTTTTTATCCAATAAAGAAAATCTCTTGTACGAAATCGACCGCTTCGGCGACGCCCTGCAGACCTTTGCCGACATGCTCCGCCGGGAAGACACGCCGGCCATTACGCAGTATTTGCAGCAAGCCGCCATGCGGAGAAGGGAACTAGTTCATGAAAAGCATACACATTGATTTAGGAAAAGATTCCTACGATATTCATATCGAAAACGGCCTGCTGGACCGGGCCGGGGAGTACGTCCGCAATTTGACGAAATCGCAGACCCTCGCCGTCATCAGCGACACGACGGTCGACGGCTTGTACGGCGACCGGCTGGAACAGGCCCTGCGCAAGGAGCATTACAACGTGCGCCGCATCGTCTTTCCCGCCGGGGAAAAATATAAATGCGCCGAGACCCTCCTGCAGCTGTACCAGGAATTATCCGACGCGGGCATTACGCGCAGCGACTATATCATCACCTTCGGCGGCGGCGTCGTCGGCGACCTGGGCGGCTTTGCCGCGGCTACATTCCTGCGGGGCGTGCCCTTTATCCAGATTCCGACGACGATTATCGCCCAGGTAGACAGCAGCGTCGGCGGCAAGGTCGGCATCGACCTGCCCAGCGGTAAAAACCAGGCCGGCAGCTTCTACCAGCCCAAAGGCGTCCTCATCGACCCGGAACTGCTCCGGACGCTGCCCCTGCGGTTTATCCACGACGGTATGGGCGAAGTGATCAAATACGGCTGTATTCACGACGAAGAGCTGTTCGCTTTGCTGGAAGCCTTAGACGACGAGACGATATCCGGTCATTGGGAAGATATCATCGGCCGCTGCTGTGAGGCCAAAGGGCGCATTGTTGAACGAGATGTGCTGGATTTGGGCGAACGGATGCTTTTGAATTTCGGTCATACGATCGGTCACGCTATCGAGCGGTGCTATGGCTACGGCTATTATACACATGGCGAAGGCGTTGCCGCCGGCATGGCTATGCTGACCGGCGTGACGGAACACATGGGCTTGACGGAAGCGGGAACGACTGAACGGCTCTGCAAGGTGCTGCGCCGCTATGGCCTGCCGACAGACGTGCAGGCTTCGGCAGATGATTTGCTCCGTTATATCGGCAACGACAAAAAGAAACGGGGCAACCGCATGACGCTGATTATCCTTAAAGCTATCGGCCAAAGTGAGCTTCTTCCGGTAATGGCCGACGAACTGCCGAAATATATACGCAAGGGAGAGTAGCCTCATGAATATACGTATTACGCCGACGCGTCTTCACGGTTCTGTCGTCGTCCCGTCGTCGAAAAGTATTGGACATCGCGAGCTCATATGTGCCGCCTTGGCTCAGGGAGAGAGCGTCGTAGAAAATATTTCCGTCTCGCAGGATATTGAGGCGACGTGCCGGCTGCTGCAGGCCTTCGGCGCTTCGATTGAAGAAATCCCGTCGGCCTACGAAGGGCGGACGGCGTATCGCGTCAAAGGCGGGCTGACGAAACAAGGGGAGGCGCTGACTGTTGATTGCGGCGAATCTGGCTCCACCCTGCGCTTTTTGATTCCCATCGGCTTATACAGCGGCAATACCGTCGTCTATACGGGACGGGGCCAGCTTGTCAAACGGCCCTTGGAGCCGTACTACCGCATATTCGACGAACACGGTGTGTCTTACAAGCCGACGGAAGGCGGTCTTCCCCTGACGGTGGAAGGCTGTCTTCAACCAGGACGATACGCCCTGGCCGGCGACGTAAGCTCCCAGTTTTTTACAGGCCTGCTGGTTATGCTTCCCCTTTTGGACGGAGACTCGGTGCTGGAGAGTACGACGCCCTTGGAATCGCTGAGTTATGTTACCATGACATTGGACTGCATGGCCCGTCACGGCGTTGACGTTCAATGGGATGGAGGCCGCCTGTTTCATATTCCTGGAAATCAGCAGTATATGGCCGGGACATACGCCGTCGAAGGCGATTATTCGCAGGCGGCGTTTTGGCTTGCAGCCGGGACGCTGGGACACCCTGTGGAATGCTTGGGCCTGCGCCATTCGTCGTCTCAGGGCGACGAAGTCATCGTCTCCATTTTGCAGCGCATGGGCGCTGTCATAGGGCAGACGGATTCTATCGCGGCGCATCCGTCGCAGTTGACGGGTCAGGTCATCGACGTGGAAGATTGTCCCGATTTAGTGCCGATTTTGGCTGTGGCTGCCTCCTGCGGGCAGGGGACGACGCATATTATCCATGGAGCCCGCGTGCGGCTGAAAGAGTGTGACCGCCTTCACGCCATTGCGACGGAGCTCAATAAAATTGGCGGCTGCGTAGAAGAAGAGCCGGACGGCCTCATCATTTGCGGTGTAGGAGCCCTTACCGGCGGCCGGGTCAGCGGCTGGAACGACCACCGCATCGCCATGGCCCTGGCCATTGCGTCGCAGCGCTGCAGCGGCGAGCTGGTCATCGAAGGCGCCGAATGCGTGCGCAAATCCTATCCTGATTTCTGGCAGGATTTTGCCAAGCTCGGCGGGATATACAGAGTGGAGGAATAAGGCATGAACAATACATTCGGGCGGTCCGCCGCCCTGACCATATTCGGCGAATCCCACGGCGTATCTATCGGGGCCGTCCTCGACGGCCTGCCGGCAGGAGAAGCTATCGACTGGGATGCTGTGCGGACGGAAATAGCCCGCCGCGCGCCGGGGCGAAACGCTATGTCGACGGCTCGTTCCGAAGCCGACGCCTTTGAAGTGCAGAGCGGTTTTTTCAACGGCTATACGACGGGGACGCCCCTGTGCGCCGTCATCCGCAACGGCGACCACCGCTCCAAGGACTACGACCAGCTGCGCCATATCATGCGGCCCGGTCATGCCGATTACAGCGGCAAAATCCGTTACGGCGGATATAACGATTTCCGCGGCGGAGGGCATTTTTCCGGCCGCCTGACGGCGCCTCTGGTCTTTGCCGGCGCAGTGGCCTCGCAGATATTGAAGCGGCGCGGCGTCGCCGTCGGCGCGCATATCCTGCAAATCGGCTCGGTCCGCGACGCGTCCTTTCATCCCCTGGGCGAAGACGAAGCGCTGTTTGAATCGCTGAAACAAGAAACTTTGCCCGTATTGGACAAGACGAAGCAATCTGAAATGGAAGGGGAAATCATGGCAGCCAAGGGCGACCTCGACTCGGTAGGCGGCGTCATCGAATGCATGATTACGGGCCTGCCTGCCGGATTGGGAAATCCCTTCTTCGATTCCGTCGAAAGCGCTCTGAGCCATATGATGTTTTCCGTGCCGGCCGTCAAGGGCATCGAATTCGGCGACGGCTTTGCCCTGGCTTCCATGCGCGGCTCCGGGGCCAACGACGCCTTCTATTATGACGGGGCCGCTGTCAGGACGAAGACCAACCGCAACGGCGGCATCAACGGCGGCATTACCAACGGCATGCCCGTCCTGTTCCGCGTCGCTGTCAAGCCTACGCCGTCCATCAGCCGCCTGCAGGAAACAATAGATACGGATACACAGGAAAACTGCACGCTGGAAATTAAGGGGCGGCACGATCCCTGCATCGTCCAGCGCGCCGTGCCCGTCGTCGAGGCGGCGGCAAGCTGGGCAATATTGGACGTATGGCTTTCTACAGAAAAAAGGATGTGAAGATATATGGCGACAGACGAGTATTCCATTCCTGTCGGATGCTTCGGAACTCCCGGTTCATACAGCTATCGGGCGATGATGGGACATTTTGACGGGAAGCCTATAACGCCGACATACTACGGGCAATTCGCTGACTTAGTGCAGGCCGTGGCCGACGGCACGGTGCGCTACGGCGTCCTGCCTATTGAAAACTCCTCTACAGGAGGTATAACGGAAGTATACGATTTGATACACAAGTATGACTGCCGTATTGTAGGCGAACGATATTTGAAGGTAGAGCATCATCTCCTGGCGTATGGAGACACGAAATTAGAAGATATACGGACGGTATATTCCCATCCGCAGGGATTGGCCCAGTGCCGGAAGTATTTGACAAAGCATGCCGACTGGACGGTGTGTCCTTACTACAGCACGTCGCAGAGCGCCCAATTTGTACAGAAGGAACGGCGTCATGATATTGCCGCCATTGCCAACAGTACGGCTGCCGATATGTACGGCCTGACTATTTTAGAGCGCGATGTCAACGACAATCCGACGAATTTTACCCGATTTTTTGTGATAGCCCCCCATTCGGAAGAGTCGGGGCTGGCGGATAAGATTACCCTTGTCCTGACTGTTCATCATGCGCCGGGTACGTTGTATCACGTGTTGGGGCATTTCTTCTACAACGATATGAATATGACCCATCTGGAGTCGCGGCCTATTGAAGGTCGGCCATTTGAATATTTTTTTCACATCGATGTTATGGGCAGCATGAAAGATCCTGGCGTTGTCCGAACCTTGCAGGCTCTGGAAAGAACGTGCAAATATTTTAAAATATTGGGAAACTATCCGTCAGACAAGGAGGGAATTGGCCATGAAACTCGGGCTCATTGGTGAGAAGCTGGGACACAGCCAGTCACCGGCGATTCATAGGCTTATTTTCAAAGCCCTTGGCATAGATGGAGACTATGATTTGATTGAAGTAGAACGAGGCGAAGTGGCAAAGGCTCTGCAAGATCTGAAACGGCGCGGCTATACCGGCGTCAACGTGACGATTCCCTATAAACGGGATGTCATGCCGTGTCTGGATGATATTGCCAGGGAAGCCCATGTCATTGGCGCTGTCAATACAATATATATGACCAGCCAGGGCGATTTTGGCTATAATACGGATTATCATGGCTTTGGCCGCTCGCTGGATCATGCCGGCATCGATGTACAGGGAAAAAAATGCGTCGTTCTCGGTACAGGCGGCGCGGCCCGGGCCATCTTGAAGTGCTTGGCTGATAAGGAGGCGGCGTCTCTGACTATCGTATCGCGGAGGATACAAGACGATACGGAATTTGAAACATTTGCGGCAGGGCTGCATGCTGAACTTATTAGTTATAATGAATTGGAAGAACACCGTGGCGATATATTGGTAAACTGTACGCCTGTCGGTATGTATCCGAATGTAGAGGAGTCGCCGGTTCCGGAATCGGTTGTCGTCGGATACCAAGCCGTCGTCGATTTGATTTACAATCCGAAGACGACGAAGCTCCTGGCCTGGGGAGCAAAGCATGGCGCAGTGACGCTGAATGGCATGTATATGCTTGTCGCTCAGGCTGTAGGTGCTGAAGAAATATGGCAGGAACGGCGTATTGATTCAGCTGTCATTGAAGAGATAGCAAAGGAGATGGAAAAGCAATATGAAAAATGATAAAAACATCGTTATCATCGGCATGCCCGGCAGCGGCAAGACAACCTTCGGAAAAGCCTTGGCAAGCCGGCTGGGACGGGAATTCATCGACGCCGACGATTTTGTCGTTGCGCTGGAAGGAAAGACCATTCCGGATATGTTTGCTATCAGCGAGGACTACTTCCGCGACGCTGAGACGAGAGCCGCTGAAGCCTTGGCTGCAAAGCGCGGTCTGGTTATTGCCTGCGGCGGCGGCGTCATTAAGCGTCCTGTAAATATACAGATATTTAAGCAGTCGGGAGTCGTAGTTTTTATCGACCGCTCGCCAGACGACATCGTCACCGACGTCGATGTAGCCAGCCGTCCGCTTCTCAAAGAGGGGAAGCAGAAGGTTTATGATTTGTACGATGAACGCATTGCTTTATACCGCAATGCGGCTGACTATACTATTGCAAATGATAAAGAACTTTCTTTTGTATTGAATGAGTTAGAAGAGCTGATAAAGGCAATATAAATAGAAGAAGATGCAGTGTTTTATAGGAGTGGATTCAGATACTGTTGTTTTTTATATTGACAGATATAAATTTGTTTTCGCAGTATCGGAAATCTAGATAGGGGAGCCATAAACGGACCAGGCAGCGTCGTTTACAGACGGCGCTGCCTGGTTTTTGTTTCATATAATGCTGTGTTGGAATAAAGGGGGGATGATTACGGCGTTTTTTTCACAATGCATAGGTACATTGTCTGGTCGATTCTATTTAAAATATCTATACTGACATAGATATTTTTTAATAATTCGGCAAAAGAAATATTTGTTTTTAGTCAATTTTGCTGTGCGCTATGACAAAATCGCAAAAGTGCTGAACGACAGGAGGCAGGTAAATTTGCTTATTTGTTATCATGTAGAATTTGCGCTCATACTGCGGATGGGAAATAGGCAGGATTTTTACGTCGAGCTGCAGGAGCAGATTCATAAAGGGAACGACGGCAATTCCAAAGTTTTTAGCGACCATGCCGCCGATGACTTCATCTTCCGATATTTCATAGGCAATGCGGGGCGTGACGCCGGCTTTTTCCAGCATCGTATCGACGATGAGGCGCAGCCCTGATTTTTTATTGAAGACAATGTACGGATAGTCAGCCGTGTCTTTCAGGTCGATGGTAGAATGGCCGGCTAAAGGATGGTTTTTAGGGACGATGAGGACGAGGTCCTGCTTTTCGATAGCCGTGCAGTGAAATGCTGTGTCGGCTGCCGGCTTGGAGGCGAAGACGACATCGAGTTTATGGGCCAGCAGATCCTGCAGCAGCTGCGGAGATAAGTCGACTTCAAAGGTGAATTCGACATTATCTGACGGGTGGGCCGCACGATAGTGGGAAATGATATCGGGAATGTATTCAATGCCGAGCGTTCTCAGAAAGCCGACGCGAATCAGCCCCTCTCCTTTGGCGACACGGGACAGCATTTGGATGCCGTTATCCAGTACGTTAAGCGTATTCTCGGCAACGGTCAAAAATTGCCGGCCGCAGCAGGTCAGCTCGGTGTTGCGGCTTTTCTTTTCAAATAGCTGTACTCCCAATTCTTTTTCCAGCGTTGAAATAGCATGGCTCAGGCTGGGTTGAGTAATGCAGAGCTGCTCGGCTGCTTTTGTATAATGCTTTTCGTGGGCCAATTTTACGAAGTATCTAAGTTGCGATAAATTCATAGCGTATTCCTCCTTAGCTGTAGTATATCATAGTACATAGATGTAATCTATGGAAAAATAAAAATGATTGATTTGTTAATAGGGAACTGACATGTTACTATGTTCACAGAGTTAGTGATGCATGTGATGCATATAGCATCTGTGCAGTATATATAGTTCTAATTTTCACGAAAATCATATAAGGAGATGTATATACGATGTCAAAAAAATTCCCTATTACGATTAGTTCCTGGTCATTAGGAGACCAATGCACCTTTGAAGAACGCGTGCGCGCTGCCAAAGAAGCCGGCTTTGAAGGAATCGGCCTTCGTGCTGAAACGTATGTCGACGCGTTAGCTGAAGGGCTTCACGATGAAGATATTTTGGCAATTTTGAAAAAATATGATATGAAAGTCACGGAAGTAGAATACATTGTACAATGGGCCGAAAATCATCGTTCGTATGAGCAGAAGTATAAAGAACAAATTTGCTTCCACATGTGCGAATTGTTCGGCGTACAGCATATCAACTGCGGTCTTATGGAGAATTATTCTGTGGAGCATACAGCGCAGAAATTGAAAGAATTATGCCAGCGTGCCGGCAAATGGGTCATCGGTGTAGAACCTATGCCGTACAGCGGTCTTCCCGATGTCAAAAAAGCTTGGGATGTAGTAAAACTGTCTGGTTGTGATAATGCCAAGCTTATCCTTGATACATGGCACTGGGTACGGGCTAACCAGTCGTATGATCCGTCTATCCTTGCCGATGTACCTGCTGATAAGGTCGTGTCCATTCAGATTAATGATGTCCTGGCCCGTCCATATGCAGCGGCTATTCTTCGCGATGAGTCCATGCATGACCGCGTAGCGCCCGGCACGGGATATGGCGACACGGCAGGTTTTGTCAAGATGATCAAGGATAAGGGCATTAAACCGGCCGTCATCGGCGTTGAAGTCATCAGCGATGATATTTTAGCAAAAGGCGTTGCCGAAACGGCTGTTCATGATTATGACCATACAAAAACCGTATTGGAATCGGTTTGGCCTGAAGCTCTCCAATAATGAATAAAACAATATATTCTAAAATGAAAGGTGATATAACATGGAAACAAGAATTTCTGGACATACTCGTTTATTTGCATTGATCGGTTCTCCTGTAGGGCATTCCGGCTCGCCGGCTATGTACAATTATTCCTTCGCACGTCTGGGTATTGATGCGGCATACCTGGCCTTTGATATTCCCGTCGATAAGGTCGGCGAAGGCGTTGCTGCTCTCAAAATGCTGAACGTCGGCGGTTTTAACGTCACCATGCCCTGCAAGCGGGAAGTGCTGAATTATGTTGACGAAATCACGCCGGCTGCGAAATTGATTGGAGCCAGCAATACTGTCGTCATTACAGAAGAAGGCAAGCTCGTTGCTTATAATACGGACGGTATCGGATTTGTCAAAAATCTGCAGGAACACGGCGTCGGCGTACAGGGGAAAAAAATTGTCTTATTGGGTGCCGGCGGTGCTGCGACGGCTATTGCCGTACAGACAGCATTGGATGGAGCTGCTGATTTGAAGATTTTTAATATTAAAGATGAATTTTATGCCAATGCCGAAGATATTGCCGCTAAGTTGAGTGAAGCCGTACCGGCCTGCCATGTCGAAGTCGATGATTTGGCCAATGCTGAAGCTTTGAAGACTGCCATTGCAGATGCGGATATTCTCGTCAATGCGACGAAAATGGGCATGAAGCCCCTCGATGATGACAGCTTGATTCATCCTGAGTATCTCCGTCCCGATTTGGTTGTAGCCGATACGGTATACAATCCTCGAGAAACTATCTTAATCAAAGAAGCACAGAAGGCAGGATGTAAAGCTGCTATCGGCGGTATCGGCATGCTGCTGTGGCAGGGCGTGGCGGCGTTTAAATTGTATACGGGCCAGGATATGCCTTACAAAGAAGTAGAAGAAAAATTTTTTGCTGAATAAATGGTAAGGAGAGGGTACAACTATGAAGTATAAAGCCATGTTTTCGCCGCTTACAATCGGCAGCGTGACGATTCCCAACCGCTTCGCTGTTCCGCCCATGGGCAATAATTTTGCCAATACGGACGGCTCCTTGAGCAGTAAATCCGTTGCATATTACGGTGCCCGTGCCAAAGGCGGCTACGGCCTTATTACGATAGAATCGACGGTTGTATACAAAGAAGCTAAGGGCGGACCCCGCAAGCCCTGCCTGTATTCCGACGATACCATAGATAGTTTCCGCGCTGTCGCTGACGAATGTCATAAATACGGCGCAAAAGTTTCGATCCAGCTGCAGCATGCTGGTCCGGAAGGCAATTCTAAGCTGACAGGGTATCCGCTGAAGGCTGCCAGTGCTATTGCGCCGTCGAGCGGCCGGGAAATCCCCCAGGCTATTTCCCGAGAAGAAATTTACAAACTCATCGAATGCTACGGCGACGCGGCAGCCCGCGCTCAGCGCGCCGGCATCGATATGGTCGAGGTGCATTGTGCTCACGGCTATTTAGTCAGCACTTTTATTTCCTCGCGGACGAACAATCGCCTTGACGAATTCGGCGGCTGCTTTGAAAATCGCATGCGGCTCATTTCTCTGATCATTGAAAATATTCGCAAGAAGACAAACGGCACATTGCCTATTTTGTGTCGGATTAACGGCAGCGATGATGTCGAAGGCGGCCAGACCGTGCAGGACGCAGCTGCAGTGGCAGTGTATTTAGCAGAGGAATGCGGTGTCGATGCGCTCCACGTCAGCCGCGCCGTCCATCTCCACGATGAATTTATGTGGGCTCCCGGTGCGGTACATGGCGGCTTTAGTGCCGAATTGGTTACGGAAATCAAACGGGCTGTCGAAGTACCTGTTATTACAGTGGGCAGATATACGGAGCCGCAGTATGCAGAACTCCTGGTACGGGAAGGCCGCGCGGATATCGTAGCCTTTGGCCGTCAGAGCATTGCTGATCCGGATATGCCGAATAAAGTGAAACACGGTGCTTCCGATTTTATTACTCCGTGTATTGGCTGTCTGTTGGGCTGCGTGCCGAAAATGTTTAAGGGCGAACCGATTACGTGTGCTGTCAATCCGATTGTGGGCCGGGAAGGTGAGCTGACGAAAGCTGCAGTGCCGAAGAAGGTCGTCGTTGTTGGAGGCGGTCCCGGCGGTTTATATGCCGCTAAGGTTTGCGCTCTTCGCGGTCATGACGTTACCTTGCTGGAAAAGAACGGCACGTTGGGCGGTAATTTCTACATTGCGGCATTCCCGGCCGATAAGGGCGACTTGACGAGCGCTATCCGCAGCTTTATTGTCAGCTGTGAAGACGCTGGCGTAAAAATCCGGATGAATACGGAAGCGACGGCAGAGCTTATCAAGGAGATGGCTCCCGATGCCGTCATCTTGGCTACTGGGTCTAAGCCGCTTATCCTGCCGATTTCCGGACTTGCCGACTGCGGCTATGTAACGGCTCAGGATATGCTGGAAGGCAAGGTTCATGTCGGTAAAAAAGCTCTTGTCGTAGGCGGGGGCATGGTTGGATGTGAGGCTGCTGAATTCCTTGCGGAACGCAATCATGACGTTACTGTAATTGAGATGAAGGATACCATCGCCGGTGATGTAAGCGCTGAAAACCGTTTATTTATTTTCCAGGATTTCGAACGGCATGATGTGCAGCTCCTTCCTGGTGCGAAAGTTGAACAGTTCTTTGCTGACGGCGTTTCTTATACGACTGCTGATGGTACGGAAGGTGAAATCCGCGGATTTGACACGATTGTTCTGGCCATGGGTTCACGAAGCTACAATCCCTTGGAAGAAGAACTTTCCGCTGTTATCCCGCAGGTCTTCGTCATCGGCGAAGCTGTCAAGGCCCCGGGCAATGCTATGCTGGCTACAGGCGAAGCGTTCGATGCCGCATTAGCTATTTAACGTATTTTGCTGTATATATACGCAGGTCTCAGAGGCAGCTTTTCGGTAAAAGAAAAGCTGCCCGGATAGACCGGAGGTACCTTATGGAAATTATACAAAATCATAAACGACTATATCCGACGGCTATCGTCTTATACCTTAACTATCTGGTTCTTGGTGTTGCCGCATCTATTTTGGGACAGTACAAACAGGAATTTGCCGCGCAGTGGGGCGCGGCGACTTTGGCGAATGGCGCCTTTGATGCCAGCGGCGTCGTCTGGGTGTCGGCTTCATTGGGGTTAGGATGCCTGATTGGCAGTTTCGTATCAGGCCCCTTATCAGATAAGATAGGGCGGCGCATCGTGTCGGCTGTCGGCAGTATTTGTTATGCAGTTTTCTTTTTGGGCATGGTATTTTCGACTAATTTGCAGGCTGCATACGTATTCGGTCTCATTGGCGGGATTGCTAATGCTTTTTCTAACGGCGGCGTAATGCCGGCAGTTATGGAAATCTTCGTCGGCAAGACGGCTGTCGCCAGCATTTTGACGAAGCTTTTCGTTGCCATCGGTCAGTTTATTTTACCGCTGCTGATTTTGTTCGTCGCCTCGAATCACATGCCGTATACGACGTTGTTTTATGTATTCCCTGTCTTATGTGCTGTGTTGACGATATTGACCTTTGTCATGCCTTTTCCAGCAATGACTGCAGCGGACAAAAGTTCGAAAGACCAGCCCTCATTCTGGCAGGAAATAAAGGCGATTCATTTCACGCCATCCAGCATTGCCCTCATCATCATGGGCTTTACGACGACAGCGACATTTCAGATATGGGTTAACTGCAATCAGGAATTTGGACGATGGGTAGGCATGGAGAATCCGGCGATTATCCAGTCTTATTATTCTGTTGGCATTGTCGCTGCTGTATTACTCACGGCCGCTGTCGTTGATAAGTATATCAAGTCTATTCGCCTATTGCTGCTGTATCCGGCTATTGCCTTGACGATGCTCATTGTTTTGCTTTTTGTCCATCATCCGCTTATTGCTATTATCGGCGGATTTGTACTTGGATATTCGGCAGCCGGCGGCGTACTGCAGCTGGTAACGGCTGTTGTCAGCGACTTATTTCCCCATTTGAAAGGAACGATTATCAGTGTCGTCATGGTCATGTCCAGCATAGGGACATGGGTCGGCGTATCTGCTGCCGGCTCTATTGCCTCTATGGGCGGAAATAACGGGCCGGAATACGTGATCCTCTTTAATAGTGCTGTCACGTTGATGAGTGTACTATTGGCCTTGTTTGTCAATATTTCCAGCAAACGGCACGCATAATATAATAGTAGGAACTGCCTTCAGCTCCTACTATTATTCTTGTTTTAATTTTCTGGCAATATGGTTGTATATGTGCAAGGATGTACAGCGTAACTTTCTTTTTGCTTAAGAATGTGAAAAATATAACAAATAAAGACGGCCCCGAGATAGAGAAAGGAGCAGTATAATGAATAGATGGGAACATGTGGAAAAATCTATTCCCCGAAAGACGAATAAACGCTGGTTTATGTTGTCGCTTATTTTTGTTCTTACGGCTATTAATTATTTGGACCGGACTAATATGGCTGTTGCCGCTTCCAGTATGAGTGCTGAGCTTGGTTTCAATGCTGTAACAATGGGCATGCTGTTGTCGGCGTTTGCTTGGGCGTATGCGTTTATGCAGGTTCCTGGCGGATATATACTGGAAAGACTTGGACCGCGTATTACATATGCATTGTCCTTGTTTTTCTGGTCCTTGTTTACGATGATTATGGGCTTGGGCAGCAGTTTTACCGCGCTGTTTATCATACGGATGCTCATTGGCGCTGCGGAAGCACCGGCGTTTCCGACGAATAATCGCGTCGTATCTGCATGGTTTCCTGATAGAGAACGGGCTACGGCGACATCGATCTATACTGCTGCCGAGTTTATTGGATTGGCATTTTTGACGCCAGTGCTGTTTTGGATTCTGCAGGCTTTCGGCTGGCGGGAAATTTTTTATGTGACAGGCTGTGTCGGCATTATTATCAGTTTATTTTGGTATCTTTTATATCGTGACCCTAAAGATTGCAAGGGCGTCAATGAAGCCGAACTAGCTTATATCCGGGAAGGCGGAGGGCAGGCTGAAAAGGCTGGCACGGCACAGAAGGTTACAGCAGCGCAGATCCTTGAGCTATTTAAACATCGCCAGTTATTGGGCATTTATTTAGGGCAATTTGCTAATACGAGTACAATGTATTTCTTCCTGACCTGGTTTCCTATGTATTTGGTTATGGCTAAGCAGCTTCCTATGATTCAGGCCGGGTTTTATGCCGTTATTCCTTATGCCGGAGCGCTGTGCGGCGTATTGTTGGGCGGGCGTTGGTCTGATTATATGCTGCGCAGCGGTTCTTCCTTGTCGAAAGCACGCAAAACGCCTATTGTCTGCGGCCTTATCTGTTCCATGTCGATCATGGCTGCAAATTACGCCGATTCCCTTGCAGTGATTATCGCTATTATGGCCGTTTCTTTTTTTGGACAAGGCATGGCGGCTATTCTTTGGAGTACTGTCGGTGATATAGCTCCTGCCGAGTCCATGGGTATTGCCGGCGGCGTTTTCAGCTTTGTCGGCAATTTGGCAGGTATTATTACGCCTATTGTCATTGGCTTTATCGTACATGTGACAGACTCATTCATCGGGGCTATGGTATTTATCAGCGCCGTGGCGGCTGTCGGCGTCTTTTCTCTCCTTTGTATTGTCGGCGATATTCACCGTATTGATGCATCAGAGCATTCATGATTTACTGCCGTGCAGGGTATGCAATATGGAGTGCAGAGCTGTGATATCTAATTGTCCTGGTGCAGAGGCTTTTTTCGCAGACCCGAATGTCATGGCTGAGCCAAAGGTTTCGCCGCTGATACGGCTGATGACGCCTAATTTGCCCATGGACATGGTGATGATCGGTTCGTCCGGATATTGGGCTTTGACGGCTTCCGTAGCCGATAAGAGGGTGAGCACATCTTTAGCCGAATTCGGCATGCAGGCCAATTTGGCTACGTCGGCGCCTAATTGCTTCATGCCGATGAGGCGGCCCGTGATTTCGTCGAAAGACGGCGTTTTTTCGAAGTCGTGGTTGCTCATGACGACGGTGACGCCATGTTCCTTGGCGACGGCCAGGGTCTGGCAGATGCTGTCCTGATTGCGGAAGTATTCTACATCGACGGCGTCGACCTTGCCGCTGGCGACGGCGTACTGGATTAATTCAAAATAATAGGCTTCCGGGACGGCCGTTTCGCCGCCTTCTTCCTTCGTGCGGAAGGTAAACAAGAAGGCGCTGTTCGGGAGCTCCCTGCGGACGGCTGCCAGAGCTTCGCCGACGGCGGGAAGGGACGTGACGTCTGCTAAGAAGTCGATGCGGAGTTCGACGACGTCGTACGGTTTATCTTGCAGGTAACGGCATTCCTGTATCAATTCTTCGACAGTGCGTCCGACAATGGGGACGCAGATTTTGGGCATGCCGTTGTCGAGGGCTGCGTTGCCAATAGTGATCATTATATCCTCCTTCGCGTATATCGCGTGAATGGGTTTGATGTTATTGTAGCGCATTGGCGGCGTATGGGCAATGAAAAAAGCATCTCTCGGCGGAAACTGCCGGGAGATGCTTTGGGGAACAGAAATGGCAAGCTCTGTATGTGTGGAGAGTACGATTACCGCAGGATAGAGCCGGAAATAATCATCTGCTGTACCTGGTTCGTGCCTTCGTAGATCTGGGTGATCTTGGCGTCGCGCATGTACCGTTCTACCGGGTATTCGCGGGTGAAGCCGTAGCCGCCGAAGACCTGTACGGCGTCTGTCGTGACCTGCATAGCGATGTCGGAAGCGTATTTCTTAGCGATAGCCGCGTCCATGGAGTAAGACTTCACGTCGGGCTGGCCCATCTTCCAGGCAGCTTTGTATACGGCGAGGCGAGCCGTTTCAATCTTGAGCTTCATGTCAGCGAGCATGAAGGCGATGGCCTGTTTCGTAGCGATGGGTTTGCCGAACTGAACGCGTTCTTTTGCGTATTTCACAGCTTCGTTATACGCGCCTTCTGCAATGCCGAGAGCCTGTGCGCCGACGCCTACGCGGCCGCCGTCAAGGGTCATCATAGCGATCTTGAAGCCTTCGCCTTCCTTGCCGAGGAGGTTGGCTGCCGGAACTTTGACGTTCTGGAATACGAGTTCACGCTGTACGGAAGCACGGATACCCATTTTAACTTCTTCTTTGCCGTAGGTGAAGCCTTCCATACCTTTTTCGACGATGAACGCGCTCATGCCCTTCGCGCCCTTGGATTTGTCCGTAGCTGCGAATACGATGGTTACGTCGGCTTCGCCGCCGTTGGTGTTGAACACTTTGGAGCCGTTGAGGACGTAGTAGTCGCCTTCTTTAACGGCTGTTGTGGAGCCGTTGAGGGCGTCCGTGCCGGCGTTGGGTTCGGTCAAGCCGAAAGCGCCGAGCTTCGTGCCTTCTGCCAGGGGTTTCAAATATTTTTCTTTCTGTTCTGCCGTGCCGAACTTCCAGATAGGCCAGGAGCAGAGCATGGTGTGAACTTCGAAGCTCAAAGCGATGGAGGGGTCGACTTTTGCGACTTCTTCGCAGGCAACGGCCAGGCTGAGGAAGTCGGCGCCAACGCCGCCGTTTTCTTCTTCCCAGGGAATGCCGAGGAGGCCGAGGGTGCCCATTTCATCGAGGATAGCGCGGTCGAAGACTTCTTTTTCGTCGCGTTCTTTGACGGTCGGGGCCAATTTCTTTTCAGCGAAATCTTTCGCGAGGTTTGCAATGTCTTGCTGCATTTCTGTGAGCTTAAAATCCATGAGTTGTATTCCTCCTAAAAATTAAAATAAGTGAATATATGTAAACGCCAAGGCCGGCTCCTTGAAGGCGCGTAAGCCTTGGCGTTATACAACGATGTGAAAGAATTAGAGCATTTCAGAGAATGCCTGAATACGGGTACGCATCTGTTCCAAAGACGGCGATTCCAAATCGACGTCGAGAACAGTATAGCGAAGTCCTGCTTCTTCAAATTCGACTTTGTAGATAGGATAATCGAATTCTTCGGGGTCGCAGAAGCGCATCAAGCAGACGACAACAGCGTCGGCGTCGTATTTTTTCGCCATGTCGATAAGCATTTGTCCGCGCGGTTTGTCCGGGTTCATAGCCAAGGGGCAACCGTCGAAGTCCTGCCACCATTTAGCAAGCTGTTCCAACGGATCGATGCCGGAGGGAACGTCGTTGCGGTACTGGCGCGATTCCTGGGCCAAATCGTCGGCGACGACGGCCATGTTGAATTCGCTGAAGATGTCGAGGAATTCGTCCGGTTCGGCCATAATGCCGGACAGAATAATCTTCTTGCCCTTCCAGGGCTGTACCGGTTCGGCTTTGACGGCGTCGATGAGCTGACGGACTAAGGCCGTGTGTTCGGCTTTATCCATGAACCAGCGGGCTTTGATGACGTCATGGCGTTTTACCGGCGTAAAGATTTGCGGATACTGAGCGGCGACGTCGCAGAATTCGCGCATGACGCGGCGGTTTTCGTTGTAGACTTTGATTGCTTCCTGCAAAGCCATGTCGGTAATGGTTACGCCCAAAATGCGTTCTAATTCGCTGCGGACGTGTTCGTATTCGCCTTTGAGGAAGTCGACAGCAGCATCGATTTTACGGTTTTGCGGATGCGTAAATACGATGACCGGAGCTTTGCCGTGCCATTTCTGGCTCATGCAGCGGAGCGTATCGCAGGGGACGGAGAAGATGACCGCATCGAGACAGTCATAGGTACCGTTGAGCTGCAGCTCCATGTCGGCCTGCATGAGGGAGCAGGCGAAGGGCGGCAAATACGTGCGGGCTGCGGAAATCTGCGGTTTCTGCGCGCCGAAGAGTCCGACAGGGAGATAGCCTGCGGCGTATACGATTTCTTCCGGTGCATAGTAGGGCATAATGCCGACGAGGCCTTTGCCGGTGTTCTTTTTATATTCTAATACCGTTTTTTTCGGATGGTTTGCTACGTCTTGAAATTTGCTGATCAGTTCATCAATATGGCTCATTAGTGATTGCCTCCTTCGTTGGCTTTCTTTTCGTTCATCATTTCGCATAATGCTTCTACGCGTGTGTCAAACTGCGCTTCCGAGAAGTTGCGGGGGTCCGTCTGGTCGCCGTCGAAAATGACGTAGGGGACGCCGAGGTTCTTCTGGATGCGTTTGCCGCCTTCGTCGTTTAAGAGGCTCATGTTCTTGCAGGAGCGGTTCTGGTGCATGATGAGGCCGTCGCACTGGCCGTCGCGGACGACTTTTTCCAATACTTCGCCGCGCCGTTCGAGGCAGCAGTTAATGTAGGTTCGCGTGTAAGCTTCGGCCATGGATTCGAGGTTGCCCGGTTCATACGAAACGTCCCACATGCCGGGATATGCTGAGCCGGTCATCAACGCGCCCTGATTCTTCAAGGCTTTGAACGTATGGCCCAACGCGATCCATACGGCGATGCCTTCCCAGGTTACGCGGGTCTTTTCGTTTTCGCCAAAAGCGTATTTTTTAGCGGCTAATTTAGCGTCTAATTCTTTGATGAGTTTGTTAAAGGTGATTTCGGAATAATTTAAGGAACGAGCCGCAACGGCCAGGCCCATGTAGTTGAACAGGTCGAAGCCGTTTAAGGGAGACGGCTTATATGTCAAATACGTGGCAATTTTGTTCCAGGCGGCGATAGAACGCTGTGTCTGTTTCTGTACTTCGAAGAATTTGTCATAGTCGAAGGGACGGCCGCATAATTCTTCGAGCTGTTTGATGGCGTGCTTGAATTCGCCGACGATATACTGTTTGGCATGTTTGGTAACGGGATATTCGTGGTTAAACGGAACGTCGATGGTAATTAAGGGAATGTTCAGTTCCTTTGCCATGTTTTCATACCATTTGAGCAAGGTGTTGCAGATGTTGTTGCAGGTCAGAATGACGTCCGGCAAGGGGATCGGCGAAGCGGGGGAGTTTTTCAGGGCTTCCGGCGTTTCACCTGTCAGGGCCTGCTGCTTGAGGAGCTCCATGTAGCCCATATTGACGCGGCAGTACGAACAGATATCCTGGTTGTAGCCTTTGTTTTCAGCGACTTCAAGCATAGCCGGCGCGCCGTGACGGGCGCCGATGCCGGCGGCGTGGGTTTCAGGATATACGATGGCAATGTCCATAGCGGTGCAGAATTCGGGAGGTGCTACGGAAGCGGACCAGCAGACGAGGCGGCCTTCTTTTTTTGCGATGCGGGCGTCTTCGTCTACTTTCGGCAGAAAATAGCCGAGAGCGTCTTTAGCGCTCATGCTTTCAATATCAATCGTTTTTTCTTCACTCATTGAGATCTCTCCTTTGTTATTTGGTGACTTTATCATAGGCAATCAATGCGGCGCCCAGTGCTCCGACTACCTGGGGGTGCAGGGCTACATTGACGGGAATGCCTAATTCTTTGGATATAGCGTCTACGACGCCGGCGTCGCGGGAACCGCCGCCGGTCATGGTAAGGTCGGGACCGACGCCGACGCGGCGGACCAAGGCGCTGGCCTTGCTGGCGATAGAGCGGTGCACGCCGGCGACGATGTCTTCCTTCGGGACGTTTTTAGACAACAGGGAAATGACTTCCGATTCGGCGAAGACCGTGCAGGTGCTGCTGACCGGGGCCGGGTTTTGTGATTTAAAATACCAGTCGCCCATATCGGACATAGGGATTTCCAATACCTTGGACATGACATCGAGGAAGCGGCCCGTACCGGCGGCGCATTTGTCGTTCATGGCGAACTGCATGACCAAGCCTTGTGTATTTAGCTTTATTGCTTTTACGTCTTGGCCGCCAATGTCAAGAATCGTCGTCGTGCCGGGACATTCGAAGAGGGCTCCTTTGGCGTGGCAGGTAATTTCGCTGACTTCGCCTTTGGCGCAGTCGACGTTGAAGCGCCCATAGCCCGTCGCAATGATATGGGCCATGTCGTCCATCGTAAGGCCCGTGCCGGAGAAGACGTCTTCCAGAACGCGTTCCGGCCCTGTCGACCCCGTGCCGATTTCCACGACAGCGTGGGATATGATATGTTTTCCATTTTCTAAAATGACGGCTTTGGACGACGACGAGCCGACGTCGATTCCAAGAGTATACATGGGTTTCATCCTTTCTGGTTTGCGTTGTTATTTTTCAAAGGGATTAGGGTTGCTGCGGTTGATCGGGGCGATGGTCTGAACGTATTCGACGAGGATGCCCTGATTGGTGCTGGGGCGGCGGAAGTTGACGATGATGTCGTCGGTGCCTAATACGGCTTTCTTTTCCAGCATGCAGCCGGGGCATTCTTTTTCCATATGCTGACGGACGGCTTCTACGTCGTCGACTTCAAACGCGATATGAGCGATGCCGCCTTTACCGTTGTTGAATTTCGTCAGGACGCCTTCGCGGGGGATAATCATTTCCAGCGGCGTACTGAATTCGCCTTTCTTCGTAAAGACGAGGTCGGCGTGATAGGCGTCGACGAAGCCGGCGTAATCGACTTCAAGGCCGTTGGCTTTGATAAAGGCTTCGGCTTTTTCCATCGTCGGGAGGACGATGCCGACGTGGTGAAGGCGCATGGGATGCCATGATGTATTGAGCTTGCCGGCTTCTCCCAAGGATTCAAACGGGTTGACGTCGCGGCCCGTAATAGGAGCCGTCGTCTGAACGTATTCGACGAGAATCCCCTGATTGGTGCTGGGGCGGCGGAAGTTGACGATAATATCGTCGGTGCCTAATACGGCTTTCTTTTCCAGCATGCAGCCGGGACATTCAGCTTCCATTTCCTGGCGGACAGCTTCTACGTCGTCGACTTCGAAGGCAATATGGGCGATGCCCCCTTTGCCGTTATTGAACTTCGTCAGGACACCTTCGCGAGGGATGATCATTTCCAAAGGGCTGCTGAAAGGGCCCTTTTTGGTGAAAATCAAGTCGGCGTGATAGGCGTCGACGAAGCCGGCATAGTCGATTTCCAAGCCGTTGGCTTCGATGAAGTCGTGCGCTTTCTGCAGTGTCGGCAATACGATGCCGACGTGGTGTAATCTCATGGGTTTCATTTGTAGTATCTCCTTATGTTATATATTACTGTTTTAAGCCCATCGGCCCGTCTTGGAAAATGCGGCTGTCCATCAGGCTGTATTCTCCTACGATGGGCTTGAAATCCATATGGGCGAGGATATCCTTTTCGACGTCGATGCCAGGGGCCACTTCGATCAACTTCAAACCCTCTGCCGTCAATTCAAAAACGCATCGTTCTGTAATGTAAAAGACATGCTGACCGCGGCGGGCGGCGTATGCTCCATTGAACGTAATCTGATCTACGGCATCGACAAACTTCTTTGATTTACCTTCTTGTACAATGTGTACCTTGCCATCTTCAACGGCGATTTTTAAGCCGCCGGCCGTAAAGGTGCCGCAGAAGAATACGTTTGGCGTCTGCTGGGAAATATCGGGAAAACCGCCGCAGCCGGCGATGTTCGTTCCAAATTTGCTGACGTTGATGTTGCCTGTTTTATCGCATTGCGCCAAGCCTAAAAAGGCCATATCCAAACCGCCGCCGTCGTAGAAATCAAATTGGTAGGTGTGATCGATGATGGCTTCGGCGTTTCGCGTTGAGCCGAACTGCGCGCCGCCCTGGGGCACGCCGCCGATGGCTCCGTTTTCCACCGTTAAGGTAATCGTATCGGAAATGCCTTCTTCATCAGCGATGGAAGCGACATATTCCGGTGCGCCTACGCCGAGATTGACGATGGCGTTTTCCTTTAGGAACAAGGCGCCGCGGCGACCGATAATTTTCTTGGCGCTCATAGGAAGCGCTTCGCTAGCTTCGCCTAAGGGGGCGCGACGTTCACCGCACAGCGTCGGATCGTATGCACAGCCAAAGGCCTGTTCATGGTCGGCTTCGTCGGCGACTACGACGTAATCGACGTAAATCCCGGGGATTTTTACGAGGCGCGGGTCCAAGTTGCCGTGTTCGACAATTTGTTTAACCTGAACGACGACGATGCCGCCGCAGTTATGAACTGCCTGGGCTACGGACGTATTTTCCAACGGAGCTACTTCTTCTTCCATCGTAATATTGCCGCATTCGTCGGCATATGTACCGCGCAGGAAGGCGACGTTGATCGGGAATGTCGGGTAGAAAAGCTGTTCCTGTCCTTCGATTTCCAACAGTTTTACAATGTCTTCCTTTGTAACGTCATTGAGCTTGCCGCCGCCTTGACGAGGATCGAGGAAGGTACCGAGACCAATATCGGTAAACACACCGATTTTATGGCCGGCCAAGGCTCGGAACCAATGAACTAACGTGCCTTGAGAGCAGTTATACGCTTCGATTTTGTTTTCTACGGCCAACTTGCCGATTGCCGGTACCGTTTGGTAGTGGCCGATAATAATACGCTTCAGCAACCCTTCGTGAGCGAGATGTTCACCGCCGCGGCCATCGCGTTTTCCCTGCGATGCGGCGTACATATACGTCAGATTTTTAGGAGAGCCTGTTTCTAAAAATCGTTTTTCCAAGGCTTTGGTCAAAGCCTCGGGATGAGCGCAGCTGACGAAGCCGATAGACGTTATGGTATCGTTATCTTTGACCAATTCGGCTGCTTGAGATGATGTGATAACTTTCACTTTTTTCATAACATAAAATTCCCCTTCCCCTTTTTTGTCTTAAATCGCATAAAATACAGAACTATTGCTATATTAGAATTCTTATAGAGAACTATTTATTGGAAAATATAATTCTTTATAAGAATTATAAAAACAAAGTTAGAAAATAATTGATAAAAAAATCACATGTTTAATTACTTGAGAGAATTATACTATGGAAAAATCAATAACGTCAAGGAATAGATAAGGAGAAGTATGGAATCTTTAGTCAATAACGATATGCAATGAAGGGAAGGAAAAGACGAATATAGCGGCGAATAAAGAAATAACGCTGCTTTTTGCCTGTATGAAAGATGGGATAAGGCGTTCGTAACGTTGTTCTATAGTACGTGAATCTTTTCTATATATTATATTAATTTTGTACAAATATGCTGCGCTGCTGGTGGATATATGTGGTGCGGCAGTATGAGAACGCCCAGTATACTAGCATTATATTTCTTTCTTTTTTTGAATGGTCAGAATGAAAAAAGTATATCGATTTGCTTGCGACAGGCTGTGTTTATAATATTTAAGAAGATAAATAGGCGGCTTGAGCTTTTGAGCCTATGTTTTTTCTGATAAATAGGCGGATATTTTGGAATAGAATCGTGTCGTGCCAAAAGCAAAGAAAAATTTAATTTATAATTCCATGGAATTCCAGAAAAGGCAACAAAATGAATTGAAAGCGTGCTGATAATGATATAATTTCATTTTAAACGCTATTTGTTGTATGACATAATAAAAAATATAGTATGGAATCGGGGCGTGAAATCCTTTTTTCTAATAAATCGTAAAAGTTTTTGTATGTGACCAGAAGATAAGGATTCGGGACAAACCTGTCGGAGAGGAGACACACATATGAATATAGACCATTTTATCTATTTCATCGAAACCGTAAAAAAACAAAGCTTTACAAAAGCAGCCGAATCGTTGTTTATCAGCCAGTCGACGATCAGCAAGGCCATTCGTTCGCTGGAAAGAGCCTATGATACGGAATTAATTGACCGGACGGCGAAAAAGTTTAAATTAACCTCTGCCGGCGAAATCTTTTACCATGGCGCCGTAAAGATCGTGTCGAATTATAAATCGGAAACGGAAGTGCTGTCGGCGCTGCTGAAATCGGCGCGGGGAACCTTGACCTTAGGCGTTCCGCCGGTTACCATTACGGTCGTATATTCTATTCTGCATCAATATCAATCCATGTATCCGGCCATTAACCTTCAGATATCCGAAGTAGGGGCGCAGACGGCCTATTCTATGGTCAAAGCCGGCGCCGTAGATATGGGTATCCTGATTCAGCCCTTTGTCGACGATGACTTCGTGCAGATCCCCTTTCTGCAGTCCGAAGCCGTATGCGTCGTGCCGCCGGGACACCGCCTGGCTGAATACGATTCGATTTCCTTCAAGCAGCTGGCCCAGGAGGATTTTTACATACTGAATAATACGTTCATGCTTCATGACAGCATTATCAACAACTGCCATAAAGCTGGTTTTTCCCCGAATATCGTCATGGAGAGCGGGCAGTGGGATCTGCTTATTGAAGCCATAAACTGCGGCAATGGGATTACCATTCTGCCCAAGCCGGTCATCGATAAGATCTGCGATGGAAAGGTCGTGCAGATTCACTTGACCGACCCGGAATTTCCCTGGATTCCGACGCTGGCCTATCGCAAGGAAAAATTCATTTCCACGCCGATGCAGCTGTTTTTAGACATGATTCAAACGTTTATAAAAAAATAAACTTGTCAATGAGTTTTTGTCTGATTGCATTATTTGCATTCATTGGACAAAAACTCATTATTTTATTGCCATAAAAAGGCAAATATGCAAAACATCAAACGTTTAACCTGGAAAGATGAATGAAAATATGAATTATTGAATGATTTTCATATAAAAAATGAAGACACGTCGTTTTACTTTGCCTCATAGAAAGTGCTATCATGAAAGCATAGAATGCATTCGTTAAATGTAAAGCGTACATTTGTCATGACTTAATTTGTTACTGTTTTCACTTTTTAAAACTTTATATTGGTAAAGGAGATGAGAGACATATGGATTTTAACATTCTCGTTATTCTGCTGAGCTTGATTGGCTTGATGACCTTTGCATACCGTGGCTTCTCCGTTATCATGATGGCTCCAATCATGGCTATCTTGGCGGCTACCTTGACTGGCCTTGACGTTATGCCTTCGTACACCGAATTGTTCATGGGCAAGGCTGTAACGTACATCAAATCGTACTTCCCGGTATTCATGTTAGGTGCTATTTTTGGTAAAGTCATGGAAGAAACTGGATTGGCCCGCGGCTTGGCCAGCGCCATCATCAATGGCTTGGGCAAAGAACCGGCTAAAGCCGTTCTCTCCATCGTATTGGCAGGTTCGATC
Source organism: Megasphaera stantonii (assembly GCF_003367905.1). Taxonomy (NCBI): domain Bacteria; kingdom Bacillati; phylum Bacillota; class Negativicutes; order Veillonellales; family Veillonellaceae; genus Megasphaera; species Megasphaera stantonii. The sequence continues at coordinate 852,871 of NZ_CP029462.1, read as the reverse complement.
CTGACCTATGGCGGCGTTCTCTTGTTCGTCGTTGTATTCGCAGTATATCCCTTTGCTGCGGCTCTCTTTAAAGAAGCAAATTATCCGAAACGTTTAATCCCGGTCTGCATTGCCCTCGGCGCGTTTACGGCTACGATGGACGCCTTGCCGGGCACTCCGCAGATTCAGAACGTTATTCCGACGACATATTTCGGCACGAACCTCTATGCCGGTCCTCTCGCCGGCTTCATCGGCTCGGCTATTATTTACGGCTTAGGTATTTTCTATGTAACCCATCGTTTGAAAGCTGCGATTGCCAAGGGCGAAGGCTACGGCAACCACACGACGAACGAACCGGTTATCGATCCGAACGCAAGATTGTTCCCCTGGTATGTTGCCTGCCTGCCGCTGGTAACGGTATTGGTCGTCAACTTTGCAGTTACGGAATTTGTTACATGGAACCCGGCTATTTTGGAACCCTTCCACTCCATGAAGGGCGTTCCCCTCGTAGCTGCTAAGGTTCAGAACGTAGCTAGTATCTGGTCCCTTATCATCGCTCTCGTAAGCGGTATTTTGGTAGCCTTGGTTGTCGGCTGGCGCGAAATCAAAACGGTCGACGGCATGTCCAAGATCCTCAACGCCGGTGCTATCGGCTCCCTGCTCGCTATTATGAACACGGCATCCGAAGTTGGTTATGGTAACGTTATCTCCCAGCTTCCGGGCTTCGCTGAAGTTGCTAACTTCCTCATCAGCATCCATATCGGCGGCACGCCGCTCGTATCTGAAGCTGTCAGCGTAACGGTACTGGCCGGTATTACAGGCTCCGCTTCCGGCGGTTTGGCTATCGCCTTGGAACTGATGGCTCAGGATTGGCTCGCTTGGGGTCAGTCTATCGGCATGGGTCCGGAAATCCTCCACCGCGTCGCCTCTATGGCTTCCGGCGGTTTGGATACCTTGCCCCATAACGGCGCGGTTATCACGCTGCTCGCAGTTTGCGGCCTGACCCATAAAGAATCGTATAAAGATATCTTTGCGATTACGGTATTGAAGACCTTCACCGTATTCGTCATCATCTTTATCTACTCTGTAACAGGGCTCCACTAAACGATTTATATATAGACGTTTGTTGAAGTATAGAATGGGAGGAGATGCTCATCATGGCAAAATTTGTAACGGCTGCTGAAGCGGTTCAGCAGATTAAAGATGGTTCCATGTTAGCAACGAGCGGTTTTGTCGGTGGCTTGCTTGCAGAAGCCGTATTGAAGGAAATCCAGGCTTCGTTTAAAGCCAACGGCACGCCGAAGGATTTGTCTATCGTATATGCGGCTGGTCAGGGCGACAGCGGCGAACGCGGTCTGAACCACCTCGGCGAAGAAGGTTTGATGAAACGCATTATCGGCGGTCATTTCAACTTGTCCCCGCGTCTCGGCGAATTGATCAACAACAATAAGGTAGAAGCCTACAACCTGCCGCAGGGTACGATTTCCCAATGGTTCCGCGACATCGCGGGCCGCCGTCCCGGCACGATTACCAAAGTCGGCCTCCGTACCTTCGTTGATCCTCGTCTGGAAGGCGGCAAAATCAACGATGTAACGAAGGAAGATATCGTTGAAGTTATTGAATTGGGCGGCGAAGAATGGCTCTGGTATCATCCGCACAAAATTGATGTAGCTATCATCCGCGGCACGACAGCCGACGAAGACGGCAACGTTACGATGGACGGCGAAATCGGCACGGGCGAAGCCTTGGCTATCGCTGAAGCAGCTAAAGCCTGCGGCGGCATCGTTATCGTTCAGGTAAAAGATGTAGCAGCTAAGAATACGCTGGACCCGAGAGACGTTAAGATCCCCGGCGTAATCGTCGACTATGTCGTAAAAGCTGACGAAGCTGACCATATGATGACTTGGGATTATGCGTACAACCCGGCATTCAACGGCGATGTAAAAGTTCCTCTGGATTCGGTAGCTCCGCTGAAACTGAACAACCGCAAGATCATTGCCCGCCGCTGCGCTATGGAACTGATTCCCGACGCAGTCGTAAACCTCGGTATCGGCATGCCTGAAGGCGTTTCCATCGTTGCCGCTGAAGAAGGCATCGACAGCATGGTACTGACGACAGAAGCAGGCACTATCGGCGGCGTACCGGCCGGCGGCCTGAGCTTCGGCGCAGCCACGAACGCCTCGGTTATCCTCGACCAGCCGTACCAGTTTGACTTCTATGACGGCGGCGGCGTAGACCTGGCAATCCTCGGCTTGGCTGAATCGGATGTCAACGGCAATATCAACGTAAGTAAGTTCAATGGCCGTGTAGCAGGCTGCGGCGGCTTCATCAACATCACGCAGAACTCCAAGAAGGTAATCTTCTGCGGCACCTTCACAGCCGGCGGCCTGAAGGAAGAAGTCAAAGACGGCAAACTGGTCATCACGAGCGAAGGCCGGAATAAGAAGTTCCTGAATCAGGTAGAACAGGTAACGTTCAGCGGCGCCTATGCAAATGCCGTAGGACAGCCCGTACTGTACGTCACGGAACGCGCCGTATTCAAGCTGACTCCGGAAGGCTTGGAACTGATCGAAGTGGCACCGGGCATCGACATCGAAAAAGACGTATTGGCATACATGGACTTCAAGCCCATCGTCAAAGACGTCAAGCTGATGGACGCTCGTATCTTTGAAGACAAACCCATGGGTTTGGAACTGTAATAGTATATCCGTAAGGTAAGCAAGGAGGAGATGCAGAAATGGCAAAAGACGTAAAATATGAAGATATTAAGATCGGTGATAAAGCATCTGTATCGAAGACGATTTCCGAATTCGACGTATATGCCTTTGCCGGCGTAACGACGGACTTCAACCCCGTTCACATCAACAAAGAATTCGCTAAGGATTCCATGTTCAAACAGCGCATTGCCCATGGCATGTTGTCGGCAGGCCTGATTTCGGCCGTACTGGGCACGGAGCTGCCGGGCGTGAACACGATTTACATGAATCAGTCCCTCAGCTTCCTGGCACCGGTATTCTACGGTGATACGCTGACCGCGACGGTAGAATGCAAGGAAAAAGACGATGCAAAACACCGCATTATCTTCAAGACGACCGTAACCAATCAGGACGGCAAGGTCGTAACGGACGGCGAAGCCCGCGTCATGAAAAAATAAGTCAAACGCTCGCTCGTATCCGATGTATCCGGACTTAGAAGCCTAAGCCGATGATTCACTGCTTACATGATTCACCGACAACATGTCCGGTTAAGTAAACGAAACCAACCTTTTAAGTGCTTACAAGCTCTTGCCAACTTGTCTAACCCACATGACAGGTTGGCAAGAGTCTTTTTTTTTACAAAATTACTAATGAAGCAGTGAAACACTGTATAAAAAATGGCAATGAGAAGAAGAGGATAGTGCTATATGTGCCGTATATATTGATTTAAATATATGGATATGCGATATAATAGAGGAAGAATGTTCATTTTTGAACAAAAAGAATCATTCCCTTCCTTTTTTCAGCTAGATTAAAAACGCATAATACTTTCTTCGTTTTTTATTGCAGAGAAACAAAAAAGTTTTTTTCTTTTAGAACTGCTACGAGGACTTGAATTAAAGTACAGCATACATGCGTCTATCAGTATTTCATAATAAGGAACAATAGTGTCTGGAATAGACTTTTTATACTTTTTTTCATTCAAGGAATGCAAAGGAAGTCAAAGAATATGGGATAAAATAGCTCTTGAGACGTAAAGCGTTTTACAAGCGAAGAATGAAATTATTTCATATATTAAATGAAGACAGACCATTTTACTTTGCTGAAATGGAAATGCTATGATGAATGTGTAGAATGCATTTTTAGATTTCAATATCCTGAATATTAAGAATGCATTAGCCATGGCTGTTTTATTTTTTAGTCCTTTTAAGTTCTAATTGTCACAAAGTTATAAGGAGTTGAGAGTACACATGGATTTTAACATTCTCGTCATCTTACTCAGCTTGATCGGCCTGATAACGTTCGCATACCGCGGCTTCTCCGTTATCATGATGGCCCCGATCATGGCTATCCTGGCGGCTACGCTGACTGGTTTAGACCTCATGCCTTCATACACCGAATTATTCATGGGTAAAGCCGTAACGTACATCAAATCGTACTTCCCGGTATTCATGTTAGGTGCTATTTTTGGTAAGGTCATGGAAGAAACGGGTCTTGCCCGTGGTTTGGCCAGCGCTATCATCAATGGCTTGGGCAAAGAACCTACAAAAGCCGTTATTTCTATCGTATTGGCAGGTTCGATCCTGACCTACGGCGGCGTTCTCATGTTCGTCGTTGTATTCGCAGTATATCCGTTCGCAGCAGCCCTCTTTAAAGAAGCTAACTATCCGAAACACCTGATTCCGGCCTGCATCGCTTTAGGTGCATTTACGGCTACGATGGACTGCTTGCCCGGTACTCCGCAGATTCAGAACATTATCCCGACGACATATTTCGGCACGAACCTTTATGCCGGCCCGCTTGCTGGTATCATCGGCGCCGTCATCATTTATGGCGTTGGCGGTTTCTTTATTATCCATCGTTTGAAATCCTGCATCGCTAAAGGCGAAGGCTATGGCAATCATACGCTGAACGAACCTGTACTGGACCCGAACGCAAAATTGTTCTCCTGGCAGGTTGCTTGCCTCCCCTTGCTGACTGTATTGGTCGTTAATTTTGCTGTTACTGAATTCGTTACCTGGAATCCCGATATCCTCGTTCCCTTCCAGCATATGAAGGGCGTTCCCCTCGTAGCTGCTAAGGTACAGAACGTAGTTAGTATCTGGGCTTTGATTATCGCCCTTGTCTGCGGCATCATCGTCGCTTTGATTGCCGGCTGGCGCGAAATCAAGACGGTTGACAGCATGTCCAAGATCCTCAACGCTGGCGCTATCGGCTCCCTGCTCGCTATTATGAACACGGCATCCGAAGTTGGTTATGGTAACGTTATCTCCCAGCTCCCGGGCTTTGCTGAAGTAGCAGGCTTCCTCATGAGCATTCATATCGGCGGCACGCCGCTCGTATCCGAAGCTGTCAGCGTAACGGTGCTTGCTGGTATTACAGGTTCTGCTTCCGGCGGTATGGCTATCGCTTTGGAATTAATGTCCCAGGATTGGCTCGCTTGGGCACAGTCCATCGGCATGGGTCCGGAAATCCTCCACCGTGTTGCTTCCATGGCTTCCGGCGGTTTGGATACCTTGCCCCACAACGGCGCTATCATCACGCTGCTCGCAGTTTGCGGCTTGACGCATAAAGAATCGTATAAAGATATCTTCGTAATTACGGTACTGAAGACCTTCACCGTATTCGTCATCATCTTTATCTATTCTGTAACAGGGCTTCACTAAGATACATCAACATATACAAAAATTTTGTAAAGTTTAAGATGTAAAGCAAAAGGAGATGCTCATCATGGCAAAATTTGTAACGGCTGCTGAAGCAGTACAACAGATTAAAGACGGCGCAACCATCGCAACGAGCGGTTTCGTCGGCGGTTTGATTCCGGAAGCAGTATTGAAAGAAATGGAAGCTTCCTTTAGAGCTAACAACACGCCTAAAGACATGACAGTTATTTATGCTGCAGGCCAGGGCGACAGCGGCGAACGCGGCCTGAACCACCTCGGCGACGAAGGCATGCTGAAACGTATTATCGGCGGTCACTTCAACCTGACACCGCGTTTGGGCGAATTGGTAAATAACAATAAAGTAGAAGCCTACAACCTGCCGCAGGGCACGTTGTCCCAGTGGTTCCGCGACATCGCGGGCCGCCGTCCCGGCACGATTACCAAAGTCGGCCTCCGTACCTTCGTTGATCCTCGTCTGGAAGGCGGCAAAATCAACGATGTAACGAAGGAAGATATCGTTGAAGTTATTGAATTGGGCGGCGAAGAATGGCTCTGGTATCATCCGCACAAAATTGATGTAGCTATCATCCGCGGCACGACAGCCGACGAAGACGGCAACGTTACGATGGACGGCGAAATCGGCACGGGCGAAGCCTTGGCTATCGCTGAAGCGGCTAAAGCCTGCGGCGGCATCGTTATCGTTCAGGTAAAAGATGTAGCAGCCAAGAATACGCTGGACCCGAGAGACGTTAAGATCCCCGGCGTAATCGTCGACTATGTCGTAAAAGCTGACGAAGCTGACCATATGATGACTTGGGATTATGCGTACAACCCGGCATTCAACGGCGATGTAAAAGTTCCTCTGGATTCGGTAGCTCCGCTGAAACTGAACAACCGCAAGATCATTGCCCGCCGCTGCGCTATGGAACTGATTCCCGACGCAGTTGTAAACCTCGGTATCGGCATGCCTGAAGGCGTATCGGTAGTCGCTGCTGAAGAAGGCATCGACAGCATGGTACTGACGACAGAAGCAGGCACCATCGGCGGCGTACCGGCCGGCGGCCTGAGCTTCGGCGCAGCCACGAACGCCTCGGTTATCCTCGACCAGCCGTACCAGTTTGACTTCTATGACGGCGGCGGCGTAGACCTGGCAATCCTCGGCTTGGCTGAATCGGACGTCAACGGCAATATCAACGTAAGTAAGTTCAATGGCCGCGTAGCAGGCTGCGGCGGCTTCATCAACATCACGCAGAACTCCAAGAAGGTAATCTTCTGCGGCACCTTCACAGCCGGCGGCCTGAAGGAAGAAGTCAAAGACGGCAAACTGGTCATCACGAGCGAAGGCCGGAACAAGAAGTTCCTGAAACAGGTAGAACAGGTTACGTTCAGCGGCGCTTATGCAAATGCCGTAGGCCAGCCCGTACTGTACGTCACGGAACGCGCCGTATTCAAACTGACTCCGGAAGGCTTGGAACTGATCGAAGTCGCACCGGGCATCGACATCGAAAAAGACGTATTGGCATACATGGACTTCAAGCCCATCGTCAAAGACGTCAAGCTGATGGACGCTCGTATCTTTGAAGACAAACCCATGGGTTTGGAACTGTAATATGCAGTTATATACTTCACAAAGAGAGGAGATGAAAAAATGGCACGTGATGTAAAATATGAAGATATTAAGATCGGTGATAAAGCATCCGTATCGAAGACGATTTCCGAATTCGACGTATATGCCTTTGCCGGCGTAACGACAGACTTCAACCCCGTCCACATCAACAAAGAATTCGCTAAGAATTCCATGTTCAAACAGCGCATTGCCCACGGCATGATTTCTGCAGGTTTGATTTCGGCCGTACTGGGCACGGAGCTGCCGGGCGTGAACACGATTTACATGAATCAGTCCCTCAGCTTCCTGGCACCGGTATTCTACGGTGACACGCTGACCGCGACGGTAGAATGCAAGGAAAAAGACGATGCAAAACACCGCATTATCTTCAAGACGACTGTCACCAATCAGGACGGCAAAGTCGTCACCGACGGCGAAGCTCGCGTCATGAAAAAATAAGACGAGCTGCTGTCAAAGGTAGTACCCGGACATAGAATTCAAAGCCGATGATTCACCGCTTACATGTTTCACCGACGGGATGTCCGGTCTGTAGTAAACGAAAACAACCTTTTAAGTGCTTACAAGCTCTTGCCAACTTGTTGTGGCTATGACCGGCAGGTTGGCAAGAGTCTTTTTATAAGAAAAAGGCCCTCGTGCTCTATGAAATCTATCCATAGAGCACGAGGGCCTTTGGTATTATGCTTATGTCGCCGTATGCTGCAGGCGCTGCAAAATCGTGTGGTAGCAATGGGCTGAGAAGGGAACGGGAATATGCAGCTCGTCAGCCGTTTTTACCAAGTATCCGCTGAAGGTTTCCAGCTCGCTTTGACGGCCCTGCATGATATCGCGGGCCAGGGAGCTGGAGACGTCTTTATCCTTTTGGCGCATGACGCGGTCGTAAATTTCCTCGGGAAGGGTTGGCGAGAGGGCGATGCCCAATGCCTTGCCGACGGCATAGGCCTCATCCAGGAGGGTACGGAACTCCTCTTTGCCCTTGGGCTGGGAAAAGACGTAGCCGATCGTCCCTTCGTAATAGGACGTAATGACATTGTAGGCGCAGTTTGTAATGTATTTGTTCCAGATTTCCGCCGTAATATCGCCGGAGAGTCGGCACGTCAGGCCTTCGCAGTTGAGCACGTCGTAGGCGCGCTGTGCCGCTTCCTTATCGTCGGAGCCGATGAACAGACGGGCGAAGGTTCCCGATTGGCGTATAGAAAAATCTGCTTCATAGGCTGACGTAATGTAAATCGTCGTGTCGACGATGGGACATTTCGGCAGGATCTTTTTCGCTGCGGCGCTATGGTCGACGCCGTTTAAAATCAAGACGACGACGGTATGCCGGCTGACACAGGGAAGAATTGCCGTCAGCGCGTCGGCAAGGGAGTAATTTTTTACGCAGACAAATATCATGTCTTGTATGCCCGCTGTCGACGGGTCGTCCGTTACAGCGGGAAAGGCCGTATGCTCTCCGAATACGTCGCTGTGGAGGACGAGGCCCTTTTTCAGCAGCGCTTCTTTGCGCGGTCCCCGGGCGATCAGCGTGACGTCGGAGTAGGCGGCGCATAATACAGATGCGACGTAGCCGCCGACGCCGCCGATGCCTGTTACCATCAGTTTCATTTCCCTACCTCCCGTTTCAGCAGCTCTTGATAAAACCGTTTGGACACGGGTGCCGGCACGCCTAGCCGATCGGCCAGGCGGACGAGATGGCCGCTGAACGTCTCAAGCTCCGTCGGCTTATGAGCCATGGCGTCTCGGGCCATGGAGCTCGTCGCGTCGGCATTGCGGTAATGCATCATGTCTTCGAAAATCTCCGCCGTCAGTCCGGCTGGGAGCTGCACGCCGTCGGCTATGGCTACGGCGTAGGCTTCATCGAGAAGGGCCTGGAACTCTGTCAGTCGTTCCGGATGCTCCAGCAGGCCCCGCGTCGTGCAGGTGTAGTAGGCCGTAATCGTGTTGTAGGCGCAGTTTATGATGTATTTTTTCCATACTTCGCTTTTCATATCCTGGGGAATCGTACATTCCATGGCCTGTTCGTGATGCAGCAAGCGGCAGACCAGGGCTGCGGCGTCGCGGTCGGGGCTGTCTGCGCGCATGCGGACGTAGGGGCTGGCGTGGCAGATGGCGTATTCGCCGTCGTAGGATGATGTGATGTAAATAAGCGAATTTACGACTCGGCCCGCAGGAAGGGCGGCCCGGGTCCGGTCGGCATGGTCGATGCCGTTCATAACAGGGACGACTACGGTGTGCTCGTCGACGCATGGGCGAAGGGCGGCCAGGGCTTCATCAAGGGAAAAGGCCTTGACGCAGACAAAAATTACGTCCTGAATGCCGGCGTCGGCCGGACAATCCGTCACGGCGGGATGATAGGTTTGCTCTCCTAAGACGGCGCTGTGGACGACCAGTCCCCGCTGCTCCAGGGCCTTCTTCCGTTTGCCCCGGGCGATCAGCGTGACGCTGCCGGGATAATAGCGGCAGAGAACGGCGGCAATGTAGCCGCCGACGCCGCCGATGCCTGATACCATTAATTTCATAACGTATTCACCTTCTTAATCAGCGTGTATTGTAGTAATAAAAAGGCGGAATGCCTAGAGCCGGGACGTTTCCGTCTCGATAACCGCCTGTATTTCCTGCAGGAAGCCTTCTATCTGAGGCGTCATGACCTTGTTGGCGTGGAGTACCGTCTGGACGTACGAGCTGTCGCAAAAGTCGGTGATCGGCAGGATGACGACGTCGCCCTGCTTGGCTGCCTGCACGACGGTGTACTGGGGCAGGACCGATAAAAAATTGCCCTTGCTGACGAGGCGCGTTGCCGTGTTGGCGCTTTGCAGCGTCAAGAATGGGCGAAGGGTAATATTCTGGGCGGACATGGCGCTCTGAAAGGTGACGATGTAGGGAGCTGTCAACTCCATCAAGATGAACTCCTCGTCTTTTAAATCGCTCAGGGTCAGAGAGTTCTGCCGGCACAGGTGATTGCCGGGATTGGCGATGACGACGATGTCTTCCTTTCGGGAATACCATGTGTGCCACTGCGTTTTCGGCAGGGGCTCGGCAATGAGGCAGGCGAAGTCAAGAACGCCGGTCTGCATCCGATTTTTCAGGGTCGCCGTATCGTCGACGACTAACTCGACTTTGACGTTGGGAAAGTGCTGATGATAACGGAGAAGGGATGATTCGAACAGGATTTCGTACAGCGATTCTACCATGCCGATGCGCAGGGTGCCGCCGAGGGATTCCTTGGATTTCAGGAAATTTTCCATCAGTAGGGCCGTCGCGACGATTTTCTGGGCGTAGGGAATCAGCTCCTCGCCATGCTGAGTCAGCGTGACCTGGCGGCCGATGCGGTTGAATAAGGGCGCGCCGACCTCCCGTTCCAGCTGCTGAATCTGCGCGCTGACGTTGGACTGGGAATAGCCGAGGATTTTCGCCGCCTGCGTGAAGTTTTTTATAGAAACGACTTGAAGAAAGGTATTTAAGTTTCGTATTTCCATAATTTATAATCTCTCCTTCATATGACTAGTATGCAAGATTTTCTTTTCTCCGTCAATGATTTTTATAAAATATTGAAAAGTGGCTTACATCAGGCTTGACAATCAAAAATATTGATTAAAGCGATTAATTTCATTTGTTATACAGATATAGAATTGTGCGTTATAATAAAGCCATTGAAGACTATTTTTTATTAGTTGGAGGGATTTTCATGGCAAAAAAAATGATGACCATGGACGGCAATACCGCTGCCGCTTATGTGTCCTACGTGTTTACTGATGTTGCCGCTATTTATCCTATTACGCCTTCTTCCACGATGGCGGAAAAAATGGACGAATGGGCGACTAAGGGCGTTAAGAACATGTTCGGACAAGTTGTCCGCGTTCAGGAAATGCAGGCTGAAGGCGGCGCTGCCGGCGCTGTTCACGGCTCTTTGCAGGCAGGCGCTTTGACGACGACCTACACGGCTTCTCAGGGCTTGCTCCTTATGATTCCGAATATGTACAAAATCGCCGGCGAATTGCTCCCGGGCGTATTCCACGTTGCAGCTCGTGCTCTCGGCACGAACACCTTGTGCATTTTCGGCGACCAGCGCGACGTCATGGCTTGCCGTCAGACCGGCTTTGCTATGCTGGCTGAAGGCAGCGTTCAGGAAGTTATGGACTTGTCGGCTGTCGCTCACTTATCGGCAATTAAAGGCCGCGTTCCGTTCCTCAACTTCTTCGACGGCTTCCGCACGTCTCATGAAATTCAAAAAATCGAAGCCTTCGACTACGACGATTTGGCAAAATTAGTCGACATGGACGCTGTTAAAGAATTCCGCGACCGCGCTACCAACCCGGATCATCCGACGACGAAGGGCACGCTGCAGAACTCGGATATCTACTTCCAGCAGCAGGAAGTACAGAACAAGTACTACGAAGCGCTGCCGGATATCGTTGAAGACTACATGGAAAAAATTTCCGCTCTCACGGGCCGGGAATACCATCCCTTCAGATACTACGGCGCTCCCGACGCAGACCGCATGATTGTCGCTATGGGTTCCTTGACGGACGCTATCGAAGAAACGGTAGACTTCCTCAACAAACGCGGTGAAAAAGTCGGACTCCTGGCAGTTCACCTCTATCGCCCGTTCTCGGAAAAATACTTCTTCAAATATATTCCGGAAACGGTTACGAAGATCGCTGTTCTTGACCGCACGAAAGAACCGGGCTCCGTTGCTGAACCGCTGTACCTCGACGTCAAGGGCGTATATGCCGGCAAGGAAAAACAGCCTCTTATCGTAGGCGGCCGCGCTGGCCTCGGCGGAAAAGACACGACTCCGACCCACATTCTTTCCGTATTCGAAAACTTGAAGCTCGACCAGCCGAAAGATCAGTTCACTATCGGCATCGTCGACGACGTTACCTACACGTCCCTGCCCCTCGGCGAAGACATCGACACGACGCCGGAAGGCACGACGGCCTGCAAGTTCTGGGGCCTTGGCTCCGACGGCACGGTCGGCGCCAACAAGAGCGCTGTTAAGATTATCGGTGACCACACGGATATGCACGCTCAGGCTTACTTTGCCTATGACTCCAAGAAATCCGGCGGTATTACCGTATCTCACCTCCGCTTCGGCAAAAACCCGATCAAATCGACGTACCTCATCAACAAAGCTGCTTTCGTTTCCTGTTCGCAGCAGTCGTACGTACATAAATACAACGTATTGTCCGGCCTGAAGAAAGGCGGCAGCTTCCTCCTGAACACCCTCTGGACTCCGGAAGAACTGGACGCGAACCTGCCGGCTTCGATGAAACGCTACATCGCGCAGAACGATATTCAGTTCTACACGATCGACGCTGTAAACATCGCTCAGAAAATCGGCTTAGGCGGCCGCTTCAACATGATCATGCAGGCTGCGTTCTTCAAGATCGCCGACATCATTCCTATTGACGATGCTGTTAAATACCTGAAAGACGCTGTCGTTTCCTCGTACGGCAAAAAAGGCCAGAAAGTCGTCGACATGAACAACGCCGCTATCGACAATGGCGTAACAGGCATCGTAAAAATCGACGTTCCGGCCAGCTGGGCTGACGTTGCCGATGAAGCTGCTCCTGTCAAAGACGTTCCCGAATTCGTTACGAAGATTTTGGAACCGGTCAACGCACAGGAAGGCGACTCCTTGCCGGTCAGCACGTTCATCGGCCTGGAAGACGGCGCATTCCCGCAGGGCACGGCTGCTTATGAAAAACGCGGCGTTGCTATCAACGTACCGGAATGGGATGCAGAAAAATGTATCCAGTGCAACCAGTGTTCCTTCGTCTGCCCGCACGCAGCTATTCGTCCGGTTCTCTTGACGGATGAAGAAGTCGCCGCTGCTCCGGCCGGCCTCAAGACGAAACCGGCTGTCGGCGTTCCCGGCATGCACTTCACCATGGCTGTCAGCGTCCTCGACTGCTTAGGCTGCGGCAGCTGCGCTCAGGTTTGCCCGGCTAAGGAAAAAGCCCTGGAAATGAAACCCTTCGGTTCTCAGGAAGAAAAAGCTCCCCTCTGGGATTATGCCGTCAATCTCCCTGCTAAGAAGAACCCCATGAATAAATTCACCGTTAAAGGCAGCCAGTTCGAACAGCCGCTGCTCGAATTCTCCGGTGCCTGCGCAGGCTGCGGCGAAACACCGTATGCAAAACTCATTACGCAGCTCTTCGGCGACCGCATGATGGTTGCTAACGCTACGGGCTGCTCCTCCGTATGGTCCGGCAGCGTACCGTCCATGCCGTACACGACGAACGAAGCAGGCCACGGCCCGGGCTGGGCGAACTCCTTGTTCGAAGACAACGCCGAATTCGGCTTGGGCATGTTCTTGGCTACGCAGCAGGTTCGCGAAAAAATGGCTATGGATATTCAGGAAGCCATCGACAACCCGAATACGCCGGCCGACGCGAAAGCCGTATTCCAGGAATGGCTCGACAATAAGGATGTAAGCGAAGGCACGCGCGAACGGGCTGACAAAGTTGTCGCCGTCGTAGAAGCAGCTAAGGACGTATGCCCGATCTGCAAACGCATCTATGAACGCCGCGACAATTTGGTAAAACGCAGCCAGTGGATCTTAGGCGGCGACGGCTGGGCTTATGACATCGGCTTCGGCGGCTTGGACCACGTATTGGCTCAGGGCGAAAACGTCAACGTCTTCGTATTCGATACGGAAGTTTACTCCAACACGGGCGGTCAGTCCTCCAAAGCTACGCCGACCTCGGCTATCGCTAAGTTCGCAGCTGGCGGCAAGAAGACGAGAAAGAAAGACTTGGGCCGCATCGCTATGACCTATGGCTATGTATACGTTGCTCAGGTTGCCTTGGGCGCCGACAAGAACCAGTGCCTGAAAGCGATTCAGGAAGCTGAAGCTTATGACGGCCCGAGCTTGATCATCGGCTATGCACCGTGCATCAACCACGGCATCAAAGCCGGTATGGCCAACAGCCAGATCGAAGCTAAGAAAGCCGTTGAAGCTGGCTACTGGCACCTGTATCGCTACAACCCGGCTCTGAAAGCTGAAGGCAAGAATCCGTTCATCCTCGATTCTAAAGAACCGGTCAGCGACATTAAAGACTTCCTCATGGGCGAAGTCCGCTATGCATCGCTGAAGACCGTATTCCCTGAAAAGGCTGACGAATTCTTCGAAAAGACGGCTGAAGACATGAAAGACCGTCTCGAAGCATACAAGACCTTGGCTGGAAAATAAGCCGATACGTTAGTGTATAACTCTATTTGCTCATAGAATCACATACAGCAAAACACGCCTTATCCTTCGGGATAGGGCGTGTTTTGTTTGTTGCTGCATGACATGATAAAGGGGCTTGCTGCACGTATGACGTGCGGCAAGCCCTTTGTATCTCTGGAAAAATATGTCTTTACTGCTTCGGCAATGCAGCCAGGCGATGGGTATTGACAAACATGTCTTTGATATTTTTAAATTGAATCGTGTCGATGCTGATTTCCTTTGCTTCACCCTGGGGAGAGTAGACCTGCTGCAATTCCGCTTTTAAATCGTACGTGTTGTCGCGCTTATTGCCGTGAAGCGTCGCCGAATATTCGTTGATCTGACGGATGACCTGATTTTGCTGGAAAGCCATGGCATCCAAGGTGCTGTTGTACTTTTCTACGTACAGCGTGCAGGAAATATTTTCGATGCTGTTGGGGAAGTCCCGGGTCTGCATGCTCTTTATAGAATCCATATCGACGTATACGACGCCGTCGGGCTGGGTGCTTACGACGCGGTACCGGTCGGGGTTATTCAGCAATGTCGTCGAGTCCATTGCGCCGACGGCGGCACAGCCCATCAGGAGCGTCCCGGCCATTGCGACGGCAGTTAAGATTTTTTTCATAGCATATCACTATCCTTTCTAAAATCCTTGTGAATGCATTATAACATAAAGTCTGCCTTAGGAATAGAGAAGAGGCGAAACTGTAACAAAACAGTAACATGACGGAGGCCGTGCCTGGGATTTTATCATATTTTCAGCTCTAATCTCTTTACAAAGGGCTCGTGTATTTGATATACTTAATAAGTACCATAACATGCGGGTGTAATTCAGTGGTAGAATACGAGCTTCCCAAGCTTGGTACGAGGGTTCGATCCCCTTCATCCGCTCCATACAGATAGAAACTGGCCTCATGGGTGTTTTCCATGAGGCCATATTTTATAAAAAAGAGCTTTTTGGCACCTTATTTTGAAGATATTTAATTTATATGAACTTTTTTAACAATACATAAAGTTTACATAAAACGGATTTTTATTCTAAGATTATGCAATATGAGATACTTGATGCTGACACCGGATACATAGGGGACGTCCGAATTGCTTTTGAGAATAACTACTGACTTTATCGCTGATTGTTGCTCCGCAATCGGCACATTTCAGTGGTTGTTTCTTTCTTACTGATTGCATCGGGGCAGAAGACTGTGCAGTAGCTTTTGGCTTTTGTTTTGTCGTCGAAAGGTCGGTCTGTATATCGGCTTCTGGATCATCACCTGTACTAATCGCTAAACTTAACATATAGGCATACTTGATAGCGGCTGTTTCTGCCATATCCCGTATTGTATGCGCCGCGTGGATTAGTAATCTCCAACAATATATTAACCCTAACAGCACAGATTTTGACATTTTTCATTAATTGCAAAAGGCCCTAGCCGATACTGGCTAGGGCTGCTATCGTGCTTATATTTTCATTTTTACATGAATTTGCTTGCCGCAGAAGGCAATGCCGTATTTCCAGACTTTTGAAACTCCCCGTTTTTCAAATTCTGTCCCGTACTGCCTTCCCTCAATCTGCCGCAGCGCTTCGTCGGCTTTATCTTCCAGCTGCGCTTCGCTGTTGGTGGCTTTAAACTCCATCAAGACGCCGGCTTTATTTGTATCTTTGGGGAAAATTGCGAGATCAAACCGGCCGTAGCCGCTTTCTCTATTCGATTCGACCGTATAATTTCGGCCTAAAAACAGAGCGGCCATGCCCAACATGAAGCCGTGATAAAAGCTTTCTTTATTTGCCGTATCATAGGTGCTGGCAAACCGCAGCAATATTTTTTGCAGCAGGTACGCAAAGTCTTCGCTCTGGCCGGTAAACAGCAAATCAAATAAACCGTCGAAGGTGTCCCGATCCATTCCTTCTACGATGGTATTCAGGATTTCCATGCTGTATACCCGTTTGATTTCTTCATTGGGAATGCGCAGTAAGTAGCGGTCGTAGCTCGTCGGGATATTTTCCGATACGGTCAAATACCCTGTTGTAAGCAGCATGGTATATAAGGCGCTTCGGTCTTTTCCAATCTGGTCATAGATCACGCCTTCATTCAAGCTGACAGAAACGGGTGTATCATGGAGGAGTCCACGCAGCGCCTTGATTTGTAAGTAATCGGCGTGGGAAACTAGCTCGCGCAGGATACTGTTATTGGACGTATTCATCCAGTAGGGCCGAGGGAGGCATTGGTTATCGATGTAGCTGATGACCGATAAGGGATTATATATTTCACTGCTGCCAAAGCGATAGCCGTCGTACCACTGTTTCAGTTCCGGCAGTACTTCTGATTTGCCTATATCTTCCGTTAATTTAGCGACTTCTTCCGGCGTAAATCCGAAGACCGTACTGTATTTATCGCGCAGGACAGAGCAGACATCTAGGTTATTCAGGCCGCTGAAAATACTTTCTTTGGCAATACGAAGTACGCCTGTTAGAACCGCAAAATCTAATGATGCATTTGTCTTTAAAGCGCTGCCTAAAAATTGCCGCATAAACCGAATACATTCGCCGTAAAATCCCCGTTCCCAAGCCTGCTGTATTGGCGCATCGTATTCATCTATAAGCAGAATCACTGGTTTTCCATAATGCTGATGCAGCATTGTAGTCAATCTCAATAAAGAAACAGCCAATTCATCCTGCGTAGCATTCTCATATATGACTTTTTGAAGATAAATTTTTAATGAGTCGTCTACAACCGCACTTTGAGACAGATAGTTAAAACTTCTATACAAATCGGCTAACGCAAAGCCCAGACTCTTAACGATACTTTCCCATGTGTCGCCTGATACATTTTTTAACGATATGAAGATAACGGGATGCGCGCCAAGATGTTTCATGTACGCCGTCCCACTTTTTTCTACCGATAATCCCGAAAACAAGCCTTGGCTTTCTTTCTTCCGATCAATGGAAAAGAAATACTCTAACATGCTCATGGTCAGCGTTTTCCCAAAACGCCGGGGACGTGTAATCAATGTTACGTCACTATGCGAATCTATCAATTGCCGAATAAAATCCGTCTTATCTACAAAGTAATAGTTTTCCCGTACTTTTTTAAAGTCATCAACGCCGATGGGCATCGCTGTGCTCATGTATTTCACCTCCCGAATATCCTTTGCATTCATTATATGATAGGGCTATCTTTGCTGTCCAGAGATAAGGTAGGGCTCATCTGTATTCGCGGTATAACATACGCCTCTTCACATCGGAGGGATATAAAGGGGCGTGTGCTGCAGTCGGTTAAAAATGGCGGGATTTATGGAGGTCTTCGAATTGCTCCATCAGGTTGGGCTTTTCCGGGCTTTGGTATACATAGTCCGGCATGGCTTCCTTGGCTTTGTCTACGGCGGCCTTAAAATCGTAGTATACCTGCCATTTAGATTCTACGAGGTCTTTGCCGGTTTGGCGCAGCAAAAAGGCCGGATGATACGTCGGCATGACGGGAATGCCGTGATAGTTGAACCAGATGCCGCGGTTGCGCATAATGCTGGCTGTTTTTCCGTAGAAATACTGAAAGGCGACCTTTCCTAGGCAGACGATGACCTTCGGCTGTACCATTTCGATTTCACGGAGGAGATGGATGTTGGCACAGCGCTTTCCTTCCTCCAGCGTCGGCGTCCGGTTGTTCTTGGGGCGGCATTTGACAATATTCGTAACGTAGACGTGGTCGCGCGTCAGTCCTACGCTCCACAGGGCTTTGTCCAGCAGCTGTCCCGATGGGCCGACAAGGGGCACGCCGTACTCATCTTCCACACCGCCAGGTCCTTCGCCGACGAACATGAGGGGCGATGCCGGGTCGCCGGAGTATCGCGTCGGGCCGCGGTTGCCTTCGTGACGCAATTCGCATTGTGAACACTGCATGAGTTCATGCAGCCAAGGTTCCATTTCTTTGTCTGTCATCGTACTCTTCCTTCCGTCAATGTAATGTCCTTCATCGTGAGCTGATGGAATTCTGCGTGAATCAACTGAGCGACGTCCTGCGGCGCTACGAGGACCTGCTGTCCCCGCATGCCGGCGCTGAGGCTGACGGCTTCGTACTGCAGGGCTGACTCGTCGATATATGTAGGAAACTGCTTTTTCATACCGATAGGGGAGCAGCCGCCGCGGATGTATCCCGTCAAGCCGAGCAGATCTTTGACGTGGAGCAGCTGAACCGATTTATTGCCGCTGCAGGATGCGGCCTTCTTTAAATCGAGCTCCTTGTTGCTGGGAATGCAGAATACGACGGGTCCTGTCTTGTTTCCTTGGCCTACCAGCGTTTTGAATACCTGAGCCGGATCCATGCCGAGCTCGGCGGCGGCGTGAACGCCGGACAGGTCGTCTTCAGAATATTCATAAGCTTTCGTTGTATAGAAAATTTTTTGTTTATCTAAAATGCGCATGACGTTGGTCTTTTTCGTTTTAGCCATACTATCCCTTCTCTCATATGCTATTCATTTTACTATATCAATATACAGTCCTTTTTTCAAGCCCCGGCAAGGATAGGGGATGTTTCGTTTTGTTGCCGCAGGCTCTCATACAATCGGATATTGTGTTTCTCTTATATTTCTATTATAATGATTTATGGCGAGATGTTATCAAAAATATACAGTAGAAAGAAGGGACAGATATGAAGATTGCAGCGGCTCAGATGTCTCTGCGGCTGGGGGATGTAGAGCATAATTATAAGCAAGTAGAAGACTGGATACGAAACGCTGCACAGGAGCGGCCCGATATTATCGTACTGCCGGAAATGTGGAATACGTCCTTTTATCCCGACAATATCCGTGAATTGGCCGATGAGGACGGGCGGCGGACGCAGGCCTTCTTATCAGAGTCAGCGGCTCGGTTCGGCGTTCATATTGTCGGCGGTTCTGCAGCTGTCCGTCGGGAAGGTAAGCTGTATAATACGATGTACGTGGCAGATCGCAGCGGCCGTATTGTCAGCTCGTATGACAAGGTGCATTTATTTGCGCCGGGCCATGAAGATGAAAAATTTACGCCGGGAACAAAGGGCTGCGCGTTTTCCTTGGATAGCATTCCCATGGCTGCCGTGATTTGTTATGATGTCCGTTTTCCCGAATGGGTGCGGATGGCGACGCTGACGGGGGCGCAGATTATTTTTGTGCCGGCGGCCTGGCCGGCGTCCCGCGTGGATCACTGGTGCATATTGAATCAGGCCAGAGCGATTGAAAACCAGCTGTTCATCGTGGCGGTCAACAGCTGCGGCAGTACGGATTCCATGCAGTTCGGCGGCCATTCGATGATTATCGACCCGTGGGGGAATGTCTTGGCGCAGGGGGGAGACGGCGAAGAGATGCTTTGCACGGATATCGACTTGGACAGCGTCACCGATATTCGAAGCCGTATCAATATATTTCATGACCGACAGCCTGGGCTATACGACTTGACATAAGAGGGAGATGGATTGATAGTGGAAGCTGTGCTTCATGGGCTGCAGGGTATTTTTGAAATATTGTTTATGATTGGCATCGGTTTTGTGTTGTCGAAGAAAGGGTGGTTTGGACCGGATACCAGCGCAATATTGACCCGGCTTATCATGAAGGTCGCCTTGCCGTTGTTCATGATTTGCCAGTTGGAGCGGGATTTTACACATGATTCGCTGCTGCGGATTGCGCCGGATTTGGCTCTGCCCTTTTTGTCTATCCTACTGGCCTACGTCGTGGGCCGGGCGGCAGCTGCGGCGCTGCACATACGCAGGGAGCGGCAGGGCATCTTTATTACCTGCTTTTTTGTCGCCAATACGATCTTCATCGGCCTTCCCGTTAACCTGGCCTTATTCGGTACGCAGAGCGTGCCTTCGGTCATGCTGTATTATATGGCGAATACGACGATGTTCTGGACCTTGGGGATTTATCACATCGTCAACGACAGCACGGGCGGACAGGGAAATATGCCCTTATTTTCGCTGCAGACTGTCAAAAAGGTGTTTTCGCCTCCGCTGGTGGCCTTTCTCATTGGCCTGGCGTTGATTATGGCCGACATCAAGCTGCCTGAATTCCTTCACGTATCTTTCCAGTACGTAGGAAATCTGGCGACGCCGCTGTCTCTTATCGTCATCGGCATTGAAATGAGTTCGCTGCCGCTGCGCAGCGTACAGTGGGATCGCGACTTGATAGGGGCTCTGGCGGGGCGGTTTATCGTTTGCCCGCTGTGCGTATTGGCCTTGCTTCCCTTTGTGTCTGTTACACCGATGTCGGCTCAGGTGTTTACAATGCAGGCCAGTATGCCGGCTATGACGCAGATGACCGTCGTCGCCAAGGCGGTTGGAGCTGATGTGAAGTATGCTACGGAGATCAGCTTTATCACGGTAGTATTGGGGCTTATCGTGATTCCGTCGTATATGTTCTTGATTCAGTACGTTCTATAAATTTATAGGAAATAGGTGTATATATGTCTTTCATAAATCAGTTTGCACAAAGCGTGCAGAAATATGGTCCGCAAGCTTTTTCTTTAAATTACCGCATTGCCGACGACCCGGAGCTGTCGGGCGAAGAATATCATGCCTGCGCGGCCTATGTCGAAGCCTGCCGTGCCCTGGGCATGGAGGTGACGGAGCAGTTTGCCGGTTTGCCGACGGCGTTTAAGGCGACGGTACGGAAGGTTTCCAACCCGGTTTTGAAAGTGGCTCTTCTGGCCGAATATGACGCCCTGCCGGAAATCGGCCATGGATGCGGCCACTCGGCAAATGGGGCTATGAGCTTTCTGGCGGCGGCCGCTTTTTGGGATATGGCTGATCTTCCCGTACAGGTTGACCTCATCGGTACGCCTGACGAAGAGCTGCGGGGCGGCAAGGTCGCCATGTGCGAGCAGGGGATCTTTCACGACTACGATTTAGCGATGATGACGCACGTCATGCCCGATAAGACGATGGCTAACTCTCATTTCTTGGCTCTTAGCGATTATCGCGTCGCCTTTCATGGGCAAACGGCTCACGCGGCGAGCAGCCCCTGGAATGGCCGCAACGCCTTGAACGGCGCGATGCTGGCGATTCACGCTATCGACATGCTGCGCCAGCACGTGCGGCCAGAAACGCGGATTGGCGTGTATCTCGTCAACGGCGGCACGGCGTCGAACGTCGTGCCGGACTATGCAGAGCTTGAATGCTGCGTTCGTCACAGCGATCGGCCGTATTTAAACGAAGTCATTGCTAAAATCATGAAATGCTTCGAAGGGGCGGCCATTGCGACAGAAACGACGTATGAAGTGACGCAGATGGGATATGAATTTGACAATATGGTTTGGAATGAAGCGGCGACGGAAGTATCGCGGTCGGTGCTGCGTGAAATGGGCATTCCCTTTACCGATACGGAAGAGTGCCAGAGCTCGGACATCGGCAATATCAGCCATCAATGTCCGGCGCTTCATCTGTGCCTGGCCATGGGAGATACGTATTATCCGGAACATTCCGTACAAATTGCCGACGCCGTAAAAAATAAAGCTATCGAGCCGGTTATCGCCCAGGGGGCGGAAATTATGGGCCGCATCGTATTTAAGCTCTTGGAAAATGAAGGATTGCGCCGGGCCGTGCAAGACGACTTTAAAAAGCATACTCTGTAACATCGTCCGTTACCAGGACATAAAAAATACTGTGCAGCCGAAGCTGCACAGTATTTTTTATGTTGGAGTATGTTTTTAGAATACGCCTTGAGCGAGCATTGCGTCGGCAACGCGTTCGAAACCAGCGATGTTGGCGCCGGCGACGAGGTTGTAGCCTAAGCCGTTGCGAGCTGCTGCGTCTTTGCAGTTGTTGTAAATCGTATTCATGATCTGGTGGAGACGTGCGTCGACTTCTTCAGCCGTCCAAACGAGACGTTCGCTGTTCTGGCTCATTTCGAGGGCCGATACGGCTACGCCGCCGGCGTTAACAGCTTTGGACGGAGCTACGATCATGTCTTTCTGTTCCATTAAGTATTTCAATGCGTCGTTCGTCGTAGGCATGTTGGCGACTTCGATGTAGTAGCGAACCTTGTTGGCCGCGATCTGTTTTGCCTGTTCCATATGAACGTCGTTCTGCATAGCAGACGGCATAACGATGTCGACTTTTCTGCCCCACGGTTTTTCGCCCGGGAAGAATTCTACGCCGAATTTATCCGCATAATCCTGTACGCGGTTGCGGCCGCTGTTGCGCATTTCTAACAAGTACTCGATCTTTTCTTCCGTAGCGACGCCATCGGGATCATAGATGTATCCGTCAGGACCGGACAGCGTAACGACTTTAGCGCCCAATTCCGTAGCTTTTTTGCAGATGCCCCAGGTTACGTTGCCGAAGCCGGCAGCGGCAATGGTCTTGCCTTTGATATCCTGGCCGTCGTCTTTCAGGACGTTTTCCAAGAAGTATACGGCGCCGTAGCCCGTTGCTTCCGGACGAATGAGGGAGCCGCCGAAGCTGAAGCCCTTGCCCGTCAATACGCCGTTTTCAAATGCGCCCTTTAAGCGGCGGTATTCGCCGAAGAGGTAGCCGATTTCACGGCCGCCAACGCCCATATCACCAGCAGGAACGTCGATGTCGGGACCAATGTAGCGATAGAGGCCCTGCATGAAGCTCTGGCAGAAACGCATGATTTCTGCGTCGGATTTGCCTGTCGGGTCGAAGTCCGCACCGCCTTTTGCGCCGCCGATCGGGAGGCCCGTCAAGGCGTTTTTGAAGATCTGTTCGAAGCCCAGGAATTTAATGATGCCGGGATATACGTTTTTCTGGAAGCGAAGACCGCCTTTGTACGGCCCGATTGCGCCGTTAAACTGGAAGCGGTAGCCTGTATTCGTATGATAGTTGCCGGCATCGTCCTGCCATACGACGCGGAAGGTGAATTGTCTTTCCGGTACGACCAAGCGGTTCAGCAAGTCGAATTTTTCATATTCCGGATGTTTTTCTACAACCGGTTCCAGAGACGACAATACTTCTTCTACGGTCTGGACGAATTCCGGTTCGTTAGCATATTTCGTACGTACGCCTTCGATAACTGATTCAAGATATTTGTTCATGAAAATCACCTCATCTAAGAATTTAGTATCCCACAAATCGTCTTTCTATAGCCTTATCATAGCATGTTTTTTGTCGTTTGAAAACATCGTAATATGAAAATGAGTTTCTGTTTTTGAAAATTTAAGAGTAAATTTTAAGTATTACCATTAAATATAGTAAAAATCGATTTAAAACACCGCATAATTTAAATACATAGGCAAATGCATTCCTAATAATTATTTGAATTATAATAAAAATGCAACCATGAAAAAGAGCTATATATATTTTGAATTAGCATAGATAATTATGGAAAAACGGCGCATTAATAATACTATATTATAGTAATCTTTTGGTTAAAAGATTATGTAGAACGCTCTTGCTGTCTTTTATAGTCGATGAACTGTGATTTTCTGTACTTATCCCTAGTCACATGCCATAAGATAGTGTACAATAGAAAGAAATTAAGACTATACGTTGTATACCATATCATGAAGAAAAGGGGATTTATGTCTTATGGAAACGTGTGAAAAATATTCTCCGGAATACTTGCGGTATCTGGAATTACTGTCCAAGGAATATAAAACGCAGGCCGAAACATTCACGGAAATCATCAATTTGCAGGCTATCGTCAACTTGCCGAAGGGGACGGAACATTTTATGAGCGACCTTCACGGCGAATATGAAGCGTTTTATCATATCTTAAATAACTGCTCCGGCGTCATTCGGGAAAAGGTCGAAATGATATTCGCCAACTCCATGACGGCAGAGGAGCGGGACGATTTATTGACGCTGATTTATTATCCTAAGGAAAAGCTGGATATGCTGCAGCGGGAAAAAGCAATTACCGATCAGTGGGCGAAAAAGACGCTGAGCCATCTGATTCGCCTGGTCAAGCTGCTGTCGTCGAAATATACGCGGTCTAAAGTGCGTAAGGCTATGCCTAAGGTGTTCCGCTTCGTCATTGACGAACTGCTCCATGCCCAGCCGGACGAAGATAAAAACCGCCGGGCATATCATATGAAGATATTGAATACGATTTTAGAAACGGGCAGCACGCGGCAGTTTATTTACGCCCTGACGGATTTGATCAAGCGGCTGGCCGTAGACCACCTGCACATTATCGGCGACATTTACGACCGCGGGCCCCATGCCGACAAGATCATGGACTATCTTATGCATCATCATTCCCTCGACATCCAGTGGGGGAATCACGATATCCTGTGGATGGGGGCGGCCGCCGGCAGCGAGGCCTGCATTGCCAATGCGCTGCGAAATAATATTCGCTATCATAATATGGAAATATTGGAAAGCGGTTACGGCATCAGTCTCCGGCCTCTGGCTATTTTCGCGTTGGATACCTATAAAAAAGACGACGGCATCGAGCCGATGGTCAAGGCGATTAACGTCATTTTGAGCAAGCTGGAAGGACAAGTCATCATCCGCCATCCGGAATACAACATGGACGACCGCCTGATGTTCCATAAAATTGACTGGAAGCAGGGGACGATTACGCTGGACGGCCAGACCTATGAGCTGACGACGACGGATTTTCCGACAGTCGATCCGCAGGATCCTTATAAATTGTCGCCGGAAGAACACCGCATCATGGCGGCCATTCAATCGGAATTCCTGGAAAGCGAACGGCTGCAGCGCCATATCCGATTCTTATACAGTCACGGCTCGCTGTACCGCAGCTATAACAACAACCTCTTGTTCCATGGCGGCGTTCCTCTCAATGAAGACGGCAGCTTTAAAGCAATTTATCTCAACGGCAAGCCGTATAAGGGAAAGGCTTTCATGGATATGGTCGATTTTATCGCCCGTCAGGCCTATGACAAGCGGGATACGAACAGCCTGGACTATATGTGGTACATGTGGTGCGGCATAGATTCTCCTGTATCGGGCCGGATTGTCAAGACCTTTGAACGAAGCTATATCGTCGATCAGTCGACGTGGAAAGAACCGCAGAACGATTATTACCATCTCAACCGGGATCGGGATGAATGCATAAAAATCCTCCATGAATTCGGCATCGATTCTCCCCAGGGCCATATCATCAACGGCCATACGCCGGTCAAGGTCAAGAAAGGGGAAAGCCCGATTCGTGCGGAAGGGAAGGAAATCTGCATAGACGGCGGGTTCTGCAAGGCCTATCAGGGATCGACGGGCATTGCCGGCTACACCTTAATTTTCAATTCTCACGGCATCCGCATCAAAGCCCATTATCCCTTTAAGGATGTCACGCAGGTATTGATGAACAACGCCGATATCGATTCGGAATCGACGCAGGTCGAACTGGAGCCAAAGCGCGTTATGATCGGCGACACGGACAACGGCAAAAAGCTGCTGCAGATGATCGACGATTTGAAAGCGCTGCTGCATGCGTATCGTCAGGGTATTATCCTGGAGCGGCCTGAAGAAAAAGAAATATAACTGGCAATACAGGGCGTAAGAGGAGACAGGCGTCAAGTCTGTTTCCTCTTTTTGCATATCGTACGTTTTTGATATAGATGTTGCATATTTTGCACCTATAGAGTATGCAGAAATGTGATGCCCTTATGATATAATATGATAACGCTGAAAACAGCGCGGCATGTGACGCTGTTTTTGCGGATTCCATAAAAGGAGGGTTACATGAACAAAGATATTTACGAACGTATTCAAGAACAATCGCGCCAAATGATCATGCCGTTTCAACGATTCTTCAAGCAGGAAGCGTCCAGCGGCATCGTCCTTCTCGTCTTTGCCGTCGTGGCGATGGGCCTTGCCAATTCTCCGTGGGCGGCCGCCTATGAAGAGATCCTGCATTGGAAGCTGTCTGTTGGGGCAGGGGATTTCCTGCTGTCCATGTCGCTGCTTCACTGGATTAACGACGGGTTGATGGCTGTGTTTTTCTTCGTTATCGGCATGGAAATCAAGCGGGAATTTTTATTCGGCGAACTGAAATCGCCGTCGTCTACGCTTCTTCCCATTGCGGCGGCCGTTGGCGGCATGGTCATGCCGGCGCTGTTATATACGGCTTTTAACATTGGAAAGCCGACAATTTCCGGCTGGGGCGTGTCTATGGCTACGGATATTGCCTTTTCCTTAGGCGTACTGGCTTTTGCTGCGCCGCGGGCGCCGCGGGCTGTCGTCGTGTTTTTGACGGCCTTGGCTATTGTCGATGACTTGGGCGGCATTTTAGTCATCGCCCTGTTTTATTCGTCTGATTTGCACGGGCCGTCTCTGTTGGCTGGAGCCGCCGTTTTGCTCGTGTTGTTTTGGCTGTCGCGGCGCAACGTCCAATCGGTCCTTTTGTACCTGATTGGGGGAGGGCTGCTGTGGTATGCGTTTTTGCAGGGCGGGATTCATCCGACGATTGCCGGCGTCCTCTTGGGCTTTTCCATTCCGGCCGGGACGGAAGAAACGCACGGCGAGAGCCTGCTTAGAAAACTGGAGCATAGGCTGACGCCGTGGTCGGCGTTTTTCGTCATGCCCGTATTTGCCTTGAGCAACGCCGGCATCGCCATAGACGGCGGCAGCGTGGGAAACTTGCTGACGCCTGTCGGCTTGGGCATCATGGCAGGGCTGTTTCTCGGCAAGCCCCTGGGGATTTTCTTATCGGCGTACGGCCTGATTCGCCTTCGCGTCGTAGCATTGCCGGCCGGCGTCCGGACGGCTCACTTTCTAGGCGCCGGCATGCTGGGCGGCATCGGCTTTACCATGTCCTTGTTTATCGCCGCACTGGCCTTTACGGACGGACAGGTGCTGATGACGGCCAAAACTGCCATTGTAGCCGCGTCTGTGTTGTCCGGTCTGGCAGGGACGGCCATGTTTAAGTGGCTTCAGCGCGGGACGCCGTAAAACAGAAGGCAGTGCGGGGTTTCAGGCTTTTGTTGACGGACGCATGTCGGATGAGTATAATTAGTACGGTAAAGATACTTTTTGCATATCCATAAATATAACGGTAAAAGGAGCGGGTTCGATGAATATTATTGATGAATTGTCTTGGCGCGGCGCCGTAAATCAGATGACCGACGAAGAAGGCTTGCGCAAGCTGACGGAAGAAAAGAGCGTGTCCTTGTACTGCGGCGTAGACCCGACGGGAGACAGCATGCATATCGGCCATTTAATTCCCTTTATGATGCTGAAACGCTTTGCCTTGGCAGGTCATCATCCCTATGTCGTCATCGGCGGCGGCACAGGCGTTATCGGCGATCCGAGCGGCCGCAAGACGGAACGGCAGCTGCAGACGATTGAAAAAATCCATGAAAATGCGGAAAAATTAAAAGCCCAGTTCATTCATTTGTTCGGCGAAAGCTCGAATATTTCTTTTATGAATAACTACGACTGGCTGAGCAAAATCGATTTGCTGAACTTCCTCCGCGATTACGGCAAGCTGTTCAGCGTCAATACGATGCTGGCGAAGGAAGTTGTCGCAAGCCGTCTGGAAGCGGGCATTTCCTTTACGGAATTTTCCTACCAGATACTGCAGTCTATCGACTTTGAGCATCTCTTTACGCACAACGACGTCCAGCTTCAGATTGGCGGCGCCGATCAGTGGGGCAATATTACGGCCGGCATCGATACGATTCATAAGATGCACGGCAGCGACGCCCGAGCCTACGGCCTGACGATTCCCCTCATGCTGAAGTCGGACGGCACGAAGTTCGGCAAGACCGCCGGCGGAGCCGTATGGCTGGATCCGGAAAAGACATCTCCTTTTGAATTCTATCAGTTCTGGCTGAATCAGGACGACGCCGATGTCGTCAAATATTTGAAATACTTCACCTTCCTCAGCAAGGAAGAAATCGACGCCCTGGAAGAAGCCGTCAAGACGGAACCGGAAAAACGTCTGGCTCAGCGCCGTTTGGCGGAAGAAGTAACGACCTTCGTCCACAGCCCTGAAGCGCTGAAGGAAGCGCAGAATATTACGGAAGCCCTCTATCACGGCAGCATTGCCGATTTGACGGAGCACGAACTGACCCAGGCTTTTGGCAAGATGCCGACAGTCGACGTATCGAACGAAGAAAAGGACGTCGTAAACTGGCTTGTCGATTCGACGATTTACAAATCCAAGCGTCAGGCCCGCGAAGATATTACGAACGGCGCCGTGACGATCAACGGCGTAAAGGTCCAGGCTCTCGACGAAATCGTCCTGCCTCATAAAAACTCAAACGGCAAATACGTTATCGTGCGCAAGGGCAAAAAGAACTACACGCTGGCCCGTATTCAGAAATAAGAAAAAATAAATATTGACGGAAGCAGAAACGTGTGCTATAATAACTCATTGCAAAATGTTCAATTGATGATATTATGAGGTACATGGAGGAAGCGCTTCCGGTGAACAAAAATTAAGCAAGGTTCAAGTTTTATTACGGAGCCTTGCTTTTTTGTCGCTTTTGAAGATGCCTTTACGACGCGATTATATCATGGTTTACTTTTTATAAGGGGTGAAGAATCAGCATGTTCAAACCTGTACAAGTAGGGAAAAGAACTCGATACACGTATGCTAAGATTAACGAGGTCTTAAAAATGCCTCATTTGTTGGATTTGCAGAACAAATCTTATGAATGGTTCTTAGAAAAAGGGCTGAAAGATATTTTTCAAGATATTTCGCCCATCGAAGATGCATCGGGCAACTTGTCTTTATCCTTTGAAGATTTCAAACTGGGGGAACCTAAGTATGACATCCGGGAATGCAAGGAACGAGACACGACATATGCCGCGCCGCTTCGGGTTCAGATCCGTCTTGTCAATCATGAAACAGGGGAAATTAAAGACCAGGAAGTATTCATGGGGGATTTCCCGCTGATTACAGATACAGGTACATTTATTATCAATGGGGCAGAACGCGTTATCGTCAGCCAGCTCGTGCGCTCGCCGGGCGTATATTACGGCTGCGAACGCGATCCGATGGGCACCATGTTGTATAACTCTACGGTCATTCCGAACCGCGGCGCCTGGATTGAATTGGAAACGGACGTGAACGGTATCGTGTATGCCCGTATAGACCGCAACCGCAAAATCCCCGTCACGGTGCTGATCCGCGCCCTGGGCTGGTCTTCCAATGCAGAAATCCTCGACTTGTTCTTCGATGATAAGCGGCTCAAGGATACCTTTGAAAAAGATACGACGGAAAACCAGGATGAAGCCCTCGTAGAAATCTATAAAAAACTCCGCCCCGGTGAACCGCCGACAGTAGAAAGCGCCCGCAATTTGTTCGAAGGGCTGTTTTTCGACTCCCGCCGGTACGATATGGCCCGCGTCGGCCGCTATAAAGCCGGCAAAAAGCTGGGCTGGGAACGCCGGTTATTCGGCTTGACGCTCCACGAGCCGATCGTTCATCCCGAAACGGGTGAAGTGATCGTCGACGCTCATACGGAAATCGGCGCAGCTGAAGTAAACAAAATTAAAGAAAGCGGCGTATTCGCCGGCGAAGGGCTCGTAGAAGCCTTCGTAGAAAAAATTGACGGGTCTGTATATAAGATTATCTGCAATAACAGCAATCTGCCGTACGATCACCGCACGATTACCCGCGAAGATATTATCGCCAACATAGATTACCTGCTGAACCTCATGGACGGCTTCGGCACCGTCGACGACATCGACCATTTGGGCAACCGCCGCCTCCGCTGCGTCGGCGAACTGCTCCAGAACCAGTTCCGCATCGGCCTGACCCGTATGGAACGCGTCGTCCGCGAACGCATGACGATTCAGGACGCCGAAAGCATTACGCCTCAGGTCCTGATCAATATCCGTCCTGTCGTTGCAGCGATTAAAGAATTCTTCGGTTCCAGCCAGTTGTCCCAGTTCATGGACCAGACGAACCCGCTGGCTGAAATCACGCATAAACGCCGTCTCAGCGCCTTGGGCCCCGGCGGCTTGTCCCGTGAACGGGCAGGGTTTGAAGTCCGCGACGTTCATCACTCCCACTACGGCCGCATGTGCCCTGTAGAAACGCCTGAAGGTCCGAACATCGGCCTGATTTCTTCGCTGGCCTGCTTCGGCAAGGTAAATGAATTCGGCTTTATTGAAGCGCCGTACCGCCGCGTCGATAAGGAAACCCATGTCGTTACAAACGACGTTTGGTATATCACGGCAGATGAAGAAGAACAGTATATCATCGCCCAGGCTAACGAACCGCTGACCGAAGACGGTCATTTTGTACACAGCCGCGTCGCTTGCCGTCACGGTGAAGATACGCGTGAATTCCCGGCCGACCGCGTCGATTTCATGGACGTATCGCCTAAGGAAGTTGTTTCCGTCGGTACATCCATGATTCCGTTCCTGGAAAACGACGACGCCAACCGCGCGCTCATGGGCGCGAACATGCAGCGTCAGGCCGTGCCGCTCCTCCGCACGCAGGCTCCGCTCGTCGGTACGGGCATGGAATACAAGGCTGCCTGTGACTCGGGCGTATGCGTACTGGCTAAGCACGACGGCGTCGTATGCCGCGTAACTGGCGATGAAATTAAAGTAAGAACCGATTCCGGCTCTATTGATACATACCGCTTGATTAAATTCGTCCGTTCCAACCAGAGCACCTGCATTAACCAGCGTCCCTTGGTATACAAGAACGAACGCGTTACGGAAGGCCAGGTATTGGCCGACGGCATGGCTACGGACGGCGGCGAATTGGCATTGGGCTACAACATCCTCGTAGCGTACATGCCTTGGGAAGGCTATAACTACGAAGACGCCGTTCTCCTCAGCGAAGAATTGCCGAAGAACGACTTATATACGTCTATCCATATTGAAGAATACGAATGCGATGCCCGCGATACGAAGCTGGGCTCTGAAGAAATTACCCGCGAAATTCCGAACGTCAGCGAAGACAGCACGAAAAACCTCGACGAAAACGGCATCATCATGATCGGCGCCGACGTATTCCCCGGCGACGTCCTCGTCGGTAAGGTCACGCCGAAAGGCGAAACGGAGCTGACGCCGGAAGAACGCCTCCTGCGCGCTATTTTCGGCGACAAGGAACGGGAAGTCCGCGATACGTCGCTGCGCGTGCCTCACGGCGAATCGGGCAAGGTCGTCAACGTCCGCATTTTCTCCCGCGAAAACAATGATGAACTGCCGCCGGGCGTCAACCGCCTCGTCCGCGTATACATTGCACAGAAGCGCAAGATTCACGAAGGCGACAAGATGGCTGGCCGTCACGGAAACAAGGGTGTCGTATCCCGCGTAATGCGCCAGGAAGACATGCCGTTCCTTCCCGACGGCACGCCTGTTCAGATCGTGCTGAATCCCTTGGGCGTACCGTCTCGTATGAACATCGGTCAGATTTTGGAAACCCACCTTGGCTGGGCTATGCACGAACTGGGCGTTCAGATCAAAAAGATGAACCCGAATTTGGAAGCGAAGCTGCGCGAAGCCGGTTACGATTTCGATACGTACGGCATGCCGCAGCCCGATAAGGCCGGCATTCACATTGCGACGCCGGTATTTGACGGCGCGCAGGCTGAAGACGTATTCGAATCCCTGCGCATCGCCGGGTTGCCGGAAGACGGCAAATCCGTCCTGTACGACGGCCGTACGGGCGAACCGATGGACCGCCGCGTAACCGTCGGTTACACGTACTTCCTCAAGCTGCATCATCTGGTCGACGATAAGATCCACGCTCGTTCGACTGGCCCGTACTCCCTGGTTACGCAGCAGCCTCTGGGCGGTAAAGCTCAGTTCGGCGGCCAGCGTTTCGGCGAAATGGAAGTTTGGGCTTTGGAAGCATACGGCGCGGCATACACGCTGCAGGAAATGCTGACAGTCAAGTCTGACGATGTCGTCGGCCGTGTCAAAGCGTATGAAAAAATTGTTAAAGGCGAAAATATTCCTGAACCGGGCGTTCCTGAATCCTTCAAGGTATTGCTTAAAGAATTGCAGGCTATCGGCTTAGATGTCCAGATTCTCAATGAAGACGGCGAAGAAGTTGTCATCAAGGAACTGGATGACGAAGACGATGTAGAACCGGAACAGACAGATGAACTCCGCCGCGTTATGGAAGGCGAAGGCATGGACAGCCCGTCGGCGCCCCTGGCTGATGAAGCCGGAGACGGCGAACCGGCAGAAGAACCGGTTGCCAACGGCGATGAAGATGATATTATGAGCGCCATGAGCCTCGACGCCGTTGCCGAAGCGGAACATCTGAACGACGATACTATTAACGAAGATGAAGACTAATAGAAGGGAGCGGTATTAGTGCTAGACGTGAACGAATTTGATTCCATGCGGATTGGACTGGCTTCTCCGGAAAAGATCCTTGAATGGTCGCACGGCGAAGTAAAGAAACCGGAAACGATCAATTACCGTACATTGAAACCGGAACGGGACGGTTTATTCTGCGAACGCATTTTCGGGCCTACGAAAGACTGGGAATGCCATTGCGGAAAATACAAACGCATTCGCTATAAAGGCGTTGTCTGCGACCGCTGCGGCGTTGAAGTAACGCGAGCGAAGGTTCGCCGCGAACGGATGGGCCATATCAAACTGGCTACGCCTGTATCTCATATTTGGTATTTTAAAGGAATTCCCAGCCGGATGGGCCTGATTCTCGACATTTCGCCCCGTTCGCTGGAAAAGGTATTGTATTTTGCCTCGTATATCGTCCTGGACCCGGGCGATACGCCGCTGACGAAGCAGCAGCTCCTGACGGAAACGGAATACCGCCAGTATCTCGATATGTACGGCGATAAATTCCGCGTCGGCATGGGCGCGGCAGCCGTTAAGGAATTACTCCAGGGACTGGACTTGGAAAAACTCAATAAAGAACTGCGCGACGAGCTGCGCGATTCTTCCGGCCAGCGCCGGGTCCGGGCGATCCGCCGCCTGGAAGTCGTCGAAGCCTTCCGCCATTCCGGCAACAAACCGGAATGGATGGTCATGGACGTGATTCCCGTCATTCCCCCGGAACTGCGCCCGATGGTACAGCTCGACGGCGGCCGCTTTGCTACGTCGGACTTAAACGACCTGTACCGCCGCGTCATTAACCGAAATAACCGCCTGAGCCGGCTGCTGGAATTAGGCGCTCCCGATATCATTGTCCGCAATGAAAAGCGCATGCTTCAGGAAGCTGTCGACGCCCTGATCGACAACGGCCGCCGCGGCCGCCCTGTCACCGGGCCGGGCAACCGTCCTCTTAAATCCTTGTCGGATATGCTCAAGGGGAAACAAGGCCGCTTCCGTCAGAATCTGTTAGGTAAGCGTGTCGACTATTCCGGCCGTTCCGTTATCGTCGTCGGACCAGAGCTGAAAATGCATCAGTGTGGTCTGCCGAAAGAAATGGCTTTGGAATTGTTCAAGCCCTTCGTCATGAAAAAGCTCGTAGAAAAAGGTATTGCTACGAACATTAAAAACGCTAAGAAAAAGGTTGAACGCGTCAGCCCGGAAGTGTGGGACGTGCTGGAAGACGTTATTCAGGAACATCCGGTACTCTTGAACCGCGCCCCGACGCTGCACCGTTTAGGTATTCAGGCCTTCGAACCGATTCTTTGGGAAGGCCGGGCCATTAAGCTGCATCCTCTGGTCTGCACCGCCTTCAACGCCGACTTCGACGGCGACCAGATGGCCTGCCATCTGCCCTTGTCCGTAGAAGCCCAGGCTGAAGCGAGAACGCTCATGCTTTCGGCACACAACATTTTGGCGCCGAAGGACGGCAAGCCTGTTGCCGTACCGA
The DNA here is from genome assembly GCF_003367905.1 of Megasphaera stantonii. NCBI lineage: Bacteria > Bacillati > Bacillota > Negativicutes > Veillonellales > Veillonellaceae > Megasphaera > Megasphaera stantonii. The sequence goes on along the minus strand of NZ_CP029462.1, from coordinate 819,043 downwards.
CGCAGGATATGGTGCTTGGTGCTTATTACCTGACCCTTGTTAAACCGGGAGCCTTGGGCGAAGGCAAGATGTTCTCTAATTACGATGAAGTCATGCTGGCGTATGATGCCAAGGCTATCGATATCGAAGCGGTCATCAAGGTCCGCATTCCCGGCCACGGTATTATCGAAACGACGGCGGGCAAGCTGCTGTACAACTATCAGGTGTACGAACCACTCCGCTTGTATCATACGGACAAGGTCATGGTATTTACCAATCCGGAAGATACGAAGTTTGCCTATGAAAACGGCATCATCGATTCGACGCATCTCGTAAAGATTAAAGATGAAAACGGCCATATTTTAGACTATGGTTTCTCCCAGCTGAAGGAAGCCTTCGGCGTAGACCTCTTGGCAATTCGTCCGCTGCCGGCTAATAAGGTAGATAAAGAAGCGGTAGCCGCCTTCAAAGAAGGAAAAGAATTTGTCGACGTCAACTGCCTTGGCGTACTGATGAATAAGAAGGAAATCGGCAAGCTTGTCGACGCCTGCTTCCATCTCGTAGGCAATACGAAGACAGCGGCCCTCCTTGACCGCATCAAGGCTATCGGCTATCATTACGCGCGGCAGGCCGGCATGTCCATCGCTATTTCGGACATTCAGATTCCTGCTGAAAAATGGGATATTCTCAACGAAGCCGATAAGAAGGTTCAAAATGTTACGAAAATGTACCTCCGCGGCTTGATTACTGAAGACGAACGGTACCGCAAGACCTGCTCCATTTGGGAAAAGGCGACGGACGATGTGACGGAAGCCATGATGGATAACATGGACCCGTTCAACTCCATCTTTATGATGGCTGACTCCGGCGCCCGCGGCAACAAGCAGCAGATTCGTCAGGTTGCCGGCATGCGCGGCTTGATGGCTGACCCGTCCGGCCGTATCATCGACTTGCCGATCAAGGCGAACTTCCGCGAAGGCCTGTCCGTATTGGATTACTTTACGTCGAGCCACGGCGCCCGTAAGGGTTTGGCCGACACGGCTCTGCGTACGGCTGACTCGGGCTACCTGACCCGTCGTCTCGTCGACGTATCGCAGGACGTCATCGTTCGCGAAGACGACTGCGACGTATTCGGCATCGACCTCGTCCGCGAACGGGCCCGTTTGGCCAGCTCGTGCCGTCAGGCTGTCAACCTCCTGCGGGAAAAACTGATTGGCCGCGTCTTGGCGAAACCGGCAATCGATCCGGAAACGGCAGACGTCGTGTTCGAAGAAGGCCATTTGCTGACGACAGACGATATGGATACGGTTATCGAGCACAAGCTGCCGAAGCTGTATCTCCAGGGCAGTCAGATGGATATAAACGATGATATGAACCATACGAACTTAGTTGAAGTCGTTACGCTGGGAGCTCCGGAAGAAGGCTTCCGCGCGGCGCTTCGCAAGTCTATGGTCGATAATATGCTTGGCAAAACCGTTGAAACGGCAGTGATTGATTCCAACGGCATGGAAATCTGCCCGGCTGGCACGGCACTGACAGAAGATGCTATCGAACGCATCCTTTCCAGCGACGTAACGGAAGTAAAAGTACGCAATAACGATATCCGCGGCGTAGAAGTTACGGCTATCGTCGAAGGCGACGGCGTCATTGAACCGCTGGAAGAACGAATCGAAGGCCGTACGGCGGCGGAAACCTTGGTCAACCCGAATACGGGCGCAGTCATCGTTCCGATTAATGAAGAAATCATGGCCGACCAAGCGAAAGAAATCGCTAAATATTACGATAAGGTCCGGATTCGTTCCGTCCTTACCTGCCACAGCCGTTACGGCGTCTGCGCTAAATGCTACGGCCGCGACCTAGGCACGGGCAGCAAGGTAAATGTCGGCGAATCGGTCGGCACTATTGCGGCCCAGTCCATCGGCGAACCGGGCACGCAGCTGACGATGCGTACGTTCCACACAGGCGGCGTTGCGTCGGCAGGGGATATTACCCAGGGTCTTCCCCGTGTCGAAGAATTGTTTGAAGCCCGTAAGCCGAAGGGCAACGCTATCGTCACGGAAATCGACGGCGTCGTTTCCATTACGGAAAAAGAAGACCACCATGACATCAATATCGTTCACGTCGTAAATAAAGACGGCGAAGAACGCAGCTACACCATTCCGTACGGAGCCCACTTAGTCGTTCATGAAGGCGACGTTATCACGAAGGGCAGCCGTATTACGTCGGGTTCCATCAATCCTCACGACATCCTTCGCATTTTGGGCGTAGAAGCTACGCAGCGCTACCTCGTATACGAAGTGCAGAAGGTATATAAGTCCCAGGGCGTTGGTATCAACGACAAACACATCGAAGTTATCGTGCGTCAGATGCTCCGCAAGATGAAGATTGAAGACGCCGGTGACGCCGATATGCTGCCGGGCGATTACGTCGACGTCAATATTTTCGAAGACACGAACCGCCGTATTCAGGCTGCAGGCGGCAAGCCGGCCATCGGCAAGCCGATGCTGCTCGGTATTACGAAAGCCGCGTTGGCGACGGAATCGTTCTTGTCGGCTGCGTCGTTCCAGGAAACGACCCGCGTATTGACGGATGCGGCTATCAAGGGCAAGATTGATCCCTTGCTCGGCTTGAAGGAAAACGTTATTATCGGCAAGCTGATTCCCGCCGGCACCGGCATGAGCCGGTACCGCAAGGTAAAGGTTGTCAAAACCGTACCGTCCATATCGTATGAAGATGAAGACGGCTCCGTCGTAGACTGCGACGACGTAACGGCGACAGCTCCCGAAGCGGGCCATTAAGCTCTGACGTTATAGCACTGTACAGAGACCTCTCGTAAGAGAGGTCTCTGTTTTTTACCTTGTAAGATACACCCGGATGAGTGTAATAAAAAATGTCTTAGTTACGCAGTTTTTACGAAAAACACATTGACATTCCTATGGGGGAATGCTACAATGTCTAAGTGTCGCGGCGAAGGTGCTGCGCGCAATTTGCAAGATGTAAGGAGTGATGTTTCGTGAGCTTGGAACTGGCGGGCAATGTCCGCAAGACCGTAGGGGCAAAGCAAACGCTTAAAGCAATGAAACGAAACGAAGTCACCCAGCTGTATGTTGCTAACGACTGTGACGAACAGGTCGTCGCGCCGCTTCTCGCGTATGCGGAGGAGGCAGGCATCGCCGTCGACCGTTCCAATACGATGGCAGAGCTCGGTATAGCCTGTCGCATTAAAGTCAAGGCAGCGGCCGTTGGAGTGTTGAAGTAACTTTGGTAATATCATCGTCAGATATTTTTCTGATGATGATTACATTATAAATCTAATTGTTTGGAGAGGAGGTGCCCACATGCCAACAATCAGCCAATTAGTTCGTAAGGGTCGTCAGGATTCCGTAACGAAATCCACAGCGCCGGCTTTGAAAAACTGCCCGCAGAAACGCGGCGTCTGCACTCGTGTATACACGGCTACGCCGAAAAAACCTAACTCTGCTCTGCGTAAAGTTGCCCGTGTTCGCTTGACGAACTCCATCGAAGTAACAGCTTATATTCCTGGCATTGGTCACAATTTACAGGAACACAGTGTAGTATTAATCAGAGGCGGTCGTGTTAAAGACCTTCCTGGTGTACGTTATCACATCATCCGCGGTGCCTTGGATACGGCTGGCGTTGCAAACCGTCAGCAGTCCCGTTCTAAATACGGCGCTAAAAAGGGTAAATAATCGTATTGCCTGATCAGATGAACCGATAACCTGCATATTACAAAGGAGGAATTAGACATGCCAAGAAAAGGCCCTGTGCCGAAGCGCGATGTGCTGCCGGATCCGGTGTACCATTCTAAATTGGTAACGCGCTTCATCAACAAAGTTATGTTGGACGGTAAAAAAGGCGTCGCTGAATCTATCGTATACGACGCATTCGATATCATCCGTTCTAAGATGAATAAAGATCCCTTAGAAGTTTTTGAACAGGCTCTCAACAATGTAATGCCTGTTTTGGAAGTTCGCGCTCGCCGTGTAGGCGGTGCCAACTACCAGGTTCCCGTTGAAGTACGCGCTGACCGCCGCCTGTCCCTCGGCATCCGCTGGACTGTCGGCTACGCTCGTAAACGCGGCGAACGTACGATGAAAGAAAAGCTTGCCGCTGAATTGATGGACGCTTTCAACAATACTGGCGCAGCTATCAAAAAGAAAGAAGATACCCACAAGATGGCAGAAGCCAACAAGGCCTTTGCTCATTATCGCTGGTAATTATTTAAGTTTTTTATTTGAGGAGTGGAAAAAATCGTGGCAAGAGAATTTCCCTTGGAAAAAACGAGAAATATTGGTATCATGGCCCACATCGATGCCGGTAAAACCACGACGACAGAACGTATCCTTTTCTACACCGGCCGCGTTCATAAAATCGGCGAAGTTCACGACGGCGCCGCAACGATGGACTGGATGGCGCAGGAACAGGAACGCGGCATTACGATCACTTCCGCTGCAACGACGGCTCATTGGAAAGGTCATCGTATCAACATCATCGATACCCCGGGGCACGTTGACTTTACAGTTGAAGTTGAACGTTCTCTTCGCGTTTTGGACGGCTCTGTTGCCGTATTTTCGGCTAAAGGCGGCGTAGAACCGCAGTCTGAAACGGTATGGCGTCAGGCTGAACACTACCATGTTCCCCGTATCGCTTTCATCAATAAGATGGATACGACGGGCGCTGATTTCCTGAACTGCGTTCAGATGATGAAGGACCGCCTCCAGGCTAACGCCGTAGCGATCCAGCTGCCGATTGGCTCTGAAGCGACGTTCAGCGGCATCATCGACCTCGTTACGATGAAAGCTGAAGTATATGACGATGCTCTCGGCAAGGAAATCGAAGTCGTTGATATTCCCGACGACATGAAAGACGAAGCTGAAGAATATCATCAGATTATGCTTGAAGCCGTCTGCGAAACGGACGATGAGCTCATGATGAAATACCTCGACGGTGAAGAAATCTCCATCGACGAAATCAAGGCAGCTATCCGTAACGCCGTTGTAAGCAACAAGATGTTCCCCGTACTTTGCGGCTCTGCTTACAAGAATAAGGGTATTCAGATGCTCCTCGACGCCGTTGTCGACTATATGCCGTCTCCGCTCGATATTCCGCCTGTTGCCGGTGTAAATCCCGATACAGGTGAAGACGACAGCCGCAAAGCTGACGACAAAGAACCGTTCTCTGCCTTGGCCTTTAAGATCATGGCTGACCCCTTTGTCGGTAAATTAGCTTTCTTCCGTATTTATTCTGGTACGCTTCAGTCCGGCACGTACGTGTTCAACTCCACGAAAGGCAAGAAAGAACGCGTAGGGCGTATCCTGCGTATGCACGCAAACCATCGCGAAGAAGTACAGGAAGCATACTGCGGCGATATCGGCGCTATCGTCGGCTTGAAAGATACGACGACAGGCGATACGCTGTGCGATGAAAAACACCCCATCATCCTTGAAAAGATGGAATTCCCTGAACCGGTTATTTCTGTTGCCGTAGAACCGAAGACCAAGGCTGACCAGGAAAAAATGGGTATTGCATTGGCTCGCTTGGCTGAAGAAGATCCGACCTTCAAGGTTAAGACCGATGCCGAAACAGGTCAGACGATCATTTCCGGCATGGGCGAACTCCACTTGGATATTATCGTCGACCGTATGGCTCGTGAATTCAAGGTAGACTGCAACGTCGGCAAGCCGCAGGTTGCTTACCGCGAAACGATTCGCAAGAGCGTCAAGCAGGAAGGCCGTTTCGTTCGTCAGTCCGGCGGCCGCGGTCAGTACGGCGACTGCTGGCTTGAACTTATCCCGCAGGAAGCCGGCGCAGGCTTTGAATTTGAAAACAAAGTTGTCGGCGGCGCAATTCCGAAAGAATATATCGGCTCTGTCGAAGCCGGCGTAAAAGAAGCTATGGAAACAGGCGTTTTGGCTGGTTTCCCCATGGTCGATATCAAGGTTATCGTATTCGACGGCTCCTATCATGATGTCGACTCTTCGGAAATGGCATTTAAGATTGCCGGCTCCATGGGCTTTAAAGAAGGCGCAAAGAAAGCCGATCCTGTTCTTCTCGAACCGTATGTTAAAGTCGAAGTCGTCGTCCCTGAAGAATACATGGGCGATGTCATCGGCGACTTGAACTCTCGTCGCGGCCGCGTTGACGGCATGGAAATGCGCGGCGGCGCTGAACATATCAACGGTTTCGTACCCTTGGCTGAAATGTTTGGCTATGCAACGGATTTGCGTTCTAAGACGCAGGGACGTGGCGTTTATACGATGACTTTCGATCACTACGAAGAAGTTCCTAAGAACGTAGCTGAAAAAGTCATTAATGACAAAGGCTAATATTTTAATTACATTGGAGGAACTGCAAAATGGCAAAAGAACATTACGAAAGAACCAAACCCCATGTTAACATCGGCACGATTGGTCACGTTGACCATGGCAAAACGACGTTGACGGCTGCTATTACGAAAGTATTGTCCGAAAAAGGCTATGCTAAATTCGAAGACTATGCTGATATCGATAAGGCTCCGGAAGAACGCGAACGCGGCATTACGATCAATACGGCTCACGTTGAATATGAAACGGACAACCGTCACTATGCTCACGTTGACTGCCCGGGCCACGCCGACTATGTTAAGAACATGATCACCGGCGCTGCTCAGATGGACGGCGCAATCCTCGTCGTAAGCGCAGCTGACGGCCCGATGCCTCAGACTCGCGAACACATCCTGTTGGCCCGCCAGGTAGGCGTACCGGCTATCGTCGTATACCTCAACAAAGCCGACCAGGTTGACGACCCCGAACTGATCGAACTCGTAGAAATGGAAGTCCGCGACCTCCTGAGCTCCTACGATTTCCCCGGCGACGAAGTACCTATCGTCGTAGGCTCCGCATTGAAAGCCCTCGAAGGCGACGAAGAAGCAAAACAGTCTATCCTCAAACTGATGGACGCTGTTGACGAATACATCCCGACGCCGGACCGTCCGACGGACAAACCGTTCCTGATGCCTGTCGAAGACGTATTCACGATTACGGGCCGCGGCACTGTAGCAACGGGCCGTGTAGAACGCGGTACGGTTAAAGTAGGCGACGCAGTCGAAATCGTAGGCTTGTCCGACGAACCGAAACAGACCGTCGTAACGGGCGTAGAAATGTTCCGTAAGCTCCTCGATTTGGCAGAAGCCGGCGACAACATCGGCGCACTGCTCCGCGGCATCGACCGTAAGGAAATCGAACGCGGCCAGGTATTGGCAAAACCGGGAACGATTCATCCGCACACGACGTTCAAAGCACAGGTATACGTATTGACGAAGGATGAAGGCGGCCGTCATACGCCGTTCTTCAACGGCTACCGTCCGCAGTTCTACTTCCGCACGACGGACGTAACGGGCGTCATCAAATTGCCGGAAGGCACGGAAATGTGCATGCCTGGCGATAACGTAAAGATGGACGTAGAACTCATTACGCCGATCGCTATTGAACCGGGCCTCCGCTTCGCTATCCGCGAAGGCGGCCGTACGGTAGGCGCAGGCGTCGTATCTGAAATCGAAGCGTAATTCGCCGTAAGATTACGAGCAGATTAAGACATAGAAAGAGCTGCAAGCATTGGCTTGCAGCTCTTTTCTTTACCATGATTTTACAGAATAAATTCCATGCAAAATTGATTCGGCTCCCTAGAAAAAGTACGGAAAAACGTAGAAAAATCCTTGCATGCCCGCTCTTTTTGTAGTAAACTATCTAAGTACGCGACAACAGGGGATGCCCTGACTATGCGTAAAAAAACTATGATATAGGATGTTGCCCGCCCTGCGGGGAAACTCCTATGGAGCAGTCTATTCTAAGAAATGGACGTTAGGAGGAATTAAGTAATGGCAAAACAGGAAAGAATCAGAATTCGCCTCAAAGCTTATGACCACAAGACGTTGGATCAGAGCGCGGCGAAAATCGTCGATACGGCGAAACGGACAGGTGCTATGGTATCTGGCCCGATTCCGCTTCCGACGGAAAAGAACATCTTCACGATTCTGCGTTCGCCCCACGTAAACAAAGATTCTCGTGAACAGTTCGAACTGCGTACGCACAAACGCTTGATCGATATTCTCGAAGCTTCCAATAAAACTGTTGACGCTTTGATGAGACTCGACCTGCCGGCTGGCGTAGACATTGAAATCAAATTATAGGAGGAGGTGCGATTATGTCTAAAGCTATTTTGGGGAAAAAGTTGGGTATGACTCAGATTTTTACTGAAGAAGGCGCAGTCATCCCCGTAACAGTCGTCGAAGCTTCGCCGAATGTCGTTGTCCGCGTAAAAACCGTTGATACGGACGGATACAACTCCATTCAGCTGGGCTATGGCGAAATCAAAGAAAAACATCTGACAAAACCCGTTAAGGGTCAATTCGACAAAGCAGGCGTAGCTCCTGTTAAGTATCTTCGCGAATTCCGTTTGACAGATACGCCGGAATACACGGTAGGCCAAACTCTGGCAGCTGATATATTCGCAAGCGGCGATCTCGTCGACGTAATTGGCACCAGCAAGGGGAAAGGTTTTGCAGGTACCATCAAACGTCACGGCTTCCATCGCGGGCCAATGACTCACGGCTCTAAATCTCACCGTGAACCTGGTTCTCTCGGACCTATGATCAGCGGCGGTGGCGGTAAAGTCATCAAAGGTAAAAAACTTCCTGGACAAATGGGTGGTAATCAGGCAACGGTTCTTCATCTCTCCGTCGTAAAAGTCGACATGGATAAAAACCTTATCTTGATCAAAGGCGGTATTCCGGGTGCTAAAGGCAGCCTTGTCATGATCCGTGATACTGTAAAACCCCGCTAATTGTTGTCACACAGGAAGGAGGATAAATAATAATGCCAAAAGTAAGCACGTATAATATTGCCGGCGCACAGACCGGTGAAATCGAATTAAACGATAGCGTATTTGGCGTTGAAGTAAACGAAGCTGTCATGAGACAGGCCGTTCTTCGTCAGCTCGCTAACGAACGTTTAGGCACGCACTCCACGAAAACCAGAGGTTTGGTTCGTGGCGGCGGCAAGAAACCTTGGAAACAAAAAGGAACCGGCCGGGCCCGTGTAGGCAGCACCCGCAGCCCGTTGTGGGTTGGCGGCGGCACCATTTGGGGTCCCCATCCGCGTTCTTACGCTCAGAAAATGCCTCGCAAGGCAAGACGTCTGGCTGTTAAATCTGCTCTGAGCGATAAAGTAAATACGAATGAATTGTTCGTATTGGACGAAATCACCTTGGCAGCTCCGAAGACGAAAGAAATCGTCAACATCATCAACAACTTCAAGTTTGCCGGTGAAAAAGTTCTCTTCATTACGGATAATGACGAAATCGTCGCGCGCTGCGCCCGTAACATCACTGGCGTCAAAGCTGTTTCCACTGAAGGCGTGAACATCTTTGATTTGCTCCACCACACAAAATTGTTTGTCACAAAGAGCGCTGTAGCCAAGATTGAGGAGGTGCTCGCGTAATGATGATGCATGATATCTTGTTAAAACCGGTTATTACTGAAAAGACAACGATGATGATGTCTGATGGCAAATATACTTTCAGAGTACCGCTCCATGCCAATAAAATCGAAATCCGTAAAGCTGTTGAAGCTGTGTTCGGCGTAAAAGTAAAGAGCGTCAACACGATTCGTATGATGGGTAAATTCAAACGCATGGGCAAATATATCGGCAAACGCCCGGATTACAAGAAAGCCATCGTAACACTTCAGGAAGGCGAAACAATCGAATTCTTTGAAGGAGCTTAAGGGATAACGAAATAAAGGAGGAGGCACTACAATGGCCATTAAATCATTTAAACCGTATTCCGCCGGCCGTCGTTTCATGACTGTTTCGACTTTCGAAGACATCACGACGTCCAAACCGGAAAAATCCTTGCTGGCTAAAGTAAGCAGCAAGGGCGGTCGTAATAACAGCGGCAGAATGACAGTCCGTCATCAGGGTGGCGGTCACAAACGCCGTTATCGTTTGATCGACTTCAAACGTATTAAAGATAACATTCCTGCAAAAGTAGCGACGATCGAATACGATCCGAACCGCTCTGCTAATATCGCCCTTCTGTTCTATGCAGACGGCGAAAAACGCTATATCATCGCTCCGAACGGCCTTAAAGTAGGTGACGTTGTTTACAGCGGCCCCGAATCGGATATCAAAATCGGCAACGCATTGCCCTTGGCTAATATTCCTCTCGGTACGTTGGTGCACAACGTTGAATTGAAAATCGGCAAAGGCGGCCAGATGGTTCGTTCTGCCGGCGAATCGGCACAGCTCATGGCTAAAGAAGGCAACTATGCGCTGCTCCGTCTTCCTTCGGGCGAACTTCGCCAGGTCCATATCAAATGCCGCGCTACGGTCGGCGTAGTCAGCAATACGGACCATGAAAACATTACCGTCGGTAAAGCCGGCCGTTCCCGTTGGAAGGGTATCCGTCCGGGCAACCGCGGCGTCGTTATGAATCCGTGCGACCATCCGCATGGCGGCGGCGAAGGCAAGTCTCCTGTCGGCCGTAAACGTCCGGTTACTCCTTGGGGTAAACCTGCTTATGGCGTTAAGACTCGTGAATCTAAAAAAGCTTCCAATAAATTTATTGTGAAGAGACGTAAATAAGATTGTGGAAAGGAGATAATTAAGTGTCCAGATCCGTTAAAAAGGGCCCATTCGTAGCATTCCACCTGCTGAAGAAGATCGACGCTATGAATGAAGCTAATGAAAAGAAAGTAGTAAAAACCTGGTCTCGTGCATCCACGATTTTGCCTAGCTTCGTAGGTCATACGATTGCTGTTCACGACGGCCGGAAACACGTTCCTGTATATGTTACAGAAGACATGGTAGGTCATAAGTTGGGCGAATTTGCGCCGACTCGTACGTTCAAAGGCCACGCTAAATCTGAAAAAGCAACGAAATAAGGGAGGTAACATCAATGGAAGCAAGAGCAATTGCTAGACATATCCGCATTGCCCCCCGTAAAATTCGAATCGTAGCTGATTTGGTTCGGGGCAAAAACGTAGGCGAAGCTTTCTCTATCTTGAAATTTACGCCGAAAGTCGGTTCCCGCGTAGTTGAAAAAGCACTGCGCTCCGCCGTAGCGAACGCGGAACACAACAACGACATGAATGTAGATAAATTGTATGTTTCGGAAATTTTTGTCGACCAGGACTCCACGATGAAACGTATTCACCCGCGCAGCCGTGGACAGGCTTTCAAGATTTTGAAACATTCCAGTCATTTGACTGTTGTCGTAAAAGAAAGAGCATAAGGAGGGAAACGTAGTGGGTCAAAAAGTTAATGCCCATGGATTTCGTGTTGGCGTTGTAAAACCCTGGGATGCGAAATGGTATGCTGAAAAGGATTATGCAACACTTCTGAATGAAGACGTAAAAATCCGTGAATTCTTAAAGAAACAGTTGTTCATCGCAGGCGTTTCTCGTATTGAAATCGAACGTTCTGCAAAACGTATCAAATTGATTATCCATACTGCTAAACCGGGCATGGTTATCGGCCGCGGCGGCGCAGGCATTGAAGATATTAAGAAAGCGCTGAAAGCTTTCACGACGAAAACTGTCGACGTTAACATCGCCGAAATCAAACAGGCTGAAATGGACGCAACCCTCGTTGCTGAAAACGTAGCCAGCCAGCTCGAACGCCGTATCGGCTTCCGCCGCGCTATGAAACAGTGCGTAGGCCGTACGATGCGCATGGGCGCTAAAGGCGTTAAAATTATGTGCTCCGGCCGTTTAGGCGGCGCTGAAATCGCTCGCAGCGAAAGCGTTCGCGACGGCTCCATTCCTCTGCATACGCTCCGTGCCGATATCGACTACGGCTTTGCCGAAGCTCATACGACATACGGCTGCATCGGCGTAAAATGCTGGATTTACAAAGGTGAAATCCTGCCGGAAGCTAAAAAAGCTCCGCAGAAAAAACACGAAGGGAGTGAAGCATAATGTTAATTCCAAAACGTGTTAAATATCGTAAACAGTTCCGCGGCCGCATGAAAGGTCAGGCTCAGCGCGGCAATAAAGTCGCTCACGGCGATTTCGGTTTGGTAGCAGCAGAACCGTCTTGGATTACAAACCGTCAGATCGAAGCTGCCCGTATTGCTATGACTCGTTATATCAAACGTGGCGGTAAAGTTTGGATTAAAATTTTCCCGGATAAGCCGATTACGGCTAAACCGGCTGGCACTCGTATGGGTTCCGGTAAAGGCGCTCCCGAATACTGGGTAGCCGTTGCTAAACCGGGCCGCGTACTTTTTGAAATGGGCGGTGTAAGCGAAGAAGTAGCTCGCGAAGCTATGCGTCTTGCAAGCCATAAACTGCCGATTAAAACGAAGTTTGTTGTTAGAGGTCAGGAATTAGGTGGTGAATAAAATGAAGGTTAAAGAAATCCGTGCTCTGAGCGCTGCCGAAATGGATGAAAAGGTGGTTAGCCTTAAAGAAGAATTGTTTAACCTCCGTTTTCAACATGCGACCGGCCAATTAGAAAATCCAATGCGTATCCGCGAAGTTAAAAAGACTATCGCCCGCATCAAAACGGTACAGCGTGAAGCAGAATTGAAAGCGCAGGCGTAAGATAACGTACTCGATTGGAATCTAAAAGGAGGTTACAAGCACAGATGGAAAGAAACGAACGGAAAATCCGCGTAGGTAAAGTTGTCAGCGATAAAATGGACAAAACCGTTGTTGTTGCTGTAGAATATAAGACGCAGCATAAGCTGTACAAAAAACCGATTATTTCGACTGTAAAATTCAAAGCGCATGATGAAAACAACGAATGCCATATCGGCGATATCGTACGCATCGAAGAAACCCGTCCCCTGTCCAAGCAGAAACACTGGAGAGTTGTGACGATCGTAGAAGCAGCTAAATAAGCTTGAATTAACTAGGAGGTTAAGCCATGATTCAGCAAGAAACTATGTTGAATGTTGCCGATAACACCGGTGCCAAGAAACTTTTGTGCATCCAGGTCATGGGTGGCTCATATCGTAAATATGGCAACATTGGCGATATCATTACAGCGTCTGTTAAAGATGCATCACCCGGTGGCGTTGTCAAGAAAGGCGACGTAGTAAAGGCTGTTATCGTTCGTTCTAAAAAAGGATTGCGCCGCGTAGACGGTTCGTACATCCGTTTCGACGAAAATGCAGCTGTCGTAATCAATAATGATAAAAGCCCTAAAGGCACTCGTATTTTTGGGCCGGTTGCCAGAGAACTGCGTGAAAAAGATTTCATGAAGATCATCTCCCTGGCTCCGGAAGTATTATAATCGGAGGAGGTGTTCTCGATGGGAAAAATGCACGTTAAGACAGGCGATACGGTTATCGTCATCGCCGGCAAAGAAAAAGGCAAAAAAGGCAAAATCATTGCAGCATATCCGAAAAAGGACCGCGTTGTAGTAGAAGGCCTTAATCTGGTTAAGCGCCATACGAAACCGAGTCAGAACAATCCTCAAGGCGGCATTATCACGAAGGAAGCAGCTATCCACGTTTCCAACGTTATGCTCGTAGATCCTGAAAGCGGCAAGCCGACCCGCGTCAGAACGGTTCAGCAGGCCGACGGTACGAAAGTACGCGTTGCCGTTAAGAGCGGCAAGAACATCTAATTGAGAAGGGAGGCCCTTGAGAAGTGTCCAGATTAAAAGATAAATATCTTTCCGAAGTCACTAAAGGCTTGCAGGAAAAATACAATTATAAAAATGTAATGCAGATTCCGAAGGTTACAAAAGTTGTCATCAACATGGCTGTTGGCGAAGCTGTTACCAACTCCAAAGCTTTGGACGCTGCTGTAAACGATATGACGATCATTTCCGGTCAGAAGCCGATCATTACGAAAGCCAAGAAATCCATCGCGGCCTTTAAAATCCGCGAAGGCATGAACCTGGGCTGCAAAGTAACGCTCCGCGGCGAACGGATGTATGAATTCCTCGATAAATTGATGAATTTGGCTCTGCCTCGTGTCCGCGACTTCCATGGCGTAAGCGCAAAGGGATTTGACGGCCGTGGCAACTACACCTTGGGCTTAAAGGAACAGCTCATATTCCCGGAAATCGAATATGATAAGGTCGATAAAGCCCGCGGTATGGACATCACCATCGTCACCACAGCTACGACGGACGAAGAAGGCCGCGATATGCTGACGATGATGGGTATGCCGTTTGAAAAGTAATTAAGGAGGATAACATACATGGCAAAGAAATCTATGCTTGAACGTGAAAAGAAACGTGAAAAAATGGTTGCCCGCTATGCAAAGCTCCGTGCTGAACTGAAAGCTAAGGGCGACTATGAAGCGCTTTCTAAGCTGCCGGCCAACTCGTCCCCGGTACGCCTGCACAACCGTTGCAAAGTAACCGGCCGTCCTCACGGTTATATGCGTAAGTTCGGCATCTGCCGCATTACATTCCGTGAACTGGCTTACAAAGGACAGATTCCTGGCGTTAAAAAAGCCAGCTGGTAATGTATTTCACGAAGGGAGGTTTTTAGACAATGGCAATGACCGATCCGATTGCGGATATGCTCACCAGAATCCGTAATGCCAATTCGGCTTATCATGAAAAAGTAGAAATGCCCGCTTCCAAGATGAAGGCCGCTGTCCTCGAAATCTTGAAAGAAGAAGGCTTTGTTAAGAATTATGAATCCGTAAACGAAGGCAAAACGCTGAAAGTTACGTTAAAATATGGTTCCAATAGAGAAAAAGTAATTACCGGCATCAAGAGAATTTCTAAACCGGGCCTGCGCGTATACGCCGGCAAAGAAGAACTGCCCCGCGTTCTCGGTGGTTTGGGAATCGCTGTTATTTCTACGTCCCAGGGCGTTATGAGCGACAAAAAAGCTCGTAAACTCGGCTTGGGCGGCGAAGTTATCGCTTACGTCTGGTAATATTTGGAGGTGTCAATATGTCCCGAGTAGGTAGAATGCCTATTGATATCCCGGCAGGCGTAAATGTCAACCTCGATGGCCACGTGATTACCGTCAAAGGCCCGAAAGGCGAACTCACTCGTACGCTTCACCCGGATATGAAAATTACAGTTGCTGACAACGTCATTACTGTAGAACGTCCGTCTGACGAAAAAGAACATCGTGCCCTGCACGGCTTGACCCGCGCTCTCGTTGCCAACATGGTAACAGGCGTTACGACAGGCTTTAAGAAAGAATTGGAAATCGTCGGCGTTGGTTACAGAGCACAGATGAAAGGCAAGAAACTGGCCTTGACTCTCGGCTTCTCCCATCCCCTCGAATTAGACGCTCCGGAAGGCGTTACGGTCGAATGCCCGACGGCAACGACGATCGTCGTATCCGGCGCTAATAATGAAACTGTCGGCGAATTCGCTGCTAAAATCCGCGGCTATCGCCTGCCTGAACCGTACAAAGGAAAAGGTATTCGCTATGCTGGCGAACATGTACGTCGTAAAGCCGGCAAAGCTGGTTCGAAGAAATAATTAACGTAAGCTTATCATAGAAAGGAGTGAATTCCTTGAAATCCAGTAAGAATGCAATTCGCTTGAAACGTCATTGGCGCTTGCGCAAACACATCAACGGTACGGCTGAACGTCCTCGTCTGAATGTTTTCCGCAGCCTTTCCAATATTTATGCTCAGGTCATCGACGATACGAAGGGCGTTACCTTGGTTTCCGCCAGCTCGTTGGATCAGGAAATTAAAGCTCAGAACGTCAGCGGTGGCAATGCTGAAGGCGCAAAATTAGTTGGCGCATTAGTTGCAAAACGTGCTCTTGAAAAAGGTATCACGACGGTCGTATTCGACCGCGGCGGTTATATTTATCATGGCCGTGTTGCCGCTCTTGCTGAAGCCGCTCGTGAAGCTGGCTTGAAATTCTAATCAAGGAGGAAATAACACATGGCAAAAGTTGACCATGCAGGTCTCGAATTACAAGAAAATGTCGTATTCATCAACCGTGTTGCTAAGGTAGTTAAAGGCGGCCGCCGTTTTTCCTTCAGTGCGTTGGTTGTTGTCGGCGACGGCAACGGCAGAGTCGGCGCAGGATTAGGTAAAGCCGGCGAAGTTCCCGAAGCTATCCGCAAAGGTGTTGAAGACGCTAAAAAACATTTGGTAACTGTTTCCTTGAAAAACGGTTCCATTCCCCATCCGATTACAGGTGTTTTCGGCGCTGGCAAAGTATTCCTGAAACCGGCTGCCGAAGGTACTGGAGTTATTGCAGGCGGTCCTGTACGTGCCGTATTGGAATTGGCTGGCGTCCGCAACATCCTTACAAAATCCATCGGTTCTTCCAACCCGAACAACATGGTTCAGGCTACGATCGAAGGCTTGAGCCGTTTGAAGGATGTCAACAAAGTTGCTGAACTCCGTGGCAAAACTGTAGAAGAAATTTACGGTTAATAAGGGAGGATACACAAGATGGCTCAAGTAAAAGTTACGCTCGTAAAGAGTCTCGCAGGCCGTCCTGGCGACCAGCGCGCAACTGTCGTTGCCCTGGGTCTTCACAAGACGAATTCCAGCGTAGTAAAAGAAGTAACCCCGCAGATCAAAGGGATGCTTCATAAAGTAGAACACTTAATCAAAGTAGAAGAAATCTAAGATAGAAGGAGGTGCGCTGAATTGAAACTTCATGAAATGAGTATTGTTCCTGGTTCCAAGAAAAAACGCAATCGCGTAGGCCGCGGTATTGGCTCCGGCAACGGCAAGACGGCCGGCAAAGGCATGAAGGGCCAGCTTTCCCGTAGCGGCGGCGGTAAACGCCCGGGCTTTGAAGGCGGCCAGATGCCTCTGTATCGTTTGCTCCCGAAACGCGGTTTCAAAAATATCTGGGCTAAACAGTATGCAGAAGTTAACGTTTCTGTACTGAATTGCTTTGAAAACGGCACGACGGTAGATCCTGTTGCATTGGTAGAAGCAGGTATTCTTAAAAACGTATGCGACGGTGTTCGTATCCTCGGCAACGGCGAATTGGAAAAATCCCTTACCGTTGTAGCGCAGGGCTTCACGAAATCGGCGCAGCAAAAAATTGAAGCAGCTGGTGGTAAGGTAGAGGTGATCTAAGGTGTTAGAGAACATCCAGAATGTGCTGAACGTTCCGGAGTTCCGGAAACGCGCAGTTTTCACCTTGATCATGTTCATTATTTTCAGACTAGGTGTCCACATCCCTGTTCCGGGAGTAGACGCCTCAGTCATTGAAAATCTTTTCAGCAGCGGCAACTTATTTGGCCTGTTGGATTTATTTTCCGGCGGCGCCTTGAGTAAGTTTTCTATCCTCGCTATGAGTATTACGCCATATATCAACGCGTCCATTATCATGCAGCTCCTCACGTCGGTCGTTCCGACCTTTGAGCAGTGGGCGAAGGACAATCAGGACGGCCGTGAAAAAATCCAGAAGGTCACCCGGTATGGCACGGTAGTCTTAGGTTTCATCCAGGCCTTTGCCATGAGCTATGCGCTGAAAGTAAACAACGCTTTCGTAAACGACAGCTGGGCCATGGTATTTATGGTAGCGGTGATTCTGACGGCCGGCACGTGTTTCCTCATGTGGCTGGGCGATCAGATTACAGCAGGCGGCATCGGCAACGGCATTTCGCTGATCATCTTCGCCGGTATCGTAGCGCGGTTCCCCGATGGCTGCATGACTGTATACAAATATATTCAGGCAGGTTCCATCAACATTTTCCAGGTGCTGTTGTTCGCCTTGATCGCCCTTTTCATGATTGTTGTAGTCATTGAGGTGACGCAGGGACAACGGCGCGTCGTTGTGCAGTATGCGAAACGGATTGTCGGCCGGAAGATGTACGGCGGCCATTCGACGCATATTCCTTTGAAAGTCAATCAGGCTGGCGTTATCCCCATCATCTTCGCCTCGTCCGTGCTGATGTTCCCGATTACGATTGCACAGTTCGTACAGAATGAAACGGTACAGATGATTGCCGGATGGTTTGCATGGGGTACGGTGACCAACACCATTATGTACGCCATTTTGATTATCTTCTTTACTTATTTTTATACCGCTATTTCGCTGAATATTCCGCAGCTTACGGAAAACATGCAGAAGTACGGCGGCTTTATCCCCGGTATTCGTCCGGGCCAGCCGACAGCTTTGTATATCGATAGAATTATGACGCGTATTACCTTGGCAGGTTCGTTCTTCCTCGCCTTCATCGCCATTCTGCCGAACTTCATCGGCTGGATTACGGGCATTGAAGGTGTGTATTTCGGCGGTACGGCGCTGCTGATTGTAGTCGGCGTCGCTATCGATACGATGAAGCAGGCCGAATCGTTGTTGCTCAACAGACAGTATCAGGGCTTTATGAAATGATAAGGGGGTAGTTTACATGTACATTCTTTTAATGGGGCCTCCGGGTGCCGGCAAAGGCACGCAGGCCGAACGATTGATTGAAAAATATGGTATTCCCCAGATTTCAACGGGCGATATGTTCCGAGCAGCTGTTAAAGAACAGACTCCCCTTGGTTTGGAAGCTAAGAAGTATATGGATAACGGTCAGCTCGTACCGGACGCCGTTACTGTCGGTATCGTAAGAGAACGCCTGGCAAAAGACGACTGCAAGAAAGGGTTTATCCTCGACGGATTCCCGCGCACGACGTCCCAGGCCGTATCCCTCGACGCGATTCTCAGCGATTTGGGCATTAAGCTCGACGGAGTCGTCAACATTTCCGTTCCTGATGAAGAACTGATTAAGCGGACGACAGGCCGTCAGATTTGCCGCTCCTGTGGCGCGACATATCATATTTCTTTTAAACCGTCTAAGGTAGAAGGCGTTTGCGATAAATGCGGCGGAGAATTGTATCAGCGCGACGACGATAAGGTCGAAACCGTTGAAAAACGTCTCAGCGTATATGCTGCTCAGACCAAACCGCTTATTGATTACTACAAAAATTCCAACTTGTACATCGAAGTCGACGGCAAGCAGGGGATGGATGCAGTCTTTGATGATATCGTAAAGAGCCTTGAAAAGAGTAAATAATTATGATTATTTTAAAGTCTAAACGGGAAATAGAGTATATTCGCGAAGCTGGTCGCATTACTGCCAACGCATTGCAGCTGATGAAAAAGCTGGCGAAGCCGGGCGTCACGACAGGCGAGCTGGATCAGCGTTGCGAAGAATACATCCGCAGCTGCGGCGCCTTTCCGAGCTGTAAAGGCTATTACGGATATCCGGCGACTATCTGCGCTAGCGTAAACGAAGAAGTCGTTCACGGTATTCCGGGCCGGCGCAAGCTAAAAGATGGAGATATAATCAGTGTTGACTTAGTTGTAAACAAAAATGGCTATCATGGAGACTCGACGGTGACGATTCCTATCGGTCACGTTGACCCGGCCGTTCTTCAGTTGCTTAAAGTGACGGAAGAATGTCTCTATAAAGGCATTGAGCAGGCAGTAGCTGGCAACCACCTGGGCGACATCGGGCATGCCGTTCAATCCTATGCCGAATCATTCGGTTACGGCGTTGTCCGCGATTATGTAGGACACGGCATCGGTACCGACATGCATGAAGAACCGGAAGTGCCGAATTATGGCGTTGCCGGTCACGGAGAACTCCTGGAACCGGGTATGGTTCTGGCCATTGAGCCGATGATCAACATGGGTACGGAAAAGGTCCGGCAGTTGAAAAACGGTTGGACTGTCGTTACCTGTGATAAGAAGCCGGCAGCCCATTTTGAACATACAGTAGCTATTACTGAAAACGGTCCGGAAATCCTGACCTTACCGGAATGATGGAGCGGATAGAGATACCTGTCTGCACAGTCGTTAAAAGCTGTGCGGGCAGAGATAAAGAGGGCCTGTATGTCGTTGTCGGCAAGTTGGATTATCCCTATGTATGGATTGCTGACGGTCGAAAGTACAAATTGGATAAGCCGAAGAAAAAAAATTGCCGGCATCTCCAGATAGTGGGAACGAGCGTATCCAGAGGAAACGCTGGTCCCCTGAGAATCAGCAATGAATGGATACGGTCCGTTTTGAACCGGGCCAAGATGGAATTGACCAGGGAGGGTACACATGTCTAAGGAAGATGTCATTGAAGTAGAAGGCGTCGTCGTAGAAGCACTGCCAAACGCTATGTTTAAAGTTAAGTTGGAAAACGAACACATCGTACTGGCTCACGTTTCCGGAAAAATGCGTATGAATTTTATTCGTATTCTTCCCGGCGACAGAGTTACGATGGAATTGACACCGTATGATCTGAATCGCGGTCGTATTACGTATCGCTTCAAGTAAGATTGTTTACGCAGGAGGTTAACTATGAAGGTAAAACCGTCAGTAAAGAAAATTTGCGAAAAATGCAAAATCATTAAACGCAAAGGCCGCGTTATGGTCATTTGCGAAAATCCGAAACATAAACAGAAACAGGGTTAATCGACAGGAGGTGGATGATTAGATGGCACGTATAGCCGGTGTGGATTTACCACGTGACAAACGAGTTGAAATTGGTTTAACTTATATTTTGGGGATCGGTCTTTCTTCGTCCCAGGAAATCTTGAAAAAAACAGGCGTTAATCCGGACACGCGCGTTCGCGACTTGACGGAAGATGAAGTTCAGAAAATCCGTGAAGTAATCGGTTCTGATTATAAAGTAGAAGGCGACCTTCGCCGTGATACAGCGCTCAACATTAAACGTCTGATTGAAGTTAACTCTTACCGGGGCAAACGTCATCGCGCAGGTCTTCCCGTTCGCGGTCAGCGCACGAAGACAAACGCACGTACGCGTAAAGGTCCGAGAAAAGCAGTAGCAGGTAAGAAGAAATAAGATTTTCTAAGTAAGGAGGGAAACGATTTTGGCTAAGAATAACGCAAGAAGCAATAAGAGAAAAGAAAAGAAACATGTAGAATCGGGTGCAGCACATATTCGTTCTACCTTTAATAATACGATTGTTACTATCAGCGATACGAAGGGCAACGCTTTGTCTTGGGCAAGCGCCGGCGGCCTCGGCTTCCGCGGTTCCCGTAAGAGCACTCCGTTCGCCGCTCAGATGGCTGCTGAACAGGCTGCTAAAGCCGCTATGGAATACGGCCTTCGTCAGGTTGAAGTATATGTAAAAGGTCCTGGCTCCGGTCGTGAAGCCGCTATCCGCGCATTGCAGGCAGCAGGCCTGGAAGTAAATTCCATTAAAGACGTAACTCCTATCCCGCATAATGGCTGCCGTCCGCCGAAACGCAGACGTGTATAAGAGATATTCAACCAAGTTGTTTTGATTCTGGAATGGGAGGATTTTCCTGATGATCGATGATAACAAATTTAAAGTTAAGACCGTTGATAGAAGCGACGACGGCACTTATGGAAAATTCGTATGCGAACCTCTCGACAGAGGGTACGGAATCACGTTGGGCAATAGCTTACGGCGCGTCCTCTTGTCTTCGCTGGACGGCGTAGCAATTACCTCCATTAAGATCGATGGAGTATTGCATGAATTTTCGACGATACCTGGCGTTCGGGAAGACGTTTCGGAAATTATCCTGAACTTAAAACAGCTTAGTCTGAAATTCACTCGCGACGAAGTCGATGAATTGGATATCACGGTTGATATCACTGGTGAATGCGAATTTACTGCAGAAGATTTGAACGTAAGCACAGACATTGAAGTTTTAAACCCGGATCTTCATATTGCAACCCTCGACTCGGATGCGCACATTTATATGCAGTGCCATATCGAACGGGGCAAGGGCTATGTTCCGTCTACAAGAAATAAGAAAGATACGGATATGATCGGCGTAATTCCCATCGATTCGATCTTCTCTCCGATTGTAAAGACGAACTACCAGGTTAACAATATCCGGGTCGGCAACGAAATGGACTACGATTCGTTGACGCTTGAAGTGACGACCAACGGCAGCATCGCTGCTGAAAACGCCGTGGCTAAAGCTGCGTCTATCATGGTCAGCTATTTGGATTACTTCCAAAAGATCGCTTCTGATCCGAAGGCTAATGAAGCAGCCGCTCCCTTTACGACTCCCGACGGCGAAGAACCGGAAGAAGATAACGGACCAGAGCTCAGCCAAGTTAAAATTGACGTATTGGATTTGTCCGTTCGCGCGTCGAACTGCTTGAAACGGGCTAATATCTACACGTTAGGCGATTTGGTTGAACGGACGGAAGATGACTTGTCTAAGATTCGCAACTTGGGCAAAAAGTCTGTAGATGAAATTATTGAAAAACTGAAAGATTATGGATTTGATTTGAAATCCAACGAAGAATAATTCGAGGAGGATGAACGATGGCTTATAGAAAGTTGGGACGTGACAGCTCTGCACGTAAAGCATTACTGCGCAGCATTGTTACCTCTTTATTCCAGCATGAACGCATCGAAACGACGGAAGCAAAGGCAAAAGAACTCCGCAAAGTAGCAGAAAAAATGCTTACCTTGGCTAAACGCGGCGACTTGCACGCTCGCCGTCAGGTATTGGCTTACGTAAGAGATGAAAGCGTAGTTAAGAAAATGTTTGATGAAATTGCGCCGAAATACAAAGACCGCCAGGGCGGTTATACACGTATTATCAAAACTGGCGTTCGTCAGGGCGATGCTGCTCCGATGGTAATCATCGAATTAGTTTAATAGCTTGCGAGACCGCTGTGGCACAGTGCCGCAGCGGTTTTTTTACAAGGAGATGCACTATGGCATATCGAATGATGTTAGCTGTAAATTTTACACCGGAACGAATTGATCTTCTGAAGCTTCTGGGCTTGCTGACGAAATCTCAGATAAAAGTCGTAGCAGAAGAAGAAAAGACAGAAACAGTCGGCGCATTATTGGGACTGAGCGATGAAGAAATCGCTGAAATTGCTGCCGACAAGGCAGAAACAAGCGAGACAAATGTCCATGAGGCAGTTGAAGAAGATGATTCATTAGCTCCTGTGACAAAAGAAGCGCTTATTCTTTGCGGCTTTGACAATAAAGCAGTCAATTTGCTGCTAGATGGAATCCGCCGCGGCCGGTTGAAAAACGTACCGTTAAAAGCAATGGTAACGCCTAATAATATTTCCTGGACTATCCATACCATTCTGCAGGAATTGGATAAAGAACACGCTTATTTCCATAAAAAACGATGAGAGATACGACATTATGCTTTCCAGTTGATGCAGCAGGCCGTATTCTGCTGGGCCGGAAAAAACGCGGTTTTGGCGTTTCAAAATGGAATGGCTTCGGCGGGAAATTGGAAAAGGGCGAGACTTTTCGCCAATGTGCTGTTCGGGAGCTATGGGAAGAAACAGGCCTTCAGGCGAAGGGTGAGGATCTGGAACTCGTCGGCCTGCTGGATTTCCGCTTTCTTGCTGCTCCGGAGCTGAATCATTTGGGCTACGTGTATTTCGTCCGCTCGTACGAAGGAATTATTACGGAGACGGAAGAAATGGAGCCGAAATGGTTTTCTGCAGAATCGCTGCCGTATGAGCAGATGTGGAAAGGCGATAAAACGTGGATTCCCCTGCTCTTAACAGGAAAACGAATAAAGGGAACGGTTACCTTTGCTGAAGATAATGATACTGTATATTCCATAGATATTCATAATGTAGACAGCTTATCCGATTAATGCGCAAGGCGCTGCTGAGATTTTTCAGCAGCGCTTTTGGCATATATATTGAGATTTGCAGGCTGGAGATTTATAATAGAATCACAATGAAAAGGAGGCGCAGCGCATGAATACGTTAATTGCCGTTTGTATAGCTCCCTGCGGCACGGGAGATTCCTATTCGCCCTATGTTGCCCAGGTTGTAAAAATTATCCGGGAATCAGGACTTACCAGCCGGACTAATTCGATGTTTACGGAAATTGAAGGAGAATGGGATGATGTCATGGCTGTTGTTAAGAAAGCGACATTTTACCTGGCTGAACAAGGACTGAGGACGGAAGTAGTGTTGAAGGCAGATATACGGCCTGGCCATACCCATATGATGGAGCATAAGCCCCAGGCTGTAGAACGCATATTAAGCGAGGAACAGCTATAATTGTGAAAACTTCATAAGTGGCATATTAAAATAGGACGACAGCTTTTGTCGTCCTATTTTGGTATGATAAGAGCAGGTAAAGGAGGGTT
This sequence comes from Megasphaera stantonii, assembly GCF_003367905.1. NCBI lineage: Bacteria > Bacillati > Bacillota > Negativicutes > Veillonellales > Veillonellaceae > Megasphaera > Megasphaera stantonii. Next base: position 795,029 of record NZ_CP029462.1, on the reverse strand, counting down.
GGAACCATGACATATTTCGAGACAAAACGGCTGCAAGAATTGAAGAAAGAAAAAGCATTTGAGGAAAAAATTGCTGCATTTGTAATATTGCCGAATAATTTGAAAATTTGCTTTGTAATGTAGAGTAATTTATTGAGTTGCTGGATGAAGATGATATGAAATACATTATGAATTCAATAGATAATGAGGATTGCAAGGAACTGAATCATATTGCAAAATATTTTTTTGATGAAGAAAATCATTTGTAATGAATGGCATGAAATTAGAGTTATGATGAAGCATAGGAACATTGAAACAGATATGTAATTGAATTGAGTCCGCACAAAGCAGTAGCATTAGCTCTGCAAAGTAATTTTGTGTATGCGAAAAAAAGTAGTTACTGCTGCATGCAGCAAGGCTTCTTATTGTCCAATAAAATAATTATTTATTGGTACTATCTGTATTCTTAGTTGGGATACGATGACTGTTATAACTAGGTAATTTTATGATTCTGCAGTGAGGTGGCCTGTTAGATAGTTGCGGAAAACAGATGTACTATTTTATTTAGCTGCTTAAAATGAAAGATAGATGCTATAACTTGTTTTTTGAATCTGTACTGCTGATATAAAGGATATTTTTCTGAAAATATAGTTATGCAGATCATAGTGCTGCCTTTTTCCTTGCCGGACAGGGTCACATAGAAAAGAGTGCAGCAGTAGAAAGTCAAAAAAATTTTATTATATTAATTTATTGGTAAGGTATAGTATAGTTGCTTAAAATAAAGGAGAGTCGTTTCGAAAAATAAATAATAAGTTAGCAAAAATTTTTCTTTTTTGTAATTAAAAATGGGTAATTTTGATAAGATACTTAATCAGGCATTTTTAAAATCTGCAGGAGATAGCTCTGTAAGTGTTATGAAAGCTGGAATATTACATCCTTTGTCAGCATTGTATGAATAATGCGTACCCGTTTTTTCACAATACTCCAATCATAATGAGCAGTAAATTCCATGCTGATGATGAAATTGTCTGTTTCCCAGGAAGGGAGATCAGCAAACAGTTTACAGAAGCCGTCTGCAGCAGTGGAACATGGAATCATTGGGCCGGCAGAATCTGCAACTGCCGCTGCATAGGTGCGTTTGGCAATGTCAATACCAACATAACACGTAGAGACGTTTTCTTTCAGGTTAGATGCGTGGCGCCTGACGACGATTATCCTTACAGATTGGATTGAAATAAGAAGTATGCTCCGCCTCATTCAGCTAATAACCGCTTCAGACAAGCGCAGCGGCGATGCACTTCAGCTAAGTGGTCGGAGCTGCAGAAAAATTGAACTGCAAATCTTGAAGAAAGGAAAATGATGATTTTGCTTCTGTAATTATCATACAAGATAAAAAATGGGATTATTTGACAATAATTTTAAAGATACACCCTTTTCTCCTATTATTTCAGAACGACCTAAATATCCTGAAACTTATACTTTTGAAGAATCATGTCGCATTTTGAAAAAAATTGCTCCTAATAGTCAAATTGCTAAAGCAGCAGAAAAACTGGCAAATACAGAAAAATCTATTCAAAATGTAGAGAAAGCACTGTCTCCAGCAGAAAGACTTGCAGACTATATATTAAGTTATCCTCTTGAAGAGGCTCTGCGCATATTAAAAGAAGGGGATCATATAAAAGCTAATCGAACGGTTTATAGTCATCACGCTATTTACATAGGCAATGGTCAAGTCATCGAATATAATGATTATAGAATTAAAATCAGCTTGCTGGAAGATTTTTCTGACGGAGACAATATTTTAAAAGTAAATGATAAGACGAAATATTCCAGGAAAAAAATTGTTCAAAGAGCTTATAGCCGATTGGGAGAGGAAAAGTATAATATTATATGGAATAACTGTGAGAATTTTGCTGAATGGTGCAGAAATGGAGAGTGATATACTGATGCAGTTGGATAAATAAGTGTGTCGCAGAGTCGTTTATACCAGCAAGAAAGGAAAATACCAGCAAGAAAGGAAAACTCGTAGTTAGGAGAAAGATTTGCTTGCTGCATTGCTGTAAAAGGACAAAAAAATAAAGCATAGATAAAAAACATTCAGAAAGGAATAACATTTTTTGGCAGTATTTTACTGCCTGTTAATCAAATGGCACATTTATGCCCTTTTCTATTATTGTATTTTTGCCTGTGCAGAGGAGAAAAAGCAATCATGAAGGCCTGTTGTTTTTTAGAATAGATTTGCTGCTTTGATATATTATAGTTTTATCAGACGAAGCAAAAGACAGGATTGCAGACTTACTTATTGCTGCAGCGTGATGAAAGAGCCGGGTGACTTTTATAGGAACTGCACAAAAAGATAAAAAATAGACGATATGAAAAATGTGAGCGTACAATACATACTTTAAAAAATTGGTTTAGAGCAGCACATGAGAAACATGGTCTTCTTTTCAGCCGTTTACAAGTCAAGCGGCGTATTCTGCTGATTACTGCAATGACATAGAATTTTCAATAATCAAAATGACAGGAAAGCGGTTATCTTAATTATTTAATAAAAAAGAAGCACTTGGAATTTTCCAAGTGCTTCTTTTTCTGATATTTTGGCGGAGTGAGAGAGATTCGAACTCTCGCAGGCCTTGCGACCTCTAACGATTTAGCAAACCGTCCTCTTCAGCCTCTTGAGTATCACTCCACAACATCGGCTGACTTGTATAGTATACTATGAATAGTAACTGATGTCAAGAAATTTTACTCATTTAATAGCTGAATATTTTTTCCCTGGCTGCGCAGCCACATGTTGATGCCGTCGCCAAATACTTCTGCTGAAATCGTGTACGCCTTGCCATCTTTCTTTTCAATGATTGCTGTAGGCAAGCGGTCCAGAATGGCTTCGACATCCGGGCCGGTGTAGATAAACCGAATGCGCTTCAGGCGGCCTCCGTACATGAATTGAACTCGCTTGCGGAATTCTCCTTCCTGGAAACGGTCCGCATATAGGACGCGAAATGTTTCTGGCAGAACCGTCAGGCTGGCAATGCGGTCAACGCGGTATATTGTCGGAAATGAGTCGTTAATAACATCGAAATGCTGCTGCAGGTCCTTGTCATCAATGAAGGCTGTCAAATAAAAATAATATTCTGAAAACATAATGGCCGCAGGCTGAAGCTTTCGTGTGACGAACTTTTTATCCTTTGAGCGCTTGTACGTAATTTCAATGCACTGATGATTTTTGATGGCTTGGCCAATAGTCCATAATTTATCGATGAAGACCGTTTTATGATGGGGCTCAATGTAATGAAAGGCTTCGTTCTTTATAAGTTCCCGTATAATATCCTGATTTTCAGCGGCAACGCAGTTAGTCACTAATTTATCGAGCATAGCCGTCATTTCCGGCTTTGTAAATGCGCGGCTGTCCAGGAGAATCTTGCAGATTGCCAGGATTTCGCTGTTTGAAAATGTAACCGCTTCGATATTTTTCAATACATACCCTTTTTGACGGCGGTCATATACTACTGTATATGCTAAGGGCTCCAACTCTTCGTCTTGCCGGTACTGAAGAAATTCCTGAATGTCCTTGATGTCGCGCTGAATGCTGCGGATGGTTACATTGTGGCATGCGGCTTCTTCCGCTGCATGGATACAGCGGCCGTCGCGCAATTTCGTATACAGGCTGAGGATGCGGCTGATCTTGTCTGGCGATTCTCTATCTAACTTTGATGTACTCATGGCTAATACCTCACATAAAAAAAGACAGCACTATATTAAAATCATTATAATTGATTCTGATGTAAATGCCAACTTTCTATATATCGTCAGAAGTACTGCTTTCTTTTAAATAGTGGAGGATTCGTTGCTGCGATGAATAGGAAACGCCATGCTTGGGAAATGATAAGTAATAGCTTTCATCTGTCCGGTCAAATAAAAGAGACATATTTGCATGCTGCTCTTCCAGACAATTGCGGATGGTTTGGATATCCCGCTCAACAGTCCGTTCTGTAACCTGATGTTCAAAGGCAAAATTAGTCTTGCGAATCCGTTCTCCCTTCAGGAGGCGGTAAAATAACAATAATACACGATGGGCTTTTTCCATACACTCACATCTTTCTTTCCATAATATGTTTTACAAAGATAGTAGCATATAGGTACGACGATATTTGTCGTGTTAAAAAATTTTTCCTCATTTTGCAGTAATTTTTGGAATAGCAGCAAATGACGACAGTATCTGTCGCTGCTGTATGGTATGCTATGGCTATGAAAAAACGCAGGCACTGCGCCGTGAGGAGGAACAAGTATGAACTTTTTTGAAGATGAACTCATGAAAGAAGCCATATCAGAGGTCTTGCGGCAGCAAAAAGCCTCGACGACTATGCTGCAGCGGCGCTTTCATATCGGTTATAATCGGGCGCACCGGCTCATTCAGCATATGGAAACGATGGGAATTATCAGCGGAAAAAATGGGTATGAAGCAAGGAAGATTATTATGGATGAGGGGGATGTAATATTTAAGTATTTAAGATGATTTTTGGTTTTAAAATAGTTACTTGAATTATAGTAATAATACATTTATAATAAAAACCATGAAGGAATAATTTTAGTTTATGATTGGATTTAATTGTAATAATTTAGTTATTGTTTAATACATATATATTCATTAGGTAATATTTATATGGGGGTGGAGAAACCTGTATCTGTTTCATTAAAATTATAATGATGAACGTGCAGGAAACGCGTGCCTCAATACAATTAGTCGGGCAGCGTAAGCTGCCTTTTTTGTGTATTCAGCAAGATTTAAGAAAATTATATGAGGATATATCATGATCATAAAAAAAGAATATTATTCTGTTGAAGAACTTTTAGCAGATGTAGGATGGAATGGATTAATAGATAGCGCTAAAAAGGGGGAATTCGGCAAGTGGTTGGAAGAACACGGATTTGAATATGAAAATCATCTTTTAAAACAATATTTTCAACGAGAAAACTTTACAGATATTGATTTAATCATACAAATTTGTGATCTTTTTGATATAAAAAAAAATACATTAACTTTAGATGCTATTAAGGAAATTTCTCAAGCGCTTGCTAACGAACGAAGAAAATTTGATTATATAAGCATTCTAGGGATTAAAGAGTATGAAGTTGTTGAAAACCAAGCTGAGCTCATAAAAATAACTAAAACACCTAATAATATATACTTATGTAATGAAGATTTTAAACTGCCCCTGGGCTGGAACCATCGAAATTATATAGGAACTGGTGCAGCAGTTGTGACGCTGCCTAATAGAGAAAATATTAATTTTGCCGATTATGATATATCGTTGAAAAATATTATGATATATCGACTTCATAACATATGTATAGCAGCAGATAATTTGGAAAATGTGAATATTTTACCATACGAAGAAAATGAAGAAAAAAATTTATATTTATTTTACAATTTATCTTTAGGGAGAAATTCTTTTGAGACACAAAGAGATTTTTGCAGACGTGTAAAAGATCTATTGCCAGTGAAAGTCGGCACAGTATTTCTTTACGAAGATAATTATCATATCGAGGAGCAAAAGTTTTACATACAGATAAATTGGGATATGCCATTTATAGATTATGCTGCAAAAGTAGGGCTAGATCGCAGCATGTGGTTCATGGCTGATGTCAAAATGGCTGAAGATGTGTATTTGACGCAAAGAAAATTTGCTGTATATGCCGTATTTAATACTGATGGCAATAAAATTTTTATTTCAAAATTACATATTCATTTTAGTAAATATGGTTTCATTGAGGTTTTGCTTAGTGATCTGCCGAAGGCAGAGAAAATACATAGCGGTTCTGGCTTTGGAGGGTATGGGCTGGAATTAATTGATGCACGTTAAGGAACATAAATAATGGACGCTATTCACATTTTACGGAAAAAGAAATATATTGCCGACTTTGAAATTTTTGTTATGGTTTTGTCAGCATTAGAATGGAGAAAGCATAATGGAAATATAAAGCTGGTAACTGATCAGTTGGGACTAGATTTTGTTCAGAAACATGGAATTGCCAATGTATGGAATCGTATAGATGTATCATTGGATGAATTAAATGAATTGCCAATTCGTGAAAATGTATTTTGGGCAGGGGCTAAAATAGTAGCTTTACAGCAGCAAAAAGCCCCTTGTGTCATGATGGATTTAGATTTTATTGTGTGGAAGACATTGGATTTTAGCAAATATGAGAATGAAGTAGCTGTTATTCATCGGGAAGCCATTGATATGTCTATCTATCCTCCTAAAGAATTTTTTCATGTTAAGGACTATGCCTTTGATACTCGTTGGAATTGGTCGGTTTTGCCGTGCAATACAGCCTTTTCTTTTTTTGGCAATGAACTGCTGCGCAGGATGTATTGTGATGAAGCAATACGGTTTATGTGCCATGCTGATGTAAAGGACGATTATTTGTGTTATATGGTATTTGCAGAGCAGCGATTGTTGGCCATGTGTGCAGATATGCTGCAGTGTCGCATACATAGTTTTTGTCAGCTGAGGGATTTATTTGATGGCAGGCAGAACGTATTTACCCATATTTGGGGCGAAAAAGAGACGCTGCGGAAGAATAAAAGGCGAATTGTCAAGCTAAGTGCAACTTTTTAGAGTAATGTACTTCGTATGGCGTTTTGTATCCTAAACATTTTCGGGGACGGCGATTTAGTTCTGCAAAAACAGCTTGCACATAGGCTTCTGGAACGAGTGTGATGTCCGTCCCTTTCGGGAAATACTCTCGGACTAGGCCATTGGTATTTTCGTTGCTTCCCCGCTGCCAGGGCTGATGCGGCGGCGGGAAATAAAACGGCACGCCGTTCAAGGCCTCCGTGACAGCGGCATGATGGGCGAACTCTTTTCCTCTGTCCGGCGTAAGGCTTTTTACAGGTTGCCCTTGCAGTACCTGAAGCAATACCGTATTGACGGCTTGTGCTGTCTTTTTGGCTGCTTTGCCTCCTACCAGATACCGGCTCTTTCTATCTACCAACGTAACCAGACAGGCTTTTCCTGTCTTTCCTGCTATGGTATCACATTCCCAATGTCCTCGCCGGGAGCGGTTAGCGGCTCCTGCTGGCCGTTCCGAAATATCGTGAGAGATGGGAATAGAACCCCGTCGTTCCTGATATTGCCGGGTATGCCGGGATTTTCCATGATGCCGCAAGCGGCGGACCGCACCGCGGGACCCATGGGAGGACGACGTTTCATCAAACATACCGGCATATATGGCGCGGTAAATCGTTGCATAGCTAAGGAGTGCCTTCTGATGTTCCAGCTGCAAGCGTCCGGCAATTTCTTCTGGGGACCAATGATGCACCAGGAAGAGATTTTTAACCAATGCGAATAGCTCGGCATTCTCTAACCGCTTGTGAGGCTTGCATGCCTTACGGCGGCGGGCATACTGTTGTTGTGCGGTGATGGGCAGATACTTGCCGTTCACTGTATTTCTGCGTAGTTCCCGTGAGATCGTGGATTTATCTCGGCCGAGGGCCGCCGCAATTCGAGAGATAGAATAGGACTGCGCGCGAAAAAAGAGTAGATTTTCTCGTTCAGATAGAGTAAGATGATGATAGTGGCACATAGGTTTCCTCCGAGATATAGATTTTGTTTGGTAGCATTATTATATCAGAAACCTATGTGTCATTTTTTATAGGTGTTGCACTTGTATTGTAAATTCGCCAATATACAATGACATGTTTTGCCATAGATGCATGCGAAGAATTAAGCGTGACTTTCCCCAATGGGCAGAATGGCTGAAGTATTATGAGTGGTTTCGTACATATATGAAAGTGTAGGTCTGTCAATGAGTGATAAAATTGAAAGCAAAAAAAAATGTAAAAAGTACATTGAAAAATGTATAGAAGAATATATTGAAACCCATCTTGTCGAGTTAAAAAGAAAATTTATTAATATAGATGGGTTAGTAAGCAAAGAAGAATATGATGAAAAATGCCAAGCTTTTGATGAGAAGAAAGAGCAGGTGGAACAATTAGAACAAAACTTGGCTGCCTGCGAAAAGGAGAAACAAAATATAGAAAAACGGCTCAAAGAAAAAACGAAGGAATGTGATGAAAGAAGTTCGAATTATAATGAGCTGAAGATGCAGCAAAAAGAACTGAAACAGGAGTTGGATGTCTGCAGAGAAGAAAAAGAAAAGGCAGAAAAAGCTCTCGAAGCAGGAAAAAAGACGCTTGAAGATGCAGCAGAGATAAAAAAACAGCTAGCAGATTATGAAAAATGTTATGGGGAAATAGAAAAAATATATCAGGAATATCAAACGTTAAGCGATGACGTTAGAACTGAAATTAAGGGGTTGTTTGGCCGGGCAAATACGCCGATATCATTTTTCTGCTGTGCTTTGCAGGAAGATCGGTTAGATAAATTTTGGGATTATATCTGTAATAAAATTAATAATCGCCAATTAGAACAGACGCAGGTACAATGTCTTTGCCGGATTTTTGATTTTTGTTTTGACCGGGTAAATGACAGTCAGCAGTATCCTTTGTATAAGCGTTTGGACATACAGAGGAATATACCTTTTGATAGTCGCTGGATGAGAAAAACTTCTGATAGCAGTCAGTTAGGTATAGTCCAAGCAGTCGAGCTGTCAGGGTATTCGCATGCTGTGTCCGGCAAAATAGTAAAGTACAGTTTGGTCACGGTTGGAAAAGGGGAACAGTGAAATGACAAAAATTGTGAGCCGCTTGCCTATAACGGCAGGGGAATTGGATGTATGGAATCAGAATACTATTGCCGCGTGGATAGATGAAGACTGCCGTGAACTCGAGAGGCAGTTAGAAAATCTTTGTAAATATGTAAATGATAGATTGATAAATGATAAAAGTGTTTTTATGTCAAATAAGGGCGTATGGTATATTCCTGATATTGTAGGATTATTTCCTGATGTGAATCATTGTGGATATTTTGTTTCTTCTGCAGTTCCTTCGTCAAATGTATATTCGACAATAGCAAATACATATGGAGTCAAGGAAGAAAATATTTTTATCTTTAGCCAATTTGATGGGACGCTGCCAAGTTGTGAAGAAGTAAAAAAATGTGTTGCTATTCCATTGATACGAAGCGGCGGTTATATTCAATTAAATGGTATGCTTAGTTATGGTTTGGCTTATAGGCAGGAAAATACGATTTGGGCCTATAATTTATATGATGGAGAAGACAGAGAATTTGGTAGATGTACTTGTACTCGAACGATTGGGGTTATGCCTATATATCGTTTAAAGGGAATAGACGCACAGCCAATCACGGGGATAGAAACTTTGCTTTTATGGGCTAAAAATGGACTTAGGCCAAGTGATAATTGGCTTTCTAATACGGAAACAGCATATGACTTGTTTATGTCATTATATAAAAAATATAGTGATTATTTTATTATTCATGATGAAATAATTGGCCTTGATAAGAAAAAAATTGTAGCAGATTTGGTAGCAGGAACATCATTCGATTTTATAAGCCATACGCCGGAAGAAGCGCAGGCTGTCATACAGTCCCGTGAAGTACGACGTGATAAGCTGTATGCCGATGAACTGCGAATTTCTTTGCTGCAATGTGACAAGCAACGGGCCGACTTAGATGTATACGATGAAAATATTTTATTTGATCCTAATAGGGGACATTGGGATTTATGGGACTGGAATGAAGATGAAGAAACGGCAGGGGAATTGGTCTTGCCAGAAGGTTTGACGGCCCGTGATCCGGCTGAGGATATTAATCATGGCATTGTCGGCATCGATTTTGGTACAAAAAGCACGGTCGTCGTCTATGAAAATGAAAATCTTCAAACTTTGCCGCTGCAAGTTGGCAGCGGAAATTACAGTCAGGGTGTGCAGCTGCAGAATTATGAAAATCCCACAGTTGTCCAGTTCATAGATATTGAATCCTTTATGAACGCGTATAAGGCAAGAAAGGGACGGCCATATACGAGTTGGAATGATGTAACTGTTTCCCATACAGCCTATGACAACCTCAGCAACAGCAGCAGTGATAAGTATTATTCATTTTTTGACAGCATCAAGCAGTGGTGCGGCACGGACAAGCAGCGCGTAAAAATTAAAGATGCGAAGGGCGTCATAAAAGATTTGCCGCCGTTTTTGGAATTGATGGATGAGGATATTAATCCCGTAGAAATATATGCTTACTATTTAGGCCTTTATATCAACAATATGCTACAGGAAAAGCACATCTTTCTGCAGTACATCATGTCTTTTCCTGTTACATATGATCGGGGAATCAGGGAAAAAATGCGCCGCAGTTTTGAGGCGGGCATACGCAAATCCCTGCCGACTGCATTATTGTCTAATGAAGAAGCTATGCGGCAGTTTATTGTTCAAGAAGGAGTCAGCGAACCGGCAGCCTATGCAATGACGGCCTTAGAAGAATTTGGCTTTGATCCTTGTGGTGATGCTGAAAATTATTATTCTGTATTTGACTTTGGCGGAGGCACGACGGATTTTGATTTCGGCGTATTGCGGGAATCGGAATCAGATCGTTATGATTATACATTAATTCATTTTGGTGCCAATGGTGATAGGACTTTAGGCGGAGAAAACTTGCTGAAACTGTTGGCATTTGAAGTGTTCAAAACTAATAAGGAAACGCTGCTGAACCCATCAGGCAATACAGATGGGCCTCAGCATAAAATACCTTTTACATGGGCTGCACAAAAGCAAGACTTTGCTGGCAGTGAAGGCCTTATAAAAGATTCTCAAGAAGCACATATCAATATGCACAATTTAATAGAAGAGCTTCGCCCTATTTGGGAGGAACCGGAAGGAGAAACCGCGCAGAAAATGATAGACAGCGGTATTATCAACGTAAATCTTTTTGCTGATGATGGCATGCAGTATCCTAATATGGCACTGGTATTGCCAGCAGTTCAGAAGGAGGGCAATACTGCATCTGATTTGACGAGTATATTGCGGAAGCGAATCGAAAGAGGAATACATAACTTTTTTGTAGCTCTTCGGGAAGCTTTTGATAAAAGTGCCAGTGATGAAACATACAAGATCAAAGCGTTGTCTGACGTAGATGCAATTGCCGTTTTTTTGGCCGGAAATTCTTCTAAATCATCTATCGTTACGGCAATTTTCGATGAGTATATTCGAGAAGACGGAGAGGCTAGAACTATTTTGGGATTTGGAAAAGATCAACCTATGCCTGAATTTGTATTATATCCTGCTTTGGGAACAGAAGAAGCTTATAAAAAACAGGAAGAATTGGGCTTGCCTGTTCAGAAGGATAATTTGGAAAAACCGACTGGAAAGACGGGTGTAGCTTTTGGCCTTCTGCGTTGCCGCGAGGGCGGGAATATTAAGGTCATAGATATAACGCCTGACCATACAAAGGTACAATTCCAGTATTATATTGGGCGTAATAAAAAACGAAAATTTAGAACTGTAATAGACAGAAATACTAAAATGAACCAATGGTATAAGTTTATTGATGCCAGTGCTTCGTTTGATTTGCTGTATACAGATATGCCGATTGCAGCTACAAATACAGCGCCTGTTACGATAGCCAGACAAATTCATGTGACGCTTGATAAGCCTGTTCCTGACGCTTATGTGTATATTCGGCCTATTAATTCTCATACTCTGGAATATGCAATCGCTAAAAACGAAGATGAATTAAATGCAGAGTCTATGAAGAATGAACCGTTTACTATTGAATTAGGGTAGAAAGGGAACGTATGATTCCGTATTTGACAGAAAACACTGTATTTGGGTGCAGCTTAGCGCCGTCTGCAATAATACGGTGCCGAGAAGGTAATAATAGAAAGGTAACGTACAATGGCGTGAACTTATTGACTACAGGGGCTAAAGCACAAGTAAAAGTGGGCATTTGTCCTATCTTGACTGCACAGGCACAGGGCGCTCCGCAGCCGTGCCGATGTTCTCTGGGAACCTGGCGCGGTTTTAAGCGGAATGTTACATTTAGGCAAAGTATGCCATTTTTGACGGAAAAATCCTTTAATGTGTGTACAGTATGCGGAGGCCTCATTCGGGTAAAAGCGAGCATGAATTTTAAAGTCGGAGACGGGAATGACCTGGATGTCAGCGCAGTTAATTGGCTTCATTCGGCCAGCAGGGGAGAGCTTCCTGCTGAGGATAAGGCCATATTTTCCAGGTCTCCTGAAGCCGTCGCAGGCAAGGAGCATCCTGCCAAGATGGAAGCTGAAAATCCTTCAAAGGCGAGAATGCCGTTGACTGTTAATAAGGAAAGTCCAGTTGCAATACGGCAGAGATGTGAAGAAGAGCGAGACGAACCTGTATTAGTGCCTTTGCTGTGCAACATGGACCAAGGGGAAAAATGCAGGACTTGTTTGTATCCAAAGGCATCGACAGAAGTACATAATGATTCATCTGTCTTACGGAAAAATTATGAAAATAAGCCTGAACGCGAAAAAGATGAATATGATATATACTACGAATCTGTCTTGGGGAATAAGAATGAATCGTATTGGACTAATGCAGCACACCACCTTATTTCGGGCAATCAGGTATTTAAAAAATATCCGGAAATCGTGCGTTTGGCGAATTTCTACAATGAGATGAAAAATAGCGGCAATACGACCTATAAAGGGTATGATATAAATGGTGCAGCTAACTGTATTATGCTGATTTCTAAAGATCGGGAATATCGTCAAAAGGCCGATGACGCAGTGAAAAAGAATATTAGTGCGTATGATGCCATGAGCATGACTGGGATTCAATGGCATTTAGGGGGGCATAGTTATACTTTTGCTAAAGATGAAATTCCCATTTTTCATCAGCGTATTAAGCTTTTTACTAAAAAAGAAGCTAAGGAACTAAGAAATTATGCTGAGCTTGTAGAAAATGAGATGAGTAAGATTCAGTTGTCGCTGTGCCAGCGAAAAGTTTGTCGCAATACGCCGCGCCAAAATGCAGCATTTGTCTTACGTATGAATAATCTTTCGACAAAAATAAAAAAATATTTGGCAGCATTCCGAGAAAAACCTCATCACAGTTATCCCTATTATGTATCGTTAGAAGCATTCCGCTATACGTTTGGACTGCCAAGAACAGGAAAAATTGCCGTAGTCAAAGGAGGAAGCAATGATGAAAATGTGGTTTTAGAAAAATATAGGGTGAAGCGTTTTGAAGAGACAATTATCAATAAAGATGCCAATTTGGCATTTAATCCAATTTGTCATCCTTCAGAAATTAATCCGCAGGAATTTGGACTTAGTGACGAAGTAAGCAGAAAAGCTTGTATTTTCTTTTGTGAAAATATTGAACACTTTATTGAGATTGGCAGCGTAGATGTCAATAAACTGCCTTTTCAGGTAGATTCCAAACATATACTGAAGTTGCCTGATTGTTCAGGAAAATCAACAGAAAAAATTTTGCAATCCCATGATACAGAAATACTGGTTTTTCTGCGAAACAGCACAAGTTCCTATGCAGCACCTGTGAGAAAAATTAAAGAACGATTGAGTGAGGCTGGTCTATGAAGTTTTATATCATGTACGCTGAAACTTGTGTAGAGGAATATATAAAATTAAGTGATTCATTGAAAGAACGGTTGTTTTCTGGTTGTTTGAATTCTGAATTTCAATATTTAGACCATTTATTGCTGGAAAGCGAAGTTTCTGAAGACGGCGGCATGGAATTTCCTGATTTTCTTATATCTGGCTGCATACCTCTGGTTTCAGAACGATGTAAAAGGATATTTGATAGTTTGCATATTGATAATTTATTTTATAAGCCTATTAATTTAACATTTAAAGAATTTGGCATTAAGGAATCGTATTGGTTGGCTCTGCCGCCGCGTATTAACTGTTTAAATTGGGATAAATGCGACGTAGCTGTGGAGAATAATGAATTCCTTTCTGCCGAGGAACAGATGCAGGAAGTGATGCATATTAGTATTAATTCAGCAACGGTAGGAAATTATAAAATATTTAAACTGGCTCATGTAGTAAATCAAGAGATTATTGTTACCGAGGAAGTGAAACATGCTGTAGAACATGAAAACTTAAAAAATGTATATTTTAAAGACGTGGAAGGGGAGAATGCAAGTGGCATCGACAATGGAAATTTTAAAACAGACTTCTAAAACTATTTTATTTGAGGAATTTAATAGGGATGATAATGTCCCTGATTTATTTACAATATTGCAGAATAATGATCCAACTACGGAAATGTTTCAGTTGGAATTAAAAAAATTAGAAGTGCATACATTTAAGGAATTTTTAGAAAAGTTTGCTCCTAAAGTGTATGAAATCTGCCAGCAAGATGAAAATGGAAATATTCAGTTCATGTATACAACTGATATTAACGTCGCTAGAAAGACAAATTATAGAGAAACTTCTATTACAGACAATGTGTATTATAAAATGCTTTCTGATTTTTATTATACAAAGGGAAGCAGCGGCAGTTCTAATTTGGAATTTGATGATAAGAAAATATTAGAAATGCTTACGCCGAAACGGGAAGTGGAAGAAGCCAGAAATATACGAAAAAGTTTAAAATATAACCTTGAAAAGTATTATGAACTTAAAGAAAAAGGAGAAAATCCTTCTGAGTATGCTCAGAGATTTATAGAAGACAGAAAGAGGATTACCGAACAGTATAAAAATTCTCAAATGGGTTTATTGCCTGTAGCAATAGAAGATATCAATATAAAAATTAAATTATTAGATGAATATAAAAGTGAATCTGACAATGATGACGTTGTCAATAGACCTATTAGCGGATATTTAGCTTTTGATAATTCAGGCGAACTGATTGTTCAAGAAGTAAAAGAAATAGCCCAAGAAAATGATGACGATACAAAGATGTTGATGCCAAGGCAAAATCTTCCGGCAACGATTACGGACGTACTGGAAAAAGATTATGAAAAAAACGAGTTTCAGCCTAATGAATTTGTAAAAGCATTAATTACTAATGTATATTCCCCCATGGATAATAGTGCCGCATTGACTACGACAGCATCTAAAGAAGAATTATTGAGTAACAAAGAAAAGTATGAAAAAATTTATGTCCGAGCCAAGAAATCATTTATTGATGAAATGACACAGGTTTTAGAAAAATTATTAGGAGTCAAGATATTCTTTGATCATGCAACTGCCGACGGCGGCGATACAGGCTATTTAAAGAGCGGACTTATTGTAAGTAATTGTCCGACAAGCCGATTAGTATCAGATGTTAAAGAGAAGTTCAGTCGTTTTATTGAAGATAGAGGTATTAACCAAGTCGAAGAAAAAATTTGGTTTGCTATTTTGCCTGCTGTTGTAGATGGAGCAGGAATATCTGATAATAGCAGCAGTGATATTGATCCGTTTGCCGATATAAATATTGATGCGCAGGAAAAGAAACAGTCTTTAGATTATTTGGACTTCAATACAGCGAAGATGATGCTGAAGCTGTTAGATGAAAACCGGATCATGACTATTTTTAATTTCAAGGCAGGCAAAGACAATGGCTTTGGCAGCATTACTGCCAGCTATATTAGAAACAAACGGGAGGTATTAAGTGAAGTAAATTATGGACATGCTGTATATTCATATCCGAATTTTACTGTTACAAGAGAACGTAAAGTAAGTGTTGCGGAAGAAGTACAAGATGAAAAGTTAATGCTTACTGTGCCGGATGTGTATATTGATGCAGCCTATCCGGCAGCAGGGCTTCTTGTCGGCAGTCAGCAAACGGATTATTTAGAAAAGCATGGCTTTAAAGTCGATAAAGAAAATGTATGCGTGCGTGTGGACTTGGAAAATGAAGAAATAAAGAAGAACCTTATTACCAAATTTAATCGCGAATTAGTAATGCGCTGGAATAAGGATATAATCGAAGAGATAGGAAAAGATAATTTCGGCTTTGTATTCAATAGTGATAAAATCTATATTAATAATGAGCCAATAAAAAACACGTATGTCTATTTAGCCAGAACGCTGAAGAAAAATACAGAAGGCCAGTATACGCCGATTTATCAGATACTGATGAAAGATTTCGTTCTTCAGTATTTGCGCGGTAAATGGGGCGGTTCGAAAGTTAAATTGGCAAATTTGAAGCAATTTGCAAAGGATGAAGTTGTTTCATGGAAAAGAGCTTCGACAAATGAAAAGATTGTCAACCGGATTTTGCAAAACGGAGAAGAGGTTATCAAAGAAAATGATGATGAAGAAAACAGCAATATTGCTAATTTAAAAATAAAGTTTAATAAAAACGAAATTGCTGTAGAAATTAATATTGATTAATTATAAGAAGGGAGAGGTATTTATGTTATACACAGTAACAATAGTTCCAAGCGACGGCAAAAACATTATTGAATTTGGCAAGACGATGGATGGTGACAAGGATGAGAAACAGATCATTACGGAAGTGAATATTTCTTTTGATACGACCGATGATGATGTAAGGCAAAAATCTAATTCTATGCTAGCAAAGCTGAAAATATGCGGGGAAATAAAGCCGGAAATAACGGACAAGCTGATAGCTGTGTTTAACTGGACTCGAGATCCAAATCAAGATCAATGGTACAGAACTGTAGAAATTGAAATTAAGAGTTCAGAAAACAATGTTGTACGCAGTTATAAATTTGAAAAGATGTTTGTAGTAGACTACATAGAACATTATGAAAAAGAAGATAAAAAATGTACATTTGAACTAGAACTTACGCAGAAGGAAAATTATTTAGACAATATTAACACAGCATCTTGTTGATATTATTTAATACGTAATTTTCAAAGGAGAGCGGCAATGAAGATCAAGGGATTTGACGACGTGTTTTATATTGATGAATTTGAACTGCACAAGCAGAGAGACGGCCATAGTTGCTGTCATTTCAGCGCTGCCATATCAGAGGATACAGCAGATAAGTATGCAACGATGGCAGGAACTGCAGCTTTAGTGCAGTTAGACGATGGCATGCCTGTTTTCAATGGCATTATTCAGGAAATCAGTATTGAAAAAACGTATTCGGTTACATCCCTTGATGTAACCTTGACATCCCTTTCTGTGCTTTTAGATCAAGATGAAAAAAACAGAATATTTCAAGATCCGCAAAAGAAATTTTGTGATTTGCTGTCAGCACAGCGGCTCGCACTATCAGCGTGCGAGCTGCGTCTGGCAGACAAATTAAAGACAGAAATTTATGAAGCTGTTGCAGTACAAAGTCAAGAAACTGATTTCGCTTTTATACAGCGTATAGCTGCGTGCTGTCAGACGCACCTGTGGGTTAATGACGTATTTGCAGATAAAGTTATTATCGCCATTGATGATGTTAATATAAATCAGCGGGTAATGAAGATAGAAAATGAGGAGATTATTGCCTCTAAATACAAACAGCAGTGCAGAGGAAAGAAGAAATGGTACAGTCAAGATATAAAACTTCAAAAGTATATTGAATTAGGGCGTATTGTAACATTAGGAAAAAGCAGTACAAAATATGTAATTACAGCTGTTACTGTAAGGAAAGTACACGAAAGCACTGAATTTACATATGAAATTGAAGAATTGAAAAAGAAAGATATACCTAAAGGGGCGGATAAGTTTTCTTTGGAAAAAACGATAAAGCTTAAAGCTCGGGTTACTAATGTGAAAGATCCGGAACATAGAGGCCGGATTCAGGTTGAATTTATTGATGACTATGTAGAAGATATGGACCGAACTGAAAGTAAGAGGGCTTGGTTTGATTATGGTACTTTCTATGGCGGAAAACGGGGAGGTATTGTTTTTCTTCCTGATGTAGGAGATGTAGTCGAAATTCTCTTCACTAATGGAACTTGTTTTGCATATTCGGCATTACGGCAGGAAGCTTTAGATGAAGAATGCAGCAATGTAGAAGAAAAATATATTGGAAATAATACGAAGCAGCGTATCTTTTGGAAAAATAATTCTTTAGAGCTGCATTCATTTGAAAATAAAATATATATGGATGAAAATAAAATTGAATTATGTGTAGGCAGCAACCAGGTTTGTATAGATGAAGATAAAATATTATTAAAAACGGCTGAAAACGAATTAGTTTTGCAGAAAAATGGCATTCTAATTCAGGCTGATAGTACAGTAGATCAGCAGGCTAAGACGATACAAATCAAAGGAAATAGCAAGGTGCACATGGAATCTGGCGGTTCTGCAACTGTAAAAAGCAACAGTTCTTTGAATTTGCAGGGCAGGACTGTGCATATTTCTTAATAATGGAGAAGTAAAGATGGAACGTAATTTACAGAGTAAGATTACTGATATTATCGAAAAATCAACTATAAAAGATAGCGAATTAAAAAAAATACTGACTAGCACATTTTCTGCTTTATCGATATATGAAGATATTGTATTACAGCGTGTAGAAAAGAGAGTAAATAATTTTTTTGCCGCAGTGCAGAATGATTGGAGCGTAGTGTGGAACATTACTACCGTGTTGGTAAAAAAAAATGATATTGCGAAAATGGCAGAAAGAGGATTCCAGGAAATTCATGTAGGCAATAGTCTTTTTGGGATTGCTGATTCTATGGAATATGATGCAGCGTTTTATCAGCAGGAATGTCAATTTTTCTTAAATTGCACATATGATAAGTTATCTGAAATTTGCAGCAGAACATATACAGGCACTATTTGCTGTGATAACGATACTAGAGAATTTACATATTCTTTAGTGCCTCACTATCGATTTATTGAACAAGAAAATTTATTATTTTTCTTAGCTGATATGTATCATATTACCAAGCCGGTCATATATTCGCCGTATGCGCGGCATGCTGTTGATATACGATTGGAAAATGTGGATGTACAAGACCTATGGCAACATCATTGGCCGGTTAACTTCCGTCTTGAAGAAAATGGATTAAAGAATGTTTTGCTGACAGAATATTGCCTGATGTGGAATATTGAAGTAGAAGATAGTGAAACAGGCCTGCCGCCTCTGCATCAAAGCCAGGATACAGGCGGATATGAATATTTTTATGAGGATACTCACGCTGCTGCATTTATATATCCCTTGGCTCCTTGTGACGAAATTCGCAAGGGACAAGATAAGATAGAAATTTTTTGTCATGAAGAACTGGAAGATATTCAGTATAAAAAGGTTAGCAT
The DNA here is from genome assembly GCF_003367905.1 of Megasphaera stantonii. Taxonomy (NCBI): domain Bacteria; kingdom Bacillati; phylum Bacillota; class Negativicutes; order Veillonellales; family Veillonellaceae; genus Megasphaera; species Megasphaera stantonii. The sequence goes on along the minus strand of NZ_CP029462.1, from coordinate 775,969 downwards.
TCATGATGTGAAAGGTGAAGAAATATGTTTTGAAAATAAGTTCCGAAATGAAAGATTTGATACAGCCATACCTCTGCGGACTAGAGCCGATATTACGCAAGTATTATCCAGATTTCAGCATAAAAATTTTTCTTGTGAATTTTGCTGTGTAGTAAAAAGAAATCGAGAAAATCGTAAAGTTATTCTTCGGTATAAAAGAGGGCATAGGTACTTTGCCAATCAAAATGAATTGTATTTGACGGATTTGCGCTATAAGCCTTGTTGTATTGTTATGTTTGAGGGAGAGGGAATTTTTTTAACAGATTATGCAAATTATGTGTTGCATTTCATGGAACAACACTATCCTGAATTTACTTGGATAGGCGTTACAGAAAGGGAAGAGGTATGAAATATTTATGGCAGGTATATGATGAAACAAAGAGATATAACGTTCCGAAACAACTTGCAGAACCATATTCAGAGGTACAAGAGGATAATGGTAACTGCGTAGTGGTAAGTCCGCTTTTTCGCTTTGAACCTGTTTTTTCTGCTTTGCTTAAGGCGTGGCAGGATGAAATAATAGATGAAAAAGTTGTAAAAGAGATAGAAAATATATTATACCATTATTTAGCCTATTTAGATTACATGGCAGGAATGCGATTTTGCCTGCTCATGGAAAGAGGGATTGAACAAGAAATTTTGCAGGGACATTGGGGTATCAATGTGAGGAAAATGTATTTACTGCTGACGGAAACTGAAAAAAAACAGCTTTTGAATTTGCTTAGGAAAAAGAGAATAATGAGGAATAAAAAGAGTTTTTTTTGCGAAGCAGTAACGAATTTTCTAGGGTATACGCAATTGTACTATTATGGCTATGAAAGAAAATTTCTTTTATATATTCCGCATATAAAGACAAGCGAAATGGAAAACAAACTTAATTTAATCCGGGATTTGTTTTTTGACGTGACTGCTGGGATAGAAATCTTTTGGGATCAGCATATTGGATTCATTGGACAAGAGCAAACGATGAAGATAGATCAAGTTATTATATATTGAGAAAGGGCCTATATGTATGGGAAAGGAAATAGGAATTGATTTTGGAACGACGAATACAGTCGTTTCATATTTTAATAAAAAAGGGAAATTACGCCAGTTAAAATATAAAGGCGACGAAATTATTCCCTCAGCTATCTATTTTTATAGTAAAAATGAATACGTCATAGGCAGCTTAGCTAAAAGACTTATTATATTCGATAACCAAAAACAAGCGGGGGTTTTGAATTTTAAGCCTAAAATTGGTGAAAAAGAAAAGATTGTCGTTACAGCAGAAAATGGGGACACATTTTCCATTCGACCTCGTGAAGTAGCGCGTTTATTTTTAAATGAAATTGTTCACGGCATAGAAGAAAAATTGATAAAAGAATTCGGTCCGATAGAAGGGTGCATCGATAAAACGGTTATTACTGTTCCGGCTAAATTTAATTCAACTGATAAAGCAGCGATTAAGAAGGCAGCTAAAGATGCAGGGTTTAAAACCGCTAAATTAGTGGCAGAACCGACGGCGGCGGCAGTAGCCTGCCAGGAAGATATGGGATTGGACGAGGGGGATATTCAGGACAAGGCGATTTTGGTCTATGATTTTGGCGGCGGTACTTTTGATGTGTCAATTATTCGCAAAGAAGGAAATAAATTTCAGGAAATTGCAACGAACGGCGACAAGAACTTAGGCGGCAATACGCTGACGGATCGTCTGGCTGAAGAATTACTGAATCGGATTAATGATGAGTATGGCATGGAATTACCTTTTTCGGAAGATGAATTCGACGAGTCATATTATACAATGCCTCTCATTCACTATCGTCAAAATATGTTAGCAATATGGCAAGCAGCAGATGTCATTAAAGAGGAATTATCAGAATCGGCGGAAGCGAGGAAAGTATGCAATATTTGGCTAGATGACGGTACTTCGGCTATGTATGAGGCAGAATTTTCTCGCAATGAATTAGAACGATATATTAGCAGAGATGTGCAGAGAACTATTGATATTACGATTCGGACCATTGAAGAAGCCAGGGAGATGGGTGTAGAAAATATCAGTCCTATTGTATTGGCCGGCGGCAGTTCCAATATACCTTTCGTCAAAAAATCCTTGGAGGATAAACTCGTTAAAGATGAAATCATATATGGTGATGATGTGTCGACGCTGATTTCACGAGGGGCAACCATTTTAGCTGAATGTGACCTAGCAGACGAACTTCACGATGGGAAGACGAATGTACAGACTGGCATAGCCGTAACATCAGGTGTGCAATATGGCAAGTTCCAGGCGATTATTCCAGAAAATGAGCCTCTGCCTTGCAGCAAGACGAGAAGGTTTAAGTTAATGCACGATGGACAGCAGCGGTTAGAAATACACCTTTATGAATGTGATGTAAAAAATTTTCCCAAAGCTGTACGGATTGATGACAACGGCATAACCCTGATTGATACGTTGATTATCGATGATTTGCCGGCAGGATTGCAGAAAGATAATACAGTCATAGACGTAGAGATTACAATACAAAAAGATGACACGCTGGCTGCTGTAGCTACTGTTAAAGACGGAACTGGTAATACGATTCAAAGCGGTAGCGTGTCAGTTAAGAAAGAGAGTGATTTAGAGTGAGTCTGTTAGTAGAGCATTTGAGAAATCAATATGTTGCTTATAAATCATGGAATAGGGCGGTTGTATTAAAAAGGTTGAGAGAACGATATCCTGTTCTAGTAAAAAAGGCTCCAGAAGGGCTTGTGCCGCTTTTAAAGAAACAACCGGTTTCTGCTGATAATTTTGTTCAGTCCGTGCCGCTTGATTTGAGAGATAGAGAGCATTTTGCTGAATATATGGCCAAAGTAAAGCATATAGACCCTATACTGCAGGTTTTAAGAGAAAATACCATGGGAAAAGAGTATATTAAATATATCGAGAATTATAGGGAACGGGTGAGTAAGGTACTTGACAAGATTAAGGAATTTGATGAAGAAACAACAGAAAATGTAGTAGATACTATACTTGGGCTCATTAGAAAGTACTTGGTGAATTTTATAATCGGTGCCTATCGGGGTATGAGGGGAAGTGAAGAAGAAAGCAGAGCTTTTTATGGGCGGCTTCACAGGGCTATAGAAGCGTATTTAGAGCAGATATATGTGAAGGCTCATCCGGTTAGAGAAGGCCGTTCGATCCGGGAAATGGAAGTAGTAAACGATGATAGGAAAGTAGAATTAATAGAAATATTTAAGATTTTGAAGAAAGAAACACAGGAAGAACAATGGTTCAATATAATCGATGAAATAGAATTGCAGCCGCACTTTGTAACCTATATCGATGGGGATGATGAATGCGAATTGGCTTTTCTTGAAGGACAATGTGTTGTTTGGGGGGCGAATTGTCAAGCTAAGTGCAACTTTTTAGAGTAATGTACTTCGTATGGCGTTTTGTATCCTAAACATTTTCGGGGACGGCGATTTAGTTCTGCAAAAACAGCTTGCACATAGGCTTCTGGAACGAGTGTGATGTCCGTCCCTTTCGGGAAATACTCTCGGACTAGGCCATTGGTATTTTCGTTGCTTCCCGCTGCCAGGGCTGATGCGGCGGCGGGAAATAAAACGGCACGCCGTTCAAGGCCTCCGTGACAGCGGCATGATGGGCGAACTCTTTTCCTCTGTCCGGCGTAAGGCTTTTTACAGGTTGCCCTTGCAGTACCTGAAGCAATACCGTATTGACGGCTTGTGCTGTCTTTTTGGCTGCTTTGCCTCCTACCAGATACAGGCTCTTTCTATCTACCAACGTAACCAGACAGGCTTTTCCTGTCTTTCCTGCTATGGTATCACATTCCCAATGTCCTCGCCGGGAGCGGTTAGCGGCTCCTGCTGGCCGTTCCGAAATATCGTGAGAGATGGGAATAGAACCCCGTCGTTCCTGATATTGCCGGGTATGCCGGGATTTTCCATGATGCCGCAAGCGGCGGACCGCACCGCGGGACCCATGGGAGGACGACGTTTCATCAAACATACCGGCATATATGGCGCGGTAAATCGTTGCATAGCTAAGGAGTGCCTTCTGATGTTCCAGCTGCAAGCGTCCGGCAATTTCTTCTGGGGACCAATGATGCACCAGGAAGAGATTTTTAACCAATGCGAATAGCTCGGCATTCTCTAACCGCTTGTGAGGCTTGCATGCCTTACGGCGGCGGGCATACTGTTGTTGTGCGGTGATGGGCAGATACTTGCCGTTCACTGTATTTCTGCGTAGTTCCCGTGAGATCGTGGATTTATCTCGGCCGAGGGCCGCCGCAATTCGAGAGATAGAATAGGACTGCGCGCGAAAAAAGAGTAGATTTTCTCGTTCAGATAGAGTAAGATGATGATAGTGGCACATAGGTTTCCTCCGAGATATAGATTTTGTTTGGTAGCATTATTATATCAGAAACCTATGTGTCATTTTTTATAGGTGTTGCACTTGTATTGTAAATTCGCCGGTAAAAAAAATTAAAGGGGCGATTATAGTATGAGACAAATTATTTGGCAGTATATTCGAGCATGTGCCTTTCAAGATATGAAAAGATATATACAGTGGTTTGTAGAGAATGATACTGCATATAACGATCAGTTAGAAGAAAAAGTATATGTCATCATAAATCAGAAGCCCAGGGAAAGTGCTGAACCATTACAGGAAAAGATAGCAGCACTGGAAGGTCAAATTGCTGATTTGCAGAAAGAACTTATACAATTAAGGGAAAAGAGCAAAGAAAATATACGGCAGAGTCAGTTGCAGCAACGTATCAAAGCGTTGGAAGATATTGCAAAGAAGCAGAGTGAACGCATTGATTTATATGAAAAGCAAAATTGTCAATTATATAAAAAACTTGAGGCACTGGAAGAAAAGATAAATCAACAAGCGCAAAAAAATCAAAGCTTAGAACTTAATGTTTCAGAACAGGCTGTGCCGGCGCAGCCTGAGGAAGATTCTTTGTTAACAGCATTTCAAATAGAGAATAGAAGAAACTTGCTTTTGTCAGGAAACGCTGAAGCTATTAAAAACGAGTTGCAGCCAGTACTGCATATAAAGCCAATTTTGGATTATTTGAAGCAATCTGATTTTGAGCAAAAAGCTATTTATATTAAAATGTTTGATAAGCTGAAAAATGATGTGGAAAAATTTATCGATACATTGGTAATTGATAGCGATGATGATGTATTTGAAAATGTGACTGAAGCGTTCTTTAAGATTATCAAAAAAGATTTGCTATCTACTTTGATGGTGGCTATACGTAGGGGAATGAATATTGAAAAAGATAGACCTTTTTATGTACAGCTTTTAGAATTAATTAATACATATTTGCGTTCCTGCTGCATATATACGGAAAAAATAGAAGAAGGCATTAAATATACTGACGCTATTTTAGATAAAATGGAACCACTTAGAAAGCCGACTTCAGATATTGCTAAAGATAAAGAAATCGAAGAAATAGAACGTCTGCCATACTGCATAGATTTTTTTAATGAAGATGGCGAACGGGAATCTATGTGTTATGAAGGGCAATGTGTTATCTTGAAATATGAGGAATGAGACGGAGGAATAGCGTGGCTCAACATTTTATAGGAATAGATTTCGGCGCTTGCAACATAAAAGCTGCGTCATATACGGCTCAGGGCAGGCAGCGAAAAATAAAATTAAATACATCTATTGGCAAAGGCTCAGAGACGCCAAATGTCATTTATTATAAAGATTGTAATGCTTACGATGTAGGAACAGCAGCTCTCCGATCGGCAGAGCTGGGGAATAAGAAGAATATGATTACCTATGTCAAACGAAAACTGGAATTAGAACACTGGTCTGCTTACATAGATAGTTTGGGGCGGGATATAACGGCTATAGAGGCAGCTACAGATATATTTTCCTGGTTGCAGAAGACAATATCTAATACGCTATCGCAGAAGCAAATACGAGCTGTTATTACGATGCCTGTTTGCTTTTCAGAGATGCAGAAGCAGCGGATATATGATGCTGCCATTGCTGCCCATATTGATGTGGAAGCGGTCATTACAGAGCCATTTGCGGCAGCATTTTCTATTGAAAATGTTTTTGATGAAGAAGGGGAGCAAGTTGTCCTGATTTTCGATTTCGGCGGCTCGACATTGGATCTTAGCTTGCTGCGCGTAGAAAACGACGGAGACGGCGAAGTATGCATTACGGAATTAGCGGCCAAAGGAATGCATTATGGCGGAATTGACATCGATTGGGATATATATACTCGGAGTTTTAAGCCTAAGTATGAAGCGGAAATAAAGAATATTATTGCTGCTGAAGATACGTCTGGATATGCAGAACAGGAATTAGTTTCTATTGTCAAGGAATTAAAAGAGATGATTTTTGACAGTGAAGAAGAAAATGCTGAATGTTCTCATATTTTTCGCGGAATACAGAAAAACTATATTTTTGCCCTGACGCGAGATGAAATATATACTGTGTTTTCTGATATAAAAATTAAAGACCGGATTATCCAGTGCTTAGACGAGTTGTTTGATAGTACTGATGAAATTACGAAGGATGAGGTTACACTGGCATGGTCATTTGGTGGGACTTCAAAAATCCCCTATTTTAGGGAGATACTGAGTGAGTATGTAGGAGATGATGTATTCGACAGTGAAGATTGTGATATGGATGAAGCCTATATAGGTATTGCAGCTGGGGCAGCGCATTATTTCTATTTAAAAAACGAAGAAAATGATATCGAAATTCATAACATCATTCCTTTTTATATAGGCATTAATGAAAATAATAGGTTTGTAAAATATATAAACCGTAATGAACGTTATGGATTTGAAACGTTCTATAATCCCTTGCGCATTGCTGATTTAGAAAAAAATAATTATACTATATCAGTTTATCAAACATTCAATGATATTTCCGATGCTCCTATTGATGATGAAGATATTGTATTTATGGGGAAGATTGAACTGGATAAAACCTTGTACACAGACAAAGAAGCTGTTTTATTTAAGATGAAAATGAACGAAAAAGGCGAACTGCACATACGGGTTTATGAATGTCAGGGTGAAGGGCAAGACTGTAATATCGTGCTGATTGAAGATAAAGTTGTGTTGATTGGAGGATAAAGTCATGGATAATATTAGGTTGGAAGAACTGAACGAATTATATGGATATGGTACAGCTATTCTTAAATTGTTAAATGATGAGTTTGAAGAAAGAGAGAGAAAAATCAAAGAGATGACAGAGGCACAAGTAAAAGCAGACCAATTAAAAGACAATATACGGAAAATAGTAGAATTACGGAAAAATGTAGAAGAAATGCTGGAGCAATAAAAAAGGGGGATTTTACTGTGAATAAAATAAGCGCATATGATATGATACGGGACTTACATGATATTTTGACGCAGATGAAGAGTATAGCTGATCAGTATTGTGATGAAATAAAAGCGCTAGAAGAAAATCAGTTGCGATTGACAGAACAAATTAAGCTCTTAAAGACTAAGTTGGAAAAGACTGAAAATGACAGGCAGGCAGTGGAAGAACAGATGAAAATTAATGATATTAAGGCAGAAAAAAATCTAAGAGCTGAGCAAGATAAATATGCTGCCTTATATGAACAGCATCGGAGCATTCAAGAATTAGTGAATGATAGGCTAGTTCATTTGGATTTTCTGGAAGAAGACTTGCAATATATGAGGAGGTCGTGCAAAGAACAACAAGAAAAGGTAGACAAGGAGCGTCGGGAATTGGAAGAAGAACAACGTAATTTTAGAGAAGAAAAAAATAATTTTAAACAGGAAAAAGAGCATTTTGCTATAGAGAAACAGGAGATTTATGATGAGTTAAAAAGGAAGGAAAAGGAAGTAGCCCATATAAAGGAAGAAGTGGATAATAAAGATAAGGTTTTACAAAATATTACTAAGAAATTAGACAATGCAACGAGGGAAGCAACTGCATTGCGTGCTGAGGAAAAAAGTTTACGTGATAAAGTTATAAGATTAGAAACAGAATTGAAAAATCGCAATGATGAATTGAAGGTTGTTGAAAAGCTGTTAGCGGACGAAAAAAGAAAAGCTGTACAGGCAGAAAACAAATTGGATCAATTAAAAAAAAAGGCAGAAAAAGAAAAAAACATAAAAAATGAAGAGCAACCTGATAAAGTGGTGCTGGAATCTGCAACAAAGGATACTCAGACCGCTATAGAGAGTCAACAAGATGTCAGCGCATCACCTGATGATGAATCGCCATCATGGGAGAGAAATTAGTTTTTGATATTTGAGTTATTCGTAGTTATATAAGGAGTAAGGAGACAGAATGGATCGAGAAACAATTCGAGTAGGCATTGATTTGGGAACAACCAATACCTTGGCATGTTATTTAAATAAAAAAGGAAAACTTGATTTAATAAAATTTCCAGGAAGCGGGAAATTGATTCCATCTGTCATTTATGTGGATGAAGATGACAGTAAAAATATTATAGTTGGTTCTAAAGCGCGTAAGATGGGCATATTGGATCCAATAAATGAAATTCGCTCAGCTAAAACGTATATGGGCGATGATAAAAAGACATGGACTTGCAACGGCTTGACATTTACACCGACAGACGTAGCGGCATTAGTTTTGCAGGAAGTAAAAAAAGGAATTCTAAAAAAAATGAAGAGCAGTGAAGATACTGAAATAGAAGCTATTATTACAGTGCCGGCATATTTTAATTCCAAGCAGAAAGAAGAAACGAAAAAAGCCGGAGAAAGGGCAGGTTTTTTTGTCAAGCGTATTATTACCGAACCTATGGCAGCGGCAGTAGCAGCCGTAAAAGAATTGAATTTAAATGAAAAGGTTTTTATCGTTGATCTTGGCGGCGGTACTTTTGATTTAAGCGTGTTAGAAGCAGTGCCGGAAAAACATATTTATAAGGCCTTGGATATTGACGGTGATAAAAAATTGGGCGGAGATGATTTTGACAGGAAGGTGTATGAATATTTTATATCTATTATTGAAGATGACCTTGGCATTGATTTATCTAATCAGAAAAATTCCGGTTTAGACTATAAAGCGTATTATGCCATGGTTGGTCAAGTGCGAGAAGCGGCAGAAATTGCTAAAATTGAATTGAGTGATACGGAAGAAACTATTGTCAATATTCCGAATTTATTTAAATACAATGGTAAATTTTATAATTTTGATATTACTTTTACGCGGAATGAGTTCAATGGCCTATGCCGTGAATTGTACGACAAAATAATAGGACGTATTGAAAACTTCATTGCTTCCAGTAAAAAGTTTGCCTTAGAGGATATTGGCGAAGTCATCCTAGTCGGTGGAAGCTGTTATATTCCTTATATTCAGAATGCCGTTGAAAATATATTTCATATATTAGCCAGCATGGAATTGGAACGAGATACTTTAGTTGCTGTAGGTGCAGGGTTTATTGCGAATTTTGATAATGGCGGCGAGGATGACCCATTTAAAGATATTTTATCTCATTCTTTGGGCATTGAAGTGACGGATCCTCAGACGCATAAATCTACTCTATCAAAATTACTGAAAAAAGGAGAAACTTATCCTTGCCAAAAGAGCGGTATATATACGACAATTTCTGATAACCAAACGGCTATTGACATCAATATATATGAAGCTGGCAGTGATTGCGAAGATATTGCTGACATTGCTAGGCATGATTTTTTAGGCAGCTTTAGATTAGATGGAATAAAAAAAGCACCAGTAGGCGAACCGCAAATTGAAGTTACGTTTAGTTTTGACAACAGTCAGATCCTTACTGTACAGGCTAAAGATTTGGACAGTGGATTTGAAAAAGAAATTGAAGTAAAAAAGGGGGAAAGGGCCGAAAAAATAAAAAGGCAATCGCCTGTAGATTTTATGCTGTTAATTGATACGTCAGGAAGTATGTATGGAACTCCTTTAGCAGAAGCCAAAGAAGCTTGTTATGCATTGTTAGAGGAAATGATTGATTTTACGGTACATCGTGTAGGCTTAGTCACGTTTAGCAGCAATGCTGAAATGGTCAGCGGCTTAAGTGCCAACAGTAATTTATTGGTCAAATATGTACAGAATATGAAAGCCTGGGGTAGTACGAACATGACGGCTGCGTTGCGGCTGGCTTATGGGGAATTAAGCAAAAGTACAAATGAAAAAGTCATTATCATCGTTACGGATGGTGCGCCAGATAATTCACAAAGTACGTTGGATTATGTTGGAAATTTAAAAGGGGCACATATGCGCGTCATATCTATTGGTGTTGGAAGAGGCGTTAATTTTGATTTCTTAAATAGAATGTCTGCTGAAAAAGATGTATATAAATTAGATAATATGTCGAAATTAAAAGATACGTTTAAAAAAGTTGTTTTAAGCGTTACGGAGAAATAATAGAAAGGATGAGTATGATATGGTCGATGCATTGCAGATTGATGAAATAATGGGCAAGGTTTTTCCTAATGGCATAATGGGAAAACAAAGGCTGGAAATAAAAAAAATTAAAGAATATATGGAAGAATTAGATATAGATCCTTCTAACAGTCCCTTTGAAACGGCAGAGGAATTTAAAGCGTATTTGTTGCATACGAGAACAAAGGGATTTGAAGTCAAAGATCTATTGATTAAAGCTCTCCAAGATATAGATGCAGACTTTGATGAAAGTGTTGTCAGGAAAATAAATACTCGGGAAGAACGCTGCGGCATTTTTTTTTCCGTGTTTAATATTTTTCCGAATGGTAACGATGATGCTTGGCCGACAAGGCTGACAAGGGAGCAATTTGCTGCGCTTTACAGCCGGGCGAATAAAATAGATGCGCAGGGAGATATACATATAGATGAAATTGAAGGAGATGATGCAATAGAAAAAAGTCAAGTATATATTTCCATTGCTGATACGCTTTCTGTATATAGCGGCTGCGTTGGCCTTCTCCGGGATAGCGGCGAGGTCGTGGCTGTAGGGCAATTAGAAGAGAATCAAGGCAAGTTGCAGCTGATTTTGCCAGATGTTCAAGGTGATGATAATGCCATTAAGAATTTGAAAAATTTTATATTGGCCTTTATTCCTCAGAAAGCCGCTTCCCTGCTTATAGGAAATGTTGAGTCGCAGCAGTATAATGAAGATGTATATATTTGTCATTGCCGTATAAAATCGGCAGCAGTACAGATTACCAAGAAGGAAATGGCAAATATATATGAACGAGCAGTTAAAGTCGATAAGCAAAGAGAGATGCAGCTGCCTGCGCTGCAGCATATGGATGACCTATTGAAGGAAAATATTGAGATTACCTTTTTAGGCGATGATATGTCTGTTTCTTCTGCCTGCTTTGGCGTATTCGATGATGCAGGGGATGTAATTGCAACAGGCCATTTGGAAGGCGAGGGAGATAAGCAGCGATTATTTTTACATAATGAAACCATAGATTATGAATCTTTTATGCAGGTTAAATCATTTATGTTGGTATTTTTTCCTGCAGAAGCAGAGATATTACTGGAAAAAGGCGGTAATATGAATCTATATGATGGCGAAATATATACAGGCAGATTCCGACTTGCTACTGACTCCTTGTCCGAACCGGAAATTACAGCAGAGCAAATGAATTCTTTGTATGCTCAGGCTGTACATATCGATAAAAGCGACAGCATTGATGTGGCAGAGTTTGTGTTCACAGAAAAAATGCCTGTGACGCTGCAGGATAGTTTTTTTATTAAAATTCCAAATACTCTGTCTCTATATATGGGATGTGTAGGTCTCATAAATTGCAATACTGGGGAGGTAGCTGCTATAGGTTATTTGGAATATAACAAAGATGTACTTCACTTACTCTTCAAATCTAAGAATATAGTCTATAATTCCTTTATTGCAAACCGAAAATTTAAGATAGTGCTTTTTCCACAGGAAGCTGCTTCCTTTTTCCAGAGGAATATTGACATTTCTAATTACAAGGGAAACGTATATGAAGTAGAATGTTATTTAGATTATCAAAAGTTAGATACGACTGAAAAGACATTGTGCATTGATTTTGGCACTAGCAATACGACTGCTGGAAGTTATGGCATTAAAGAGCCCTATTCGAATGATGTAGAACTGGTAAAATTTTTGGACATAACAGAAGATGCTGTGGAGTCTAAGGAAATGCTGCCGACTATTGTTTATGTCGCTTCATGCGCTGATTCTGAACATATAGAATATATTTGCGGCTATGAAGCCAAGAAAAAAATCATTGAAGCCGATTATGATACGCAGGCCAGCGTATTTTATGAAATTAAGCGCTGGATTACTGATATAAACGAGAAAGAGGAAATTTTTGATGAAAACGGAAACAAGTGCAATGTATCCAGAAAAGAAATTCTTCGGGCCTATATTCAATATGTTATCGATAAGGCTGAACAATATTTTAAGGTAAAATTTAAGACGTTGCATTTTTCTGCTCCTGTAAAATTAAAAGCAACGTTTAATCAGGAAATGAACGACTTATTTAAAGGGCAATATACGGTACTGCGCGAACAATCAAGTCTGGATGAAGGTGTTGCGATTATATATAATCATATTGCCAAGCGGCTTTGTGAAAATTCCATGTCTGAAGATGAAGAAAAAATCATGATATTGGATTGCGGCGGCGGAACAACTGATTTGGCTCGGTGTACGTATCATTATGTACCGACGGCTTCATATAAAATTATTAATGTGGTGACTAGTTTTGAAAACGGCGATTCGAATTTTGGTGGCAACAACGTCACATATAGAATCCTTCAAATATTAAAAATTAAATTGGCACATTATATTAAATCTAAAAAAGAACATTCCCATGCGGATAGAAATTTGTCTGTTCAAGAACTGATTCAAAACGATGAAAATGAAATTATGACACGTATTGATGGCGGAGAGTCTAAACGAACCATTTATGAATCATTTGAAAAAGCCTATGATGAGGCTGAACAATATATTCCTACAAAATTTGCAGAAAGCAAATTAATGAAAGAAAAGCGTAAAATAAAGCGCAATTACTATTATTTATGGCAAATGGCCGAAGCAATTAAGATAGAATTTTATCGCATCAATTTAGTTGTCCTCGACTTTAATAAAGATAAAGATAGGAAGATTTATGCGCAAAAAAATGAACAATATTATTTGTTTATACATGATGGTGCAAGTAATGATTTAATCAAGTATGATAATCCGATGAAAGATATAGATATTACGATCAATGAAATCCGGCGTGTCTTATGTCCAGATATTTACGCCTTGTTAAATACTTTATTTGGAAAACAAAATCCAGATGAACTCATGAATTGCAGCTTTTACAAGTTGTCAGGGCAGTCTTGCAAAATTAGTTTATTCCATGATTTGTTTAAGGAATTTATTCCTGGAAAGTATCTCAGGGCTGCTAAGGGCGTTGTAAAAGAAAATAGTACTGATCTTAAATTGGCGTGTATTAAAGGCAGCATTGAATATATCCGTGATAAGGAAATTGGAGAAATCAAACCGAATATTTCCGTACAAGTGCCGAAATTAATTTATGATATATATCGCATAGGCAGTACAGGTGAAGAAAAGGTCTTAGGGGCAGATGGCAGTTGCCGTCTTATTGAACGACCTGATACGGCTAAAAAAGTTGATTTTGTTGTGAAAGACAGCAATGGCGTGTTGCAGAAACAGTTTACTTATGTACTGAATCTCAGCTGGGAAAATAAGTGCAATAAATCAGATATAGAGCAGTGCATAAGAGAAACGGCAAATATTGAAGAAGAAAGTTTATGGGATCAGATTATCAGCACATTATATGGCGGCAATGAAGATGAATTAATTTATCTTTTCCTTTTGCCGGCCAAGCAAGGTTATGGTGTAAATATTTATCAAATCAATAAGCATAAGGGAGAATTTTATTTACAGGAAAAAGGTACTTTTGAAAGCTTTGAAGGCGAAACGTTGGAAACATTCTTTAATGGAAAGAGGTAGGGAGGATGTTACTACAAAAAACAGTTTCTTTTGTTCATGGAGCCGTCTTGACCAAAGATATGCTGGGGGAGCTATATCAGTATCCTCGTGATTTCGTAAAATTGAAATACGATTCATATAGTGACGGTATTTTAGAGGGCATTGATTTTGTAGTGCAAGAAGGAAATGTTTGCATTACCCGAGGAATTATCAAGTTTCAAGGAGAATATTACTTCCTTCTCCAACCGGTAAACTTGACTGTATATTTGCAAGGAAAGTCTTTACAGGATAAGCAGTATAATTTATATTTGCAGAGGTCCGAAAAAAAGTATGCTGATCATATTACAGAAAAATCTTTGGAAATATATATTTCTGAAGATACAGAAACGGATATGTTCTTATTATTTCGCTTTTGGGGAACTGATATGAGACTGCCGACAGTACGAAGTCAGGAAGATATGGTGAAAAGCACTAAGAAAAGCCGGTTTTGGGAATTTGATAATCCATTATATGTTGATTTCAGGGACACCGTTTATGCTATGCCTGAAAAAGGAACTTTTCATCCTTTCCTTTTCAGGGCAGTCCGAAAGTACCTGAAAGAGAAAGAGAATAAATCGACGATAGAATGGGGTTTGCTTCTGCAATTGCAAAATAATTCCATATTAGCTGTCGAGACGATGAGAACATATTTAGACTATATTGGACAAGTTAACGAAGTAAAGAGTAGAAATGAATTGTTTTGTGAATTTATACAGGCAATAGAGAAAAAACATAGTTTTCCTGATAAAAAAGAAGATATAAAACATGTCCATTCTTTTGGAGGTATTAGGTGATATAAGCGAAATGAGATACTGGCAAATGCTCTCTTGACAGAGAGCATTTGTAATATGTACCATGTTATATTTATAGAAAGGGTCAAAATATCAATGAGGAACTGTAATTATATATATAATTTCTTTTTGCTTCTTAAATCGTTGTAAGGTCGGAAAAACATAAAAATAGTAGTGTAAAATGGTTTTTCTTAAAAGATAAATTATTTGTAGTATCTTGTCATTAAATAAGATTATAGGGGATTCAGAATAAGTAAATCCTGTTGACAATGATGAAGCTTTTGGAATTTATTATACACTGTACTTAAAGATGCTGAAATTAGCTGATGGATAGATGGTTTATTACTAAATTCAGTGGGAATAAATCCAAAATGATAATTAATCATCATGAATATTTTGATAGTAGATATCAATAGTCTGCAGAATATTTTTTTATGCTGATGAAATATTTGATATTTTCAGTTTGTCGAAGAGTAAAGAATTTATTGAAAACGTAATTAATCTGAAATAGGAGATATGTATGGCGAAATTTTATCCTACTGTAATTGATAATTTTCATGGCAGCGACGGGGAGAAAGTCGTATATAAAGCGCTGAAGCAGCTTAATGACGACTACACCGTGTTCCATTCATACCGCTGGCTCGGCGAGAAACGGCAGCAGCGAAGCGAGGGAGAAGGCGATTTCATCGTTATTCATCCTCGCAAGGGCATTTTGTCTATTGAGGTGAAAGCTGGCGGCATATCATATCGCGACGGGCAGTGGATTCAGACGAACAGGCGCACGCAGAGTGAAAAGGTCATTGATCCCCTGGGGCAGGCGGCAGAGAGCCAGTATAGAATTTACGGGGTATTGCGCAAACGGTTTTCCTATGCTAAGTGTCCGTTGATTGGCCGTGCAGCTTGGTTTCCTTCCGTATTGGTTTCCGATAAGGTACCCCTTCCGCTGGAAGCCGTTCCTGACATTATATTGGATCAAACGGGGCTGGCAAATCCGGAAAAAGCGTTGGATACAGCGTATGCATACTGGCAGCGGAACTTGGGGCGCCGGAAAGCGGAATTAAACAGCACCGAGTACAAGGAGGTACTGCGTATATTGATGCCGTCGTTTCACTTGGCGGAAACCGTATCAAGCTGCGGTCGTGATACGGAAGAAGCGTATATTCAGCTGACAAATCAGCAATTTTCCGTACTGCGTTTTTTGCGTGAACAGCCGACTGCGGCTATTCATGGGCCGGCAGGGACAGGAAAAACGGTTATGGCAGTAGAAAAAGCAAAGATGCTGGCTGATGAAGGGAAAAAGGTATTGTATTTATGTTTTAATGAATTTTTGCTGGCTCATTTACGGCGCCACTATGACAATCCGCTGATTACGTTTCATAATGTCCGTTCACTGGCTGAAGAGATATTGGATGATAATTCTTTGGCAATCAATGAGGTTATTCCTTTTTTTGAAGCATTTTTTGAGCATGAATTTGATGATGATACGTGGCAATACCCTAATATTGTTATTGACGAAGGACAGGATCTGAGCGATACTTTGCTGAATCATCTGTCGTATTTGACAGAGCTGCAGGACGGCTGTTTTTATATTTTTTATGACCGCAACCAATATATTATGCGGAAAGATAAGCCGGAATGGATTGACAAGCATGCAGAATGCCGGCTTGTGCTGTACCGGAACTGCCGGAATACAGCGGAAATTGCTTCAGCCATTGGGCGCATCATGAATCTGAAAAAAGAATATTATGTCAATCAGATTCATGGCATACAGCCGCAGGCTGCTTTTTACCGGAATGAAGCAGAGGCTAAAGCGATTGCAGAGGCCTTTGTGTCCCGCATGCTGGCTCAGGGCGTTTCCTTGGAAGATATGGTTATATTGACGGTTCATTCTGTGCCTAACAGCATTTTACACTCAGTTGCGACGTTAGGAAATATTCCCGTATCATACAAACCGCAGGCAGGGCATATCTGGTTTACATCAGTCCGCAAGTTTAAAGGTCTGGAAGGACAGGCTATTTTACTTATAGATGCTGAGGTCAGTAAATTAGCAGACCCGCTGATAAAGCGTCTTTTGTATGTCGGCTGTTCCCGGGCAAAGGCGTATTTGCAGCTGGCATTTTTTGAAGACATTAGCAAGAGTGAATACGGCGCAGTGATAAAAACATTGACCGATGAGCCGATGAAGGGAAATCAAAAGAGCCTTCTCGAGATTTTGGGATTGGAACGTATTGTATAATTGCATTATAGTGTAAAAATAAAAACTTCTTTGTGAAATATGCTTTCACGAAGAAGTTTTTTGTGCAGACTTATAGAAAACGACAGATATTGTCATAGTGAGCTGATATACTGGAAGTACAAAATGTGAAAAACGTTATGTCAGTAAGAGCAGGATTTGTCCATTAGAAAGAGGATAAAAGCGCTGCCTGCAAGGTCAATAATGTACTGCTAGTTGTTCTTGGCAGCAATCAATATGATGAGAGAAGCTGTTCGGGGAATGGAGCAGCTTGGCGATTTCCCTGGCTGAGCATACATACAGGGGGATATTTAAAATCAGCATTGCTGATTATTTTATATTCATGACAGAGGTGAAGATATATGAGTAAGTATTGTGAACATTGCGGGGCTGTTATTGGTGATAACAGCAAGTTTTGCGAGCATTGCGGAACGCCTGTGGAAACTGTGGGCGCAGCAGAACGATATTGCCAGTCCTGCGGAGCATTGCTGGAAAGGGGCGCTGCGTTTTGTACAAACTGCGGGGTACCAGTGCAGTACAGAAAAACGGAAGAAAGTGATGTACCAACTCTGCCTGATAATGACGCTGAGCAAGGAGAAGAAAATCTGGAAACAGGAAAACAAGGCGAGGCAGAAAGGGAAGCCATCCCTGCTGAGCAAATGGCTGAGAATGCTGAAACTATGCCGGCACAGACGGACAGCACCAGCGGTGATGAATCTGCAGACGACAAGGCGGCAGGAACAGCAGCTCATGTACCTGAAGAACCGCCTGAAGGGAAAGCGCCTCTGCATGCAGTTAAGCTGAATGTACCTGGAGCTGGAGAAGGTCAGTCAGCCAAACGGGCTTCGAGTCAGCAAGATACCGGGACTGCAGCGTCTGGCCGCCATTGGTTCAAGCGATTTAAAGCTGTTTGGTCGGTTATGGCAGTCGTCATTGCAATTGCCGTGCTGATTTTTAAATTTTCTGGGACAGGGAACATTCAGAATGTTCAGGATATGACACTGGATGATTTTAGCAAAACCGTTACAGTCGGACAGGCTTTTGAAAAACGATTTGTCGATGAAGAATGGAGCACTGAAGAAAATGGAGAGCTGACTTATGTTGTATTTAAAGGCAGGGATAAAGACAGCGGAAAGTTGTGGAAGGTGTATTTTACGGTTACAGAAGGAAAAGAATATACGTGGTATGAAGTTACAAAAATCGTTGTTAATCAGGATGTGACGACTGATCAGTGGGGTATGAGCGTTTTGCTGACCTATGTGTATGATGGATGATGAGGATGTGAGTGTATGATCGTGTTAGTTTTATTAGTAAACGGCGTTATCAGCTTTATGAATGCCCGGGCTGCCGGAAATGTGTGGGCTGAGTCAAAGGGAATCGGCGGATGGATTCGCATATTGGCATGGTGTGCAGCCATTCAGTCGGCTGTTGGTTTTTCTTATATTTATGTTACAATTTTAGTATATATTGCGAATGCGTTTAACATAGTATCTAATAACGGCCTTTACTTCATGACGAGTTTAGCATATGTATTCCTTATTGTTCCGTTATTAGGCACGGGGTTTATCATTACCATCCATTCATGGATCCAGGCGGCAAGGGAGAAATCCTTGCTGGCTATGGGCATTGCCGGATGGAATACATTTGCTACTGCCTATAATGTATATTCTGCTGTACACTCTTTCGGTGCAGCTTTTCACATGGCATCTGATGGCATTGCCAATGTATTTTCCGGCGATGACGATGGGGACAGAGATGAAGATAGCATGGTATTGGCACTCGTAATCTTAGCGCTGCTGGCGGGCATTATGACAACGAAGATTATCATGAACGTATATACCGGCAGTCTGCCTGTTTCTGCTGCTGTTCGGCAGCGATATGAATCCTGCTGAAGGAGGAGAGACATATGAGCAAATTTTGTCCGCAATGCGGAAAGCCTATTTCAGAAGACGCAAAGTTTTGTCCAGCCTGCGGAGCACCTGCAAGACCAGGTAGTCAGATGCAGGGCAAAGCTGACATAACGGAGCCGTTTGTCCTTTCTGGTTCAGCAAATGAAGAGGCAGGACCGGAAAGAGGTATTCCCAATGATATTTTCCGAAATGGGTATCGAGAAGACAGGGGCATAAAGGAGATGTTTTTTAACGCAGCAGGGCGGCTGAACCGCAAGCGGTATTTCCTGCGCAGTCTTGTCTTGCTTCCCGTTCTTTTAGTGGCAATGCTGCTTATTGCGGCAGATGAAAGCCTTTTCATGGCGTTAGGCATCGTCTTGTATATTGCTGCTGGAATTCCGAATATTTTGCTGTCAGTTCGAAGATGCCATGACATAAATCATTCCGGATGGTTTTTGCTGCTGGCACTGCTTCCTATTGGAAATATTATTATTCCTCTTTTATTGCTGTTCAAAAAGGGAACAGATGGGCCGAATACTTATGGAGCGGACCCGCTGGGACCGTATGTAGTAATTTGCCGCGATGCTTCAGACCGGTAAGCAGTTTGCTGAGACGGGCATGATGTGAATAGAAAAAATTTTTCCATAATGTTATGTACCCTCTTTGCTGGACAACCAGTAAAGAGGGTAATTTTATGGGCTGTGTCTATACGTTTTATAGAAACTGGTATTGCATAGCAAATGGATTTTTGCTGATAACAGAGGCTGAACCCCAGCATGGTGAGAAATGAAATATGGCAGAATAATGAGGGGGCATACAGGATATGCGGTTTTAAGGGGGAAAGGGCCGGAATCTGATGCGATGAAAAAAATGCATTAAATGGTATATGAAGGTACAATCAGCAAGCTGCCTGATATAGATGGGGACGTGACAATATAGGTTATATTTTAATTAGTTTCTGCAGAAATAAGGCTATCTTTTACGAAATATGTGAAATTTGTTTAATTGCATGCAATGAATTATTGCCATAGAACCTTATACTATGATACTATTATTTTTGTGGCTTTATGAGTTTTTTATAATTAATGTGGCTGATTTATAAGAAAGGAAGTATGAGTATGTCAAAACAACCACAACCAGCGCCAACGGGACAGGTTCAGTCCGTAGGCGGATTCTTAGGCTGGATCGAACGTGTTGGGAATAAGATTCCCGATATTACCATGCTGTTTATTGGTGCATTTTTTATTACATGCATTTTATCGGCTATTTGTTCTACTATTCATTTTGGGTATATCCATCCGACGACAGGAGAAGAAATCAAGGTTACCAACATGCTGGCTCCGCAGTCGTTAGTGACATTAATGACCAAAATGGTCAGCAACTTTGCATCCTTTCCTCCTTTGAGCATGGTCATCGTAGCTACGCTGGGCATCGGCATAGCCCAGGGGTCAGGGTATATCAGTACGGGATTGAAAAAGCTTCTTATCATTACGCCTAAATTCCTGCTTACGCCTATTGTCATCCTCGTCGGCATGCTTAGTCATTTGGCTCCGGACAGCGGATACATGATTATTATTCCCATTGCCGCGTATTTGTTCTATGCTTCAGGAAAACACCCGTTAGCCGGTGTGGCAGCGTCATTTGCCGGCATTGCCGGAGCCTTTGCGGCCAACTATACGCCATCGGCCATTGACCCGGTAATTCAGGGATTTACGCAGATGGCTGCGCAGATTATTGACCCGACCTATGAAGTCAACGTATTGTGCAATTATTTTTACGCCTTCGGTTCGACGTTCGCGGTTATTGGCAGCTGCTGGTGGGTTACGGAAAAGATTACTGAGCCTTGGTGCCGCAAAGCCTGTCCGATTGATGCGGATTTAGACTTGTCGGAAGAAGGTGTAGGAGAGATTACGCCGCAGGAAAACAAAGCTTTTTACATTGCGTCGGCAGTGCTGGTCTTAATGCTTCTCGGATTGTTTGCCGCTCTCGTGCCGGCAGATTCAATTTTCCGCGATCCCGACGGCAATATAGCCAGCTTTAAAGCGCCGGTTATGCAGTCTATCGTGGCGATTATCTTTCTGCTCGTCGGTATCCCCGGCATAGTATACGGCGTGATCAGCGGCACCTTCCGCAGTTCTAAAGATTTTACGAAATCCATGGAAGACATTACGCATACGCTGGTTCAGTTAATCGTCTTTTATTTCTTTGCTGCCCAGTTTATGTATGCCTTCGGCGCTTCGAATTTGGGGGCGCTCATTGCGATTGCCGGTGCGGAATTTTTGAAATCCTTGGCGCTGCCGCCGCAGATTACTATTTTCGGCATCATCGTATTTGTTGCCTTGCTGAATCTGCTTATCACGTCGGCTTCGGCTAAATGGTCGATTTTGGCGCCTATTTTCGTGCCCATGCTCATGTCTGTCGGCATTGCGCCGGAATTGACGCAGGCTGCGTATCGCGTCAGCGACTCAGCTGTCAATGTCTGCACGCCTATGTTTGCCTTTTATCCCTTAATTATTATTTACTGTCAGAAGTATTATAAAAAGACTGGTGTCGGAACGCTGAGCAGCCTGATGCTTCCGTATACATTTACGCTGCTTATTGTTCTGACGGTCATGCTGTATTTATTCTGGGCCTTCAATATTCCCTTGGGATTCCAGGCAGATTATGTGTATCCGCGGCAGATGTTTTAGGTCATAATATATAAGGAGGGATTATGATGCATGATACAGGCAGAGAATTAGTAGAACGGTTTTTCCGGTATGTAAGTATTCCATCTCAAAGTCATGACAATGGCGGTACGCAGGTTCCCAGCACGGAAGGGCAGTGGAATATGGCCCGGCGGCTGAAGACTGAGTGTGAAGCCTTAGGCCTGGTTGATTTGGAAATCAGCGATAAATGTATTCTGACAGGAAAGCTTCCGGCTCATTTGCCGGACGGCATGGAAAACACCGTGCCGTCTGTCGGCTTTTGTACGCACATGGATACGGTAGATGTGTGCTTGTCGCCGGAAATTCATCCGCAAATGATTCATCAGTATGATGGCGGCGATATTGTATTGAATGCAGAACAACATATTATCATGAAAACAGCGGAGCATCCGGAGCTGCTTTCTTTTGTCGGACAGGATATTATCGTCACAGACGGAACAAGCGTGCTTGGGTCGGATAATAAAGCGGCCATAGCCAATGTCATGACAGCGCTGGCGGCACTGACATCTGATGATTCAGCATATCACGGTGATATTTATGTTGCCTTTGTCCCTGATGAAGAATGCGGTTTGTTCGGTTCCAAGAATATGGATTTTTCTAAATTCCCCGTCGATTTTGCCTATACCATTGATTCCTGCGATGTTGGCGAAGTCGTATATGAAACCTTTAATGCCGGCAGTGCTGAAGTCATTATTCATGGCGTCAGCGCCCATCCGATGAGTGCAAAGGGCGTTCTTGTCAATCCTACGCTGCTGGCTGTTGATTTTGTCAATATGTTTGACCGGCAGGAAACGCCGGAATGTACAGAAGGCAAAGAAGGCTACATATGGTGCCAGTCCATTCAGTCCAATCAGTCGACTGCTGCTGTGCATCTGAATATACGCGACCATAATAAAGAAAAGTATGAAGAAAAGAAGCAGCGCATCCGGGACAATGCAGCGGCTCTTCAGGCGGCTCATCCCAGGGCAAAGGTCGAATGCCGCATTACGGATACATACGGCAATATTGCCGATGCAGTCACTGCAGACAACCGCAAGGCTATCGACTATATTTATGAAGCCATGAAGCAGCTTTCTATAGAGCCCAAGACGATTGCCATGCGCGGCGGCACAGACGGTTCGTTTATTTCTACCAAAGGTATTCTTACGCCGAATTATTTTACAGGCGGCATGAACTTTCATTCACGGTTTGAATTTCTGCCGGTGCCGTCTCTGCTGAAATCCTATGAGATGACGATGACTATCATCCGTCTGATTTATGAAGGAAAATAAATTGCAGGCAAAGCTTCCTTGCCGTTTTGGCAGGGGAGCTTTATTATATAGGTAGTAGAAGGACGATCAAGGAGGAATGCAGATGATGAATGAGACGGCAATGACTCGGCTGCTTCAGCTGCTGCGCAGCGATATGCAGCCGGCTTTAGGCGTTACCGAGCCGGGAGCGATTGCTTTTGCAGCGGCCAAATCCAGGGAGTACGTTTCGGGAGAGGTTACGAAGGTTGAGGTCATACTGAACTCGGGAATGTACAAGAATGCATTTACATGCGGCATTCCCCATTCCTCAGCTGTAGGAAACATATATGCAGCAGCGCTGGGCGTTGTTGCCGGCGATGCCGCTTTAGGCCTGGAGGCCTTGGCGCATGTAGATGACCGTGCGAATGCAGAAGCCCAAAAGATGGTCGATGCAGGAATCGTATCTGTCCGTGTCGGCGCAATTGCATCGGACATTTATATTGAAGCCTCCGTATACTCGGCATCGGACTGCTGTACGGTGACAATTGCCCACACTCATACGAATATTGTGCAGATAGTTGTCAACGGCCAGGCCGTATTTCAGCAGGATGCAGGACGGGAGACAGAAGACGCTGGAGAAGAAGGCGCTGTTATTCACGATTATACCTTAGCTGAACTGTGCGAGTTTATTCAAGCTGTGCCTATAGAGCAGATTGCCTTTATTCAGCAGGCTTATGACATGAATCTGGCCTTATTCCACGAAGGGCTTCGGCATAGCCGGACTACCTTTGTCAAGGAGTTATGGAAGCTGAACGGCTGTCAGCTTATTTCGAAAGACGAGGCGGCGACGGCCCAGCTGCTGTGCAGCGGCGCTATTGAGGCCCGTGTATTGGGACTTGACAAGCCGGCCATGAGCATTACCGGCTCTGGAGCGCACGGCCTTATCTGCACGATGCCTCTGTATGCCGTCAGTCAGATACGGGGATATTCGAAGGAACGGCTTCTGCGGGCGACGGCGCTGAGCTATTTGATTACCATGTATATCAAGGAATATTCCGGCCGCTTGTCAGCGTTCTGCGGCTGCGCTATTGCTGCCGGCACGGGCATGGCCTGCGCCCTGGCCTGGCTGAAGGGCGGCGATTTAGCCGTCATGGAGCGCGTTGTCGCCAATATGGCGGCCAGCATTACAGGCATGATCTGCGACGGCGGAAATCAGGGCTGCACGATGAAGGGCGTCACCGCTGTCGATACGGCGTTCCGCTCGGTACGCTTTGCTTTGTCGGGCGTCGGCGTCGACCCCGTTCACGGCGTATTGGGTTCGACGCCGGAGGACACGTTCCGCTACATGGGCTGTATTGCTTCGCCGGGTATGGTCGGAACGGAGCAGACGATGATCGATATCTTAAAGGATAAATCGCAGAAGGGAAATCGTATGTCCTAAACAAAAAGCCGTCTCATTGGGAGCGGGTGCTTCCTTTGAGACGGCTTGTTTGCGTTTTTTAATCGGCAGGAACCTTATTTCTTAGCTTTGCGCTGGTTTTTGGCATCCTGGCTGACAAAGGTCTTGGTTGCCGGATCAAATTCCGGACCGTCGTAGGTCGTGCTGATCTGCACTTCGCCGGACACGACTTTTTGGTGCAGGTCGTGTAACCTGTTGACGGCTTCGGCCGGAACGAAGGGCGCGACGGCTAAGCGGACGATATCCGGCTTTTCCAGGCCGATTTTCGTAATATCGTGGGTCAGGGCGCCGGCTTTGTAATCCTTTGCCGCGTTGAACAGGGCTTCGCTGGAGTCAGCGACGGCTGATCCGACGAAAATAGGCGATTCTTTCGTCCAGTCGATGACGTTGCCGATTTCCAATACCTGTCCGTTGGTCTTGGCGATGACCTGGTTGACGGCGCTGCGCCCGCTGTTGAGCATCGTATAGATGACGTCGACGCCTTCTCCGATCTGCGCTTCCGCCGCTTTAGCGTTTACCTTCATATTATCCAGGTCGCCCGTGAAGGTCGAATAGAACTGGGCGTGGGGATTGGCGTACTTTACGCCGTTGTAGAATGCTGCCCGGGCTTGAAGGCCCGGTTTGGGCCAGGCACCGGAAATGTGGCCGACCTTGCCGGTCTTTGTCATATAGCCGGCCAGCGCGCCGGCTAAGAAGGCTGACTGTTCCTGGTCGACGACGTAGCTGCTGATGTTGTCGCCCTTTACGCTGCCCTGGATGACGACGAACTGGATTTGCGGATACTCCTTGCTGACGGCGGAGACGGGGCCGTTCATCTGCCCGCCGTGGCCGATAATCAGCTTCGGCTGTTCCTTGGCTAATTTCTGCAGCTCTGCTGTCAGGACGGCGGCGTCGGATGTGGCAGACACGTCGGAGACGCATTTTACATTCGCCGTGACGCCCTTGGCAATGCGTTCGTAGCCGCGGTAGCCCGCTTCCATAAAGCCGTTGTCGTGGGCCTTGCCGGGCAGGAGCACCGTGATTTCCGGAGCCGTCGCTGCCTCCGGGCTGGCCGTTTCGACGACGGCTCCCTGGGCAAAGGCGGGGAAGCAGGCTGCACATGCTAACAGAAGTACGGATTTTTTCAATGATACTTTCATAGGAACACCTCTTTGTCGTAGTATAGATGAGTCCGCAGCAGAAGAATACCCGCTGCCGGACGAATGGCTGTAGCTTACCTCGTCATTGGATTTCAATGCCGCCGTCCTTGTAGCGCTGCAGGTCGTCTGTCCCGATATCGCTGTCCATGATGACGACAGGCGTCTGCGACAGGGGGAAGACCTGCTTTTTGGCCAGGCGGTCCAGCTTGGTAGAATCCATGACGGCGTAGGTTTTCCAAGCGTTGCGGGCCATGGCCTGCATGATGGGGATTTCACGGAAACGGAAATCTGTCAGGCCGGCCTGCACATCCAGCGAATTGACGGCCAAAAAGCAGATATCGGGGAAATACGTTTCCGCTTCGCGAAGGCAGCGGCTTCCCCAGGTGGACTGCTCTGCCCCGTCCCAATCGCCGCCGAGAAGGTGGATGCGGCATTTCGGATTGGCTGCGGCGGCCTCGGCTGCGGCGATGTTGTTGGTCACGATGGAACACGTAAGGTCGACCTGGGCGATTTCTTCAGCTAAAATCGTCGTCGTCGTGCCGGAATTGAGCATGACCAGATCGTTGGGCTGAATGAGCTGTACGGCCTTGCGGGCGGCTTCCCGCTTGAGCTCGTTGTGTATGACCTTGCGGCCGTTGAAATGGGCGAATTGATGAGACTCGTGGACGGCTTTGGCGCCGCCGCGTATATATTGAACCAAACCGGCCCGGTCTAAGGCCTTCAGGTCGCGCCGTACCGTATCGATCGATACGTTCAGCTGCTGGGACAAATCTTCTAGCTTGACGACGGAGGTACGGCTCAGTTCCTGCAAAATAATATGCTTGCGTTCTTCCTGAATCATGAATGCTGCTCCTTTGCGTTTGCTCTGTCATAGTTTATTGTATATCAAATCCGTTTGCGGCGACAAGGATAGTTTTGTAAAATCCTTTTGCGAGAATTTTACAAAATGTGCTGTAATTTACATATATTTTGCCGTTTATTTGCAGAATTTAGAAAAAAATGTCATAATATAAGTATATAAATGGAACTATCCGAAACTATTACGGCAGATATTGGTAAATGGAAAGGGGCAGACGCATGAAGTGGGAAGGAATTATTTTCGATTGGGCCGGTACGACTGTCGATTTCGGGTCGATGGCTCCGGTCGTCGTCTTTCGGGAAATTTTTGCCAAACGGGGCATTGCCGTGACAAATGAGGAAATCCGCCGGCCAATGGGCATGCTGAAGTGGAATCATATTCAGGCGATGCTGGACATGCCGCGGATCCGCGGCGAATGGCGGCGGCGGTTCCGTAGCGAGCCGCAGGACTGGGACGTCGATACGTTGTACGACGATTTTGAGCCGATGCTGCTTGCTCTATTGGCCCGGGGGACGGAGGTCAAACCGTATGTGGCTGACACGACAGCCGAGCTGCGACGCCGGGGCTATCAAATCGGCAGTACGACGGGTTATACGAATATTATGATGAAATCCGTCGTTAAGGCTGCTGCCGCGCAGGGCTATGAAGCGGATTTCTGGATTACGCCGGACAGCGTATCCGGTTTTGGCCGGCCCTACCCGTATATGATTTTCCGCAATATGGAGCATTTCAAGTGGCAGCAGACGAGCCGGGTGTTGAAAGTCGGCGACACGGTGACGGACATCCTGGAAGGAAAGCATGCCGGCGTCAAGACGGCGGGCATCATCGTCGGCAGTTCTGTCATGGGGCTGAGCCGGGAAGAGTACGACAGCCTGACGGAAGGCGAACGGCAGGCGGCCTGCGAGCAGGCGCGCGCCGTATACGAAGAGGCCGGAGCAGATTATGTGCTTCACGATATACGGGATATATTAAGAATAGCGGAATAAGGGAAAGGCAGCGGCTAAATGACGGACACGGCGTCGTTTAGCCGCGTTTTTTGTTTTTTTGCCCCTGCTGGGACTTGAAAGGCCGAGGTGCCTATTGTTACAATGTATATAAGAAGGTATAATGAGAAGCGTTGCTTTTAGATTAGGAGGAAACTATATGCATATTGCGCAATACACGAAAGCGCAGACCTTGGCTGAGGCTTGGGAGCTCCATCAGAAAAAGGGCTCCGTCGTCCTCGGAGGCTGCTGCTGGCTGCGCTTGTCGCCGCAGCGCATCATACGGCAGGCCGTCGATATATCGGCCCTGCCGCTGTATGATATAGAGGAAAGGGAAACAGAATTCCGCATCGGAGCTATGGTTTCGCTGCGGGACCTGGAGCTTTGCCCGTCTTTCGCCGCCTATACGCAGGGCGCTTCCAAGGAAGCGTTGCGCCATATCGTAGGCGTGCAGTTCCGCAACTTGGCTACCATTGGCGGCAGCCTGTGCGGCCGCTTCGGCTTTTCCGACGTGCTGACGCTGCTGCTGGCCTTAGACGCCAGCGTCGTCTTGTACAAAGGCGGCGAGATCAAGCTGGCCGATTTTGCCGAAGCCGGGCCGGGGAGCGATATCCTGACGCACGTCGTCGTGCCTAAGACAAACCGGCATACGGCCTATGCGTCGCTGCGGCTCAACGCGACAGATTTTCCCGTTCTTGCCTGCGCCGTTTCCTGTACGGCTGCCGAAGTACGCTGCGCCGTCGGCGCTCGTCCGGCCAGAGCGAAGGTTCTTTGTACAGCGAGGGACGAAGCGGAACGGGCCGGCGCAGAAGAAACGGCGCGGCAATGGGCCGACGCGCTGACCTACCAGTCCAATACGCGCGGCTCGGCAGAGTATCGCCGCGATATGGCCGAGGTCTTGTGCCGCCGGCTGTTGAAGCAGGTCTTGGAGGAGAGTAAATGATGAATATAACCTATTGGCTTAACGGAATAAAACAAAGCGATGAAATCGAAGCCGGCACAATGCTCCTCGATTTCCTGCGCTCCAAAGGCTGCTACAGCGTAAAATGCGGCTGCGAGACGACGAACTGTGGCCTGTGTACGGTGTGGATCGACGAAAAGCCCGTCTTGTCCTGCGCCGTCCTGGCTGCCCGTATCGACGGCAAGCAGGTGACGACGCTGGAAGGGCTGCAGGAGGAAGCGACGGAGTTCGCCATGTACATGGGACGCGAAGGCGCCGACCAGTGCGGCTTCTGCAATCCCGGCTTCGTCATGAACGTCCTGGCTATGGCCCGCGAGCTGGAAGCGCCGACGGAAGAGGAAATCAAGGAGTACCTGGCCGGCAATTTGTGCCGATGCACGGGATACGTCGGCCACATGCGGGCGATACGAGATTATTTGCAGGCTAAGGGAAAGGCGGTGCAGGAATGAAAGCAGTCAATCAGCCTATTATGAA
Source organism: Megasphaera stantonii (assembly GCF_003367905.1). Classification (NCBI taxonomy): domain Bacteria; kingdom Bacillati; phylum Bacillota; class Negativicutes; order Veillonellales; family Veillonellaceae; genus Megasphaera; species Megasphaera stantonii. Next base: position 747,268 of record NZ_CP029462.1, on the reverse strand, counting down.
GAAAGACGCCGTCAGCCTGGTTACGGGCCAGCCGGTGTATACGGAGGACATCGCGCCGAAGGACTGCCTGGTCGTCAAGGCCCTGCGCAGCCCCCATGCCCACGCCTGGGTCAAGTCGGTGCAGGCTGACGCGGCGAAAAAGGTGCCGGGAATCGCCTGCATCGTCACGGCCGACGACGTGCCTCATACGAGGTTTACCATTGCCGGCCAGACCTATCCCGAATTGAGCCCCTACGATAAGCTCATCCTGGATAAGCATATCCGCTATGTCGGGGATCCGGTGGCCCTCGTTGCCGGCGTGACCGAAGAGGCCGTCGACAAGGCGCTGCGGATTATCCGCGTCGAATACGACGTATTAGAGCCTCTTCTCGATTTTACGAAAGCGAAGGATAACCCCATCGTCGTCCATCCGGAAGAGGACTGGAATCCCGTCGTCGACGTCGGCGGCGACAACAAGCGCAACCTCGTGGCCCAGGCCGAAGAAAACTGGGGCGACGTCGAAGGGACGCTGGCTTCGTCGGACATCGTCATCGACCGGACGTACCACACCAAGCAGGTGCAGCAGTCTATGATGGAAACCTTCCGGGCCTATTCGTATAAGGATATGTACGGACGCCTGACGATCGTCAGCTCGACGCAGGTTCCCTTCCACGTGCGGCGCATCGTCGCGACGGCCCTGGAAATTCCTAAATCGCAGGTCCGGGTTATCAAGCCGCGCATCGGCGGCGGCTTCGGCGCGAAGCAGACCGCCGTCATGGAAGTGTATCCGGCTGTCATTACCCATATTACGGGCAAGCCGGCCATGATGATTTACACCCGCGAAGAATCGATGACCGTATCGTCGCCGCGCCATGAGGCGGCCGTTCACGTCAAGGTCGGCGCCTCTAAGGACGGGCGTATCCGCGTCATTTCCGTCGAATCCTTGTGGAATGCCGGCGCCTACGGAGACCATAGCCCGACGACGGTTACCCTTTCGGGGCACAAATCCATTCCGTTGTATAACCAATTTGAAGCCTTCCGCTTTGCCTATGAAGCGGTGTATACTAATACGATTGCCGCCGGAGCATACCGGGGCTACGGCGCGACGCAGGGCATCTTCGCCCTCGAATCGGCTGTCAACGAACTGGCGGCGGCCCTGCAGATGGACCCCGTCGAGCTGCGGCTGAAAAACATGGTCCGCCAGGGCGAAACGATGCCGGCTTACTTCGATGAAACGGCCCTGAGCTGTACGCTGGACCAGTGCCTGCTTCGCGTAAAGGATATGATCGGCTGGGATGAAAAATATCCGAGAAAGGTCCTGCCGAACGGCCATATCCGCAGCGTCGGCCTGTCGCTGGCCATGCAGGGCTCGAGCATTTCCAACGTCGACGTAGCCTCCGTTACGATCAAGGTCAACGACGACGGCTTCTATTCCCTTAATATCGGCGCGACGGATATGGGTACGGGGTGCGACACCATATTGGCCCAGATTGCCGCTGAGTGCCTGCAATGTCCCGTCGACAACATCGTGACGTACGGCGTCGACACGGATACGTCGCCGTACGACAGCGGTTCCTATGCCTCGTCTACGACGTACTTGACCGGCAAGGCTGTGGAAAAGACCTGCCAGACCTTGATTCAGCGCATGAAGGAACGGGCGGCCTTGGTACTGAAGCCGGCTGCCATAGAGGATTTGGACTTTACGGGCGAAGCGATTGTCGACGTCGTTTCGGGCAAGGCCATTACCATCAAGGATTTGGGCAACGGTGCCATGTGCGGCAATGAAATCGCCTTGGAAGCGACGGAATCCCATTACTCGCCGACGTCGCCGCCGCCGTATATGGCCGGGGCCGCTGAAATCGACTTAGACCCCGAGACGGGCCATATTGAGCTCGTCGACTTTGCCGCCGTCGTCGACTGCGGTACCGTCATCAATCCGGCCTTGGCCCGCGTGCAGGTCGAAGGCGGTCTGGTCCAGGGTATCGGCATGGCCCTCATGGAAGACGTGACGATTACTGAGACAGGACGCATTCAGCAGAATTCGTTCATGCAGTACCGCATTCCCAGCCGCATGGATTTAGGCAGCATCCGCGTAGAATTTGCGCCCAGCTACGAGCCTAACGGCCCCTTCGGTGCAAAATCTATCGGCGAAATCGTCATCAACACGCCGTCTCCGGCCATCGCCGACGCTGTATACAATGCCGTCGGCGTCCGCTTTACGGACCTTCCCATTACGGCGGAAAAAGTATATATGACTTTGAAGCATAAACAATAAAATCAATACGATCATAAAAAAAAGACACGACCCGTCGGCATAGAAGTGCTGACAGGTCGTGTTTTGTCGTATGTTTGTATATTATTTTGTTTGTCCTTCCGGCAGGATGCGGGCTAGGACGATGTGGTACCGTTCTCCGTACTGCTTCATCGCTTCGGAAATGTGCTTCCGTATGGCGCGGATGTGCTTCTTCGTGTATTCCTGCGGCGGGATATGGAGGTCGCAGATGATGTTGAGGCGGACCTTTCCCGACGTGATGCGGAGGTTGTCCGTATGGTACTGGGGGTATTCCTTTTGGATGAACGTATCCAGCAAGCGGCGCGTCTGCGTGATGACCTGCTGGTCCGTACACAAGGGGTCCATGTGGATGCTGAACTCGATTTGGAATTTTTCCTGGATTTCGTCTTCCAGTACGTCTAAAGCCGCGTGGACTTCGACTAAATCAGCCGTGTCGGGGATTTCAGCGTGAAGAGAGCCGAACATGCGCCCCGGGCCGTAGTCGTGGATCTTGATGTCGTGGACGCCTACGACGTAATCGCACTGCAGGGCCATCTGGACGATTTCCTTGACGAGCTGTTCATCGGGAGCCTGGCCGAGGAGAATGTTGACGACTTCTCTTACGATGCCGTATCCGGCGTAGATGATCATGAGGCCGATGAGGGTCCCGGCGGCGGCGTCGACGGGCAGGGTCGTAAATTGCTGGGCAATCGTCGCGACCAGGACGCCTGTCGTGGCGATGGCGTCGTTGATGCTGTCGGCTGCCGTGGCTTCGTTGACGCCGGAGTTGATTTTTTTGCCGATGTAGCGGTTATAGTAGTACATCCAGCCCTTTACGGCGATAGACAAGATGAGGACGCCGATGCTCCAGTAGGAAATTTCCATCGGCTCCGGCGCGAAGAACTTGGCAATCGACGTTTCGCACAGCTTGTAGCCGACGACGAGGATAATCATGCCGATCGTCAGGGACGCTAAATATTCAAACCGGCCGTGGCCGAAGGGGTGATCCTTATCGGGCGGGCGGTTGCTCAGCTTGGCGCTGATAATGGAAATGGCCGACGACCCCATGTCCGTCAGGTTGTTGAAGGCATCGGATAAGATGGCGATACTGTTGGACATCATGCCGACGGCAAATTTGCTGGCAAATAAAAAGAGGTTGCAGATGATGCCCAAGAGGCCGCCGAGAATGCTGTACTTTTCCCGGACCTTTTTATCTGCCGTATTTTCATAATCTTTTATGCAGAGGCGTATGATTGACTCTATCATATGAGGTCACCTTTCTTCAAACGTTTACGTACTATTGTAACAAATTCTGCAAAAGAAACAAGAGGAAACGAGAAAGAATTTGAGAATGAACGGCATAGCTTCCAGGTATAAACGGCGAGGACTTGAAATGGTAAAATTGTTTTCATATAATAGTATACATCGCATAAAAGAAAGGGGAATGCCTATGCATATACCGAAAGTATTTATCTTCGACATGGATGGAACGATGTTTGACACCGAGCAGATTTCTTATATATGCTGGCGGGACGTTTGCAGGGAATACGGATATGAGCTGCCGGAAGACGTGTTCCGCAGCGTCATCGGCATGGACAACCGGCGCATCGCCGCCGTGTTCGGACGATACTTCGGGCCGGAGTTTCCGTACGATCCGATTCGCGAGAAAAAAGTAGCCGATCAGCTGCAGTATTACCGGGAGCACATCATTCCGGTTAAACCGGGATTGCAGGATATACTGGCCTATGCAAAAGGGCGAGGCAGCCGCTGCGCCGTCGCGTCGTCTTCGCCGGAATCGCAGATTCGCTTTTTGCTGGAAAAGGCCGGCGTCGCTTCGTATTTTTCCGTCGTCCAGAGCGGCGAAGACGTAGCTCATGGCAAGCCGGCTCCGGATATCTTTTGGGAAGCCTGCCGCCGGTCCGGCGCGAAGCCGGAGCAGGCTCTCGTGCTGGAGGACTCGAGAAACGGCTTGCTGGCCGCCCATGAGGCTCATATTCCGTCGGTCTTTATTCCCGACATCGCTCCCGTTTCCGACGACGTTGCGGCGCTGGCTTGGAAGCGCTGCCGGACGCTGGCCGACGTGCCGGCCTTGCTGGAAGCGGAAGAAAAGGCGGTGGAGAGAGCATGATGCAGCGAAAGAAAATGATGGCCTTCCTGACGGTCTTTTTAGGCATGCTGGCGGCTATCGCGCCGTTATCGACGGATATGTATCTGCCGGCCCTTCCGTTCATGATGGAAGATTTTTCCGTTACGCCATCTATGATTCAGCTGACGCTGACGGCGTCGATGGCCGGCATGGCGGCCGGGCAGATTATCGCCGGACCGGCCAGCGACGATATGGGGCGGCGCAAGCCTCTCGTCATCGGCATGGCCGTATTTACGCTGTCTACGATAGGTTGTATTTTTTCTTCGTCTATTTATCTCTTTTTAGCCTTTCGCTTTGTACAGGGCTTTTCCGGCGGGGCCGGCATCGTCATTGCCAGGGCGATTGCCCGCGACGTATGCAAGGGGCCGGCCCTGACGCGGTTTTTCTCCATGCTCATGCTGGTCAACGGGCTGGCGCCTATTTTAGCGCCGGTCATCGGCGGGCAGATCCTGCGGTTTGCGGCTTGGCAGGGCGTGTTTGTCCTGCTGGCCTTCATTGGGGCCGCTTTAACGGCCGGCGCGTTTGCCATGGGAGAAACCCTGCCGGCGCGGCGGCGGGCTGCCGGCGGCGTCCTGTCCAGTTTGAAAGGCTTTGGCGGATTGTTTCGCCAGTCTTATTTTATGGGCCACTGCCTGATGCAGTGTTTTGCCTTTGCCGCCTTTTTCGCCTATATATCGGGGTCGTCCTTCGTGTTTCAAAATGTATATCACGTGTCGCCGCAGGGATTCAGCCTCATCTTCGGCACGAACGGCATCGGCCTCATGCTGAGCGGCGCGCTGACGGGACGTTTGGCCGGCACGGTAGCCGACTGGAAAACGCTGCGGGCGTCGCTGTGGATTGCCGTCGTCGGCAGCGCCGTATTGCTGGCTTCTTTCTTCGCCCAGGCGCCGCTGCCCGTAGTTGTCGTCGTCCTCTTTATCACCGTGTCGACCCTGTCGGCTTTGGGGACGAGCAGCTTTTCCCTGGCCATGCAGTCCCAGGGCCGCAACGCCGGCAGCGCGTCGGCCCTCATCGGCTTCTTCTCCATGATATCGGGAGCCGTCATGGCCCCGGTCGTCGGCATTGCCGGCAGTTATACGGCCATTCCCATGGGCGTTGTCATGGTCGTGGGAGAACTGGGGGCGTTGCTGTCGTTTTACGGGCTGATTTATCCGGCTCATAAGAATGAATGGTAAAGCGGTACAAGAAATAACTAATAGAACCGCAATGCAGCAAAAGCTGCCGTCTGAAGAAAACATGGATTTTCTTCAGACGGCAGCTTTTTATGATGATGCAGTGAAATTGTATTAGATATTCCGCGAGGCGAGGATTTCCAGCGGCTCGTCAGGCCGCGTGAAGGGAATATCCGGCGCCTGGGTCAGGTAGTCCAAGGCGTAGCCTACGCAGGCTGTGGTTCCATAGATCAAGCCGTCTTCGTCGAGGTCGAATTCCGGCGTGTGGTGGTTGGCGCCGCAGCCTTTGTCGGCGTTGGCAATGCCCGTAAAGGTCAGGACGCCGGGGTAGAGGCGGGCTGTGATGGCGAAGGTTTCCGAGGCCATCCAGGGCGTGCAGTCAGTCAGGGCATCAGGGCCGATATAGGAAGCGACGGCTTGTTCGGCGAGTTTTGCGCAGACCGGGTTGTTCTGTACCTCAAATAAGGGCTTGGGCATGTGCAGGATATCGTAGGTGCAGCCGTAGGTGCGGCAAGCGTTGTCAAGGATGCGCAGGAATTCTTCGTAAAACCGTTTGCCGGCCTGGTCGTAACTGAAGAAGCGGCACGTGCCGGCAAATGTCAGGTCGTTGGGGATGACGTTGAGGGCGCTGCCGCTGTGGAGCGAACCGATGGATACGGTGAGCCCGCTCAGGGGCGGCACGACGCGCATGCGCAGGGCCTGCAGGTCGCTGTAAAAAGCGTGGAAGCAGTCGATAGGGCTTTGGGCCAAATCAGGACGGGAGCCGTGGCCGCCGTGGCCATTGATCCTGATTTCGAAGCCGAAGCCGCCGGCCATGGGCGCTTCGCGGCAGACGGCGATTTTTCCCGTCGGAATGTCCCAGCGCACGTGGGTAGCATAGCAGGCGTCGATGTGCCAGCCGCTTTTTTCTTCTATATAGTGAAGGAGATAGGCCAAGGGGCCCGATTCTTCTTCACCTTGCTCGAACATGAGGATGATTTTGCCGTTCCAGCGGTCCTTCCACTGGTTCAGCAGTTTGGCGGCGACGAGCTGCATGGCGATGTGACCGTCGTGGCCGCAGGCGTGCATGACGCCGGGGGTATGGGACCGGCAGCTGCGCTGCTGAGACAGGTTGCAGTCGCTTTCCTCGATAGGCAGGGCGTCGATATCGGCGCGCAGGAGCAGGGTCTTCCCCGGATTTTGGCCGTCTATCCAGCCGAGGATGCCGCCGTGCTCTATATGGCGGCTGGCGATGCCGTATTCGGCAAGCTTTTCCTGAATATAGGCCATCGTCTGCGTTTCCTGACGGGACAGCTCGGGATGTTCGTGGCAGCGGCGGCGGATGGCTGTCAATTCAGCCGCTTCTTGCTGTACTGCTTGTAATATACGATGCATGGTCAACACTCCTTTGGGTTATTCTTCAATGCCGGCACGGGCTGCAATTCCCCTGTCGTAGGGATGCCTGCGCTTGCAGATTTCCGATACGTAGTCGGCCAGGGCGAGCAGGCGCTCTGACGGGTCGCGGCCGGTCAGGACGACTTCCAGCGTATCGGGCCGGGTACGGAGGAAGGAAAGCAGTTCGTCTTCCGGGAGTAGTCCCAGACGGCACGCCGGCAGGGCTTCATCCAGTACGAGCATGTCCGGCGTTTCCCGGCGGCAGTGCTCGACGATTTCATGGAACAGGGCTCGCTGCTGCCGTTTCGTCTCTTCTAGCTCGTCCGGCGTCATCTGAAAGGTGAATTTGGAAGGGCCTTCGCCCCGCATCACCGTGACGGCGTCCAGCTGCTGCAGGACGGCCAGCTCGCCTGTTTCTCTGGTTTTGAGAAACTGAGCGAATACGACGCGGCCTCCCCGCCCGACGCAGCGGATAGTCAGGCCGACGGCGGCCGTCGTCTTCCCCTTGCCGTCGCCGCAATATATATGAATCAATCCGGTGTCCATAACAGGTCTCCTCATAGGATAGTCAAGAATAAAATTTTATAGTTTCCAGTATAGCATATTACGCTATTTTCTCATAGAAAAAAGCATAGCTGAAATTTGCAGGTAATTTTGACAAATAGGGAAAAGAATTCTATAATGTCTTAATTACATTTTTACAAGAGGAGGCTTTATGGACGAAAACGAACTGCACGTTCTCTTGATGCTGGGCTTTTATCGCTCCAATAGGGAAATCGTGAAGCAAACGACGAACAGCGGGCTGATGCCGGGACAGCCTAAGATTTTGGAATTTTTAAGCTCCAACGACGGCTGCAACCAAAAGGAAATCAGCCGGGGCTGCGTATTGGATAAGTCGACGGTGACGAGCCTGCTGAAGCGCATGGAAAAGATCGGACTCATCCGCAAGGAGTTTCATCAGGACGATTTGCGGTGCGCCCGCATTTATTTGACGGACGCGGGAAAGGAAAAGGCCGCCTGGGTGCGGTCGGTCATGCGGGATATCGACGGGCAGGGCTGGCAGGGCATATCCGACGAGGAACGCCGCTGCTTTATGGACGTGTTCCACAAGATTATCCGCAATCAGAAAAAATGGGATGAACGGTATTGAGGACTGCCTGCGCCGGATTCCGTTCTAAGCTACTCATCAAGGTGTAATCGTGGTATAATACATAAATTAACAGGACTAATGGAAAGGGGGGGCGTTGGCTGTGGAACCTGTCGTACGCAGCGTGTTGGAAGCGTTGAACGAAGCCGGGTATGAAGCGTATATCGTCGGCGGCGCCGTTCGGGATTTGCTCATGAAGCGAACGCCTCATGACTACGACGTGACGACGTCGGCCCGGCCTGAGGAAATACGGGCCGTTGCAGCGGCCCGGGGCTGGCGTACGGCGGAGATACAAAGCGAGCGCTTCGGCATCGTCGTCCTCGTCGTCGACGACATGACGATCGAAACGGCAACCTTTCGCGGTGAGGCCTACGGCGACGACGCCCATCGTCCCGAGCAGGTCTGGTATGCCTCGACGCTGCGCGAGGACGTGCTGCGCCGCGACTTTACCGTCAACGCCCTGGCTATGGATAAGGACGGCCAGATTTACGACTATACGGGCGGGCAGAAGGACATCCGCAAGAAACGGTTGGTTACGGTCGGCGACGCGCGGCGGCGGTTTCAGGAAGACGCGCTGCGCCTGTTCCGGGCATGCCGGTTTACGGGGCAGCTTGATTTCCTGCCCGATAAAGAACTGATACAAGCGATGCCTGAGGCATTTCATCGCGTCGCTGGCCTGTCCGTCGAACGGGTCGTCGGTGAAATCGACCGCCTCATGACGACGCCGGCGGCTTATAAAGGACTGGATGTGTTGGTGCGGACCGGCCTCGGCGCCTGCAGCTGCCGGCGCAGGGAAAACGGCGTGTATCAGGACGTGCCCATCTTGCCGGAGTGCAGCCATTTGCCGTCGACGCCCCAGTCGCGTCCCTTTCACTTGTTCGACGCCTGGTTTCATACCTTAGCCGTCGTGGCCCACACGCCGCCGGATTTGACGATTCGCTACGGAGCCTTTTTCCACGACGTCGCCAAGGGCATGCCGGGAATCCGGGGCGTTCACAAAGGCCGCTATACGGACTACGGCCACGACGCCAAGGGCGCCGAAGTGGCCGAGGCCGTTTTGCTGCGGTGGCGCAAGCCGCCGGATTTTGCCAAGAGGGTAGCCTGGCTGGTAAAGACGCATATGAAATTTCATTATTTTGCCAATACAGGGCAGGGTGACGTAGATAAGTGGCTGCGGCGCGAAGCGCTGGAAGGGCCTTTTCGCCGGACAGATGAGCTGGTGGAAGCCGTTCGGCAGGCGACGGCCGTAGCTTGCGGAGACGTCCTTGGCTGCGGCCATCGGGACGCAGATACGAGCGGCACCGAATCGTTCGGCGAATACATGGCCTTGTTAGCCAGCCAGATGCCGGTCGGCACGAAGGATCTGCGCTACGACCGGCGCATACCGGACGCCTGCGGCCGCCGGACGGGAGAATGCCTGCGCGTCCTGCTCAAGCGCGTGCAGAATAAGGAATTGCAGAACGACGCCGACGTACTGGCTGAGGCGGCGGAGAAGTGGCTCAAGCGCCATACTGGAGATAGTACATGACGGAAGATAAGGATATAAAGCAATACAAAAAGATTCGAAAACGTATAGGAACGTGCGTATTGGTGCTGTTTGTATTCTGCGCTTTTATCAGCATGCGTCTCGTATATCTGCAGGTCGTCCAGCGGGGAGAGCTCACGAAGATGGCCGACAGCCAGGCCGAAACGGACCGAAAGCTCCAGTCGCCGCGGGGCACGATTTTTGACCGCAACGGCAAGGTATTGGCCATCAGCGAAATGGCGAAATCCTTATACGCTGACCCGACGATGCTCAATAAGCCGCCTGCCGATATCGCCCGCATGCTGGCGCCGTATTTGCGCATGCCGGAAGCGGATATCCAAAAGGCCTTGGAAGAGGATACGGCCTTCGTGTGGCTGGAGCGGACCATGGATCACGAAAAATACGAAGGCGCGGCCCAGGTCATCAAAGAGCAGAAACTGGAAGGGCTGCGGTTTATCGACGAAAACCACCGCTTTTATCCCAATAACGGCTTAGCCGCGCAGGTCATCGGGTTCGTCGGGGAAAACGACGAAGGCCTGGACGGCATCGAAATGATTTTGGACGAAGAAATACGGGGCAACGTGCAGACCTTCCGGCTCATGACCGATAAGAATAACATTCCTATTTTTGATTCGGCCCTGGAAAAGATACTGCCCGACAAGGAACGATCCGTCCGGCTGACGCTGGACAGTACGATTCAATTCCTGGCGGAAAAAAGTCTGGACGGCATCATGGAGCGGAGCCGTCCCGAAGGCGCGGCAGTCATCGTCATGGACCCCAAGACAGGCGAAATCCTGGCTATGGCCAGCCGGCCCGGGTATAATTTGAACGAATTCGGCAAGGGAAGCGCCGAACAGTATCGCAACCGGGCCGTCGTCAACTTGTACGAACCGGGGTCGACGTTCAAGCCGATTATGGCCGCTGCGGCTATCGATTCGGGAAAATGGGACGTAAACCGCGTATACCACGACGTCGGGTATATTCAGGTTGCCGACCGGACGATTCAGAACTGGGACGAAGAAGGCTTAGGCGACGTTACGGTAAAGGATATACTGAAATTTTCCATCAATACAGGTATGGTTAAAATGGGGCTGACCACAGGCGGACAGACGATGATCGACTACGCCAAGCGCTTCGGCTTCGGCAAGGCGACGGGCATCGAGCTGGCCGGCGAAGGGGCGGGCATCCTGTTTGATGCCGACGATATGAGCGAAGTCGACGAAGCGACTATGGCTATCGGCCAGAGTATCGCCGTCACGCCGCTGCAGATGGTGCAGGCTTTCGGAGCCATCGCCAACGGCGGCCATATGATGAAGCCTTTTATTATCAAGGAAATCGACAATCCCGACGGCAGCGTATACCAAAAGACAGAGCCCCAGGAAGTCGGGCGGCCTATTAAGGAAGAAACGGCTTCATTAATCAGCAAGATATTGGCGGAGGAAATTTCTTCCGGCGGCGGCCAGACGGCGAAGATCGATGGATACGAATTCTGCGGCAAGACCGGCACGGCCCAGAGGCTGGACCCGGTGCATGGCGGGTACGCCGAAGGGCAGTATATCGGTTCCTTCATCGGGTTCGGCCCGCTGGAAGATCCTCAGTACGTCGTCCTCATCGTCGTAGATAATCCGAACGGCGCCTATTACGGGGCGGAAGTGGCAGCTCCCGTATTTAAGGAGATGATGACGGACATCGTCCGCATCAAGGGCATCCGCCCGTCCCAGCCTGTAGCATGGATGATAGAAGCGGGCAAGAAGCCGCGCGAGCCGAAGAAGACGCGGGACATACCGCCGATTCATCGGACTGATGAAGGCGTCCTGCTTCCGTCTTTTATAGGCTGGGACAGCCGCGAAGTCAACGACTGGCTGAACGAGGCCGGCCTTGGCTTCGTACCGAACGGCACGGGACATGCCGTATATCAGGTTCCGCAGGGAGGAAGCTACGTTCCCCCGGGGAACAATGTCACAGTAACATTTATGCGTTAAAGGAGGAGTGGATGTGAAGCTGTTGGACGGAAGGGAAGTGGCTGCGTTTCACCGCAGCCGTATAGAGCGCCGTATCGCTGAGCTGCAGAAGGGGCACATCCAGCCGAAACTGGTTATCTTTTTAGTAGGCGGCGACAAGCCGTCGGCTATGTATGCCGCGTCTATGCAGAAGACGGCGCGTTCCGTCGGATTACAGGCAGATGTGTATCAATATGAGGCGGCGGTGCAGGAGGCGGAGCTGATTGCCCGTATAGAACAGTGCAACGCTGACAGTTCCGTGTTCGGTATCTTGCTTATGATGCCCCTGCCGCCGCATCTCGACGCCCAGAGCGTCGTCAACGCGATCCGTCCGGACAAAGACGCAGACGGTCTTACGGACTGCAATGTGGCGCGTTTATTTACCGGGCGGCCGGCTTTTGTGCCTTGTACGCCCCAGGCCGTCATGGCGATTCTGGATTATTACGGCGTCGAGCTGGCCGGCAAGGAAGTCGTCGTCATCGGCCGGAGCGCTGTCGTCGGCAAGCCTCTGGCGCAGCTGTGCCTGGCCCGCAATGCTACGGTTACCCAGTGCCATACGGGCACGGCGGATTTAAAGGCCGTGACGAGACGGGGCGACGTCGTTATTGCCGCCGTTGGCAAGGCCGGTCTGGTTACGGCCGATATGATTAAGCCGGGAGCCGTCGTCATCGACGTCGGCATCAACCGCGTAGACGGCAAAACCGTAGGCGACGTCGCTTTCGACGAGGTTGCAGGCGTAGCCGGAGCGGTGACTCCCGTACCCGGCGGCGTCGGGGCGGTGACGACCATGATGGTATTGGCAAACGTCATCGGCGGAACAACGCACAGCATGTAAGATTTGAATTGAGGTGGAAGAAATGCATATTTTGGATACGTTTTTAATTCATTATTTACATCGGTTTGACAAGTACTGCTTTACAGTAGAACTGCATGATAAAAAGTATACCATTGGCAGCGGTCAGCCCTTATTTAACGTCGTCATTCATAAAGATATTCCCAAGCGCGAGCTGCTGTCCTCTACGTCCCTGGCCTTGGGCGAAGCGTATATGCGCAAGGATTTGGAAATCGAAGGCGATTTGTTCACGGCACTGCAGTGCATTTTGAGCCAGACCAGCCAGTTTTCCCTGGACAAGAGTGCGCTGAAGCGGATTTTATATACGCCGGAATCTAAGTCCTATCAGAAGCAGCAGGTTTCGTCTCACTACGATTTGGGCAACGATTTTTATCAATTATGGCTTGACCCGTCTATGAGCTATTCCTGCGCTTATTTCAAGCAGAAAGACGATACGCTCGAACAGGCCCAGCACAATAAGGTCCACTATATTTTGGAAAAGCTGCATCTGCAGCCGGGCATGAGCCTCCTCGACATCGGCTGCGGCTGGGGCTACCTGCTCATCGAAGCGGCGCAGAAATACGGCGTAAAGGGCTATGGCTGCACGCTGAGCCACGAACAGTGGAAAAAGGGGCAGGAACGCATCGAAGCCCTGGGACTGCAGGGACAGGTGCAAATCGACCTGATCGACTACCGCGACCTGATTAAAGAAGGCCGGACTTATGACCGTATCGTCAGCGTCGGCATGCTGGAACACGTGGGCCGTTCCAACTATTCTGTCTACATGGAAACGGCAGATCACCTGCTGAAGGACGGCGGCTTGTTCCTTCTCCATTACATCAGCGGCCTCGACGAAAGCGTCGGCAATCCCTGGATGCGCAAGTACATCTTCCCCGGCGGTACCTTGCCGTCGCTGCGTGAAATCATCAACGTCGCCTACAACTGCGATTTCCGGGTCATCGACGTCGAAAGCCTGCGCCGTCACTATTACAAGACCCTCATGTGCTGGTACGATAATTTCCAGAAGGTCCATGATCAGATTGCAGCCGAACGGGGCGAAGAATTTGTCCGCATGTGGGATTTGTATCTCTGCGGCTGCGCCGCAGCATTTTACATCGGCAACATCGACCTGCATCAAGTGCTCATGACCAAGGGCGTCAACAACGAATTGCCCATGACTCGCTGGTATTAATTTCATAAGCATAAAAAATGCGCTTTTCTTTATGTGAAGGAAAGCGCATTTTTTATGCTTATGCATGTATAAAACGCAAATGTCCTATGCTTGACTTTTATAATAAATGAGATTATACTGTAATTAAGTTAAACGTTATACGAATTTCGCGAAATCTATTGTGAGGCTGTTTATCAGAAAAGGAGTGTACTATATGATTAAGCAGATTATTAAAACCGTAGATGGAAATGAAGCAACGGCTGATGTAGCATACGCTTTTACGGAAGTAGCTACGATTTATCCTATTACGCCGTCGTCTCCCATGGCGGAGCATGTCGACGTATGGGCGGCTAACGGAAGAAAGAATTTATTTGGCCAGCCGGTTAAGCTGGTAGAAATGCAGTCCGAAGCCGGCGCTATCGGCGCCGTTCACGGCGCGTCGGAAACGGGCAGCCTGTGTTCGTCCTTTACGGCGTCTCAAGGCCTTATGCTCATGATTCCCGTCATGCACCGCTTATCGGGCGAATTGAAGCCCGTCGTCCTCCACGTGGCGGCCCGTACGGTCGGGACTCATACCATGTCTATTTTCGGCGACCATTCCGACGTCATGGGCTGCCGCAATACGGGCTGGGCCATGTTGTGCAGCGCCAGCGTGCAGGAATGCGCCGATTTGGCGGCAGTGGCTCATTTGTCGGCGATTAAGGGCCACGTTCCCTTCATGCACTTTTTCGACGGCTTCCGCACGTCTCATGAAATCCAGAAGATCAGCATGCTGCCGGAAGACGAATTGAAAAAGCTGATTGATCAAGATGCCCTGTATGACTTCAAGCATCACGGCTTAAATCCGGAACATCCGGTCATCCGCAGCACCGTCACCAACCCGGACATGTTCTTCCAGTCCCGCGAAGCCAATAACTCCTGGTACGACCGCCTTCCGTACATTGTAGAAGACTATATGGACAAGATCAGCGAGCTGACAGGCCGTACGTACAAATTGTTCAACTACTACGGCGACCCGGAAGCAGAGCACGTCGTCGTCGCCATGGGTTCCGTTACCGGCGCGATTCAGGAGGTCGTAGACTCGCTGAACGCCCAGGGCAAGAAGGTCGGCTACGTGCAGGTACACCTGTTCCGTCCCTTCTCGCTAGAACACTTCATGCAGGCCTTGCCGGAAACCGTTCGCTCCATTACCGTTATGGACCGGACGAAGGAACCGGGCGCCTTAGGCGAGCCGCTGTTTGAAGATGTCTGCGCTGCCGTAGAACATACGGGACGCTACATTCCTATCATGGCCTGCCGCTACGGCTTGTCGTCCAAGGACGTGCCGCCGGCGTCGATTCACGCCGTATTCCGCAATATGGAATCGCTGCAGCCGAAGAAGCACTTCACCTTGGGCATCATCGACGACGTAACGCACCTGTCCTTGCCGGACGTACCCATTCAGATTGACGACCAGGGCACGGTAAGCTGCAAGTTCTGGGGCTTCGGCTCGGACGGTACAGTTGGCGCGAACAAAAACTCCATCAAGATTATCGGCGACAATACGGATATGTATGTTCAGGCCTATTTTGAATACGATACGAAGAAATCGGGCGGCGTGACGAAATCCCATCTCCGCTTCGGCAAGAATCCGATCCGCTCGACCTATTACATCAAGCAGGCTGATTTCCTGGCATGTCATAAACAGGCGTACATGGATTCGTACGACATCGTCAGCGAAGTAAAGGACGGCGGCATTTTCCTGCTGAACTGCAGCTGGAGCCCCGAAGAGCTGGATCAGCATCTGAGCAATAAGGTAAAGCGGCAGATTGCCGAAAAGGGACTGCGTTTCTATACGATTGACGCGACGAAGATCGCCGAAGAAATCGGTCTCGGCAGCAACCGGACCAATACGGTTCTGCAGGCTTCCTTCTTCAAGCTGACGGAAATCCTGCCTATTGAAGACGCCGTCCGCTACATGAAAGAAGCTATTGCCAAGACGTATCTGGCAAAGGGCGAAGCCGTCATTTCCATGAACCAGGCCGCCGTGGACCGGGGCATTACGGGCCTCGTCGCCGTCGACGTGCCGGAAAGCTGGAAGGACCTGCCGGCGGATCCGCCGAAGGCCGAAAGCGGTCTGCCCGATTTCATTACGAAAATCGTCGAACCGGCGAACGCTCAGCTGGGCGATACGATTCCCGTCAGCGAATTTGTCCAGTATGCCGACGGTTCGTATCCCCTGGGTTCGACGAAATATGAAAAGAGAGGCATTGCTTCGACGGTGCCGGAATGGATCGTTGAAAACTGCATCCAGTGCAACCGCTGCGCCCTCGTTTGCCCGCACGCCGCTATCCGCCCGTACTTGGTAACGGCTGATGAAAAGAAGGCGGCTCCGGCTGATTTCACAACGAAGAAGGCCGTCGGCAAGGGCCTGGAAGGGTATGAATTCCGCATGCAGGTATCGCCTCTCGACTGCTACAGCTGCGGCACTTGCGTCAACGTCTGCCCGGCCAAGGAAAAAGCGCTGGTCATGAAGCCTCTCGACACGCAGCGCCATGAAAGCGCAAACTGGGATTACGCCCAGACGATTGCGCCGAAGGATACGGGCCTCGATAAGTTCTCCGTCAAGGGCAGCCAGTTCAACCAGCCTCTCCTCGAGTTCTCCGGTGCCTGCGCAGGCTGTGCGGAAACGGCGTACATGAAGATTTTGACCCAGCTGTTTGGGCCGCGCATGCTCGTAGCCAACGCGACGGGATGCACCCAGGCCTGGGGTTCCGCGATGCCGAGCATTCCCTATACGACGAACAGTGAAGGTTTCGGTCCGGCTTGGTCCAACTCCGTATTTGAAGACAACGCTGAATTTGCCCTCGGCATGTCCTTGTCCATGACGCAGCAGCGCGACGATATCCGCATCAAATCGGAACAGCTTTTGCCGCTGACGGACGGCGCGCTGCACGACGCGATTCAGGCATGGCTCGACTCCATCGGTGTTGCAAACGAAGGCGAAGTCACGGAAGGCATCAGCCGCGCATATATTAAAGCGCTGAGCGAAGCTGAACTGACCGGCGAAGCTGCCGATTTGCAGAAATACATCTTATCCCATAAAGAACATATCATCAAAAAGACGATTTGGATGTACGGCGGCGACGGCTGGGCCTACGACATCGGCTACGGCGGCTTGGATCACGTCATGGCTATGAACGCCAACCTGAACGTCATGCTCGTCGACACGGAAGTATATTCCAATACGGGCGGCCAGTCGTCCAAGGCGACGCCTGTCGGCGCAGTGGCGCAGTTCGCCGCGTCGGGCCGCAAGTTCAACAAGAAGGATCTGGGACGCCTGCTCATGACGTACGGCCATATCTACGTCGCCCAGGTCGCTCTCGGCGCTGATCCGAACCAGCTTATCAAGGCCATCAAGGAAGCGGAAGCCTACGACGGTCCTTCCATCATCATCGCCTACTCGCCGTGCATCAATCACGGCATCCGCGGCGGCATGGGCAACGCCCAGGAAGAAATGAAGCGGGCCGTAGACTGTGGGTACTGGCACCTGTATCGGTACAACCCCGCGCTGGAAAAAGAAGGCAAGAATCCCTTCATCCTCGATTCGAAGGAACCGAAGGAATCGTTCCGCGAATACCTCATGGGTGAAACGCGGTACGCTGCCTTGACCCGGACCTTCCCGGATATTGCCGACGAACTGTTCGCCAAGGCCGAAGAATTTGCCAAGAAGAAGTATGAAATCTATAAAGAATTAGCAGATAAATAACTCGACGATCCTTAGGGTACATTATCTGTGACGACGGAGCTGCCGCGATGCACGAGGTGTCGCGGCAGCTCGTTTCATTTTATGGCTTCTCATGGTACAATACATACAAGAAAAGGCTGGTGATACGTATGAAAAAAATTTGGCTTATCCGGCATGGCGAGAGTATTGCCAATGCCGGCGAACCGACACAGGACCATGCGGCCATCCCGCTGTCGGAAAAGGGGCTTCAGCAGGCCCAGGAGCTGGCTCTTGCCATCCCGTCGGCTCCCGATTTAATCGTCACGTCTCCTTTTTTGCGGGCCCAGCAGACGGCGATGCCGACGATCGGGCGGTTTCCTCAGGCTCATACGGGGATTTGGGACTTCATTCATGAATTTGTATATCTGGCGCCGGCGACCTGCGTCGGCACGACCTTTGCCCAGCGGCGTCCCCGGGTCATCGCCTATTGGCGGAAGCTGGACCCCGACTATGTCGACGGCGAAGGCGCCGAAAGCTACCGGCAGCTTATGGAGCGGATTCAGACGACGATAAGCCTCCTGCAGCGGCGTCCGGAACAATTTATCCTCCTGTTTACTCATGCGCAGTTTATACGCAATTTCCTTCTGGCGTATGAGCATCCGCAATGGACGGCAGAGCAGTGCATGGCTTCATTCCGGCGGAGCGAGCCGGTCCGCAACGGACAAATCATAGAAATCTTCATGTAAAATGTACTATCATAGTATTGTTTTATGCTGTCTCCCATGATATGATGAAATCAATAGTAAAGAATAATTATTATTGCTTGAAAATCATGATAGGAGATGATCGGCATGGCCAATTTTATAGATGCCGTTAAGCAGAGACGGACGAATTATGCTTTGGGGAAAGAAATCCCCGTTTCAGAAGGGCAGATTGTAGAGACGATTCAGACGGTGGTACGGGAGGTCCCGTCGGCATTCAACATGCAGTCCGGCAAGGTCGTCGTGGCCCTCGGCGCCGTGCACGACAGGATATGGGATATTACGATGGATACGCTGCGTCCTATCGTGCCGCCGGCCAATTTTGCCGCGACAGAACAAAAAATCCATTCCTTCGCCGCGGCCTATGGGACAGTCTTGTTTTTTGACGACACGTCCATCGTAGACGACCTGGCCCGGCAATTTCCGACGTACGCCGATAATTTTCCCGTTTGGGCCCAGCAGGCTAACGGCATGATGCAGTTTGCTGTCTGGACGGCCCTGGCTGATTTGGGATTGGGCGTAAATATACAGCATTATAATCCCCTCATTGACGACGAAGTAAAACAGCTCGTCCATGCGCCGGAATCGTGGAAGCTCATCGCCCAGATGCCCTTCGGACAGGTGTTGGAAGCTCCGAAGCCGATTCAAAAAGTCCCTGTAGAAGAACGGGTGAAGATTCTAAGATAAGACGCCATATAAAAAACGCATTCGCAACGGTTGCTGCGAATGCGTTTTTTTGTATTGTTCAGTTAGCTAATAAAGAGTTGTCCGAAATATACGATACAGCCTAAAATAATGGCGTACGGAACGTATACTTTGATAATAGCTTTGAGGATTTCGCTGTCTTTTCCTACTAGGGAAATAGCGCCTACGGCGATGGCGATGCTTTGCGGCGAGATCATCTTGCCGACGCATGTGCCGGCAGAATTTGCCGCTGCCAGCCAGGCCGCGTTGGCGCCGATAGCTTTGGCGGCATCGGTCTGCAAGTTGCCGAATAATACGTTGCTCGACGTGCCGGAGCCGGTAATAAAGGTGCCGACAGAGCCGATAATCGGAGCGATGAAGGGATAAAAGTTGCCGGTTACGTCGACGGCCGTGCTGGCGATATCCGACGTCATGCCGCTGTAGCCCATGACCTTAGCCGTGGCGATAACGGCGATAATGGTGATGATCGTATTGCGCAGGCCGCGGATCGTTTGAAGCAGCACAAAGAACATTTCGCTGAACGAAGCCTTTTGCACGTATCCGCTGATAAATGCAGCCAGGAAAATAAGCACGCCCGGCGTAGCTAACCAAACGAAGGTATAAGGAGAAGCGCCGGGGCCGGTATATATGACGACGGAAGTTTTGATAGCGCTTAAGGGAACGTTGATGACAGGGACGAATTTAGAAGTCAGCAGAAGGAAGACGAAGATGAGGATAAAGGGCAGGCAGGCTAAGAATCCGCCGTGCAAGGGTACGTGGGCCGGATGGATGTCCATGTGGTACGTTTCATCCTGGGAAGGACGGTATTTGGAGTACAGGACGATGATGCCCATGATGACGACAGATGAAATCATAACGGCCAGCTCCGGACCCGCAACAGCTGAAATGAGCAGTTCCGGCACAGCCAGGCCCAAGCCGCACAGCAGCGTCAGCAGCGTTACGCCTTTTAAGGCCTTGATGGAGCCGCCGACGATTATGACCATGAGAAATGGACAGATGATGTTGAGAGGCAAGAGCTGCAAGCTGATGTAAGTAGACAATTGGACAGGGTCCAGGCCGGTCAAATTTGCCAGCGTGCTGGCCGGGATGCCGATAGAACCATATGTCGTCGGTACAGAATTGGCAATCAGGCAGAGCAAAATAGCCTTTACAGGATTGAAGCCCATGGCGACGAGCATGCTGGCCGGAATGGCAATAGCCGTGCCGAAACCGGCCATGCCTTCCATGAACGCGCCGAATCCCCAGCCGATGAGCAGCGCCAGGACGCGCTGGTCTTTGCTTACCGTCGTCAGCATGTGTTTTACAATGTCCATGGATTTTGTATATAACGTCAAATTATATGTAAAAATAGCGGCGATGATGACTAATAAGATAGGCCAGCAAGCTAATGCGACGCCTTCTAAAGCCGCCGTGCCGGCATGGAGCGCCGGCAGATGATAATACCAAAGCGCTACGGCAAAGGAGAGGAGCAAGGCAATAGGACAGGCCTTAAAACTTTGCATTTTGAGAAATCCCAGAGAAACGATGAGCCATAAAATAGGAGACAAGGCTAATACGAAGGTTAGCATAATACGTTCCATCCTTTCTTATAGTATGTGAAATTTTTCCCTTAAATAAGGAGAGATAGGAATGCGTTTCACGCTTAAAATATAGTTTCATTCATTATTCGCATAGATAAAAATGAAAAACTATTCGTGAAAACAATAACTATATTTTACTATAGATTTATAGAATTAATCAATACATAATACGATTCGTAAATGGCATGGATAAAAAAGGAGGTATACGCATTTGTCATAGGTATGCTAGCAGGGAATATAAAAAAGCCGCCATGTGCAATGACATGGCGGCTTGCAGCATCCAAAGGGACGCAGGATAATTAAAACCCGAGGTTTTCTCCGACGAGAATGACTTTGATGCGGCCGGCCGGGCTGCAGCGGCGCGTGCGGACGAATTGGTTGCAAATGCTGCCTTCGCTGTTGCAGTCGGCGCACATGCCCGTGACGATGCACGGCGTCGGAGCGGCGAAGCGCTGTTTGTTGATGGGAGCGGCTACTGTGCGGGCCCGGACGACGGCATCTTCCAGGGTCGGCGCGACCTTGTTCATGCCGACGATGACGACGACCTGTTTCGGGCCGTATACCAGGGCGGCGACGCGGTTTCCGTTGCCGTCGATATTATAGAGCTGGCCGTCTTCTGTTGCGGCGTTCGTTCCCATGATGAACGTGTCGCAGAGCAGAGCCTTGCGCATCAGCTCGACTCGTTCCTCCGGCGAGCCGGCGGCGTCACGGTCGATGACCTGGTAG
The DNA here is from genome assembly GCF_003367905.1 of Megasphaera stantonii. Lineage (NCBI taxonomy): Bacteria > Bacillati > Bacillota > Negativicutes > Veillonellales > Veillonellaceae > Megasphaera > Megasphaera stantonii. Next base: position 726,172 of record NZ_CP029462.1, on the reverse strand, counting down.
TGCTCCAGCACATAGGGCCGCAGGCCGATTTCGTTAATAGAAACGGAACCGCCCCAGGACACGACGTGGTCTGCCGGAATGAGGGCCAGCGCTTTTTGCAGCGCTTCCTCCTTGGTGGGACAGTAATAGGCTTCAAAGCCGCGCTTAGCAAAGTTTTCCGCTACTTTCGGGCCTTTCTTATCGTACATTACGTGCATCATATCGGATCGATCCATAATAATAACCTCCTCTTAGTGCATACCTTTTGTATATATTAAGAGTAGCCTATTTTTTTATTCTTGGCAATGAAGATATTTGTCTGAATTCCGTAAATTTTTTGATGCTGCGCGGCAATGCGCGCGTTGCGTCGATAGTTTCCTGAGACGGCTGCGAAGCGAAGTTCCACTCGTCGTGTTTTTAGTAGGATGGACCGATACCATGATGCTGGCAATGGGAGGAAAGAGGTCGACAAACATTTTGCATGGCGGCAACGGGCGTAACTGCGCAGTGCGGTATCGACGTATCTAATGAGAAGGAGCCGTTTTGCCGTTGACATAGTAATTTTATACTTTTTATAATAATAGATATATTGATGCACAAGGAGTGATGAACATGAAAAAACTATTGGTATGTATTGCTATTGCAGCATTTTCAGCGGCCTCGGCCTGCCTTGCCGCTGATGGGCTAAACGCGGCTTCTGCGGCAGCGGCAGCCGTCCCGTATCGGACGCTGACGCCGCAAGAAGCAAAGCTGCAGATGGATCAGCAGACAAATCTCGTCGTCGTCGACGTGCGCACTCAGGAAGAATATGCGGCAGGCCATATTCCTTCCGCCGTGCTGCTGCCGGTAGAGCAGATTGAAGCGAAGGCTGATTCCGTCGCCAAGGTCCTGCCGGATAAAAACGCGGAAATCTTCGTATATTGCCGCAGCGGCAAGCGCGCCGGCCGCGCGGCAGCGGCGCTGACAGAACAGGGCTATACCAACGTCTACAGCATCGGCGGCATCATGGACTGGCCCTATGAGGTCGTAAAATAATCAAAATAGGAAAATAAAAAAGCTGATTACAGTGTATGATCCCCGTAATCAGCTTTTTTGGTATGGTGGAGATGAGGAGAGTCGAACTCCTGTCCGTAAATGCCGCCCCATGAACTTCTCCGAGCGCAGACCTTGTTTTATCGTCTCAAACAGCTGTCGTACAAGGACAAACTACGCTGTTCCAGCCTTGTGAGTTTCCCGCTGCGGCGGCCAGGCCCATGCCGCAGGGTATCCCGCTAAGTGACGTCTGCAAACTGCCCGCAGGATTAGCAGCAAGAGACGTTAGCCGCGATTAGGCAGCTAAAGCAAAGTTTTGTTCTTTTGCGTTTAATTTAACGGTTCACCGTTTTGCGGCCTGATGAAACGCCGGCTCGCTATTCATGATACAACCATCCACGTCGAAACCTTTACATCCCCATGGATTTATATAGTATATCATACCCTATGGGTTCTGACAATTCTTTATTTTTGATAATGCGGCGAAGCAGAAAGCGTAGACGGCAAAGAGTCTTGAAAGATTCGCAAATAAAATATATACTAGTTGCAGAAAATATGTTGATTTTTACGGAGGTTTTACGGGAAAAATACGTAATTTATGCTATAATAAATGTGTTAAAAAGAGTATTCTAATAAGAGGCTTCAAAGAAAGGGGACGGCCCTTTGTTATATATTGTCAAATGGATCTATTCATGGCTGCTGCCGCTGGGCGGCATTGTCCTAGCCCTGGGGTTTCTTGCAGCGTATCAGCGGCGCCGCCGGTCGGCAGGCGTCAAATGGCTGGCTGCCGTCGTTCTCGTATTGTACGCCCTGTCGATTGCGCCAGTGTCAAATTGGCTGCTGCGGCCCCTGGAACAGGAGTATGAACAGCCTGCGGCGCAGGCGCTGGACGGCGACGTCATTATTATGCTGGGCGGCGGAGTGCTGGCCGGCGTGCCCGATGTAGATGGAGAAGGACAGCTGAGCGGCGCTGCGGCCAATCGGTTTTTAACGGCCCTGCGCCTTCATCGCGCCCTCGGCCTTCCGCTGCTGCTGTCAGGCGGGAAGGTGCTGCCCGACGACGCCAGCGAGAGCGCCGTCGCCAGGCGCATGCTGCTGTCCCTGGGTGCGGCGGAATCTATGATTTATACTGATGAAGAGAGCCGCAATACGGCGGAGAACGCCGCTTTTTCCAAGGCCATCTGCGAGGCCAACGGCTGGCGTCGCCCTATCGTCGTGACCAGTGCCTTTCATATGGAGCGGGCGGCCTATTTGTTCCGCCGCGAAGGCTTGGACATCACGCCGTATCCTTGCGATTACCGCGCCGGAACGGGAATATCTCTCTATTCCTTTGTTCCCCAGGCCAGCGTGCTGGCCGATTCCTGCCTGGCGATAAAAGAGTATGTCGGCTTGGCGGCGGCCAGGGCTGGGCTGCAATAATTACGGTGGAAAAAATATCGGGACAAATTTCGCCCAAGCTATTGCAAAAATGTACCCAGTGTGGCATACTATGGGTGTAAGGTGAATTAAACGAGTTAGTCAATTTGAATAGGTTTTGTAAAAAGGAGTGTATCGACAATGATTAAAGTTGGTATTAATGGTTTTGGCCGTATTGGACGCTTTGTTTTCCGCGCTGCCCAGACTCGCGACGATATCGAAATCGTAGGCATCAACGACCTCTGCCCTGTAGATTACATGGCATATATGCTCAAATACGACACGATGCATGGCCAGTTCGACGGCACGATTGAAGCCGACGTTGAAAACAGCCGCCTTATCGTAAACGGCAAAGCTATCCGCGTAACGGCTGAAAAGGATCCGGCAAACCTCAAATGGGACGAAGTCGGCGCTGAATACGTCGTCGAATCGACAGGCCGCTTCCTCACCATGGATTTGGCTGAAAAACACCTCCAGGCCGGCGCTAAATACGTCGTTCTGTCCGCTCCTTCCAAACAGGGCGAAGACGGCCGTCAGGCTGATATGTTCGTATGCGGCGTAAACACCGATACATACAAAGGCCAGACGATCGTTTCCAACGCTTCCTGCACGACAAACTGCCTGGCTCCGATCGCCAAGGTCCTCAATGACGCGTTCGGCGTTAAAGAAGGCCTCATGACGACGGTACATTCCACGACGGCTACGCAGAAAACTGTCGACGGCCCGTCCCTGAAAGACTGGCGCGGCGGCCGTGCTGCAGCTGGCAACATCATTCCGTCCTCCACGGGCGCAGCGAAAGCCGTAGGCAAGGTTATTCCTGAATTGAACGGCAAATTGACAGGCATGTCCATGCGCGTTCCGACGCTGGACGTTTCCGTTGTCGACCTCACGGTCAACCTGGCAAAACCGGCTACGTACGATGAAATCTGCGCCGCTATGAAGAAAGCTTCCGAAGGCGAACTGAAAGGCATCCTCGGCTACACGGAAGACGCCGTCGTATCGTCGGACTTCCTCGGCTGCACGCTCACGTCTATTTTCGACGCGAAAGCCGGCATCGCTTTGACAGATACATTCGTAAAAGTCGTTTCCTGGTATGACAACGAAATCGGCTATTCCAACAAGGTTCTCGACCTCATTGCCGTCATGAACGACTACAACAGCAAAAACTAATTTGTAGCGACGCATTTCCCAACGGGTAAACAGCCTCCCGTTACAAATATTCAAGACCGAAATAGAAATACAATGAAAAGGCAGGGATTGCGAATTTCCCTGCTTTTTCTTTTCTTCACAGCCGGGCTGTAAAGGTAAAGAAGGAGATAGAAGTATATGACAAAAAAGAAACCTGTAATGCTGGTGATTATGGATGGATTCGGCTGCAGCGATATCCAAAAGGACAACGCCGTGGCGCAGGCCGATTTAAAGGTGCTGCCGGCTCTCTGGAAGGAATATCCCCACGCTCATTTAGGCGCGTCGGGTGAAGACGTAGGCTTGCCTGACGGCCAGATCGGCAACTCCGAAGTCGGCCATCTGAATATCGGCGCCGGCCGCATCGTCTATCAGGCCCTGACGAAGATCACCAAGGATATCCGCGAAGGCGCGTTTTTTGAAAAGCCCGCCCTTGTCGAAGCCATGGAAAACGTCAGGAAACACGATTCGGCCCTGCATCTGCTGGGCCTCGTATCGCCGGGCGGCGTGCACAGCAGCGAACAGCATTTATTCGGCCTGCTGGAAATGGCCAAGCGGTACGGTTTAAAAAAGGTATATGTCCATGCCTTTCTCGACGGCCGCGACGTGCTGCCCCGCAGCGCCGGCGAATACTTGCAGGAATTAGAAGATAAATGCGCCGAGCTGGGTGTCGGCGAAATCGCGACGATCAGCGGCCGGTATTACGCCATGGACCGCGACAAGCGCTGGGACCGGGTAGAAAAGGCGTACTATGCCGTCGCGCTGGGCCAGGGCCATGAAGAACCGGACGCGCAGACGTGCCTGAAGCATTCCTACGCCGCCGACGTATCCGACGAATTCGTCGTTCCGACGGTTATTCATAAACATCCTGTAGAAGACGGCGACAGCGTCGTATTCTTCAACTTCCGCCCCGACCGGGCCCGCCAGCTTACGACGGCTTTTGTCTGCGACGATTTCGACGGCTTTGACCGGCCGAAGAAATTAGACGTGTACTTCGCTACGATGACCCGCTATGAAGACGATTTGCCGGTCCACGTCGTATATGATAAGGAAACCATAGCCAATACGCTGGGCGAAGTGCTGGCCAAGGCCGGTAAGACGCAGCTGCGCATTGCCGAAACGGAAAAATACGCCCATGTGACGTATTTCTTCAACGGTGGCGAAGAAACGCCCAACGTTGGGGAAGACCGAATTCTCGTGCCGTCGCCGAAGGTCGCTACGTACGACCTGCAGCCGGAAATGAATGCGCCCCTCGTCACGGATAAGGTCGTCGAACGGATTGAAAGCGGCGAATACGACATGATCATGCTCAACTTTGCCAACGCCGACATGGTAGGCCATACGGGCGTGTTTGAAGCTGCCGTCAAGGCGGTGGAAACCGTCGATACGTGCATCGGCCGCATCGTAGACGCCCTGAAGACTGTCGACGGCCAGCTGCTGATCATCGCCGACCACGGCAATGCGGAACAGATGGCTGATCCGGAAACGGGCTCGCCCTATACGGCTCATACGACGAACCACGTGCCGTGCATTTTAGTCAGCGAAACATATAAGCACGCCAAGCTGCACGACGGCATTTTAGCCGACGTCGCGCCGACGCTGCTGACGATGGCCGGCATGGCCATTCCCGCCGATATGACGGGAAAATGCTTGATCGACCTTTGATGCCGCCGATGAACACGGTCGTTGTATCGGCGAAACAGCAAATGTCTTTAGATGGAGGTAAAGATGGAACAAGACACGCTCAGTATCTTTCAAAAAATCGCGCCCGATATCATGGGGACGATTAAAGAACGATATTTGCTGCTGCGTCATATTTCCGACGCAGAACCGGTAGGACGGCGCACCCTGGCCGGCTTGTCGGGGCTGTCCGAACGGGTGGTGCGCTCCCATGTGGACGTGCTCCGGCGCAGCGGGCTGGTACGGTTTACGACGATGGGAATTTCCATGGAGCCGGAAGGAAAGGCCCTTATGCCGGACTTATTGGAGTGCTTCCTGCGCTTGAACAATTTAGACGATATGCAGCGGCAGATACGGCAGGCCTTGGGCTTGAAGAACGTGTACATTGTTCCCGGAGACAGCGATACGGATAAAACGGCCTGTGAGGAGCTGGGGCGCAAGGGCGCGCTGCTGCTCAACGATTTGCTCGGCAGCGTCAGCATCGTGGCCATCAGCGGCGGCTCGACCATGGCGGAAATCGCCCGTATGCTTCCAGAAAGCAATGCCGGCGCGACCATACTGCCGGCCCGCGGCAGCATGGGGAACCACGTGGAGTTTCAGGCGAACTATATTGCGGCCGCTGTCGCCGCCAAGACGCACAGCTCGTACCGCATGATTCACCTGCCCGAAGGCGTAAGCGAATCGGCCCTGCGGCTGATGTTCGAGTCAGACGCCCAGGCCAGGGAAAATGTCGCCATGACCTCCCAGGCCCAGGTCGTCGTCTTCGGCATCGGCCGCGCCGATAAGATGGCCAAGCAGCGGGGCATGACGGACCATCAGCGGCAGACACTGGAAACGCTGGGGGCCCGCGGCGAATCGCTGGGCTGTTACTGCAGCCTGGATGGGCGCATCCTGTACGGCAGCAACAACATCGGTATTTCCTTGAAAGATATAAAGCATCATCCCCACGTCATCGCCGTGGCCGGCGGAGCGAGCAAGGCCGAGGCGATCGTAGCCGTCATGCGCACGTGCCGGACGGGTATCCTCGTGACGGACGAAGGCGCGGCGGAAAAAATGATGAAGATGATTTAATACGAGGCTTTTCCAGCGTCTAGCAGACGCTGACGAGTATATATGTATCGTTACGATATGGAGGAGGATTTTTCCATGAAACAGACAATTACAGATATTACAGTGGACAACAAACGGGTATTCGTCAGAGCGGACTTCAACGTGCCCCTCGACGGCGACTGCCGTATTACGGACGACACGCGCATTCAGAAAACGCTGCCGACGATTAAGTATCTGCTCGACCATCACGCGGCAGTCATCCTGGCCAGCCATCTCGGCCGTCCGAAGGGAGAAGCCGTTCCCAAGTATTCGCTGAAACCCGTTGCCGAACGCCTTTCCGAATTACTGGGAATCCCCGTAAAATTTGCTCCGGACTGCGTCGGCCCGGAAACGAAAGCCATGGCCGAAGCGCTCCAGCCCGGCGAAGTCCTGCTTCTCGAAAACCTTCGCTATCATAAGGAAGAAGAAAAGAACGATCCCGAATTTTCCCGCCAGCTCGCCGAATTGGCTGAAGTCGGCGTAAACGACGCCTTCGGCTGCTGCCACCGGGCCCATGCCTCCGTTGCCGGCATTACGGCGTACCTGCCTATGGCTGCAGGCTTCCTGCTGGAAAAGGAAATCCGCTTCATCGGCGGCGCCGTAGACAATCCGGCCCATCCCTTTGCGGCGATTATCGGCGGCGCGAAGGTTTCCGATAAAATCGAAGTCATTTCCAATCTCCTGCCGAAGGTCGACCTCATGATCATCGGCGGCGGCATGGCCAATACGTTCCTGGCCGCCCAGGGCTACGGCATCGGCAAATCCCTCGTCGAAGCCGATAAAATCAATCTGGCGAAGAGCCTCATCGCCCAGGCTCAAGAACAGGGAACGAAGCTTCTCCTTCCCGTCGACGTCATGGTAGCAGCTGCCTTTGACAACGACGCCGACCACAAGGTCGTAGACGTCGCCGACGTGCCGGCCGACTGGATGATCCTCGACGTAGGCACGAAGACGCAGGAACTCTTTGCCAAAGAATTAGCTCCTATGAAGCTCATCGTCTGGAACGGCCCTATGGGCGTATTTGAAATGGAAAATTACGCGAAAGGCACGGAAGCCGTGGCGAAAGCCGTAGCGGCTTCGGATGCCGTATCCATCGTCGGCGGCGGCGACTCCGTATCGGCCGTCAACAAGACGGGCCTTTCCGACCAGATCAGCCATATTTCCACTGGCGGCGGCGCGTCCCTTGAATACCTTGAAGGCAAGAAACTGCCCGGCGTCGAATCGCTGAGCGATAAATAATATATCATCATATTTCAGATAGGAGGATGCTCTCATGAGAAAAACTATTATTGCCGGCAACTGGAAGATGAATCATACTGGCAAGGACGCCAAGGAAACGATTACGGGCCTCGTCGGCCGCGTAGTGCAGGACGTCAAAGCCGAAGTCGTCGTTGCTCCCGTATTTCCGTATCTGCCGATGGCTGTGGAATTGACGAAAGGCACGCCGATCCACGTAGCCGCGCAGAATATGCATTGGGAAGAAAGCGGCGCTTTTACGGGCGAAGTATCTCCGGCTATGCTCGTAGATATCGGCGTAACCCACGTCATTATCGGCCATTCCGAACGCCGTACGTATTTCAACGAAACGGACGAAACGGTCAATAAGAAAACGAAAGCCGCCTTGGCTCATAACCTTACGCCTATCGTATGCTGCGGCGAAACGCTGGAACAGCGCGAAGAAGGCATTATGCAGCCTTGGATTGAAGGACAGATTGAAAAGGCACTCGAAGGCATCGGCGCCGACGACTTGGCGAAGGTCGTCATCGCCTACGAACCGATTTGGGCTATCGGCACGGGCAAGACGGCTACGGCCGCTCAGGCTCAGGAAGTTTGCTCCATTATCCGCAAGAAAATCGCGGCCCTCTACAGCGCCGACGTTGCCGACAGCGTGTCCGTCCTCTACGGCGGCAGCGTAAAAGGCGGCAACGTAGCCGAATTGACGGGCTCTCCCGATATTGACGGCGGCCTCGTCGGCGGCGCCAGCCTGAAAGTCGACGACTTCATGGCTATTATCGACAACGCCGTTGTAAAATAATCGCATTTCGCTCGAAAATACCGTTGGTAGACCTTGCCGACGGTATTTTTTTGCGCCGTTTCATAGTATGATGAATACTATAGACATAGCGAGGAGGCGTTTTATTGTGAAGGTTATCGATTTGACCCATACCATACGGGAGCATATGCCCGTGTTTCCGGGAACGGAAGAGCCGTCCCTGCAGACGGTAAGTACCTGCGAAACGGACGGCTTCAAAGAAACGAAGATTTCCATCTGCACGCACGTCGGCACCCACGCCGATCCGCCAGCCCATGTATTAAACGAAGGCACGACGCTGGATCAGTATGATGCCGGCCAATTTATCGGCAAGGCCCTGGTCGTCGACTGCCGCCGCGTAAAGGAAGGCGGGGCGATTACGATGGATTGCCTGCGGCCCTATGGAGACAAAGTAGAAAAGGCAGAGTTTCTGCTGTTTCACACAGGCTGGGACGCCTACTGGGGAACGCCCCAATACTTCGGCGACTATCCCTGTATAGACGACTCCGTGCTGGAATACGTCGTCGCCGGGTCGTATAAAGGCATCGGGTTCGATACGTTCGGCATCGATCCCATAGGCGACGAAGAGCTGACGCGGCATAGGAAGCTGTTTCAGCGCCGGGAAATGATCAATATAGAAAACCTGAAAAATCTTCACCTGTGCGGCAGCGGCTTATTTTGGTTCGGATGCTTTCCGTTAAAAGTACATCAAAGCGACGGCGCGCCCGTCCGGGCGGTCGCCTGGTTTGAATAGAAAAATCCCCCCGGCAGGAAAGAGGCCTGCGCGAGGGGATGTACTGCATTCGTAGAATCTGCCGGATGAAGAGAAAAGAGAAGGTGAACGGTTAGATTTCTACGTTGAAGTGCTTCAGGATCATTTTTTCCGCTTCGGCGTTCCAGAGGCCGTTGTGAGCTTTGCAGCATGCGTCCAGTTCGAGGAAGAACGGGTCTGTTTCGCCTAATTTGGCGAAATCTTCGATGGCCGTCATCGGCATGTCGAACTGCGTATAGGCCAGCTTTTTGCCGCCCTTGATATGCGGCAGGTTCAGCGTCGTGTCGATGATGCTGTCGATGCCGCCGACATGCGTTACCATGACGGCCGGGTTGATGATGCCTTTGGCAGCCAGGTTGTTGGCTTCGATGAGGTCGTCGTTGTTGCCTCCCGTCGTGCCCATGATGTGGGTGCTCGTGTAGTGGCAGTCATACAGGTTGATTTCGGCGCTGAAGTTTTTGTCCGTCGGGCCGGAGAAGAAGTTCATGCAGCCGTCGAAGGCCAGCAGTCTGTTGCCCAGCTCGGCGACGGCGCGGACCGGCGCATATACGAAGACGTCGTCGTAGCCATGGCCGTCGGTGATCTTCATGAGTTCTTCATAGGGATCGTCCATGGCTCCCGTATTGATGTAGTGGAGTTCGACGCCGTACTGGGCGGCGTATTCGGGGGAAATGACTTCTTTCGCCCGATTGATGCGGCTTTCGTCGATGTCCGTTACGACGATGCGTTTCGGCTTGTTTTCAAAGCGGATGCCGTAGCTGACGGCGCCTAAGCCCATGGGGCCGCAGCCGCCGAGGATGATGATATTGCCGCCTTCTTTTGTGCCCATAGCGTGGTTATAGTTATGCTTGTTCGTGTGGTAGTTGGCCCGGTAGCCGCCGATGATGCAGCTCATCGGTTCGCCCAAGGACGCTTCGAAGAAGCTTTCGCCTTCGTAGGGCATCAGAGCGCCTAATTCCATGACTTCGTGGGGGAAGATGCAGTACGTGCAGTCGCCGCCGAAAAATTCATAGGAATATCCCGGCGAAGCCAGGCTGCCTTTATAGTTCAGCGCCGGCTGCTGGGCGAAGCGCATGCCCGGCTTGAACTGGTCCTGCCATTTCTTGCCGACCTTGACGATGACGCCGGCAAATTCGTGGCCCGTAATGATGGGGTTCGTGTCGATGTTCTGGGGAGCCCGTTTATGCTTTTTTCCTTGTTCGACTAATTTATATGTAGACATGCAGATGCTGTCCGTAATAATTTTGGCTAAAATTTCATCGTCTTTGATTTCCGGGAGTTCAAATTCTTCCAGGCGCAAATCTCTCGTGCCGTACATTCTGACTGCTTTTGTTTTCATCATATATACCTCCTGAGTATCATGCTTAATATAGGGTTCTGTATATGAGTATACGTTGACCTCTTAGTTAGCGAACATGTTGTAGATTTCATCGACAGAGCTGTGGACGACGTCTTCTACGTCGTCTTCGTCGGAGCAAGTGACGGCAATATTGCTCAGAATGTCGACGTGTTCGTCGCCGGCGGCGGCAATGCCGATGACCAGCTTGACCGTCGTGCCGTTCCAGTCCGTGCCTTCGGGGAAGGTCATGATGACCAGGCCGGCGTGCTGCACTTCGACCTTGCCTTCTTCGATGCCGTGGGGAATGGCTACGCTGTTGCCGATGGCCGTATTGAAGACCGTTTCCTTGTCCAGCATGGCCTGGGTATATTTTTCTGTCGTGTAGCCGTCTTCGCAGAAAATCTTGCCGATTTCCCTAATGACATCTTCCTTGGCCTTCGGCTGGCAGTTGAGGATGATGTTCTTTTTCTGTAAAATTTCCATGATGATGTTCTCCTTACGTAAGTTTTATGAGCAATGTATTGAAATACAGCTTGAGGATGCGCTGCAGCTCGGAACGGATGAGGCCTTCGCTGCGGCTTAGGACGGCTTCGTTGAAGCTGTCGTCTATGACCAGGGAGCTGCTGATGAAGCCTAGCAGGTCTGTGTACAGGCGGGTAGGGCCGGCGGCGGGCATCGCCATGAGCAGGATCATGCCGACGCCTTGAAAGTAGGGGTCGGAGAAGCTGCTTTCCGACGGCATACAGGTGTAAAAGGCGGCGTGACTGACGGCGCAGGTCCGGCAGTGCAGCAGGGCGAAGCCCTGGTCGGGAAAGATTTGGCTGCTCAGCCGTTCCCGCTTCATAATATCTTCATACAGCTGCCGGCTTTGCGACTCCGATTCGGCGACTTGGCCGCAGAGCCAGGCTACGGCCTGGTCAAAGGGCAGGGACGCGTCGGCAGTATACATGGCGTAGCCTTTCAGGATATGGGCGATTTCTTCTGCTGATTTGTGGGTTTCCGCCAGTTCCTGTACGAACTCGTCGGGCTGCTTTTCGCCTTCTTCACGATGGACCTGCTTGCGGATGTGGGCGTATTCTTCGATCTTGCATTGGATGCGGCTCATATCGGACTGGGTGATGAGCGGCGAGATGCGGACGGCGTCGATATCCGGACGGTTCAGGGGCAGGCTGCTGACGAAGAAATCCGTGGCTTTGATGACCTCCGGCGTCAGGTCGCCCTTGCCGTAGGTCTTGAGCGAGACGGCGGCGGACAGCTTGTTGCGCAGCCGTGTCATCATCAGGCGGGCGACGCCGAAGCCGCTGGCGCAGACGATGCCGACGGAAACCTTTCGCGTAAAAGCCGTTTTCCCCTTCATGCGTTCCAGGGCCGCGCCGAAGTGAATCGTCAAATACCCGATTTCTTCCTCGGACACGGCGGCACCGATGCCCTTTTCCAGTACGCGGGCCGCCCGGATGGATTTTTGAAACGTGTCGGCGTATTCTTCCTTGATATCGTCCAGCAGGGGATTGATGATATTGAGGTGATTGGTCAGTCGGACGATGGCCGGCTGCAGGTGGACGAAGAGCCCGCGGATAAATTCTTCGTCACAGCGCAGCATATAAGCTTGGCGGGAATCGAAGGCGTCTATCATGGCGTCGATGAGGTTGATCAATTTTTTGCCGTTCAGGTCTGTCGGCACTGTTTCGTCGGGCACGTTGGTGTAATGAATGTTCGCGCCCTTGATGTGCAGCAGCAGGTAGGACAGCTCCAGCTCAGGCATATGCAGGTGAAATTCTTCTTCGATGGCCTGGAGAATGCGCCGGGCCAGACGCAGGTCTTCGCCATCTTCCTCCAAGGGCAGGAATTGCTCGTCTGACGGTACGTTGCCCTGCTGCATGCGTTCGACGCTGATGGCGATGTGGATGATCAGACCGATATAAGCCGAGTCGGTAAACTGGCGGAGCTTGGGTTCGTTCATCTCGCCGAGCAGGGCGTCGATGCGCTGGATCGTGCGGCTGTTCAGCAGGCGGTAAATGCCGTTGTCCGTTACGTTCATGACGGCTTTCGCCAGGGCGGCATGGGGGTCGGTAATTTCTTTTAATTTGTCTACAGGAGCCGTCTCGCTGATGAAGCGCCGCATGGCTTCGCGGTAATTTTGTTCCGTGCCGTTCAGGATGACGCCGAAGCCGGGCTTTTTCAGGATAGATAAATTATTTTTACGCAGCCAGGGGCCGAGGGCTTCCAAATCGGAAGCGGCTGTCGATTCGCTGACGCCCAGGAGCCGGCTGTAATGGTACAGCTTTTTCGGCGTCCGGTCCCGCAGCAGTTCGAACAACAAGTAGCGCCGCCGTTCCTTTTTATCGGACCAATCCGACCGGTCCGAGGCGTTCAAGTCATCGGCCAGGCGCTGCCTTGCCTGCGGCGTGCCGGTCAGCAGGAGGCCCGCTCCTTTCTTGCGCTTCAGCGTCAGCTGGTACGGCGCGATAATCGTCGTGATGTAATCCAACTCGCGCTGGACTGTGCGCTTGCTGATGGCCAGTTCGTCGGCGATTTGCTGTTCGTGCAGAAAATCCTGATGCCGCAGCAGGATAGATAAAATTTGTTGGATGCGCAGTGTGAATTCCGTAGTATCACCTCCTCTGCGTGACGGGAACCTCGTGGGATAACGCAGCCGGTTTTTATGACGGCGGGAGCTGGGCCGAGGCCAGTTCTTCTACGAGCGTCGCGTATTCGGGCGCCGCCATGAAGTTGGTAATCGTAATGAGACGGGCCTGGGGGGCGCTGGCTTTGGCCCGGTCTGCCAAATCCTGATGGCAGACGACGAGCTGCGCGTCTTTCGGTACTTCCGAAACGGATGCGTGGCTGACCTTGATGTCTGTCAGGCCGGCTTTTTTCAGACGCTTCTGCAGGACGGCCGCGCCCATAGCGCTGGAACCCATACCGGCGTCGCAGGCAAAGACGATATTTTTGATTTCTTTTATATTGACTGCCGGCGCTTCGACGGCCGACGGCGTCGCTATGCCCTTAGACTGGGCTTTCATGTCTTTCATCTTCTGCTGGGCTTCGGCGAGAGAGTCCGACGACTTGGCTCCGGACATGCGGATGATGGGCGAAGCGATGAGGAAGGACACGCCGGCGGCGATGAAGATGCCGATGATGACGGACAGCGTAGACCCTTTTGGAGCCATTGCCAGGTACGAAATGAGGCTGCCCGGAGAGGGCGGGCCGGACAAGCCGAGGTCGAGGAGCGAATAATAGAACAACGCCGATACGCTGCCGCCGATCGTAGCCAGCAGGAGCATGGGATTCATGAGGACGTAGGGAAAGGAAATTTCGTGGATGCCGCCTAAGGCGTGAATGATGAGCGCGCCGGGGGCGGAGTGCTTCGTCGTTTTGTCTTTGGAGAACAGCCAGTAAGCGATGAGGACGCCTGCGCCGGGGCCGGGGTTCGTTTCAATCATGTAGAAAATCGATTTGCCGGCCTGCGATACCTGTTCGGCTCCCAGGGGCGTGAAGATACCGTGATTAATGGCGTTGTTCAGGAACAACACCTTTGCCGGTTCGACGAAAAGGCCGATGAGGGGGAAGATGCCGTAGGTGACGAGAATCTGAACGCCCGCCGTCAGAAAGGTGAGCAGGATGCCCATGACCGGGCCGATGAGATAAAAGCCTATGATGGATAAGAGCATGCCTATGATGCCGACGGAGAAGTTGTTGACCAGCATTTCAAAGCCCGGCTTGATGCGGCCGTCTGCGGCGGCGTCGAACTTTTTGATGACCAGGCCGGCCAGGGGACCCATGACCATCGCGCCCATGAACATGGTGTACGATGTACCGCAGATGACGCCGACAGTCGCGATGACGCCGATGACGGCGCCGCGGTCGCCGCCGACGGCCTTGCCGCCCTGATAGGCGATGAGCAGGGGCAGGACGTAGGTCAGGAATGGGCCGACCATGGCAGCCAGCTTTTCATTCGGCAGCCAGCCTGAGGGAATAAACATAGCCGTAATAAGACCCCAGGCGATGAAGGCGCCGATGTTCGGCATGACCATACCGCTGAGGAAGCGGCCGAACGATTGAATCTTTGCTTTCATTGTTGTACCTCCTAAAGTGATTCAGTACGCACGCTGCATTCCGGACTGCTTGTGTTTCTGATAGCTTAAGTATATCGGCAGGCCGGGGCAAACGCAACAAATAGTAATGTAACTTTGTCACCCATGAAAATGACAATATCTGGAGAATGCATAGCCTTAAATCTTTTAACGTTTCGGTGATGGGCCGCGAAGAGGGCCCGTTGTGCCTATAAAAAAATTCATGTAGAATATGCCATATTGGCAACGCCTTTTCTAGAATAATGAAGTCGTATATGGTATAATGCAGAAAGACACAGCTATGTAAAATATAGGTAAACAGTACGTAATTAGTGCGTAAAAATGTGTTTGCAGACAAGGAGAACTGATTAGTATGGCATTCCATTTAAAGCCCAAAGAAGAAAAGTTTTTCGCATTATTAGACCAGCACGCGATGCTGAGTTATCAGGCAGCCGATCTGCTGAGGCAGGCCATGAACGACCAGATTCCTAAAGAGGAAGCGTTGGAACAAATCGATTCCCTGGCCGATGAAGCCGACGAGCTCGTATTGGAGACCATGAAGCGTCTGCAAAAAACGTTCATCACGCCGATGGACCGCGAAGACATTCAGCAGCTTATCGATGAATTGGATGCGGTTATCGACAATATCAGCGAAATCATGGACAAGATGTGCATGTATCAAATCGGACAGGCTACGGACGGAGCCAAGCAGATGACCGTCATCACGGCCAAAGCGATGAAAGAAATCTGCAAATCCATCGGTTACATGAAGGATTTAAAGAAAAACTACCTGAAGGTCGAAGCCCGCAGCCACAAGGTGCTGAAGCTGGAACAGGACTGCGACGATTTGTATCATAAGGAAATGGCTAAATTATTCTCGGAATGCAAAGATCCCATTGAAATCATCAAATGGAAGGAAGTTCTTCAATCTGTCGAAGATATTACCGACGAATGCGAAGATCTGGTTACTACGTTCAGAAAGGTCGTCTTAAAGTATGCCTGAGCATTGGTTAATATGGGCCATTGTGCTGCTGGCCGTGCTGTTTGACTACATCAACGGGTTTCACGATACGGCCAACGCCATTGCTACCAGCGTCTCGACGCGGGCCATTACGCCGCGCCATGCGATTATGATGGCCGCCGTGCTGAACTTTGCCGGCGCGATGGTCAGTACGGGCGTCGCCAAGACGATTGGCGGGGATTTGGTATTAAATCCGGCCCAGATTAGTTTGGAAGTCATCGTAGCCGCCTTGATCGGCTCTATTATTTGGAATATCGCAACGTGGTATTACCGCATACCCAGCAGCTCGTCCCACTCGCTTATTGGCGGCGTTATCGGCGCCGTATGCATCAGCGTAGGACCGGCGGCCTTGGATATGGGCGGCATTGAAAAGATCATCTTATCGCTGATCTTATCGCCGGTCATCGCCTTGGCGACGGGATATTTCGTCATGATCGGCATCCTTTGGATTGTCCGCAAGTATTCGCCTATCGCCTTAAACCGCCAGTTCCGCAAGATGCAGCTCGTGTCGGCTAGTCTCATGGCCTTTTCGCACGGCTCCAACGACGCCCAGAAAGCGATGGGCATCATCGCCCTGGCCCTGCTGAGCGGCGGATACATCGATACGATGGAAATTCCCACGTGGGTAAAGCTGGCCTGCGCCACGTCCATGGCCTTGGGTACGTCTGCCGGCGGGTGGCGTATCATTTCTACGATGGGAACGAAGATCTTCAAGATGGAATCCATCAACGGCTTTGCCGCCGATCTGAATTCGTCCCTGGTTATTTTTTCTGCGACGTTCCTGCACTTGCCGGTCAGTACGACTCACGTCGTATCGGGCTCTATCATGGGTGTCGGTTCGGCAGAACGGGTTCGCGCAGTTCACTGGGGCGTGGCCCGCAGCATGGTCATCGCCTGGTGCGTTACTATCCCGATCAGCGCCGCATTGTCGGCAGTTATCTTTTTGATTATCGACGCCTTATAAGCACGATGTAATACAGGTCTTGGTGATGAATGGCAGGCATTCGTCATCAGGACCTTTTCTTTTTTTTATTTCAAACTACACTTTTTTAGTGACTTATTGTATAATAGACACATGCAAGGAGGGATTAGAGTAATGAGATTAAATCAAGCGACTGATTATGCTTTCCGCATGGTCCTGTACCTGGCGTCGCTGCCGGAAGGCACGAAAATAACCGGCGCTGCCTTAGCAGAAAAACAAAATATCCCCGAGCGTTTTTTATTGAAAATCATGAGAAATTTGACGGCTGCCGGCATCATGAAATCGTACCGCGGCGTCGACGGGGGCTTTGCCCTGCAGCGCTCGCCGGAAGACATCACCTTGTTTGACGTCATCGAAGCCGTAGAGGGCCAGACGGAACTGCAGCGCTGTCTGCATGACATCAGCTCGTGCTCCCGCGGCTGCAGCGGCATGTGCTCTATTTACAACGCCTTTGCCGATATTCAGCGGGATCTGGTAACGAAATTGAAGGCCATTGATTTTGCTGAATTAGCCCGCCAGGAGTCGCAGCTTCAGGCAGCCTGCGGAGCCGCAGGCGACGGGCCGCTGAAAAAAGCGGTGTCGAACGAAATGTAATGGATATGAAAAAGCCGCAGCGGAGACAAGAGCTCCTGACTGCGGCTTTGTTTTTTATACGGGCCTGCGGACTTTATTTTGAAGTAAAAATAGTGTACAATGAATTTACTTAACCATGATTATTTTGTTGTCGTAATGGAGAAATAACATGAGCGTATCTATTCAGGGATTTATCAGCAGCTTTCGCCTGCTTGACATATTGGATATTCTGCTTGTCGCCTTTGTGCTGTATAAGCTGTTTATTTTGATTCGCAATACACGGGCCGTAGCCCTGATCAAAGGGCTGCTGGTGCTCGGCGCCGTAACGGTCGTCAGCCGGGTTCTGGATCTGCATGTTATCAACTGGATGCTGCAGCAGGGCATGACGGTTATATTGGTCGCCTTGCCGGTCGTCTTTCAGCCGGAGCTGCGGCGCGCCCTGGAACAAATCGGGCGGGGCCGGTTTCTGCAGTCGGGGCATGTGCTGAACGCTAAGGAACTGGAGCGGCTTATTGATGAAATCGTGGCGATTACGGACTCGATGTCCAAAACGCGGACCGGCGCGCTGATTGTCTTTGAGCGGGAAGTCGGCCTGAACGACTACATTGACACGGGCGTTCCCATCGACGGCGTCGTGTCGCGCGAGCTGCTGGGAAACATATTTATTCCCAATACGCCTCTTCACGACGGAGCCGTGATTATTCGTGAAAACCGCATCATGGCAGCAGGATGCCTGCTTCCGCTTACGGCGGACCGTTCCTTGTCTACGGAGCTGGGGACGCGGCATCGCGCGGCTATCGGCCTCAGCGAGATGGCCGACGCCGTCGTCGTCGTCGTCAGCGAAGAAACGGGCTCTATTTCATATACGTACGGCGGTCATATTTACCGTCACTTGGACAGCAACGCCCTGCGCAACGTGCTGAAGACTTTCTTGAACAAGACGCCTCAGGGATTAGCCAATATTTTCAAGTGGAGGCCGTGATATGATGAATAAGCTTGACAAAAAATGGCAATTAAAGATTATTTGTCTGTTAATGGCGATCGTGCTGTGGTTCTTTATCATCAACGAACAGAATCCTATGAGCGAAGGCAGCTATACGGTGCCGATCGTTGTGGAAAACCTCGACTCGCAGTACATTACGTCGAACGTGCCGAAGACGGTCTACGTGCGCCTGTCCGGGCCGCGCAACACGATTATCAACGTAGGACCGTCGGATATTAAGGCTTATATTGATTTGTCCGACGCCCAGGAAGGCGAAATGAGCGCCCCTGTGCGCATAGAAATTCCGGCGGGGACGGAGCTGAAAAAGCAGAGTATGACCTCGGCCGATATTATGGTCGACGTATACACCGTGCGGGAATTGGCTCTGACGCCGCATTTGGTAGGACAGACGAAGAACGATATTTTCGTCAGCAGCCTGAAGGTCGTGCCGGAAAAGGTCGTCATCAGCGGCGCCCGCCGTCTTGTCAAGCAAGTGGAACAGGCTGTCGTGGAAATTCCTATTGAAGACAGGATAGACGATTTTTCCATCATGGCGCCTATCCGGCTGGTCGCGGCGGACGGTTCCCGCATCGAAGGGCTGGAAATGACGCCGTGGCAGAGCAATATCCGCATATCCATCGGTCATAATGCCGTGACGAAAGACATTCCCGTTTACGTGACGACGGAAGGGGACGTGTCTCCGTCTGTATCGCTGAAAGAAATCAAAATCAATCCGGATACGGTTGCCGTAAAGGGAGACGCGAATATTCTCAAGAATTTGTCCCGCATCGACTTGCCGCCTATCGATATTTCAGGCTTGAAGCAGGATAAGAAATGGAAGATTATCGTATCGCCTGTAAACGGCGTCATCTTCGAGCCCGATACGATCGAAGTTGCCGTAGACGTGGAATAGTAAAGGAGCGAATTGCGTGCTAAGGGTAATGAATATTCGCACCGGCGTGCCTATGAGGAAATCCATAGAGGCGCTGGTTGCTAAAAAGCTTCGCTGCAGCCCGGCGGATATAGAGCATATCTGCGTCGTGCGGCGTTCTGTAGACGCGCGGCGGAAGCCGAATATTTATCTGGTATTTACGGTAGACGTCGCCTTTCATGACGAAGAAAAAACATGGCGGCGCTGCCGCGACGCTAAGGATGTCCGCCGGATTGCGGAAACTGCGTATGTTCCGCCGAAGCCCGGCGACGTCGTGCTGCGGCATCGTCCCGTCGTCGTAGGGACGGGGCCGTCGGGATTAGCCGCGGCGCTGGCCTTGGCGCGCGGCGGATATAAGCCGATCGTATTCGAGCGGGGGTGTGACGTAGATACGCGGACGGCTCATGTAGAAGAATTCTGGAACGGCGGCCCTTTCCGGCCTGAGTCGAACGTACAGTTCGGCGAAGGTGGAGCCGGTACTTTTTCTGACGGCAAGCTGACGACGAGGGTAAATCATCCGCTCCTGCGCCATATCCTTCAAACTCTGGTCGATGCGGGAGCGCCGCCGGAAATTTTATATGCCTATAATCCCCACGTAGGGACGGATATTTTACGGAACGTTGTAAAAAATATGCGTCATATGATAGAATTGGCAGGTGGAACGGTTTGTTTTCAGAGCCGCGTGACTTCCATACGCCGGGACGAACGGGGAAGGGTATGCGCCGTCACCGTCAACGGCGAGGATGAATATGAGACGGACGTCGTCGTCTTAGGCATTGGGCACAGCGCCCGGGATACGTATTACATGCTGCACGACGAAGGCGTCGTCCTGGAAAAGAAGCCCTTTGCCGTCGGCGTGCGCATCGAGCATGACCAGCAGGTCATTGATCGCGGGCAATACGGCTGCAATGCGGCGGAATTGGGATTGGACCCGGCCGATTACGCCTTGGTGTACCACAGCCCGGAAGGCCGGTCGTGCTATTCCTTCTGTATGTGTCCCGGCGGAGCCGTCGTGGCGGCGGCGTCTGAAGAAGGGCGGGTCGTGACGAACGGCATGAGCCTTTATCGTCGTGACAGCGGCGTGGCCAACAGTGCCTTAGTCGTCAACGTGACGACAGACGACGTCGGCAGCGGGCCCCTGGCTGGTATCGAGTTTCAGCGGCGGTACGAGGAACTGGCGTATCAGGCCGGCGGCAGTAATTATCACGCGCCGGCGCAAACCGTGGGAAGCTTTCTCAAAGGCTCTTCTCCAGCCGAAGCGGCGGTACATACATACCGTCCCGGCGTGACCTGGACGGATTTGCATGGCGTGTTGCCGGATTTTGTGACCAGTACGCTGGAACGGGCCTTGCCCTACTTCGGCCGCAAGATCCGCGGTTTTGACGACGACGGCGTCGTCATGACCGGCGTGGAAACGAGAACCAGCGCCCCCGTGCGCATTGTGCGCGGCGAAGACCGCATGGCCGTCGATGCGGCGGGATTGTATCCCGTGGGAGAAGGCGCGGGGTATGCCGGCGGCATTATGAGCGCTTTTCTCGACGGATTGGAAACGGCAAATGAAATCATTCGTAAATATCAACCTTTGGAGGTAGTTGTAAATGGCTAGATTGTTTGGTACTGATGGTGTGCGGGGCATTGCTAACGATTCCCTGACGCCGGAATTGGCATATCATTTAGGCAGGGCCGCCGCGTATATTTTTGGACAAAATAAGGAACACCCGACATTTCTTATCGGCCGCGACACGCGCCGTTCCGGCACCATGCTGGCCAGCATTTTAGCAGCAGGCATCGCATCTGCCGGCGGTGAATGCTATATGGCCGGCGTGATTCCGACTCCGGCTGTTGCCTATTTGACGAGAACGCATCACATGGATGCCGGCGTCGTCATTTCGGCGTCCCACAATCCCTTTGAATATAACGGCATTAAGTTCTTTGACGGGTATGGATACAAGCTTCCCGATGAAATGGAAGACCGGATTGAGGAATACATGCTTCGCGACGAACGAGCCGGTCTGCAGAGCCGGCCTGTAGGCGCCGGCATCGGCACGATTTCCTTGTGGACGGACTTGCAGCAGGAATATGCCGATTTCGTATGTAAGTCGACAACTGTCGATTTATCGGGATTAAAGGTCGTGTATGATGGGGCCAATGGAGCGGCCTATTCCATCGGGCCGGAAATCCTGAAACGCCTGGGAGCCGAAGTCATTGCTATCCATACGGAGCCAAACGGCGTGAATATCAATGACAACTGCGGTTCCACCCATTTGGAAGATTTGAAGGAAACGGTGCTGCGCTGCGGCGCCGATATCGGCATTGCCAATGACGGCGATGCAGACCGCTGTTTGGCCGTCGATGAAAAGGGTCAGGATATGGACGGCGACCAGATCATGCTGCTCTGCGCGCTGAAACTGAAAGAAGAAGGCCGCTTGAAGCAGGATACGGTCGTAGGAACCGTAATGAGCAACATCGGCTTCCACAAGGCCTTGAAAGACCTGGGCTGCCGTACGGAAACGACGGCTGTCGGCGACCGGTATGTCCTGGAAAAAATGCGTAAGGACGGTTATTCCTTAGGCGGCGAACAGTCAGGCCATATTATTTTCCTCGACTATAATACGACGGGCGACGGACTGCTGACGGCGGTGCAGCTCCTCAGCATCATGAAGCAGCAGAGCAAGCCGCTGTCGGAATTAGCGGCCCTCATGACCCGTTATCCTCAGATTTTGAAAAATGTGACTGTGCAGACAAAATCGGGATGGGAAGAAAATAATCTCATCATGGCGGCTATTTCGGCGGGAGAAGCAGAATTGGGCGACGAAGGCCGCATCCTGGTTCGTCCGTCCGGCACAGAACCGCTGATCCGGGTTATGGCGGAAGGCCCTGATTTAGAGCAGCTCCAGCGCATCGTCGACGATATTGCCGTCGTCGTAGAGCACGAAATGGGTCCGTCCAAGTAGGTATTGACCTAGGTGATAAAATATATTAGAATGTGGGAATGAAGTGATGAAGTTCGCTTCATTCCTGTTTTTTTACAGGCGTTTGGAAATCCTTCGTAAAATGGATAGCGCTAGTGCCCGCCGGCAGCGACGGGCGGACGAGGAAGAGGAGTATCGAACATGTCAGCGGATGCCTCTCGGCAGCTTCAGTCGTTACATGGCGGAAAAGCATTACGGCAACGGAATGGACAATGTCGTCGTGGGAAGCAAATACACACACTAGGAGGTTATATGTATGTGCGGTATTGTAGGGTATATTGGAGGAAGAGAAGCAGCTGATTTTTTGATGGACGGCTTGACGAAGCTGGAATACAGAGGTTATGATTCTGCCGGCATCGCCGTGTATCATGACGGCGCTATTGCCGTGCGCAAGAAGAAGGGACGTCTTGTGAATCTGGCCGAAGAAGTAAAGGTTCACCCTGTCGTAGGAACGATCGGCATTGGCCATACGCGCTGGGCTACGCACGGCGGACCGTCGGATCTTAATGCCCATCCGCATACGGATGAAGCCGGAAATTTTGCTATCGTCCATAACGGCATTATCGAAAACTACATGGAGCTGAAGGAAGAACTGCTGGAAAAAGGCTATCGCTTTAAGTCGGAAACGGACTCGGAAGTCGTGGCCCACTTGTGCGCCGACATGTATGACGGCGATTTTACGCGGACTGTACAGCGCGTGCTGGCTCGGCTGCGCGGCTCGTATTCCCTCGTGTTCATGAGCCGTTTTGAACCGGATAAGATCATTTGCAGCAAAAAAGACAATCCCCTTATCGTCGGCCTCGGCGAAGGCGAAAACTATATCGCCTCGGATATTCCAGCCATTTTGAGCTATACGCGCAAGACCTATATCATGAATGACGGTGAAATTGCCATCGTAAAAAAAGACAACGTATGGGTTACCGATTTGGAAGGAAATCCCATTTCTAAAAAAGTCTTTGAAGTCAACTGGGATGCGGAAGCAGCCGAAAAGGGCGGCTATGAACATTTCATGCTCAAGGAAATTTACGAACAGCCGAAAGCCATTAAGGATACGATGGGCTGCCGCATTTCCGAAGACGGCTCGCACGTGCAGTTTGAAGAACTGAACTGGACGACGGAAGACGTTACGTCTATCGGCAAGATTATGATTACGGCCTGCGGCACGGCGTATCATGCTGGTTTGCTGGCAAAATACTTTATTGAAAAATTGGCCCGTATTCCCGTTGAAGTAGATATCGCTTCGGAATACAGGTATAGAAATCCTCTGACAGACAGCAAGACGCTGTGCATCGTCATCAGCCAATCCGGCGAAACTATTGATACGCTGGCTGCGCTGAAAGAAGCGAAGCGCTTAGGTGCGCGTTCCCTGGCGATTACGAATGTCGTCGGCTCGTCAATTTCCCGCGAAGCCGATCAGGTAGCCTATACCTGGGCCGGCCCGGAAATTGCCGTCGCGTCGACCAAGGCCTATACGACGCAGCTCGTAACATTGCTGCTGCTGGCTCTGTATATGGGACGTTTGAACGGAACGCTGACTGCCGATGAAGAGTCCCGCATTCTTCATGACTTGACGGCTGTTCCTGATGTGTGCCGTAAGATTTTTGACTGCGCTGACGAAATCAAGGCGATGTGCAGTTCTTTCGAAGGCAAAGAAGACGTTTTCTTTATCGGCCGGTCCATGGACTACGGCCTGGCTATGGAAGGCGCTTTAAAATTAAAGGAAATTTCCTATATTCACGCCGAATCGTATGCCGGCGGCGAATTGAAGCACGGCACGCTTTCCCTCATTGAAGAAGGCGTTCCCGTCATTGCTTTGGCTACGCAAAAAGACGTGGAAGAAAAAATGATCAGCAACATCAAGGAAGTCAAGGCACGCGACGCCTATGTCATCGGCGTAGTGCAGGAAGGCGATACGGAAGTACGGAAGACTGTAGATACGTTGATTACCGTTCCGGCTTCGGATAATTTTGTCGTACCTATTATGGCGATTATTCCGCTGCAGCTGTTGTCCTACTATATTGCAGTCAGCCGGGGCAACGACGTCGACAAGCCGAGAAACTTGGCGAAGAGCGTTACCGTAGAATAAGTAATAAAGGTGAAGAAGGCAGAGAATTGTTCTCTGCTTTCTTTTTTTTGTTAAAAAGGTATTGACAACAGGACGAAAAGAGGATATACTAAACAAGCTGTTGCGGCAGGGCACCGCGGCAGGCCGGATAGCCGGTCCGCTTGAAAAGAACTTCAAAAAAAGTGCTTGACAAGCCCGGGCGAGTCTGGTAAGATATACAAGTCGTCGCGAGACGGCATGGCCTTTGAAAACTGAACAGTGTGATACGAAACAATACGCCAGAGTGCGAGGTCTTAGCAATAAGATTTCAAAACAGGTAATACCAATAATAAGTAAGAACGAGCAATCAGCTCTTCACATATCATGGAGAGTTTGATCCTGGCTCAGGACGAACGCTGGCGGCGTGCTTAACACATGCAAGTCGAACGGGAGGACATGGGAAGCTTGCTTCCTATGGACTCTAGTGGCAAACGGGTGAGTAACGCGTAAGCAACCTGCCCTCCGGATGGGGACAACAGCTGGAAACGGCTGCTAATACCGAATACGTTTTCATTGCCGCATGGCAGTGGGAAGAAAGGTGGCCTCTGAATATGCTACCGCCGGGGGAGGGGCTTGCGTCTGATTAGCTAGTTGGAGGGGTAACGGCCCACCAAGGCGACGATCAGTAGCCGGTCTGAGAGGATGAACGGCCACATTGGAACTGAGACACGGTCCAGACTCCTACGGGAGGCAGCAGTGGGGAATCTTCCGCAATGGGCGAAAGCCTGACGGAGCAACGCCGCGTGAGCGAAGACGGCCTTCGGGTTGTAAAGCTCTGTTATACGGGACGAACGGCTAGTGTGCCAATACCACATTAGAATGACGGTACCGTAAGAGAAAGCCACGGCTAACTACGTGCCAGCAGCCGCGGTAATACGTAGGTGGCAAGCGTTGTCCGGAATTATTGGGCGTAAAGGGCGCGCAGGCGGTTTCATAAGTCTGTCTTAAAAGTGCGGGGCTTAACCCCGTGAGGGGACGGAAACTGTGAGACTGGAGTGTCGGAGAGGAAAGCGGAATTCCTAGTGTAGCGGTGAAATGCGTAGATATTAGGAGGAACACCAGTGGCGAAAGCGGCTTTCTGGACGACAACTGACGCTGAGGCGCGAAAGCCAGGGGAGCGAACGGGATTAGATACCCCGGTAGTCCTGGCCGTAAACGATGGATACTAGGTGTAGGGGGTATCGACCCCTCCTGTGCCGGAGTTAACGCAATAAGTATCCCGCCTGGGGAGTACGGCCGCAAGGCTGAAACTCAAAGGAATTGACGGGGCCCGCACAAGCGGTGGAGTATGTGGTTTAATTCGACGCAACGCGAAGAACCTTACCAAGCCTTGACATTGAGTGCTATCTCCAGAGATGGAGAGTTCTTCTTCGGAAGACGCGAAAACAGGTGGTGCACGGCTGTCGTCAGCTCGTGTCGTGAGATGTTGGGTTAAGTCCCGCAACGAGCGCAACCCCTATCTTCTGTTGCCAGCGCGTCATGGCGGGGACTCAGGAGAGACTGCCGCAGACAATGCGGAGGAAGGCGGGGATGACGTCAAGTCATCATGCCCCTTATGGCTTGGGCTACACACGTACTACAATGGCTCTTAATAGAGGGACGCGAAGGAGCGATCCGGAGCAAACCCCAAAAACAGAGTCCCAGTTCGGATTGCAGGCTGCAACCCGCCTGCATGAAGCAGGAATCGCTAGTAATCGCAGGTCAGCATACTGCGGTGAATACGTTCCCGGGCCTTGTACACACCGCCCGTCACACCACGAAAGTCATTCACACCCGAAGCCGGTGAGGTAACCTTACGGAGCCAGCCGTCGAAGGTGGGGGCGATGATTGGGGTGAAGTCGTAACAAGGTAGCCGTATCGGAAGGTGCGGCTGGATCACCTCCTTTCTAGGGAAGAAGTAACGGATTCTGCGGAAGACGTTACGAAACTTCAAGTCGGCATTCTGGAGTACGTACACATTGTTCAGTTTTGAGAGGCCATGAACCTCTCAAGAAAAAAGAGAAAGACCCGTACCTTGACAACTGCATAAAACGAAACGAACAAACCTCTTTTTTGAAGAAAAAGAGAAAGACTTAACGAACCGAAGAAACTCTGAAAAACGGTGAAGACATAAAGTCAAGCAAGTAAGGGCGTACGGCGGATGCCTTGGCCATATCAGCCGATGAAGGACGCGATAAGCTGCGAAAAGCTGCGGTGAGGTGCAAGTAACCAGTGACCCGCAGGTGTCCGAATGGGGAAACCCGGCAGCAGGAGTGCTGTCATCCGAAAGGAAGGGAACCCGGTGAACTGAAACATCTAAGTAGCCGGAGGAAAAGGAATCAACAGAGATACCCTCAGTAGCGGCGAGCGAACGGGGCAGAGCCCAAACCGGAGCGGGAAACCGCTTCGGGGTTGCGGACTGCTAACAAATGGTTGGACGAAGCAGAACCAGTTGGGAAACTGGGCCAGAGACGGTGAAAGCCCGGTAAGCGCAAGGAAGACCATGGAGCAGGATCCAGAGTACCACGGGGCACGAGGAACCTTGTGGGAAGCAGGGGGGACCACCCTCCAAGGCGAAACACTGATATGGACCGATAGCGAATAGTACCGTGAGGGAACGGTGAAAAGAACCCGGGAGGGGAATGAAAGAGAACCTGAAACCGTATGTCTACAAACAGTCGGAGCGCTTTACATGCGCGACGGCGTGCCTATTGAAGAATGAACCGGCGAGTTACTGTTGCCAGCGAGGTTAAGCGGGAAACGCGGAGCCGAAGCGAAAGCGAGTCTGAACAGGGCGATAAGTTGGTAGCAGTAGACCCGAAACCACAGTGATCTACCCATGTCCAGGTTGAAGCACAGGTAAAAATGTGTGGAGGACCGAACCAGTGAGCGTTGAAAAGCTTTTGGATGAGATGTGGGTAGGGGTGAAATGCCAATCGAACGTGGAGATAGCTGGTTCTCCCCGAAATAGCTTTAGGGCTAGCCTCATGGTAAGAGTACAGGCGGTAGAGCACTGAACGAGGTAGGGGCCTGTCCGGCTACCGAACTTAATCAAACTGCGAATGGCTGTACTTATACATGGGAGTCAGACTGCGAGTAATAAGGCCCGTAGTCAAGAGGGAAACAGCCCAGACCAACAGCTAAGGTCCCCAATGCCGTACTAAGTGGCGAAGGATGTGGAATTTCGAAAACAACCAGGATGTTGGCTTAGAAGCAGCCACCATTAAAAGAGTGCGTAATAGCTCACTGGTCGAGAGACTCTGCGCCGAAGATGACCGGGGCTAAAGTACGGAACCGAAGCTTTGGCAAGTATCGTAAGATACTTGGGTAGGGGAGCGTTCCTGCATGGGAGAAGCCTGACCGGAAGGACAGGTGGACAGGCAGGAAGAGAGAATGCCGGTATGAGTAGCGAAAAGAAAGGTGAGAATCCTTTCCACCGAAAGCCTAAGGGTTCCTGGGCAACGATCGTCGACCCAGGGTAAGTCGGGACCTAATCCGAGGCGGAGACGCGTAGGAGATGGACAACAGGTTGAAATTCCTGTACCGCAGGAGTCTGTTTGAGCGAAGGAGTGACACAGAAAGGAATGCGCGCGTGCGATTGGAAGAGCACGTCCAAGCTGGTAGGTTGTGTGGCAGGCAAATCCGCCATACTAAAAGCCGAGAAGTGATGGGGAGCCATTGGAGACAATGGCGAAGGGGCAGGAACTAGGCTGTCGAGAAAAGCTTCTAGTGAGGACTCAGGCGCCCGTACCGAAACCGACACAGGTAGGCAGGAAGAGAATTCTAAGGTGCGCGGGAAAACCCTCGTTAAGGAACTCGGCAAAATGTATCCGTAACTTCGGGAAAAGGATAGCCTAAAGTATGTGAGCTGCAGAAACGCAGGGAGCAGGAATAGGCGGCAGAAGAGAGGCCCAAGCGACTGTTTACCACAAACACAGGCGTCTGCTAAAGCGAAAGCTGACGTATAGATGCTGACACCTGCCCGGTGCTGGAAGGTTAAGAGGACGTGTTAGCCGAAAGGCGAAGCAGAGAATTGAAGCCCCAGTAAACGGCGGCCGTAACTATAACGGTCCTAAGGTAGCGAAATTCCTTGTCGGGTAAGTTCCGACCCGCACGAAAGGTGTAACGATTTGGGCACTGTCTCAACGAGGGACCCGGTGAAATTGAAGTACCTGTGAAGATGCAGGTTACCCGCGACTGGACAGAAAGACCCCATGGAGCTTTACTGTAACCTGAGATTGGATTCCGGTAAGAGATGTACAGGATAGTTGGGAGGCTGAGAAACGGGTACGCCAGTATCCGCAGAGCCGCTGGTGGGATACCAACCTTGTTTTATTGGGATTCTAACGAGAGACGTAACGAGTCTTTGGACAGTCTCAGGCGGGCAGTTTGACTGGGGCGGTCGCCTCCGAAAGAGCAACGGAGGCGCCCAAAGGTTCCCTCAGCGCGGACGGAAACCGCGCGAAGAGTGTAAAGGCAGAAGGGAGCTTGACTGCGAGACGGACAGGTCGAGCAGGGACGAAAGTCGGGCTTAGTGATCCGGTGGTAGAGAGTGGAATTGCCATCGCTCAACGGATAAAAGCTACCCTGGGGATAACAGGCTTATCTCTCCCAAGAGTCCATATCGACGGGGAGGTTTGGCACCTCGATGTCGGCTCATCACATCCTGGGGCTGAAGTAGGTCCCAAGGGTTGGGCTGTTCGCCCATTAAAGTGGTACGCGAGCTGGGTTCAGAACGTCGTGAGACAGTTCGGTCCCTATCCATCGCGGGCGGAAGAAACTTGAAAGGGGCTGCTCCTAGTACGAGAGGACCGGAGTGGACGGACCAATGGTGTACCAGTCATGGCGCCAGCCGTGCAGCTGGGTAGCTACGTCCGGGACGGATAAACGCTGAAAGCATCTAAGCGTGAAACCAGCCTAAAGATGAGGTTTCTCATTGTGAAAGCAAGTAAGGTCCCATGAAGACGACATGGTAGATAGGCCGGGAGTGGAAGTGCAGTGATGCACGGAGCGGACCGGTACTAATAGACCGAGGGCTTGACTTAAGCAGGGAGCCCTGTTTGAAGGAGCTGAGAAGCGACGCACAAACAGGAGCGAGTCGCTTACTCCCGAAGGGAGTGGGTGAGGGAATCTGGAAGCAGGTTCTGAGGAAGGAACCGTAAACAGAGCGGAGGCTCGTTAAGGAAGTTCGTTTTATGCAGTTGTAAGGGCACGGGCCCTTAGGAAAAATTCAGTGGCGATAGCTGCGGGGATCCACCTGTTCCCATGCCGAACACAGCAGTTAAGCCCGCAAACGCCGAAAGTACTTGGGGGGAGGCCCCCTGGGAGGATAGGAAGCCGCTGATTACAAAAAGAGAGCAGTGCATTGGCACTGCTCTCTTTTTGTATACAACGACCTCTTATCTACCCAGGGCCTGCCCTGGGATAAGCATAAGCAGGGAACACCGTTTGAAGGAGCGCAGCGACGCGCAAACGGTAGTGAGTCGCTTACTTCGAATCGGGACACATGAGATAGAGGGCTGATAGGCCTATTGTGGCAAAGGCTGCCGATTCGAAGCCCTGATGGAGATACACTAGATAGATAGACAGCGACGCGCAAACGAGTGTGAGTCACTTATGTCGGGTCCGTGCGTGAGCAGCACATGTCATGAAGAAGTATTCTTGTGTGCAGACCCGACTGATAGGTGAGACGACCGTTAGCAGGAGACGTATACATCATGTATGCGTTCTTTTTTTGTATATGGCGGCTTCCTATCCTTCCAGGTTCCTGGGATAAACATAAGCAGGAAACACCGTTTGAAGGAGCGAAGCGACGCGCGTGAGTCGCTTACTTCAAATCGGGACACATGAGATAGAAGAGCGATAGGCCCACGTTGCAAAGGCTACCGATTCGAAGCCCTGATGGAGATACCCTAAACAGATAGACACGACACGTAAACGAGTGTAAGTCGCTTATGTCGGGTCCGTGCGTAAGCAGCACATGTCATGAAGAAGTATTCATGTGTGCAGATCCGACTGATAGGTGCGGCGACCGTTACCAGTAGACGTATACGACATATATGCGTTCTTTTTGTATACCTTCGATTATATAGCTATCTTTCTATCCTTTACAAATCTCCATAGTGCGTATCATCAAAACATGTGATTTAATCATATCATGTATCTGTATAAAACAATATTCTTTTATTTCTAATACCATCTTCTCCATGCTTTTTCTTGTATTTTGAATACATACATCTGATGATTAAGCTTTTATTGTCAGATTGCTTTTCTTGTGGTATAAATGTGTATGTAATAAAAAAGAGGAGTTGATTGTTATGGTAAAAAGCGTCGCTGCACCTCAGGCCAAAGGCAAGAGTGCAGAAGATAAAATTTTTGGAGCTAACAATCGGGCTGTTGCCTTAGCTGAAACCTTAGGGGCAGACAAGGTTATTAATGGCACAGTCGGCTCTATTTTGGACGAAGACGGCAATTTGGTCATGCTTCACGTGGTAGAAGAAGCGTTCAAGGCCTTGACGCCGAAAGAAATCGTGGCGTATGCGCCGATTCAGGGGTATCCTGATTATTTGGATGCAGTTATTGACCAATGCTTTGGCGAATCCCGTCCGGAAGGCTACATCCGCGCTTGCGCAACCTCCGGCGGTTCCGGCGTCCTCCATCACGTCATTCATAACTATTCCGAATGGGGCGACGACATCCTGACCAGCGACTGGCATTGGGGTGCCTATGGCTCCATGTGCAATGACAACGGCCGCCATCTGCGGGAATTTGAATTGATCGGCTCAGACGGAAAATTCAATTTCGCCAGCTTTAAGGAACATGTAGAAGACATGGTGGCAAAGCAGTACAATACGGTTATCATCATGAATTCGCCGGCGAACAACCCGACGGGCTTTGCCTTGTCCTCGGATGATTGGGATACGGTATTGGCTTTCTTGAAAGACGTCGTTGCCGGTAAGGATAAAAATATTATTCTCGTTCCTGACGTTGCATATTTAGACTACAGCGGAGAAAAGAAAGAATGCCGCAAGTTCTTCAAGAAATTTGGAAACTTGCCGGATAATATTCTCGTCGTAGTTGCTTATACATGCAGCAAAGGCTTTACCATGTATGGTCAGCGCATGGGCGCTATGATCTGCGTGACGGCTAACGAAGATATTGCTAACGAATTTGTAGCTATTAATCAGTATACAAGCCGCGCAACCTGGTCTAATTCCAACAGCGCCGCGATGAAAGCCATGGCTAATATTTGCAAAGATCCGGCTAAAGTCGCCGAATTAGACGCCGAACGGGCTAAATACTTCGCCCTTATTAAAGAACGGGCCGATATCTTCATGAAAGAAGCGCAGGAATGCGGTCTGAAATACCTGCCGTACTTGTCTGGCTTCTTCATCACCATTCCTATGGAAGGTTCTCAGGCTGTCTGCGATTTGCTGGAAAAGGAAAATATCTTCTTAGTTCCCCTTGGCAAGGGCGTTCGCCTCGCCGTTTGCTCCGTATCTAAAGCCAAAATCACGGGGCTGGCAGCTAAAATTAAATCTGCTGTAGAAGCAACGGGCGCAAAACAATAATCACGTCTATGCAGGCCGGTATAGGATGTTACTATACCGGCTTTTTCTATGAGGGGGATGGGCATGAAGGAGTTTTTTGAACAACTAAATTCGGTTCTTTCTATCGTAGCGGCTATATCTGATTTTTTATGGGAAGTTCCGACAAATTGGGAGTGGTATAAAGCCATTCCCGTATTCGGCAGCTTTTCGCTGGCTGTTATTGTCCTGGTTGGCACGGGGATTTATTTTTCCATCCGATTGGGCTTTATCCAAGTCCGGCAGTTTAAAAGAGGGATGAATCTCTTGATTCACCGCCGCGCCGCCTCGACAGGCATATCGCCGCTAGCCGCGTTTTTCCTAAGCTCGGCTATGCGCGTCGGGCCGGGAAATATTCTCGGCGTGACCGGGGCCATTTCCGTCGGCGGTCCGGGAGCCTTATTTTGGATGTGGGTTTCCGCGTTTTTTGGAATGGCCATGGCCTATACGGAAGCGACGCTGGCTCAGCTCTGCAAGGAACGAAAGGGCGGGGAGTTTGTCGGCGGCATGCCCTTTTACGGCCGGCGATTGTTGGGAAATAAGGCCTGGGTCGGCACGATATTATCGGGCGTTTATATTTTCTACGCCATGTTTTGTCTGCCGGCCCAGTCCTTTAACGTCGTGTCTTCGATCGGCGCTATGGGTGAACTTGCGGCAGGCCATCCCATTGCGGCGATGTCATCCTTTTACGTAGCGGCGGCGTGTATCGTCCTGCTCGTTGCGGCCGTCATGGCCTTTGGGGGAATCAAACGGGTATCCAGCGCAAATAATAAGCTGGTTCCCATCATGGCGGTCGTGTATGTCGTGACCGTATTGGCCTTGGTTTTTGCCAATGTAAACAGCGTGCCCTATTTCTTCAGCGCCGTCCTGGGCGGAGCCTTTCAGCCCGATGCCGTATTTGGCGGCTTGTTTGGTACCGTATTGGTACAGGGGATAAAAAGGGGATTGATGTCCAACGAAGCCGGCCAGGGGACGATTACGATGTCGGCGGCTGCGGCCGACGCCAAGCATCCCTGCGAGCAGGGGATGATTGCCGCCTTGGGAGTGCTATTAGATACGCATGTGATTTGCACGATGACAGGTTTTGTTGTCATTATGGCCCATGCCTGGACTGCGGCTCCGGAAGCCTGGGCCGCGGCGGGACAGCTGCCTAAATTTTTGTTGTCCGTTCATGTATTGACGCCGTCGGGCATTACATCGGTCATCTTGTTTTTGTTGGCGTTGTGCTTCGGCTTATTTGCGTATACGACGATGATCGGCATGATCACCTTTTCTGAAATTGCCGTCAACCGCATCAGCCGCAGCCGTTTTGCCGCCAACTTTGTCCGGTCCTTAGGGATTGTCGTTTCGGCCTTCGGCATTACGGTACAGCTGGCAGGATATGACTTGAGCAACTTATGGGCCTTTTCCGACTTGGCCAATATCGTGCTGGTATATATCAACGTCCCCCTGCTGTACCTTGGCTTCCGCCACGTATTAAAGGCGACAGCTCATTATACGGCAACAGATGGTTCGGCCTTTTCGGAAACGGTTACGGAACTGGCTTCCTCGTATTGGCGTGAACGGCCCGTAAAATAATGCGGCGAGGCGCTGAAATATCTGTCAGTAACGCCGATATTTTTCTTTATGACGGCGGAATTTTTTTATACAATAGAGGTAAGATTCAATAGACGTTATAAAAAGAAAGAAGGTAGAAATCATGTTTAAGACCATCGGAATTTGCGGTACCGGCAATATGGGCCGGGCTATTGTGAAAGGACTAGCTGCATCCGGCTTGATAGAGCCGGGCAATATCCTGTTATACAATATTCACAGCGCAAAAGCGCAGGCCTTAGCCGATGAAACAGGGGCCTCCGTTGTCTATTCCGCAGCGGAGTTAGCCGAACGTTCGCAAGGGCTTATTATGGCAGTCAAGCCGCATATCCTTCCGTCATCGCTGGAAGAGGTACGGGGCTGTGTGAAAGAGGATACGGTGATTATTTCGATTGCCGCCGGCCTGACGCTGGACCGTTTGGCGGGATGCCTGCCGGAAAAGGCTAAGATCATCCGCGTAATGCCCAATACACCGTCGATGGTCGGCGAAGGCATGGCCTCTGTATCGCCGAATGCCTATGCGACGGAAGAAGACGTGCAGGCCGTGCTCGATATATTCCGCAGCTTCGGAAAGGCTGAAATTATGGAAGAACGCCTGATCGACGCCGTATGCGGCGTCAGCGGCAGCGCTCCGGCTTATGTATATATGTTTATCGAAGCCTTGGCAGACGGCGCCGTACTGGAAGGAATGCCGCGCCATACGGCGTATACCTTTGCCGCTCAGACCGTATTAGGCGCAGCCAAGATGGTGCTGGAAAGCGGCATGCATCCGGGAAAATTAAAAGATGACGTATGTTCGCCCGGCGGTACGACGATAGAGGCGGTCTTAGCTCTGGAACAACGGGGTTTCCGGGCAGCTGTCGCAGAAGCTGTCATAGCGTCGGCAGAAAAGAATAAAACGATGTAGACTATTATACTTTTAACGATAAAACAGCATGCCATATTGCAGATGGCGTGCTGTTTTTTTGACAGGGACTTACAGCATAAAAAGTATATGCTATTTAATAAAAAATGAATAATGAAAATTACATAAAGTCATACAAATTTTGAGAAAAGATTCACAAACCTTAAAATGTTATGAGTAATGGTGCGGATTTTAAAAATAAAACGTTAGCATGATATAATGTAATAACTGACCGATTCATAATTCGAAAGATATATGTGTGAAATGTCTAAATGTAATTTACACTTTGTAATGAATGCGGTATAATAAGACACGAAAGAGGGAAAGAACTGAGATATACTATTAAAGTTATTTTTCCTCGAAAACGCTGGTTACGTTGTATAAGATTCCGTTACGGCGGGATTTTGACAGGCAGCAATCACGCGCTCTTTATACCGGAAACGGTTAAAGTGATAGATGTCAGTCATCATTATTTTATGTTGGAGGTTATGTATTATGGCAAAAGGTAAAGTTACACCGGAACTTATTGAAGAGTTCAAAAAAATCGTTGGCGAAAAATTCGTGTATACGGATGCTGACAAGCTCGAACCGTATTCTCATGACGAAGTAACCGACCCCCATTATATGAAGATGCCTCAGGTCGTTGTATTGCCGGCTACGACGGAAGAAGTTTCCAAAGTCGTTAAATTGTGCTATGACAACGATATCGTAATGGTACCGCGTGCAGCCGGCACAGGCCTGGCAGCTGGTGCTGTTGCTACGTTCGGCGGCGTTATCATTTCCATCGAACGCATGAATAAAATCCTCGAAATCGATAAAGACAACATGGTATGCGTTACGGAACCGGGCGTTACGACGACTGTCCTTCAGGATGCCGTTAAAGAAAAGGGTCTCTTCTACGGCGGCGACCCCTGCAGCGGGGACTCCTGCTTCATCGGCGGCAACGTTGCAACGAATGCCGGCGGTAACCGTGCCGTTAAGTATGGCGTAACCCGTGATCAGGTTATGGGTATTGAAGTTGTTACTCCGAGCGGCGAAGTTGTTACATTGGGCGGCAAATTCCGTAAAAACGCAACGGGCTACATGCTCATGCACTTGTACATTGGTTCCGAAGGTACTCTCGGCATTATCACAAAGATTTACCTGAAATTGGTTGCTTTGCCGAAATACCAGATGGACCTCTTGGCAGTATTCGACAATCTCGACGATGCTATTGCCTTGACGCCGAAGATCATGAATGCTGGTATTACTCCGGTCTGCGTAGAATTCATGGACAACGCTTCCATCAAACAGGTTGAAGTGTTCTTGAACGAAAAACTGCAGCATTCCGATGTTGGCAACTACATCATCGTTCAGATCGCCGGCGACAGCGAAGATATCCTCGACGAACAGTGCGAAAAGATCGACGAATTGGCTCGTGAAAATAAAGCTCTTGACGTATTGGTTGCTAACCCGGCTGTTATTTGGAAATCCCGTAAAGCATACCTCGAAGCTGACCGCGCTCGCAGCTTAGTATTCTCCATGGAAGATATCGTAGTCCCGATGACCGATATTCCGCAGGCTGTACAGCAGATTTCCCGCTTGGCTGACAAATACAACGTCGCTATGCACTGCGCTGGCCACTGCGGCGACGGCAACGTTCATATCGATATCCTGAAAGATGACCGTACGCAGGAAGAATGGGAAGAAATGCTTCCGCAGATTCAGAGCGAAATTTACGAACTCGTATACAACCTGGGCGGCCGTCTCTCCGGCGAACACGGCATTGGCTACAAACGCGCTGCGTTGTTAGCTAAATACACGAACCCGGTTGAATTGAAGCTGATGAAAGCCGTTAAGAAAGCTCTTGACCCGAAGAACATCATGAACCCGGGCAAAGTTGTCAGCATCAACGACGAAGTTCCTGTAGAAGAATAATCTGAAAATTCATAACTGAAATACATGCAAAAGGTAAAACCGGTTTCGGTTTTACCTTTTGTAGTATACGGACTATTTTCAAAATGGACGTATATAATCATTATAATGAGAATGTATATTATTGTTAAAACAATAAGCAATGAATGTAAGGCACTGATTAGAATACAGAAAGGGTGAATTGTATCATGAAAAATTTCTCGATTCCTTTTGGTAAGGAAAAGATTACTTTTTCTTTGCCAGATTGAACAAGTAGCAGGCGTATTGCTTTCTCATGCTCATGAATATAAAGCACCGAAATCGGAAGCGGAATTGGTAGCTGACGCGTTGGCCAATCCAATTGGCAGCCCGAGGTTAAGCGAGCTGGCTAAGGGCAAAAAGACGTGCACGATCATATCCAGCGACCATACGCGTCCCGTTCCGAGTCATGTCATCATGCCGCAGCTGCTGGCTGAACTGCGGAAGGGAAATCCGGATATCGACATTACGATACTGATTGCTACGGGTATGCATCGGCCTACGACGCATGAAGAGCTAGTGGCGAAGTACGGAAAAGAAATAGCCGATCATGAAACATTTGTCATCCATGACAGTCGTAAGGATGAAGATATGGTCAGTATCGGCACCTTACCGTCGGGCGGCGAATGCCTCATCAATAAAGCGGCGGCCAATGCGGATTTGCTTATTGCCGAAGGATTTATTGAACCTCATTTCTTTGCTGGTATGTCAGGCGGCCGCAAATCCGTTCTTCCGGGCATTGCCAGCAAGATTGCAGTATTGGCAAACCACTGCTCGGAATTTATCGACAGCCCCTATGCCCGCACCGGCGTGTTGGAAGGCAATCCCATTCATCAGGACATGCTGTACGCTGCCAAAGCCGCTAAATTAGCCTTTATCTGCAACGTCGTCATCGACGCTGATAAGAAGGTCATTGCGGCATTTGCCGGAGACAGCGAACAGGCTCATTACGCCGGCGTAGATTTTGAAATGAAGCTGGCTGGCGTAAAACCTGTGCCGGCAGATATTGTCGTTACGACAAACGGCGGGTATCCGCTGGATCAGAATATTTACCAGTCCGTCAAGGGCATGACTGCTGCGGAAGCGACGTGCAAAGAAGGCGGCGTCATCATTGACGTATCGGCTTGCTCCGACGGCCATGGCGGCGAAGCGTTCTACAACACGCTGAAGGATGCGGCGGATGTACAGAAAGCCATGGATGACATCTTGGCTCGCGGCCGGAATGAAACAGTCTTCGACCAGTGGGAATCGCAGATTCTTCTGCGCATGCTGCTGAAATATACCATTATCATGGTAACGGAAGCGCCGAAAGACATGGTAGAAGCTATGCATATGAAATATGCCGCCAGCATAGACGAAGCCCTGGCTATGGCGAAGGAGATTGTCGCCGCCAAAGGCGTATCGAAACCGAAAATTACGATTATTCCTGACGGCGTATCGGTTATCGTGAAAGAGTAATCGGCTTTGCTTACATGTGGGGAGCGCTCTGTTTGAGGGCGCTTCTTTTCTGCGATTTTACTTGTATTGCCCATCCTTTTCGACTATAATGGAGCTGTTATGTTGTATTATGAGGAGGATGTATTGTGGACGCGTTAGAAGCGACGTTATTATTTGATTTCAGCATCGTGGCTCAGGTCATCTTGATCGATTTGGCTCTTGGCGGCGATAATTCCATCGTCATTGGCATGGCCGCTAAAAACCTGCCGCCCCATTTGCAGAAGAGGGCTATTATATACGGCACGATTGGGGCCATTGTCCTGCGGTTTACCCTGGCCTTTATTGTTTCCTGGCTCTTCCATATTCCCTTCTTAAAGACTGTCGGCGGCATACTGCTCATCGGCATCGGCATCAAGCTCATTGGAGCCCGCAACGAAGAGGAAGACGTAAAAGTCGAAGCGAAGGATTCTCTGTGGGCTGCAGTCCGTACGATTATTCTGGCCGATGCGCTCATGAGCTTGGACAACGTGTTGGGGATTGTCGGCGTCACGGGCAACCACTGGGGACTGCTCATCTTCGGCATGCTCATA
Source organism: Megasphaera stantonii (assembly GCF_003367905.1). NCBI lineage: Bacteria > Bacillati > Bacillota > Negativicutes > Veillonellales > Veillonellaceae > Megasphaera > Megasphaera stantonii. Next base: position 687,989 of record NZ_CP029462.1, on the reverse strand, counting down.
TCCGTGCCTATTATCATCTTCGGCAGCACCATCGTCGTCAAGGTCATGAATAAGTTCCCTATATTAATGTACATCGGCGGCGCAATCCTGGGCTGGGCTGCCGGCGGCATGCTGGCGACGGACCATTATCTGGCCGAATATGTCTCGTTCATCGCGGTGTATCCGTCGGAAGTCAAGGCGGCGCTGCTGGTCGTTACCTTGGCCGGAGGGTTTATTTGGAAACACGTCCATAATCGGCAGGATGCGGCCGCCGCATAAGGCGACGGCGAAGGCCGTATCTGCGGACGTACTGTGCCGGGAGACAAACTGTAAAAAAGTTTTCTCTCTCCGGCACATTTTTTTATTTTTTTCCTTGACATTTCTTCTGGATGTGGTATTATATACAAGTCAGGTGACGGGGCGTAGCGCAGTTTGGTAGCGCGCTTGGTTCGGGACTAAGAGGTCGCAGGTTCAAATCCTGTCGCCCCGACCATATTTTACACATTGGATGCTGATCCCGAGAGCATCGGAAATTGAATAATGGAAAACAATGTGTAAGCCATGGAGAGCTGTCCGAGCGGCTGAAGGAGCATGATTGGAAATCATGTATAGGGCTAAAGCTCTATCGTGGGTTCAAATCCCACGCTCTCCGCCATAATGAAAAAAGAATCTGTTTCGGCAGGTTCTTTTTTTGTACCTGATTTTTCTTGACAGCAGCAGATAAACCTGCTATACTTACATTTGTTGAAAATAAAGCAGAAGCTATCCGCTTCTCACCTTACATGGCTTTCGTGTTACTAAGGTTTATGAGGAATCAGTCGAGCGGATAGTGTTATGCTGTCCGTTCTTTTTTTATGGAGGTGAAAGGCAATTAGTAAGGAATTGCGTATCAACGATCAGATTCGAGCCCGTGAAGTCCGCGTGGTCAGCGATACTAACGAACAGCTTGGTGTAATGTCTCTCCGTTCTGCCCGCCAGATTGCGGAAGAACGCCATATGGATTTAGTAGAAGTTGCACCGAATGGCAAACCGCCCGTATGCCGCATCATGAACTACGGCAAATATCGGTATGAACAGCAAAAACGGGAAAAAGAAGCCAAGAAGAAGCAGAAAGTATTAATCATGAAGGAAGTAAAATTACGTCCTAACATTGAAGATCATGATTTTTACGTCAAGATGAAGGCTGCGCAGCGTTTCTTGAGCGAAGGAAGCAAAGTAAAGGTTACCATCATGTTCCGTGGTCGGGAAATGAGCCATCCGGAGTTGGGCCGAGACCTGCTGATGCGTTTTGCTGATGAGCTCAAAGAAACCGCCCGCGTAGAAAAAGAACCTAAAATTGAAGGCAGAAACATGACGATGGTCATCGCTGCCGTTAAAGGGAAGTAAGAGGAGGATTTATATATTATGCCGAAATTAAAAACACGCCGTGCAGCGGCAAAACGTTTTACAACTACTGGTACTGGTAAATTCAAACGCATGAAACCGTATAAGAGCCACATTTTGGAATCCAAATCTCCGAAACGTAAACGTAACCTGAGAAAAGCTACGCTCGTTTCCAAGACGATGAACGAAGCAGTTCGCAAAATGTGCCCGTACATCTAATAGAAGCTTATATATTTAGTATAGATTTGGAGGAACTTAAGAATGGCTAGAATTAAAGTTGGCGTTACAGCACACGCTCGTCATAAAAAAATCTTAAAAATGGCTAAAGGCTACCGCGGTACCCGCAGCCGTCTGTTCAAAAAAGCTAATGAAAGCGTAATGAAAGCTCTGTTTTACGCTCGCCGTGACCGCCGCGCCAAGAAACGCGAATTCCGTAAATTGTGGATTGCCCGTATCAACGCAGCAGCCCGCGCTCAGGGCATGAGCTACAGCCGTTTCATCTGCGGCCTTACGAAAGCCGGCGTTATCGTTGACCGTAAGATGCTGGCTGACTTGGCTGTCAACGATGCAGCTGCCTTCGCTAAATTGGTAGACGTTGCCAAAGCGCAGTAATTACATATGCCACTTAAAACCGGAGACGTGAGTTTCCGGTTTTTTTGCATATGTGACAACTGCTGCAGCTATTCGTGCGCGTCGTCAATGCGGGCTTTATACTCATGCTGATGACGGGATGGGCGGAGACTATGGCAGAATATACCGTTGTCAATAGAGTATATAAAACCAGGGCGCCGAATGATGATCGTTTCATTCGACACCCTGTTGTGTGTGGGAAAATATTTTGCATATTAATGCGATGTGGGGCGGCAGGACACGTTAGACGCATGGTGCCGTTTGTTCCAGGCCGCCAATACGGCTAAGGCGGAAATGCGATGAATAAAGGCAAAGCGAATATTCACTAAATTGACGAAACGGCCGACGAGCAGCATAGAAATAATCGTACCGACGCCAAGACCGACGAAATTGCCTATACCGGAAAAAGCAAAGGACATGGAGCAGGCAATCAGAAATAATGTGGTATCGAAGGCAATTTTTACGGTGCCAAAGCGCCAGCGGAATGTCCCGGCAATCGCTTGTACCAAGCCTTCTCCGGGAACCATGAGCACATTAGGAGCCACTTCAATACAAATGCCGAATGCCAGGATTAGACAGCCCGCTAAGAGTGCTGCTAACTTCAATATTAAGACCGTAGGTTCAACCCAGGATAACAGGAACATAAAAAGGTCGATGCAGACGCTGAATAAGGCGACTACGCCGATTTGCAAGAATTGAATCGGGCGGAAGCGTTTTCTGAGGATCAGTATTTGAGCAAGAATAAAAAACATATTCATGACAAAGGTAAACTGCCCGAAGGTTGGCGTGAAATGCAGACATAGCACGTAGGGAACGCTGGAAATAGGCGATGTTCCCAGGTCTGCCTTAGTAATCAAGGCTATGCCCAAGGCGTTGATGATAATGCCGAGGATAAAGTAAAGGTTGCGAAGAAGGAAAATTTTCATATATGTCATCTCGTTTTCTAGTATAGATATGCTGACGCGTCCTTTATTTTAAATGGGCGTCGAAAAAGTCAATGATGAGTTTCATGATTTCCGGCTGTATCCACAGTGCTCCGCCATGACCGGCTCCTTTAATGACATAGCGCTGGGCTTCGACGTTGTGCTGGGCCAAAGCGGCGCGAAGGATTTCCGTCTGGCTGGGCGAAACGACTGTGTCGGCGTCGCCGTGCATCAGGAGGAAGGGCGGCGTTTTTTCTGAAATATAGGAGATAGGGTTGGCTGCGGCGGCGCCTTCGGGATTGGCGTCTATGCCGCCGTCTTTACCGCCGAATACGGGAGAGCCGTTTATCCACAGGGCTTCCGTAGCTGCCGGAGAACGGTGCAGTTCCTGTACATCTGGGCCGTAGTCGGCGCCGATGGCCGTCAAATCCGATACGCCGTATAAATCGACGACGGCCTGTACGTCGCTGGTTTGTTCCAGGTTGTCACCGGAATCAAATTGCCGAGTGCCGCTTGTCGTGCCGGCAAAGGCTGCTAAGTACCCGCCGGCTGAACCGCCCATGACGCCGATGTGCTGCGAGTCAATATGGAACTGGTCTGCATGGGCTCGTAAATACCGGATGGCTGATTTTACGTCCTCCAGCGGAGCCGGAAAGGTCGATGCAGGCGCTATGCGATAGGTGATGCTGGCGACGACGTAGCCGTGCTCGGCCAGTTCGAGGCGCTGCTGGATGTAGCCGTCTTTATTGGCGTTGATAAAGCCGCCGCCGTTGATGTATACGATAGCCGGATAAGGACCCTCTCCGCAGGGGACGAGGAGATCCATCGTCATGGCTTTGCTGACGTAGCCGCGATCGGGCACCTGGGCATAGACGACGTTGGAAACAAGCTGTACCATTTCTTTGGTTGGACATATTTCCAGCGATTGGCTGGTACTGGAAGCGGACGCTGCGCCGCCGACAGAACAGAGAAACAGGCTTAGGGCGAGGGCTTGCGATATCGCTTTTATTTTCATGCGGAATGTTCCTTTCTTTTACCAGATAACAGATATAAGGTTTTAATTAAAACTAAATATATCATACAGAGCGGCTGTACAAATGTCAATATAAGCGTGCCGGGATGTCCATGTATATAAAAAATTGACGGAACGGCGACATCTATATTATGATTAAAAAAAATACATCTGAAGGAGTGAGACTATGAATAGCTTATTTCCCCATGCAGCGGCGCCTCTGGCCGTGGGAAGCAAGACAATGCCCAATCGTATTGTCATACCGCCGATGGCCGATATTATCCAAAAGGTTCCGGGAAATTACGTTACGGAGTATATGCTGCAGCGGTATCAAGCCTATACGGCCGGCAATCCCGGGATGATCGTCGTGGAAGGAAGCAACGTGACGGAAATGCGGGATGTGCGCGAAGCTATCGGGCTGTGGAAGGACGATTTCATTCCCCCTTTGCGGCGGCTTGCTGAGATAGTCAAGGCCGGCGGAGCCGTCGGTTTAATCCAGATTTCCAACGTCGGTTTGAAAGTGATGGACGAAAATTCCATTGCCGATATCAGCAGGGAACAATTTTTATCCTATAAAGAGGATTTTATCCGGGCGGCAGTCCGCTGTCGTGAAGCGGGCTTTGACGGTGTCGAATTACAAGGCGCTCATGGATACTATCTCTGCCAGGTTATCGAGACGAGCGCGCGCGATGACGAATACGGCGGTTCCTTTGAAAATCGTATCCGCCTGCTCGTCGAATTAGTTCAGGATATTAAAAAAGCCTGCGGATCGGACTTTATCGTGTCCGCCCGCATAGGCTATCCGACGATAGACGGATTGATTGACCTGGCGAAGGCTTTAGAAAGCGCCGGCGCAGATCTGCTGAGCATTTCTACGGGGACGAAAAATTACGATGTGCCCGACGATTTTCCCCTCGACAATAAGATATACGCCGCGTCGCGCGTTAAGCAAGCCGTGCAGATTCCGGTCCTGGCGGTGGGAAATATCAAGAGCGGCGAAGAATGCGAATTGATTCTGAAAAAAGGATACGCCGACTGCATTGCCGTAGGCCGGTGCCATTTAGCTGACCCGGCGTGGTCCGGAAAAATATTGGCGGGACAGGAACCGGTGCCCTGCCGGCGCTGCAAGCCGTGCCGCTGGTTTAAAGATAGTTCGCAATGCCCGGCCCGCAACGAGCAGGAGCACGCATAAATATGTAATACTGCACAAAAATAAGAGCCTCTATGGGGCTCTTATTTTTATGTGGAAATGAAAGTTTTACGGCTGCAGCAGAAAGGCTTCCAGCGAATCGGGGACGTTGCCAGGGCTGCGGGTAATATAGTAGCTGTCGACCTTTGGCGGTGCAAAGTCGAGGAGCGGAATCGCCCGCAGCTTTCCCAGCAGCAAATCGTCTTCAATGAGGCTGCGGGGAAGGAACGTATACCCCAGCCCTTCGGCTACATATTGGGGCAGCTTGGTGCTGTTGTCGATTTCCATAGGGAAGCGGTGATACCGGGGAAACAAGTCCTGAATATACAGGCCGACTCCCTGCAGGGCGAAATTGCAGAATAAATAATTGATCTTTTGCAGGTCGCTTTTATAGATGCCGGAAGCGTATTCCTTATCGTCGGCCTGACAGACGAGGACCAGCGTGTCCGTGCGGTAGGGCTGGCATATATAGCCGTCGCGGAAGATGGCGCTGAATGAAAATACGGCGTCCAGCATACCGTCCTGCAATTTTTGCAGCATGTCGAGGGTATGGCTGATCGTCACGCCGAGGGATATGTCCGGGTTCGTATGCAAGTAGGCCCGGATTTTTTTCTGCAAATGACACTCATAAATCGTATTTGTCGTACCGATATTGATTTTTTTTGCATACGTAGGAGAGGCCTGCACATCTTGCAGTGCCGTCGTTTCCAATTCGATAAAACGCTGGGCGTATTCGAGAAATTTCAAGCCGGCCGGCGTCAGGTCGACTTGCTTGTGATTGCGGATAAACAAGGCGACGCCCAGTTCCGTTTCCAAGTCGCGGATGCGGTTAGTTACGGTCGATTGGGCGACGAAGAGCTGCTGCGCCGTCTTGGTAAAATTCTTTATTTCCGCTAAGGTGATAAAAGTGCGAAGTGTCGTAGTATCCATGAGGTAGTCCTTTGCTTTATAATTTGAAATGCGAATTGATTAAATTAGAATAATCTATTTTACAAATTGCCTATGGCTATTATATAATATTAGCCGTAAGGAAGCAATGAATTGAAAGTATGTTTCATTTATAATTTTACTATTATGTTGTATATATAAAATGGAGTTGAATGTAATGAACAAGAAAACAGTACCGTTTACGGAACAGCAGATTCGCGACATTATCGCTAAATATCCTACGCCCTTTCATATTTATGATGAAAAAGCCATTGTCGACAACGTGCGGAAGCTGATCAAGGCTTTTTCCTGGGCTCCGGATTTCAAGGAATATTTTGCAGTCAAGGCTACGCCGAATCCCTATCTCATGAGACTTCTTCAGGCCGAAGGCGTCGGCGCGGACTGCAGCTCTATGGCTGAATTGGTATTGTGTGAAAAGGTCGGCATTACAGGCCACGATATCGTATTTTCTTCCAATGATACACCGTACGAAGAATACAAGAAAGCGATGGAATTAGGCGCTCTCATCAACTTGGACGATATTACGATGATTGAGTATTTGGAAACATACGGCCCGCTGCCGGAATGGATTTGCGCCCGTTACAATCCCGGTCCGCTGCTGAAAGAAGGCAACGCCATCATCGGTACGCCGGAAGAAGCAAAATACGGCATGACGCGCGAACAGATTTTTGAGGCCTTCCGTATTCTGAAAGAAAAAGGCGTTAAGCATTTTGGCCTCCATACGATGGTCGTTTCCAATGAATTGAACGTCAACGGCTTAATCAACACAGCTAAAATGATGTTTGAATTGGCTGTAGACGTACAGAAGAACGTCGGCATCGACATCGAATTTCTCGATTTCGGCGGCGGCATTGGATTGCCCTACAAACCGGAACAGTCCTTCATCGATTATGATGAACTCAGCAAGGGCATTCAGGCTCATTACGAAGAAATCATGGTTCCGGCCGGTCTCGGCAATATCCGCATGTCTTTTGAATGCGGCCGCGCCATTACGGGTCCTTACGGTTATCTCGTCACGACGGCGATTCACCATAAACATATCTGGAAGGAATACATTGGCGTCGACGCCTGCATGGCTAACCTCATGCGTCCCGGCATGTACGGTTCGTATCACCATATCACTGTCATGGGCAAGGAAAACGCGCCGAAGGATCATATCTATGACGTATCGGGATCGCTCTGCGAAAACTGCGATAAATTTGCTATCGACCGGGCCCTTCCGGAAATTAACGACGGCGACGTCCTCGTCATTCACGATACAGGCGCTCACGGCCATTCCATGGGCTTTAATTACAACGGCAAGCTTCGTTCGGCAGAACTGCTCCTCCATGCCGACGGCAGCGTAACGCAGATTCGTCGTGCCGAAACGCTGGATGATTTGTTTGCTACATTAGACTTCTCCAATTTATAATAGGATCTGCTAAGGGCAGTCAAGACCTCGATTTGCGTCGGGGTCTTTTTTTTGTTTGCCTTTATGATTCGTCGCAGCGGCGGAGCAGCCTTTCAGGAGCGAACTGGCGATGCAATAGTATTTAAATTTTATCTGATATACCCTATAATATAAGTATTGATTCCCGGAAAAGAGTGCAAAAACAACATGGAGACTGCAAGGAGAGATGAGCGTATGATTCCTGCATACGATGTGTTAACTGGATTTCAAATTATTATGGCTGGTATCCTTTTTACCTATGCCTGCTATTTTCAAAGACCGAGGAACTGTATGCCCTTTGTCATCGTCATACCCTATATCGTGTTTTTATTGTGGGGGATTGGCATTATATATTATTTTGCCGTATTTTTTGCATTGGCCGTGCTATGGTTTTTGCTAGGAGGCTTGTTCGGCGCTGGGATTTCCGTATATTTTCGCCGGCGTTTTCCCCTAATGCAGGTGTTGGAAGACGGGTATATGATCCAATGTCCGCCGCTGCTGTTGGCACCGGTTATATTGGTCGCCGCAGTGCTTCTGTTCGGCGGGATTCAGTTTGCAGCCTATGTATTTCCTTTTTTTAGCCAGTCATGGATATTCAATGAAATGATCGGCTTTATTCCGGGAATTTTTTTAGGTTTTTTATGGGGAAGAATTATTTGTATGCTCATCAGGGCGCAAAGCAATAGGGAGCATCGGAAAAGATAAGGAGGCGCGGCGCGTGGATAGTGCAGAAAGAAGAAAGCGCATCGTTCAGATTTTGACAAATGCGAAAGGTGCCGTTACGGGAACGGAGCTTTCGCAGCAGTGTGATGTCAGCCGGCAGATCATCGTCGGCGACGTGGCTATATTGCGGGCAGAAGGCCTGGGCATCGTATCGACGCCGCGGGGCTATCAGCTGATTGGCGATATTCTCCCGGGGGTACAGCATGTATTTGTATGCTGTCATGACATGGAATTGATGCAGGCGGAATTAGAGGCTATTGTGGATAACGGCGGTGTCGTTCATAATGTCGTCATTGAACACGAAGTGTACGGCAATCTGGAAGGTACGCTGAATCTCCGCTCGCGCCGCGACGTCAAACAATATGTCAAAAAGATGAAAGACTCGCAGGCAGAACTCCTAAGCCGGATCAGCGGCGGCATACATACGCATTTGGTGACGGCGGCTTGCCAGGAAGACATAGACGCCATTCAGGAAGCATTAGAATCGCTGGGCGTTTTATATACATAAAGAGATACCGTAAATTAAGCACGTATATACGGTGGCTGCGGCACTGGAAGTCAAATTTGGTAAGGTACAGACGATTGCCGGTTCTGCATATTTGTGAAAAAGGTATTGACAACAGGACGAAAAGGGGATATACTAAACAAGCTGTTGCGGCAGGACGCCGCGGCAGGCCGGATAGCCGGTTCGCTTGAAAAGAACTTCAAAAAAGTGCTTGACAAGCCCGGGCGAGTCTGGTAAGATATACAAGTCGTCGCGAGACGGCATGGCCTTTGAAAACTGAACAGTGTGATACGAAACAATACGCCAGAGTGCGAGGTCTTAGCAATAAGATTTCAAAACAGGTAACACCAATAATAAGTAAGAACGAGCAATCAGCTCTTCACATATCATGGAGAGTTTGATCCTGGCTCAGGACGAACGCTGGCGGCGTGCTTAACACATGCAAGTCGAACGGGAGGACATGGGAAGCTTGCTTCCTATGGACTCTAGTGGCAAACGGGTGAGTAACGCGTAAGCAACCTGCCCTCCGGATGGGGACAACAGCTGGAAACGGCTGCTAATACCGAATACGTTTTCATTGCCGCATGGCAGTGGGAAGAAAGGTGGCCTCTGAATATGCTACCGCCGGGGAGGGACTTGCGTCTGATTAGCTAGTTGGAGGGGTAACGGCCCACCAAGGCGACGATCAGTAGCCGGTCTGAGAGGATGAACGGCCACATTGGAACTGAGACACGGTCCAGACTCCTACGGGAGGCAGCAGTGGGGAATCTTCCGCAATGGGCGAAAGCCTGACGGAGCAACGCCGCGTGAGCGAAGACGGCCTTCGGGTTGTAAAGCTCTGTTATACGGGACGAACGGCTAGTGTGCCAATACCACATTAGAATGACGGTACCGTAAGAGAAAGCCACGGCTAACTACGTGCCAGCAGCCGCGGTAATACGTAGGTGGCAAGCGTTGTCCGGAATTATTGGGCGTAAAGGGCGCGCAGGCGGTTTCATAAGTCTGTCTTAAAAGTGCGGGGCTTAACCCCGTGAGGGGACGGAAACTGTGAGACTGGAGTGTCGGAGAGGAAAGCGGAATTCCTAGTGTAGCGGTGAAATGCGTAGATATTAGGAGGAACACCAGTGGCGAAAGCGGCTTTCTGGACGACAACTGACGCTGAGGCGCGAAAGCCAGGGGAGCGAACGGGATTAGATACCCCGGTAGTCCTGGCCGTAAACGATGGATACTAGGTGTAGGGGGTATCGACCCCTCCTGTGCCGGAGTTAACGCAATAAGTATCCCGCCTGGGGAGTACGGCCGCAAGGCTGAAACTCAAAGGAATTGACGGGGGCCCGCACAAGCGGTGGAGTATGTGGTTTAATTCGACGCAACGCGAAGAACCTTACCAAGCCTTGACATTGAGTGCTATCCTCAGAGATGAGGAGTTCTTCTTCGGAAGACGCGAAAACAGGTGGTGCACGGCTGTCGTCAGCTCGTGTCGTGAGATGTTGGGTTAAGTCCCGCAACGAGCGCAACCCCTATCTTCTGTTGCCAGCGCGTCATGGCGGGGACTCAGGAGAGACTGCCGCAGATAATGCGGAGGAAGGCGGGGATGACGTCAAGTCATCATGCCCCTTATGGCTTGGGCTACACACGTACTACAATGGCTCTTAATAGAGGGAGGCGAAGGAGCGATCCGGAGCAAACCCCAAAAACAGAGTCCCAGTTCGGATTGCAGGCTGCAACCCGCCTGCATGAAGCAGGAATCGCTAGTAATCGCAGGTCAGCATACTGCGGTGAATACGTTCCCGGGCCTTGTACACACCGCCCGTCACACCACGAAAGTCATTCACACCCGAAGCCGGTGAGGTAACCTTACGGAGCCAGCCGTCGAAGGTGGGGGCGATGATTGGGGTGAAGTCGTAACAAGGTAGCCGTATCGGAAGGTGCGGCTGGATCACCTCCTTTCTAGGGAAGAAGTAACGGATTCTGCGGAAGACGTTACGAAACTTCAAGTCGGCATTCTGGAGTACGTACACATTGTTCAGTTTTGAGAGGCCATGAACCTCTCAAGAAAAAAAGAGAAAGACCCGTACCTTGACAACTGCATAAAACGAAACGAACAAACCTCTTTTTTGAAGAAAAAGAGAAAGACTTAACGAACCGAAGAAACTCTGAAAAAACGGTGAAGACATAAAGTCAAGCAAGTAAGGGCGTACGGCGGATGCCTTGGCCATATCAGCCGATGAAGGACGCGATAAGCTGCGAAAAGCTGCGGTGAGGTGCAAGTAACCATTGACCCGCAGGTGTCCGAATGGGGAAACCCGGCAGCAGGAGTGCTGTCATCCGAAAGGAAGGGAACCCGGTGAACTGAAACATCTAAGTAGCCGGAGGAAAAGGAATCAACAGAGATACCCTCAGTAGCGGCGAGCGAAGAGGGCAGAGCCCAAACCAGAGCGGGAAACCGCTGTGGGGTTGCGGACTGCTAACAAATGGTTGGACGAAGCAGAACCAGTTGGGAAACTGGGCCAGAGACGGTGAGAGCCCGGTAAGCGTAAGGAAGACCATGGAGCAGGATCCAGAGTACCACGGGGCACGAGGAACCTTGTGGGAAGCAGGGGGGACCACCCTCCAAGGCGAAACACTGATATGGACCGATAGCGAATAGTACCGTGAGGGAACGGTGAAAAGAACCCGGGAGGGGAATGAAAGAGAACCTGAAACCGTATGTCTACAAACAGTCGGAGCGCTTTACATGCGCGACGGCGTGCCTATTGAAGAATGAACCGGCGAGTTACTGTTGCCAGCGAGGTTAAGCGGAAAACGCGGAGCCGAAGCGAAAGCGAGTCTGAACAGGGCGATAAGTTGGTAGCAGTAGACCCGAAACCACAGTGATCTACCCATGTCCAGGTTGAAGCACAGGTAAAAATGTGTGGAGGACCGAACCAGTGAGCGTTGAAAAGCTTTTGGATGAGATGTGGGTAGGGGTGAAATGCCAATCGAACGTGGAGATAGCTGGTTCTCCCCGAAATAGCTTTAGGGCTAGCCTCATGGTAAGAGTACAGGCGGTAGAGCACTGAACGAGGTAGGGGCCTGTCCGGCTACCGAACTTAATCAAACTGCGAATGGCTGTACTTATACATGGGAGTCAGACTGCGAGTAATAAGGCCCGTAGTCAAGAGGGAAACAGCCCAGACCAACAGCTAAGGTCCCCAATGCCGTACTAAGTGGCGAAGGATGTGGAATTTCGAAAACAACCAGGATGTTGGCTTAGAAGCAGCCACCATTAAAAGAGTGCGTAATAGCTCACTGGTCGAGAGACTCTGCGCCGAAGATGACCGGGGCTAAAGTACGGAACCGAAGCTTTGGCAAGTATCATGAGATACTTGGGTAGGGGAGCGTTCCTGCATGGGAGAAGCCTGACCGGAAGGACAGGTGGACAAGCAGGAAGAGAGAATGCCGGTATGAGTAGCGAAAAGAAAGGTGAGAATCCTTTCCACCGAAAGCCTAAGGGTTCCTGGGCAACGATCGTCGACCCAGGGTAAGTCGGGACCTAATCCGAGGCGGAGACGCGTAGGAGATGGACAACAGGTTGAAATTCCTGTACCGCAGGAGTCTGTTTGAGCGAAGGAGTGACACAGAAAGGAATGCGCGCGTGCGATTGGAAGAGCACGTCCAAGCTGGTAGGTTGTGTGGCAGGCAAATCCGCCATACTAAAAGCCGAGAAGTGATGGGGAGCCATTGGAGACAATGGCGAAGGGGCAGGAACTAGGCTGTCGAGAAAAGCTTCTAGTGAGGACTCAGGCGCCCGTACCGAAACCGACACAGGTAGGCAGGAAGAGAATTCTAAGGTGCGCGGGAAAACCCTCGTTAAGGAACTCGGCAAAATGTATCCGTAACTTCGGGAAAAGGATAGCCTAAAGTATGTGAGCTGCAGAAACGCAGGGAGCAGGAATAGGCGGCAGAAGAGAGGCCCAAGCGACTGTTTACCACAAACACAGGCGTCTGCTAAAGCGAAAGCTGACGTATAGATGCTGACACCTGCCCGGTGCTGGAAGGTTAAGAGGACGTGTTAGCCGAAAGGCGAAGCAGAGAATTGAAGCCCCAGTAAACGGCGGCCGTAACTATAACGGTCCTAAGGTAGCGAAATTCCTTGTCGGGTAAGTTCCGACCCGCACGAAAGGTGTAACGATTTGGGCACTGTCTCAACGAGGGACCCGGTGAAATTGAAGTACCTGTGAAGATGCAGGTTACCCGCGACTGGACAGAAAGACCCCATGGAGCTTTACTGTAACCTGAGATTGGATTCCGGTAAGAGATGTACAGGATAGTTGGGAGGCTGAGAAACGGGTACGCCAGTATCCGCAGAGCCGCTGGTGGGATACCAACCTTGTTTTATTGGGATTCTAACGAGAGACGTAACGAGTCTTTGGACAGTCTCAGGCGGGCAGTTTGACTGGGGCGGTCGCCTCCGAAAGAGCAACGGAGGCGCCCAAAGGTTCCCTCAGCGCGGACGGAAACCGCGCGAAGAGTGTAAAGGCAGAAGGGAGCTTGACTGCGAGACGGACAGGTCGAGCAGGGACGAAAGTCGGGCTTAGTGATCCGGTGGTAGAGAGTGGAATTGCCATCGCTCAACGGATAAAAGCTACCCTGGGGATAACAGGCTTATCTCTCCCAAGAGTCCATATCGACGGGGAGGTTTGGCACCTCGATGTCGGCTCATCACATCCTGGGGCTGAAGTAGGTCCCAAGGGTTGGGCTGTTCGCCCATTAAAGTGGTACGCGAGCTGGGTTCAGAACGTCGTGAGACAGTTCGGTCCCTATCCATCGCGGGCGGAAGAAACTTGAAAGGGGCTGCTCCTAGTACGAGAGGACCGGAGTGGACGGACCAATGGTGTACCAGTCATGGCGCCAGCCGTGCAGCTGGGTAGCTACGTCCGGGACGGATAAACGCTGAAAGCATCTAAGCGTGAAACCAGCCTAAAGATGAGGTTTCTCATTGTGAAAGCAAGTAAGGTCCCATGAAGACGACATGGTAGATAGGCCGGGAGTGGAAGTGCAGTGATGCACGGAGCGGACCGGTACTAATAGACCGAGGGCTTGACTTAAGCAGGGAGCCCTGTTTGAAGGAGCTGAGAAGCGACGCACAAACAGGAGCGAGTCGCTTACTCCCGAAGGGAGTGGGTGAGGGAATCTGGAAGCAGGTTCTGAGGAAGGAACCGTAAACAGAGCGGAGGCTCGTTAAGGAAGTTCGTTTTATGCAGTTGTAAGGGCACGGGCCCTTAGGAAATTCAGTGGCGATAGCTGCGGGGATCCACCTGTTCCCATGCCGAACACAGCAGTTAAGCCCGCAAACGCCGAAAGTACTTGGGGGGAGGCCCCCTGGGAGGATAGGAAGCCGCTGATTATTATAGGGGTATAGCTCAATTGGTAGAGTAGCGGTCTCCAAAACCGTCGGTTGAGGGTTCAAGTCCTTCTGCCCCTGCCAAAAAGGGATTATATCTGTTAGCGATTTAATCCCTTCCATGACTCGGTAGCTCAGCTGGATAGAGTGACTGACTACGAATCAGTAGGTCTAGGGTTCGAATCCCTACCGGGTCACCACAGAACAGCTCATGCAATTTGTATGAGCTGTTTTTTTGTATACTTAAATGGGCGTAATGATTTTACTTTTGACTGTGTTTCTATTAAAATATATTCAAAAGTCTAAATATATGAGGAGTACTAACATGAAGATTTCAGAGATCGGCGAATTTGGATTCATTGATGCCGTCAAGGAAGGGACCTTGTTTAATCCTTCTTCTGTCGTCGTGGGAATTGGCGACGACGGCGCTGTGTATAAGACGACAGAAGGCATGGAACAAATTGCCGTCATTGATACGATGGTCGAGGGGAGTCATTTCATCATAGGGAAGACGGCTTCCTGGTTTGACGTCGGGTATAAAGCAGTGGCTTCTAATTTAAGCGATATCGCCGCGATGGGAGGCATTCCGACGCATATCGTCCTGTCTACTGCAATTCCTACGGATATGGAAATGGCTGATTTGACGGCGCTGTATGAGGGAATGAAAGACATATGCAAAACCTACGGCGTCAATATTATTGGCGGGGATACGGTTTTGTCTAAAGGCGCGTTAGTCATCACTGTGGCGGCCTTTGGCGAAGTGGAGTCAGGGAAAGCTATTTGCCGCAGCGGAGCCAAGCCGGGCGATGTCGTCGCCGTTTCGCATACGATTGGCGATTCTGCCGGCGGTCTGGATGTACTTCTTCATGGGATAGATGGGTATACTCATTTGAAAAAAGCTCATCAATTTCCAACGCCGCAGATACAACTAGGACGAGCTTTGGTAGCATATCGTGCCCATAGTTTAAATGACATCAGCGACGGCTTAGCTAGCGAATCCAATGAAATTGCCAAGGCCAGCGGCGTCGATTTGATATTGGATAAAGAGGCGATTCCCTGCAGCGAGGAGCTGCGGCAATGGGCCCAGTCTGTACAGAAAGATATATATGCCTATGTATTTAACGGCGGAGAAGATTATGAGTTGATCTTTACGATGGCTCCCGACGATTTCGAAGCCCTGCGGAGGGAGTATCCCTATGTGACGGCCATTGGGCAGGCACGGGCCGGCAAGGGACAGGTATACGTCCGGCATGAGGGAAAGACGTCTGTATTACAGCCGACTGGTTGGAATCATTTTCATAGGTGAGGAGATGCGTCATGATAGATATAGAAACACATTCGGAACAAGATACGATTGCCTTAGGCGCTGCGTTAGGACGAGTTTTAAGCGACGGCGACGTATTAGCGCTGCAGGGGGATTTGGGCGCGGGAAAAACGCATTTTGTCCAAGGCATTGCTAAGGGAATGGGCATTGACGAGCCCGTCGTCAGTCCGACATTCACTATATTGAACTATTATGAACATGCCGTTCCGCTGCAGCATTTTGATTTTTATCGTCTGGAAGACGAATATGAATTAGACGATTTGGGGTTTGACGATTACTTGACGAGAGGCGTGACCGTCATCGAGTGGTCGGAAAAATTCCCCGAACGCCTGCCGGAGGACGCAGCTCGCGTTTTTATCGAAAAAAAGGGTTTGACGGAACGCATCTTTCATTTTGAATTTAACGGCGCCCGCTGGGCTGCCGCGGAAAAAGAGGTAGAGTCTTATGTTGTTAGCCATTGAAACATCCAGCCTTGTGTCGAGCGTGGCCCTTTTACATGAGCAGACGCTGCGGGCGGAGCTTACGATACAAGCAAGATTAACCCATTCGGAACAGCTGATGCCGCATATCGCCGATATGCTGGATAAGGCGTCGGTAGGCAAAGCCGATATCGACGGGATTGTCGTATCTATCGGACCGGGGTCTTTTACGGGGCTGCGCATCGGCTTGGCGACGGCTAAGGGATTGGCCTTTGCCTGGCAGACGCCTATTGTCGGCATAGAAACGCCGACGAGTTTGGCTTGGAATTTTGTAGGAAATGCGGATAAAATCTGTCCTCTTATCGACGCGCAGAAGGGGAACGTGTACGCATCGGTATACAAGTGGAACCGGGGCATACTGGAAACGCTGGACGACGTGTCTGTCATGCCGTTGGACGACGTATTGGAACGGCTGCAGCAGCAGGGCGAGCCCGTCGTATTTTGCGGAGACGGTGCCTTGCTGGGCCGGCAGAAGATTGCCGCTGCCAGCGATTTATTCCGCATTGCACCGCCGACGATGGTCATTCCCCGTGCTGGCAGTTTGGCCCTTGCCGGCCAGCAGCGCCTGGCCGCTGGAGAGGCAGACGACTGCATGACCTTGACGCCGGCGTACAAGCGCCGGAGCGAGGCGGAGGTATTGTGGGAAAAACGTCATGGAGGCCAACGGTGCCTATGATTGTAAGAAAAGCAGAAGAGGCTGACGCCCAAGGCATTTTCGACGTAGAGACAGAATCTTTTTCCGTGCCGTGGTCGTTGCAGGCTATAACCAGAGAGCTGGCCAATCCGAATTTGACCATGTATTACGTATTAGCCGATGAAGATGGAACTATCGCCGGATATGCCGGGTTGTGGCGCGTTCTTGACGAAGGGCAGATTACGAACATCGCGCTGAAACAGCAATACCGCCGGCAAGGCTACGGCGAACTGCTGCTGCGGGTCTTGATGGAAGCGGCTTGGGAAGACGGATGCAGCGATATTTTTTTGGAAGTGCGCGTTTCTAATATCGGGGCGTTGCATTTGTACCGCAAATTAGGATATCAGGTCCTGTCAGTACGGAAAAACTATTATTCTGAGCCGGAAGAAGACGCCTACGTAATGGACTGTAAAAAAGAAAATTATCAGTGGATTACCAATTCATATAAAAAGGATGAGTAAGGATGTATACTTTAGCACTGGAAACGAGTTGCGACGAAACGTCGGCCGCCGTCATTCAGGACGGACGGCAGATTCTTTCTAATATCATATCGACGCAGGTGCCGATTCACCGTAAATTCGGCGGCGTCGTCCCGGAAATTGCTTCGCGGCAGCATATCGAATACGTCATGCCGATTATTAAAGAAGCTCTCGATACGGCGCATGTGTCGCTGCAGGAGATAGATCACATTGGCGTTACCTATGGCCCGGGGTTAGTCGGCGCGCTGCTGGTCGGCGTCGCGGCCGCCAAGGCCCTGAGCTTTGCCTTGGATAAGCCCTTGGTTGGCGTCAACCACATGGAGGGACATATTTTTGCCAATTTCCTCAGCCATCCCGAGCTGGAGCCGCCCTTTTTGGCGCTGGTCGTGTCGGGAGGCCACACGCAGCTGGTAAAAATCGAAGGATACAATACGTTTACGCTGCTGGGGCAGACGCGGGACGATGCGGCGGGGGAAGCCTTCGATAAAATTGCCCGCGTCATGGGCTATCCCTATCCTGGCGGCCCGCAGATCGACAAGCTGGCGAAGGACGGAAATCCTGACGCCATTGCATTTCCTAAGGCCCTGCATGAAAAGCATAACTTTGAATTCAGTTTCAGCGGCTTAAAATCGGCGGTGCTGAATTACCTTCATACACAGGAACAGCGAAAGCAGCCCTATGACGTACACGACGTTGCGGCAAGCTTCCAAAAGACCGTAGTGGAAACGCTGGTAGAAAAGACCATGGACGCAGCGGCGTACTGCGGCATGAACAAGATTGCCGTTGCCGGCGGCGTTTCGGCCAACAGCGCCTTAGCCGCGGCGATGGAACAGGCCTGCGCAGCCCACGGGTATTCGTTTTATCGGCCAGAGCCCGTTTTATGTACGGACAACGGGGCGATGATTGGATGCCGGGCTTATTACATGGCCCTGGAAGGGCATTTCGCCGATTTAACGCTCAACGCCAAGCCGGCCTTGGCGATTTCCTCGTATTAAAGAGGTCCTGATTATGTCTTCTATCGAAACGATTTGCCGCAGTGCCAGCGCCTTGTCGGACGTACAAATTCATATTCTAAAAAACAGCGAAGATTTGCTGCAGTTTGCCAGCGACTTATCCCATCGGGAGCTGCTGGTCTTTGTGCCGGGGCAGAAGGCTGGCACGGTAGTCTTGGCGGCGCAGCGCCTCCCGCTGCTGCAGCCGGCAGAAACGCAGGCGAATAGAAAAAAAGCCGGAACAGTCTGCGCCGGGTACGAAGAACCGGTCGTGCTGCAGGTACTGCAGACGGGGCAGATGATGCAAGGCAGCAAAGAGGTAGATTATGGGCGTATTGAGCCGCTGTTCGCCTATCCTTTCGTCGATAACGGCGGGGAAACGATCGCCGTCGTCGCCTTTGTCGGCACAATAGAAAGCAACCGCGATATGCTGACTGAAACGGCTTTTTTGGCCCTGCAGGTTCCCATCGAGAGGGATTTCCGCAAGCTGTACCGCCCCTTATCCGTCCAGGACGGCGTTATCCTCATCAACTGCAACGGCGTCGTGATTTACGCAGACGAAATGGCGGAAAGCATCATGCACATGCGCGGATATTCCGGCATGCTGGTCGGTTCTAATATCTACAACAGCCGGACCAATCTGACCGGCGCGAAGCAGGCCCTGGCGACGCGGGAAGGCTTTGCCGAGGACATTACCTTCGGGGAAGTCGTCGTCACGCGGCGGGTCATTCCTCTGCTGCGGCGCGGCAAGGTATATCGGGTCATAGCTATTTTGACGGAGCGGACTGAGTTGTACCGCAAAGAAGAAGAGCTGATGATCAAGACGTCGGTTATCAAGGAAATTCACCACCGCGTAAAAAATAATTTGCAGACTGTCGCCAGCCTGCTGCGCATGCAGATGCGCAGGACCGAAAGCCGGGAGGCGAAGGATGTGCTGCAGGAAAGCGTAAACCGCATACTCAGCATTTCCTTGGTTCATGAAATTTTATCGCACCACGACGAAGAATCTATTGATATCTGCGTAGTCGCCAAACAGCTGCTGTCGCTGCTGACTCATGGCATGGCCGGGGCGGAATGCCGCGTCAGGACGTCGTTTTCCGGAAACGAGCTGCCCCTGCCGTCGGATATGGCTACGTCGCTGGCGTTAGTGCTGAATGAACTGATTACTAATGCCATCATCCACGGCTTTGAGGGGCTGGACGAAGGGGAAGTGCGCGTCGCCGTGACGCAGGCAGGGACGACGTGCGCGCTGACCGTCAGCGATACGGGCGTCGGCATGACCTTGCCGCAAGGCGGCGAAGGGCGCAAGCATTTGGGCCTGACAATCGTCCGCACGTTGGTAGAAAAGGATTTAAAAGGAGAGTTGTCGTTTACTCCCGTTGTGCCGCACGGCACGGAAGTACGAATACAGTTTTCTATTGCAGAGAGGGGATAACGAATATGGGATATCGCGTCGTAATTGGGGACGATGAATCTATCATCCGGCTGGATTTATGCGAAATGCTCGAAGAAGCCGGCCATGTGGTCGTGGGGGAAGCGGCCGACGGCGTGGAAGCGCTGGAATTGGCGCGGAAAGAAAAGCCGGATATCGTATTGCTGGACATCAAAATGCCGCGGCTGGACGGCATCCATGCGGCTAAAATGATCTGTCACGAACGCATTGCGCCGGTTTTGCTGCTGACGGCTTACAGCCAGCAGGACGTCGTTGAGCAAGCCAAGGATTCGGGTGTGCTGGGGTATTTGGTCAAGCCCGTGAGCCCGGTCAACCTGTTTCCTGCCATGGAAATCGCCATATCTCAGTTTAAACGGCAGGAAGAAACGGCGCGGCAGCTCTGGGAAATGAACGAGCGCATAGAGACGAGAAAAGTTGTCGAAAAGGCAAAGGGCTACTTGATGGAGCTGTATAAGATATCCGAACAGGAGGCGTATCGCCGTCTGCAGCAATACAGCATGAAAAAGCGCCGTTCGTTAAAATCTGTTGCTGAGGCGGTCGTTGCCAGCGCAGAGCAGCGCCGCGGCGGCTCGACGTAGGGGTTGCGAAAAAAAGAAGACAAAAGTCTTGACTTTTTCACCTTTCATGAGTAATATATATATTGTAATTAGCACTCGGATACAGCGAGTGCTAACAAGATGAAAGATACAGTGTATGATTGAGGAGGAATATAAAATGTTAAAACCGTTAGGAGATCGCGTTGTTATCCGCGTACTGGAACAAGAAGAAAAAACTGCCAGCGGCATCTTTTTGCCTGATACGGCTAAAGAAAAGCCGAGCCAGGGCGAAGTCGTTGCCGTAGGTCCCGGCAAAGTGCAGGACAATGGCAGCCGCGTTGCATTGGATGTAAAAGTCGGCGACAAGATTATTTTCTCCAAATATGCAGGCACGGAAGTCAAATATGAAGGCACTGAATATTTGATCGTCAGCGAACGCGACATCTTGGCTATTTGCTAATTTTATAGAACCTAGATTACTTTACATACAGGAGAGTGTTTAACAATGGCAAAACAGATTTTGTTCAATGAAGAAGCACGCCGCGCTTTGGGCAAAGGCGTCGACGCTTTGGCAAACGCAGTAAAAGTTACGTTGGGACCTAAAGGCCGCAACGTCGTATTGGATAAGAAATTCGGCGCCCCGACGATTACGAACGACGGTGTAACGATTGCCCGCGACATCGAATTGGAAGATCCCTTTGAAAACATGGGCGCACAGCTCGTCAAAGAAGTCGCTACGAAGACGAACGACGTAGCAGGCGACGGCACGACGACGGCTACGCTGCTGGCTCAGGCTATGATCCAGGAAGGCATGCGCAACGTAGCGGCCGGCGCGAACCCGATGATTTTGAAACGGGGCATTGAAAAAGCTGTCGCTAAATTGGTAGAAGAAATCAAACAGCGTTCCATCGCCGTTTCCGATAAAGCTGCTATTGCTCAGGTAGCTTCTATTTCCGCAGGCGACGAAGAAATCGGCGGCCTCATTGCCGACGCTATGGAAAAAGTTGGTAAAGACGGTGTCATCACCGTTGAAGAATCCAAGACGATGGGTACGCAGCTGTCTGTCGTCGAAGGCATGCAGTTCGACCGCGGCTACATTTCCCCGTACATGGTAACGGACCCGGATAAGATGGAAGCCGTTATGACTGAACCGTACATCCTCGTTACGGACCGCAAAATCGCTTCTATTCAGGAAATGCTCCCTGTCCTCGAAAAAGTCGTACAGGCCGGCAAAGAACTCCTCATCATCGCAGAAGACGTAGAAGGCGAAGCGTTGGCTACGTTGGTAGTCAACAAGCTCCGCGGCACCTTCAGAGCCGTTGCCGTTAAGGCTCCGGGCTTCGGCGACCGCCGCAAAGCGATGCTTCAGGATATCGCTATCCTCACCGGCGCTACTGTCATCACAGAAGACGTAGGCCGCAAACTTGACAGCATTACGATGGAAGACCTCGGCACGGCCCGTCAGGTTCGCGTTACGAAGGACGAAACGACGATCGTTGAAGGCCACGGCAACGCTGAAGAAATCAAAAACCGCGTTGCGCAGATCAAAGCGCAGATCGCTGAAACGACGTCTGATTTCGATAAAGAAAAATTGCAGGAACGCTTGGCCAAGATGTCCGGCGGCGTAGCTGTCATCGAAGTCGGCGCTGCAACGGAAGTTGAATTGAAAGATAAGAAGCTTCGCCTCGAAGACGCCTTGAACGCTACGCGCGCAGCTGTTGAAGAAGGCATCGTAGCCGGCGGCGGCACGACGTTCATCGACATTCTCCCGGCTTTGGATGAATTCCATGAAGAAGGCGACGTACAGACGGGCATCAACCTCGTAAAACGCGCTATTGAAGAACCGGTTCGTCAGATTGCTGCCAATGCAGGCTTGGAAGGCTCGGTTATCGTAGCGAAGGTTAAAGCATCCGATAAGGGCGTTGGCTTCAACGCGCTGACGGAAGAATACGTCGACATGGTAAAAGCCGGTATCGTAGACCCGGCTAAGGTTACGCGTACGGCCTTGCAGAACGCTGCTTCCATCGCCGCATTGGTATTGACGACGGAAACGTTGGTTGCAGACAAACCGGAACCGGCTCCGGCAGCCCCGGCAGCTCCCGGCATGGGCGGCATGCCTGGCATGATGTAAGAGTTGTTCTTACCTGTGTAAATGTAATTGCAAAAGCTCTCGTGATTTTTCGCGAGAGCTTTTTTACGTGCATTTTTCTTGACCTTTCGCTTAAAATTTTATATGATAGGGAAGTTCAATTCTTAGCTATATCAGGAGATGTCGTTTTTTTATGAACCACCGTATTTCATTGCGTCAATTTCTGCCCCTGGCGGGGATTACCGTTTCGGCTTTTTTATTTAATACGTCGGAATTTATGCCGATTGGACTGCTGACGAGCATCGCTTCGGACTTTCAGATTACCGAAGCGCAGGCCGGCGTCATGATATCGGCCTATTCCTGGGCGGTTACGATTTTATCGCTGCCTCTCATGCTGCTGGCCTGCAAGGTAGAATACCGCAAGCTGCTGCTGATGACGCTGGGCGTGTTTTGTCTGGGGCAGGCACTATCGGCTTTTTCCAGCCAATATGCATTGCTGACGGCGTCGCGCATCTGCGTGGCCTGCGCTCATTCCGTCTTTTGGTCTATTGCGGCTCCTATGGCCGTTCAGCTCGTAGAAAAGGAACATCGCTCGACGGCGCTGAGCATGGTGGCGACGGGAACTTCTATCGCGATGATTTTAGGCCTGCCTTTAGGCCGCGTTATCGGCTTGTATATTGGCTGGCGCATGACCTTCTTGACGATCGGCATCATATCTTTTCTCACCTTGGTTTATATATGGCGCGTATTTCCGCAGATTCCCAGCCGCTCGGCCTTCTCGGTACGGCAGCTGCCGGAGCTCGTTAAAAATCCCGTCTTGATTCGTTTATATGGGCTGACCGTAGTCATGGCGACGGCATATTATACGAGTTACAGCTATATCGAACCGTTTTTGCAGCAGATTGCCGGTATGTCGGAAGAGTGGATTACTTTGACGCTGATTCTTTTCGGCCTCAGCGGATTAGGCGGCAGCGTCTTGTTTTCGCGCGGCTACGGCCATTTTCGCTTCGGAATGCTTCGCCTGTCGTTTATCTGCATGGCTGTGCCGCCATTATTGCTGCACGCGGCTTCAGGCAGCTTGTATGCCGTCATGATATTATGCGCGGTCCTCGGCATGGCTGCTACGATCTTCAACGTATCTTTCCAGGCCGAACTAATTCAGCATACGTCTCTCAGCGCGGCTGCCGTGGCGATGTCTATTTTTTCCGGCATCTTCAACTTGGGAATCGGCAGCGGCACCTGGATTGGCGGCATGGTTTCTACGTACAGTTCTATTGCCTATATCGGCTATGCCGGAGGCGGCTTGGCGGCTGCTGCGTCGGCGTATTGTATTTTCAGCTTTATCAAACGGCTGAAACAAGGGTAATTGCGGTAAAATGGATGTGTAAGGCCGGCGAGCAGGCTGGGACATAGAGGCGTCAGAATTCATCAAAAAATTTTCAAAAAAGTACTTGCATTTTTTCTTTCTTACTAGTATAATAAATATCGTTCCAGTGAGAACACATGAGTTATTCCTCAATAGCTCAGTCGGTAGAGCAATCGGCTGTTAACCGATTTGTCGTAGGTTCGAGTCCTACTTGAGGAGCCATGGCCCCTTGGTCAAGTGGTTTAAGACACCGCCCTTTCACGGCGAGAACATGGGTTCGAATCCCGTAGGGGTCACCACTATTTGGGCGATTAGCTCAGCTGGGAGAGCGCCTGCCTTACAAGCAGGATGTCAGCAGTTCGATCCTGTTATCGCCCACCAGACTCGAGAGCGCTAGTGCAGTGATGCACTAGCGTTTTTTTTCGTATACGGAGATATACTTTAATATGGAAAACAGCCAGATATGCCGGGGCACATCTGGCTGTTGTGTCAGGATTCTGTTGGTTTTTTCAGGGATTGCTTTAATTTTTTGATCGATAAGCCGACGCGGCCGCGGGAGCTGTCGACGGAGATGATGACGGCATCGACGACGTCTCCGACGCTGATGACGTCGGTCGGGTGGCGGAAGGGATGATTGCACAGCTCGGAGCGGTGAATCAGCCCCGGTGTCTTTAATCCGAAGTCGACGAACGCGCCGAAGTCGACGAC
Organism: Megasphaera stantonii; assembly: GCF_003367905.1. Lineage (NCBI taxonomy): Bacteria > Bacillati > Bacillota > Negativicutes > Veillonellales > Veillonellaceae > Megasphaera > Megasphaera stantonii. The sequence goes on along the minus strand of NZ_CP029462.1, from coordinate 663,762 downwards.
GTTGTGGACGGTGCCGCGGACGACGGTTCCTATTTTTAATTCGTCCAGAGATACGACGTTGCGGCGCGTCAGCGGCAGAGGGAATTCACTGCGGACATCGCGGCCCGGCTTGCGCAGCTCTTCCAGGATATCGCGGATCGTCGGCTCGCCGGCCTGGAATTTGGCGGCCAGGACGGGGACGGCATTCATCTGCACCTTGCTTTGCAGGGCGCGGAGTTTCTCTTCGTCGTGGAGGTCTGCTTTCGTCAGGCCATAATGGCTGATGATTTTTTCTGTCAGCTCGTACGATTCGGGATGGACCGACGTGTTGTCCAAGGGTTCGTCGCCGCCTTTAATGCGCAGGAAGCCGGCGCACTGCGTAAAGGTAGCCGGGCCTAAGCGGTTGACCGACAGCAGCTCCTGCCGGCTGTGAAAGGGGCCCTTTTCCTTGCGGTAGGCGACGATATTGGCCGCCGTGGCCGCCGTCAAGCCCGATACATGCTGCAGCAGGGCTGCCGACGCCGTGTTGAGGTCGACGCCGACGTAGTTGACGACGGATTCGACGACGGCGTCCAGGGCGGCTGATAAGGACTTTTGGTTGACGTCGTGCTGATATTGGCCGACGCCGATTGATTTCGGGTCGATTTTGACGGCCTCTGCCAGGGGATCCTGAATCCGGCGGGCAATGGATACGGCTCCGCGGATGGTGACATCCAGGTCGGGCAGCTCTTCCCTAGCCAGATCGGACGCAGAGTAGACCGACGCGCCTGATTCGTTGGCGATGATGTAGCGGCAGGATAAGTCGTTTTCCTGAATGAGGCTGGCTACGAACTGCTCCGTTTCATAAGAGGCCGTGCCGTTTCCGATAGATAAGAGCGTTACGCCGTGATTTTGAATCATGCTCAGGAGGGTGTCGGCGCTGGCGCGGCGCTGTTTTTCCGAGCCGGTCAAATAGCAGACGCCGTAATCGAGGACGTTGCCCGTCGCGTCGATGACGGCGGCCTTGCAGCCCGTGCGGTATCCCGGGTCCAGGCCTAAGATTACCTGTCCGGCAAAGGGCGGCTGGAGGAGCAGGCTGCGCAGGTTCTTGGCGAAGATAGAAATGGCCTGCTTTTCGGCCCGTTCTGTCAGGTCGCTGCGGATTTCCCGTTCCAACTGGGGGAAGATGAGGCGCTTATAGCTGTCGGCTGCTGCTGCGGCGATGATCTGCCCGTAAGGCGAATCGCAGACTGTTACGTCTTGTATGAGCTTGCCGATGTTGGCGTCCGGCGTGTCGGTCAGAGTTACCTTCAGCAGCTTCTGCGCTTCTCCTCGGTTGATGGCCAGTATGCGGTGGCTGGGAAGGGAGGCGATGCGGCCGCTGAAGTCCTTATAGGTCAGCATGGCCTTGGCTTCGTCCTCTTCGACTAACAGGGCGCATTCCAGCTTTGACGTTTTCCACAAGGCGCGGCGGAGATACTGACGGTACGGCGCAAGCTCGGACATGCGTTCCGCTAAAATATTGGCCGCGCCGGCAATGGCGTCTTCGATTGTCGGTATCGTTTCGTTCAGGTAAGACGCGGCGGCCTCTTCCGGAGACGGACCGTGGGGGTCCTGCTGCCAGAAGATGTCGGCCAGCGGCTCCAGCCCGGCGTCGCGGGCCATGGACGCTTTTGTCCGTTTTTTCGGCTTGTAAGGCATGTAAAGATCTTCGATTTCCTGCAGCTTGCCGGCCTGGTCTAGGAGACGTCCTAATTCTTCCGTCCACTGGCCTTGCTCCATAATGGACTGGCGCACGGCTTCGCGGCGGCTGGACAGGGCTTGTTCATATTCGTACTGCTCCTGGATTTGGCGCAGCTGTATTTCGTTCAGCATACCCGTCGCTTCCTTGCGGTAACGGGCAATAAAGGGAATCGTGTTGCCGCTTTGCAGGAGGCTCAGGGCCGTCTGGATTTGCTTTTCTGACACGTGTATCGTATGAGCGATTGTTTGAATAATGTGTTGGTCTGTCATGGAAAACTCCTTTCTAATACAGTATATATTATGCTTGCAAATTTTGTATTCGTCAAATTAAAAAATTTTATCTATTTATATTGAAAAATCTATTAATAACCGTTACAATGTAATAGAGAATACTTTCGCATATTATATGTTTAGTTAGTATGCTCAGTATCCTTGCACAAAAGGGGGGAAACGATATGAATATTGCCGAATTATTACGGAGTAACGGCTACAAGGTTACGCCGCAGCGGCTGGCTGTATACGATGCGATCGATCATAATATGACCCATCCCAACGCAGAATCCATTTACCAGCAGCTCCAGCCCCAGTATCCATCGATGAGCTTGGCGACGGTGTACAAGACCATGGAGATTTTTGCAAAAATCGGCGTAGTAAAAATTTTGCAGTGCGGCGAAGACGCCCACCGCTACGATTATAATACATCCCAGCACGCCCATATACGGTGCGTCAAATGCAACCGCGTGCTCGACGTCGATATCGACGAAGGCCAGCTGGCCAGACAGGCCGAGGCGCAGACAGGATTTTCTGTCAGCGGCGTGAGTTTGTCTTTCCTGGGTGTATGCAAGGACTGCCAGGAGGCAGAATAATAAAAAATACGAAGAGCGCTGCAGCGAAGTGACATACTATTTGCTGCAGCCTTTTTCTTATGCGAGGTGAAGAAATATGCTGCATATAGGATGTCATCTGTCCGTTTCCCAGGGCTTTCGCCATATGGGCGAGGAAGCTCTGACCATCGGCGCCGATACGTTTCAGTTTTTTACGCGCAATCCCCGCGGCGGCAGTGTCCGAAAGCTGGATATAGACGATATGAAGCAGCTGAACGAGCTCATGGCGGCCCATGATTTTGCGCCTATTCTGGCCCATGCGCCGTATACGCTCAACGGCTGCTCCAAGACGGAGCGAACGCGGCAGTTTGCCGTCGAAGCGATGAGCGAGGATTTGCAGCGGCTGGAATATCTGGATAACTGCCGTTACAATTTTCATCCCGGCAGCCACGTCGGGCAGGGCGCGGACGAGGGAATCCGCCTCATTGCGTCCATGATGAACCAATGCATGTTTTCAGGACAAAGGACGACGGTGCTGCTGGAAACCATGGCCGGCAAGGGGACGGAAGTAGGCCGCAGCTTTGAAGAGCTGGCGGCTATTATCGACAAGGTGCAATTTTCTGATAAGGTAGGCGTCTGCCTGGATACGTGCCACGTATTTGACGGCGGCTATGACATTACGGAGCGCCTGGATGAGGTGCTGGAGCAGTTTGACCGCCTTATCGGATTGGAGCGGCTGAAGGCCGTTCATATCAACGACAGCAAGAATCCCCTGGGCAGCCGCAAGGACCGGCATGAAAAAATCGGCGAAGGCCATATCGGACTGGAGGCATTTCGGAAGATTATCAACCATCCGGCCCTGCGGACGCTGCCGTTTTATCTGGAAACTCCTAACGAGTTAGACGGCTACGCCAGGGAAATCGCTATGCTGCGGGATTTATACTGCGAATAAGGAGGGATTGCCTATGCGGATTCTGCATACGGCAGATTGGCATTTAGGAAAACTATTTTACGGCGATTACCTGACGGACGACCAGGCCTATGTGCTGACGGAACAGCTTCTGCCGATGATCCGGGACGAGGGCATCGACGCCGTCGTGCTGGCCGGCGACGTATACGACCGCAGCTTGCCGCCGGCAGACGCCGTGGCCTTGTTTGATGAAATCGCGACGAAGATTACGGCGGAAGCGGGGGTTCCCTTTTTCGTCATCAGCGGCAATCATGACAGCGCGGCCCGCCTGTCCTTCGGCAGCCGGATGCTGGAAAAACAGGGGTTTTATATTGCCGGGGAACTCGACAAGCTGATCGGGCCGGTCGTCCTGCATGACGCCTATGGACCCGTGGCCTTTGTGCTCCTGCCGTTTATCGAGCCGGCAGCGGCCAGGTTGTATTTCGGCGACGATACGATCCGCAGCCATGAGGACGCCTTAGCCCGTTTCATAGACAGCCGGCGCGCCGGAACGGCGATGCGGACGGTCTGCGTCGCCCATGTCTTCGCTGCCGGCGGCGAAAGCAGCGATTCAGAACGCCCGTTGTCGATCGGCGGAAGCGACGCCGTTTCGCCGGCCTTGTTTTCCGACTATACGTATACGGCTCTGGGCCATCTCCACGGGCCGCAGCAGGTGGGCGGGCCGAACGTGCGCTATGCCGGCAGCCTGCTGAAATATTCCTTCGGCGAATGGAGGCAGAAAAAAGGAGCCGTCATCGTGGATATAGACGAAAAGGGCGGGACGGCGACGTCGTTTTTGCCCTTTTCTCCCCGCCATGACGTACGCGTCGTCGAGGGCTTGTTTGAGGATATCATGGCCGGCGAAGACTTGCATACCGACGACTATATCCTGTTCCGCCTGACCGATACGGCTCCGATTCTGGACGGCATGGCTAAGCTGCGGCAGAAATATCCGCGAGCGGCGGCGCTGGAAATGCCGAACCGTCAAAGCGGCGGCACGGGAGAACGGGACTTCGACCTGCACAGGACTACGGAGCGGCAGCTGTTTGAGAGCTTTGCCACGGCCATGATGCCGGACCGGCCGCTGACGGAGGCCGAGCAGGCTTGCATGGACGACTTGTGGACGGATATGCTGCAGCGGGAAGGAGACGGCTTGTTGTGAAACCATTATATTTGGAAATGAACGCCTTCGGTCCCTATGCCGGGCGTCAGGTTATTGATTTCCGCCGGCTGGAAGATCATAAGCTGTTTTTGATATACGGGCCGACCGGCGCCGGCAAGACGACGGTACTGGATGCGATGTGCTATGCCCTGTACGGCGAAACGAGCGGAAACCGCCGCTCGGGCGCCCATATGCGCAGTGAATATGCTTCGCCGGAAGAGGAGACGTACGTCGTCTTTGCCTTTGCCATCGGGCCGGCGCGGTACTGCGTCGAGCGAAGGCCGGAGCAGCAGATAGCGAAAAAGCGCGGCACTGGCTTAAAGAAATCGGCGGCGTCGGCCGCCTTATACGCCGTGGACGAAAAGGGCGAAAAGACGGCGGTCATTGCGACGAAAAAGGTCGGCGAAGAGGTGGAACGGCTGCTGGGCTTTAAGGCCGAGCAGTTCCGGCAGGTCGTCCTGCTGCCCCAGGGGGATTTCCGCCGTTTGCTGCTGGCCAGCTCGGCGGACCGCCAGCAGATTATGCAGACCTTGTTTCATACCCAGCGCTACGCCCGGCTGCAGGAGCTGGCAAAGGAAAAATACGACGATATCCTGTCGCAGTACGACTTGCGCAAGGAGCGCATTGCTCAGCTTTTGCAGAGCCTGGGAGCCGGCGATGCAGCGGCGCTGACCGCTATGGAACAAGCTGCAGACGAAGAACAACGGCTGCGTCAGGGCGAATTGGACGCGGCCATAGCCGACCGCGATGTCTATCAGAAAACAGTCCAGGATGCGCAGGTAGTGTACAGCCATTGGCAGAATTTGAAGGAAAGCCGCAGGCTGCGGGATCAGCTGCGTCAGCAGGAAACAGCTATGGCGGAGAAACAGGCTTATATCGACGTGCTGCGCCGCGCACAGCTGCTGGCGGAACCATGCCGTCAGCTCGATGAGATACAGGCCCAGGGCGTCGCCGCCGGACAAAAAGCCGGCGAAGCTGCCGTACAGGCCGAGGGGGCGCTACAGCGACTTCAGGCCGTACGCAAAGAGGCCGAAGCGCTGCAGGCGCAGGGCGCGGCCCATGACGCCGACGCAAGGCAACTCATACTGCTGCAGAGTATGGCGGAAAAAGCCGAGCAGTATGGAGAGCTGTGCCGCAGGGCCCGGCAGCTGGCGGACCAGAGTCGGCGCGCCGACGAGGTATTGGCGGCGCTGCAGAAGGAACGGGAGGCCTTGCAGGCCCGGATAGACGCTGGACGGGCGGAAGTAGCCGGCCAGCCGGAGCTGGCCGCGGCATGGGAGCAGGCCAAAGGGCAGGCCGCTGTCTGGGAAGAAAGGCTGAATCGAGAAGCGGCGATAGAGGCCTTGGCTGAGGAAATCTCGCAGAAGGACAGCGCGTGCCGGGCTGCCGAGGACGCCTGCCGCCGGGCCGCCGCCGGGGCAGCGCAGGCGCAGCTAGATTACGAAGGCGTACAAGCCTTGTTTTTGCAGGGACAGGCCGCTTTGCTGGCTAAGGAGCTGAAAGAAGGAGAGCCTTGTCCTGTTTGCGGCGCGACGGATCATCCCATGCCGGCTCCTTTGGCGGCTCATATGCCGCGGAAAGAGGATGTAGAAGCGCGGAAACGGCAGGCTCAGCAGCGCGATGAGGAGCGCCGTCAGGCTGAACTGACTCTCCAGCGCGTACAGGCGGAGTTCCAAAGTCTGAAGCGGCAGCGCGACGACCTGCGTGCTCAGTATCCTTTTGAATGTACGTCCGCCCAATGGCGGGTACGGCTGGACGCGCAGAAGCAGAAGGTTAGCCTCCTGGGCGAACAAGCCGCCCAGGCAGAACGGACGAGGGCCGCCGTGACGCAATGGGAGCTGAAGCAAAAGGAAGGGATACAAAAAGAAGAGCAGTCCCGCCAGCAGGCGGAAGCGGCTCGACTTGCCGCCGCGCAGAGCCAGTTGGCGAAGAAACAGGCCGAAGCGGACGTACCGGCAGAATATCGGGACGCCGCCGTACTGAGACGGCATATGGCTGATTTGAGCCAGCGCGTTAAAGCCTATGAAGAACAGGCAGAACGAAGCCGAAAGGCCGTCGTCGACGCCGAAAAGGAGGCCGCGCGCTGGACGGAGCAGGAACGCCTGCTGCAGGAGCAGGTGACGGCTCTGCGAAAGCAATATAAAGAGTACGCCGCCGATTTGAAGGAACGGGTTCGACAGGCTGGAATCGAAAGCCTGCAGCAATGCCGGGAACTGCAGCCCTTTGTAGGCTCCATCGACAGAGAGCAGCAGGCTGTCGACGAGTATAACCGGGACGTACAGCAGATACAGGGCCGGATAGCGCAGGAAGAAAAGGCCGTCGCCTCGCAGCCGGAGCCAGATATGGCGGCATATAAGGCGCAGCTTGACGAAAAAAACAAGCTGTGCCAGCGATTATCTGAATCCTGTGCCGCCGCGGCGATACGCCGACAGGAGCTGTGCCGGGGGCGGGAGCAGATTGCCGCCTGGCAGGGAGAGCAAGCGGAGCTGTCGGCTCGGTATGAGGCAGTCGGTTCCATATATGAACTGATTTCCGGACAGCATACGGGTGTCAACTTCGAGCGGTATGTGCTGGGAGCACTTCTCGACGAAGTCTTGGCGGCGGCCAACGCCCGCCTCGATTTGATGAGCCGCCGGCGGTATGAGCTGCAGCGTTCCCGCTCGTGGGACGACAAGCGCGTGCGGCGCATCGGCCTGGATATCGAAGTATTCGACAACTATACGGGATACGCCCGCCCGGCTAATACGCTCTCCGGCGGCGAGACATTTTTGGCTTCCCTGGCCTTAGCCCTAGGACTGGCCGACGTGGTACAGGCCTATTCCGGCGGCATTCACCTCGATACGATATTTATCGACGAAGGATTCGGTACTCTCGACGGAGAAACGCTGGATTTCGCCTTAAAGGCTCTGATGGAGCTCAAGCAGGGCGGCCGTCTCGTCGGCATTATCTCCCACGTACCGGAGCTGAGAGAGCGAATCGACGCGCGCCTGGCCGTCCACAAGACCGACAGGGGCAGTACGGCTGACTTCGAATTGCCGTAATTCGTAAAAATTATTTGAATCCCTTTCCAAATGGTAATATAATGAAACCTAATAACGCTATGATACAGGAGGGGACAGAAAGGATGTCTATTCAGAAGGTAAGGGAGTATTTTGCCCAGTGGGGCATGGCTGACCGCGTGTTGGAACTGGATCAGTCCAGCGCGACTGTCGACGAAGCGGCGGCGGCCCTTCATACGGAAGGCAGACGCATCGCCAAATCCATGTCGTTTTTATTGGATGACGGGCCGATTTTAGTATTGTTTGCCGGCGACGCCCGCGTGGACAATCATAAATTCAAGACGCGGTTCCATAAAAAGGCGACGATGATCAAGCATGACGACGTGGAACGGTTAATTGGACATCCCGTCGGCGGCGTCTGCCCCTTTGCCGTTAATCCCGGCGTGACCGTATATCTGGACGAATCGCTGAAGCGGTTTGAAACGGTCTTTCCGGCCTGCGGCAGCGGCAACAGCGCTATCGAACTGACGCTGCCGGAATTGGAACTCTACGCCCGGTCTCAAGGCTGGGTCGACGTTTCCAAAGGCTGGCAGGAAGAAGCATAAGGAGGAACCTACACATGCAGTTTACATTCAGACATACTAATTTTAACGTGCTGGACTTGCAGCGCAGCATGGAGTTTTACAAAGAAGCCCTGGGCCTTACGGAAGTGCGCCGTATTGAAAAGCCTGATTTTACGATTGTTTATCTCGGCGACGGCGTTTCTGATTTCCAGTTGGAGCTGACGTGGCTCAAAGACAGAAAAGAGCCCTATAATCTCGGCGAAAACGAGTTCCATACGGCCTTTTCCGTCAAGGATATGGATGCGGCCCTGGCCAAGCATAAGGAAATGGGCTGTGTCGTCTATGAAAATCCGGCTATGGGCATTTATTTTATCGTCGACCCCGACGGCTACTGGCTGGAAGTCGTTCCGGAACGGTAAGCCGTGCGGGAGGAATACGCCCAGCGGACGGCGCTGCTGCTGGGATGGGATAAGGTAGAAGCCCTAGCGGGCAAAACGGTGCTGGTGTTCGGCGTCGGCGGCGTCGGTTCCTTTGTGGCCGAGGCCCTTTGCCGGGCCGGTATCGGCCGCTTGATTCTCGTCGACGGCGACGTATACGACCCGTCTAATGTAAACCGCCAGCTCGGGGCGACTGTGCCGGCTATTGGCCGGCCTAAGGTCGAGGTCATGAAGGAGCGGTTTTTGTCGATTAATCCGGACATAGAGGTCGAAACGCATCACGTGTTTTACCTGCCGGCAGAGCGGCCGGGCCTGGTTGCGCAGTCGGGCGCTGATTACGTCGTTGACGCCATTGATACAGTAGCGGCGAAGGTCGATATCATAGCAGAAGCCTATGAGGCCGGTATTCCCGTCATTTCCGCTATGGGAGCGGGGAATAAGCTCCATCCGGAGCTGTTTGAAATTGCCGAGATCGAGAAGACGTCTGTCGATCCCCTGGCCAAGGTGATGCGGAGGGAGCTGAAAAAGCGGAATATCCGCCGCGTCAAGGTCGTATATTCCAAAGAGACGCCCCGGCCAGTACGGCGGGAAGAAGGCTGTTCCGGCATAGGCAGTATTTCCTTCGTGCCGTCGGCAGCCGGACTCATTTTAGCCGGAGCGGTGATACGGGATCTTCTCCAAATCCCATAAAAAATTTTTTATCGAGTTATACACAGGCGGCAGGCTTTCAGAAACGCAGTTTTTTGAAGGCTTGCCGCTCTTTTTGATAGGACTTGATAACAACAGTATCAAGTATTGGGCGATTGACAACATATACCAGATATAGTAATATGGGTGTGCACTGTTTTACGAAAGGGAAATCATATATATTGTATATGCAGCGTTGATTTTTAGGTAAATATACACTATATCATGGGAGGTATGCACATGTTGGAAGTCATCAAGCGCAACGGGCAGAGAGCGCCCTTTGACCGCAATAAAATCGTCGCGGCTATAGAAAAAGCCATGAACAGCAGCAGCGGCATTTATGAAGAGGGCCAGGCGGAGAAAATCGCCAGGGAGATTGAAGCCTATGCCTCGACCATGCACAAGGATATGACCATATATGCCATTGAAGATCAGGTGTATTACCGCCTGATTCAATACAACAATCCGGCGACGGCCCGGGCCTATGAAAATTACAAAGCCATTCAGGCCTTCAAGCGCCAGACCAATACGACTGATTCGGATGTCTTCGGCCTGCTGAACAATACCAATCTCGAGGTCCTTGATGAAAATTCCAATAAAAATGGCCACGTCGTGTCGACGCAGCGCGATTTGATCGCCGGCGAGGTGTCCAAGGATATTGCCCGCCGCAAGCTCATTCCGGCCGATATCGTCCAGGCTCATGACAGCGGGGCCATTCATTTCCACGACATGGATTACATCATCCAACCTATGTTCAACTGCTGCCTCATCAATCTGGAAGACATGCTGGCCAACGGCACGGTCATCAACGGCAAGAAAATCGACACGCCGAAATCGTTTCAGGTAGCCTGTACGGTGACGACGCAGATCATTGCCCAGGTAGCCAGCGGTCAGTACGGAGGCCAGTCCATCAACGGCATCGACCGCATTTTGGCTCCTTACGTCCGCAAATCCTTCAATAAATACATGGAAGCCGTCGTAGAAGAGCAGAAGGAAGTTTACGGCATCGAGCCGGATATGGAAAAGGCTGAAGAAATAGCCTGGAAGCGGACGAAAAAGGAAATTAAGGACGGTATCCAGACGATTCAGTACCAGATTAATACGCTCATGACCACGAACGGCCAGGCTCCCTTCGTCACCTTGTTCATGTATTTCCAGCCTGACTACGAATACGCGAAGGAAGCGGCCCTCATCGACGAGGAACTGTTGCGCCAGCGCATTCAGGGCATCAAAAACGAGGCCAACGTCTACGTCACGCCGGCCTTTCCGAAATTGATATACGTATTGGACGAGCACAACGTCCGCAAGGGCAGCCCTTATTTCTATCTGACCGAGCTGGCTGCCGAATGCACCGCTAAGCGCATGTATCCCGACTATATTTCGGCTAAGAAGATGCGCGAAACCTACGAAGGCAACGTGTTCAGCCCCATGGGCTGTCGCTCTTTTCTGAGCCCCTGGAAAGACGAAAACGGCAAGTATAAATTTGACGGCCGCTTCAACATGGGCGTCGTGTCGATTAACCTGCCGCAAATCGGCATTCTGGCCGACGGCGACGAAGACAAGTTTTTCCAGATTCTCCATAAGCGGCTGGAGCTTTGCAAAAAGGCCCTGCTGCTGCGCGTAGAGCTGCTCAAAAAGATCACGTCTGACGTGTCGCCCGTCCACTGGCAGTACGGAGCCATCGCACGCCTCAAGCCGGGCGAGTCGATTGAGAAATTTATGTACGGCGGCTATGCGACCTTATCCCTGGGATATATCGGCATATATGAAGCGACGCTTCTCACGAAGGGCTGCTCCCATACGGCTCCGGAAGGGAAGCGGTTTGCCCACCGCATCATGGACGAATTCAACGCCCACATCAAGCGGTGGAAGGAAGAAACGAACATCGGCTTCGCCCTGTACGGCACGCCGGCGGAAAACCTGACGAACCGTTTCTGCAAAATCGATACGGCCCGTTTCGGCGTCATTAAGGACGTGACCGACAAGGGGTACTATACGAACAGCTACCACGTCGACGTCCGCGAGCCTATCAACGTCTTCGACAAATTTGCATTTGAAGCGGAATTTGAAGATAAATCGACAGGGGGCTGCATCAGCTATGCGGAAATCCCGAACATGGCCCATAATATTCCTGCCGTCCTGACGATGATCCAATATATTTACGACCGTATTACTTACGCCGAGTTCAACACGAAGCTGGATTACTGCCACGAATGTGGCTTTGACGGGGAAATCGTCCTCAACGGCGACAACGAGTGGGAATGCCCGCGCTGCCATAACAGGGATCGCTCCAAGCTGACGGTTATCCGGCGGACCTGCGGTTATTTGGGAGAAAATTTCTGGAACGAAGGGCGAACGCAGGAAATTAAGAACCGCGTCCTGCATATCTAGGAGGCCGGGTCATGAGATATGGACAAATCAGGCAGTACGACATCGCTAACGGTCCGGGCATACGGGCGACCGTATTTGTGACGGGCTGCAGCCGGCACTGCGTCAACTGCTTCAATGAAGAATATCAGGATTTTAACGCCGGCAGCGAATGGACGGCGGCTGAAACAGAACGGCTCATATCCTATCTGCAGGACGATACGAACAGCGGGCTGACCCTTCTCGGCGGAGAGCCGATGGAAAATGCCGAAGACCTGCTGGAGCTGGTGCAGGTCGTTCGCCGTGCCGTGCCGGAAAAAAGCATCTGGGTATATTCGGGATTTTTGTACGAAGAAATCCTGGCCCAGCCGGCTCGGAAAGCTCTGCTGGAGGCCTGCGATGTCCTCGTCGACGGCCCCTTCGTCGACGCCCTGAAGGACCCGGGATTGTATTTCCGCGGCTCATCGAACCAGCGGGTTATCGACGTGGCGAAAAGCCGCGAGGCCGGAAAGGCCGTGCTTCTTTGGCCGGATGGGAGATAAGGTCCGGGACAGGGGACGTAAAATTTGTAAATTTATGTCCTTGCATTTCATGGGGCACTATGCTATACTATCTTAGCATAGGTTTGGTATGATAGATAAGAAAGAGGTGTGAATAGTGAAAGAAGGTATTCATCCGAAGTACGGCACTGCCGTAGTTACGTGCGCTTGCGGCAATACGTTTGAAACCGGTTCGACGAAATCCGAACTGCGCGTTGAAATTTGCTCTAAATGCCATCCGTTCTTTACGGGTCAGCAGCGTGCACAGCAGGCTCGCGGCCGTATCGAACAGTTCAATAAACGTTATGGTAAAAAAGCTAAATAAGAAGTACAAAGTTGGCGGCAGAGCAGCGATGCTCTGCTCTCTTTGTATATGCAGAAATAAATAAGGGGGACAAGCAGTGAAGCAGACGAAGATATATGTAGGCGGACAGGCCGTCATCGAAGGCGTCATGATGCGCGGCCCCGAGTATATTGCCACGGCGGTCCGAACGCCGTCCGGCGAGATTACCGTAAAAAAGGATACGGTCCATTCAATTACGGAGCGGTATCCGATACTGAAAAAGCCCTTCCTGCGCGGCACCGTCGCCCTGTGCGAGTCGCTGGTATACGGCATGAAGAGCTTGTCCTATTCGGCGCAGGCTGCCGGAGAGGAAGACGAACAGATTACCAACACGGAAATGGCTCTGACGATGGCCTTTTCCATCGTATTGGCTATCGTCTTTTTTTTGCTTATCCCGACGTACGCCGTCAAATTTATTCCCGGCATTGAGCACAGCGCCGTGTGGATGAATATTGTAGAAGGCGTGCTGCGGCTGGCTATCTTTTTATTGTATATATGGGGCATATCTCTGACGAAAGATATTCGGCGCGTATTTGAATACCACGGAGCCGAGCACAAGACGATCTGGACCTACGAATCGGGACAGGAGCTGACGGTGGAAAATGTCCGCCGCCACAGCCGCCTTCACCCGCGCTGCGGTACGAATTTCCTGCTCATCGTCATGGTTGTGTCGATTTTCGTATTTGCCTTTTTGGGCTGGCCCAGCCTGCTGGAACGCGTCGCGTCGCGCATCGTCCTCATGCCCGTCGTAGCCGGAATCAGCTATGAAATGATACGGCTGGCCAGCCGGACGGAAAGCCAGCTGCTGCAGACCTTGTTCAAGCCGGGCCTGTGGCTGCAGTATTTGACAACGAGAGAGCCCCACGACGACCAGATTGAAGTTGCTATTCGGGCTCTGGAAGCGGCTAAGCCGGAAGAAAAGAAGGAAGAGCAGGCCGATTTGGACCTTCGCTAGGGGATATACGCATAGGATGGGAGAGAGATACAGGTGTTTATTGATAAAGTGCAGGACGTGGAAAATAAATTCATGGATTTGGAGCAGCGCATCAGCGACCCGTCGGTCATTGCCCGACAGGACGAATGGCAGAAGCTGACAAAGGAACACGCGTCGCTCATGCCGCTGGTAGAAACATTCCGGAAATATAAGGAAGTCGCCAATACCGTCGAGGGAGATAAGGACATCCTGAACGATCCGGACAGCGATGCCGACCTCATCGCCATGGCGAAGGAAGAACTCGGCGAAACGTCTAAGGAATTGGCCGAGCTGGAAGAACAGCTCCATATCCTCATGCTGCCCAAGGACCCGAGGGATGATAAAAACGTCATCATGGAAATCCGCGGCGGCGCCGGCGGCGATGAAGCGGCGCTGTTCGCCGGGGATTTGTTCCGCATGTATATGAAATATATTGAAAAACAGCCCGGCTGGAAGGCGAGCATTATCAGCTCCAACGCTCCGGAGCTGGGCGGCTTTAAGGAAGTCATCTTTTCCGTTGAAGGCTCGGGCGTGTTCGGCAAGCTGAAATACGAATCAGGCGTGCACCGCGTACAGCGCGTGCCGGTGACGGAAGCCGGCGGCCGTATTCACACGTCGACGGCGACTGTCGCCGTCCTGCCGGAAGCAGAAGACGTAGAAGTCGATTTGAACATGGATGACGTCCGCGTCGACTATTTCCGTGCCAGCGGCGCCGGCGGCCAGCACGTCAATAAGACGAGTTCGGCTGTGCGCATGACCCATATTCCGACAGGCATGGTTGTAGAATGCCAGGACGAACGGTCGCAGCTGGAAAACCGGGCCAAGGCGATGCGGGTATTAAAGGCACGGCTGCTGGACCAGGCCCAGCAGGCTGCCGACGCAGAAATTACGGAGGAACGGCGCAGCCAGGTCGGCACAGGCGACCGGAGCGAGCGAATCCGTACCTATAACTTCCCCCAGGGCCGCGTGACAGACCACCGCATTAACCTGACGCTGTATAAGCTGGAAAATATTTTGAACGGCGATATCGACGAATTCATACAGGCTTTGGCTGAAGCCCGCCGGGCCGAGCTCATGAAAGAAGAAAATCATGAGTAAGTTGTGGACTATCGGGAGTCTCCTGCAGTGGACGCAGGAATATTTTGCCCAGAAAGGCGTCGATACGCCCCGTTTGGACGCGGAAATATTGCTGGCTCACGTCCTGCAGAAGGAACGAATTTATTTATATGCCCACTACGACCAGCCCATGAATCCGCCGGAGCTGGCGGCGTACCGGGAAATGGTCAAAAAACGGGCCGGCCGCCTGTCCGTCGCCCATATTTTAGGCACGAAGGCCTTTATGGGACTCGACTTCCGGGTTACGACGGACGTGCTGGTGCCGCGCCCGGAGACAGAAATGCTCGTCGAGACGATGCTGGATGCGGCGAAATCTCAGCCGCCGGCGTCGATATTGGATATCGGCACGGGAAGCGGCGCGATTATCCTGAGCCTTCTTCATTACCTGCCCGAGACGGCAGGTACGGGCGTCGATATTTCTCCCCAGGCGCTGGCTGTCGCTCGTCAAAACGGCGAGGCCCTGGGATTGGCCGACCGCGTGACCTGGGTGGAAAGCGACGTGTGCGCCGCCCTGCCGGAGCAGCGTTTTGATTGGATCGTATCGAATCCGCCGTACTTGACGCGGGACGACATGGAGCGGCTCCAGCCGGAAGTCCGCTACGATCCGCCGCAGGCGCTGTTCGGCGGCGACGACGGGCTCGACGCTTACCGGCGCATTGCGGAGCAATCTCAGGCCTTTCTGCGGCCTGGCGGCTGCTGCGCCGTAGAAATAGGCGTGGGCCAGACGGAAGACGTCGTGCGTATCTTTACGAATACGGGAGCCTACCGTCATAAGAAAACCGTAACTGATTACGGCGGAATAGAACGGGTTATCTTATTTATACGAAAAGAGCAGATGTAGATGAAACAGACAAAACTTGTACACATTACAGACATCGAAAAAGATAAAGCCGTACTGGAAGAAGCGGGGCGCATTATACGTGCCGGAGGGTTGGTCGTGTTTCCGACGGAAACGGTGTACGGCATCGGCGCCAACGGTCTCAATGCCGACGCCTGCCGGAGCATATACGCCGCGAAAGGCCGGCCCAGCGACAATCCGCTGATTTTAACAGTGCCGGATCAGCAGGGGGCGGAAAAGGTGGCGGCCTGCATTACGCCGACGGCGAAAAAGCTGATGGATCGCTTTTGGCCCGGGCCGCTGACGATTATCTTTCCCCGGCAGCCCCAGGTTCCCGACGCGGCTACGGGCGGCTTAGATACAGTCGCCTTGCGCTGCCCGGATCACGACATATGCCGGGCCTTCCTGCGCTGCGCCGACGTTCCCGTTGCCGGCCCGAGTGCCAATTTATCGACCCGTCCCAGTCCGACGACGGCGGAAGAAGTCATGCACGACATGGACGGCCGCGTCGACATGGTTATCGATGGAGGGCCCTGCTGCATCGGCGTCGAATCGACGATCGTCGAATGCGACGGAGAAGATTCCGTTACGATTCTCCGGCCGGGCGGCATTACGATGGACATGCTGAAGGAAGTCGTCACGTACGTGCGTCTGGATACGAACTTAGTGACCGGCCAGGGCGCCCCGAAAGCTCCGGGTATGAAATACCGCCATTACGCTCCGTCGGCTCCGATGACCGTCGTCGTAGGCACGGAAGCAGCCGTAACGGCCAAGTTGAAAGACTTGTATGAAGACGCATTAGCCGATGGAAAAACCGTTGGATTTTTAGTCAGCCAGGAAGTGGGCGCTCATTTCCCGAAAGACGATATGTACATATGGGGCCGGCGAGGCGATAAGGCGGCCCTGGCCAACCAGCTGTATACGGGGCTGTTGTCCTTCGATACGGACAAGGTGGATCTCATTTTAGCGGAAGGCGTCGATGGAGACGGCTTGGGCATGGCGATCATGAACCGCATGAAGAAAGCTGCCGGCGGCAACGTCATCATCTTATAAATTGTATTTCAATCTGTTCATCTTCTCTATTACAGAGTATAATGAATATATACTATATATAACATGTCCGGAGACATAAGGAGGAACGACGATGAAATTAGTACTTGGCGCTGATCACGGCGGCTTTGATTTGAAAGAAAACATCAAGGAATATTTGAACGAACAGGGAATCGAATTTACCGATTATGGTACCCTCACGGGCGAACGGTGCGATTACCCGGAAGTCGCCAAAAAGGTGGCCGAAGCCGTAGCGGACGGTACCTTTGACCGGGGCATCCTGTTCTGCGGTACGGGTATCGGCATCGGCATTGCGGCGAATAAGGTGCACGGCATCCGCGCCGCTTTGTGCCACGACTTGTTCTCGGCGGAATATTGCCGCCGCCACAATGACGCCAATATCCTGACCATGGGCGGCCGGGTCATCGGGCCGGGCGTTGCCAGAGAAATCGTGCGGGTCTTCTTGACGACGGGTTTCGACGGCGGCCGTCATGCCGACCGCGTTGCGATGATTACGGAAATGGACAAATAATTGGGAAGGGAGCCGCAGAGTATGCAGGTACAGGTAATGGATCACCCGCTGATTCAGCACAAGGTGACGCTGATGCGGAAGAAGGAAACCGGTTCTACTGATTTCCGCAATTTGCTGGAAGAAATTACGATGCTCATGGGGTATGAAATTACGCGGGATTTGCCGCTGGAAGATATTGCCATTGAGACTCCTGTCGCGCCGACGACGGGAAAACAGATCAGCGGCAAGAAGCTGGGCATCGTGCCCGTTCTTCGCGCCGGTCTGGGCATGGTGCAGGGCCTGCTCAATTTAATTCCCATGGCCAGAGTTGGTCATATCGGGCTGTACCGGGATCCGGAAACGCTGGAGCCCGTCGAATATTACTGCAAGCTGCCCGATGTGCAGGACCGCGATTTCATCATCGTCGACCCCATGCTGGCTACGGGCGGCAGCGCGTCGGCGGCGATTACCCTGCTGAAGGACAAGGGCGTGCAGAATATTAAGCTCATGTGCCTCGTTGCGGCGCCTCAGGGCGTGCAGCGGGTCAATAAGGATCACCCGGACGTGCGCATTTACGTGGCCGCTCTGGACGATACGCTGAATGAACACGGCTATATCGTTCCCGGCCTCGGCGACGCCGGCGACAGGATTTTCGGCACGAAGTAACAAGAACCATTCTATATTGGATATACGAAACGAAAGGGCTGGATACGGCAGAAGGTATCCAGCCTTTTCTGTATGCAGGAGCCGTGCCGGCTGTCAGCGGACGCAGAATTTTCCGCGGCCGATGTCCTCCAGGCAGTACGGCGTTTCCTGATATACGATATTGAGCCAGTTATGGTAGAACAGATGGGCGTAGCTGCACCAGGTGAAGACCGGGCGGTTCTTGTCGTTGTCCTTGGGATAGTAATGTTTGGGAACGCTGATGGGCAAGCCTTTGTTTTTGTCGCGCAGGTATTCGGTTTCCAGCGTCCGCCGGTCGTATTCGAAGTGACCGAGGACGAAAAAGCGACGATGGTCGGCGGTGCCGATGATGTTGATGCCATTTTCCGGAGAACGGGATAAGATGTCCAGGGCCGGCGTGTTGTACACCTTGATATCGTCGATGGCGGTGTGACGGGATTGGGGAATGAAATACCTGTCGTCGAAGCCGCGCAGGAGGGGATGGCCTTTCTGCGTGAGCTGGTATTCGAAGATGCCAAATAATTTTTCCGGCAGCAGGCGCTTTTCGACGCCGTAATAATGATAGAGAGCCGCCTGTGCGCCCCAGCAGAAATACAAGGTGGAAAAGGCGTGCCCTGCAGACCAGTCCAGATACGTCGTCAGCTCGGGCCAGTAGTCGACGTCTTCGAAGGGAATCTGCTCGACAGGCGCGCCGGTGATGATCAGGCCGTCGTAATAGTTATTCTTAATGTCGTCGAAGGTATAGTAATTTTGCTCCAAATACGACGGGTCTGTATGAACGCTTTCATGGCTCGTCGTGCGGCAGAAATCTACTTCAACCTGGAGGGGCGAATCGCCGAGCAGGCGGAGGAGCTGCAGTTCCGTCGGTTTTTTCAGGGGCATGAGATTGAGGATGAGGATGCGGAGGGGGCGGATATCCTGATGGAGGGCCGAGCCCTTGTCTATGGTAAAAATTCCTTCTTCATGAAGCAGTTCTTTGGCCGACAGGCCGTCTGTAATTTTAATGGGCATATGGCTATCTTCCTTTGCAAGTAAATTTGTCTTTAGTTGGCGGCGGACAGGGCTTGCTCGACATCTGCCAGCAGGTCGTTGACGTTTTCCAGGCCGACGGAGATGCGTACCGTGCCGGGCGTGATGCCGCAGGCACGCTGCGCTTCTTCCGACAGCTGCTGATGCGTCGTCGAAGCCGGATGGACTAGCAGGGATTTGGAATCGCCTACGTTGGCTAAATTGGAAAAAATCTCGGCGTGGTCGATAAAGGCCCGGGCTGCATTATAGCCTCCTGCCAGCTCGAAGGAGAAAATAGAACCCGTTCCTTTGGGGAAATATTTCTGAGCCAGGGCGTAGTACGGCGAGGAGGAAAGGGAGGGATAATTGACCTTGGCGACGGCGGGGTGGCTTTCCAGGTATTCGGCGATTTTTTGGGCGTTGGCAACGTGGCGTTCCATGCGCAGGGACAGCGTTTCCATCCCTTGGAGGAGGAGCCAGGCGTTGAAGGGGCTGATGCAGGCCCCGAGGTCGCGGAGGCTTTTGGCACGAATGCGGGTGACGAAGCCGGCTCCGGGCATATCGGTCGCAAAATTGATGCCGTTGTACGACGGGTCCGGCGATGCGATGTTGGGAAATCTGCCCGACGTCCAGTCGAAGGCGCCGTTTTCGACGATGAGGCCGCCGAGGGTCGTGCCGTGGCCGCCGATGAATTTCGTCGCCGAATGGACGACGATGTCGGCGCCGTGCTCGAAGGGGCGGAATAAATACGGCGTGGCGAAAGTGCTGTCGACGACGAGGGGCAGGCCGTTTCGGTGGGCGATATGGGCCAGGGCTTCGAAGTCGGGAATATTGATGGCCGGATTGCCCAGGCTTTCGATGTACAACGCTTTCGTATGATCCGTAATGAGGGCTTCAAAGGTCGACGGGTCGTCGGCGTCGGCGAAACGGGTCGTAATGCCGAAGCGCTGCAGCGTTTCCGTAAATAATTCGAAGGTGCCGCCGTATAAGGTCGGGGCCGCGATGATTTCGTCGCCTGCGCCGGCAAGGTTCAGTATGGTGTAAGCGATGGCAGCCGAACCGCTGGCGACGGCTAAGGCGGCCGTTCCGCCTTCCAGCGCGGCGATTCTCTTTTCCAGCACGTCCTGCGTCGGATTGGTCAGGCGGCTGTAAATGTAGCCGGGCTTGCGCAGGGCGAAGATGTCCTCGCCGTCCTGGGCGCTGGCGAAGACGTACGACGTCGTCTGATAAATGGGGACGGCCCGGGCTCCCGTCGCAGGATCGGGGATTTGTCCGGCGTGCTGCTGCAATGTTTCAAATTCATAGGTGTCGATAGGGTTCATGATGTGTTCCTCCCGTTGTAAAAAAATTTATGTGACAAGCCGATAGCAGGCAATAAAAAAAGCTCCCGTCCCCAAAGGGACGGAAGCACCGTGATACCACCCAATTTCACCGGACCTTCGCAGGCCCGGCCTCTTCAGGTACGCAGGCCGAAGCCCTGAATACCATAGCACTGTAACGGGTGCGCCCGGGCAGTCTAATGATTCGACTAACCTGCTCGGAGTCCATCTTCCATGAAACGCCCCGGATTCCCTTTCACCACAGCGGGAACTCTCTGTGCCGTTCTTTTTCATGTACTCTTCTCTTCATTGCAATACTATCAAATTGTTGACGCTAAGTTTAGCATTAAATGAGCCGTTTGTCAAATAAATTTTGAAATCATCTCCGGGGCGAACGATAACGAATAAAGGAAAATCAAGACGGACCGCCTATTCTTTCGGCAAATATGATTCCTTGGCAGAGTCTGCGGAGAGCCGGTAAATTTACGAAAAAATCACTTGACAAGGGGTGCCGTAATCTGTAAAATAATTAGGTAAGCTTTTCACTTGGACTCCACTTAGCCCCGGAGAAAGAGCCTTAAAGCTTGGTTAGTTAGTCGTATCAGGGAGGAATCACACAGCATGAAAACTACATTTATGGCTAATGCCGGCAACATCGAACGCAAATGGTTTGTTGTTGACGCTGAAGGCCAGACATTAGGACGTCTTGCTGCCGAAGTAGCCAAAGTTCTTCGGGGAAAACATAAACCTACATTTACCCCGCATGTAGATACAGGCGACTATGTTATCGTAGTCAACGCAGCAAAAGTAAAAGTAACTGGCAAAAAATTGGTTCAGAAAACATATTTCCGTCATTCCGGTTATCCCGGCGGAGCTAAATTCACGCAGCTCGGCCACATGCTCGAAAACCGTCCGGAACGGGTCGTAGAAATGGCTATCCGCGGTATGCTGCCGAAAAACAAATTAGGCGAACAGATGTACCGCAAGCTCAATGTGTACGCTGGTGCAGAACATCCGCATCAGGCTCAGAAACCTGAAGTTCTGAATTTAAACATTCGTTAATCATACCGGGAGGAAGATTTCATGGCAGTAGCACAGTACTACGGCACTGGCCGTAGAAAGACCTCCGTTGCCAGAGTTCGTCTGGTTCCGGGTCAAGGCAAAATCACAGTTAATAAAAAAGATTTGAACGAATATTTCGGCCGTAAAACGCTGGAATTGATCATTAGACAGCCCCTCGTACTGACTGGCGTAACGGAACAGTACGACGTCATTGCTGACGTAAAGGGCGGCGGACCGTCCGGCCAGGCCGGCGCAATCCGTCACGGCATCAGCCGCGCGCTGTTGGAAGTCGACCAGGATTTCCGTCAGTCCTTGAAAAAGGCTGGTCTCCTGACTCGCGATCCTCGTGAAAAAGAACGTCGGAAATACGGCTTGAAGAAAGCCCGCAAGGCTTCTCAGTTCTCCAAACGTTAATCATTTTCATAATAACTACTCTAAAACCTATGCAATCAAAAATGGCGTAACCCATGAGGTGTACGCCATTTTTTTTGTAAAAAGCACCTGCTCCGTCGGTTCTGGAGTTTGTCACTTGCTCCAGCGGTCGTACGTCGCTATTTTTCGATTTAAATACGCCAAGGCTTCCTGCATGGCGCTCATCCGCTCTTTGAGACGGTCCCGTTCGCGGACGAGGATGGCCTTTCTCGCCTCATAGGTCTCGCGGCTGCCCTGGTTGTACAGCTCGATGTACTCCGTCAGGCCTTCGATGGATACGTTGCCCGAACGCATGCATTTAATAAAGGCGATGGTATTGCAGTTTTCCTCTGAATAATTGCGGATGCCGTTTTTATCGCGCGGGACGTTGCGGATCAGGCCGATGCGTTCGTAATACCGCAGCGTGTCCGGCGTAATGTCGTATTGCTCGCTTACTTCTTTGATTTTCATGATAGATTCCCTCCTAGTACCCTTACTATACAGTATGGAGTTTACTATAAGTCAAGAGACGGATGGAAATTCGCTGTCCTTGACGGGGTATGATATACTGAAAAAAATACGATAAGGTGATGCCATGAATAAAACACGTGCCGGTATAAAAAATAAAATCATCGCGGCCCTCGCCGTCGCTTGTGCGGCGTATTTTGTCGCTTTCTGGATGGGGACGGAGAAAGAGGCGACGCTGGAGGCCTATGAAAAAGCAGCGGAAGAAGCCATGATAGCCGATACGGAAATCTTGGCTCATAACGGCCATATCCGCGCCATGGACGGGCAAGATACAGAAATACGAGATTTATATAACGACAAGCCCGTGCTCATCTATTTCTGGATGCCCTGGAGCGACGACAGCAAAGAGGGAATGCCTGTGCTGGAAAATATATACCGAAGGTACGGCGATGATATCCATGTCGTCGCCCTTTCTTTCGGCAGCACGGCAGAAGAAGCCCGCTCCTTTTATTTGCAGCATGCCTATGCCATGCCCTTTTATACGGGCGCCTTGTCTGTCGCCGACGACTATAACGTATATGAAGTCCCGCAGTGCGTCATGATCCGCAAAGGCGGAGCCATTTCCGACAGAGTCGCAGGGCTGCCCGATGAAAGATCGTTGGCTTATATGGTGGAAAGAGGGATGGAACCGTGACGTATTGGGCGAAAGCCTTGGGTTGCGAGTTGCTGCGCTCAGAAGGCTGGTCCGTATTGATATTCCCGTTTGGATTGGCAGAATAGGCCTCGATGGAAATTCCTTTTTGGTGCCTATTCACCATGGTTCCTGCATCGATGGTAGGAAGGGAAAAAAGTTGATGGCAGCGTGAAAAAGTTATAAAATTACTATTGACAAATTCGCTGATTTTGCCGTATAATAAACAAGTCGCATGGAGCGGCACTGTTGAGGGCGGTTAGCTCAGTTGGTTAGAGTATCTCGTTGACATCGAGGGGGTCGATGGTTCGAATCCATTACCGCCCACCACACACGTAAACCTTACTAGTTCATAGTAAGGTTTATTTTTTTTGCCGCACAGCGGCCGGGATGCGCATGTAGGAGCCCTTCGTTTCGGGTTCATCTTTGAAACGTCTTGACAAATATCATATAAACTATTAAAATACGGCTATATACAAGTTTATGTATATTAAAATGCGATGAACAAGACGGCCTGCGTCGGAGGTCTTTACAGCGAACCGGGAAGAGTGTGAGCCCGGGAAAGACGGTATGCAGGCGGATCACTTGGAAGCTTCGGCTGTGAACCAGCCGACGGGTAGCTCCGTTACGGGCATAGAGTGGCTGCACTGCAGTCAATAGGGTGGTACCACGGTGATTACGTCTTCGTCCCTTAGGGATGGAGGCGTTATTTTTTTTACTGAATGAGGAGGAAACACAATGGACTACGGCAAGACCTTACATCTGCCAAAAACGGATTTCCCCATGCGCGGCAATCTGCCGAAACGGGAACCGGACTTTTTAAAATTCTGGCAAGAACACAAGATTTATGAAAAACGGCTGCAGAAGCGCGACGGCGCGCCGAAATTTATTCTGCACGACGGCCCTCCGTATGCAAACGGCAAGCTCCATATCGGCCATGCTTTAAATAAAGTATTAAAGGATATTATTTTAAAATATAAGACGCAGCAGGGCTATTATACGAAGTATATTCCCGGCTGGGATACGCACGGCCTGCCGATTGAACACGCCGTCATTAAGGATACGGGCCTGAACCGCCATGAAATGTCTGCCCTCGATTTGCGGGCGAAATGCCGCGATTATGCCTTGGAACGCGTAGAAGAACAGAAGCAGGACTTCATCCGCTTCGGCGTTCTCGGCGATTGGGATCATCCCTACCTGACGCTTCATAAGCAGGTCGAAGTGGCTCAGATCGGCGTATTCGGCAAAATGGCCAAGAAGGGCTATATTTACAAAGGCCTCAAAACCGTTTACTGGTGCCCGCACTGCGAAACGGCCCTGGCTGAAGCTGAAATCGAATACAAGGACGACAAATCCTTCTCCATCTATGTAAAATTCCAGGCTGTTGACTTGAATTGCCACATGCCGAAGGGTGCCGATCCGGATAAGGTATTCGCCTTGATTTGGACGACGACACCTTGGACGATTCCGGCCAACATGGCCATTTGCGCCAATGAAAACTTTGAATACGTATGGGTCAAAATCGGCGAAGAATACCTGCTCATGGCTAAGGAACTCGTCGAAGCGACGATGAAGGCCGGCAAGGCAGAAGACTACGAAGTATTGCCTGAGGTCATGACGGGCAAGCAGATCGAAGGCCTCGTCTTCCAGCATCCCTTCTACGCAGACCGCAAGGTTCCCGTCCTTCTCGGCGATCACGTTACGCTCGACGCCGGCACAGGCCTCGTTCATACGGCTCCGGACCACGGCCAGGACGACTTCGATGTCTGCATGAAATACGCGTCGTGGGGCGTCAAGCCGATCGGCACTGTCGGATCCAACGGCTGCTATACCGACAAGGTTCCCGATTACGAAGGCAAGTTCGTCTTCGATATGAACGTTCCTATCATCAAACGGTTGGCTGAAATGGGCGCGCTCTTCGCCAAGAGCACCTTCCGCCATCAGTATCCTCATTGCTGGCGCTGCAAGAACCCGATTATCTACCGCGCGACGGAACAGTGGTTCTCCTCGGTTGACGGCTATCGTCAGAAAGCGCTGGAAGCGATTGACCAGGTACAGTGGATTCCCGGCTGGGGCCACGACCGCATTTACAACATGATTCACGACCGCGGCGACTGGTGTATTTCCCGTCAGCGCGTATGGGGCGTTCCGATTCCTATTTTCTACTGCAAGGACTGCGGCGAACACATCATCAACGACGAAACGATCGCTCATTTGCAGACGATGTTTGCCGAAGAAGGCTCCGATACGTGGTGGATGCACGATGAAAAGGAACTGCTGCCCGAAGGCTTTACGTGCCCCCACTGCGGCGGCACCCATTTCCAGAAGGAAAGCGACATCATGGACGTATGGTTCGACAGCGGCTGCACCCATCAGGGCGTTCTCTGCAACGATCCGGAATTGGATTATCCCTGCGAAATGTACCTGGAAGGCTCGGACCAGCATCGCGGCTGGTTTAACTCGTCCCTGCTGACGTCTGTAGCCGTCAACGGCTGCGCTCCGTATAAATCCGTACTGACTCACGGCTTTACCGTCGACGGCGAAGGCCGCAAGATGAGTAAATCCGTCGGCAATACGGTAGCTCCGCAGGAAGTCATCGAACAGTACGGCGCCGACGTCATGCGCCTGTGGGTATCCTCGGCCGACTACCAGGGCGATATCCGCCTGTCCCCGAAGATTTTGAAGCAGCTGTCTGACGTATACCGCAAGATCCGCAACACCTTCCGCTATCTTTTGGGCAACCTCAGCGACTTCAATCCGGAAACGGACGCCGTCGCTTATGCCGATATGACCGAACTCGATAAATGGGCTCTTATGCGTCTGGAACAAGTATATGAAACGGTTACGGAAGCCTATGAAAACTACCAGTTCCACGTCATGTACCATGCGATTCACAACTTCTGCACCGTCGACTTGAGCGCTATGTACCTCGACGTCATCAAAGATCGCCTGTACACGGAAAAGGCCGACTCGCAGGTCCGCCGCAGCGCCCAGACGGCAATGTACCAGATTCTCGATACGCTGGTCAAGATCATTTCGCCCGTATTGTCCTTCACGGCAGAAGAAGTTTGGCAGAACATGCCGCAGATTCCCGGCAAGGAAGAAAGCGTTCTTCTGACGGATTGGCCGAAAGCTCATCCGGAATATTTGAACGCCGATTTGGAAGCTCGCTGGAATACGCTACTGTCGTACCGCCGCGATTTGACGCGTATCCTTGAAGGCGCTCGTCAGGATAAGAAGATCGGCCATGCCCTGGACGCTGCCGTTGCGATTTACGCTTCCGGCGAAGACTACGACTTCCTCAGCCAGTGGAAAGACCAGCTGGCGACGCTGCTCATCGTCAGCGAAGTTTCCTTGCTGAACGAAGCGGCCCCGGCTGAAGCCGTTTCCGGCGAAGACCATGGCGATATGAAGGTCGTCGTCGCTCCGTCGACTCATGAAAAATGCGAACGCTGCTGGATTCACAGTGAAACCGTCGGCGCTGATGCCGAACATCCGACGCTGTGCGCACGCTGCGTTTCCGTCTTGAAATAAGTAACATATTCTATTCGTATGCATCCCGTCTGCTCTTTCGTCAGGCGGGATGTTTTTTGTTATTGAAGGGAAGGCTGCAGGCTATCGGCGTTGCGAGTATGCTGCGATGTACCGCAAAAAAGCCCTCCCCCGGGCGTACTGTTGGGGAAGGGCCGTGCAGGCTGATACGATTATTTTTTGATAGAGACGGTATGGAGTTCCTCTCCGGAAGGCAGGTACCCCGTAAAGGTAAGGGTATCGTCGGAGGCTTCCATGACCAGGTAGTTTTCCGTTTCCGGCTGAGGCGCTGCGTACTCGTCCAGGGAATGGTTTTTCCATAAGCCGGGATATTGGACGCTGCCGGCTACGCCCGTCAGGATGTACAGCGGACCTGAAGCATCGCGCTGGAAGTTGCGGATATGGCCGCGGTCGCGATAGCTGTGGAGATGGGCTGATAATACGACGTCGACGCCGTATTCGTCAAAGAGGGGCATCCACTGGCGGCCTTCTTCGGAAAAGCCTTCTTCGCGGGGCTGCGGGCGGTTTTGGAATCCGTACTGCAGGACATCCTTGTGCATGACGACGACTTTCCATTTTTTTGTTGTGCGGGCCATGTCCTGGTGGAACCAGGCCATTTCATCTTCCAGCAGCTTGGGCTGGAACTGGGCCATTTCGGAAATCTGCGTGTTGAGGACGACGAAGTGAACATCGCCGTAATCAAAGGAATAAAACTGGTTCCGATACGGCTCGGGCGAGTTGGCCGGCAGGGCGAACAGGCGGAGATAGGCTTCGGGCATGCGGATCTTCCAGTCGCGGTTGTACGTTTCGTGATTGCCCATCGCCGGCGCGATGGGGATCTTGCTGATCATATCTTCCGCAGCGTCGAACCAGGCGTTCCACTGGTAATGATCCTGGCCGTTGTCGACGAGGTCGCCCATAGAGACGACGAATTGGACGTCGGAATGAGCCTGCCAGGCCGGGTCCAGCGTGGCGGCCCATACGCTGTAATCGCTGGACTGTGAGTCGGGAAATATCAGGGCTTTAAATTCGTTTCCTTCTGCCGTGTGCAGGGGAATCCAGGCACTTCGCTTTTGGCCGTAGCCGACGCGGTATTCGTAGGCTGTGCCGGGCGACAGCTCCGTCAGCGTTGCTTTATGGATATACGTCGTCACGCCGTCGTCCGTAAAGGCTTCGCTCGTCGCCGCGACGGCGTAGACCTCGTCCTGGCCCTGCTTATGATATTCTACGACAGCGTCGTCTTCGGCCATTGCCGACTGCCACATGACGGTCCGCGACGTCTCGCTGTCTTCCGTAATGACCTGACGGATGTTCATGGCGTCTACATTGCTGGTGAGTTCGTAATGAGCGGCCAGGGACTTTGTTGTCCGAAGGCTTTGCTGGGCTGCCGTCTTGACGCCGGGAATGAAGGCGTACGCGGCGGCACAGGCGATGAGCAATACGGGAACAATTCGTTTCAACAGTTTCTTTTTATTCATTTGCAGCCCTCCTTGCGGTGTATATCCTGAGATGAACTTTATCATATCACATGGAGTTTGCTTTAAGTCAAGACCTTTAACATAAGGTATTCTTACTAATTACATTATAGGTTTTAAATCCGATCATGTCTAATGCTTGCCTTTTATGGCAAGAAATACGATGGAGGCATGGCATGCCCTTAAATCGGTGCTGCTGCGGCGCTTGACAAGGGGATGGGCAGGATATACAATATTGAACGTAATAGAGAATGTCGATGAACGGGAGCAAGTACCCTTGCGGCACCCTTTGCAGCGAGCCGGCGGCAGTGGAAGGCCGGCATGAGGACGCAGGCGGGAATGGGCCCGGGAGATGCGGTCTGAACGACGAGTAGGCGCCGCCGGGACTTCCGCCGTTATGAGGAAGAGCGCATGAAACGTGCGCGTATGAGTCGGGCATCTTGCCAACCAGGGTGGTACCGCGGAAATGTCTTTCCTTTCGTCCCTATCATAGAGGGATGGAAGGATTTTTTTATAGCATAGCAATGTGTTGAATTTGAGGAGGATGATACTATGTCGATTATTTTTTCCGGCATTCAGCCGAGCGGCAATCTTACATTGGGAAATTATTTAGGCGCCTTGCGCAATTTTTCGAAGATGCAGGACGGTAACGAATGCTATTACTGCGTCGTCAACCAGCACGCCATTACGGTGCCTCAGGACCCGAAGCTTCTCCATGAACGGACGCGGGCTCTGGCAGCTATTTACATCGCATCGGGCCTCGACCCGGAAAAATCCACGCTGTTCGTACAGTCCGAAGTGCCGGAACACGCCCTGCTGGGCTGGATTATGATGACCCAGTCTTACGTAGGCGAGCTGGAACGTATGACCCAGTACAAGGATAAGGCGTCGAAGCGGGGAGATTCGATTCCTGCCGGCCTGCTTGTCTATCCGCCTCTCATGGCTGCAGATATTCTCTTGTATCAGACCAATTACGTGCCCGTCGGCGACGACCAGAAGCAGCACATGGAAATTACCCGCGACCTGGCGCAGCGCTTCAACCGCCTGTACGGTGAAGTATTTACGATTCCCGATATTTACCTGGGCCACGATGGCACGCGCGTCATGAGCCTTCAGGAACCGACGAAGAAGATGAGCAAGTCCGACGACAATACGACGGCGACGATTTATCTGCTCGACGAACCGAAGGCCATTGAAAAGAAAATCAAGCGGGCCCAGACGGACAGCGAAAACTCCGTCCACTACGACAGGGAAAACAAGCCGGGTATTTCCAACCTGATTGAAATCTTCTCGGCCGTGACGGACCGTACCCATGAAGAAGTCGAAACGGCGTATGCCGGCAAGGGCTACGGAGCATTCAAGAAGGACGTGGCCGAAGCCGTAATCGCCGCCCTCGAGCCGATTCAGGCCCGCTACGCCCAGCTGGTCAACGACCCGGAATTGGATGAAATTCTCGATAAAGGTGCGGCGAAGGCTCATGCCAAGGCCAGCGAAACGTACGAAAAAGTCGTCCGTGCTATGGGCCTGAACCGGAAATAAGAGGCCGTCATGAGCCATTTCTTTGCGCTGCTGGCGCGGATGAAGTTCATTCGTCGCTGGAGCCTGATGCACAACACGCAGGAAGAAAATATCCAGGAGCATACGCTGCAGACGGCCATGATCGCCTATCATCTCTGCCTTCTCAGCAATCTGCATTTCGGCGGCCGCACGGACCCGAAGCAGGCTGCTGTGCTGGCTATGTATCACGATGCGGCGGAAATCTTTACGGGAGATATGCCGACTCCGGTCAAATATTTCAACGAAAAGATGCGCCGTACCTACGGCGACGTGGAAGCCATGGCCCAGGAAAAGCTGGTTCAGACGCTGCCGGAGGAATTGCATGCCCATTATAAACCGCTCATCTGCGGTGCCGAGGAGGACCCGGCGTGGCCCTTCGTCAAGGCGGCTGATACGCTGAGCGCATATTTGAAGTGCCGGCAGGAACTGGCGGCGGGCAACCGCGAGTTTGCCGAGGCCTTCTCATCGCTGAAAGCGCGGCTGGAGCAGCTGGGTATGCCGGAGGTTGATATGTTTTTGGCTGACTATGCGCCGAGCTTCTCCTTATCTCTGGATGAAATGAATCATTCGGGCTGACAGGACTTTTAAAGAGATAGAAAATAAGGTTTACCGGTTTTCGATCGGCAAGCCTTATTTTTTTATAAAAATATTTTGCGATACAAGTTGTAGATTTAGTATAATAAGGATAATACGCCGATACATATGGTATATGCGTTTCGGCGGGAATTTTTTTTGAAAAAGAAGGTATTTACCTGCCGGGTGTGGAAACGTATAATAAATAAGGCAAATATACTTTAGTAAGTGGAGGTAGTCCTTATGACGCTCAGTTTATTTTGGTCGAGATATACATTAGAGCTGCATGAACGGCATCTGCGCGATGTGGACGCCATGTACCGCTATGTGATTGCTCGGGAAAAATGGAACTGGTTTTTATCTCAAATTCCGGAAAAGGAACAGGTGCAGATCCTGCGCGGCCATAATCACGGCGACGAATCGTGGTCGTGCCGGAAGTGGCTGGATCATATGCTGGAATGGATGAAAGAAAATAAGCCGGCCGCCGTATACGAGGCCGTGGCGGAGCGCGTTCGCGCGATGGAAGCCAAGCCGATAGAGGAATTGGAAAAGCAGGCGGCTCATTCATTGTCGCAGGAAGAGCTGCATACGCTGCGGCAGGCCGGATATTTCCGGTGCGTCGACGTGCCGGAAGGTGAGGAGTGATACAAGGAGGTGCCTATGAGTGCAGTGCGGCGCATTTGGTTAGTTGTACTTGGATGGTTCATTATATTATGTTCGGCGGCTGCGCTGCCATCTGTTCAGGCGGCCGATTCGGTGCGGGCTATCGTCATTTCCGGTGAAATTGACGGGAGCCAGGCCGCTCTCGTGCGGCGGGGCCTGGAGCTGGCGGAAGAAACGGGTGATACAGCCGTTGTCGTGTCTATCGACACCATGGGCGGCAGGGCGGACAGCGCCCTGAAAATACGGGATATGCTGCGGAGCACGTCCCTGCCGACGATTGCTTTCGTCAAATCGCGGGCCTGGTCGGCAGGCGCTCTCATCGCCTTATCGTGCCGCCACATCGTCATGGCACCGGGAAGCAGCATCGGCGCAGCCGAGCCGATTCCCAATACGGAGAAAAATATCGCCGCCATGAAATCGGAATTCAGCGCGACAGCTTCCCATATGGGCCATAATCCCCGCGTAGCCGAAGCCATGGTCGACAAGACCCACGGGTATCCTGACTATGCCGAGCCCGGCGAGATATTATCTTTGTCAGACGGGCAGGCCAAGGAGCTCGGCATTTCCGAAGGGACGGCCAATTCGCCGGAAGAGGCGCTGAAGTTGTTCAGCCTGGGCGATGCGTCGGTTCAGTATGAAGAAAAGAGCTGGAAGGATAGCATCATCGGCATTCTGCAGAACGAATACGTCCGCATGGTCGTCATCGCCCTCATCCTGATGGCGATCTTTGTAGAAATCAAAACGGCCGGCATCGGCGTAGGCATCATTACGGCTATCGTCTTAGGCGGCCTGCTGTTCCTGTCCGGCGAGGATTCACTGGGCGACAGCCTGATCGTCTTAGGCGCGTTTATCGGCAGTCTGTTCTTCGTCGGGATGGAAATCCTGTCTCCCGGCATGGGGATTTTCGGCGTCCTGGGCGTGCTGCTGCTCTTCGGCAGCTTATTTTATACGCTGGGGGCGACTATAGATTCTGTCTACATTTTAGCCGGCGGAACCGTCTTGTCTTTAGTTTTGTTTTATTTTGTCGGCAAGCGTCTGCCGAAGAGCCGGCTGGCGGCGAAGTTCATGCTGACGACGCAGTCGACGAAGGAGAAAGGCTATTCGTCCCAGTCTGATAAGAGCAAGTACCTGTATCAGCGGGGAAAAACCATTACTATTTTACGGCCGGCCGGCACCATCCGCATCGGCAAGGAGCGAGTCGACGCCGTATCGGCAGGCTCGTTCATCGAGAGGGACGTAGAAGTGCGCGTCGTAGAAGTAGAAGGAACGCGCGTCGTCGTCGAGCCGGTTCCCAAACGTAGCGAGTAAAGGAGGTACCTTATGTCCATATTATCAGTTCTTGCCGTACCGATTATCGTCATCGTCATAGCCATTGTGGCCATATCCCTGTTTCTGCACTTCGTGCCCATCGGCTTGTGGATTTCGGCCATGGCTGCCGGCGTGTCCGTCGGCATCGTCAATCTCATCGGCATGCGCCTGCGCCGCGTCGTGCCGTCGAAGATTATCCTGCCGCTGGTCAAGGCGAATAAGGCGGGCCTCAACGTCAATGCCAACCAGCTGGAAGCCCATTATCTGGCCGGCGGCGACGTAGACCGCGTCGTCGACGCCCTCATTGCGGCGCACCGGGCTACGATGGCCCTGACCTTTGAACGGGCCTGCGCCATCGATTTGGCCGGCCGCGACGTACTGGAAGCCGTGCAGATGAGCGTCAACCCCAAGGTCATTGAAACGCCCTTTATTTCGGCTGTCGCCCAAAACGGCATCGAGCTGAAAGTACGGGCCCGCGTGACGGTCCGGGCCAATATCGACCGCCTCGTTGGCGGCGCCGGCGAAGCGACGGTCATCGCCCGCGTCGGCGAAGGCATCGTTACCAGCGTCGGCTCGGCCAGCGACCATTCACAGGTGCTGGAAAATCCCGATGAAATTTCCAAGACCGTGCTGAACAAAGGCCTCGACGCCGGTACGGCCTTTGAAATCCTGTCTATCGATATTGCCGATGTCGACGTAGGCCGCAACATCGGCGCGCGCCTCCAGACGGACCAGGCGGAAGCGGATAAGCAGATCGCCCAGGCCAAAGCGGAAGAACGGCGGGCCATGGCTGTAGCGAAGGAACAGGAAATGCAGGCTTATACTCAGGAAATGCAGGCCAAAGTTGTCGAAGCACAGGCGGAGGTTCCCCTGGCCTTGGCTCAGGCCCTGCGGGACGGAACGCTTGGCGTGATGGACTACTATAATATGAAAAATATCATGGCTGATACGGAAATGCGCTCGGCTGTGGCCCAGGCCGGCATCCCCAAGGCGAAGCCGGCGCCGGCGAAGGACGAAGGCCATAAAGGCGGATTTACGTCTGAGGCGGAAGAATAAGCAGGTGATACCATGGATATATTCGACGGCAGCCTCTTAAATTACGTCATACCCATTATTATGATTATCCTGTTTTCTCTGCCCGACGCCATGCGTAAAAAGCGGCGTTATCCGAAGCGTCAGACCCCGCCGGCAGAGAAACCGCAGCCGCCTGCGCCGGCTAAGAAAGAACCGGAACCGGTCCGAACGGCGCCGCGCCGCGTTCCTATACGGTCGCGAAAGGTCAAGGCGCCGGCAGAAGAACCAGCCGCTGCCATTCCTGCCGCTGCGGCGCAGCTGGCGGCATACGCCGCGTCGCTGCCGCCTCAGCCCAAATCGGCCGCGCCGGTCCGGCTGGCCAAGACAAAAACAGAACCGTGGAGCGGCTTGACGCCCGAAGCACGGGATCTTTACGCCGGCCTCGTATGGGAAGAGCTGCTGCAGCCGCCATTGGCTCGCCGCCGCAACCGGCGCTAAGGCCTTCCATCGGACATAATGAGACAAAGTGAGGATAGGATATGATACGAGAAACTCGAATTAATATAGACGGCATTCCGGCCCTGCAGATCACCTGCGGCGATATGCCGAAGGGCGTCGTGCTGTTTTATCACGGCTGGACGTCGCAGAAGGAATACCAATCCGTCCGCGGCCATCTGCTGGCAGCTTACGGATACGACGTGCTCATTCCCGAAGCCGTAAACCACGGCGAGCGCGGCCCCATCGACTACAACAGCCCTGCGGCGTACGGTGAATTTTGGCAGACGGTTTTTCAAAACATCCGCGAAGCGCCGTCGATTATCAAGTACATACGCAAGTGGCGGCGGCATGTGCCGTGCGCCGTCATGGGCCATTCTATGGGGGCCTTTACGGCCTTGGGCGTCATGACCCACTATACCGAATTCCGTACGGCCGTAGCCCTGAACGGCTCCGGCTGGTGGGATGAATCGGACCGCCGGTTCCGGGCGGCGCTCCACATCGAAAAGCCGAGAAGCTACCGCGTGCTGGCCATGCAGATTCAGGCCATGGACCCCTACGCCTATACGCATAAGCTGGCCGGCCGCTCCGTCCTGGCTCTTAACGGCGGCGCCGACGACGTCGTCGACAATAAGGCTCAGGAGCTGTATATGGAGAAGCTGGCGAAAGACAGCCAGGTTATCAGCCGTTACGGGACGTACGACGGCCTGGGCCATTTCGTGACGACGAATATGATGGGCGACGCCGTGCAATGGCTGGATGAAGCGCTGGCTGTTCCCGTGAGGTAGCCGGCTTGCGGAAATACACTGAATCATGGAAAAAGACTGGGCGTCTGTGCGATGCCGGTCTTTTTTCATATAAAGACGATTGGAGGAAATTATGTATGGCTTTGCCTAATATATACATCGTAGCCTGCGGCGGGACAATTGCCGGAAAGGCGGCGACAGAAGAAGATTTGACAGGATACACTGCCGGAGCGGCGACGATAGACGAGGTGCTGCAGGCTGTGCCCGCCGTTCATCAGTATGCCCGGATTCGGGGCGAGCAATTCTGCAGCATAGACAGCTCTGATATGAGCGAAGGGCTGTGGCTGGCCTTGGCCGCC
Organism: Megasphaera stantonii; assembly: GCF_003367905.1. Taxonomy (NCBI): domain Bacteria; kingdom Bacillati; phylum Bacillota; class Negativicutes; order Veillonellales; family Veillonellaceae; genus Megasphaera; species Megasphaera stantonii. The sequence continues at coordinate 629,339 of NZ_CP029462.1, read as the reverse complement.
CGGGTGCAGGAGCTGGCCGGCAGGGACGACGTAGACGGTATCGTCGTTACCCACGGCACCGATACGATGGAAGAAACGGCGTATTTTCTGAATCTGGCCGTCCATACGGAAAAGCCCGTCGTCTTCGTCGGCTCCATGCGTCCGGCGACGGCTATCAGCGCCGACGGTCCCTTAAATCTGCTGGAAGCCGTGCAGGCGGCGGCCCAGGCCGAAACGGGCCGTTACGGCGTCGTCATCGTCATGAACGGGACGATTTGCAGCGCCCGGTTTGTAGAAAAGACCGATACGACTCACGTCGACACCTTTAAAAGCCGTCAGCTCGGCTATATAGGACTGATGCAGGACGGAATGCCCATGTTTTATCAAGCCCCGCTGCGCCGCCATACCTATGAGTCCGGCTTGTCCTGCAGCGGCTGTGCCGCCCTGCCGACCGTCGTTGTTGCCTACGCCTATGTCGGCATGGAACGCTGGATAGAATCCCTCGTCCCGCAGGGTGTCTGCGGCCTCGTGCTGGCCGGCTTTGGCCACGGCCGCATGCCCGGAGCCGTATGGCAGTCCCTGCAGAAAGCAATGAAAGAGGGCCTCGTCGTCGTGCGGGCCAGCCGGACCCTGGGCGGAGCCGTTACGCCCGTAGCCGAATACGAGGGCACGATCTGCGCCGATACGCTGACACCGCAGAAGGCGAAAATCCTGCTGCAGCTGGCCCTGCTCAAAACCAGGGATATCCATGAGATCGAAGAGGCCTTCCGGGAATACTGATTGGCCAAGGACGGCCTATTCCCTATTCGTTTTGAGTGTGATAAAATAAAAAAGATATGAGAATAACGTATACAGCGATGCTGTGAACTATATAGTATGGACAGGAGAGATGCACGATGAGAAAATATGCGAAAGTTTTCATAACAGCTGCCTTGGCTGCCGGCCTCAGCACGGCCGCCTTTGCGGCAAATAATGCGTCGCAGCTGACGGACATCGACAATTACTGGGGAAAAGCGGCCGTACAGTATTTCTATGACCGCCATTATGTCAGCGGCACAGACGGAAAATTCCGCCCGAATGAGGATATTACCCGCGAAGGCATCGCGGCGATTATCAACAACATGATCGGCGAAGATTCGGCGGCGGTGACGACGGACTTTAAGGACGTCAAGGGCCGCTGGTCTGAACGGGCCATTTCCTCTCTTGTCGATAAGCAGATTATGAGCGGCTACAGCAACGGCACCTTCCGGCCGACGCAGAACATTACGCGGGAAGAATTCGCCGTCATCGCTTATAATTACATGAGCTACAAGGGCATGGCGACGACGGGCGAGCAGACCGTCCCCTTCGCCGACGAAGCCAAGATTTCTCCGTGGGCTAAGGAAGCCGTCAACGCAATGGGCGCGGCAGGCTATATGACGGGCTCCAACAACGTCTTCAATCCGAAGGAATACGTTACCCGCGGCGAAGCGGTCAACGTATTGTACCGCATCGTCATGACTGCCGATTCGGCTCAGGCGGCGGCGCCGGAAGCAACGCCGGAGGAAGCGTCCCTGGAAACGAAGGTATTTAAGGATATTACGGAAGCCTACGGTTCGATCAAGAAATTCGCCGGCGACGGCATTATGTACTGGCAGGGCGATACCCTCCACATCGGCGTGAAGACGCAGAAGAATAAAGACGAACTGGAAAGCGTCCTGGCGGCGGATAAGACGATACCGAAAAATGTCGTATACGTACAGACGGCTAAATACAGCTATGACGACTATAAGAAGATGATGTCCAAAGCCGAAGAAGTATACAGAGCTACGGAAGCTACAGATGCCGTCGTCAAGACCGACGTCGACTATCTCAATGAAAAAGTCGTCCTCACCGTACAGTCCATTTCGGAAGAAACGCGGGCCAACCTGGACGACGCCCTCGGCGGTGCGCTGCGCATCGTAGTTCAGTAAATATTGTCGCAAAAGGAGACATTTGCATGAAATATAGAGCCTTGGCGGCGGTTTTAGGCACCGCCGCTATACTATCCGCAGGCGCTGCTTCGGCAGAAGCGCCGTATACGGACTTGAACACATTGCCCCAGCGGGCTGCCGTCGACTACTTGTACGATACGCAGTGCCTGACCTTCGTTACGGGCGATCAGTTTCATCCGAATACCGTGTTGACTCGCGGCGATTTGGCCCAGCTCATTTACAACGCTGCTGCCAATATGCCGTTAGCGAATCCGGAGTTTAAGGACGTCCAGCCAGGACGGGCTGCCGACGCCATGGCGGCCGTAGCGGCCCAGGGCATTTTGACGGGCTATGAAGACGGCTCGTTCCAGCCGGATAAAGAAGTGACGCGGGAAGAATTTGCCGGCGTCCTGTATCGGTATCTGCAGTACTGCCGCCTGGCGGACGCCGACGGTGAGGTAGAAGCCTACGCCGATGAAGGCGACGTATCGCCAGCTGAGCTGACGGCCGTTCAGGTGCTGCACAGCAAGAATATCATGGTGCCGGAAGATAACCGCTTCCGCCCGAAAGACGGCATTACCCGCATGGAAGCGGCCGAGGTCATATACCGCCTGCTCCATTCGGACGAAGACTACGTATCCCACGTGCAGGTGGAAATGCAGGTCATGAAATGCCTCAATGCCGAATACGGCTCGGCCGTGGCCTATTTCCGGTACGGGACGATGTACTGGGAAGGCAATACCCTCGTGTTAGGTATAAAAGGCAGCCCAGGCCGGTATTTGGAAGACCGCATTGAGCATGAAGTGACTCGCGCCGACGCCGTGTCTATTCGCCGCGTCCGCTTGAGCCGGAGCGACTACGACCGCATTCTGAACAGCGCCGTCAATACGATCGTGCGGATGGAAGGCGTGCAGACCTACGTCGGCTCCATTCCTGATTACGTCAACGAACAGGTCGTCGTTACGGTCCGCCGCCCGGTGAGCGAGCAGACCCTCAAGGCATTGACCGAGCGGGTGGGAGCAGGCGTTATCCGCATTGAAACCCTGGCCGCTCCGGGAAAGGCTGTCCATGTGCAGGAAAATCGCAGCGGTGACGGCGAAGGCTACGACGTGGACCGCCGCGGCCGCCGTCATGACAATATCAGCTATTCACCCCTCGTAGACCAGGCGACGTCCAACGCCATCGCTTACGTGGAAAACGATGTAATGAATTAAAAAAGAAATAAAATGAACCGACCCTTCCAAGTCAGCGTTTCAGGCTTCACTTTGAAGGGTCGGTTTTTAGTCGTTGGGGAGAAACAGATGGGTCAGTTCTTGACAGGAATGGACGAGGTAATCAGGATGAAGGCTTTCTAAAAAGGACGAATCCCGAAAGCCCCAGGTGACGAGGACCGACGTCAGTCCGGCGTTGTCCGCCGTTTCCTTGTCTACTTCTGAATCGCCGACGTAGACGGCCTGTTCGGGTCGGCAGTTCAAGAGGTGCAGGGCTTTCTCTATCATGTCCGGCGCAGGCTTTTTGCGGTACTGCGGCGATTCGCCTATGGAGAAATCGACGAGCTGGCGGAAGAACTCCTCGTGGAGGAGCGATACGGCGCCTTGTCCTTTGTTGGAAACGATGGCCGTCTTGTATCCGCCGTTTCGCAGCGCTGCCAGCATGTCTGCGACGCCGTCGTAGGGACGGGTATTGCCTTGGCAGTGGGCGCTGTAATATTGCTTGAACTCTTCCGCTAACAGGGCCTGCTCGTCGGCCGGCACGGACGGAGCGGCCCGCTCGATCAATCCCGTATAGCCGTAGCCCAGGCAGAGGCGCACCTCCTGCGGAGAGAGCTCCGGCAGCTGGTGGAGCCTGAATATATGATTTAGACTATGAGTCAGCTCGGACAACGTATCGAGAACCGTGCCGTCCATATCGAAGATGACGGCTTTGTACGAATGGTTTATTTCATGGGGCATGACGGCCCGCCTCCTTTGCGCAGTATACCCATAGTATACCGTTCCCGGCGGTCTTTGTCCAACGGCGATAGCTTCCTAAATTCATGGGGCTTCAACCTAAATAGGCTAGTGCTAAAATAGATGCAGTATGATACAATAGGGAAAGATATTTGATAGAGCAAGATAGAGGAGAGGTTGATATGGCAAATTTGTTACCATATGCTATTGTAGCTGGCATTGCAGTTGTCTTTTTTGTAGTATGCTATATTTTATTTTCCGGCGGCAGCTCGGAGAAGGAAGAGAAAAAAGGAAAGAACCGCCACAGCCGCGCCGCGTCCGAACGGCCAGGCCAGGGCAAGTCGTCCCTCGGGTATGACGAGGCGGAAAAAAGACGCTCGGCGCAGCCGCAGCAGCCCGTCAGGGAAGATACGGCGCCCATTCCTCGCATTTCTAACGTAACCGTGCGGGAGCGTCAGGAAAATCCCGACGAAACGGCCTTCGTGACGACGAAGGGAGAAGCCGTACGCCGCGACGGAAAAATCGTATACGAAGAACCGCATCGTCCGGCTAAGAAGCAGGAACATCTCGACGCGACACAGGTATTGTCGCGCGAAGAAATATTAGAAGCCATGGATAAAATCGATAAAGAAGAAGCTGCGGCTCACAAGGCGAAGGAAGAAGAAGCCAAGAAGAAAGACATGGCTGAAGCATTGCGGAGCGCCAAAGCCGCTGAACGGTCTGAGGGAGAACGGGAAGACGAAGAGGCTCCCCGCGCCGCCTTGGCCGATATGGCCGCCGTCGTAGCCGCCGATTTAGAGGCGAAATCGCAGGGCGAAGCCGCGGCGCGGCCGGGACGCCGCATCGTGCAGGAAGTCATGGCTGAAACGGCCAAGGCTGCCGCCAAAAGCGTCTCCGACGAAACGCAGGTCATCAGTCCGGCCGAGCTGCGCAGAAAGCAGGAAGAAACGGCTGCTGCGGCAGACGAAACAGTTATGTTCGACGCAGGCCGCTTGTCTGATGCCGTGCGTCAGACCGGCGCGGCCCCGGCAAGCGACGAAACGGCCGTCATGCCGCCGGTACGGCAGCATACGCATACTGACGCCGGCAACGAGACGAAGCAGCAGAAGAGCCCCTGGGGCAACGACCTGTCCCGCTCGGCGGCGAAAGCTGCGCCAATGGCCGGCCGGCCGTCTATTTGGGAAGCGGCTCCCGAAGCCGATTCGCCCTTTATGTCCCAATGCACGGCTCATTTCCTGCGTCAATTCGGCATGGTGACCGAGGATATGAAAGCGCAGGCTGCTTCGATTACGGCGGCGGCCTTCCGCCGCATCGGCTGCCGATCCGACGGCGAACGAAAGAAAGCCCTGTCGTCGCTGCTGGCCCAGGAAGCGCTGCAGAACGTGCAAAAGGCCTACGTGGCCCATCCGAAGGATTACGTCGCGGCGATGGCATTGCAGGCCTTTGCCGATATCGTGCAGGGCTCGCCTGTTTCGACGCGCCATCTCGTCGCCGTCGACGCCTTGAAAATCATGCCTTATCTGTCGGACAACCACTATAAGATACTGTCTGTCCTGCTGCTGTTCCTGTATTCGCGCAATTCCCACAACGTCGACGCCGAAACCTTCGGCCAGTACATCGACAAGTACGTACTGCCCTTCCTCGACGGATTCCCGACGGAACGCCCCTATTACCAGCAGCTCGATTATCTCCACTGCACGGCTTTTGAAGGCAAGGAAACGCACTTTGCTGAAATCCTGGCTGATTCGTATCCGCTCTTATTCCGCTACCGCGGCTTTACGGAAGAGGAACTGCGCAAGGTGCTGAAGGGAACGCCCATGCCGGCGGAATATATCGTCCGTTCCTTCAATTCGCCCCTGGTGAAGCTGGCTATGATCGACGAAAGCATGGCGACGCGGTTCTTCCGCCTGGCCGGTATTTCCGACAGGGCCATGCAGTCGCAGCTGCTGCGGCTGGCGAAAAAACGGCCTGCCGGCTTCGGCGGCGAAGAAGCCCTGGATATTATGGAAGATATTTCGCCGGTACTGGCCGATTTGGGCGACATTTGGGACAGCACGATGCTGCGCATCTCCACCTTGTCGCTATTAGGCTTGTATTTAGCGCAGGGATATATCAAGGAACAGATCGGCGAAGAATTCGATTTGTCCCGCTGGTTTGAATAAGGAGGATCTGCTATGAAGAAAATTCGTAAGGCTGTCATACCGGCTGCCGGCTTCGGCACCCGTTTTTTGCCGGCGACGAAGGCTACGCCGAAGGAAATGCTGCCTATCGTCGATAAGCCGACGATTCAATATATTGTAGAAGAAGCCCTGCAGAGCGGCATCGAAGAAATCCTGATCATCAGCGGCCACGCCAAGCGGGCCATCGAGGACCATTTCGATACGAATCCGGGCCTGGAAATGCATTTGGAAAGCCACGGGCAGGAGTCGCTGCTGAAGATGGTCCGCAGTATTTCGGAAATCAACATCCACTACATCCGGCAGAAGCACATGCGCGGCTTAGGCGACGCTATCTTGTGCGCCCGGTCCTTTATCGATGACGAACCCTTTGCCGTCCTTCTCGGCGACGACGTCGTATACAACGAAACGAACCCGGCTCTGCGCCAGATGATCGACATTTATAACGACTTAGGCGCGACGATTTTAGGCTGCCAGGAAGTGCCCTTGGAGAAGGTATCGTCCTATGGAATCGTAGCCGGCGTTCCCGTCGAAGGAAAGAATGTCCTGCGGGTTACGAATATGATTGAAAAGCCGTCTATCGAAGAAGCGCCGAGCCGTACGGCCGTCCTGGGCCGTTACATCATTACGCCCGACGTCTTTGAAGTGCTGGCCCGCACCGAGCCGGGCAAAGGCGGAGAAATCCAGCTGACCGACGCGATTCAGACTATGGCGTCGCGCGAAGCCGTATACGCCTACTGCTTTGAAGGCAAACGCTACGACGTAGGCGACAAGCTGGGCTTTTTAAAGGCGACGGTCGAGTATGCCCTGCGCCGTCCCGATTTGGGCGAGCCCTTCCGGAAGTATTTGAAAGATTTGATGACAAAATAAATGGATGCGTGAAATGGAGAGTACCAAAAGGGACTCTCCATTTTTTTGTTCAAATTTCAATATTAAATAAAATAATTATTATCAAAAATATTTACATCAGCCTTCATTTGATATATAATAAATGAGTAATAAGTATCAGTTTCTATTTACGAAGGAGAGGTTGGCTATGTTTCAGAACAGCGATTTTTGGATTGGCTTAGGTATTGGCGTCGTCGCCGGCGTATTTGGGTATAAACTGCTTACAGAACGGGAGCAGCAGCTGTTGGCCCTGCAGCAGCCGGCAGCCGGGACGGTTACGGCCGATGTGCCTTTGGCTGAATTACAGCGTCAAAAAGAAGAATTGGAAGACTTGATTGCGGCGCAGGAAGCAGCGGCAAAATAAGAAGCGTTATAGAAAAGACTGTCGCCATGGCGGTGACGGTCTTTTTTACACTGGTAATCATTGATAAGAAGGGACGGCTTACTCACGTGCTTCCTGTATCGAAATGGGATTTTATCATCCGCGCTGTGCGCATTTCATCGTATCTTCCGGGGCGCATCCGCTTGTACAGCCGCAAGCTGGTCGGCAATGCGGAGCTGGCCGGAAAGATATATGCCTATGTGGCCAGCTATAGGGAAATTGATAAGGTAGAAATCAATATTGTTACCGGTTCCGTGCTGATTTTGTACAGGCCGCAGGCGCTGCGGAGCAATGCCGAATTGGCCCGGGTGGAACAGTATATCATGAACCATGCGGAAAGGAGAGGTTGATTATGTCTTATGCTTCCGGATTTATGTTGGGAGCTTCTATCGGAAAGGCGATTCATAACATGGTGTCCGGCGGCGGATTTTCTCCAGCCGGAGGAAGGGGCAAGGGAATGGGAAAACAGGCTGCCAATCCTCCCTATGCGGCTCCGGCTATGCCTGCCGCGCCTGTCAGACCGAATATACCGGCTTTTGCCTGTGTATCTTCTACACGGGGCCGACGCCGATATCGGGCTGCCGCATTAGTGCAGAATCAGCCCCTGGCCGAGCTTCTGCAGCAGGCTCTCGGCAGTTTGCCGGCGGCGCGGCGCGTGGAAGTCAATGCGGCGACAGGGAGTATTCTGGTATGCTCGGATAATGAAGGGGCTCTGGATGCGTTGGAACGTTATTTAGGGGAACGTATTTTTCCCGCTGTTCCGGCTCCGCCGTATGTGCCGGCGCCTGTGCAGACGAAAACGGCTGCGTCGGCTTATACGGATGTGCTGTATGAGACGCTGAATTTCTTGAATTCTGCCGTATCGCAGAAGACGGCCAACGTCTTTGATTTGCGTTCCCTCTTGTCTCTCTTTTTGGCCGTGCGGGGCATGCGCAAGATGATCGGCCAGAATCAGCGCCCGTCGGGACCGCAGATGCTGTGGTGGGCTACGTCGTTGATGAGGGGGCGGAGATAAGATGTATACGTGTTGTACCCTGCCGCTTCACAGCGTGCTGCCCCTGCGCATGCGCTCTATCCTGAGCGTCAAGCTGCGCCAGATTCCCGGCGTGGCTGCCGCCTCGTCTGACGAGCAAAAGCTGACCATATACTACCAGGGGAAGGTGGATCTGCGGATTATCCGCATGTTGGTCCGCTCCTTTGAGCAGAAATACGGAAAAGCTAAGGAAGATAAAAAAGAATGGGACGTAGCGGCATACCGGCGCGAAGCCATTATTTCTGTCGGCGGCTTTATCGCCATGAATATTTTACGCAAAACGAATCCGGAATTTTACGACGGCATTCTCCTGTTCCGGCGCTTGTTTACCTTATTTATCGCCCGGCGGTTTATCCAGAACGGCGTCATGGGCGTTATCCGGGACAAGCAGGCTAATGCCGATACGCTGACCGCTACGGCTGTGGCCGCGTCCGTCCTGGCTGGCAAGCCCGAATCGAGCCTGACCTTGCTGGCCCTTTCCAATGGAGCGGAAATGCTGACGGAATATGCTGCCGAACGGGCGCGCCGCCAGATTTCGGGCCTCTTGAAGCTGGATCAGCGGGACGTATGGCTCGTGGAAAATGGCCGGGAACGAAAGGTCCCTGTCGACTCACTGAAGGTAGGCGATACGATTGCCGTCCATCTGGGCGAAAAGATCTGTGTGGACGGGAAAGTCGTCGGCGGGAATGCGGCAGTCAATCAGGCCTCCATTACGGGCGAATCGAATCCGGCTATCAAGCAGCCCGGGACCTTTGTATATGCCGGCAGCGTCATCGAGGCCGGAGACCTCGTCGTCAAGGTCGAAAAGGTCGGCGCCGATACGTCGCTGGCCCAGATTATCCACTTGGTCGAAGAGGCGCAGACCCGCCGCGCGCCAGTGCAGAATTTTGCCGATAAGATGGCCAATATGCTCGTTCCTATTTCCTTTATCGGCGCGGCTATTGTCTATGGTGCGACGAAGGACTGGCAGCGCGTGCTGAACCTGCTGTTCATCGACTTCTCCTGCGGCCTGAAGCTGTCGACGGCGACGGCCATTTCTGCGGCCATCGGCATGGCGGCCCGCAAGGGGATTCTCATTAAAGGCGGCAACTACATCGAAAATCTGGCCGATATCGATACGGTTGTCCTCGATAAGACCGGCACGATTACCATGGGCGTACCGCAGATTGCCCATATTTCTACGGTTCCCGGCGTAGGCGAAAAGGAAATGATTTTACTGGCTGCGTCGGCGGAAATGCACTCCGTTCATCCGCTGGCCGTAGCGGTGCAGAAATACGTCAAGGCTCACGGCTGGGACGTACCGCATCACGATATGTCCGAAACGGTTGTAGCCCGCGGCATGAGGGCCTCCGTGCCTCCCTTTGAAGACTTTGCCGGCGGCGACGTCCTCGTCGGAAGCCGCCGCTTCATGCAGGAAGAAGGCGTGCAGGGCATGCCGGAAAAAAGCGACAAGTCATGGGGAAAAAATCTGCTGTTTGTCGCGCGGGACAAGCAGTATATCGGCTGCCTGACGATTGAAGACCCGGTTCGCCCGGCTATGAAGAAAACCCTCAATCAAATGCGCCGCATCGGTGTAGACGAAGTCATCATGCTGACTGGCGATTCCAAGGAAGTGGCGGCAGAAGTGGCCCGCGAAATGGACATTGATTCCTATCATGCTGAAATACTGCCAGAAGATAAGGCTAATTACGTCATGAAGCTGCAGAAGCGGGGCAGCGTCATGATGGTCGGCGACGGCATCAACGACGCGCCGGCACTGGCCTTTGCCGATATCGGCGTCAGCCTGGGCGGCAACAAGACGGATATAGCGGCTGAATCGGCAGCTATTACGATTCGCTCCGAAGATCCGGGAAAATTGTATGATGCATTGAAGATTGGCCGGCAGACCATGAAGGTCATCAATCAGAATTTTACGGCGACGATTGTCGTCAATTCAGCAGCTATGCTTCTCGGCGCGCTGGGGCGCATCAGCCCCTTATGGGCCGCAGTCATCCACAATACAGCGACGCTGGCCGTCGTATTGAACAGCGTGCGCATTCTCGGCGTGTCTCGCCGCATGGTGAAAGCGTAATTTTATCCTGACATATAAGCTCCTTTGTTCTGGGAATTCCCTGCAGTTGGTACAGTGAATCAGCTGCAGGGAATTATTTTTTATCTGCCGGGGTGGAGAAACAATTTTATCCGGAATTTTATATTTTTTTATGTATACATCACCATATTAGTATGATATACTACTGTATGAATGACGAAAGTCAGTCCTAACCATTAAAGGAGTGAAAGAATACATGTTAGAATTACGCCATGTATCGTTTTCCGTTCCCGACGAAAATGGTACGAAAAATACAAAGGAAATTTTAAAAGATATCAATCTGGTCATCGACGAACAGAAATTCGTCGTCATTACCGGCCCGAACGGCGGCGGCAAATCGACGCTGGCTAAATTAATCGCCGGCATTGAAAAGCCGACGAGCGGCCAGATTTTCTTCAACGGCCAGGACATTACGGACTGGGACATTACGAAGCGGGCCCAGAACGGCATCGGCTACGCCTTTCAGCAGCCTGTGCGCTTCAAGGGCATCACCGTCATGGACCTGCTCTGTCTGGCGGCGGGCAATAAGAAGCTCGACAAATGCGTCGTCTGTCAATACCTGTCCGAAGTCGGCCTGTGCGCAGAAAATTACATCAACCGCGAAGTGGACGCGTCCTTGTCGGGCGGCGAATTGAAGCGCATTGAAATCGCCACGATCGTAGCCCGCAAGAACACGGAGCTGGCGTTGTTTGACGAACCAGAAGCCGGTATCGACTTATGGAGCTTCCATAAGCTCATCAAGGTATTTGAAAGAATGCACGACCAGAAGCAGTCGATTCTCATCATTTCCCATCAGGAACGCATTCTCAACATTGCCGATGAAATTGTCCTCATTGCCGACGGCACGGTCCGCAAAGTCGGCACGAAGGAAGAAGTCCTTCCTGAATTGATGGACGTCGTAGGAAACTGCAAGTTTTATAAGGAGGAAGTCTGATGGATAAGTATCAAGAACATTTGCTGGAAGTCATCGCCGATTTGCATGGCATTCCTGAAGGCGCATATAATATCCGCTCGAACGGCCAGAGCGTCGGCCGCGCTTCGACGGCTCATATCGAAATCGAACCGCAGAAGGACCGTCCGGGCATCAACGTGTATATTAAGCCGGAAACGCAGCACGAAGCCGTGCACATTCCCGTCGTCCTGAGCCAGGCCGGTCTCAAGGATGTCGTATACAATGATTTTTATGTCGGAGAAGGGGCCGATGTGGTTATCGTCGCCGGCTGCGGCATCCACTGCGGCAGCGACGACGGCTCGCAGCACGACGGAATTCATACCTTCCATATCGGCAAGAATGCCCGCGTCCGCTATGTAGAAAAGCACTACGGCGACGGGGACGGCAAGGGCCAGAAGATCATGAACCCGGAAACCATCGTCCATATGGAAGAAGGCAGCTATATGGAAATGGAAACGACGCAGATTAAGGGCGTCGACTCGACGAAGCGCGTCACGAAGGCTGATTTGGCAGCCAGCGCGACGTTTATCGTCAAGGAAAAGCTCATGACCGACGGCGTGCAGTTTGCCGAAACGGAGTTTGAAGTTGAACTGAACGGCAAGGATTCCAGCACGGATGTCGTATCCCGCGCCGTCGCCCGCGGCACGTCCCATCAGATTTTCCGGGCCAAGGTCATCGGCAATGCCCAGTGCCACGGCCATTCAGCCTGCGACTCCATCATCATGGACGACGCCAAGATTTCGGCGATTCCTGAGCTGACGGCCAACGATACGGACGCGGCCCTGATTCACGAAGCGGCTATCGGCAAGATTGCCGGCGAACAGCTGACCAAGCTCATGACGTTAGGCCTTACGGCAGAAGAAGCGGAAGAAATGATCATCCAGGGCTTCTTAAAATAATAGGCGCAAGAGAAACCAGTCTTTCCCCATTAGGGGGAGGCTGGTTTTTGCATAGGCGGAAAGAGTAGGCAAAGGGCGGGAAAATAGTGTACAATAAGGAGAAAAAGGAGGGGGACGGCATGAACGGAGAGGCGGCGTTTCGCCGATATGCAGACTTTGACGCAATACTGAATTCTATTTACTGCGCGATTTTTATCGTCCATACAGACGGCCGCGCCGTATACCGCAATGGAGCGGCTGACGAGCTCAAGGCGGAATTAGGCGTGACGGAGGATGAGCTTATCGGCGCGCTGGAGGCGCAAATCGACGTCGTACATGGGCAGGGGCGCTTTGCCGTCGCAGTAGAGGGGGGCATGATTATCTGCCATCTCCTGCCCTGGACCCAGGCCGGTCAGCGGCAGGGCAGCATTATCGTCGCCCATATATCGGGGAAAGAGCGGTGCTCCGCCCAGGAATTGGACAACGTCATAGACGTACTGGAAGAAATCGACGCTATTTTGGAGGTCGTCGCCGACGGCATCGTCGTGGCCGATAAAAACGGCGTCATCATCCGGGTCAACAAGGCCTTGGAAACGACCTTCGGCATCAAGCGGCGCGACGTCTTGGGGCGGTCTATGGAAATACTTGACCGGGAGCATTCCGTCTGCGGCGAACTGGTCCGCAAGATGAACGAAGACCCGAAGCGCATCGTCGTGTCGGGAACGTACAAGCAAAAGGAGCTCTTGTGCACCGGCGCGCCCATATTCGACCGGCAGCACCGCCTCAAGACCATCGTCATCAGCATACAGGACATGTCGGCTCTCAATACGCTGCGCAAAAAGCTGGAAGAGCAGCGGCTGTACACGAAGAGCTATATGCGGGAAATATCCTTGTTCAACGGCAGCGGCGGCCCCATCGTGGCCCACAGCCCGGCCATGAAGAAGATACTTCATCTGGTGCACGTCGTCGCCGACGTCGAGTCCGTCGTATTGATTACGGGCGAGTCGGGAACGGGGAAGGAAGTCGTCGTCAACGAAATTTATCACACGAGCCGGCGAAAGGACAAGCCTTTTATCAAGATAAACTGCGGCGCCATCCCCGACACCTTGTTCGAGTCGGAGCTGTTCGGCTATGAAAGCGGCGCCTTTACAGGTGCGCGGCGGCAGGGCAAGGTCGGCTTTTTCGAGCTGGCCAACAAGGGAACCCTGCTCCTGGACGAGGTGGGCGAGCTCAGCCTGGCAGCGCAGGTCAAGCTGCTCCGTGTCATACAGGAAAAAGAAGTGCAGCGCATCGGCGCGGCCAAGCCGGTCAAGGTAGACGTCCGCCTGATCGCGGCGACGAACAAGGACTTGTGGAGTATGGTCTGTCAGGGGACGTTCCGGCAGGACTTGTATTATCGCCTCAACGTCATTCACATCCATATTCCGCCGCTGCGGGAGCGGCGCGAGGACATCATCCCCCTGGTCAACTATTTCCTGAAATATTTCAATGAAAAGTACGGCAAGGAAAAGGAGATTTCTCCGGAACTGTACCGCTTCCTCATGCGTCAGGACTGGCCGGGCAATATCCGCGAGCTGGAAAACGCCGTCGAGACGATGATCGTCCTGCCGTCGGAAAACAAGCTGACGCCCAGCCATTTTGTCGGCAAGGGAACGGGCGAGGATTCCGGGGCGGCCGTCAAGGTGCAGCGTCTCGTGCCGTGGAAGCGGGCCGTAGAAGAAATGGAAAAAGAGCTGCTGATGCAGGCGTACCGGGAATACCGCTCGACGCGGGCCATGGCGAAGGCGCTGGAGATAGACCAGTCAACGGTCGTGCGGAAAATGAAAAAATGGGGCGTCGGCTCCCATGAAAAGGATAAAAACGATGCAATATAGCATAGAAGTGATGTCAACGCGCATCGGTTGGACGAAAGCGGTACCATCATGGCATCGGCAATAAGCAGTAAGGATATCGGCATACAGGCGATGTAAATATACATCGCACTGGATGCCGATATGTTTTTAAAGGCCCGTATTTACGCCATTTGCAGCTTTTTTGTATTTGGCATATTTATTTCATATATATTTGTGAAAGATCCATCAGGTATAGGATAGTGTATGAAATATGAGTCCAGCGAAGGAGGGGTTTGGTATGTTAATGACTAAACAACAATTCCAAGACAGCATTCGCGCCAGAAAACCGATGAACGTATGGTTCCTGGGAGAGAAAATTGAAGACGTTACGACCTATCCGCCCTTGGCGGCCAGCTTCAACGCTATCTCCAAGATTTACGAACTGCAGCATCGCCCGGACTGGCAGGATCTGATTACTGTTCCGTCCCATATGCTCGACGAACGGGTCAGTATTTACAACGCTCCCCTCCGTTCGGCAGAAGACGCGAACCGCAAGACCAGAGCTGCCAGAGCGCTGGCTGAAGTTATCGGTTGCTGTACGCACCGCTGCACCGGCTCGGAAGCATTTGCCGGATTAGGCCCTGCGTGCTACGACATGGACCACGACTTGGGTACCAACTATTTTGAACGCTTCATGAATTTCCTGAAATACGTACAGCAGAACGACTTGACCTGTACCGTTACGGTAACGGACGTCAAAGGGCTGCGGACGGCGCCGCCTCATGCGCAGGCTGACCGCGATTCCTACGTCCATGTCGACGAAGTCCGCGAAGACGGCATCGTCATCAGCGGGTTCAAGTGCAACCAGACGGGTATCCTCTTCGCTCATGAAATCGTCATCGTCCCGACGACGAACATGAAGCCGGAAGACAAGGACTTTGCCGTTGCCTGCGCTGTTCCTGCCGATACGCCGGGACTGACCTTTGTTTTAGGTCGTACGCCTCAGGATAAACGCTTCTTTGAAGTCGAAGGCGATATCGAAGGCATCGACTTGGGCAAACAGTATGCCGACCATCAGGCGCTCGTATACTTCGATCACGTATTCGTACCGAATGAAAGAGTATTCCTCTGCGGCGAAACGCAGTATGTAGGACGGCTCCTGAGCTACTTCACGGCAGTCCACAGATTGACGGCCGGCGGCTGTAAGGCCGGCGGATGCTCGGCTCTTTGCGGCGCGGCAAGTCTGTTGGCCGATATGGTCGGCGTGCAGAAAGCCGGTCATATCCGGACGAAGCTCACGGAAATGGCAATGACTGCTGAAACGGTTTACGGCCTGTCCATTGCTTCGGGCGTAGAAGGATTCCAGCATCCCAGCGGCTTCTGGATTCCCAACCCGCTCATGTCCCATACGTGCAAATACACCTGCACGAAGATTCCCTTCGACGCCGTTCGGTACGCCCGCGATATCCTGGCAGGCTTCGGCGAAACGGCTCCGTCCGAACTGGATATGAGAAATCCCGAAGTCGGCGAACTGTGCCAGAGAGCCTTCAACCCGGGCAACCCGAAATACAACGCCTTCGACCGTCTGCGGGCCAGCCGCTTCATCGAACACATGGTACGCGGCTCCAACTGGACGGCTATGGCCCTCCACGGCGGCGGCAACCAGGAAGCGTCGACCGTCATGGCCAGAATGTATACGGACTGGGAATACCTGAAAGGCCTCGTAAAAGTTGCCACAGGCATTGAAACGGACGCGCAGAAGGCCGAAGAATTTATCGACACCATCGGCAAGCGCCAAGGCCGTATCTGTACGACTCTCGATTTGCCGAAGGTTGAAAGCTAAGGTTTTCGCAGCAGATCAGGAGAATAAGACACCGTAGTGTAACCTAAGCAGCACATAGTAAAAAAGTATACTCCTCGCATGACTGGGGGAGTATACTTTTCTGTTTAGGCAGCTTTGCGGTAGCGCATATCTTCTGGATATACGGGACATGCATTCAAAATATAAAACTACACCATAATGGTATTGATTGAGTTGACAAGCCGTGCTATAATAATATAAACGATAATTACTATACGTTGATGGTACTGCCTGCCTGATGCAGGCGTGACATATGAGAAGGAGTGAATGATCATGAAAATAGAAGAAGGTACGATCTTATCGATTGAAGAAGACGGCCTTGCCGAAGTAAAGGTCGGCCGCCATTCGGACTGCATGGCCTGTGGCGCTTGTCCCGGCGCGGAACACATCGTCGTCAAGGCGCTGAATCCTATCGGCGCGGAAGTGGGGCAGCACGTCAAATTTGAAGTGCGAGAAGTCAACATCGTCATTGGAGCCTTTGTCTGCTTTATCATGCCCCTTATCGTCGCCGGCCTCGGAGCCGTCGCCGGTCACTGGATTGGCCTTTCCCAAGGCATGGATGCCATGCAGGCTGCGATTGTCGGCGGTATCGTCGGGTTTCTTATCGGCGTTGTCGGCGTCAAGCTGTTTGACCGGTCCTTGACGAACGATATCAACGCCAAGCCGAAGATCATCGAAGTCTGCCGCTAACTATTTCATCATACTGCGTAAAAATCCGTATGGGACGACGTGTTCCATACGGATTTTTTTTGTATCAGTTTGTCAGCGAATCTTTCAGCTCGAGCTGCGTGCCGTCTTGCAGCTGGACTGAGGTAATGGAAATGCGGCTCTGCAATCCTTCCAGCGTCGCCGTGCGGAGCAGCTCGGCCTGGGCCGGAACGGCGGCGTTCAGCCGGAACTGGCTGGTATGAGCTTTGCCGTCGGCGTAGATGGCTATGCGTATGGGCGCGGAGAAGAGGACCGACGAGTCGGCGCGGCGCAGCTCGTACAGGCCTTTGGCTTCCCGGAGGGTTTCCTTGCCCTGTGCGGACAGCTTCGGCGTGTATTGGATGCGCAGGTATGTATCCTGCTCCGTGCTGCCGCGAACGACGGAAGCGGAGAGGCTTGTAATCTGGACGAGGGAATCGATGCGCTGGGAAACGGGCCGGTTGGCCGCTGCCAAGGCTGCTTCAGAGGCCTGCTGCAATTCCTGTACGACGGCGTCCGGGTCGGCAAAGGCGACGACGCGCCACTGGCGGGCCGATACCTTTTCCAGCTGAAAGGTAATGGGAATCGACGCTTGCAGCGAATCGTTATAAAAGGAGGCCGTAAGCTGGGCGTAGCCCGAGCCGTCCTGGCGGCTCCACGACGATGATTCATAGCGCCAGTCCGAGGCGGGAAGGAGCAGGCCCGCCTGGTTTCCCATGTCGGCAAGGACCTTTCGCGCGTTTTCCAGCCGGGCTTCGTCTGAATCGCCGGCGAGGAGGGTCTGGCAGGCGTGGATGAACTCGCCTTTCACGGGCAGAAGCAGGGCGCGGGACGCCGCTGTTTGGCCTTGCTGCCGGCGAATCAGGCTGTCGAACAGCTGGCCGGCCAGCGCGTCCTCGTCTGCTGAGAGGGACAAGGCTTCGCTGTCACCGTCCTGGGCGGCGGCGACGATACGGGAAAAGGAATACTCCGGCGTAGCCTTGTATATCGTTTCATAGGACAGGCAGGCTGTGCCAATGCAGGCGACGGCCGCAGCGGCGGCTGCCAGTATTTTTATATCCGGTTTGGGAATAGACGATAATTTCATAGCCATTTCCTTCTTTGCATAGAATGCGGTACGGCTCTCATTATAGCATAAAAAAGGAAAAAACGTCGGTTTTCTCGAATATAGTTAAGAGAACAAGCGTTATACGGAAGGATGTGACCAGTTGTGATTACGCTGCATGACAAGACAAACGGCAAGACATATACTCTCAAAGAAGGAACGACGCTGCTGCAGCTTTGCTCCGAGCATTATGGCGACGCGGAGCCCCGCATTGCGGCGGCGCTATATAATAATGAATTTGTAGGCTTGCAGACGAAGGTGCGGGAAGACGGGGATATTTCCTGGTTTTCCATGGCGACGCTGGAAGGCAATCAATGCCTCGTCCGCACGGCCATCATGCTGCTCGTGCGGGCTGTCAGCGATTTATACCCGCAGGGAAAAGTGTTTGTAAAGCACGCCCTGCGCAAGTCGCTGTACTGCGAGCTGGATATCGGCCATACTGTGACCTATCGGGACGTCGAATCGATTAAGCGGCGCATGCAGGAAATCGTCGCCCAGGACGAGCCTATTACGCAAGTCGTCCTCAGCGCGGAAACGGCTATGGACATGTGCCGCAACCGCCATATGGAACGGGAAGCGGAGCTGCTGCGTCACGTCGGCCTCAAGAACGTCATGACCTATCAGTGCGGCCAGGTCTTCGATTACTACATGGGGCCTATGCTGCCGAGCATGGGCTACTTGACCTGCTTCAATCTGCGTTCTTACGCGCCGGGCGTCATCTTGGAAACGCCGAAGGTAGATAATCCCAATGAGCTGCCGCCGTACAAGGAAATTCCCAAGATGGCCCGTCTGTTTTTAGACGCAGAAGAATGGGGGCGTATCGTCCGCTGTCAGTATGTTTCTGATTTAAACCGCTATATTGCCGACGAAACGATTCAGGATATCGTCGATATGGCCGAAGCGCTGCAGGAAAAAAAGATGGCTGAAATTGCCGATTACATCGTCCGCCAGCGGCCGAAGATCAAGGTCATCCTCATCGCCGGCCCGTCGTCGGCGGGAAAGACGACGTTCTGCAAGCGATTGACGACGCAGCTCCGCGTCGTAGGGCTGCGGCCCGTCAAGATATCGCTGGACGATTACTTTTACAACCGCGAGGACACGCCGAAAAATCCCGACGGCAGCTACGATTTCGAATCCCTGCGGGCAATCGACATCCCCTTGTTTAACCAGCAGATCGACGAACTGCAGCAGGGCCGCGACGTCTGCCTGTCCCGCTTTGATTTCGTAAGCGGCAAGCGTTACTTTGACGAAAAGCCCGTCCATCTGGAGCTGGAGCAGCCCATCGTCGTCGAAGGGCTCCATGCCCTAAACGATTCGCTGACATACATGCTGCCGCGGTACGAAAAATATAAGATTACCCTGGGCGTACTGACGCAGATCCGCATCAACGACCACAACCGCATTTCGACGGCCGACACGCGGATTATCCGCCGCATGGTACGGGATCAGCAGTTCCGCAACCGCGGCCCTCTGGATACGATGGACATATGGGCTGACGTGCGCCGCGGCGAAGAAGTGAATATTTACCCCTATCAGGAAGACGCTGATACGATTTTCAACACGGCCCTGCCGTACGAGCTGTCCGTGCTGAAGCCCTACGCCGAGCCCCTGCTGCGCTCCATTGACAAGGAAAGCTCCCATTATGCCGAAGCGCAGCGGCTGCTGAAATTCCTGAACCCCTTCAAGGGACTGGATGCGTCCGTCGTTCCCAGCAATTCTCTCCTGCGGGAATTTATCGGCCCTGAACGGAAACAGCCCTGACAGAACGGCGGGATTCCGGCTTTTTCCGGCCTTCCGGCGATTCCCTAAAAATATATTGACAAAGCATTTACAGATAGATATAATAGTAAAGTCGAGGTAGAAATATGAAACTACAAGTCGAAGAAGCACTAAAGGAGGAAGGAAGGAAAGTTCCTTTTTCCTTTCAAAAGCCGGCTGCCGATTTAGGTGATGTAGACGCTTTTCCTTGGAAAAACCATGTTGTGGCTGTGGAAGGCGCGTTCTGGTCCGATGGCACGCACATCGTCGTCAAAGGAACAGTTCGTACATCCGGCATGTATGCATGCAGCCGCTGTCTGATGCCGGTATCGGTGGATCGGAATGCAACACTGTCTGAAGTCTATGGTACGGAAGCAGAGCTTCCTGATGACGTATTGCCTTATAACGGGGAATACATCGATTTGACGGAGACAATTAGAGAAACGTTGATCCTCAGCGAGCCCATGAAGGTGTTGTGCCAGCCTGACTGTAAGGGCCTGTGCCCGCAGTGTGGCGCAAACTTGAATGAAGGACCCTGTAGTTGTCCTACCGACAGGATCGACCCGAGACTCGCCGTCTTGGGGGATTTATTAAAATCAAAGCACTAAAATACGTACCATGGTTTAAGGAGGTGCAGAACATGGCAGTACCAAAGAACAGATTGTCCCAGACTCGTCAGAAAATGCGTCGTGCAAACTGGAAGCTGACAGCGCCGGGTTTCGTTGAATGCCCGCAGTGCCACGAAGCAGTAATGCCCCATCATGTATGCCCCACTTGTGGCTTCTATAAGGGCAAACAGGTTGTTAACAACACAACAGCTGAATAAGAGTATGAAATAAAAAGAGCGTCCGTAAGGGCGCTCTTTTTGGCAATGCCATGGAAAATACGGCGGCAGCTCTATGACGGGCAGGCCGATTCATGGTATAATAAACGGTACAGCTTGCGTAGTGAAAGGAAGGATATTCATGCGGGCTATGGGAATAGACCCGGGAACGGCCATCTGCGGCTTCGGCATCGTCGACGCCCAGGGAAGCCGTCTTACACCGGTTACATACGGAACAATTCAAACGACGCCGGACCACAGTGACGGCGAACGCCTCGTGACTATCTTTGAAGGGCTGAACGAGCTGTACGCTAAGTATAAGCCCGATATTATCGGCGTAGAACAGCTGTTTTTCAATCGCAACGTCACGACGGCCATTACCGTCGGCCAGGCCCGCGGCATCATTCTCCTGACGGCGCAGCAGGCCGGCATTCCCTTGCTGGAATTTACGCCGCTGCAGGTAAAGCAGGGCGTGACGGGCTACGGCCGGGCGACGAAGGAGCAGGTCATCGATATGACCATGCGCCTGCTGGGCATTCGCGAGAAAATCAAGCCGGACGATGCGGCCGACGGGCTGGCGATGGCCATTTACGCCATCTATTCCAGCCATTCGCAGCGTTTGAAAAGGACGGTGCAGTTATGATTGGGTATGTCAAGGGGATTGTGACGCATATATTCCGCGATTCCTGTTTTGTCGACGTCCACGGCGTCGGCTACCGCGTGTCCATTCCGGCGTCGACGATGGACAAACTGGTGCTGAATCGGGAAATCACCTTGTTTACGTATATGAGCGTCCGCGAAGACGCCATCGTATTATATGGATTTGCCACGCAGGATGAATACGACTTGTTCATGCTGCTGATTAGCGTAAACGGCGTAGGGCCGAAGGTGGCCTTAGGCATTCTGAGCGCCGCCAGTCCCGACGGGTTCCGCCTGGCCGTGCATCAGAAGAATATGAAGGTACTGACGAAGATGCCTGGCATCGGCAAGAAAACGGCGGAGCGCATCGTGCTGGAGCTGCACGATAAAATCGGCCCAGTTGGAGACGGCGCGGCGGCCGCTGAAGACGGCGGCCTGGAAAGCATGCCTCAGGGCATTGCCTCGGACGCCTTGGCGGCGCTGACCAGCCTGGGCTATTCCTCCCAGGAAGTACTTCCTGCTATTGAAGCCAAGGCTGGCCAGTGCCGGACCGTAGAGGAACTGCTGAAAGCCGTATTGCAGGCATTGGGAAGCAGGAGGTAAGACGTGGAAGAACATCGCATTGTGGAGACAGGCCCGATTGCGGGAGATTCCTGGCAGTACAGCCTGCGTCCCCACTATTTAAAAGAATATATAGGACAACAGAAGGTTAAACAGAACTTGGAAGTCTTTATCCAGGCGGCAAAGCTGCGGCAGGAAGCGCTGGATCACGTGCTGCTGTACGGCCCGCCTGGGCTGGGCAAGACGACGATGGCCGGCATCATCGCCAATGAGCTGGGCGTCAACCTGCGCATTACGTCGGGGCCGGCTATCGAGCGGCCCGGCGATTTGGCGGCTCTGCTGACGAACTTGCAGGAGCGGGACTTGCTGTTTATCGACGAAATACACCGCTTGTCCCACAGCGTGGAAGAAGTGCTGTACGCGGCGATGGAAGACTATGCTCTGGACATCGTCATCGGCAAGGGGCCAAGCGCCCGGTCGGTGCGCATCGACCTGCCGCCCTTTACCCTCGTCGGCGCGACGACCCAGGTCGGACGCCTGGCGCCGCCGCTGCGCGACCGCTTCGGCGTCATCTGCCGGCTGGAATTTTACCGGCCCGAAGAGCTGGTGCTGATTATCAAGCGGACTGCCGATATTTTGAACGTAGAAATCGACGATGCCGGCGCGTTGGAAGTGGCGCGCCGCTCGCGGGGCACGCCGCGAATTGCCAACCGCCTGCTGAAGCGGGTCCGCGATTTCGCTCAGGTAGCCGGCGAGCAGACGATTTCATCGGCTTTGGCCGGAAAAGCCTTGGACCGGCTGGAGGTCGACGCCTGCGGCCTGGACCGGACGGATCGGCGGGTCTTGCAGGTCATCATTGAAAAATTCGGCGGCGGCCCTGTCGGCCTCGATACGATTGCCGCGGCGATCAGCGAGTCCGTCGACGCCGTCGAAGACGTGTACGAACCCTTCCTCATGCAGCTCGGATTTTTGAACCGCACGCCGCGGGGGCGGGTTGTAACGGAGGCGGCTTACGCCCATCTGGGATTGCCGTCGCCGTCGGAAGGCAAAGGCTCTTCGTTATTTTAGGAGGTATATATGGCGAAAACCTTAATTTTAATCGGCGCGTTGTTTATTGCGGCAGGCTTTGTCTGGCTGGCGCTGGAGCACATCGGCGTAAGCCGTTTTTTAGGCAACCTGCCCGGCGATTTGAATTTTACGAAGGGAAACGTATCCTTTCATTTCCCCATCGTAACCTGCCTCATCATCAGCGTCGTGCTGACCCTCATTCTGAATATATTTTTCCGTCATTAACAGGAGGGAAGACCTATGATTAAAACGCGACTACTTCGCGTCCTCGCCGCGGCGGCATTATTTGTCTGCCTGACGGCGACGGCTTTCTGCGCCGGCTCGGACCAGACGCTGCGCATCGGCATCCGTGAAGGGAGCAAATCTGTATCCATCATCGGAACCCAGGGGGCGGCCGTTTATAAAAACGGTTCCTTGTGGAAAAAGGTAGGGGCGAACAAACCGGTTAAGGTGGAACTCAAGGGAAAAGACCTCGTCGTCAACGGCTCGAAGAGCAAGGGCGCCGTGTCGGTACGGCCCTTGAAAAAGGGCGTCGTCAAGCTGACCGACGGCTATTCGTACCGCGGCTCCATCGAGTGCATGCAGCCGTCGAAGGCTTCGGGGATCACCGTAGTCAACGTCGTGCCCCTGGAGCAGTATTTATACGGCGTCGTCGGCAAGGAAATGTCGCCGTCGTGGAGCTCCGAAGCGCTGAAAGCCCAGGCCGTCGCGGCCCGGACCTACGCCGTGTATCATAAGAACTCCTTCCGAAACAAGGGCTTCGATATGACCGACGACACGCGCAGCCAGGTTTACGCCGGCATCAACGGCGAATCGCCGTCCATTATCAGCGCCGTCGACGCGACGAAGGGCGAAATCCTGACGTATAAGGGCAAGCCCATCGAGGCGATTTTCTGCGCCACTGCCGGCGGCTGGACGGAACACAGCGAAAACGTGTGGGGCAATTACGTGCCTTACCTGCGGGGCGTCGTCGATAGAAGCGAAAAGATGCCGTCCTACAGCTGGACCGTGACGACGACGCCGGAAAAGCTGGCGGCGAACCTGAAAGCAGCCGGTAAAAATGTCGGCAAGATAAAGTCCATTACCTTGTCGCCCTTGGGCAAGCGGCCCATGGACGTGTCCGACCGCGGCGTATCCGGCCGCGTCCTGTCCATGACGATTCAGGGCTCGTCGGGAAGCGTCAGGCTGACGGGCAACGCCTTCCAGTCCATCATGGGACTGAAGAGCACCTTGTTTGACATCTATCAGGGGACGGAAAAGAAGCAGAAAGACAGTAAGAAAGAGAATAAGAAAAAATCGTCCCGCAAGACGACCTTTAAAATTAAAGACAAGAAGCCCATTACGATTTACGGCTTCGGATGGGGCCACGGCCTGGGGATGAGCCAGTACGGCGCATACCAGATGGCCCAGGAACAGAAAAACGCCAAGAATACGTACCGCAAGATACTGCAGCATTACTATACGGGCGTAAAGCTTGACAAGATAGATTAAGGAGACAGTACGTTGAAACTCAGTGACTTTTATTATGATTTGCCAAAAGAATTGATTGCCCAGCACCCGGCAGAGCAGCGGGATCACGCCCGCCTCATGCTGTACGACCGGCAGAGCGGGGCTGTGGAACACAAGCATTTTTACGATTTGATCGACGAGCTCCATCAGGGCGACGTCCTGGTATTTAACGATTCCCGGGTCATCCCGGCCCGCCTGTACGGGAAAAAGTCGCCGACAGGCGGCAAGGTCGAAGTGCTGCTGCTGACGCCCGTCGGCGAGGATACGTGGGAAGTGCTGGTCAAGCCGGGGAAACGGGCCCTGCCCGGGGCGGTTATCGAGTTTCCCGAAGGCCTGACCTGCCAGATACTGGACCGCACCGACTTCGGCGGCCGCATCGTCAAATTTGAATACGACGGCGTATTCGACGATATTATCGACAAGATCGGCGAAATGCCCCTGCCGCCGTACATTCACGAAAAGCTGGAAGATCCCGACGAATACCAGACCGTATACGCCCGCGAACGGGGCTCGGCGGCGGCGCCGACGGCAGGGCTCCACTTTACGGACGAGCTGCTGGAACGCATCAAGGCCAAAGGCGTGGAGTTGGTTTTCGTTACGCTGCATGTCGGTCTGGGGACGTTCCGGCCCGTAGAAGAGGAAAACATCGAAGACCACGAAATGCACAGCGAATTTTACAGCATTACGGAGGAAGCGGCCCAGACGATTAACCGGGCGAAGGCTGAAGGCCGCCGCATCGTAGCCGTCGGCACGACGTCTATACGGACGCTGGAAAGCGCCGGTACGACGGGCGTGCTGCAGGCCGGGTCGGGCTGGACGAATATTTTCATCTATCCCGGCTACACCTTCCACATCGTCGACGCGCTGGTCACGAATTTCCACCTGCCCGAGTCGACGCTCCTCATGCTCATCAGCGCTATGTCTACAAGAGAAAAAATCTTAAAGGCGTATGAAATTGCCGTACAGGAAAAATACCGTTTCTTCAGCTTCGGCGACGCCATGTTTATACGATAGGAGGACACGACGTTGGTTATTACTTACGAACTGCAGGCCGAATGCGACGGCGCCAGAGCCGGCATCCTGCGCACGCCTCACGGAACCTTCAAGACGCCTATGTTTATGCCCGTAGGCACGCAGGCGACGGTCAAGACCTTGTCGCCGGAAGAGCTGTACGACATGGGCGCCCAGGTCATCCTGAGCAATACGTATCACCTGTTCCTGCGGCCCGGCGAAGACCTGGTCAAGGAAGCCGGCGGCCTGCACAAGTTTATGAACTGGAAGCAGGCTATCCTGACGGACAGCGGCGGATTTCAAGTATTCAGCCTGGGGCAGATGCGCAAGATTACGGAAGAAGGCGTAACCTTCCGCTCCCATTTGGACGGCTCGAAGAAATTTTTGTCGCCGGAAGTGTCCATGGACGTGCAGATGGCTCTCAATTCCGATATCGCCATGGCCTTCGACGAGTGCATCCCGTACCCTTCGGATTATGACTACACCCTCCATTCGACGGAGCGGACGAGCCGCTGGGCCAAGCGCTGCCTGGACCACCACCATAGCGACACGCAGGGCTTGTTCGGCATCGTCCAGGGCGGCATGTATGCGGACCTGCGCCGCAAGAGCTGTGAAGAATTAGTAGACATGAATTTTGACGGATATGGCATCGGCGGCTTGAGTGTTGGCGAATCTAAGGATATAATGTATGATATACTAGATCATACGACGCCCTACCTGCCGCAGACGAAAGCCCGGTACCTCATGGGCGTCGGCACGCCGGACTGCCTCGTCGAGGGCGTAGCCCGCGGCGTAGATATGTTCGACTGCGTCTTCCCGACGCGCGTAGCCCGCAACGGCATGGCCATGACCCATACGGGCCGGCTGACCGTGCGCAACGCAAAATACGCCAGGGATTTCTCGCCCATTGAAGAAGGCTGCGGTTGCTACACGTGCCGCAACTATACGCGGGCCTATATCCGCCATCTCTTCAAAGCGGAAGAACTGCTGGCGTACCGCTTAGTCAGCATTCATAATTTGTATTTCCTGCTGCAGTTTATGCGCGACATGCGCCAATCCATTCTGGACGGCACGTTCCGCCAGTTCCGGCAGGAATTTTGGAAGCGATATCAAGATGCATAATATTTCGTATCTTGCATATATACCATATCACTAAATGTTGGAGGTGAATACAGTGGACATGATGGAACAGTTAAACGCCTTTTGGCCGATTATCCTCATGGTAGTCATTTTCTATTTCATGCTTTGGCGTCCGCAGAAAAAGCAGCAGAAACAGCGCCAGGAAATGCTGAACAGCCTGAAAGCAGGAGTTAAGATTATCACTGCCGGAGGTATTTACGGCACGATCGTATCTCTTCACGACGAATATCTCGTCATCCGCGTAGCCGATAAGGTAGAAATCAAGATTACGCGCAACGCCGTCAACCAGGTCTTGGGAAAGCAGGATCGGTCGGAAGGGAAGAAATCCAAAAAGGCGGAAAAGAAAGCTGATCCGAAGCCTGTAGAAAAAGGGGCGGAAGCAAAACAGGCCGACGCAACGCCGGCAGAACCGAAGGCTGCCGAACCAGCACAGGCTGAAACAGCAGCTCCGGCTGAAGAAAAGAAAACTGAAGAATCGCAGGACGCGAAGTAACACCTTTGAAAAGCCATGAATGACCGGCTCCGCGCCATTTCTGGGCGGGCCGGTTCATGGCCTTTTTGCATGGGCCGGCGAAGGCCGGGCCTTGGGGAAGCATGACGAAGCAGACGGCGGAACGCCGCCGTTTATAGTATAGACTACTGTATTTATAAGAGGAGGGAAACCTGTTGCGGACCCGTAATATGATAAAGTTTTTTGGGGCGGTCGCCATTATATTGGGCGTGTTCCTGACCTTCATTTATCCGCTGGCCAACTCGATTAAACAGGGCCTGGATTTGCAGGGCGGCACGCATATCGTCCTGGAAGCGGAAGATACGCCCGATGCGCCAGTCACGGAAGACTCGCTGAACCGCGCCGTCTCTATCGTCGAACGGCGTATCAATGAAATGGGCCTGACGGAACCGCTGGTGCAGAAGGAAGGCGCCCGCCGCATCATCGTTGAGCTGCCCGGCGAAAAGAATCCGGAAAAAGCCATCGAAACGATCGGCAAGACGGCCGTCATGGAGTTTAAAGACGAAAGCGGCGCGACGCGCCTGACCGGTAAGGATTTGAAGACGGCGAAAGAACAAATCGAAAACGGCAACCAGAACGTTGTCGCCATTGAATTTACCGATGAAGGTGCCGACAAGTTCGCCGATTTGACGGCGGCTAATGTAGGCCATAAAATCGCCATCCTGCTGGACGGCGAAGTATTGACGGCTCCTGTCGTCAACGAACCGATTACCGGCGGCAAGGCCGTCATCACCGGCAGCCGGACGCTGGAAGAAGCTAAAAATCTGGCCATCCTGCTCCGTTCCGGTGCATTGCCTGTCAAGCTGAAGGTCATGGAAGTGCGGACTATCGGGCCAAGCCTGGGCCAGGACTCGAAGATTAAGAGTGAAAAGGCCTTTGCCATCGGCATCGTCCTGATCATGATCTTCCTGGTCGTCGTATACCGCATGTCCGGCATCGTCGCCAACGTAGCCCTGCTGGTATACGTCCTGATCCTGCTGTCTATTTTGAAATACCTCGACGCGACGCTGACCCTGCCCGGCATTGCGGGGATTATCCTGTCCATGGGCTTTGCCGTCGACGCCAATATACTGATCTTCGAGCGATTTAAGGAAGAAGTGCTCGTGGGGAAGACCTTGCGGACATCGATGGAGGCCGGGTTTAAGCGGGCCTTCCATACGATTCTCGACGCCAACGTATCGGTTATGATCGCCGCCATCGTCCTCATCGTCATGGGGGCCGGTACGGTCAAAGGCTTTGCCGTCAACCTGGCCTTAGGCCTCATCGTCAGCATGTTTACGGCTATTATCGTCAGCCGTTCCCTGCTGACCTGGTTCATTAATACGAATCTCCTCACCAATCCGTGGTTCTATGGATTGAACCGCAAGGTGCCGGAACACATGCTCAAAAAGGGGGGACGGAAATGAGTTTTGATATTGTAGCCCATAAGAAATGGTGGTTTACCCTGTCGTCCGTCCTGGTCGTCCTGAGCGTCATCTCCATCTTTATCAACGGCTTTAACTTCGGCATCGACTATACGGGCGGCACGATTTTGGACTTGCAGTTCAAGCAGCCCGTTACGGTAGCCCAAGTGCGCGAAGTCATCGACGACTCCAATATGAATTTGGAAAACAGCGTTATCCAGCTGTCGGGCGTAACGGATCAGGAATCGTCTCAGGAAGTGATGATCCGCATGCGCAACCTGGAAAGCGACGAAAGCAAGGCCATTTCCGATCAGCTCAACGAAAAGTTGGGCGGCGCGGAAGTGAAGCGTATCGAATCGGTCGGCGCCGTCATCGGCTCGGAAGTCACGAAGAATGCCGTGACCAGCCTGGCCGTGGCCTTTATCGCCCTGGCGGCCTATATTTCCTTCCGCTTTGAGTATAAGATCGCCATTTCGGCTATCGTATCCATCCTCCATGACTTGATCATGGTATTGGGCTTTTTCTCCTTCTTCCAGCTGGAAATCGACGCCTCCTTCCTGGCGGCTATCCTGACGGTCGTCGGCTATTCCATGAACGAAGCCGTCGTCATTTTCGACCGCGTCCGCGAAAACACGAGGACCCACCGCCGCACGGATACGTATGAAAAACTGGCTCACGACAGCATTTCCCAGAGTATCCACCGCAGCATCTACACGCTGACGACGGTACTCTTTGCCTGCGGGGCCCTCCATTTCTTCGGCGGCGAATCGACGAAGAACTTCTCCCTGGTCATGCTCATCGGCTTCATCAGCGGCGCCTACTCGTCCATCTGCGTAGATACGTCCCTGTGGGTCGTATGGAAAAATTATACGGCAAAGAAGCACGGTTCGAAGCGTGTTGTTCATGAAGAAAAAGAGGAAATAGAAGAAAATTAAATATACACGGATAACCAATGGTAATCCATTAAAGCATTATAGGTTAGGTATAAACCAGTACCAATGTAAGGAGTTCTTACATTGGTACTGGTTTATTTTTTGTGATTTAAGCAGGTGATTTATGTGCTATAAATGATGGAATGTAAATGGTTTTTATGAATAAAATTATGAATAAAATGCATTTCATTTGTTGAATGATACTAATAAAATATATTCATGATTAAATATTGACGTTTTATGTGTAGCGTGCAATAATATAAACATAAAAAACGTAAATACGAATTAATTCGTATTAAGAAACAAAAAAAAGGAGAGGGTAGAATGAACAACGAAAAACCTACGAAAGTGAGATGGATGGTATTTGCTTCTTTATTTGCATTATGTACAGTCAACTACATTGACCGTGCTGTTATTTCTGTATGTATGCCTGCAATTGAAGAAGAACTTCAGTTTGGTCCAGAATTGGTTGGCGTTATTTTAAGTGCATTTTTTTGGGGATATACTGTAATGCAAATTCCAGCAGGATGGTTTGCAGATAGGTTTGGTCCGGGAAAGACTATTTTAGGCTCAGGTATTTTGTGGGGCGTTTTTCAAATGATTACAGGTTGTCTTCACAGCAGTACTGCTTTTATGATTGTTCGAGCACTATTGGGAGCTTCTGAAGCCCCTATTTATCCCGCTAGTAGTAAATTACAATCTGTATGGCTAACAAAGAATGAACGGACTCGTGGAGCTGCTATTGTTGATGCTGGCTCGCCTTTGGGCACTGCTATTGGAGGTCCATTGATTGTAGCTTTCCTTGCTTGGTTTGGGGGATGGCGAGGTGCTTTAATGGGAGCGGGTATTTTGACCATCTTGGTAGTTTTATTATGTTATCCGTTTTGTAAAGCTACGCCAGATACAAGTCCAAGAATTAATGCTGCAGAACGTGAATATATAGATAATGCGTTAAAAGATGAATATAAAATATCTGGAGATGCAAATCAAAAATTATCTGTTGGATTAACAAGATATTTAAAAAGTTTTACATTTTGGGGAATGACTTTGGGATTTATTTGTTATGATTGCTTTTGGTACGGATTGATGACATGGGGACCCATGTACTTATCACAAGTTTTTAATGTCAACATTATGACAATAGGCACGTCCATATTTATCGTTTTTGGCGTTGGCGTTATTGGTGAATTATTTGGAGGATTTTTTATTGATCATCTAAAAGAAAAGGGAATTGACCCTAATAAGATTGTCAAATGGTCTTTTGGAATTTTAGGTGTTTTGATGGCTATAGCTATGTATTTCTTGAGCAATGCAACTAGCATTACCATGGCGATCATTTATTTATCCTTTGCGATGTTTTGTGAACGTTGGGTGGGTTGTACATTCTGGAGCTTACCCGCAACAATATCGCAACGAGACGATGTTGGTATCGTTGCAGGATTTATGAATATGTTAGGAAATGTTGGTGGCGCAATTGTTCCTGTTTTAGTCGGTATCATTGTTATGGCGACGGGGAACTATTATTGGGCAATCATTCTATTCTTAGCTTTTGCATTAGGAATTAGTTTCTTCCCATTAATTATGAATTTGAATAAAAAAGTAGGTGCTGATATTTTAAAAGCATAAGAGATAAAATACATTTTTCTTTCTGACCGAGAAGTAAGGGGAATGATTTGCAAATATGTAAATCATGTAAAGATATGAAAGGCGTAATATTGGAATGCGCATTTTTTAATGATTTGAAAGACGAGTGATTATAAAGTGATTCATGTGAACTGTGTATCGTATCAACTATATTTACAAGTACTCCAAACCGGTTAGTCAATAATTTTGGACATAAGGAAAAAGCTTATCGCACATGCATACTTGCATGTGCGGCAAGCCTTTATCTGTATTTATGATATTCTAATAATTTAGTAGGATGAAGATCGTTTTATGCTCATTCGGAGCTTTTATGGCAATACTATTGAAGCTGGTCAGATAAATATTTTTATGTGAATGTATTTGAGGTGTCATCTTTTTAGAAGATGGCAAGATCAAGCTTTTGTATGTTTATTTATATCAATGTATACAAAAAAGGGTATGAATTGATGAAATATCTCTTTGGTAGATAACTTGTACTAATGATATATGATGGTGAAGATGAATTTGTAAAAGATTATATTGAATCTTAGTGTAACTGTGAATAAGATATGGATTTTTATAATGGAGATAACAGTATAAAATATGAGTAGATTAAGAGTTTCATTGAAACCATTCTTTTTAATTGAGATTTTTAGTATGCCTTGAGAAATTTTTTGCAATAAAGCTAAGTAAATAATTTAATAAAAATTATAAGAAGGTGTTAGAAAGCGTTCTTATTAGCATTTTATAATAATTTGGTTGTAGTTATTATGTTTTTTAACAAATTATTTTATTTAAATATGTATAAAAGAGATTCTTTGTATTAAATAATGCAAATGAGATATACTCATGATAAAGTATTGACTTTAATTGTATAACGTGCAAAAATATAAATACAAACGTAAATACGAAATAATTCGTAATTAAGAATGTCGAGGGCGTTTATAAATGTGGTAAAAGGTGATAGTCATGAATATAAGAAAATTAGTATCTTTTAAGTGCAATAACAAACTCCAATGGGGGATACTGGATGGGGATGAAGTGTATAGTGCAGAAAATTTATCTCACGCAATATCGGTACACCTTCCTGAAAACCTTTTAGATTTTATTTCTTTAGGACCTAATGGATTAAATAGGCTGAAAGCTAAGTTAAAAAAAAAGAACATTGCGTTATTAAATCATTAAATATTGATGCTATCACTATTACTGCACCTATTATGAATTTGAGAAGAAATATATTTTGTATTGGCGAAAATTATGTAGAACATGTAGGTGAATTTGAAAAAAATTTTAATATGGAAATACAAAAAAAATTACCGTCATGTCCAGTTATTTTTACAAAAGCTGCTTCGGCAATTATTGGACCTGAAGAATTGATTGATTCCCATCCAATGATAACGAAGGCATTAGATTATGAGGGGGAGCTAGCTGTTGTTATTGGTAAAACAGGTATGAATATATCGGCAGAAAATGCAATGGAGTATGTGTATGGATATACTATTCTAAACGATGTTTCTGCGAGAGATTTACAAAGTAAATATGGGCAATGGTTTCATGGGAAGAGCCTTAATACATTTGCTCCTATGGGACCGTGTATTTTACTAAAAGATGAAGCCCCAAGTTTTTTTGAAATTATGACTAAGGTTAATGGAGAAATACGGCAACATGCTACCACTAAGGAATTTATTTTTTCCATTTCTAAAATAATTCAAACTTTATCGGAAGGGACTACTCTTTATGCAGGTGATGTTATTGCAACTGGTACTCCTTCTGGCGTAGGGGTAGGTTTTACGCCGCCTAAATATCTTCGTTCTGGAGATTTAGTAGAAATAACTATATCTGACATTGGGACTTTATCGAATTCAGTTAAATAACTGATGGATTTTTATCGAAGGGCTTGTAACCTGCGCAGGGTTATATATATAGTGTGTGCGGATATTTGCTCCGGAGGCTTTTATGAGGCACATATTGCAAGTTTTAAGGTTTAGCGATATTTTTAGAAAGATGGTGAAATTTTTATGACTCAATTAACTCAAAAACCTACAAACGTTCGATGGCGAGTGTTTTTAGCATTGCTGATTCTCGTTACTATCAACTACGTAGACCGTGCTGTTATTTCTGTATTAATGCCTATGATTCAGGAAGATTTGCAATTTAGCCCTGAACTTGTAGGTGTCATTCTGAGTGCATTTTTTTGGGGCTATGTAGTAATGCAGATACCTTCTGGATGGTTATGCGATAAATTTGCACCCGGTAAAGTTATTGTCGGTACAGGGATCTTGTGGGGGATATTTCAGATTTTTACTGGATTTATCCATAATAGCACAATGTTTATTGCTATTCGTGCATTATTGGGTATTTCAGAAGCTCCGATTTATCCCTCTGGAGGGAAATTACAGTCTGTCTGGCTGACTAAAAATGAACGTGGTAAAGGTGCTGCATTAATGGATTCCGGTTCGGCTTTGGGGAATGCGTTAGGAGCACCGTTATGTGCGCTATTTGTAGCTTTTCTTGACGGTTGGCGTGGCGCTTTAATTGCAGCAGGCGTATTAACAATTATTGTAGTGCTAGCTTGTAAACCCATTATTGGATCTACACCGGAAACGAATAAGAGCATTAATGAAGCGGAACGTGAATATTTACGCAAAGCTTTTGAAGAAGAGGATGCTAGTTCTTTAAGCGGCCAAAACATGGATGATGCAAAATCTGGTTCAACGGCTACGACATATTTAGGTTCACGGAGTTTCTGGGGAGTATGTCTGGGATTTGGCGCTTATGATGCATTTTGGTATGGTTTAATGACCTGGGGCGCCTTATATTTGGCGGCAGTACATCATCTGAATATTAAAGATTTAGGTTGGTCTATTTTCTTAATTTATGCAGTAGGAACTGTTGGACAATTATTAGGCGGTGTCGTTACTGATAAAATTCGTCAAAGTGCAAAAGATACTAATGCCGTATTCAGACGGTTATTTCCTCTGTTAGGTGTATGCATTGCTGTTCCGATGTATTTGCTTTCAGTAGCAACAGATATCTACTTTGCTATTGCGATGCTTAGTATCTCGATGTTTTTTGAAAAATGGTGTGGAACAATGTACTGGTCTTTACCGTCGATTGTTGCGGATCGGCAATATAGTGGCACTCTCAGTGGCATTATGAATATGTTTGGCAATGTCGGTGGTGCAGTTGTTCCTATCGTTGTCGGGTTGATTGTTGGAGCTACTGGTTCGTATTATTGGGCTTTGATGTTATTTATTGCTTTAGCCCTTGGAACGGGTTTATTCCCTGTTTTAATCAATTTTGATAAGAAAATTGGGATGGAGTAATTTAACTTTTATTGAATTTGGCGAAATAATGAAAAGACCTTTTTTGAGGTCACCTATCGGTCTGCAAAAAAAGGTCTTTTTATCAAACATGTAGAGCTATAGAAAGGGTGGAATACTTATGAAATACAATCCTGTGACAGATGAAGTTGTCAATGAATTAAAGAAAATTGTCGGAGATAAATATGCTACGACGGATCCGGATAAATTAGAGATTTATAAGACTGACGAAGAAGGGAATTCTATTTATTTCAGTTATCCTGAAGTTGTTGTATTTCCGGCTTCTACTGAAGAAGTTGCCGAAGTTGTTAAGTTAGCTAATAAATACTTAGTTCCAATTACGCCGCGTTCGGCTGGAACAGGGCTATCTTGCGGGGCGATTCCTGTGCATCATGGAATTGTTATAGAATTAGAACGAATGAATCAGATTCTTGAAATGGATGCCGAAAACTTGTACTGCGTGGTTCAGCCAGGCGTTCGTACTGTTGATTTGCAGCAAGCTGCGAAAGCAAAAGGATTATTGTATGCCGGCGATCCGTGCAGTGCTGAAAGTTGTCAGATAGGCGGAAATTTAGCAACCAACGCTGGGGGAAACAAAGCTGTTCGTTATGGTACGACTCGTCATCAAATCTATGACCTTACTGTTGTAACACCGCTTGGCGACATTGTAAAAGTTGGTGCCCGGTTAGAAAAATGCAGCACGGGATACTGTTTAGAGCAATTGATCTGTGGATCTGAAGGTACACTGGGAATTATTACAGAAGCGACGTTAAAATTGAGGATGCTGCCGCCGTATTCCTTCGATATCGTTGCTATTTTTGATGATCCTGCAAAAGCGTTAGCTTTGCCGAGAAAGATTTTGAAGGCAGGTATTGAGCCGACAAGCATTGAATATATGGATAACCGGGCTATTGTTATTAGCGGCGATTTTATTAAATGCGATTTGCCGTACGCTAAGAAAAATGGCGTGTATGATATTATTACTGTTGAATCATACGATCAAGATGAGCTCGATAAAAAAATGGAAAAATTAGGCGATTTATGCGATGAGGCTGGTGCCGTCGAGGTACTGATGGCTGATGACCGAATTTGGGAAGCCAGAAAACAATTTGCCGATGCTTGCCGCGAAATTTGCTTGACTTGGGCTAGTTCGGACTATGTCGTTCCTCTTGATAAAATTATCAATGTCACAACAGAACTTCCGAATATCATGAAGAAACACGATATTGATGGCGGTATTGTAGCTCATATTGGTGATGGCAATATTCATGTGAATATTTTGAATACACATAATCAAGGTCCAGAAGAATGGGCGAATACCTTGCATGCATATGATGATGATATTTTTGCATTGGTATATAGCCTGGGCGGAAAGATGTCTGGCGAACACGGCATTGGCTATAAGAAAAAAGAGGAATTTGAAAAATTTACTCCTGAAGGTGAATTAAAACTTATGCGTTTATTGAAGAAAGCTTGGGATCCTAATAATATTATGAACCCATCTAAAGTTATTGAGGTTGAATAAATTTATTACATACATATATTACATATTATATAGGAGTTGTTATGAGTAAGTTTAAAGAAAGATTGAAAAATGGCGAACGGTTATTTGGGCCGTTCCTCAACATGAATTACCCGGCCGTCGTAGAAATCGCTGGCTTGGCAGGCTTTGACTTTGTCATCATCGACAACGAGCACGGCGAAATTCCCTTGGAAAGCACCGTCGACTTGATCCGCGCTGCGAAATTGACGGATATTCCGGCTATCGTCCGCGTATACGAAGGCAATCCCGAATTGATCGACAAAGCCCTGGACTTGGGCGCCGACGGCGTTCAGATTCCGAATATCGGCTCTAAGGAAGCTGCTGAAATTGCCGTACAGGCCGCTAAATTCGCGCCGGAAGGCAGCCGCGGCTGCAACCGCTTCGTTCGCGCCGGCCGCTACGGCAGCATCGATAAAGCCGATTTCTTCGGCAAGGCCAATGAAGAAACGGCCGTTATCCTTCAGGTAGAAGGCCAGGACGGCGTCAACGCCCTGCCGGAAATCTTGAAGGTCAAAGGCGTAGACGTCTTGTTCGTCGGCCCCTACGATCTCTCGGCCTCCTTGGGCATCCCCGGCCAGGTAGATCATCCGAAGGTCATCGAACAGATGAATGAAATCATGGCTCAGGCGAAAGAAGTCGGCGTAGCCGTAGGCTTCTTCGTCGACGACGTGAAGAAAGCCGTAGAATGGAAAAAACGAGGCGTACAGTACGTTTCCTTCTCGAGCGACGTAGGTGAATTGTTTACTCGTTTTAAGGAAAACGCTGACTACTTTAAAGAACATTGATGAAACTGTATGCGCGTATCCTTTTGAGAAGGGGTGTGGATGATAATGGGTGAATTTTCCGGGAAAATCGTACTAGTTACAGGGGGCAGCAAAGGAATTGGCGCTGCTACGGTAAGGCGTTTTTGTGAAGAAGGCGCACATTGTATTATTGCCAGCCGCCATCTGGAAGAGTGTCAGTCTTTTGCTGATGAATTGCAGCAAGCGGGATTTTCTGCAAGCGCCTTGGCGGTGGATGTAAGTAAAGTAGCTGAGATCAAGCAAATGGTCGGCGATGTTATAGATCAATTTGGCAAAATTGATGTGTTAGTTAATTCTGCTGGAGTTAATAATAGAAAATATGCAGTAGATTACGTAGAAGAAGATTGGGATTATATTATGAATATCAATCTGAAAGGGGCGTATTTCTGCACGGTTGAAGTGGGTAAGGAAATGTTAAAACAACAGAAGGGGGCTATTATTAGCTTGTCATCCTTGCAAAGTCACATCAACATGCAAAGATTATCGATCTATGGAGCAAGTAAAGCTGGGATACGCAATTTTACTAAGGGTTTGGCAAATGAATGGGCTACAAAAGGTGTTCGTGTAAATTGTGTGTCGCCTGCATTTATAGCTACTCCGTTAGTAGAGAAGGTACTGCAAGATCCTTCTTATACTACGATTATAGATTCGCGTACGCCTATGAAGCGTGTCGGCACTCCTGATGAAGTTGCAAACGTTATTCTTTTTTTAGCATCGGATAAGGCAAGTTATATTACTGGAGCAGATATTGCAATTGACGGCGGATGGACGGCTAGTTAATGAATTGAGGCCATAATACGAAGGGTTTGTCACGTATATATTTACCATGCGTGGCAAACCTTTAGTTTTTTTATATTCTATTATATATTCCCCTTAGTGAAATGGAGGATGTTTTATGATTTTTCAATTTGGAATTCCTACAAAAACATTATTTGGTGTTGGCCAACTCAATCATTTGCATGAGCAAATGATGCCAGGTAAAAAGGCGTTGCTGATTCTTTCTAATGGAATTTCGGCAAAGAAATATGGGTATTTAAATCGTACGGAAAAAGAATTACACTTGGCTGGCGTTGAGACCGTTCTTTTTGATCAAATCGAACCTAATCCTACTAAAACAACAGTTATGATGGGGGCAGCTGTTGCTCGGCAGGAAAAATGTGATTTTCTTGTTGCTTTAGGTGGAGGCAGCTGTATTGATGCTTCCAAAGCAATTGCCGTTATGGCTACAAACAAAGGTGATTTATGGGATTATATTCAGAATGGTACTGGAAAACGGCAGCCTATTGCCGTCAACCCTTTGCCGATTATTGCGATTACGACGACTGCTGGAACGGGTTCGGAAACGGATGCTGGAGGTGTTATTACGAATACGGAAACGAATGAAAAAACTCCGATAAAAAGCCCGCTTCTATTTCCGAAATTGGCTATTATCGACCCGGAATTGATGTTGACAGTTCCTCCGAAATATACTGCTTACCAAGGATTTGATGCATTATTTCACAATATTGAAGGATATTTGTCATGTAAAGCAAATCTCATGAGCGAAATGATTGCTCTTGAAGCCGTTGACCAAATTAGTACCTGGCTTCCTGTGGCTGTTCAAGATGGCTCTAATATAGAGGCGCGAGAACGAGTTGCCTTTGGCAATTATTTGGGAGGCTTGGAAATGTGCACAAGTTCTAATATGAGTGAGCATTCTTTGGAACATGCCTTAACGGCGTATCATCAGGAATTGCCGCATGGTGCGGGCTTAATTATGCTGAGTAAGGCATACTTCACATATATGATTGAGCACCATGTGTGTGATGAACGTTTTGTTGCTTTGGCAAAAAAAATGGGGAGAACTGATGCGGAAAAGCCGGAGGAATTTATTATAGCGCTAGAAGAACTAAAGGAAAAATGTGATGTATCTGACCTTAAAATGTCTGATTATGGCATTGTTCCGGATGAATTTCCTAAAATGGCTGCTAATGCGAAATCGGCAATGGCTTTTCTCTTTGAAGGAGACCGCATGGAACTGAAGGAAGAGGACTGCGTCAATATTTTAAATGCTGCATACCAATAAGATGAGGTTATTCAAGTTAGATTAAGATAGCTTCTATATAAAAATAAAGGGCTCTTTCTTCAGAACGCAGGTTAAATTACAAAACTTGCATATTTAAGAAAGAGCTTTTTGTTATTTTATATGATTTTATGCCGAAGAAAGACTAGCGTAAAATGACTTATAAATAAAATAGGAGTGGCTACCAGTGTATTGATCCTGCAGCTACTCCCATTTGGTTTTAATAATTTGAGATGCTTGGTATTTGAGAAACAAAGGAATCTAGAAATAAGTTGCTGTCAGAAATTCCAAGCCGCTGCAGATTGCGTTCTAGTACATTTTGCCCAGTTAATAATGCCTTGACTACAGTTTCTTTTTTTTCTTTTGTCAATCTGAACGTAGGCATACTTACACTGACAGCTGCAATGATTTTGCCATTATGATGGATTGGTACTGCAAAGCAACTTAAATCAGGAGAAATTTCTCCTGATTCTTGAAAATAGCCTTCGGATTTAGACCGGAGACATTCATCATATAATTGTTCTATCGTTTGGCATGTTTTTTCTGTTACTGGTTTTAACGGGCCTTTATAAATTGATTCCAACTCTTGAAGGGAATAGCAACTAAGCAACGCTTTGCCTAAAGAGGTGCTATATGCTGGCAGGCGTTTTCCGACGAATGAAACGAGGCGAATTGGTTCAGCCGAATCTTCTTTTGCAAGATATAAGACATCGCCATTTACTAAAATGCCTAATTGGCAAGTTTCAGATGTTTTATAAACAATTTCTTTCATTTCTTTCTTAAACACGTCTAATAAACCGATGTTTTGAAGAGATGCGGAGCCGATGAGGAACATACTGATACCTATGACATATCTGCCGTTGCTTTTTTGCTCAATAAAGTCTCTGTCGCGTAATGTGTGAATGATTGGTACAATAGTACTTTTGGGAACTTGAATTTTGGTAGCTATTTCTGTTAATGTCAGGCCTTCGTCGTTTGCAGATGCAAGCGACTGCATGATATCTAAAACTCGCAATGTTGGCTTGTGCTGAGAATATGCCATAACGTATCACTTCTTTCCTCATATATGTTGAAGAGTATATAATCCTCTTCCTTATTTATTCAATGCAAACAATACTTTATACATATACATTATATAGTATTATGAATTTTTCGTCCATATATTGGAACAATTATTTTAATGAAAACTTTATCATATGTATCTAGAATTAAATATTAGT
Source organism: Megasphaera stantonii (assembly GCF_003367905.1). NCBI lineage: Bacteria > Bacillati > Bacillota > Negativicutes > Veillonellales > Veillonellaceae > Megasphaera > Megasphaera stantonii. The sequence goes on along the minus strand of NZ_CP029462.1, from coordinate 589,646 downwards.
ATACAAGGTATCGTAGATTATTTACAAATTGACATTCAAAAATAGCAATGTTATCATATAATTAGTACTAATATAAGAACTTGGACGTAATTAAGGAAGGGAGGGAACGCTATGAATGGAGAAGGAACAAAAACGATTGTTCGTTCAGTGGCTCGTGCATTAGATATTGTTTATTTTATTGCTAATGCAGATCAGGCTCCCTCATTTACAGCGATACAAAAGGAGACGGGAATACCTAAAAGCTCATTGTCTAATTTATTGAAAGAATTAGTTTATAGAGAATATATTGAGTATGATTCTGTTCATAAAGGGTATCGTGCAGGTCGAACACTTATTGTTCTTTCCGCTACTATTATTAATAAAAAAGATATCAATCATCTTTTTAGTATCCAAAAGAAATTTACAATTTGAAAATATATTTTTATCTCACTGAACTATAGGAAATTTTCTATGATTTAGTGAGATTTTTTTGTTTTGATATGCCTTAAAAATTTTTTTATTCGGATATACATTATCTTTGCTTATATTATATGATTATAAGTTGTTCCATGTTTTTTATGCATTATATATGGTTTTATTATTTATAAGCATTGAATTTTTTCTTATAAAATGATAGAATAACGAATATAAGAATAAAGACGTATATAAGAACAATAAAAACGGGCAAAATCGACATGCTTACTAATGAAAAAATGATTGCCTTGAATGAAAAGTAATTCACTAAAGTTTTTGTATGCGGAACTTGTTTTTACATGTCATTTAGAAAAAGGAGGAACTATTACATCATGAAGAAAAACTATGTTGTAATGGATGGCAACACTGCTGCCGCATATGCATCGTATGCCTTTACGGAAGTAGCTGCCATTTTCCCCATTACGCCGTCGTCAGTTATGGCTGAAAAGGTTGACGAATGGGCTGCTAAGGGAAAGAAAAATATCTTTGGCAATACGGTTGATGTTATTCAAATGCAGTCTGAAGCAGGCGCGGCCGGCACATGCCACGGCTCGCTGCAGGCCGGCGCTCTGACGACAACCTACACGGCTTCTCAGGGCTTGCTGCTCATGATTCCGCCGATGTTCAAAATCGGCGGCGAATTCCTGCCGGGCGTATTCCACATTGCCGCCCGTACGGTCAGCGCTCACGCTCTTTCTATTTTCGGCGATCACTCCGACGTCATGGCCTGCCGTTCCACCGGCTTCGGCATGATCATGTCTTCGTCGCCGCAGGAAGTCATGGATTTGGGCGCCGTGTCGCACTTAGCGGCAATCGGCGGACGCTATGCCTTCATGCACGTGTTCGACGGCTTCCGTACATCTCACGAAATGCAGCGCATCGAAGCGCTGGACTACGACGAATTGAAAAAACTCGTCGACTACGATCAGCTGAACGCCTTCCGCAAAAACGCCTTGAATCCTGAACATCCCTATGAACGCGGCACGACGGTCAATCCGGATATCTTCTTCCAGTGCAAAGAAGGGGCGAACGAAAAAATCGCTTCCATTCCCGGCGTCGTACAGCATTACATGGATGAAATCAATAAATTGACAGGCCGCGATTATAAACTCTTTAACTACTACGGCGCTCCCGATGCGGAAGAAGTTGTAGTCGTCATGTGTTCGGCGGCGGAAACGGTCCGCGACACTGTTGATTACCTCAACGCTCAGGGCAAGAAGGTCGGCATGGTACAGGTTCACTTGTATCGTCCGTTCTCCGTACAGCACTTCACCGAAGCTATTCCGGCTACGTGCAAAAAGGTTGCCGTACTGGACCGCACGAAGGAATCGGGCTCCATCGGCGAACCGCTGTACTTAGATGTACAGAGCGCCCTGATTCAGGCTGGCCGCGGCGATATCGTCGTTGTCGGCGGCCGCTACGGCTTGGCTTCCAAGGATACGACGCCGGCTCAGATCGCCGCTGTATACACGAACTTGGAACAGGCTCAGCCGAAAAACAACTTCACCATCGGCATCGTAGACGACGTAACGAATACGTCCCTGACAGACGAACCGATCAAATTGTCCTACGAAGGCCAGACAGCTGCTAAGATCTGGGGCCTCGGCGGCGACGGCACGGTTGGCGCAAACAAAAACGCCATTACCATCATCGGCTTGACGGCAGACAAATATGCCCAGGCATACTTCTCCTACGACTCCATGAAGACCGGCGGCCTGACCCAGTCGCACCTCCGCTTCGGCGATCAGCCCATCCATGCGACGTACCTCGTCGATTCGGCTGATTTCGTAGGCTGCCACGCTCCGACATACGTTCATAAATACGATACGACGGCTGAATTAAAAGACGGCGGCGTATACCTCCTGAACTGTCCCTGGACGGCGGAAGAGTTGGAAACGCAGCTGCCGGCCAAGATGAAACGCGATTTGTACAATAAACATGCTCAGTTCTACACGATCGATGCTACAAAATTAGCTGGTGAAATCGGCTTGGGCGAACGTGTCAACACGATTCTCCAGGCTGCGTTCTTCGAACTGACCAAGGTTATTCCTATCGACATGGCTGTGGAAGCGATGAAGCAAGGCAACTATGACAGCTACTTCAAAAAAGGCGGTCAGGAAATCGTCGACAAGAACAACAAAGCAGTTGACGCTGGTATCGAAGGCCTCGTAAAAGTAGAAGTTCCTGCTTCTTGGGCCAATGCTGTCGATACGCCGAAGGATCTGTCCCACTTGCCTGAATTCATTCAGGATATCGTGGAACCGATGAATCGTCAGCAGGGCGACTTTATTCCGGTATCGGTATTCAAGAAGCATGATTGCTTCGATGGCACATGGCCTCTCGGCACGACGGAATACAGCAAGCGCGGCGTAGCCATCAAGGTTCCCCACTGGAATGCTGAAGTCTGCGCGCAGTGCAACAGCTGCTCCATGGCCTGCCCCCACGCAGCTATCCGCCCGGTTCTCCTTACGGATGAAGAATTGGCCGGCGCTCCGGAAAGCTTCGTAACGGTTAAGGCGAAAGGCGCTAAGCTGTCCGATTACAACTTCCGCCTCCAGGTTTCGCCGTACGATTGCCTCGGCTGCGGCGTCTGCGTAAGCGTCTGCCCGCTGAAAGACAAGGGCGCTCTTACGATGGTTCCCATGGAAGAAGAAGCTGCCCAGCAGGATAACTTCAACCGTTTCGTCATGGACGAACAGTACCTCAAGAAGGAAGCTGTCAGCGACAAGACCGTCAAAGAACTGCAGTTTGCTAAACCGTACTTCCAGTTCTCGCCGGCCTGCGCAGGCTGCGCCGAAACGACGTACATCAAGACGGTTACGCAGCTCTTCGGCAGCCGCATGTACGTTGCCAATGCGTCTGGCTGCTCCTCTGCATACGGCGGCTCCTTGCCGACGACGCCGTACTGCACGGACAACCGCGGCTTCGGCCCGTGCTGGGAACAGTCCTTGTTCGAAGACAACGCCGAATTTGCTTACGGCTTCTTCCACGCTCAGGACGTTATCCAGCAGGAACTGCGCATCCATTTGAATGCCTTGAAGGAACAGAATGTCGCCGTAGAAGCTATCGACGAATACCTGGCTCACTACCGCGAAGGCGACAAGTCCCGCGAAGTGACGGACGCCCTCATCGCCGCATTGGAACAGGTTCCGGCGAACGAAGACGTAGCCTTCGTCCTTCAGAATAAAGAATACCTGGCTAAGAAATCCGTATGGGCCTTCGGCGGCGACGGCTGGGCATACGATATCGGCTTCGGCGGTATTGACCACGTCATTGCCCAGAACCGCGACGTCAACATCCTGGTCATGGATACGGAAGTATACTCCAATACAGGCGGCCAGTCTTCCAAGGCTACTCCGACGGCAGCCGTAGCGAAATTCGCTGCCGGCGGCAAGCAGGTCAAGAAGAAAGACCTCGGCGCTATCGCCATGACCTACGGCTACGTATACGTTGCTCAGGTCGCTATGGGCTACAACCAGGCGCAGACGCTCCGCGCTCTCCGCGAAGCCGAAGCATATCCGGGTCCGTCCATCGTCATCGCATACTGCCCGTGCCTCGAACACGGCATCAAGGCCGGTATGGGCGCTACGCAGCTTGAAATGAAGAAAGCCGTAGAATGCGGCTACTGGCACCTCTATCGCTACGATCCGCGTTTGGCGGCAGAAGGCAAGAATCCGTTCCAGCTTGATTCTCCGGAACCGGATTCCGACAAAATGGTCGAATACCTGCGCGGTGAAAACCGTTACAACCGCTTGCAGATTAACTTCCCGGAACGTGCAGAAGCATTGTATGAAAAGACGATCCGCGAAGCGAAGGAACGCTATGCCAAATACGCTAAAATGGCAGGCAAATAAGGGTAATTAAGTAAAAAGAAGCTCTGTCCACGCAATGATAAACGCTCCATCTTTCGCACCGGCAGAGCTTCTAATTACTTGATTATATAAACAAAATTCATTAAGGGAGAAAGGGGATAACAGAATAATGGAGTTCCAGCTTTCAGATGAACAAAAAATGATAACCAAAATGGTCCGCGATTTTGCCGAAAAGGAAATTGCGCCGACAGTCCACCAGCGTGACGAAGAAGAAGTATTTGACCGCAGCATCGTCGATAAACTCGGCGAATTGGGCTTAATGGGGATTTTCTTTCCGGAAGAATACGGCGGAGGCGGCGGAGACTACATGAGCTATATTCTCGCAAATGAAGAATTGGCTCGCGTAGATGATTCCATTGCCTGCAGCTACGCTGCGTCTGTGTCCCTTTGCGCATGGCCTATTTTTACATACGGCACGGAAGAACAAAAACAAAAATACTTGGTTCCCTTGGCAGAAGGCACGAAATTAGGCGCTTTCGGCTTGACAGAACCCAATGCCGGCACCGATTCGGCACAACAGCAGTCTCATGCTGAAAAAGTCGGTGACCACTACGTGCTGAACGGCAGCAAAATATTTATTACCAATGGCGGAGCCGCTGATATTTACGTCGTATTTGCCATGACCGATAAGTCTCAGGGTACAAAAGGCATTTCCGCTTTCATTTTGGAAAAAGGCATGCCGGGCTTTACTTTTGGCAAAAAGGAACATAAATTGGGTATTCATGGTTCTCAGACGATGGAATTAGTATTCCAGGACGTCGTTGTACCAAAAGAAAATCTTCTCGGCGAAGAAGGCAAGGGCTTTAAAATTGCCATGACATCTTTAGATGGCGGTCGTATCGGCGTAGCTGCTCAAGCTCTAGGTATTGCTCAGGCGGCACTGGAAGCGGCCGTTCAATACTCAAAAGAACGGACGCAGTTCGGCAAACCGATCAGTAAGTTCCAGGGCGTTTCTTTTATGCTGGCTGACATGGCGACCCGTCTCGACGCCGCTCGTCTGCTGACGTACCGCGCTGCATATTTGAAAGGCGCAGGCCTTCCCTATTCTAAAGAAGCCGCTATGGCTAAGATGTACGCTTCCGATGCGGCCATGGCTATCGCTACGGATGCCGTACAGATCTTCGGCGGCTACGGTTACACGCGCGAATACCCGGTAGAACGGCTGCTGCGCAACGCGAAGATTACGCAGATTTACGAAGGAACGAACCAGGTACAACGCATGGTCATTTCCGGCAGCTTGCTGCGGTGAGCCATTCCGCGCTTATGGTTGCCATTGTATGGTATGATAGAAAGGTGATGCATCATGAAGGAAGAATTAACGTATGATGAAATGCAGGTAGGCGACACGACTACCTTCGGCAAGACAATCAGTGAATCGGACGTATATGCCTTTGCTGGTATTACAGGTGATTTCAACCCCATGCACGTCAACGAACAAATCGCTAAAGAATCGATGTTTAAGGGCCGTATTGCCCACGGCATGATTTCTGCTGGCATCATTTCGACGACGATGACGAAAGCCATGCACGGCGGTACGCCGATTTATTGCTCCCAAGAATTGAAATTCAAAGCTCCCGTACGCATCGGCGACACGATTACCTGCACGGCGACTATCATCGAAAAGATTCCTGAAAAACACCGTCTTATTTTGAGTACTGTCGTAACAAATCAAGATGGCGTTGTTGTAACTGACGGAAAGGCTGTTATGTTAAAAAAATAACAATGTCTGAATTAATGGGTTGCTGATACTGTATCCGAAAGGGGAAAATCGAGTTCAAATATATAATTGGGCTCGTTTTTTCTTTTTTAGTGATAATTTTTAACACAATTAGATTTTAAAATTACTAAATATCGTAATTGTTTGGTATACTAATGATTTATTTGTATTAAAAATTAAAATGCGATATTAAAAAAATATATTGGAAGCCATGTATTGATATTAATGTGCTTCAAGTGATATACTAGTGGCATAAAGACGAATATACGAAATAATACGTATTTAAGAAAAAAGGAGGAGTCTGAAACGATGAGAAGTGAAAAAATTCTCGAAGGATTGCACAACCAATATTATCGTGCTACGTATAAATCAATGGGATTTTCTACAGATGATTTAAAACGTCCAATTATTGGTATAGCTAATGCATGGAGTGAATGTGTTCCAGGACATTTTAATTTGAGACAGGTGGCGCAACGAGTAAAAGATGGAATCTATCGAGCTGGAGGTACTCCTGTTGAATTTGGTGTTATTGGTGGTTGTGACGGTTTTGCGCAAGGTCATGATGGTATGCATTATATTTTGCCGTCTCGAGAACTGATAGCTAATTCTGTTGAATCGATGGCTCAGATTAATTTATTCGACGGACTCGTATTATTAGGTTCCTGCGATAAGATTGTTCCAGGCATGTTGATGGCAGCAGCTCGTTTAGATATTCCCTGCATTTTATTGCCTGGCGGACCAATGGAAGGTGGAATAGTGTTTGATGGCAGAAAATCTGACCAGACTTCAAGTACAGAAGCATATGGCATGTTGTCTGCTAATAGAATTACAGAGAAAGAATATAGAACATTAGAAAATTTATCCTGTCCAACATGTGGTTCTTGTTCGTATTTAGGAACCGCAAACACGATGTGTGCACTTTCCGAAGCGTTAGGTATGACCTTGCCTGATGGAGGTATTATTCCAGCTTATTCAGCTGCCAGATTATCTATTGCAGAAGCTACCGGCATAAAAATCATGGAACTTGTTGAAAAAGGAATTACTGCTCGGCAAGTTATTACAAATGAAAGTATTCGCAATGCGATTAAAATTTGTTTGGCCATGAGTGGAAGTACCAATGCAGTTATGCATTTAACTGCTATTGCTCGTGAAGCAGAGCTAGATATTGATGTTTTGTCGGAATTTGATGAATTATCTAGACATACGCCGCAGTTAGCTAAGATTAATCCTGCTTCAGAATATAACATGATTGATTTTTATCAAGCTGGTGGGGTCAGCAAACTGCTTGAAGAAATGAGTTCCATCATTTATACGAATGCGATGACAGTTACGGCTCATACCGTAGCGGAAAATACAGAGAGTCACGTATATCAGTATCCTAAAAATAATAATATTATTAAAACGATGGATGAACCTTTTGGGTATGAAGGTGGAGTGGCTGTTCTTCGCGGTAATTTGGCTCCGGATACAGGTATTACAAAACCAGGAGCGTTTGATAAGAGCCTGCAGCATTTTGAAGGAGAAGCAATATGTTTTGATTCTGAAGAAGCGGCTGAAGAAGCAATTTTAGCTGGTAAGGTTCGAGATGGTCATGTTGTAGTTATCCGTTATGAAGGGCCTAAAGGCGGCCCAGGCATGCGCGAAATGTTCAAGGCCATGAAGTATTTATATGGTAGAGGTTTGGCTAAAACAACTGCTTTGATTACAGATGGACGTTTTAGCGGTACAAATAATGGATGTTTTGTAGGACATATTTCTCCAGAAGCTGCTGAAGGCGGTCCTATTGCTATTGTAAAAAATGGTGATCGTATTGAAATTGATGTTGAAAACCGCTCATTGAATCTTCTTGTAAATGATGAAGAAATAACGAAACGGTTGGCTGAGTGGAAAAGGCCGGAACCTAAGTTCAAAAAAGGTTGGTTAGGTTTATATTGCAAAATTGCTGGTTCTGGTGCACAAGGTGCAGTTGTTCAATACGATAAGCTAAAAAATTTATAAATGTTGATGGAGGCATAGTCCAATGGAAGAAATGAAACAGAGGGTATTTACAAAAGTAACCTGGCGTTTAATTCCCTTTTTAGTACTTTGTTATTTGCTTAACTATATTGACCGCGTTAACTTAGGGTTTGCTGCTTTGGAGATGAATAGAGATCTTGGATTGACTGCCACTACTTTTGGTTATGGCGCTGGTATATTATTTATTGGGTATTTAATTTTTGGCGTTCCTAGTAATTTAGGGTTAAATAAATATGGGGCAAGAATCTGGTTGGGGTTGTTGTTAGCTGTATGGGGCTGTATTTCTGCTAGCATGGCATTTATTACAACTACAACACAATTTTTAGTGGTGCGTTTTCTACTTGGAGCGGTAGAAGCTGGCTTTTTTCCAGGCGTTATTTTTTATTTGACACAATGGTTTCCAGCAGAATATAGAGGATCAATTACGTCTCGTTTCATGTTTGCTCAACCATTAGCTTTGATGATTGGTTCGACAGTATCTGGTTGGCTGCTTACGTTAGACGGAATGATGGGGGTAGCAGGGTGGCAATGGATGTTCATTTTAGAAGGTGCCCCAACGGTTATTGTTGGTTTGATTGCATTGTCGTATTTAACTGATAATCCTTCAAAGGCTAACTGGCTAACTGCCGAAGAAAGAAATTTTTTGATTGACGAATTGGAAAAAGAAAAGCAACAAGTTGTAGCAAAAGAAAAGGTTTCTACTTTCCAAGCTATGCTGAATCCTAAGGTTTGGATTTTGGCCATTATTTATGTATCTCAGGTTATTGGTGTATTTGGTGTAAATATGTGGCTTCCACAGATTGTTAAGTCTTTTGGTGGAGATCTGGCTACTACAACGATTGGCTTGATTAGTGCTGTTCCTTTTGTGGTTGCAGCTGTTGGTATGCTGGCAATTGGCTGGAGTTCTGACAAGCATATGGAACGTAAGTGGCATATGATTGGAGCCATGATATTAGCTGGTGGTTGTTTGGTTATTTGCGGTGCTCTGAATAGTGGATTAGGTGTTTCTATTGCTCTCATCTCTATCAGTGCTATTGGCTTCTATGGTTGCATGCCTATTTTTTGGACAATTCCGCCAATGTTTCTTGTAGGTGGTGCTGCGGCTACTGGTATTGCTTTTATCAATGCTATTGGTAATTTGGGCGGATTTATTGCGCCTATTGCGATTGGTTGGATAAAAGATTATACAGGCAGTTTTGTCGGTGGATTCTACTTTATGGGGATCACTGTTTTAGTAGGTTGTGTTTTGTCTTTGATACTGTTTGCAGCATTTAAAAAGCAGGAATCGTAAAAAATATATTCTATCCAAGACGTTTTTCAGATGTCTTGGATAGAATACTAATTGTTGTATGTGTATATGGATATAAAATAGGAGGCGAAATAAGACATGATTAACGGTATGATTATTGATCCAAAGGACAATGTTGCTGTAGCAATTGAACAGATCAAGAAAGGCGATCTCATTACATATTTGAATTTTGAAAAGGAAGCTGTCGAGTTAACTGCAGCTGAAGACATTCAAATTTACCACAAATTTGCTATTCGGGATATTGCTGATGATGAACCGATTGTAAAATATGGAGAACATATTGGACATGCTGCCGGATTGGTAAAAAAAGGTGAACATGTTCACGTCCATAATGTTAAAAATGTTCGAGAAGATCTGGGTTAAAAGGAGGAGATGACATGAACTTTTTAGGGGCGAATTGTCAAGCTAAGTGCAACTTTTTAGAGTAATGTACTTCGTATGGCGTTTTGTATCCTAAACATTTTCGGGGACGGCGATTTAGTTCTGCAAAAACAGCTTGCACATAGGCTTCTGGAACGAGTGTGATGTCCGTCCCTTTCGGGAAATACTCTCGGACTAGGCCATTGGTATTTTCGTTGCTTCCCCGCTGCCAGGGCTGATGCGGCGGCGGGAAATAAAACGGCACGCCGTTCAAGGCCTCCGTGACAGCGGCATGATGGGCGAACTCTTTTCCTCTGTCCGGCGTAAGGCTTTTTACAGGTTGCCCTTGCAGTACCTGAAGCAATACCGTATTGACGGCTTGTGCTGTCTTTTTGGCTGCTTTGCCTCCTACCAGATACCGGCTCTTTCTATCTACCAACGTAACCAGACAGGCTTTTCCTGTCTTTCCTGCTATGGTATCACATTCCCAATGTCCTCGCCGGGAGCGGTTAGCGGCTCCTGCTGGCCGTTCCGAAATATCGTGAGAGATGGGAATAGAACCCCGTCGTTCCTGATATTGCCGGGTATGCCGGGATTTTCCATGATGCCGCAAGCGGCGGACCGCACCGCGGGACCCATGGGAGGACGACGTTTCATCAAACATACCGGCATATATGGCGCGGTAAATCGTTGCATAGCTAAGGAGTGCCTTCTGATGTTCCAGCTGCAAGCGTCCGGCAATTTCTTCTGGGGACCAATGATGCACCAGGAAGAGATTTTTAACCAATGCGAATAGCTCGGCATTCTCTAACCGCTTGTGAGGCTTGCATGCCTTACGGCGGCGGGCATACTGTTGTTGTGCGGTGATGGGCAGATACTTGCCGTTCACTGTATTTCTGCGTAGTTCCCGTGAGATCGTGGATTTATCTCGGCCGAGGGCCGCCGCAATTCGAGAGATAGAATAGGACTGCGCGCGAAAAAAGAGTAGATTTTCTCGTTCAGATAGAGTAAGATGATGATAGTGGCACATAGGTTTCCTCCGAGATATAGATTTTGTTTGGTAGCATTATTATATCAGAAACCTATGTGTCATTTTTTATAGGTGTTGCACTTGTATTGTAAATTCGCCGGATATAAAAGACCGGATGGCCGCGTTGGCGTACGCAATTACGTGTTAGTATTACCGGCAAGTGTTTGTGCAACTGATACAGCCCGTATTGTTTCTCAGCAGGTTCAGGGTACAGTCACTTTTCATAATCAAAATGGCTGTTCCCAAGTTCCGTCTGACCAACAGCTTACAATGGATATAATGGCAGGTTTCGCTGCTAATCCTAATATTTATGGTACTGTTGTTATATCGTTAGGTTGTGAAAACTGTCAGATGGATTTGGTTGTCAAAGCCATTCAAGAACGGACAAATAAGCCTATTAAGCAGGTTATCATTCAAGAATCTGGCGGAACGATCAAGGCTGTAGAAAAGGCTGTACGATATGCCAGAGAGATGGTAATTGAAGCCAGCATGGTTCAGCGGGAAGAATTTGATATTTCCCATTTAATTGTAGGTACGAACTGCGGTGGCTCTGACCCTACGTCGGGATTGGCTTCCAATCCGGTAGTTGGTGATCTGAGCGACCGTTTGGTTGATTTAGGTTCTACTTCTATTTTGAGTGAAACAACAGAATTTATTGGGGCTGAACACATTTTGGCTCGACGTGCTAAGAATGAAGAGGTTCGTAATCGTATTTTCGAAATTGTTCATCGCTATGAAAAAGCGCTTCAGCTCGTTGGTGAAGAAGTTCGGGAAGGCAATCCGTCTCCAGGTAACAAAGCCGGCGGCTTGACTACATTGGAAGAAAAATCTTTAGGATGTATTCATAAAGGTGGTCACCGAGAAATCAATGCCGTATATGATTATGCTAAACAAATTGATGAAAAAGGCCTGGTTATCATGGATACGCCGGGAAATGACTTTTCGTCTGTAGCGGGGATGGTTGCAGGCGGCTGCCAAGTTGTTGTCTTTACAACGGGACGAGGAAATGTCATGGGCAATCCTATTTGTCCTGTTATCAAACTTACTGGCAATAAGCTCACGTATGAGAAGATGGAAGATAACATGGATTTCAATGCTAGTCCTGTAATTTACGGACAAAAAACAATTGAAGAATTGGGTAAAGAATTGCTTGATTTGACGATTGAGGTAGCTAATGGCAAGCAGACAAAATCAGAAGCACTAGGTTTTATGGAAATAGCAATTGCTCGTGTATGTAATTATGTTTAAAAACTGAAAGTTGAGGAGCGTAACTTGTATGAAAAAAGCCGAATATTTTTCGCCAGTTGTAACTATTTTTGATCAAGATGGAAATGTTGATGCCAGTGGTAATAAACTCGTGTATGAACATTTAATTAAAGGCGGCGTAGATGGGATTGTTGTTATGGGCAGTTCGGGTGAATTTTTCGCTATGTCTATGGAGCAACGAAAGCAGCTGATTGATGTGGCAGTTTCTTGTATCAATCACAGAGTAAAGTTTTTAGTAGGAACAGGCTGCATGACTCCGAAGGAAACCGTTGAATTATCTAACTATGCTCTTCAAGCTGGTGCCGATGCTGTTATGATTATTGGGCCCTATTACTTTACCTTGGGAGCACAAAACATTGAATGGTATTATGACCAGATTCTTCCTCAGATTCAGGGCAATGTTTTCCTCTATAACTATCCCGGCGGTTCTGGATATGATTTGACTCCGGAAATTACATTGCGTCTTTTGCGCAAGCATAAGAACCTTGTAGGGTATAAGGATACGGTTGACAACTTTGGACATACAAGAGCATTGATTAATGCGACAAAAGGCGAGTTCCCTGACTTTATCGTAATGTCTGGATTTGATGAAAGCTTGATGCATACAATGCTGAGCGGAGGAAATGGATGCATTGGCGGGTTGTCAAATATTGCTCCCGAAGTATGTTCGGCTTGGGTAAAAGCTATTAATGATGGAAATGTAGCAGACATAGAAAAATACCAAAAAATTATTAATTCATTGATGAATTTCTATACGATTAACGAGCCATTCCTTCCTGCAGTAAAGACGGCAATGTCTCTGCGAGGATTGAATATTTCTACGCATTGTCTTGAATTTAATCCGATTACGGCGGAGCAAGTTCAGCAAGTAGAGAAAATTTTACAAGATAATGGCTTAAAATAATTATTTTGAAAGGAGAGAGCAAAATGGATGCTAACATTATTGCAAATTTGTGCCAGGATATTGCGATTCCCAAAATGGTAAAGGTAAAACAGCATTTTGATCCTTCGTATATTGCGCCTGAAGACATTCCGCAAGTTATTTGGAAGGAATTAGATCGGGATATCATAGCATCTCAGATCAAATCGGGAATGTCGATTGCCATTACCTGCGGCAGCCGCGGTGTTGCGAACATTGATATCATCATTAAAGCTGTTGTTGACTATGTAAAACAAAAAGGCGGAAGCCCCTTTGTATTTCCTGCTATGGGCAGTCATGGCGGTGCAACTCCGGAAGGTCAGCTTGAAATCGTTAATGGGTATGGTATTACGGAAGAAGCCATGGGATGTCCTATCAAAGCATCGATGGAAACGAAGCAGATTGGCGTTACTGATGATGGACGGCCTGTATTTATCGATAAATATGCTTCGGAAGCCGACGGCATTATTATGGTTGGCCGCATTAAAGCTCATACGCAGTTTGTAGGTCCGTATGAAAGCGGCCTCATGAAAATGGCTGTTATCGGCATGGGTAAGCAGCATGGTGCAGAAGGCGTTCATGAACAGGGCTTCCCTAAAATGGCTGAAAATCTGCAGCGATACGGTAAAGTTATTTTAAAGAATGCGCCTATTATTTGTGGCATCGGCACCATTGAAAACGCATTTGATCAGACCTATAAATTAACAGCACTTACACCTGATGAAATTATTGAACAAGAGCCGAGTCTTCTTTTGGAAGCCAAGAAAATAATGGGACATATTCTTATTGACAATGCTGATGTTCTCATTGTTGATGAAATTGGCAAAAATATCAGCGGTGATGGCATGGACCCGAATGTTTCCGGTACTTTGCCTCGTGAAACGGGTGTTCCTCGCGGTGCTGATGGCTCTGAACCGCGTATTGGTAATTTCAAAGCAAAACGTGTTGTAGTTCTTGATTTAACGGAAGAAACTCATGGTAATGCGAATGGTTTAGGTTTAGCAGATGTCACGACACAGCGGTGTGTAGATAAGATCATAAATGAAATGGCTTATCCTAATGCTATTACCTCTACTCTTCTTGAAATGGTTAAAATTCCGTTCTGGACTCCTAATGACAGATTGGCTGTACAAGCTGCTGTTAAAACCTGTGCAGGTGCTGATAAACTTCAACCTCGCATTATTCGTATTAAGAATACAATGGAAATTGAGGAAATTGAAGTTTCTGAAGTCTTGATTCCGGAAGTAGAAGCTAATCCTAATATGGAAATCATAGGGGAAGTAGCTCCTATGCAGTTTGATGAAAATGGCAATTTATTCTAAACGCTTGAATGGAGTGAAATAAGATGGCTGAAGCAATTGCTAAAAATATTCCGGGAAAACGATGGACTCGGATTATTCCGCCCTGTATTTTAGTTTACATTTTTGGTTTTATGGATAGAACAAATATTGGTTTTGCTATGGCTGGAGGCATGAGTGAAGAACTGCAGATGACTGCAACGCTCTCTGGTTTGGCAGCTGGTATTTTCTTCGTTGGGTATATGGTTCTTCAGGTTCCTGGCGGTGCATTGGCTGAAAAAGGACATGCTAAGAAGTTTATTGCTGGAGCTATCTTGGCATGGAGTATCATGTGTGTGCTGTTAGGTTTTGTTGATACGGCGGCGCATATGCTGATTCTCCGATTCCTTATCGGCGTTGCTGAAGGCGGTGTTTGGCCGGCAGTTCTCGTTATCCTCAGCCACTGGTTCCCTGCATCGGAACGCGGCAGAGCGAATTCGTACTTCATTATGAACATTGCTATCGCTTCTATCATCACAGGTCCTGTTTCTGGTTGGCTTGTAACGAGCTATGGCTGGCGTTCCGTATTCATCGTCGAAGGTCTCGTATCCTTGCTTTTGATCTTCGTATGGTGGCCGATGATTAGTGAAGATCCTAAAACGGCTAAATGGCTCTCAGAAGAAGAACGTAATTATATCGTCAGTGCACGTGAAGCTGAACAAGCTGCTATTAGCGGTGAAACCGGGAAGGTTTCTTTAGGACAGATTTTTGGCAGTCTTAACATGTGGAAATTGATTTTGATTTACTTTGCATACCAGACGGGGATTTATGGTTTTGCTATGTGGCTGCCTACCATTATTCGCGACTATGTGAAGCTTTTTCTGTAAATAACTGCCAGGTATAGGTCTTCTATGATACAATCTAAATCATAGGAGGCTTAGTATCATGGCAAGAGAAAAGAAACCGGTACATAAGGTCATTATGACCGAAGGAAAACGCAGCATTATTCAACAACTGTTTCAAGAATATGACATTCAATCCGCAGAAGATATTCAGGAAGCACTGAAAGACCTGCTGGGCGGTACCATCAAAGAAATGATGGAAACCGAGATGGACGAACACCTTGGCTATCAGAAATCCCAGCGGTCTGACAGCGAGGATTACCGCAATGGGTATAAGAGAAAGCGGGTCAACAGCCGGTATGGTACCGTAGATATCCAGGTACCGCAGGACCGCAACTCCACGTTCGAACCGCAGGTGGTCCGTAAACGGCAAAAAGATATCTCTTCTATCGACCAGAAAATTATCTCCATGTATGCCAAGGGAATGACGACCCGGCAAATTTCAGAAACGTTAGAGGATATCTATGGATTTGAGGCTTCCGAAGGCTTCATTTCCGATGTAACCGATAAAATCCTGCCTCAAATTGAAGACTGGCAGAAACGCCCGCTGTCGGAAGTGTATCCTGTCCTCTATATTGATGCCATTCATTATTCTGTCCGGGATAACGGAGTGATCCGGAAGCTGGCAGCCTACGTCATTCTGGGAATCAACATAGACGGACAAAAAGAAGTTCTGACGATTCAGGTCGGAGACAATGAGAGCGCAAAATATTGGCTTTCCGTGCTGAATGAATTGAAAAATCGCGGGGTAAAAGATATCCTGATTCTCTGTGCCGATGGCCTGAGCGGGATCAAAGAAGCCATCGCCGCAGCCTATCCTAACACGGAATACCAGCGCTGCATCGTACATCAGGTACGAAACACGCTGAAATATGTAGCAGACAAGGATCGTAAGCCTTTTGCCAATGATTTAAAGACTATTTATCAGGCTCCGTCTGAAGAACAGGCTTTGGAATCTCTGGAAAGGGTAACCAAAACATGGTCTGTAAAATATCCGAATTCCATGAAAAGTTGGAAGCAAAACTGGGATGCCATCTGCCCAATTTTCAAGTTTTCCATGAACGTAAGAAAAGTGATTTACACGACCAATGCCATCGAATCCCTGAATTCCACCTACCGGAAGCTGAACCGTCAGAGAAGCGTATTTCCAAGCGATACAGCGCTTTTAAAAGCCCTGTATCTGGCGACGTTTGAAGCCACCAAAAAATGGACCATGCCAATCCGAAACTGGGGACAGGTGTATGGGGAACTGAGCATAATGTACGAAGGCCGACTCCCAGAGTAACGCATAGCTGGCAAAAGCAGGCGAAAATCCTGTCTG
Source organism: Megasphaera stantonii (assembly GCF_003367905.1). NCBI lineage: Bacteria > Bacillati > Bacillota > Negativicutes > Veillonellales > Veillonellaceae > Megasphaera > Megasphaera stantonii. Next base: position 573,204 of record NZ_CP029462.1, on the reverse strand, counting down.
TACTTGACATGTTCAGCATGTGTTGTTATATATAAACCATGAGCTGAAAGTTCTCAAATTCGCTTTCAGCTTACCGAGTATCATAGAAGATCTATGTTTACAGAGATTTTTTCACAGGCTCTTATTCGCGATCTTACATCTTCCAGCATGACAATGATCGGTTTCCTTTCGACCATTCCGTATTTTGCTTGCATGGCTGGTTTGTACATCTTCGGACATCTTTCTGACAGAAGCGGTAACCGTAAGAAATACGTTGCTCTTCCTCTGTTAGGTTTTGCTCTCTGCTTCTTGGCATCGGTATTGTTCCAAGCACAGCCTTGGGTATCCTTTGCTTTCCTTTGTGGTTGCGGGCTTTTCTTACAGTGCGCTTCCGGTATTTTCTGGACGATTCCTACGTTGCTTTTCCCGGCTAATGTTGCCGGTGGCTCCATGGGCATTATCAACGCATTGGGGAATTTGGGCGGCTTCGTCGGACCCTTTATCGTAGGTTATCTTACGACGCAGTTTATGTCCATTTTTGCTGGTGTTTATTTCTTGGCAGCCTGCTTATTTGCTGGCTTCCTGCTCACGCTGACATTGCCTAAGAAGACAGAAGGAAAATAATAAATATATAAAACGATACCATATGTCGTTTATGTGAAAAAGAGAGGATGTCTCGTTAATAAACGGCGGCATCCTCTCTTTTTATACTCTTTGATGTGGTATTTTTAATCGGTATTAGGAAGGAGAAATATATGTCTATTAAAAATTTGTATACAAATGAACCGCAAGGTATCTATGATGCCGTAACGCATGCAGACGGACCGAAGGGGACATTGCCCTTGACGCCGGATATGTTGAAAACATTACCTAGCGGAAACATTTTTGGCATGACTATGAATGCTGGTGAGGGTTGGAATACCGATACCTTAGCCAATGGCGATGTAATGATTATAAGCACAAAAGGCGGACTCCGTAATCCGGATGGCAGTCCGATTGCTGTTGGGCTTCATCAAGGTCATTATGAATTGGATATTCAGGTTGCAGAAGCGGCAGATGAAATTAAAAATATGGGATTAGTTCCTTACGCAGCCTTTGTTTCTGATCCTTGCGATGGCCGAACTCAAGGGACGATTGGCATGTTTGATTCTTTACCGTACCGCAATGATGCTGCTATTGTTATGAAAAGACTGATTCGTTCTCTTCCGACTCGTAAAGCTGTTATTGGCATTGCCTCCTGTGATAAGGGGTTACCGGCAACGATGATGGCTTTGGCCAGCATGCATGATATTGCTACAGTTTTAGTTCCGGGTGGTTCTACTCTGATGCCGAATAAAGGGGAAGACCTTGGTACAGTACAGACAATCAGCGTGCGCTTTGCTAATGGGGAATTATCTTATGAAGATGCTATTCGCCTTGGCTGCAGTTCTTGTGCAAGTTCTGGCGGCGGCTGTCAGTTCTTTGGTACAGCTGGAACCTCACAGGTAATTGGAGAATCTTTAGGCTTGGCGTTAACTCATTCTGCCTTGGCTCCGTCCGGATCTGTAATTTGGAAAGATATTGCCAGAAAATCGGCTATTGCAGCTGTTGAAATGGAAAAGAATGGTATTACGACTAAAGATGTCTTGACTGATCACGCTATTGAAAATGCTATGATTCTTCATGCAGCCTTTGGCGGTTCGACGAATTTATTGCTTCATTTGCCAGCTATTGCATATGCTGCTGGCTGCAGAAGACCAACTGTTGAAGATTGGGCACGTATTAATAAGGAAGTTCCTCGCTTGGTCAGTGTATTACCAATTGGACCGGTCAATTATCCGACAGCGGCAGCATTCTTGGCTGGCGGTGTTCCGGAAGTTATGCTGCATTTGCGCAAATTAGGCTTGCTGCATGAAGATGTAATGACAGTTACCGGCAGTACTCTTGGTGAAAATCTTGATTGGTGGGAAAATTCGGAACGGCGTCAAGCATGCCGCAAACGTTTGCAGGAAGTGGATAATCTTGATCCTAATGAAGTTATTTTCTCTCCTGAAAAAGCTAAAGAAAAGGGTATTGGTTCGACAGTTACGTTCCCTGTTGGCAATATTGCTCCGGAAGGCGCAGTTGTCAAATCTACAGCCATTGACCCGAGTGTAATTGACGATGACCATGTATTCAGACATACTGCTAAAGTTAAGGTATTTACTTCTGAAAAAGCTGCTATTACTGCTTTGAAAGAACCGGGCCGAATTGTTGCTGGCGATATCATGGTTGTCATGGGCGGCGGTCCGTTGGGAACAGGGATGGAAGAAACATATCAGCTGACGTCTGCTTTGAAGAATTTACCTTTTGGTAAACATGTGTCTTTGATTACAGATGCTCGGTTCTCCGGTGTTTCTACTGGCGCTTGCTTTGGACATGTTGGACCTGAAGCGTTGGCAGGGGGCCCCATTGGTAAATTGAGAGACGGCGATATTGTAGAAATTATTGTCGACACGGTTAAACTTGAAGGCAGTTTGAACTTTATCGGCACAGAAGATCAGCCTATGACCTATGAGGAAGGTGCTGCTGAATTAGCTAAACGTGAAACGAATCCGGATGTCCGTCCAGATGAAGATTTGCCGGATGATACGCGGTTATGGGCTGCGTTGCAGGATGTAAGCGGAGGCGCCTGGAAAGGCACTGTTTACGATGTAGATCAAATTATAAAAGTATTGAATGCAGGCAAAAAAGTATTAGGCTTATAAGTCCTAAATGAATTTGTTTGCAGAGAGTGTGTTATTTCAATAGTATAATTTGTTAACCCTCATAATCCATAAAATATATGATGAACTAACAAGGCATGCCTAACGGGTCTGAGACTCGCAGGGCATGCCTTGTTGGCGTGATGTAATATATCGTTTGCTTTATTGAACGGGTTATTTCAATACGAAGGTTTCAATGGCTTCGCCGACGGCTCCGTCGTTGTTCGTCGCGTCGGTGACGACGCTGCAGTATTGGCGGATTAGGGGATTTAAATTATGGACGCCTACGCTGAGGCCGGCGGCCTGGAGCATTTCAATGTCGTTGATATTGTCGCCGATAGCCATCGTTTCTTCAGGCTGTACGCCGAGCATGGCGGCTAATTTGAGGAGGGCAACGCCTTTCGTGACGCCCTTGTGCATGAATTCGATGTAGCGGTTGCTGGAAAAGCTGACCGTGATGTCGTCGAGAAGGGGCTTCATTTCGGCGTGGATTTCCTGCAGGCGGCTGTAGTCGGTGTGCATGATGATGAGCTTGCAGACTTCTTCCTTGCCGCGCAGGAAGTCGAGGGTCTTTTCCGCCGTCGGCACATAGGCCATGCGGCCGCGGAGAAAATCCTCTTCGTCAGGCGTGACGCCGCTGATGTATACGGTATCGCGTGTGTAAATGTGCATGCAAAGGCCGTAGGATGCGCTTTTGCGGTAAATCCTATCGGCTAGGTCGAAGGGAATCGGGTCCCAGAATAGGGAACGGTGCCCTTTGTTTTCCGTGATGCTGGCTCCGTTGAAGCCGATGACGTATTGTCCGGCTTCGTCGAACAGGTTCAGCGTTTTCAGGACGCCTTCGACGGAACGGAATCCCCGCCCCGTGCAGGGAACGAATTTGACGCCCTGGGCCTTTGCTTGGGCGATGGCTTCGATATTGCGGCGGCAGATGGAAGCGTCGCTGCTGAGCAGGGTTTCGTCCATGTCGCAGGCGATGATTTTATAGGTTAGCATGTAAGTACTCTCCTTTTTTTCTATGCAGTATACACATAGTCTAGCATGGAATGATTCCTTCTGCAAATGGTCAGGCCTTTAATTCGCTGACCAGCGTCGAGCCTAAGACGAGGACTGCGCCGATGATGCTGGTCATGCCGAGTGGCTCGCCGAGGACGACGGCCGACAGCAGGATGGCGAAAATCGGGTCCAGGTAGCTGAACAGGGCGATGGTCTGGGCTTTTAAGGACTGCATGGAGCCGAAGTAAAAGACGTAGGCAAAGCCTGTATGGACGACGCCGACGACGAGGAACATGGCCAGGCTGAAGGGAGAGGCGTCCAGAGCAGTGACGTTTTCTGTTAAGAGGACATAGGGCATCAGCAGCAGGGCTCCCAGACCAAGCTGGACGATGGTTTTATCGTAGGCGGCCATAGGCTTGATTTTTTTATTGAAGATGACGATGCAGGCGTAGCAGCAGGCGGCGCACAGGCCGAAGAACACGCCGGTCATGTTGGCGCTGCCGCCTTCCTGGCCAATGCCCGATACGAGGACCATGCCGGCCAGCGCCGTCAGGACGCAGAGAAATTTGCGGGCCGTCAGCTTTTCTTTCAGGAAAATCGGCGAGACCAGGATGACGATGATCGGGGCCATGTAATAACATAGCGTCGCCGTTGCGATGGACGTGTAGCGGTAGGCTTCGAAGAGGAAGGTCCAGTTGCCGCACAGGGCCGCGCCGGACAGGCAGAGGAGAAGCAGGTTTTGCCGGATATCCGGCCAGGATATGGGGATGCCCTTGCCTTTGATGAACAGAAATAAAAAGGCCGTGCCGATGATGCCGCGGCCGACGGCGATGACGCTGGACGGCAGGGGGATGTAGCGGACGAAAATGCCGATGGTACCGAAGATGAGCATAGCTAAAATCATCATGGATTTTGCTTTGTTTTCGAGCGTATCCGGTTGGTTCATGAAAATCTCCTTTACAGCATAGAGTTATTTGTGAAGACGCGCCTTGTTTTTTGCGGCGCTTTCCATTACTATTATAATATAGAATTACTAATATTGGGAGTGAACGATTATGATTACAGAATCAGATATGATGAAGTTGCAGAACGGCAGCGACGTCCGCGGCGTCGCCGTAGAAGGCGTTCCCGGCGAGCCCGTGACGCTGTTTCCCGAAGCGGCGAACCGCATTGCCGCCGGCTTTGCCTCCTTTTTAGCGGAAAAGACGGGCAAACCTGTCGACAGCCTGCGCGTCGCCGTCGGCCATGATTCGCGTATTTCTGCCGGCACGATGAAGCAGGCCGTGCTGGAAGGCCTCTGCGCCTGCGGCGTAGCCGGATTTGACTGCGGCTTGGCTTCGACGCCGGCTATGTTCATGTCGATTATCTTCGAATCGACTCATATGGACGGGGCCATCATGATTACGGCCAGCCATTTGCCGTACAACCGCAACGGCTTGAAATTCTTTACGAAAGACGGCGGTCTGGAAAAGGCTGATATTAAAGACGTCCTGACCCGGGCGGCGTCGCTGGAAGAAACACACGGCGATGTGTCCGGCGTGCAGACGCTGCCGATTATCGATATATATGCCGAGCACCTGTGCTCCAAAATCCGCAGCGGCGTAGGCGCAGGCCCGGACAGCAAGCCCTTGGAAGGCATGCGCATCGTCGTCGATGCCGGCAACGGCGCAGGCGGCTTCTTTGCCTCGAAGGTCCTCGACGTCCTCGGCGCCGATACGACGGGCAGCCAGTTCCTCGAACCGGACGGCATGTTCCCCAATCATATTCCGAATCCGGAAAATAAAGAGGCCATGGCGGCGATCAGCAAAGCTGTTCTCGACAACCATGCCGATTTGGGCCTCATTTTCGATACGGACGTAGACCGCATGAGCGCCGTCCTGCCCGATGGTGAAGCCATCAACCGCAATGCCCTCATCGCCATGATGGCGGCCATCTTGGCTCCCGACTATCCGGGCAGCACCATCGTCACGGACTCGGTCACGTCGGACGAGCTGACGGCCTTCCTGCAAGATGAGCTTCATCTCATCCATCACCGCTACATGCGGGGCTATAAAAACGTCATCAACGAATGCATCCGCCTCAACCAGAGCGGCGTCGTATCGCCCTTAGCGATTGAAACGTCAGGCCACGGCGCGCTGAGCGAAAACTACTACCTCGACGACGGAGCCTATTTGGCGGTCAAGCTGCTCATTGCAGCGGCTCAGGCCAATAAAGCGGGGAAAGCTGTCGGCGATTTGGTTGCAAACTTGAAGCATCCCGCCGAAAGCAAGGAATACCGCCTCAAAATTCAGGGCACGGACGACGTAAAGGCTTACGGTGAAACGGTCCTGCAAGCCTTTGAAGAACGGGCCGTCGCCGCCGGCGTCGTCGTCGCCAAGCCGTCGTACGAAGGCGTGCGCCTCGTATTCCCCGAAGGCTGGGCGCTCCTGCGCATGTCCCTCCACGACCCGAACATGCCGCTGAACGTCGAAAGCAAGGAAGAAGGCGGCTGCCAGGATATCATCGCCCAGGTCAAATCCTTCCTGGATGGGTTCAACTGCCTGGACATGACTATATTTGACGCCTAAATAAATATTAGTACATGATATAAGAAAACCGTAAGGAGACGGCGAAACGCCTTTCCTTACGGTTTTCTGCATGAAAGAAGCAGTATCAGACCTTATAGCCTGGCTTTTGGTTTCGGGCCGGCGTCGCTGACTTCTTCCGGGACGTCGGGATATTTTTCCGTGAAGTTTTCATGGAACATGGCGGCTACCTTGTCGGCCATGATGTCGTAAGATTTTTTATTGGCCCACGTATCGCGCGGGTTGAGGATCTGGTTGGGGACGCCCGGGCAGGACTGGGGCACGTCGACGTTGAAGCGGCTGTCGTGCTTGTAGGGGACCGAATCGAGGCGGCCGTTCAGGGCTGCCGTAATCATGGCGCGGGTGTACTTGAGGTCCATGCGGCTGCCGATGCCGTAGGGGCCGCCGGTCCAGCCGGTGTTGACCAGGAAGACCTTTGTATGATACGTTTCGATTCGTTCGCCCAGCATGCCGGCGTAGATTTCCGGAGCCAGGGGCATGAAGGGTTCGCCGAACAAGGTGGAGAAGGTCGGCACAGGCTCAGTAATGCCCTGTTCCGTGCCGGCTACTTTCGACGTAAAGCCGGTAATGAAGTGGTACATGGCAGCTTCCTTGCTGAGGCGGGAAATGGGCGGCAGGACGCCGAAGCTGTCGGCCGTCAGAAAGATGATGACCTTTGGGATGCCGCCGATGCCAGGAATGGCCGCATTGGGAATGTATTCAATAGGATAGCCGACGCGGGTGTTTTCCGTATACTTGCTATCGAAATAGTTCGGCCGCCGCGTTGCCGGGTCGAGGACGACGTTTTCCACGAGGCTTCCCGAACGGATGGCGTTGTAAATATCCGGTTCCTTTTCGGCGTTTAAGTTGATGCATTTGGCGTAACAGCCGCCTTCGAAGTTGAAGATGCCCCGCGGCGACCAACCGTGTTCGTCGTCGCCGATGAGCTTGCGGTTCGGATCTGCCGACAAAGTCGTTTTGCCCGTGCCGGACAAGCCGAAGAAGATGGCTGTTTCCTTTGTGACCGGGTCCATGTTGGCCGAGCAGTGCATGGGCAGGACGCCTTCGTCGGGCAGGAAGTAGTTCATGACGGAGAAAACGCTCTTTTTGATTTCGCCGGCGTACTGGGTTCCGGCGATGAGGACGACCCGCGTTTCATAGTCGATGATGATAGCCGCTTCGGAACGGACGCCGTCCGTCTTCGGGTCGCAGCGATAGCCCGGCGTGACGATGACCGTAAAGTCCGGGTCGCCGAACTGGCTCAATTCGTCGGCTGTCGGGCGGATGAGCAGGTTGCGGATAAACAGGTTTTCGCTGGCTAATTCGTTGATGATGCGGAATTTTTTGCGGCATACTAAATCGGCGCCGGCAAAGCCGTCGAAAAGGAAAATATCGCGGTTCTGCAAATAAGCCGTCATCTTAGCCTTCAGGGCGTCGAATTTTTCCCGCGAAATCGGGCGGTTTACGTTGTTCCAGGCGATGTATTCGTGGATGGCCGGCGTGTCGACGATGAATTTGTCCTTCGGCGAACGGCCCGTATATTTCCCTGTCTGGACGACTAAGGCTCCCGTGTCGCTCAGCATGCCTTCGCCGCGAATCAGGGCCTGCTCGGTCAGCCAGGCCGGAGACATGTTGCGGTACACGTTTGCCGGGTAAAAAATTCCGATTCGTTCTAATCCATACGTATGTATCATGATGTAATACCCCCCTGCTGTATAATGGATACGCTGGCGCGTATATATGATAAAAAATCATGTATATATTGTATATCGCTTATTATAGACCTGATGACGGCAGGATTCAACGCATATATATAATACATTATACAATAAATAATTTACCCTAAATGACGCAGGGAAACATGTTGCTGAATACAGGGCTGGAATTGCCGCAGATTTGCAAGTTTGCTATTGACTATTTGACTTTTTATTGTATTATATAAAAGGGAGTTGGCACTCTGACGCTAAGAGTGCCAACATATTCTGAATAAAGGAGATTGTTGAACATGGCGAAAGAAACCTTTGAATTCCAAGCGGAAACGAAACAGCTGCTGGACTTGATGGTTCATTCCATTTATACGAATCACGAAATATTTTTACGGGAATTGATTTCCAACGCATCCGACGCGATCGATAAGCTGCATTACGAATCGTTGACGAATAACGACCTTCTCGAAGGTGATACGGCCTTTGAAATCCATTTGACGCCGGACGAAGACAAGCATACCCTGACGATTTCCGATAACGGCATCGGCATGAATAAAGACGAGCTCATGCAGAATTTGGGCACCATTGCAAAATCGGGCACGAAGGCCTTTTTGGAAAAGCTGAAGGAAGCTCAGGAAGGCGGCAGTGTCGACAAAGACCTGATCGGTCAGTTCGGCGTCGGCTTTTATTCTGCCTTTATGATCGCCGATACGGTGACGGTCGTCACCCGCAAAGCCGGCGAAAGGGAAGCCTATAAATGGGAATCGGCAGGCGACGGCCAGTATACGCTGGAAACCTGCGAAAAGCCGAAGCACGGCACGACGATTATCCTGACCCTGGGCAAGGAATTTTACGGCGGCGAAACGGAAGAAAACTACACGGACAAATATTTGCTGGAAAGCTTGGTCAAGAAATATTCCGACTATATCCGCTATCCCATTACGATGGACTTCACGACGAAGGAAAAGCCGAAGGACGCCGATGGTAAGGTTATTGAAGACGCACCGGAAGAAGAACATACGGAAACGCGGACCCTCAACTCCATGCAGCCCTTGTGGACCCGCAATAAATCGGACATTAAGCCCGAAGAATACCGTGAATTTTTTCAGCATCAGTTCTACGAATGGGACGAACCGATGGAAATTTTCCACAGCCGCGTCGAAGGCAATGTCGAATACACGTCGCTGCTGTTCATTCCGGGCAGCGCGCCTTTCAACCTGTACTACGCCGACTATGAACCGGGCGTGCAGCTCTATTCGCGCCACGTATTCATCATGGATAAATGCAAGGATTTGCTGCCTGATTACCTGCGCTTTGTCAAAGGCCTTGTCGATTCTCCTGATTTGTCTCTCAACATTTCCCGCGAACTGCTCCAGCAGAGCCGTGAATTAAAGCTCATCGGCCGCAATCTGGAAAAGAATATCCTCAAGACGCTGGCCCGCAAGCTCGACAAAGAACGCGAAGCCTATGAAAAATTCTGGGCCGAATACGGCAAGTCCCTGAAAATCGGCGTGTACAGCGGCATGATGACCGGCGAAAACAACGTAGATAAGCTGAAAGACCTGCTCCTGTTCATGTCGTCCAAGGACGGCAAGCTCTGCACGCTGAAAGAATATGTCGGCCGCATGAAGGATGGTCAGGAAAAAATCTACTACGCTACGGGCAAGGATAAGGCCGCTATCGACGCCCTGCCGCAGATGGAAATGCTCCGCGACAGAGACATCGAAGTCTTGTGCATGACCGACCCTGTCGACGAATTCGCCGTAGAAGCCATCCGCGAATACGACGGCAAGAAATTCCATTCCATCAGCCGCGGCGATTTGGATTTGGAAGACGAAGAATTTAAGGAAGAAAAGAAGAAAAACGAAGACCTGGCTAAGAGCAACGAAGGCCTTCTGAAGGATATGAAGGAGCTCCTCGATGGCAAGGTCGTCGACGTCCGCCTGTCCAACCGCCTGAAGAGCGGCGCCGTCTGCCTCGTTGCCGATGCGGCCGGCCCGTCCCTGGCCATGGAACAAGCCTTTGCCGCTGCCGACAACCCGATGCTCAAGGCGCGCCGCATTTTGGAAATCAACCCGCAGCATCAGCTCTTCGCCAAGCTTCAGGGGATTCACGAAGCCGGCAAGGATACGCCTGAATTCAAAGACTACTGCAAGATGCTCTACGATCAGGCCTTGCTCCTCGAAGGCATCATGCCTGACGACCCGGCAGCCTTCGCCAATAAGGTAGCCGAAATGATGGCAAAATAATACCATAGCGTTACGACGAGAGTCCTTATCAGGGCTCTCGTTTTTGTATATGCAGAAAGTGATCGTCGTGAATGTACGGCGTATAGTTTTTATACCGGGGATGATATAATAAGGATAGATATTGGAATGAGGTGAAGGGCATGGAGTTTGGAATTCGTCCGGGCGTACTGGATGAGATACGGCAGTTGGCAGTAACATATCATATAGAAAAAGTCATTTTATTTGGCTCCAGAGCGCGGGGCGACTACAAGCGGACAAGCGATATCGATCTGGCAGTCAGCGGCGGCGACGTCGTCCGATTTGCCTTGGCAGTAGATGAAGAAACATCGACGCTGCTCATGTACGATATCGTCGATTTAGACGGACCGGTGCAGGACGAATTGCGGCAATCTATCGAAAGAGAGGGCGTTGTCATTTATGAAAAAGTACGATAATTTTTGTGCGGCCTTGAAAAATCTGAAGGAGCTATTTTCCTATGAAGAACCGTATAATACCGTTGTTTTGACGGGATTAGTCGGGCTGTATGAAAATTGCTTTGAACAAGCATGGAAGATGATGAAAGAACTGCTGGAAGACAGCGGCTATGCCGAAAGCGCGACAGGCTCGCCCAGGCAGATTTTAAAGACGGCCTATAAAGCGAATATGATACGCAATGAAACGATGTGGCTTCAGGCGTTGCAGGCCCGAAATAACGTGAGTCATTCGTATAACGAGCTTATTGCCTTATCCATCGTGAGACAGACGAAGGCGTCGTACTATGACATGTTCTGCCGGCTAAAAGACGAAGTGGAGACGAATTGGTTGTAGAATCATCTGTACATACGTTTGCAGCCGTGCTATACTAAGGTAATCAATAATAATTATTTTTTACTATGCCGTGGCAGGAGAGGGTTATGGATATACAGTCGTATTTGAATAAGGATTATGATACGTCGCGGCCGTTTCGCGTCGTCGCGCCGTACGAGCCCATGGGCGACCAGCCCGAGGCGATTGCGTCGCTGGCCGAGGGGATACGGTCGGGCCAATGGGCCCAGGTGCTACTGGGCGCGACGGGGACAGGCAAGACCTTTACGATGGCCAAGGTCATCGAGGCCGTGCAGAAGCCGACGCTGGTCATCGCGCATAACAAGACGCTGGCGGCCCAGCTGTGCAGCGAATTCAAGGCCTTTTTCCCGGACAATGAAGTGGCCTATTTCGTCAGTTATTACGATTATTATCAGCCGGAGGCGTACATCGCGTCTACGGATACGTATATCGAAAAGGACGCGTCGATTAATGATGAAATCGACAAGTTGCGCCATTCGGCTACGATGAGCCTGTTTGAACGGCGCGACGTCATCATCGTGGCGTCCGTATCCTGTATTTACGGCTTAGGCGACCCGGAAGATTACAGCGATCTCGTCGTGTCGCTGCGTCTGGGACAGGAAAAGACGCAGGAAGAAATTCTTCATAAGCTCGTCGATATCCAGTATTCCCGCAACGACATGAACCTCGAACGAGGTACCTTCCGCGTTCACGGCGATACGATAGAAGTATTTCCGGCGGCCTTCGACAATTCCGTCATCCGCATTGAAATGTTCGGAGACGAAATCGACAGGCTGACGGAGGTCAACGTGCTGACCGGCGAGGTCGTCGCCGAGCGCAAGCATGTGGCGATTTATCCGGCCAGCCATTATGTCACGACAAAGGAAAAAATGGATAAGGCCCTGAAGACGATCGAGGCTGAGCTGGAAGAGCGCCTGGCCGTCCTGAAGGAAGGGGGCCATTTGCTGGAAGCGCAGCGGCTGGAGCAGCGGACGCGGTACGATATGGAAATGATGATGGAAATGGGCTACTGCTCGGGCATCGAAAACTATTCCCGCCATCTGGCGGGGAGGAAGGCCGGCGAAGCGCCGTACACGCTCCTCGATTATTTCCCCGACGATTTCCTCATCATGATCGACGAATCGCACGTTACCTTGCCTCAGCTGCGGGCTATGTACGCCGGCGACCGGTCGCGGAAGGAAAACCTCATCGAATACGGGTTCCGCCTGCCGTCGGCGCTGGACAACAGGCCGCTGAAATTTGAAGAGTTCGTTGAACGGATTAACCAGATTATCTACGTCAGCGCGACGCCGGGGCCCTATGAGATGGAAGTCCAGACCAATCTGGCCCAGCAGATTATCCGCCCGACAGGGCTCCTGGACCCGAAGGTCGAAGTGCGGCCTATTGCCGGACAGATGGACGATTTGTTAGGCGAAATACGGAAGCGGACGGAAAAGAACGAACGCGTGCTGGTGACGACGCTGACCAAGAAGATGGCCGAGGATTTGACCGATTATTTAAAGGAAATGGGCGTCCTCGTCCGCTATCTCCATTCGGATATTGCGACGATTGAGCGGGCCGAAAGCATCCGCGACCTGCGGGCCGGCGTATTCGACGTCCTCGTTGGCATCAACCTGCTGCGCGAAGGGCTGGACATGCCGGAAGTGTCTCTCGTAGCGATTCTCGACGCTGACAAGGAAGGCTTCCTTCGTTCCGATACGTCCCTCATCCAGACGATGGGGCGGGCGGCGCGAAACGTCGACGGCACGGTCATCATGTACGCCGACAAGATTACCGATTCCATGGCCCGGGCTATGGACGAAACGAAGCGGCGCCGCGAAGTGCAGGACGCTTACAATCAAAAGCATCATATTACGCCGAAATCCGTCAAGAAAGACGTCGTCAACCTCATCGAGCTGACGAAGGTCGCCGAAGACCAGGCTGAATATAGAGGTAAGGGCGAAAAGCTGACGAAGGAGGCCTTGCATAAGGTCATCAACACCATGACACAGCAGATGAAGACGGCGGCGAAAAATCTGGAATTTGAAAAGGCGGCGGAACTGCGCGACCGCCTGGGGCAGCTGCGGCAGCAGCTGGCTGATATGAGCCATGACGACACGCTGCCCAAGGAGCTGCAGGGCGAGGATATGCCCTCGTCCCGGTATGTGCGCAAGGTGCGCCGGCCCGACGCGCGGCGGAAAAAGCCGGACTCGCCGGGCAAACCTAAGGCAAAAAGGAGTAAAACGTAACCTATGCAGGAACCATATATCAGTATCAAAGGTGCGAGACAGCACAATTTGAAAAATATAGATGTAAAAATTCCCCGCGATAAGCTCGTCGTCTTTACGGGCTTGTCCGGCTCGGGGAAATCGTCTCTGGCCTTCGACACGATTTACGCCGAAGGCCAGCGGCGTTATGTCGAATCCTTGTCGGCTTACGCCCGTCAATTTTTAGGGCAAATGGACAAGCCCGACGTCGATTATATCGAAGGCTTGTCGCCGGCTATTTCCATCGACCAGAAGACGACGAGCCGCAATCCCCGCTCGACCGTAGGCACGGTCACGGAAATCTACGATTACCTGCGCCTGCTTTACGCCCGCGTGGGCGACGCCTACTGCCCGAAGTGCGGAAAGCCTATCCGTCAGCAGACGATTGAGCAGATGGCCGACTCTGTCATGGCTCTCGGCGCGGGGGAAAAGGTCATGGTCATGGCCCCTGTCGTCGACGGCCGTAAGGGAACCCATCAGAAGGTGCTGGCCGGCCTGGTGCGGGACGGTTATGTCCGCGTCCGCGTCGACGGCGAGGTATATCTCCTGTCCGACGATATTCCCCTGGATAAGAATAAAAAGCACACCATCGACGTGGTCATCGACCGGCTGGTCATTAAGGACAGCATTTTGACCCGCCTGACCGATTCGCTGGAAACGGCGGCCAAGCTGGCCGGCGGCATCGTCCATATCCTGCGCATGAGTACGGACGAGGTGCTGACCTTCAGCCAGCATTTCGCCTGCCCCGACTGCCATGTGAGCCTGCCGGAAATCGAGCCCCATCTTTTTTCCTTCAACAGCCCCTTCGGCGCCTGCCCGGCCTGCTCCGGCATCGGCAGCACCATGGAAGTCGATCCTCATTTAGTGCTGCCTGATAAAACGAAATCCTTTGCCGACGGCGCTATTGCAGCTCTGAGCAGCAACCCCGATTCGTGGTTTATGCGCCAGCTCGGCGGCTTGCTCAAGCCCTATGGCTTTACGCTGGACAGCAGCTATGACGAGCTGCCCGGCGAGCTGCAGGAAAAGCTGATGTGGGGCTCTGACGACACGTGCGTCTTTGAGTATGAAAACCTGCGCGGCGAAGTGAAGCAGTACGCCACGGCCTTTGAAGGCGTCATTCCCATGGTGCGCCGCCGCTATAAGGAGGCGTCGTCCGACATGATGCGCGACCAGTTCGAGCAGTTTATGTCGGTTAAGCCCTGCACGACGTGCGGCGGCACTCGCCTGCGCCATGAAGCGCTGGCTATTAAAATCGGCGGCCTCAATATTTCCGAGCTGACCGATTTGACTGTCGGTGACATGATTCGATTTTTTGATGGCTTGGAGCTGACGGAAAAGCAGCAGATGATCGGCCGGCAGATTTTTAAGGAAATCCGGGCCCGTCTGGAATTTCTCCAGACCGTAGGCCTGGAATACCTGACCTTATCCCGTACGGCCGGGACCTTGTCGGGCGGCGAAGCGCAGCGCATCCGCCTGGCGACGCAGATCGGCTCCGGTCTGGTCGGAGTTTTATACATCCTCGACGAGCCGTCTATCGGCCTTCATCAGCGGGACAACGACAAGCTGCTTCAAGCCTTGAAGCACCTCCGCGACTTGGGCAATACGCTCATCGTCGTCGAGCATGACGAGGATACGATGCGGGCCGCCGATTATATACTGGACATCGGCCCGGCGGCGGGAGAGCACGGCGGTGAAATCGTGGCCCAGGGGACGGCAGAGGATATTATGGCCTGCGAGCAGTCCCTGACGGGACAGTATTTAAAGGGGGCGAAATATATCCCTATTCCGGAGCAGCGGCGCCAGGGCAACGGGACGTATATCGAAGTCATCGGCGCGGCAGAGCACAACTTGAAGGACATCGACGTATCGATTCCCATCGGCACCCTGACCGTCGTGACGGGCGTATCGGGGTCGGGCAAGTCGACGCTGGTCAACGAAATCCTGTATAAGGGATTGGCTGAGGCCGTATACGGCACGCCCCATCGTCCCGGCAAGTTCAGGGAAATCAGGGGAACGGAATATATCGATAAGATCATCAACATCGACCAATCGCCTATTGGCCGTACGCCCCGTTCCAATCCGGCGACGTATACAGGCGTCTTCGATTTCATCCGCCAGCTGTACAGCCAGACGCCGGAAGCAAAGGTGAGAGGCTACAAGGCCGGGCGGTTCAGCTTCAACATCAAGGGCGGCCGCTGTGAGGCCTGCCGCGGCGACGGCATCATCCGCATCGAAATGAACTTCCTTCCCGACGTATACGTGCCCTGCGAGGTATGCCACGGCGCGCGCTACAACAGGGAGACGCTGGAAGTTAAATACAAGGGGAAGACCATATCGGACGTCCTCAACATGACTGTCGACGACGCCTGTGATTTCTTTGAAAATATTCCCCGCATCCTCAATAAGCTGCGGACCCTGCAGGACGTGGGGCTGGGCTATATCCGCCTCGGCCAGCCGGCGACGACCTTATCGGGCGGCGAAGCGCAGCGCGTCAAGCTGGCGACGGAGCTGTCCAAGCGCAGTACAGGCCGGACGCTGTACATCCTCGACGAACCGACGACGGGCCTCCATGCCGCCGATATTCATAAGCTCATGGACGTACTGCAGATGCTCGTCGACGGCGGCGATACGGTTGTAGTCATCGAGCACAACCTCGACGTCGTCAAGGCGGCGGATTATCTCGTCGATTTAGGCCCTGAAGGCGGCGACGGCGGCGGCACAGTCGTAGCGACGGGGACGCCGGAGGATATCTGCCAGGTGCCGCAGTCCTATACGGGAAGATTCCTGAAGCCCGTATTGGAACGGACGAAGGACTTGATGAAGGGGAACTGCCATGGCCTTGAGTGAAGCCGTACTCGATAAGGTACGAAATTTGACGACCCAGCCCGGCGTATACTTGTGGAAAAACGACAGGGGACAGATCATTTACGTCGGCAAGGCCGTGAATCTGCGCAACCGCGTGCGCAGCTACGTCCGGCACGACGCCAAGCGCGCGCCGAAGGTGACGGCGATGATGAGCCACGCCGCCGATGTGGAAACTATCGTCGTAGCCAATGAGATGGAAGCGCTCATACTGGAAAACACGCTCATTAAAAAGCATCGCCCGCGCTACAATATCATGCTGCGCGACGATAAGACCTACCCGTATATCAAGGTGACGGTGCAGGAAGACTATCCGCGTGTCTTTATGACCCGCCGCGTCCATCGAGACGGCGCCCGCTATTTCGGCCCCTTTGCCGACGCCGGCGCCGTTCATCGCGTGCTGAAGCTCATCCAGCGGGCCTTTCGCATCCGTTCCTGCCGGACGATGCAGGCCGACCGGCCCTGCCTGCAGTACCATCTGCATCACTGCGACGCGCCATGCGTCCATTACATTACAAAGGGTGAATACGGCAAACTCGTAGAACAGGCCGTCGGCATACTGGAAGGACGCGATGCGGGCATCGTGCGAAGGCTGCAGGAGCAGATGGAAGCGGCGGCGGAAGAGATGGAGTTCGAAAAGGCCGCTATGTACCGCGATCAGATAACTGCCGTCAGGGTGATTCAGGAGCAGCAGAACATTACGACTGTCGGCGGCGGCGATATGGACGTTCTCGGCTTTGCCGGCGACGCAGGGCAGACCTGCGTTCAGATTTACACCATTCGCCAGGGCCGCCTCATGGGGCGGGAGACCTTCAGCCTGGAAAACAGCGCCGACGAAACGGCGGCCGCCCTGACGTCGGCCGTATTGGATCAGTATTACGTCGACGGCGTGTTCGTGCCTAAGGAAATCGTCGTTTCTGCCGTAGAAGATAAAGAGGATTACGAACGGCGGCTGACGCAGCGGAAGGGGCAGAACGTGGCCTTAGTCGTCCCGCTGCGGGGCATTAAGAAGAAGCTGCTGACTATGGCGGAGGACAACGCCCGCGTTCTCCTCGAGCAGCGCCGCCTCCAGTGGCAGCACGATACGGACAAGACCAGCGGAGCCGTCGAAGCCCTGGCCCGCGTCCTCGACCTGCCGCGCCTGCCGGAACGCATGGAATGCTTCGACATATCCCATACGCAGGGGATTGAAACGGTCGCGTCGATGGTCGTCTTTGAGCACGGCCGGCCGGCGAAGCAGGAGTACCGGCGGTTTAAGCTGAAAACCGTGCAGGGGAAGCCTGACGATTTCAAATCCATGGCGGAAATCATGGGCCGCCGCTACGGTGAACGGGACTGGCCTGCGCCGGACCTCATCGTCATCGACGGCGGCAAGGGGCAGCTGCACGCCGCCCTGCCCATCATCCGCGAGGCGGGATGCGAAGCGCCGGTTATCAGCCTGGCCAAGCGGATAGAAGAAGTATTTGTCGAAGGGCGGAGCGATTCCATTATCCTGAGCCATCACACGCCGGAGCTGCAGCTGCTCCAGGCTATCCGCGACGAGGCCCACCGCTTTGCCATTACGTATCACCGCAGCCTGCGGGGCAAGCGCAATCTCGTGTCTATCCTGGATCACATCGAGGGCATCGGACCGAAGCGGCGCAAGGCCTTGTGGGGCGCCTTTAAAAATCTGGAAGCCATGAAGGCGGCTACGGTAGAAGAGCTGGCCGCCGTGCCGGGCATGACCCGGCAGACGGCGGAAAACGTCTATTATTTTTTCCGCCTGGGAACGGATGAAAAGAGGAAAATCGTGGAAAACAAGGCGGATTTACAGAATGTTTAAGGATTATCCCTGAAATACAATGGCATTTGCTTTTTGAACTATGGTATAATAAAGCATACACAGTACGCAGGAGGTAGGTATGATGAAAGAAAAATTAGCGGCCGCGTTGTGCGCCGCCTTGCTGGTCGGTTCGTTATCCTTCGCCGCGGCTCCGGCGACGGTGCAGGACGCGCAGAAGGCCGTATACACGAAACCGAACGGCAGCACGCTGACGATACAGTATCCGGCTGTTTCCGTCGCCGGCAATGCCGCAGCCAGCCAGAAAATCGCGCAATACTTCATAGAAGAACAGGCCAAGGCCAAGGCGTTTTTTGATAAAGAAAGCATGGAAGGCATGAAGATGACCGAAGAAAAGTCGTACGTCGTGACGCTCAACGACGGCAAGTATCTGTCCTTCATCGACCAGGGCTATATCTATTTTGACAAGGCCGCCCATCCGACGAGCTGGAAGCACGGCGTGACCTTCGATTTGGAAACGGGCGAACGGCTGGACTGGCAGGATTTGGTACGGCCGGAAGACGCGGAATTCTTTACGCTGGACCGCATCAACGCCAAGATTTTCCTGAGCAAGTACCAGCTGTCCACGTATTTTGAAGGCCTGACGGAGCTGCCGAAGAATTATTACCTCGACGAAAACAAGGTCATCCACTTCATTTTCGGGCAGTATGAAATCGCGCCGTACTCGACGGGTATCGTCGATATCAGCATGGGTAAAAAGGCAAAATAAGGTTGCAAAATATTGTCCTGTATGGTATGATAGTTAAGGATTATCAATAATCGATATTTATTAATGTTTCTTTTTAGGGAGGTTTTTTCAATGGATAAATACGAATGCACCATTTGCGGTTACATTTACGACGAAGCTGAAGGCGACGCTGAAAACAACGTAGCAGCCGGCACGAAATTTGCCGATTTGCCGGAAGACTGGGCATGCCCGACTTGCGGCGCTGGTAAAGACGCTTTCGTAAAAATGGACTAATTCCAAAAGAATTAGCGTAAGTTGTTAGTAAAAGCTTACTATCATGTGGTATACTCATGATAGTAAGCTTTTTTTGTTAAAGGAGGAATATTGCAATGGATATGAAGGAAATTCGCGAACAGACTAAAAAACGGATGAAAGGCTGCCGCGTCTGTCCGGAGTGCAACGGCAAAGCCTGTGTCGGCATGATTCCCGGCTTCGGCGGACTGCGGACGGGCCGTTCCTTTGCGCGCAACTTGGAATCGCTGCAGGAGTACGGCTTGATCATGCGCAGCATGTCGGGCGTAGAAGAACCGTCGACGGCCGTTGAAATTTTTGGCAAGACCCTGAGCCTGCCTATACTCATCGCGCCGGTAGGCGGCATCGTCCTGAACGCTCAGGTCGACGGCGACCCGGAAGAGGAAGAAATCAAATACGACGAAGCCGTTACGCAGGGGGCGATGGAAGCCGGCACGTGGGCCTTCACCGGTGACAGCGGCGCGCCGTACATGTACTCTTCGGGCATCGCGTCCTGTAAAAAGCGTCCGGGCTGCGTCGTCCCGACGATTAAGCCGCGGGAAGACGATAAGATCATCGAAAAGGCCGTATTGGCGGAACAGTCAGGCGCTCCGGCCGTGGCCTGCGATATCGACGCGGCGACGTTGATCAATATGCGCATTTTCGGCCAGCCTGTCGGCCCGAAGAGCGCTGAAAGCATTGCGAAGGTAGCGGCGTCCATTCAGATTCCCTTTATCGTAAAGGGCGTCATGTCGGCGGAAGAAGCGTTGGCCTGCGCGGAAGCGGGAGCTAAGGGCATCGTCGTCAGCAACCACGGCGGCCGCGTGCTGGACGGCATGGTCGGCACGGCTGACGTACTGCCGGAAATCGCCGAAGCCGTCAAGGGACGGATTACGATCTTTGCCGACGGCGGCGTCCGTCACGGCGAAGACGTATTGAAGCTCATTGCCTTGGGCGCCGACGCCGTCCTCGTCGGCCGTCCGGCAGCCGTTGCGGCCATCGGCGGCGGCGCGGAAGGCGTCAAGCTGATGCTGGATACGTTTAAGCGCGAATTGTGCGACGCCATGATGATTACGGGCGTGCGGGATATCCGCTGCGTCAATCCCCGCATCCTCAAAAAATTAAAATAACCGCGTCGTCTTTCAGACGCAAAAAAAACAAGCCGGGCGCTGCGCTCCGGCTTGTTTTTTCCTCGGACTTGCTGGGAAGGACTGGGAAATACATTGTGAAGTATATAAGTAACTATATGACGGCATATAGCTGCTTAACGCGTTTTGTAGCCTTGGTAATCTTTCTGCTTCGTGTTGTCTTCCAGGGCTTGTTTTACCGTTTTGCCGGCGTCTAACTGGCTGATTACGTCTAAGGCTTTATCAGATAAGTAGGCGTTGTCTTTTTTGCCGAGAAGCCGGGTCTGATCGGTTGCCCACAGGACGCCGGCGTTTTCGTTGCGGCCCTGCAGGAGGAACAGCGTGTCGCCGTTTTTATTGGCTTCGGCCAAGGTAACGCCGTGTTTTTTCTGCCATGCGGCGACGGCGGCGCATAAGCCGGCATCGTCAGAACGTTCGCGGTTCAGGATTAAGACGGCCTTGGTGTTTTTATATTCCGTGCAGAAATTGAAGTCGCCCTGAGAATCCATGGCGGCGAAAACAGGGCCCTGGCCGTTGTACTTCGGCGCGATGACCTTGTCGATGGTCAGGGATTTGCCGACACCCTGGGTCTGGGCATGAAGCTCGTAGTCGTACGAGTTGATATACCGGCCCTGGGTGTCTTTTTTGTTGGTCATGCCGACGATGCCGTCGACGCCGGGAACCTGGAAGTAATCGACGGCGGCGCGTACGACGTCAACGGGCGAGGCCGTGTCAATCCAGGTGTCGATGCCGTTGTCGTTTAAGGTCTTGTACAGCTCCTTCATTTCCGGAGAGACGGTGATGCCGAGTTTGTACGATACGGATACATTGCCGGCTTCGCTCTTGTAATCGACGGGGCTGACATATTTGCCTTTGCTCCACGTCTGGCCTTTATCGGGATTACCATAGAAGCTGTGGCTTTCATAGGCCAAATTGTATACTTCGTCAGGCGTCATGCCCGTGTACCAGTACGTGACCCAGGGATAGGAAACGGAAGCGTCCATCGTATCGCCGATAGCGTCGTAGAGCCAGCGCATCTTGGCAGTGAACTCTTTATATTCCGGGCTGACCCGTACTTCGGCAGGCTGTTCCTTGCCCGTTTTGGTAATCAATCCCTTGGCGTACAATTGTTTATAAGCTGCTGCGGCGTCTTTAATGGCTGCTTCAATCGAGACGGGGCGGCCGTCGCCGTCGTCGGCGCCGTACGTCAAGGTCAGCTTATCGGCAGGAATGCCCGTGCGCAGGACGGCTTCCATCTGGTCCGGTTCAATGGCAAAGGCCAGGCGGTCGAGCTGCCAGACCATGAGCTGCTCTTCTACGTCCAGGATAGACGTCGTGTTGTCGAAATCAAAGACGGCGTAGGGGCGGTTGGCTGCGTCGTACGAAGCAGAACGGCTGCCGTACATGTCCATGAACTGATTTAAGGAAGCCTTCACGGTCGGTTCCCAGTTGGCGCTCTGGACGTGCTGCTGCGCTGCGCTCTGGCTGACGGCGGCAGTATGGACCGGTGCGGCCCATACGGGGGCCGCTTGTACGGCCGTGAGGATCGATAAGGCGCAGACTACGCTGGCGGCGTATTTCTGCATGCGTTTTTTTGTCGGATACTTCATAAACGGAATACTCCCTTCTGACTAATCATGATATATTTACTATATAAAGAATGTATAAACTCACCGTCAAAGGCAGGTAAAAAACAGGTAAAAAGAGACGTTGACAGTATAAAATAAAAAAACGTATAATATAATTTATTGCTACGGTTATCATCGATGTATTTTTGCCTAAAGGGGGCTGTTTCATGCATAGCATATCCTATTTCTGGCGATTGTCCCGTACCATTTACGGTCCGCGCAATTTTCAGGAAAATAAGCGGGCCGTCGTTTTTTTTGCCCGCGCCGTGACGAACCGCTCTTTATTTGAGGAATTATATTCTTTTTTTGACGCCTACGAGCCGATGAAGGGCTTTTTCGACAGGCAGGACCCGGATTTTCAGGAAGTCATGACCCGCGTGTTCCTGTTTAAGAATTCGACGATGCGCCAGCGCCTGGACGCGCTGCTTCATCATTTTACGATTTTGCGGACTATGTTTTCCGACGAAGTCATTCATGAGCTGTATTGGGGCAAGGGCTATACGCTGTGGAAATCGCCTGACGAGTCGCTGCCGCTGGAGGCCCGCCTGATTTTCGATACGGGGCAGCGGAAGGAAGGATTTTTGTCGTTATACTTATATCATGAAGGCGAAATGATTTACCATTTTAACTTCCGCTTTGATTACAATGCCGACGGCGCTCCGTCTATGTACATCGGCACGATTCAGGGCTCAAAGCACGGCCTGGAAACGACGAAGGCGCTGACGAAAAAGCTCTTCGGCTACCGGCCGAAGAATTTTATCCTGTATCTTATGCGCATCTTCGTCCAGACCTTGGGCATCCGCGATATGTATGCCATTACCGACGAGGGATTTTATACGAACAGCCACCTGCTGCGGGGCAACCGTTCGAAGAAGACGAATTTCGACGACTTCTGGAACGATGAAGGGGCTGTAGCCGACGGGAAGGAACAGTGGTATATTCGCCTGCCTATCGAAGAAAAGCGGCGCAAGTACGATGAAATCAAGTCACAGAAGCGCAATCTGTTTCGGAAGCGGTATCTGCTCATGGATACAATCGTACCGGCCTATATCGAGGCGATCCGCGGCCTGTTCAGCGAAGGGTTCGCGCCCGTCCCGTCTGCCGTGGACGAGGCGGCTATCGTCGACAAGCCGGCTGATTATGACCCTATCGAAGCGCCGAAAGAATAATAATATGTAGATATACTGCAAGTCGTCTGCGCAGCGGCAGAGGGCTTGCAGTATTTTTTTGTCATAACAGGCCGTAGCTGCTTGCAAAAAGTCAAAAAGACGAATATAATAAAGTCAAAAAGATGAACTAATAGGCGTCTTTTTGTATGATAACCAATAGAGCAGGTGATTATGATGAGTATATTAGCTGACAAAATTGAACAATTTATTTTACATAAACTGCTGGAAGAAGAGGAAGAAAACATCGTGCTGCGCCGCAATGAATTGGCCGACGAGCTCAACTGCGCGCCGTCGCAGATCAGCTACGTCCTGAGCACCCGCTTTTCCAACGACAAGGGATTTTTGGTCGAATCGCGGCGCGGTTCGGGCGGCTTTGTCCGCATCGTCCGCCTGCGTCCGAAACAACAGGACCGCACGCCTGTGCTGCTGGAAGAACGGCTGCCGGCGGTGAGCATTACCCTGGACGATTTGGACGGGTTTTTATTCCAGCTTATCAAGCAGCACCGCATGACAAACCGAGAAGCTATTCTCATGCATCAGACCTTTGACGCATTGTACAAGGAAATCGACGACGAGGCGAAGCGGCTGGCCGTCATCAGCCGGATCCTCCGTCATCTGAATACCCATTAGCCCATTTTCGGAAGGAGGGTGATACCGATGCTGTGCGATATTTGCAAAAAGAGAGAGGCTGTCGTCCATATTGCGTCCTTCGAAAATGGGCGGCGCACAGATCTGCATTTGTGCGCGGCGTGTGCAAAGACACATAGCAAGTTAGCTCTGTTTCAGGACTTAAATATTATCAATAATGATTTTTTCCGCAAGATGGCCTATCCCGATTATACAGGGCAGTCGGAAGAAGAGCCGCGCTGCGCCAGCTGCGGCATGACGTACGGCGAGTTTAACCGGTCGGGGCTCTTTGGCTGCCCTGATTGCTACGAAGCGTTTAAGGAAGAGCTGCCGCCGCTGCTGCGCCGCATTCACGGCCATACGAAACACGACGGCAAGGTGCCTAACCGCGGCACGGGCGTCTTCCGCACGATGACGCATATCAAGCGCCTCCGCCAGCATCTGCAGAAGCTGGTGCAGGAAGAGCGGTACGAAGAAGCGGCGAAGGTCCGTGACGAAATACGGGCCCTGCAGAGAATGCAGCCTGACGCTGGCGGAAGGGAGGGCTGACCGATGCCGTATGAATTTCTACGCAAGCCCCTCAGTCCCTGGCAGGAACAGATTGGCGATTATGGCGACGTCGTCGTCGACAGCCGCATCCGCCTGTCCCGGAATTTAAAGAACTACGTCTTTCCCCAGCGGGCGTCCGACACCGAATTGGCGGCTGTCTTTGCCGAAGGGCGGCGCATGACGCCTCTTTTAAGCGCTATGGGACGGGGGAGATATGCCTTTATCGATTTGGACGAGCTGACGCCTCTGCAGCGGGAGCTGATGGCAGCCAAGCATTTCGTCTCAGCCGCCCATATTACAAAGCCTGTTTCCCGGGCGGTTATCGTGCGGGACGACGGCGCTGCGGCCGTCATGGTCAACGAAACGGACCATTTCTGCATCCAGACGGCGGCGGCCGGTTTCGACCTGCTCAAGGCCTGGGACGACGCGTCTCAAATCGACGACTGCTTGGAACAGAAGCTGAATTTTGCCTATCGCGACGACTTCGGCTATTTGACGTCCAGCCCGTCGATTACCGGTACAGGGCTTATTGCCGGCGTCACGGTTCACATACCGGCGCTGGTCTTGATGAAGAGGCTGAACCGTATCGTCCAGGGGATTACGAAATTCGGCTTCGCCGTGTGCGGCATGTACGGCGAACGGGACGAATATATTGGAAACATATTCCAAATCAGCAACCAGATTACCCTGGGCGTGTCGGAAGAAGATATTTTAGGACAGCTGCGCAAGCTCGTCGCCCAGGTCGTGCAGGAAGAACGAAACTGCCGTCAGATTTTGTGGACCCATGACGGCGACATGATGAAGGATAAATTCTGCCGGGCCTACGGCACGCTGTCGCAGGCCTGGCTGATGAGCGAACAGGAAGGGCTGTCGCTGTTGAGCGATCTGCGCTTCGGCATCGACGCCGGCGTCATTGCAAAGCCGGCTCAGCTGTACGAGGGACTGCTGACGGCTATTACGCCGGCATACTTGCAGGCCGAAGCCGGGCGGGAACTCGGAGACACGGAGATGGAACGAGAACGGGCGGCCGTCATCCGCCGCATGGTATCGGCAGGCGACGGAGCGGCGTCTCTTCCGGAGTCCCTATAAAAGGAAGTGAGACACATGAATAATCGATTTACGAGCGACGCGAAGAAGGTACTGCGCTATGCTCAGGAATCGGCAAAATCGTTTCGCCATGATTATGTCGGGACGGAACATATACTGCTAGGCCTGGTGCTCCATACGGACAGCATGGCCGGACAGTTTTTGGCACAGCAGGGGCTGACGTCGGAGCACGTTACCCGGGCGATTCAAAACGCCGTCGGCGTCGGCGAGAAAGCGACGTCGGCCCTGCGGCTCACGCCGCGGACGAAGCGGACCATGGAGCTGGCCGTGCGGACGGCGAACCAGCTGGGGCAGCAATATATCAGCACGGAGCACATGCTGGCCGGCGTGCTGCAGGAACAGGGCTGCATGGCCCGGCGGATTTTAGAGCAGATGGATGTCAATCCAGACGAGCTGCTGCAGAAAATCGTCCAGCTCATGAATAACGGCGCTGCCGGAGGTGAAGCCGAAGGGCAGGCCATCGACTTATCCGAATTTGGCCGCGATTTGAACGAACTGGCCCGGGAGGATAAGATCGACCCGGTCATCGGTCGGAGCCGGGAAATCGAACGGGTCGTCCAGATTTTGTGCCGCCGTACGAAAAACAACCCCGTCCTCATCGGCGAACCCGGCGTAGGAAAGACGGCTATTGCCGAAGGGCTGGCCCAGCGCATCGTAACGGGCGACGTGCCCGACGTACTGGCCCATAAGCGTATCTTTTCCCTCGACATGGGAAGCCTCGTCGCCGGGACGAAATACCGCGGCGAATTTGAAGACCGCATCAAGCAGGTCATCGAAGCCGTCCAGCAGGACGACGACATGATCCTATTCATCGACGAGCTTCACCAGCTCATCGGCGCGGGAGCCGTAGAGGGCTCGATGGATGCGGCCAATATCCTCAAGCCGGCCTTGTCGCGGGGCGAGCTGCAGTGCATTGGCGCGACGACGATCGACGAATACAAGAAAAATCTGGAAAAGGACGCGGCCCTGGCCCGCCGCTTTCAGACCGTCCTCGTCGGCGAGCCGTCGGAAGGCGAGGCCGAACAGATCGTATTCGGCCTGCGGGATCGGTACGAAGCCTTTCACAAGGCGCGCATTACCGACGAAGCAGTCCGGGCTGCCGTCAAATTGTCGGCCCGGTACATTTCGGACCGCTATCTGCCTGACAAGGCCATCGACGTCGTCGATGAAGCGGCGGCCCGCGTGCGCATGAAGGTCTACGCGCCGTCGCAGGACGTGCAGGCCCTGGAACAGCGGCTGGCGGCGATTCGACAGGAAAAGGACGCGGCTCTGGCTAGTGAAGAGTTTGAACGGTGCGCGTCGCTGCGTGACGAAGGCAAGAAGATTGCCGATGAAATCGCCGCGCTGAAGCAGGAAAAGAAGCGCCATGACGATGCGAAGCTCATCGTGACGGAAGAAGACGTGGCCGACGTCGTTTCGCAGTGGACCGGCGTCCCCGTACAGCAGCTGACGGAAACGGAAGCCCGTCGTCTGCTCCATCTGGAAGAAGAGCTGCATAAGCGGGTTATCAGCCAGGACGAAGCGGTGACGGCGGTGGCCAAGGCGATCCGGCGGGCCCGCGCCGGCCTGAAAGACGTCAATCGTCCCATCGGCTCGTTCTTATTTCTGGGGCCGAGCGGCGTCGGGAAGACGGAGCTGGCCCGCACGCTGGCCCGTCAGCTTTTCGGCAGCCAGGACGCGATGATACGCATCGACATGAGCGAATTCATGGAACGGTACAGCGTATCCCGCCTCGTCGGCGCGCCGCCGGGATATGTTGGATATGAAGAAGGCGGCGAGCTGACCGACGCCGTGCGGGAAAAGCCGTACAGCGTCGTCTTATTTGACGAAGTCGAAAAAGCCAGCGGCGATTTCTTCAACCTGCTCCTGCAGGTGCTCGACGAGGGGCGGTTGACCGATTCCAAGGGCCGCACAGTCGATTTCCGCAATACGGTCATCATCATGACCAGCAATCTCGGCGCGTCCCACTTGAAGCCGAGCGCGCCGGTCATGGGCTTTGCAGCCGGGACGGGAACCGACAAGGACAAGGCGGCGTCTTTCGCTATAGCTAAAAAGGAAATCCTCGACGACGTGAAGAAGTTTTTCCGTCCGGAATTCCTCAACCGCATCGACGAAATGCTCGTCTTCAAGCCACTGGAAACAGAGGACCTGCGGCGCATCGTGGCCCTCATGCTGGAAGACCTGGGCAGACGGCTTCAGGAAAAGGGCGTGCAGATGACCTGGACGACCGAAGCCGACGACGTGCTGGTACAGGAAGGGACCGACTTTGCCTACGGCGCAAGGCCGCTGAAGCGGGCTATCCAGAAGCTGGTAGAAGATCCCATTGCCGAGATGCTGCTGGGCGGCAGCTTAAAGGAGGGCAACGTCCTTCAGGTGGACAGCCTCGATAAAAAGGAGCTCGTCTTTACGACAACATAATACATTATATATAAGAAGCCCCTTGCCGGTTCTATGTCGGCAAGGGGCTTTGCGTCTTACGGAGTTTCCGCTTTTGAATCTAATTTCCACGTATTCTGCAATACGCGGAAATGCAGGTCGTGCCATTTTTTTTCAATATCCTGCATGGTGATTTCTGTAGAATACAGCAAGTTATTGTGTTTTTTTACAGATTGTTCCAGCTGGGCGATTCGCGTCTGCTGGATACGGGCCTGTTCCGTCAGCGTATAAAGGTTGTACTGCAGGACGGCAATCCAGACGAATTGTACGATAACCAACAGCAGAAGGACTGCCGCCGCGCCGGCGAGAAACTTTTCCGTTCCTAACAAATCGTCCCAACGCCGGTGAAGCGACCGTTTCTGTAAGTCGAATTCCGTGGCTGCATCAGTATCGCCGCCTAAACGGCGGGAAGAAAGGGAGACGACACGGCGGATGAATTTTTCCCGTACGGACAAGGAGAACACGACCTTTCGCGCTGCAATGCGCCTGAGTTATAAATTGGAAATGACGCGGGCTTTGTTGCGGACGAAGTCGAGCCACAACTGGGCTGCGTGGGAGAGGTAATGTCCCCGTTTCCAGATAACGTACAATACGTGCATGATTTCCGGCTCTACTAACGGACGGACGACGACCGATTCGGACACGCGCGGATTCGTTTCCTTCGTCGGGCAGAGGCGGCTCGGCAGGAGCGCTACGCCCAGGTTGGCCACGACGGTCTGAATCATGAGGTCGCGCTGGCTCGTTTCAAATACGATTTTCGGCTGGAAGCCGATTTTCTTGCAGTGCTGGATGATTTCGTCGTGCAGGTTGAAGTCGTCGCGATATAATACCAGCGATTCGTTGGCCAGCTTTTTCAGGGGAATGGTCTTTTCCTTGCTCAGGATGTTGTCCCGGTGGATGATGACGTTCATCGGGTCCTGGGTCAGGAAGAACGATTCGAAATCCTTTTCCTTCGGCTGGGTACAGACGATGCCCAGGTCGATGAGGCCTTCCTGCACGCTGATTTCGACCTTTTTCGAGCCGTGCTCGTACAGGTCGAGCTCAATCTGCGGGTATTCCTGCTTAAAGGCCCCTAAGAGATTGGCGAAAATCGGCGCGCCCGTAATAGGCGGCAGGCCGATGAGGACCGTCCCTTGCTCCAGCTTGAATTCGTTTTCAAAGTCGGTCTTCAAATGCTCGAACATGAAGACGACGCGCTTGGCGTGGGAGAGGAATATCGTGCCGGCGTCGGTTAATTCCACGGCCTTGGCGTTGCGCATAAACAAGACGACGCCTAATTCTTCTTCCAGGGCCTTGATCGTACGGCTGATTGCAGATTGGGAAATATGCAGCGTACGGGCCGCTTTGCTGAAGGATTTTTTATCGGCGACTTCTACAAAATATTTGAGATGATGAAAATCCATAATGCCACCTCCCTATAATAATACCTAAACAGTATACGTTTACAAAATGGCACAAACCAATGTTCAAAATCGCATCGCAATCCGGCATAATCCTATTGAATTTCAATTTGCTTAGGCATATAATTAAC
The DNA here is from genome assembly GCF_003367905.1 of Megasphaera stantonii. Lineage (NCBI taxonomy): Bacteria > Bacillati > Bacillota > Negativicutes > Veillonellales > Veillonellaceae > Megasphaera > Megasphaera stantonii. Next base: position 544,082 of record NZ_CP029462.1, on the reverse strand, counting down.
TCGTAAGGAAAAGTTACAAAGTCGTTCGGATGTGATGGTCAGAAAATACATAAAAAAGGCGTGAGTGTGCAAAACTGTAATACTATCATTATAGTATTACAAATTTGCAATAATATCAATACCTTTTTTGAATATTATCCGTACCTTCCTGTTTTTATTTTTGAAGCGGGACGCGTGTGCCTGCCTTGTGAATAGAATCACAGACTGGAAGCTGTGATGCATGCAACGCAAGGGACGCGCGAGTAAATTCGGAATGTCTTTTAACTTTGTCTGCAATATAGGAAAACCTATATTGAGGTATATATTTTTATAAGGAGCGTGTTTTATCTATGAGCAAATTCAAAACCATGGATGGCAACGAAGCAGCTGCATGGGTGTCCTATGCATTTACTGAAGTTGCCGCAATTTATCCGATCACGCCGTCTTCGCCTATGGCCGAACATGTCGATGATTGGGCTGCAGCAGGCATGAAGAACCTCTTTGGTCATCCGGTCAAAGTTTTCGAAATGCAGTCTGAAGCTGGTGCAGCTGGCGCATTCCACGGTTCTTTGCAGGCAGGCGCTTTGACGACTACATATACGGCATCCCAGGGCTTCTTGCTGATGATCCCGAATATGTACAAAGTTGCCGGCGAACTTCTCCCGGGCGTATTCCACGTTTCCGCTCGTGCGTTGGCTAACCATGCCCTGAGCATTTTCGGCGACCACCAGGACGTTATGTCCGCTCGTGCTTCCGGCTGCTGTCTCTTGGCTGAATCCAACGTACAGGAAGTTATGGACCTCGGCGGCGTAGCTCACTTATCCGCTTTGAAAGGTTCCTTGCCGTTCATCAACTTCTTCGACGGTTTCCGTACGTCTCACGAAATCCAAAAAGTTGAAGTTATGGACTTCGAAAACTTCCGTAACCTCATCGACTGGGACGCTGTAAAAGCTTTCCGCAAACGCGCTTTGAACCCGGATCATCCGGAAATCCGCGGCACTGCAGAAAACCCGGACGTTTACTTCCAGCACACAGAAGCCAGCAACAAATACTACGAAGCTATGCCTGATATCGTAGCTGGCTACATGGATGAAATCTCCAAGATCACGGGCCGCACCTACAAACCGTTCAACTACTACGGCGCTGAAGACGCTGAATATGTCGTAGTTTCCATGGGCTCCTTGTCCGACGTAGCTAAACAGGCTGTCGAATACTTGCAGAGCCAGGGCGAAAAAGTCGGCGCTATCAACGTTCACCTCTATCGTCCGTTCTCCAATAAATACCTCCTCAACGTATTGCCGAAGACGGTTAAGAAGATCGCCGTTATCGACCGTACGAAGGAACCGGGCTCCCTCGGCGAACCCCTGTACCTCGATATCGTCGGCTTCGTAAAAGAAGAAGGCCTCAACATCGACGTTATCGGCGGCCGCGCCGGCTTGGGCTCCAAAGACGTTCTGCCGGAAGACATCTTGTCCGTATTCACGGAACTCAAGAAAGAACATCCGCTCAACGGTTTCACTCTCAGCATCGAAGACGACGTTACGAACCTGTCCCTCCCGCGCGCACCGAAGATGCCGCTTGACACGACGGGCCTTACGGCTTGCAAATTCTGGGGCTTCGGCTCTGACGGCACGGTCGGCGCTAACAAGTCGGCTATCAAGATCATCGGTGACCACACGGATATGTATGCTCAGGCATACTTCGCTTATGACTCCAAGAAATCCGGCGGCGTAACGATTTCTCACCTGCGTTTCGGCACGAAGCCTATCGACATGCCGTACCTCATCGACGCAGCTGACTACATCGCTTGCCATCGTCAGTCCTATGTAAAACGCTTCGACCTGCTCCGCGGCATTAAAGACGGCGGCACGTTCATGCTGAACTGCACGTGGACCGACGAAGAACTGGACAAAGAACTGCCGGCTAAGATCAAACGCGACATCGCTAAGAACCACGTTAAATTCTATACGTTGAACGGCGACGCTATCGGCCAGAAACTTGGCCTCGGCACCCGCATCAACATGGTAATGCAGGCTGCGTTCTTCGCATTGGCAAAAGTTATTCCTCTGGAAGACGCTGTTAAATACCTGAAAGACTCCATCGTTAAGAGCTACGGCAAGAAAGGCCAGAATGTCGTCGACATGAACTGGGCTGCTGTTGACGCCGGCGTAAGCGAATTCCATGAAGTCAACTATCCGGCTTCCTGGGCTGACGCTGTCGACGAAGTAGTAGAAAGCCGTCCGGCTCCGGAATACTTCACGAACGTTGCAGCTCCGATGCTCGGCCAGGTTGGCGACGACCTCGCTGTATCGGCATTCATCGGCCGTGAAGACGGCACGATGCCTTCCGGCACGTCCAAATTTGAAAAAGCAGGCCCGGCTCTCCATGTTCCGTCCTGGGATGCTGAAAAATGTATCGGCTGCATGCAGTGCTCCTTCGTCTGCCCGCACGCTACGATTCGTCCGGTATTGACGACGAAAGAAGAAACGGCTGCTGCTCCGGCTGGCTACAAAGTAGCTGCTAAAGCTAAATCCGGCAAAGAATACGACGTTGCTATCATCGTCGACCAGCTCGACTGCCTCGAATGCGGCAGCTGCGTAAACGTCTGCCCGGTTAAAGCCCTCACCATGGTTCCGAACACGGACGAAGAACGTGCTAAGATGGACTTCTGGTACTATGGCACGGAAAAGGTTGCTCCGAAAGCTAACCCGCAGAACAAATACAGCGTTATCGGCTCCCAGTTCGAAACGCCGCTCCTCGAATTCTCCGGCGCATGCGCAGGCTGCGGTGAAACACCGTATGTCAAACTCGTTACGCAGCTCTTCGGCGACCGCATGATGATCGCCAACGCTACAGGCTGCTCCTCCATTTGGGGTGCATCCGCTCCGGTTGCTCCGTACACGACGAACGCTGCCGGCCATGGTCCTGCATGGGCTAACAGCTTGTTCGAAGACGCTGCTGAATTCGGCCTCGGCATGTTCATGGGCGTTGACAAAGTCCGCATGGACTTAGTTGCTAAACTCGACGAAGCAAAAGCTGTCGCTTCGGAAGAACTCCAGGCTGCTTTGAGCGACTGGGCTGCTAACGTACACGAAGGCGAAGGCTCCCGTGAACGCGCTGACAAGCTGACGGCTCTCCTCGAAGCTGAAGCTGCAGGCAAACCGGTTCTCGAAGACTTCCTCGACAAGAAACAGTTCTTCGTAAAACGTTCTCAGTGGATCATCGGCGGCGACGGCTGGTCCTATGATATCGGTTACGGCGGCGTTGACCACGTCCTCGCTTCCGACAACGACGTAAACGTCCTCGTACTCGATACGGAAGTTTACTCCAACACGGGCGGCCAGTCCTCCAAGGCTACTCCGACGGCTGCTATCGCACAGTTCGCTGCTGCTGGCAAACGCACGAAGAAGAAGGACCTCGGCATGATGGCTATTTCCTACGGCTATGTATACGTAGCTCAGGTAGCTATGGGCGCCGACAAGAACCAGCTCATCAAAGCTCTGAAAGAAGCTGAAGCTTACCATGGTCCGTCCCTCGTCATCTGCTACGCTCCTTGCATCAACCACGGCATCCGCAAGGGCATGAGCAAGAGCCAGACAGAAGAAAAACTCGCTGTCGAATGCGGTTATTGGGATCTGTTCCGCTACAACCCGGCTCTCAAAGAAGAAGGCAAGAATCCGTTCAGCCTCGACTCCAAAGAACCGGATTACAGCAAATTCCAGGAATTCCTCCAGGGCGAAGTTCGTTATGCTTCCCTCCAGAAGGCACTCCCCGAAAAAGCTGCTGAATTGTATGCGAAGACAGAAGCCGACGCTAAGAACCGCCGCGAAACCTATGTACGTTTCCAGAAGGGTTTTGAAGCTTAATCTGCAATGTCTGAACGCTGCATAGCGTACGTATAAAGAAAACTGCTGCACCATATGGTGCGGCAGTTTTTTTTCATGAAAATAACAGTTTTTTTCATCAATGTCTTTATTTTGAGAATATAACGTGGTAGAATAAGGATATGATTATTGATAGTGATTATTTATGAGAATGCGTTGTGATGTCATGAAAAAAAGATGGCGCGTCATTCCGGCAGATGAAGGCTGCGCGCGCTCATTGTCTGAACAACTCCATATATCACCTATACTGGCGCAGCTTCTGGTACATAGAGGTATCACCTCGGCAGAATGTGGGCGCCATTTTCTCTATGATTCGCTGGAACAGAGCTGCGACCCTTTTTTGATGAAAGGGATGGAAAAGGCGGTGCAGCGCATCTGCCGGGCCATAGAAGGGAAAGAGAAGATTATCATTTACGGAGATTATGACGTAGACGGCATTACGGCTACGTCGCTTCTGTATTGGGTCTTGTCGGATTTGGGCGCCGAGCCCTCTTTTTATATACCGGAACGGCAGAGCGAAGGGTACGGCCTCAACCGGGATGCCGTACAGCATTTGAAGGACGAGCATACGAATGTGCTGATTACGGTGGACTGCGGTATTTCCTCCTACGATATTGTCGATTCCTTCCGCGGCGACATGGATATCATCGTGACGGATCACCACGAGCCGCCGGCAGACATACCGCCGGCCTACGCCGTGCTGAATCCCAAGCAGGAAGGCTGCGCCTATCCGTTTAAGGAGCTGGCCGGCGCCGGCGTGGCTTACAAGCTGTGCCAGGCCTTGTGGCTCCGCCTGTGCGGCGAGGCCCTGGCCGGGTATACGGAAATCGCCGCCTTAGGGACTATCGCCGATTTAGTTCCCTTGACGGGGGAAAACCGCATCATCGTTCGCGACGGACTGCAGCGGATGAAAGAAGGCTATAATACGGGCCTTCAGGCGCTGCTGGCCGTATCGGGCCTGACGCCGGATTCGATCAGCGCCGGCCGCATCGCTTTTACGGCGGCGCCGCGCCTCAACGCCGCCGGCCGCATCAGCCACGCCGAAAAGGGCGTGCGCCTTTTGCTGGAAACGGATCAAGAAAAAGCCGGGCGCATTGCCGAAGAGCTGAACGAGCTGAATAAAGAACGGCAGGATATAGAACACGACATCGCCCGTCAGGCGGTACAGCAGATTGAAGCGGAGAAGAGAAGGGACGACGGCGTGCTCGTCGCCTACGGGCAGGACTGGCATGCCGGCGTTATCGGCATCGCGGCGTCGCGGCTGGTAGAAGAGTATTACCGGCCGTCGCTGGTCATCAGCGTTCACGACGGCGTCGGAAAGGGCTCGTGCCGGAGCATTGCCGGCTTTAATATGTACGAAGCGCTGCAGTATGCCGACGACCTGCTGATTCAATACGGCGGCCATCCCATGGCGGCTGGATTTTCCATACAGGCCGACCGCATCGAGGAGTTCCGCCGGCGCTTGATAGACTATGCGGCGGCCCATATGAAGGAAGAAGATTATATCCCGCAGCTGGCTGTGGACGGAGAACTGCGGCCCGATGATATTACCCTGTCTCTGGTCGACGAGCTGAGCCAGCTGGAGCCCTACGGCATGGGCAACAGTCGCCCCGTCTTTTCCCTGCAAGGCTGTACGGTCGACGAAGCCCGGCCTATCGGCAGGGATAAAAAGCACCTGCGGCTGGTCCTGCGCAGCGGCAAGCATACGCGGATATCCGGCGTGGGATGGTCCATGGCGGAGGCCTGCAACGAAATCATGGAAGGCGACTGCATCGACGTGGCCTTTCAGCTGGAACGCAACGAGTTCAACGGCGTGGCGTCGCCGCAGCTCGTCGTGCAGGACCTGCGCGGCCCCGATATTCCTGTCCATTTAGACCGGACAGTCATGATAGATATATATTTGGCCTTGAAAAAATGCATTCCCGAATGGGGGATGCCCGTATGGCAGGTGCAGCAGCGCGCCTTGGCGGCTGAAGGCGACCGGTATGAAGCCCATGCCATTTACGCGGCCATCCTCGTGCTGAAGGAAATAGGCGTTTTAAAAATACGAAGCGACGTAGACGGCCCGTCTTATTACTTTCCCGTCCTCTCCGGGAAAATGTGCCTGCATATGTCGCCGACATATCAGAAATACAGTAAGACCTAAGGGGGAATTTGTATGGAACATAAAGATGCAGCAACGGCCTTTACCGAGCCGGATAAAGCGTTTCAACATTTAATCGATACGATTCACAGCTATCTTCCCGATGCCGGCTGCGACGACGTAAAAAAGGCCTATGCCTTAGCTTCCGAAGCCCATAAGGAACAGCACCGGGCCAGCGGCGAGCCCTATATCCTCCATCCGCTGGCTGTGGCCCAGATTTTGGCGGATATGAAAATCGACACGCGGACCATTACGGCGTCTCTTCTGCACGATGTTGTCGAAGATACGGACTATACGCTGGACGATTTGAAAAATCTCTTCGGCAAGGAAGTGGCCTTCCTCGTCGACGGCGTCACGAAGTTGAGCCGTCTCAATTACCGGACCAAGGAAGACCAGCAGCTCAACAGCATGCGCAAGATGTTTCTGGCCATGGCCAAGGACGTGCGGGTCGTCGTCATCAAGCTGGCCGACCGCCTGCACAACATGCGGACCCTGCGGTACATGCGCAGCGACAAGCAAAAGCGCATCGCCCAGGAAACGCTGGAAATCTTCGCGCCCCTGGCTCATCGCCTCGGTATTTTCAATATCAAGTGGGAATTGGAAGACTTGTCCTTCCGCTATTTGGAACCCGATAAATACTACGACCTGGTAGATCAGATGAAGCAGAAGCGGCACGTCCGCGAGGAAATCATCAACGAAGCCATCGACGTACTGCGCAAAGCCCTGGAGGACGCCCATATCCAATGCGAGATCAACGGCCGGCCGAAACATTTTTACAGCATTTATAAAAAGATGAAAAAAGATAACCGCGATCTCAGCCAGGTATACGACTTGTTCGCCATCCGGGTCATCGTCGATTCCGTTCAGGACTGCTACGGCGTCCTGGGCATCGTCCACAGCTTGTGGAAGCCCCTGCCGTACCGCTTCAAGGACTACATCGCCATGCCGAAGCCGAACAACTACCAGTCCCTGCATACGACGGTCATCGGCACGAGAGGGCAGCCCGTAGAAATCCAGATTCGGACCTGGGAAATGCATCACATCGCCGAATACGGCGTCGCGGCCCATTGGCGGTATAAGGAAGGCAACGCCAACGCCGGCAAGAACGAATTCGACGAAAAGATGGGCTGGCTCCGCAACCTCCTCGAATGGCAGGATACGAGCAATCCCCAGGAATTCGTCAACGCCCTCAAGCTCGACGCCTTCTCCGACGAAGTCTTCGTCTTTACGCCGCGGGGCGACGTCATCGACCTGCCCCAGGGGGCTATTCCCATCGACTTTGCCTACCGCATCCATACGGACGTCGGCCATCGCTGCGTCGGCGCCAAGGTAAACGGCAAGATCGTGCCGCTGGATTACGCGCTGAAAAACGGCGATATCGTAGAAATCATCACGTCTAAGGTCGGGAAGCCCAGCCTGGACTGGCTGAAAATCGTCGGCAGCTCCGAAAGCCGCTCGAAAATCCGCAACTGGTTCAAGAAGGAAAATAGAGAAGACAATATCCTGAAAGGCGCCGAAGCATTGGAACGGGAATGCAAGCGCTTAGGCCACGACTGGAAGGCCATCAACACGGCCGGCCGTCTGGCCCGGGTCGCCAAGCAGATGAACGCCGGTTCGGAAGACGACCTCGTCGCCGCCGTAGGCTACGGCGGATTCGCCGTCAATACGGTCCTCATCAAGCTGCTGGAGCTGCACAAGAAGGAACTGCAGAAGCAGGAAGAAAAGAGCAGCCTGGCCATGATAGAAAAGCTCAAGCCGAAAAAGCCCGTCAAATCCAACGGCACAGGTGTGCTGGTCAAGGGCGAGCCGGGCCTTCTCGTACGGCTGGCTAAGTGCTGCAGCCCCGTGCCGGGCGATCCGATCATCGGCTTTATCACGCGGGGCCGCGGCGTTTCGGTCCATCGTGCCGACTGTCCCAATATCAGCAACAACCAGAACGACATCGACCGCCTCATCGACGTGGAATGGGAATACGGCAGCAACGAAAACTTTGAAGTCAGCATGGAAATCGTCGCCTACGACCGCACGGGCATCATGGCGGAAATCATGGCGGCCCTGGCGGAAATGAAGATTTCCGTCCTGTCTGTCAACGCGAAGGTCAACGACACGAAGAGCGTTACGATTCATATGAGCATCAGCATCAAGGATTTGGCTCAGTTTGAATTCGTCACGACGAAAATCCGGCGCTTGAAGGACGTATACCTCGTACAGCGCTATACAGGAGGACAGCAATGAGAGCAGTAGTGCAGAGAACGCTGACGTCGTCCGTGACGTCGGAAGGCGTGGAAACGGGCCGCGCAGGCCTGGGCCTGACGGTCCTGCTGGGCGTGGCCCAGGATGACAACGAAAAGGACGCGCTGTACATGGCGGAAAAGATCGCCAACCTGCGTATTTTTGAAGACGACAAGGGAAAGATGAACCGATCCCTCGTCGATATCGGCGGCGACATGCTCGTCGTGTCGCAATTCACCCTGTGCGGCGACGCCCGCCATGGCCGCCGGCCCAGCTTTACCGAAGCGGCGCCGCCGGAATTGGCCGAAGCGCTGTATGAGAAGTTCGTCTCCGCCGTGAGCGCCATGGGCATCCGCACGGCTACGGGCCGGTTCCGGACGGAAATGGTCGTTTCGCTGGAAAATCACGGCCCGGTTACGATCCTCGTAGACAGCAAAAAATTATTTTAGGAGGACACTTATATGAGCATGAAATATATGACAATGATGTTGGGGCCCGTTATGACGAACTGCTACATCGTATACGACAGCGAGACGAAAGACGCAATGGTCGTCGATCCGGCCTGGGATTACGACAAAATTAACCAGGCCCTGGAAGATCACCAGCTCCATTTAAAATTTATATTCCAGACCCACGGCCATGCCGACCACATCGGAGCTCTGCAGGAGCTTCGGAACCGTAAAAACGTCCCTGTATACATCGGCGAAGGCGATAAGGATTTAATCAGCAATTCCAGAAACAACCTGTCCCTGTTCATGGGCCATCCCATCGAATGCGCGTCGCCCGATTACATCGCCCATGAAGGCGATACGATTACCTTGGGCAATCTGTCCTTTACGGTCATTGAAACGCCGGGCCATACGCCGGGCGGCCTGTGCCTGTACGGCGAGGGCGTCGTCTTTTCCGGCGACACCTTGTTCCGCTACTCCGTAGGCCGTACGGATTTATACGGCGGCTCGTCCCGCACGCTCATCAGCAGCATCAACGACAAGCTCATGGGCCTGCCTGACGATACGGTCGTCCTGCCGGGACACGGGCCGGAATCGACTATAGGGGAAGAACGGCGGGGAAACCCCTTCCTATACGGAGGCTGGTAAGCCATGTCTATGTACAAGGAATCCCAGTTCTGGCTGCGCGTCACCCTGACGGCTCTCGCCGGCGCGCTGTTCCTGCTGGTCCATTCCATCTACTGGCCCGTCGTCATATCGCTGATCCTGACGTTCATCTTGATGCCGATGCGGAATCTGTTTATGCGCCTGTGCTACAAGCTGACGAATCGGCGTCTGCCCGCGGACATAGCCATACTCCTTTCGTTTTTTACGTTTATCCTGGTCATGACCGGCTTGACGAACGTCATACTCAAGCCGCTGCTGTATCAGCTGAATTTATTGGCGGCCAACTTCAATAACCTGGTGGCCCAGACGGCGGCGCTGGTCAACCAGCTGGAAAATGAACAGACGCAGTTTTACATTCCCGAGCAGATCAAGGTCATCATCAACGACGCCTTCGTCAAGGTCGGCAATTACGGCGTAGAAGGCGTGACCAACCTCATCCGCTCCGTCTTCGTCATAGCCGGCACGGTCGTGGAATTTTTCGTCGTCCCCTTCATTACGTTTTACTTCATGAAGGACGGCGGCCGCATGGTACGGTCCTTTGTCAATATTTACCCGGAGCACTACCGTCCTCAGCTGGCGGTGGTGTTTGATGAAATACACACGGTGCTGAGCCGCTACATACGCGGACAGCTGCTCATGAGCTGCATTATCGCCACGCTGACCTTTCTCGGCATGTGGGCTATGGGCGTTCCCTATCCCATGGTCATCGGCTTGATTGCGGCTATTACAGAGTGGGTTCCTATCGTCGGACCTATCGTGGGAGCCATACCGGCTATCCTGCTGGGAGCGACTGTCGACCTGACCTTGTCGGTCAAGGTCCTCGTATTTTACGTCATCATTCAGCAGATAGACAGCCACCTCATCATGCCGCAGGTTATGGGGGCAGTTATCAGCCTCCATCCCGTCGTCATCGTCATCGCGCTGCTCATCGGCGGCACGCTGTTCGGCGTGGCCGGCATGATACTGACTGTACCCGTAACGGCGGTCCTGCAGATTTTGTGCAAGCATTTGTGGTTTTACAATACGTATAAAGAAAAGGCGATGAATACATATGGAAACTAACAACACCAGTAAAGAAGAAATCATGAATATCATGATGAAGCGCATGAAAGACAAGATAAAAGACAAGAAATGCAAGATGACGTCGCAGCGGCAGGTCATCCTGCGGGCCTTCGTCGAAAGCGATATCCGCCACATGAACGCCGAAGAGGTCTTTGAAATCGTAAAGAAGATGTCTCCGGACATCGGCCTGGCTACGGTATATCGGACGCTCGACTTGTTTACGGAAATGGACCTTCTGAAAAAACTCGATTTCGACGACGGCTGCAGCCGCTACGAATTGAACGACCGAGACAACGAAGGCCATTTCCATCATCACCTGATCTGCATGGGCTGCGGCAAGGTGTGGGAATGCCAGGACGACCTGCTGGAAACGCTGGAGTCTATTTTGCAGAAGCGCCTCCATTTCCATACGGTAGATCATCAGCTCAAGGTATACGGCTATTGTGAAGAATGTGAAAAGAAACGGGAGGCTGAACAAGGCGAACATGAATAATACGCCGGACCTTCAGACCTACAGCTACAGCGGCCCCGAACGATATCACTCCCTCGTCGGCCAGGTCATGGCCTCCCTGGGCTATGTCGGCGGCCGCGAATGCCGCACTATAGGCGCAGCGGTCGTCCTGGAAGAACGGGACGGCCGTCTCCGTTTGTCCTGCGTCTTCGGCGGCGACGGCACCTGGCGGTCGGAAGCCTGGCTGTCCCGGCCGGGAGCCGAGCGGGCCGATATCAAGGACTGCCTCCTCCATTGGCACGAACAGTTCAGCGGCAAGCCCAAGAGCCCGTGGGGAACGCTCATCGGCGTGCGACCTACCAAATTAGTTCATCGCCTGTTTGACGAAGGGATGGATGCGGAAGCAGTCCGTCGTCATCTGTGCAGCCGGTATGAGGTAGCGGAAGACACGGCGAAGTTTCTCGTCCAGATGGCGGCGGTGCAGCGGCCCTATGTGACGGGCGGCAAGAAGGATATTTCCGTATATGTCGGCATTCCCTACTGTCCCAGCCATTGCGTGTACTGTTCCTTTCCTTCGCGTCTTATCGGAGAAGAGAACGATGGCGCACTTCAGGATTTTGCCGACGCCATCGTCGCCGATATAGAAGATATGGGCCGTTTGTGCCGGCAGTACGGCCTGCGCATCCGCTCGGCTTACGTAGGCGGCGGCACGCCGACGTGCCTGCCCCTGCCAATACTGCGGCGGCTGATGACGGCCATGAGCTCCGTCTTTGCCGGCGCGGAAGAGTGGACTGTCGAAGCGGGGCGGCCCGATACGGCATCGGAAGACGTATTGGCCTTGCTGCGCCGCAGCGGCGTGACACGTATCAGCGTCAATCCCCAGACGATGCAGCAGCGCCTTCTCGACGCCATCGGGCGGCGGCATACGACGGAAGATATATACGACATGTACGAGCGATGCAGACAAATGGCCTTTCCCGTCGTCAATATGGACTTTATCGCCGGCCTTCCCGGCCAAACCGCAGAGGATATGCGGGAAAATATGGAAATTGTTTGCCAACTGCACCCAGAAAATGTTACAATTCATACGTTAGCATTAAAAAAACGGGCGCCTTTATTTCATCACCCCCTGCGGGAGAAGATTCCTTCTGCCGAGGAAGTGGGCGCTATGCTGGACGTGTGCCGGCAAACGCTGCAGGAAGGCGGCTACGGGCCGTATTATATGTATCGGCAGACCTATATGGCCGCCAGTTTCGCCAACGTCGGCTACGCCTTGCCGGGAGCAATCAGCCCCTATAACATCGAAATGATGGAAGAACGGGGAACCGTCCTGGCCGCCGGGCCGGGGGGAGCGACGAAATTTGTCCGCAGCGACGGCCACAGTCTGGAAAAGCTGTACATGCCTAAGGACATAGACAGATATATAGAGGCTCTGCCGGAAAACATGAGGCAGCGCCGCCGTTTGTGTGCTATCATATATGGAGGAGAGGATTTGTAATGGCAATTACCGCACCCAGAGGTACGCAGGATTTCTTGCCGGAACAAACGGCAGATTGGCAGATTTTAGAGCAGAAAATCCGTCAGATCTGTTCGCTTTACGGGTTCGGCGAAATTCGTACCCCTTTGTTTGAAAGTACCGAATTGTTTTTGCGCGGCATCGGCGAAACGACCGACGTCGTTACGAAAGAAATGTACACCTTCAATGACCGCGGCGGCCGCAGCATGACTTTGCGCCCTGAAAATACGGCGTCCGTCGTCCGCGCGTATTTGGAGCATAAATTATACGGCGACCCGAAGGTTCATAAGTTCTATTACATGGGGCCTATGTTCCGTCACGACCGTCCTCAGGCCGGACGGTACCGCCAGTTTAATCAGTTCGGCGTTGAAGAAATCGGCTCGAAGGACCCGGCCGTTGATGCGGAAATCATCGCGATGGCCTTTCAGCTGTTCCGCGAATTGGGACTGAACGACTTAGTCCTTCATCTCAATTCCGTCGGCTGCCCGAAATGCCGTCCCATTTACCGGCAGAAGCTCCTCGATTTCTTCGCCGATAAAAAAGAGCAGCTCTGCGACGACTGCAAGGCCCGTCTGGAAAAGAATCCCCTGCGCGTCCTCGACTGCAAGGAAGAAGGCTGCAAGCAGGCCGCTGTCGGCGTTCCCGAGCTGACGGACAACCTTTGCGACGACTGCAAGGAACACTTTGCGAAGGTTCAGGAATACCTGACGAAGATCGGCATTCCTTACGAATTGGACCCGCGCCTTGTCCGCGGCTTGGATTATTATACGAATACGGCCTTTGAAATCATGTACGCTCCCTTAGGGGCTCAGAGTACGGTCTGCGGCGGCGGCCGCTATGACGGCCTCATCGAAGAAGTGGGCGGTCCGGCGACGCCGGGCATCGGCTTTGCCATCGGCATGGAACGGCTGCTCCTGACTTTGAAGGAACAAGGCCTGCTGCCGCCGGTAGAAAAGAAGCAGCCCGTATTCATCGTAGCCCTCGGCGACGCGGCTAAGACGGAAGCCTTCAGCCTCCAGCAGCAGCTTCGTGCCAAGGGCATGTATGCCGAAATCGACACGATGGGCCGCAGCATGAAGGGGCAGATGAAATCGGCGAACCGCCTGGAAGCCGATTATACAGTCATTATCGGCGAAGAAGAGCTGGCCGCCGGTCAGGCTCAGGTCCGCGATATGGCTACGAAAGAGCAAGTCAGCGTTCCGATCGACGGAATTGTTGCATATATGGAAACACATAAGAAGGGATGATTCATTCATGGATACAATGGAAGGTTTGCACCGCTCGCAATATTGTGCTGAAGTCAGCGAAGCGGACAATGGCAAAGAAGTAATTCTGTGCGGTTGGGTGGAACGCCGCCGCGATCACGGCGGATTGATTTTCATCGACCTCCGCGACCGTACGGGTATCGTACAGGTCGTAGCCTCGCCGGATTACGAAGAAGTTTCCTTTAAAAAGGCCGAACAGGTCCGTACGGAATACGTTCTGGCTGTCCGCGGCGTCGTGCGCATGCGCGATACGGATACGGTAAACCCGAAGATGAAGACCGGCACGATTGAAATCCGCTGCGAAGAGCTGCGTATTCTCAACTCGTCCAAGACGCCGCCGTTCTACATTGAAGATAACATCGACGTCGACGAAAAGATCCGCTTGAAATACCGGTATCTCGACCTGCGCCGTCCGGAAATGCAGAACAACCTCATCATGCGCCATAAAGTAAAACACGCTATGCGCACGTTCCTGAACGAACACGGCTTCATCGATATCGAAACGCCGGAGCTGTGCAAGAGCACGCCTGAAGGCGCCCGCGACTACCTTGTACCGAGCCGCGTCAACGAAGGCAAGTTCTATGCATTGCCCCAGTCTCCGCAGATTTTCAAACAGCTGCTCATGATTTCCGGCATGGACCGCTACTATCAGATCGCCCGTTGCTTCCGCGATGAAGACCTGCGCGCCGATCGCCAGCCTGAATTCACTCAGCTGGACATGGAAATGTCCTTTATGGATCAGGAAGAAATCTTGACGCTCGTCGAAGAAATGGTTCACTATATCTTCAAGGAAACGCTGGGCCACGACGTAGAACTGCCGATTCACCGCATGACCTGGGACTACGCCATGGAAAACTACGGCTCTGATAAGCCGGACCTGCGCTTCGACATGAAGTTTACCGACATTACGGACCTCGTCCGCGATACGGAATTCAAAGTGTTCCGCTCCGTTGTCGACAACGGCGGCCAGGTCAAGGCCATCAACGTCAAGGGCGACGCCGGCATTCCGCGCCGCGAACTGGACAACCTCGTCGAATACGTATCCCGCTACGGCGCCAAGGGCCTGGCATGGATCTGCTTCATGGAAGACGGCACGCTGAAATCGCAGGTTAAGAAATTCCTCGGCGAAGATACGCTCAAAGCTATCGGCGAAAAGTGCGGCAGCGAAACGGGCGACTTGGTTCTCATGATTGCCGACAAACCGGCCGTCGTCGCAGCAGCTCTCGGCGAACTGCGTAAGGAAATGGCCCGCCGCATGAACATGATCGACGAAAGCAAATTCGCCTTCACCTGGGTTGTCGATTTCCCTATGTTCGAATACAGCGAAGAAGAAAAACGCTACGTCGCCATGCATCATCCGTTCACGGCTATCCGCGACGAAGACCTGGATAAATTGGAAACAGACCCGGCTCACGTCTATGCTAAGGCATACGACCTCGTTCTCAACGGCGTCGAACTGGGTGGCGGCTCCCTCCGTATTTACCAGCCTGATTTGCAGCAGCGCGTATTTAAGGCTATCGGCCTTACGCCGGAAGAAGCAGAACAGAAATTCGGCTTCCTGCTCCGGGCCTTCGAATACGGCGCTCCCCCTCACGGAGGCTTGGCCTTCGGCCTGGACCGCATGATCATGCTCATGCTCAAACGCAAGTCCATCCGCGACGTCATCGCCTTCCCGAAGACGCAGAACGCTATCGACCCCATGAGCGAAGCGCCGTCGGAAGTTACGAAAAAACAACTTCACGAGCTTCACATTCAGGTAGAAGAAGAACTCGTCAAGAAATAAAAGTCGCATTACAGAAAAAGGTATCGGCATGGCCGGTACCTTTTTTATCAGATAGAAAGGAAGTTGAGCAACGTGAAACTGCAATATGTAAAAGCAGATCCCAGCGGCAATACGACACTATTCGTACTGAGCGGCGTCGCGCCGGAACAGCGCAGCTCCTTGGCGGCAAAACTATTGAAAGACAAGGGGATTGATGCCGAGCAGGTCGCGTATTTATCTATGACAGAAGGCCAGCCGCTGCGCGTCGACATGATGGGCGGCGAATTCTGCGGCAATGCATCCCGCTCCGCCGCGGCCTACGCCTTGCAGCTCGCCGGCAGGGATAGCGGCGACTATGCCGTGTCCTGCTCGGGCTGCGAAGGCCTCCTCCAGGCCCAGGCAAAAAAATGTCCCGACGGAGCCTACGACGCGTATATCGAAATGCCCCTGCCCTTGTCTGTCGAAGCAGTTCTCCTCGACGTAGGCGGCATGCCGAGCCGCTTTTTCCGCGTCGAGCTGCCGGGCATCGTTCATTTCGTCCACTTTGCCTCTGAAACGGAAATGGAATACAAGGACATGTTTTGGACGGCATTGCAGGACTATGCGTCGGACGAACAGCTGGATGCATTCGGCCTCATTCTCTTTGACCCGGCCCATCTGCACATGGTCCCGGCCGTATACGTGACGGCGACGGACACGCTGTACTGGGAACAAAGCTGCGGCTCCGGCTCGGCGGCCGTAGCGGCGGCCTTGGCCTGCGTAGGCAAAAAGGACGTATCCTGCACGATTCAGCAGCCCGGCGGGGCGATTGCCATCGCTGCGACCGTAGAAGGCGAAGACAAGGAGCTGCGCAGCATTTTTATCGGCGGCCCCGTATCCTTCGGCGACGTACAGGAAATCGACATATAATCATACTGCTATGGCCTGTAAGCCGGTTCTCTGTGAACCGGCTTCTTTTCGTACTAGCTGACATGGGCCAGGTGATTTCCCCTTTTTTTGATTTTTGTGGAGCCAGGCTGTATCCAGCGGAGAAGGGGCAAATGTCATTGACAGTATACGGAGAATTCTTGTATAATAAGTCCATAATCATGTGACTGACGGAAGTGGAATCAACCACGGGGAGCATGATTGACGCGAAGCCGACCGTCTGGGCAACATTTCCAGAAGTGTCGGTATTTTTTTATGCTACGAACAGGAGTGACGCAAATCATGGCACAGGTATTAAGCGATATTGAAATTGCACAGCAGACCGCGCTGGAACCGATCGTAAAGATTGCGGAAAAAGTCGGATTAACTGACGATGATTTGGAATTATACGGTAAATATAAGGCAAAGATTTCCTTTGACGCTATCAAGCGCCTTTCGAAAAACGAAGACGGCAAGCTTGTCCTCGTCACGGCTATTACGCCGACGCCGGCCGGCGAAGGCAAGACGCTGACGACGATCGGCCTCGCCCAGGCGCTGAACTACATGGGGCATAAGGCCGTCGTCGCCCTTCGCGAACCTTCCCTTGGCCCCGTATTCGGCATTAAGGGCGGCGCTGCCGGCGGCGGCTACTCGCAGGTACTGCCGATGGAAGATATTAATCTCCATTTTACAGGCGACATGCACGCTATTACGGCGGCCAACAATCTTCTGGCCGCTGCCATCGACAACCACGTTCATCAGGGCAACGCCCTGCGCATCGACGTGCGCCGCGTCATCTGGAAGCGCGTCATGGACATGAACGACCGGGCCCTGCGCAACATCGTCGTCGGCATGGGCGGCAAGGTCTGCGGATTCCCGCGGGAAGACCACTTCATGATTACCGTTGCCTCGGAAATCATGGCGGCCCTGTGCCTGGCCAGCGACCTCATGGACTTGAAGAAGCGCATGGGTGACATCACCGTAGCTTATGACTTGGACGGCAACCTCGTGACGGCCCGCCAGCTCGGCGTCGAAGGCGCAATGGCTATCCTCATGAAGGACGCCATCAAGCCGAACCTCGTCCAGACGATCGAGCACACGCCGGCCCTCGTACACGGCGGCCCCTTCGCCAACATCGCTCATGGCTGCAACTCCGTCGTAGCTACGAAGCTGGCCCTCAAGATGGGCGATATCGCCGTTACGGAAGCTGGTTTCGGCGCAGACCTCGGCGCGGAAAAATTCATGGACATTAAGTGCCGGTTCGCCGGCATTAAACCGAATGCTGTCGTCGTCGTCGCAACAGCCCGGGCTCTTAAAATGCACGGCGGCGTAGACAAGAAGAACTTGCAGGAAGAAAATATCGAAGCCTTGAAGAAGGGCTTTGCCAATTTGGCTAAGCACGTGGAAAATATGCGTACCTACGACGTTCCCGTCGTCGTCGGCATCAATAAATTTGCTACCGATACGGATGCGGAAATCGCGACGCTCCGCCAGCTCTGCGCCGATTACGGCGTCGACGCAGCCCTCAATAACTGCTGGGCCGAAGGCGGCAAGGGCGGCGTAGAATTGGGAGAAAAGGTACTGCAGCTCATCGCCCAGCCGCAGACGCCGTACAAGCCGCTGTACGACGTAAACGACACCATCGCCCAGAAGATGGAAACGATCGTCAA
The DNA here is from genome assembly GCF_003367905.1 of Megasphaera stantonii. Taxonomy (NCBI): domain Bacteria; kingdom Bacillati; phylum Bacillota; class Negativicutes; order Veillonellales; family Veillonellaceae; genus Megasphaera; species Megasphaera stantonii. Next base: position 526,097 of record NZ_CP029462.1, on the reverse strand, counting down.
AAAGATTTACGGCGGCGCAGGCGTCGTCTTTGAAAGCAAAGCGCAGAAACAGGTGGCCGAGCTGGAAAAATTCGGCCTCGACAAGATGCCTCTCTGCGTAGCGAAGACGCAGTATTCCTTGTCCGACGATCCGTCTCTCCTCGGCGCGCCGAAGGACTTCACCGTTACCGTCAAGGACGTGCGCGTCTGCACCGGTGCAGGCTTTATCGTCTGCCAGACCGGCGACATTATGACGATGCCGGGCTTGCCGAAGGTTCCTGCTGCTAATAGAATGGATATCGATGAAAATGGCGTTATCACAGGATTGTTCTAAGCCCGATTTCAGCCGCTTCCAGTCCATGCCCCTCGACGCCCTGCTGGAAGCGACGGCTTCTAAGGAGCCTGTTCCCGGCGGCGGCGGCATCGCGGCCATGACGGCGGCCTCGGCGGCGGCCCTCGTCGAGATGGTGGCAAACCTGACCCTCGGTAAAAAAGGGTATGAAGACGTGGCCAAGCTGATGGAATCCATTAAGGAACAGGCCCGAGACCTGCGCATACGCTATCTGGCCGGTATTGCCGAGGACGCGGCGGCTTTTGACGGCGTAATCCGGGCCGTGCGGCTCCCTAAGGATACGCCCAATCGGAAAGACATTGTGCAGCAGGCCTTCAAGGAAGCGGCGGAAATCCCCTTTTCTCTGGGAAAGGATATTTTCGTCCTCGTGCAGCTGGCGGAGCAGACCGTGCGCTACGGCAATAAGTGGGTTATTACGGACGGAGCCATTGCGGCCATGAACGCCCGCTCTGCCATGCGGTCGGCTTTTTACAGCGTCCGCGTCAATTTACAGTCTATTACAGACGAGCAGTACGTGCGGGATATGACCGAGGCCATTCAGCGCATCGAACGCGAAGCGGCCCTGCTGGAACAGCGCGTAGAACGGGAATACGAAAGAAGATAAATATATGAAATACGGCCCTGCCATGAAAGGAGATACTTTCACGACAGGGCCGTTTCTTGTTTATGCAGTTGTTTAGAATTCGTATGTCGTTCCCGGTTCGACGACCTGGACGGGAATATTGTACTTGCTTTCCGTAAGCTGCTTATATTCCTGCGGGTCGGCGTCGATGATCGGCCACGTCTTGTAGTGGACGGGGATGACGAACTTCGGCTGAATCCACAAGGCCGCCAAGGCCGCGTCGTCTATGCCCATGGTAAAGTTGTTGCCGATGGGGAGAATGGCGCAGTCGATCTTGCCGAAGCGGTCGAGGATTTTCATGTCTGAAAACAGACCCGTATCGCCGGCGAAGTAGACGCGCTTGCCGCCGAATTCGACGATGACGCCGCAGGCCATGCCGCCTTCGACGCCCGATCCATGAAAGGCCGGCGTCAGGCGAATCGTGCCGAAGGGAAAAGAGGCACTGCCGCCGACGTGCATCGCGTGAGCCCGGCAGCCTGCAGCGGCCGCTTTGCCCGCTACTTCAGCCGTGCTGACGACTAAGGCGTCGTTTTTCTTGGCGATGGCTTCGACGTCGCCGTAGTGGTCGCCGTGGGCGTGGGTCAAGACGACGTACTGACAGTCAATGTCGGCGGGACAGACGTTTGTCCACGGATTGTCCGTAATAAACGGGTCGAAGAGAATCGTAGTCGTTTCGTCAGACAGCGAAAAGGCTGCATGACCGTAGTACGTGAATTTCATGGGAGGAGCCTCCTTATTTTTCCGGTTCCCGGTGGCTGGTGCTCCAGGTCTTCCATTCGTCGAAGAAGGGGCGCATCGCTTTAATCGGAGCGGGAGCGCACATGGTTGAGTCCAAGGCGTCGCGGAGTTTGGCTTCGTTGTCGCCTAAGGGATAGATGGTCTTGTATTCGTCGTATACGCTCCAGAAATCGCGCATGTGGAGGTTGGCGTACGTTTCGCCGTAGATTTTGAAGCACGAGTCGCACAAGGTGATGAAAACGGCTTCTTCATCGTGCTGTTTGGCGTCGTCAAAGGCGCAGCAGCGCGTGTACAGGCGGATGTTGCCGAATAATTTCCGCAGGTAATCGTACACTTCCGAAACCATGGCAGGTTCCAGCTGCATGAGGCGACAGCCGGGGGCAAAGTAGATGGGGTACTGGGCAATGTTATCAAATGTATCCATGTGAAAACACCTCTCTTTTGATTTTTGAAAATAATAATTAAAGAATAATTATTATTTATATTATACCATGCATGATAAAAAAAATCAATGAATACATGGCCGGCCTTTCCTCTTGTGCTCCTACGGGAAATCTTGTACAATATTCGTTGGAGAGTGATTGATACTATGCATATTGTAATGGTAGAGCCGGAAATTCCCGGCAATACGGGCAACGTAGCCCGGTTATGCGCGGCGAATAAGATGACGCTGCATTTGGTAAAACCATTGGGGTTTTCTATCGACGACAAGCATTTAAAGCGCGCCGGCCTTGATTATTGGCATCTCGTAGACGTACAGGTTCATGAAAACTTCGATGAAGTGCTGGAAAAATACAAGGGCCACCGCTTTTTTTATTTGACGACAAAGGCAAACCAGTGTTATGCCGATATTCAGTTTCAAGAAGACGACATGCTCGTCTTCGGCAAGGAAACGAAGGGCTTGCCGGAAGAATTGCTTAAGCAGTATCCGGACAGCTGCTTCCGCGTGCCCATGGCCGAAGAAGCGCGGAGTCTGAACCTGTCGAATACGGTCGCCATCGTTTCGTATGAAGCGCTGCGCCAGCTCGGATTTCCCGGCATGGCCAAGGGCGGCGTCGGCATCGATCATTTAACCTAAGGAAAAGGCGGGAAACAATAGTGGAATTATACGATAAAGCCAATGAGTTGGCAAAAGCGATTCAAAATTGCAAGGAATACGTAGAACTGGTAGAGGCGGGCAAGGTGCTGGCCGAAGACGAAAAGACGGCCCATTTGGTGCAGGATTTCCTCATCATGCAGGCCCAGCTGGCTTATGCCGAATCCATGGGCAATAAGCCGATCCGCAAGAAAATCGAACAGCTGAACCGCATGGCGGAACAGCTTAGAAAGAACGAAACGGCTATGGCTTACCTGCAGAAATACAACCGCTGGCAGGCGATGGCTGGAGAAGTGTATCAGGTAATTCAGAACGCAATGGCAGAAGGAATGAGCATTCTTGATAAATAAGTACGCATTGACAAGTTTTGCGGCGCAGATGAGCAAGTATACGCCGATGGACAACATCATTCTCGACGCGCCCATGAGCGAGCATACGACCTTTGCCGTCGGAGGCCCGGCTGATATTCTGGTCCTGCCGGCGTCGGTAAAGGAAATGTCCGTGGCCATCCGCATCGCCCGTTCCCTGGAACTGCCCGTGACGGTCTTGGGCGGCGGATCGAACGTCCTCGTCCGGGACGGCGGCATCCGCGGCGTCGTCATCCAGCTGAACCGCCTGAAGAAGGTCTTGTCCTGCCATGACGGCAAGATGCTGGTCAGCGCGGGCTACATGCTGAAGGATATTTGCCAATTTGCGCAGGAACAGGGATTGACGGGCATAGAATTTGCCTGCGGCATACCCGGCACGCTGGGCGGCGCCGTCTTCATGAACGCCGGCGCCTACGGCGGCGAAATGAGCCATGTCGTGTCCCGTGTCCGTACGGTCAGCAGCACCGGCGGCGTCCATACGTACAGCGCGCCGAATCTGGGCTTTGGCTATCGCCAGAGCCGGTTTCAGAAATCCCAGGAATTCGTCGTCGAAGTGGAACTGCTCCTGCGGCCCGGCGATAAGGACGAAATCCAGCGCACCATGGACGACCTCATGCAGCGGCGGCGCAGCAAGCAGCCGCTGGAAATGCACAGCGCCGGCAGCACTTTTAAGCGTCCTCCGGGATATTTTGCCGGCACTCTCATCGACCAGACCGGCCTGAAGGGCCTGTCATGCGGCGACGCGCAGGTATCGACGAAGCACGCCGGCTTCGTCGTCAATCGGGGCCATGCCTCGGCCCGCGACGTCCTGCAGGTCATTCGCGAAGTGCAGCGCCGCGTCGAACTGGCCCACGGCGTCCATTTAGAGCCGGAAGTGCGGATCATCGGCGAAGACTAGGTAAATTTCATCGTATTTTTCTGTAAAAAGCCCTGCGACGTGTAGTCAAGCGGGGCTTTTTGTGCTATACTCTATGAGTTACGAACTAACTATACTTATCATTATTTGACATAGGAGAGAGGACATTAGATGGAACGTCAAGATATTCGCAATATTGCAATTATTGCCCACGTTGACCATGGCAAAACGACATTGGTCGACGCAATGCTTAAGCAGAGCCACGTTTTCCGCACCAATGAAAAGGTTGCCGAACGAGTCATGGACTCCGGCGATATCGAACGGGAACGAGGCATTACGATCCTGTCCAAAAACACGTCCGTCATGCATGAAGGCGTCAAGATCAATATCGTCGACACGCCGGGCCATGCCGATTTCGGCGGCGAAGTAGAACGTGTTCTGAATATGGTCGACGGCGTACTGCTGCTCGTCGACGCCTTCGAAGGCCCTATGCCGCAGACGAAATACGTACTGCGCAAGGCCCTGGAACAGAATTTGAAGCCTATCGTAGTTATCAATAAAATCGACAAGCCCGAAGCCCGCGTTTCGGAAGTCGAAGACGAAGTACTGGAACTGTTCATGGAATTGGAAGCTAACGACGAACAGCTCGATTTCCCGGTTATTTACGCAAACGGCCGCGACGGTATCGCCAAGTATTCCATGGACGACGACAGCAGCGATTTGGAACCGCTGTTTAAAACCATTATTAAATACTGCCCTTGCCCCAAAGGCGATATCGACGGCCCGCTGCAGTTCATGGTTACGACCCTGGATTACGACGACTACGTCGGTAAAATCGCCATCGGCCGTATCGTCCGCGGCCGCCTCCGTCCGAACCAGAACGTCGTGATTACCGACGGCGAAGGCCAGCGCCGCGCTAAAGTCGGCCGCGTATACACGTACGAAGGATTGAAGCGGACGGAAACGGAAGAAGCCGCTATGGGCGAAATCGCCTGCATCATCGGCATTCCTGACCTGAAAATCGGCGAAACCGTAGCCGACCCGCAGAATCCGGAAGCCTTGCCGAAAATCAACATCGACGAACCGACCTTGTCGATGATTTTCTACGTCAACGATAGCCCCTTTGCCGGCCAGGAAGGCGAATTCGTCACGAGCCGCCACCTCCGCGACCGCTTGTTCCGCGAAGTGCAGACCAACGTGTCTCTCCGCGTTGAAGAAACGGACAGCGCCGACGCCTTTAAGGTATCGGGCCGCGGCGAACTGCACATTGCCGTCCTCATCGAAGAAATGCGCCGCGAAGGCTATGAAATGCAGATCGGCAAGCCCAGCGTTATTACGAAGGAAATCAACGGCCAGAAATGCGAACCTCTGGAAGCCCTGACCATCGACGTACCGCAGGAATTCATGGGCTCCGTCATGGAAAAGCTTGGCACCCGCAAGGCGGAAATGGTCAATATGGTCGACATCGCCGGCTACACGCGCCTGGAATTCATCATTCCGGCCCGCGGCCTCATCGGCTTCCGCAGCGAATTCCTCACGGCTACGAAGGGCAACGGCATCATGTACCACGTCTTCCACGGCTATGCTCCCTGGAAGGGCGAAATCCCCGGCCGTACGCGCGGCAGCTTAGTCGCCTTTGAATCGGGCACGACGACGGGCTACGGTATTTTCAACCTGCAGGACCGCGGCGATATGTTCATCTCGCCGGCTCAGGAAATTTACCTCGGCCAGGTCGTAGGCGAAAGCAACCGCGACGTCGACATCGACGTAAACCCCTGCAAGAAAAAGCACCTTACCAATACGCGTTCCTCCGCGTCGGATGAAGCGCTCCGCCTCGTTCCGCCCCGCGTCATGGGCTTGGAAAAATCGCTCGAATGGATCAACGACGACGAACTCGTCGAAGTTACGCCAAAGAGCATTCGTATCCGCAAAGCCATTTTGGACAAACACGACAGAAAGAAAGCGATGCGCAAAGCGCAGCAGTAATCGCCTCGTTACCGAAGCAGCCTTCCGAACATCCGTCGGGAGGCTGCTTTTGTCAATGCTAAAGGATTTCTAAACAACTCTAAACTGCTTCTAAATAAATTTTTAACAAATAATGATTATTAAAAATATTGACAATAGGGCGGAAGTATGTAATAATTTAAGTGTAAAAACTACTGCAACTAAAAACACTAGGAGGTATTAGAGTATGAAAAAGAAAATGGGAACTATCTTAGCGGTATTAGCTGTAAGTGCAATGGGATTTTCGACGGCGTTTGCCAGCATGAGCGCGCAGGATGCAGAAAACATCGTATTGAAAGAATATCCGGGCGCTACGATTCATAGAGTAGACCGCGATTACGACGACGGCCGCAGAGTATATGAAGTAGATTTCAGAACCGACAGCATCTGGGACGGCGAATTGACCATTGACGCCGATACGGGCAAGATTTTAGAACGGAAAGAAAAATACTAAGATATAGTCTGTAGGGGGAATGATGATGAAAAAGAAATTGAGCGCATTGCTGGCTCTTGCAGCTGTGACGTGCATGGGCATCGTACCGGCCTTCGCCATCAGCATGCAGGATGCAGAACAGATTGTTAAAAACGAATATCCCGGCGCAGTAATCCACCGCGTAGAACGGGATTATGACGACGGCCGCAGAGTTTACGAAGTCGATTTTCACAGCGACTCTGTTTGGGAAGGCGATCTCACCATTGACGCCGACACGGGCAGAATTTTGGAACGGGATATCGATAATGACCGCGACCGCGACTGCAACCGCCGCCATCGCCACAACCGTCACTGCAGTGATTGGTAACAGGTGCCGGCAAGGATAAGACATAAAAAGAACGGATTCATCAGGATAGGCCTGCGGGCCTGGTCTTGATGAATCCGTTTTTTGCTTTTTAGGACGCTGCCGGACGATTTTACAACGTCAAGGCATGGTACAGGCTGCCGTCCATGGTTTTCCATTGGCATTCGTCGGCCGTCATGACCATATATCCGGCAGGCGTGTTTTCCTTGGGCAGGGAAATCGAGCCGGGATTCAGGTATAGATTGCCGTTGCCGAAGGGTTCCCAGGCCGGCACGTGCGTGTGGCCGTGAAGAAGGATGTCGCCGGCGCCGAGGGGAGGCGGAGCCGCCGTGTTGAAGACGTCGCCGTGCGTTGCGAAGACCGTTCGCTTCCCTAAATAGAGGAGGGCGTAGCTGGCCATAATGGGAAAGTCCAGCACCATCTGGTCGACGGCTGCGTCGCAGTTTCCCTGTACGCAGAGGATGCGGTCCTTTGCGGCGTTCAGCATGGCGGCTACGTCTTTGGGACAGTATTCCTTCGGCAAGTCGTTGCGCGGGCCGTGATACAGGATATCGCCTAACAGGACTAATTTCTGTGCCTCCTCGCGGCGAAAGGCATCCAGCAATCTGCGGCAACAGGATGCGGAGCCGTGGATATCTGAAGCAATCATGAGTTTCATCGTCGTACCTCCTACGTATTATTACAGTTTAAAATTATGTTTGAAATATTCCCGGTCTTCCGGCAGCATGCGGCGTACTTGGCTGTCCTGTTCCGTGATCCTGCGCACGGGGCGGCAGGGATTGCCGTAGGCCAGATAGCCGTCGGGGATGTCCTTGGTGACGACGCTGCCGGCGCCGATGACGACGTTGTCGCCGATGCGCACGCCGCCCAGGACGGTGACGTTGCAGGCCAGCCAGACGTTATGGCCGATATGGATGTCTTCGGCGTACTCGGCCATGGTCATGCGCCCTTCATTGTCGAGGCCGAGCCGTTCCTGCGGCAGAAGGGGATGATTCGTTGCCATAAGCGATACGTTGGGGCCGAAGCAGACGTTGTCGCCGATATAAATGCGGGCGTCGTCCATGACGGTGAGGTTGAAGTTGGCGAAGAAATTTTCGCCGATGAAGGTATGGCAGCCGTAGTTAAATTGAATGGGTCCCTGGAAGTAATACACCTTTCCAATGGCTCCGATAAACTCCCTGACGATAGGCAGGCGCTGCAGGTCGTATTCATCCATCTGGTTGAAGCGCAGGCAGGCGCTGTGGGCCTTGTGCTTCATCGCCACCAGTTCCGGCGAGCGGTTGTTGAAGATATATCCGGCGAAAATTTTTTCTTCTTCTGTCACGGCGTATCGCCTCCTTATAAGTTTAAACTGTATATATAGTATAGTACTTCATTTTCCGGAGCGAAGCAACCGTGACGGGACGCCCTCTAGCATGGCAATGGCAAACATGATATAGTATATATGGTCTGATTGGAAACTATTAGGGAGGTTTTGTATGTATACATCCGTTTTATTTGATTTAGACGGCACGCTGACCGATTCGAAGGAAGGAATCATCAAGTCTGTTGAATATGCCCTCATACAGATGGGCGAAACGACGGAAGGCCGGCTGGATCAGCATATTATCGTCGGGCCGCCGCTGGTTACGACGTTTCGCGATACCTTTGGATTTTCCGAGGAAAAGGCGCGGGAAACGTACGCTCATTTCCAGCAGCGCTACAGCACGATAGGCAAGTTTGAAAACCGGGCCTTCGACGGCGTCGTTCCCATGTTGCATCACCTGCAGGAACGGGGCGTCCGCTCCTTCGTCGCCACGTCCAAGCCGGAAGTTCACGCTAAGGCTATCTGCGAAAAATTCGGCATCGCGCCGTACGTCGAAAGGATTGCCGGACCGGCCGTAGGCGGTACGGACACGAAGGCCGACATTATACGCCGCATTTTGCAGTACATCGGTCCGGATGAAGCGAAACGGGCCGTTATGGTCGGCGACAGGCAGTACGACGTCTGCGGGGCCCGCGAAACGGGCCTGCCGGTCATCGTTGTCGGCTACGGCTACGGCAACGAAGAGGAACGGCGGAAGTTTCCGCCGGATTTCTTCGTTTCTTCCGTGGCGGAGTTAGAAACCCTTATTTTACAATAATAATATAATATCGGTAATGACAACAGAGAAAAGAGGAATGCTGATGAAATTAGAAACAGGGAGTACGCTCCATGGATTTCGCGTAACCCGCTCGGTCTTCGTCAAGGAGCTGGAAAGCCAGGCCTACGAAATGGAGCACCTGCAGTCGGGAGCGCGCGTATTATATATTCAAAATGAAGACGATAACAAGGTATTTTCCATTTCCTTCCGCACGACGCCGTCGGACAGTACCGGCGTGCCTCATATCTGCGAGCACTCCGTCTTGTGCGGCTCGCGGAAATTTCCGCTGAAGGAACCCTTTGTCGAATTGGTCAAGGGCTCGCTGAATACGTTCCTGAACGCCATGACCTTTCCCGACAAGACGATGTACCCCGTAGCCAGCCGGAATGCCGTCGATTTCAAAAATCTGATGGATGTGTATCTGGACGCCGTCTTTTTCCCGAATATGCTGACGGACGAACAGGTTCTCATGCAGGAAGGCTGGCATTACGAGCTGGAATCGCCCGATGCGCCTTTGACGTACTGCGGCGTCGTATATAATGAAATGAAAGGCGTGTTCTCGTCTCCCGACTCGCAGCTCGAACGGCGGGTCATGGAGAACTTGTTCCCGGACACGACGTACGGCGTCGAATCGGGCGGCGACCCCGACGATATTCCCAACTTGACGCAGGAAGCCTTCGCAGCCTTCCATGCCAAATATTACCATCCGTCGAACAGCTATATCTTCCTGTACGGCGACATGGATATCGACGCGACGCTGGCCTTCATAGACGGCGAATACCTGAGCAAGTTTACGAAGGAGCCGATCGATTCGGCTATCGGCCGTCAGGCGCCGGTGCCGTCTGTCGTCAAGACCTATCCGTACGGCATTGCCAAGGAAGAAAAAATGGAGCACAAGACGCTGCATAGCCTGACTTACGTCGTCGACGACGCCCTGGACCCGACGCTGGGCCTGGCCTTCAAGGTCCTGACGTACGTCCTGCTGCTGTCGCCGGCTGCGCCTCTGAAAAAAGCCCTCGTCGACGCCGGCGTGGGCAAGGATATTTCCGGCGACTTCCAGGACGGGCTGCTTCAGCCCTTGTGGGGGATTTCCGTCAACGGCTCTGACCCGGACAAGCAGGATAAGATACTGCCTATCGTCCGCCGCGTACTGGGCGATATGGTGAAGGAAGGCATCGACAAGACGCTTCTGGAGGGGGCTCTGAACCGCATCGAATTTACGCTCCGCGAAGCCGATTTTGCCGGCCGTCCCAAGGGACTGATTTACGGTATCCGCTGCATGGATTCGTGGCTCTACGACGGCGATCCGTTAGCGCCGCTGGCCTATGAAGGAGCGCTGAAGGTACTGCGCGACGGCATAGAAACGGGCTATTATGAACGTATTTTGCAGAAATACGTCCTGGATAATACGTATTACGCCCTTATTTCCCTCGTGCCGGAACAGGGCCTGACGGAGCGGCACGACGCCGAGCTGGCTGAAAAGCTGGCGGCCTATAAGGCGACGCTGACAGAGGACGACATTGCCGGCATCATGGCGGCGACGGAAGCCTTAAAGAAGCGGCAGGCGACGCCTGATTCTCCGGAAGCGCTGCTGTCTATTCCGACTCTTTCGCGGGACGACTTGGAGCATAAGGCGGAGCGGATCGTCATGCACGAAGAAACGATGGGCTCCGTCCATATCTGCCACGTTCCCGACGTGACGAACGGCATTACTTATGTCAACGCCTATTTTGACCTTCACGGCATTACGGCAGAAGAGCTACCTTATGTCTACTTGCTGAGCGATATCTTGGGCGACTTGGATACGAAGGCCCACGGCTACGGCGAATTGGCGTCTTTGATCGACCTGCATACAGGCGGTATCGACAGCACTGTTTCGGCCTTTTCAGACCGGGAAAACAACAAGAATTACGTTCCCGTATTCAAGTTTAAGGCGAAAGTCCTGAGCCAGCATATCGACAAACTCGTCGGCCTGCTGAAGGAAATTTCCCTCGATACGGTCTTTACGAATGAGGAACGGCTGATCGAGCTGATTGAAGAAACGAAGGCCGGCTGGGATATGGACGCCTTCCGCCGCGGCCATATCCTCGTCATGCACCGCGTTTTGTCTTATACGTCGCCAGTTGAAGCGTTCTGCAACGCTGGAGAATTTTCCTATTACCAGTTTATCAGCCAGATAGCGGCGAATATCGGCGAAACCTGCGGCGAAGTAGCCGCCAAGCTGCAGGCTGTCATGAAGAAAATCTTCGTCCGCGCCGGCCTGACGATCGAAATTACCGGCAGCGACGACGAAAAGAAAGCCGCCGCAGCCGCATTGCCTCAATGGCTTGATGCCATGCCCAAGGGGGAACGCCGGACGGAACTGTGCGATTTCGTCATGGAACAAAAGAACGAAGGCATCATGACCAGCGGCACGGTGCAGTACGTCGCCAAGGGCGGCAACTTCCGCGACCACGGGTACACCTACGCCGGCTCGCTCATGGTGCTGGACACGATTCTGCAGTACGGGTATTTGTGGACGAAGATACGGGTGCAGGGCGGCGCGTACGGCGCCTTTACCCGATTCTACGACAACGGCGACATGGTATTCTGCTCCTATCGGGACCCGAATTTGGGCAGCACAGTTCAGGCTTACGACGAGCTGGCCGATTATTTGGAAACCTTCGACGTGTCTGAACGGGAAATGACGAAATACGTCATCGGCACGCTGAGCCGCATCGACGTGCCCCTTACGCCGTCCCTGCGCGGCGATAAAGCCATGAACCGTTACTTTACGGGGACGACGCCGGACGTTGCGCAGAAACGCCGGGATCAGCTGCTGGCGACGACGGCCGCCGATATCCGGGCTCTGGCTCCCTTGATCCGCTCGGTCATGGAAGACGGCAATCTCTGCGTCATGGGCGGCGAAGGGAAAATCCGTGAAGAAGCGAGCTTGTTCGGCAATCTCGTGTCGCTGCCCGATTAGGTCGTGAGCTCATGAGAGGTCGTTTTGCGCCCAGCCCGACGGGGTACATGCATTTGGGAAACGCGTGGACAGCATTTTTGTGCTGGCTTCAGGTCCGGCAAGCCGGCGGCACGCTGGTCCTGCGCATGGAAGACGTCGATGAGCAGCGGTCGAAAAAGGAATTTGCCGACGCCCTGATGCGGGACTTACAGTGGCTGGGGCTGACCTGGGACGAAGGGCCCGATAGAGGCGGATCGTCCGGGCCGTATACACAGCAGGAACGATATGCTCTGTACGACGGCGCGCTGTCGGCGCTGCAGCGCGGCGGCCTGCTGTACCCCTGCTACTGCAGCCGGGCCAGATTGCAGGCTATCGGAGCGCCCCACGCCGGCGAGCGAAGCGTGTACGACGGGCATTGCTACGGCATGACGGCGGCGGAACGAGCTGCGATGCAGAAAGACCCGTCGTGGCGCGTCCACGTGCCCGCTGCCGCCGTGTCGTTCTGCGACGGCGTGTATGGCCGGCAGGAAGCGTATTTGCCGAGGGCCTGCGGCGATTTCGTCGTACGTCGTGCCGACGGCTTGTATGCCTATCAGCTGGCCGTGTCCGTCGACGACGGGATGATGGGCATTACCCACGTCCTGCGGGGCCGCGACCTGCTGTCGTCGACGGCGCAGCAGATTTGGCTCATCGAATACCTCGGCTATCCTGCGCCGCAGTACACTCACGTGCCCATGCTGATCGACGGAGAAGGCCGCCGTTTGTCGAAGCGGCAGCAGGGCATTACGATAGAGAGCCTGCGGGATGGCGGAGCCGACCGCGACAGCGTACTATCCTATTTGGCGTACAAAGGCGGCCTGGTATCCGAACGGGCCCGTTATCCGCTGGAAGAGCTGGCGCGGCGCTGCGATTTGACGGCGCTGCGGCAGGAGGACATCGTCGTAGACGACGATGTGATGCAGGCTATTTGCGCCGTATAAACCCAATATAATATGAATCTGTACCTATTCTTTTTAATCACCATGCAGCCTGCATGGTGATTTTTTATATATAGTTCCCGCGAATGAGCTGATATTTGTTGTCACGAGGTGTTGAAATGTGGTAAAATGTGGTGAAAAGTGAAAGCGACGGGAAGGAGATGACGACAAGATGTTCATGGGAGAATATTCGCATACGATCGATGCGAAGGGCCGCGTGATCCTGCCTGCGAAATTCCGCGACGAATTGGGATCTTCCTTCGTAGTCACCCGTGGACTGGAAGGTTGTCTCTCCGTGTATACGATGGAAGCGTGGATCAATTTGGCCAACGGCATGAAAAAGCTGAAGGCTTCGAAGGAAAATGTCCGGGCTTTCAAGCGCTTTTTGTTCGGCAGTGCCGCTGAAGTTGAATTTGACCGGCAGGGACGCATTCTGATTCCGGGGACGCTGCGCGAGTACGCCCAGTTGAAAAAGGACGTGACCATACTGGGGACGGGCGATAAAATAGAAATCTGGGCCCAGGAGGCGTACGAAGAATATGCGGCCAAGATCGTGCCGGATATGGAAGAGATCGCCGAAAGTCTGGACGAATCTCTGGATATTGAGTTTTAGGAGGTATTATGGCGTTTCATCATGTTAGCGTTCTCCGCGAGGAAACGATTGACAATCTTATAGGAAATCCCAGCGGGGTTTACGTAGACTGTACTCTCGGCGGCGGCGGCCATTCCCATGCGCTGGCGGAGCGGCTGAACGACGACGGCCTGCTCATCGGGCTCGATCAGGACGCCGATGCTATCGCCGCGGCGACGAAGCGGCTGGAAGATACGACTTGCCGTCATATTCTGGTGCAGCGCAATTTCTGCCAGCTGTCCGACGTCCTCGACGAGCTGGGAATCGACGCCGTCGACGGAGTCATGTTTGATTTAGGCGTATCCAGTTATCAGCTCGACACGCCGGAACGGGGCTTTTCTTACATGCAGGACGGCCCGCTGGATATGCGCATGGACCGCAGCCGCGGCAAAAGCGCCTACGACGTAGTCAATTCGTACAGCGAAGGCGAGTTGTACCGCATTATCAAGGAGTACGGCGAAGAACGCTGGGCCAAGCGCATTGCCTCCTTTATCGTCGCCGCCCGCAAAGAAAAGGCCATTGAACGGACTGGCGAGCTCGTCTCGATTATCAAAAAGGCTATTCCAGCCGGCGCCAGAAAGGACGGCCCCCATCCGGCCAAGCGGACCTTTCAGGCCATCCGCATCGAAGTCAACGACGAACTCGGCATTCTGCGCAATGCGCTGGAAAGCGCGGCCAACCGGCTTAAGCCTGGGGGACATATATGCGTCATCACCTTTCATTCGCTAGAAGACCGCATTACAAAGCAAACGCTGAAATTATTGGCTACGGACTGCATCTGCCCGCCCGATATTCCCGTGTGCACATGCCATCATAAGGCCATACTGAAAGCGAAGCGGCAGGCTATTTCTCCGTCTCCGGAAGAACTGGAGCAGAATCCGCGTGCCCGGAGCGCCAAGTTGCGTGTCGGAATTCGAAAATAATATTTACACGGTACTGGTAGTAATTCGTCGAATGGATGTGATATAATATGTTGTCCAGAAAAGCAGGATACATACGGTATGCAGAGCAGAGGCAGGAGGCGGTTCCGGCCGACAGGAATTTTTCGGGCCTTATCCTGCGTACCTTGTCGGTAGTAGGGCTGATTTGCTTTTTTTTGCTGACATATATTGCCTTATCTGCGGCTAAAACTGATTATGGTTATGCGCTGATGAATGAAAAAAGACAGGTGCAGGCACTGCAGCGTGAAAATGAGAACTTACGCGTCGATATTGCCAAGCTGGAAGCACCTGAGCGGATATATACGGTCGCTACGAAACAGCTGGGCATGGTTGCGCCGACGTATGTGCTGTACGGCGGCCAGTCGTCCGATTCCCAGAAGGAAGCAGCCCATACAGGCCGATAATATGATGACATCAGCAGCCTTTACCCAAGGCTGCTATTGTTGTTTGCTTTAATAGAAATGAGTATGCGTACATACAGATTGCGAGGAGGATGTTTGAGGATGAAAACAGTAAGCGAACTTTGCAAGCAAATTAAGGGCATATACAACGTAGAAGGCAACGTAGAAACGCCGATTACGGGCATCGCCGCCGATTCTCGGGAAATCGAGCCGGGAAATTTATTCGTATGCATTTCCGGCGTTCACGTCGACGGCGCTTCCTTTGCCGTCCAGGCTGTGGAAAAAGGCGCCGTTGCCGTCTTGACGACGAAGCATTTGGAATTGCCTAAGGGTACCGTGCAGATCCGGGTGCCGGATATTCATCATGCGCTGGAAGACATGGTTCCCTATTTCTATGATTATCCCGGCCGCAAGATGCGCATGATCGGCGTAACCGGCACGAACGGCAAGACGACGACGACCCATATCATCGCCCATATTCTGCGGGCTGCCGGCCATCATGTCGGCGTTCTCGGCACGATTCACGCCCTCATCGACGACGAAGAGCTGCCCATTCACAACACGACGCCTGACGTCGTCGAGCTGCAGCGCTTCCTAGCGCTCATGTACGAAAAGGGCATGACCCACGTCGTCATGGAAGTATCGAGCCATGCCCTGGCCCTGCACCGCGTAGCCGGCATTGAATTCGATACGGCCGTATTCACGAATTTGACGCAGGATCACCTCGATTTTCACAAGACGATGGAAGACTACGTAGCCGCTAAGGCCAAGTTATTCAAGGGCTTGTCTTTCCGCGAACATGTCAAGGACAATAAGACGGCTGTCGTCAACATCGACGACCCGTGGTCCAAGGATATCCTCAAGGCCTGCCAGTGCAAGGTCCTGACCTATGGCGTAGAAAAAGAAGCCGACTTGAGAGGGTCGAATCTGAACGTTGAACTGAAGAAATCGTCCTTCGACGTGACCGGGCCCTTCGGCAGCGTCCATCTGAATATGAATATTACCGGCTTGTTCAACGTATATAATACGCTGGCGGCTATCGGCGCGGCCCATGCCGAAGGCGTCGATACGGAAATCATCGACAGTGCTATACAGACCTTCCACTCCGTAGCAGGCCGCTTCGAGCTCGTCGAAGCCGGTCAGGATTTTGCCATCGTCGTCGATTATTCCCACACGCCGGACAGCCTGGAAAAGGCCTTGACGACAGCTCGTGCCATGCATCCGAACCGTATTTTAGCCGTCTTCGGCTGCGGCGGCGACCGCGACCGGACGAAGCGCCCCATCATGGGCAAGATTGCGGCAGAACACGCCGACATTCCCATCGTCACGTCGGACAATCCCCGTTCGGAAGACCCCGACGCCATTGTCGCTGAAGTGGAAGCCGGCGTAAAGCAGGGCCTCAAGCCGGGCCAGCATCACGAAGTCATCGTCGACCGCCGGTCGGCTATCCAGAGAGCCGTCGAACTGGCGCAGACCGGCGACATCATCGTTATTGCCGGCAAGGGTCATGAAACGTATCAGATTTTAAAAGACTGCACGATTCACTTCGACGATCGCGAAGAAGCGCGCAAGGCCGTGCTGGCGTTAAAGGGGCGATAAGAAAATGGCTTCCTTTACGAAGACAGAAATACAAGAGGCGACGGGAGCGTCTGTCGCCGTCAGCGGCGAAAAGACTTTATTTTCCGGCGTGGAAACGGATACGCGGGTCATCGGCAGGGACGCGTTGTTTGTAGCCCTCAAGGGCGAGCGGTTTGACGGTCATGATTTTGTCGGCAAAGCCGTGCAGCAGGGCGCGGCCGGCGTTATCGTGTCCGAAATGCGGGACGAATACAGAGAGTACGGCATTGCTGTTTTCGTCGCAGACGATACGCTGAAGGCCTATCAGGCTTTGGCCCGCTTCCATCGCCGCCGTTTTTCCATTCCCGTCGTAGCCGTAACGGGCTCCGTCGGCAAGACGTCGACGCGAAATATGATTGCCTCCGTCCTGTCGCAGAAATATGACGTGCTGCAGACGGAAAAAAATTTCAACAACGAAATCGGCCTGCCGCGCACGCTGCTGCAGCTGACGGAACGGCACGAAGCCTGCGTCGTCGAAATGGGCATGCGCGGCTTGGGACAGATTGCCGAGCTGGCGGCCATTGCCGAGCCGACTATCGGCGTCGTGACGAACGTCGGCAAGAGCCATATTGAACTCCTGGGGTCGCAGGAAAACATCGCCAAGGCGAAGAGCGAGCTTGTTTTGGCTCTTGACGAAAAGGGCACGGCCGTATTGAATGCCGACGATTCCTTCGTAGCCCCGATGGCCGCCCTATGCCGCGGCAGCGTGCTGACCTACGGCACCGAGGCGGGCGACGATATCTGGGCCGAGCAGATAGCCGTAAGCGAGCAGGGCGTAACCTTCACCTGCCACTGCGGCAGCGATGTCTTCGCGGCGCAGATTCCGGCAATCAGCCGCCACCACGCCTATAACGGATTGGCTGCGGCTGCCGTCGGCTGCTTGACGGGCCTTTCGGCCGAAGAAATCCGGCGCGGCCTGGCGGCGTATAAAGGCGTGCCCATGCGGGAAGAGCTGATTTCCTTGGCGCCGTATACGTTTATCAACGACGCCTATAACGCCAATCCGGCTTCCATGCGCGCGGCTATCCGTTCTCTGGGCGCCTTGACGACGGGCCGGAAAATTGCCGTATTGGGCGGCATGCTGGAATTAGGCGATTGGGCCCGGGAAGAACATGAAGCCATCGGCCGGGAGATCGCCTCGTCGGGTATTGACGTCCTCATTACCATGGGCGAGCTGGCCGGATATATTGCCTGCGCGGCGAGAGAAGGCGGCATGAAGCAGGTCTACACGGCCGCGACGCATGACGAATGCGCCGCCTGCCTGAAAGAACTGCTGCAGCCGGGTGATACGGTGCTGCTGAAAGGGTCCCGCGGGTTTGCCATGGAAAAAATACTGTCATATTTCGAAAGGAAGTCATGTGAATGTTAAATACGCTGATATTTGGATTCGCCGTCAGCCTGGTCATCGCCTTAGTGCTGGGCAAGCCGGTTATCGGGCAGTTAAAGAAATTCCATGCCCGCCAATCTGAACGGGAAGAAGGCCCGCAGAGCCATAAGTATAAAGCCGGGACGCCGACGATGGGCGGCATCTTGATTCTGATCGCTTTGGTTGTCTCCTGTCTGGTATTCAATCCGTCGGATCTGCGCAAGGGCCTGGCTTTGTTTCTGACGTTCGGACACGGCGTCATCGGATTCCTCGACGACAGCATCAAAGCGGTGAAACGGCGTAATCTGGGGCTGACAGCCAAGCAGAAATTGCTCGGCCAGTTCGTTATGGCAGCCGTATTTTGCTTCATTTTAAAGGAATTCCTTCAATTTCCTACGACTCTTTGGATTCCCTTCACGTCGATTACGATCGATTTGGGATTCTTCTATTATATCTTTGTGTTTGTCATGATCGTCGGAGCCAGCAATGCCGTCAACCTGACGGACGGCTTGGACGGCCTGGCGGCCGGTTCCTGCGCGATTACGTCTGTGGCCTACGTCGTCATTGCCGTAGCGCTGGGATACGTCAATTTCGCCGTGTTCAGCGCGGCCTTGACCGGCGCCTGCCTGGGCTTTCTGTTTTATAACCAGCACCCGGCCAAGATGTTTATGGGCGATACAGGTTCGCTGGCTTTGGGCGGGGCGCTGGCGGCGATGGCTATCTTGACGAAGACGGAGCTGCTTCTCATTCTGGCAGGCGGATTATACGTCATTGAAGCCTTATCGGTTATCATTCAGGTTGTTTCCTTTAAGACGCGGGGCGTGCGCGTATTCAAAATGAGCCCTATTCATCATCATTTTGAACTGTCTGGCTGGAGCGAAGTAAAGGTAGTTACCGTTTTTTGGAGTTTTTCCGCCCTCATGGCGATATTGGCGATTATCGTCGTCTTATCGTGCAAATAGAGGGTATTCATATTATCTGAACAAAGCAGGTGTTGGCAAATGAGCATAATGGATTTTTCCGGGAAAAAAATATTGGTCATCGGCGCAGGTATCAGCGGCCGGGCCGCATCGATGGCCTTGGCCCGTCACGGCGGCGCAGTTATTCTCAATGACAAAAAGGACATCGACTGCACGGAAGAGCCGTGGCCGGCGCTGCAGCGTGCCGGCGTCAAGTTCGTATTCGGCAGCCAGGAAAATTCGCTGCTGGACGGCGTGGACATCGTCGTGCCGTCGCCGGTTATTTCTCCGGAAATTCCCATTATGAAAGAAGCGCTGTCGCGCCGTTTGCCCGTTTGGAGTGAAGTAGAAACAGCCTGCCGCGTAACCGATGCCGACATATTGGGCGTGACGGGTACGAACGGGAAGACGACGACGACGACCCTGCTGGGGGAAATCATGAAGGCCTCAGGCCGTCAGACTGTCGTCGGCGGCAATATCGGCATCGGCCTTTCCGAGCAGGCGGCAGATTTGCCGAAGGAAGCCGTCGTCGTAGCGGAATTGTCCAGCTTCCAGCTGGAATTTACGCAGACGATGAAGGCTAAAGCGGCCGTCGTCCTGAATATTACGCCGGACCACCTAGACCGCCATCATACGATGGAAGCCTACGCCGAAGCGAAGAAGCGCATTTTCCGCAATCAGGATGGGGACGATACGGCTGTGCTGAATTACGACGACCCGCTGGTCAGGGCCATGGCTCCGGACATGACGGGCCGCGTCGTCTGGTTTTCCACGCAGGGCGAAGTGCCTGTCGGTGCGTTTTATCAGGACGGGCAGCTTATCCTCCGCATGGACGGCCAGGATACGCTCATTTGCCGGGAAGACGAACTTCATTTATTCGGCAAGCATAATATTCAAAATTGTTTGGCTGCGTCGCTGCTGGCTTACGCCGCCGGCGTGCCTCTCGACGTGATCTCTGGCGTATTGAAATCGTTCCGGGGCGTAGAGCACCGTCTGGAAAAAGTGCGCACAATTCACGGCGTCACCTATTACAATGATTCAAAAGGAACGAATACCGACGCGTCTATCAAAGCGCTGGAAGCGTTTTCGGGACACTTGGTCTTGATTGCCGGCGGCTACGATAAGATGACACCTCTCGACGAGTTTATGAAGCTGGCCGCCGAAAAGGTCGATACGCTTATATTGATCGGCGCGGCGGCAGATCGGTTTGAACAGGAAGCGAAGAAGGCCGGCGTCAAGGATATTCGCCGAGCCGGATACAGCATGGAACGGGCGATTATGATGGCCCGCAAGATTGCCAAAGCGCCGCAGGCCGTACTGTTGTCTCCGGCATGCTCGAGCTTTGACATGTACGATAATTTTGAGCAGCGCGGACGGGTCTTCAAGGGAATCGTCAACGCGATATAGCCATATATTTATTTTTGATTGGTAGGGGGCAAAAACATGGGTCGAGTAATTATTTCAGGAGGCGGAACAGGCGGCCATATCTATCCGGCAATAACAATTGCCCGCGCTATTGCCGATATCGAGCCGACGGAGTTTCTCTACGTAGGCTCGAAGATAGGGTTGGAAAATACGCTGATTCCTAAAGAAGGACTGCCTTTTGTGACCATAGACGTACGGGGACTGGAACGCCGCATTTCCTTCCGCAACGTAGTGACGCTGGGAAAGACGGCGGGAAGCGTATTTAAGGCCGAACGCATTATTCATCGGTTTAAGCCGGAAGTCGTCATCGGTACGGGCGGATTCGTCTGCGGCCCCGTGCTGCTGGCGGCCAGCCTGAGCGGTATTCCGACGCTCGTGCAGGAGCAAAACGTCATCCCCGGCGTGACCAATTTGATTTTGAGCAAGTTTGCCAACCGCGTCGCCCTGGGATATAGGGAAGCGGCCGGCCGGTTTAAGAAAAAAGAAAATCTCGTGTATACGGGAAATCCTGTCCGCAAGGATATTTTGACGGTAAGCAAGGAAGAAGGGCGCAGCCTGCTTGGGCTGGACCCGCATAAATTTACGCTCCTCGTCGCCGGCGGCAGCCGCGGGGCGCGCAGTATCAACTCGGCCATGATTGAAGTGCATCGGTATTTTAAGGATGTCAAGGACATACAGATTCTTCATATTACGGGAGACCACGAGTACGACCGTGTCGTCAAGCAGCTCGAAGGCATCGACGGCAAAGGGCGGTACGGCGAGGGAAGCCGTATTATACCGTACCTGCATCAGATGCCGGAAGCGTTGGCGGCGGCTGATTTGGCCGTATATCGTGCCGGCGCTGTCGGGTTGGCTGAATTGACGGTGCGGGGCGTTCCTTCGATTTTGATTCCCTATCCCTACGCGGCGGAAGATCATCAGCGGTACAACGCCCAGGCCCTGGTCATGTGCGGCGCGGCTAAGATGATCCTGGACAAGATGCTGACCGGTAAGGATTTGCTGGAAGAAATCCTTCATTTAAAAGAAGATCCGGAAGCGTTAGCTTCCATGGCCAAGGCCAGCAAGGCTCTGGGCCGGCCTCAAGCCGCTCACGACATTGCGAAGCTGGCGTTATCGATTGCGCGCCGACGCACGGGAAGCAGCGCAAAGTAAGGATGTGTAAGACCATGGTCAATCTCAACGACGTACGAAAAGTACATTTTATCGGCATTGCCGGCGCAGGCATGCGGGCAATAGCCAACGTTTTCATAGAAAAAGGATATATCGTATCGGGGTCGGACCTCAAGCGGTCGGCCATTACGGATAAATTTGCCGAACAGGGCGCGCGCATCTGCATCGGCCAGAAGGCGGAAAATCTGCAGGATGCCGAAGTCGTCGTCATCTCTTCGGCAATTCGCGAAACGAATGCAGAAGTAGTAGAAGCGCGGCGGAGGCATATCCCGGTGATACATCGGTCCGACGCGCTGGTACATATCATGACCTGGGGCAAGGGCATATCCGTCGCCGGAGCGCACGGCAAGACGACGACGTCGTCCATGCTCGGCCAGGTCTTTGAAGAAAGCCATCTGGAACCGACTATCGTCATCGGCGGTGAAGTCGATTACCTGCACAGCAATTCGATTTTAGGCAAAGGCGAATACGTCATTGCCGAAGCCGACGAAAGCGACGGGACCTTCCTGAAGCAGTCGCCGTATATCGCTGTCGTAACCAATATCGACGCCGATCACATGGATCATTACGGCTCCATGGACAACGTCGTCGAAGCCTTTAAGGAGTTTATACAGAAGCTGGACGCCGAGCAGGGGCTGGCCGTCCTGTGCTTTGAAAACGAATACATCCGCCGTCTGGCGCCGTCTCTGCAGCGCCGGTATCTGACGTACGGCATCGAGGCTGAGGCGGATTATCAGGCTCGGAATCTCCATTATGCCAAGGGCAAGCTGTATTTTGACGTGCTGTTTCACGGCGAGACGCTGGGCGAACTGATGCTGAACGTGCCGGGACGGCACAATGTCCTGAACGCGCTGGCGACGACGGCTGTGGCGCTGCGCTGCGGCATTTCCTTCAGTCAGGTAGCTTCAGCGTTGTCCCATTTTCACGGCGCAAAGCGGCGCTTTCAAACGAAAGGCTTTGCCGGCGACGTATGGGTCGTCGACGATTATGCCCATCACCCGACGGAAATCAACGCCACCCTCACGGCGGCCCGCGACATGGGCACGCACCGCGTCGTCTGCCTGTTTCAGCCGCACCGCTATACGCGGACGCAGCTCCTTCTTGAAGATTACGGCTCGGCCTTTGCTAAAGCCGACGTCCTCATTGTGACCGACGTATACAGCGCCGGCGAAGATCCTATTCCGGGCGTGACGGGCCGGCTTATTGCCGATAAGGTTCGCGAAAAGACCGGACAGGACGTCATCTACATTCCCCATACGGAAGACGTCGTCACATATTTGAAAGAACATGCCCGGCCGCTGGATTTAATCATTACCATGGGAGCCGGAGACATTTATAAAGTGGGAGAACAATACTTGGCGGAAGCAAAAGGATAAGATTAAAAACATGAACACTACTATAGAAACGATGAAACAGAAAAAAATTGCCGTCGTCGTCGGCGGCCCGTCGTCGGAAGCAGAAGTATCGCGCAATACCGGCGCGGCTATTGCCAAAGCGTTGACGACGAAAGGCTACGCTGTAGAGACGATTGAACTGGTGCCGGAGCGGCTGGTAGAGACGCTTAAGGAAAAAAATATTGACGTCGTATTCAACGCCCTGCACGGCCGGTACGGCGAAGACGGCGTGCTGCAGGGGCTTTGCGAAATGATGGGCCTTCCCTATACGGGTCCCGGCGTCATGGCCAGCGCCGTCGGCATGAGTAAGGTCGTGAGCAAATGCGCTTTTCAGGGCGCCGGTATTCCGACGGCTCCCTTCGCCTATTATTTCTCGGCCCAGGGCTTGGACTATATAGCTGACGATATTGGGCGTCGCTTTTCGCTGCCCGTGGTCATCAAGTCGTCGGCCCAGGGGTCGACGATCGGGACGGTCATCGTCAGCGACGCGTCGGATATTCGGGCGGCTCTGGATGAAGCCTTCCGTTACGGTCCGGCCATCATCGCCGAAGCCTTTCTCGACGGAGAAGAATTTACCGTCGCCGTCATGGACGACATGGCTATGCCGGTCATTCAAATCGTTCCCAGCACGGGGCGGTATGATTACTATTCGAAATATACGCCCGGCGTGACGAAGCATCTCTGCCCGGCGCCGATTTCGCCGGAACTGACGAAGAAAATGCAGGATTTAGCCCTGCAGGTCTTCCACCTGTGCCAGTGCAGCGGCGTCGCCCGCGTCGACATCATGACGAACAGCCAGGGAGAACCGTTCGTCCTGGAAATCAACACCGTGCCCGGCATGACGGCGACGAGCCTCGTGCCTGACGCGGCTATCGCGATGGGATTGTCCTTTGAAGACTTGTGCGAAAAAATTTTATTGGAAGCCTCTGTCGGCAAGTTTTAACTGCACAGTACGTTAGGATGTAGCATGAAGAAAGAAAACTATCGTAATTACCAATTTACATCGGATACAACTTCGCGGCGGAAGCCGGACAACGCGGCAGCGTTTAAGCATACGAGCGACGTGTTCGTGCCGCCCCATTTGGCGCATGATCCGCTGGACGATTTGTACGGAAACCGGCGCGAAGCCGAACGGCGGCAGCAGCTGCAGGAAGAAGAAACACGCCGTCGGAAGCGGCGCATAAAGCGCGAGAAGATAAAGAAAAAGCGGAAGCAGAAGCGCAAGGGACGCCTGACGGCTGTCGGCATCGTCCTGTTCGTCCTGCTGCTGTGGGTCTTTCTGCGCTTCGCCGCCGTTCCCTTCGGCACACTGGTCATTCAGGGAAATGAAACGCTGACGACGGATGATATATACCGGGCCGCCGGCGTTCCGGGCTACGTCAACGTCGTGCAGCTGTCGCCGGACGAGCTGAAGAATCGGCTGGAAAAGGATCTGCGCATCAGCAGCGCCGTCGTAGAACGGCAGTTCCCTGCGACGATACAGGTGACGCTGACCGAGCGGAAGGCGGCTGCTATCGTCATGACGATGTACGGCTTTGCCTATGTAGATAAGGACGGCGTCGTCATAGAGTTAGAGCCGCAGATACAGGGCGTATCCGTACCGATTATGACTGGGAAAAAGGTCGATACGCTGCTGCTGGGAGATACCATAGCCGATCCCGCCCTGCGCGCCGGCTTAGAGTATTTGCAGAATTTGCCGCCGGACGTATTGAAGCATATGGCTGAAATCAACGTAGGCAATCCGGACAATATCATTGCCTATACGACGGACTCGCTGCCCGTTCATCTGGGCAAGGGCGATAAGCCCGTCGAACGGGCGGCCATTACTGACGAGCTGCTGAGGGAAGTAGACAGCAACCATTTGCTGGTTCAATATATTGACACGACGCCCGGCGCTCCGGCTGTTAAGAGTAAGTAATCAGATGCCGGACCGCTCCGACAAAGGGGCTGACGACAGGCGAAAGCCCGTAACTGAGCCGTTGAGCGGCCCGAAAGATTTAAAAAAAGATGTAGATAATTTTTCCGATATAGTGTAAAATAATATAGAATCCTATCTATATATAGCAGTGCTGACGAATTTGAAGGAGGAAACAGAAGTATGGCAGAGTTTGCAAATATAAAAGTAATTGGTGTCGGCGGCGGCGGAAACAACGCCGTCAACCGTATGATAGAAAGCGGTCTGCAGGGCGTGCAGTTCATTTCCGTGAATACGGAAGATCAGGTATTGGAAGTATCGCAGGCCGACGTTAAGCTCCAGATCGGCGAAAAACTGACGCGCGGCCTCGGCGCCGGCGCTAATCCTCAGGTCGGCGAACAGGCAGCTTTGGAAAGCAAGGAAGAAATCATCAAAGCCCTTCAGGGCGCCGATATGGTCTTCATCACGGCCGGCATGGGCGGCGGCACCGGCACGGGCGCAGCTCCTATCGTAGCGGAATGCGCTAAGGAAATGGGCGCGCTGACCGTCGCCGTCGTAACGAAGCCCTTTGCTTTTGAAGGCAAGCGCCGTAAGGAACAGGCTGAAAAGGGCGCGGCCTATCTGAAGGAAAAGGTCGATACGATCATCACGATTCCGAACGATAAGCTGCTCCAGATTATCGATAAAAAGACGCCGCTCAAAGACGCGTTCCTCGTAGCCGACGACGTTCTCCGTCAGGGCGTGCAGGGCATTTCCGATTTGATTACGACGACAGGCCTCATCAACCTGGACTTTGCCGACGTCAAGACGATTATGTCCGATCAGGGCGAAGCGATTATGGGCATCGGCGTAGGCTCCGGCGAAAACAGAGCCGTCGAAGCCGTCGACAGCGCGATCCACAGCCCGCTCCTGGAAATGGGCATTGACGGCGCGCAGAGCATCCTGCTCAACGTCACGGGCGGCCCGGATATCAGCTTGTATGAAATCAATGAAGCGGCGGAAAAAGTTGCCGAAGCTGTTGATCCTGATGCCAATATCATCTTCGGTTCCGTTATTGACCCGGATATGGAAGATTCGATTCGCATTACTGTCGTTGCGACTGGATTTGGCAAAGAACCGTCTTCGATTCCTTCCTTCGGACAGGCGGGCGGACTTAAAGCCGGGGATTCCAAAGATGCCGGCGGCGTAGAAATTCCTACGTGGATGAGATAAGCAGTACAGTAAAAAGCGGATCCTTAGGGACCCGCTTTTTTTCAAAATTCCCCGCGCAGCGCGCGCGTTAGGAGGAATACATCATGAAATGTCCTTTTTGCAAGCATGACGATACCAAAGTAACCGATTCGCGGGCTACGGACGACGGCAGAGCCATTCGCCGCCGCCGGGAGTGCCAGAGCTGCGGCCGGCGGTTTACGACGTACGAGATGGTGGAAGAATCGCCGCTCATCGTCATTAAGCGCAACGGCAGCCGCGAGCTCTTCGACCGCAGCAAGATATTGAACGGTCTGCTGCGGGCCAGCAATAAGCGGATGATAACGCGGCAGCAGCTGGAAGACATCGTTTCTCACGTAGAACGGGATATACGGAATTCTCTGGCTCAGGAAGTCACGAGCGAGAAAATCGGCGAAATGGTCTTGGACGAACTCAAGTCTATCGATGAAGTCGCCTATATCCGCTTCGCGTCGGTATACCGGAAATTTGCCGATTTGGAAAGCTTTATGGCCGAGCTGGAGCATTTGATGGGAACGAAAAAGAAGGAAGCCGTAGAAGAACAGCATGACATTGAGGAGTAAGTATGACTGAAGGGTATATTGATAACTTTTTAAACGATGCATTGCCGAAGCTGCGAATCGCCGTCGTCGGCGATATCATGGTCGACCGTTACGTCTTCGGCAGCGTGGACCGCATTTCTCCGGAAGCGCCTGTGCCGGTCAATAAGGTCAACCGCATTTCATCGGTCCTGGGAGGCGCGGCGAACGTTGCCGCCAACCTGGCGAATTTAGACTGCCGCGTATATTTAGCCGGCTTAGTCGGCGATGATGAAAACGCCGCTCTTCTGCGCGGTCTGCTGGATGACGTCGGCATCGACGGCACGGGGATGGTCGTGCGCAAGGGCCACGTGACGACGACGAAGGTGCGGGTCCTCGGCTCGCGTCAGCAAATGGTACGGCTGGATTTTGAAGACGCCGTCCCCTTTGAACGGGAAGAAGAAGACGCCTTGGCGGCCTGGCTGGATCAGCGCATCGCGCAGGGCTTAGACGGCATGATTTTGTCGGATTATAAAAAAGGCGTTCTGACGGACCGCATGTCCCAGCTGGTTATCGAACGGGCCCGCAGGGCGGGAATTCCCATACTCGTCGACCCGAAGGGCAGCGACTGGCACAAGTACAACGGCGCTGATTTTGTGACGCCTAATATTAAGGAGCTGGGAGACTGCTGCGGCGAGAAGATACCTAACGAAGGCCAGGCCGTCGTGGATGCGGCGCGCAGGCTCCATGAGCAGTATGATTTCGCCCATATCATGGTCACGCGGTCGGAGAAGGGGATTACGGTCATCCGCAAGGATGGCAAGGTATGGAACAATCCGGCGACGGCTCAGGAAGTGTTCGACGTATCAGGCGCCGGTGATACTGTCGCCGCGGCGTTTTTGGCGGCTGTAGCCAGTCATTTGTCGATTCGCACGAGCCTGCAGGTTGCCAATGCGGCGGCAGGCATCGTCGTCACGAAGGTCGGGACCTATCCGATTCACCGCAGCGAGCTGCTGAAGCTGTGGCAGGAATGGCATCCCAATCGCTGGGCTCCGTACAAGGCCTTGAGCTGGGAAGAAACGGCGGAAAAAATACGGCAGTGGCAGAAACAGGGAGAAACGGTCGTCTTTACGAACGGCTGCTTCGACATCCTGCACCGCGGCCACGTCCTGTATCTGCAGCAGGCGGCCATGCTGGGACAGCACCTCGTCGTCGGCTTGAATTCCGACGCGTCGGTACGGCGTCTGAAGGGCGAAACGCGCCCTCTTGTCCACGAGGAGGACCGGGCCGTGCTGCTGAGCGCCCTCGGCTGCGTCGACGAAGTCGTCATGTTTACGGAAGATACGCCGGCAGAGCTGCTCAGCGTGCTGCGGCCGGATATCCTCGTAAAGGGCGGCGACTATAAGGCCGAAGAGGTCGTCGGCAGGGAATATGTAAAACGCGTAGAAATCATATCCTTTGAAGAAGGATATTCTACGACGGGATTAGTACAGAAAATCGCCTCTCTGGCGAAGGAGGGTAAACTATGAAAATCGTAACAGGCGGAGCCGGATTTATCGGCAGCAATATAGTAAAACAACTGAATAACCGGGGAATCGACGATATCTTCATCGTCGACGACTTGACGGACGGACGCAAATGCCGCAATCTGCAGGGCCTTTCGTTCTACGATTACATGGACTATGAAGATTTCGACATGCAGATGGCCGACGATACCTTTGACTGCGGCTATATCGACGTCGTATTCCATGAAGGAGCCTGCTCTGATACGATGAACTACGACGGCCGCTATATGATGAAGAACAATTACGAAGGCAGCAAGAACCTGCTGCGCTACTGCATGCAGCGCAAGATTCCCTTCCTGTATGCATCGTCGGCGTCGACCTACGGCAGCGGCAAGAACGGCTTCCGCGAAGAACCGCAGTGCGAGCAGGCTCTCAATCCCTACGCCTATTCCAAGCTGCAGTTCGACCGCTTCGTCCGCCGCGTCATGCCCTTGGCGAAGAGCCAGATCGTAGGCTTCCGGTACTTCAACGTCTTTGGGCCTCAGGAAAATCACAAGGACCGCATGGCGTCCCTCATTTTCCAAAAATACAACGAACTGCAGGAAACGGGCAAAATCACCTTGTTTGCCGGTACGGCGGGCTATGAGGACGGCGGCCAGATTCGCGATTTTATCTACGTCAAAGACGTCGTCAACGTCGTATTTTATTTCTGGGAACATCCGGAGCTGTCGGGCATTTACAACTGCGGCACCGGCGTAGGTCATACGTTCAATGAATTTGTCCAGGGCATCATCGATTACTGCGGCAAAGGGCATATCGAGTACGTCCCCTTCCCGGAAGTCCTTAAGGGAAAATATCAGAGCTATACCCAGGCTGATACGCAGAAGCTGATGAAGGCCGGCTATGACCGGGGCTTTACCCTTCTCGGCGAAGCGGTAAAGGAATACTGCAGCATCCTCGAAAAGAGCGGCGGGTATTACGAATGAGAAAGGCCGTGTTTTTTGACCGCGACGGCGTCCTCAACGTCGACAAGGGTTATTTAAGCCGCGTAGAAGATTTTGAATGGATGGACGGAGCGAAGGAAGCCGTCGCCTGGCTGACGAAAGAAGGCTATGACGTCGTCGTCGTGACGAACCAGAGCGGCGTCGCCCGCGGCTATTATACGGAAGAAGACGTGCGGCGCCTTCACGACTGGATGTGCCGGCAGATTGAAGAAGCCGGCGGCAAGGTCATGGCGGTGTATTACTGCCCGTATTTAGAAGGCGCGCCTGTCAAAGCGTACGATAAAAAGAGCGATTGGCGCAAGCCTGCGCCGGGCATGATTTTGCAGGCGGCAGCCGATTGGGATATTGACCTGGCTTCGTCGGTTATGATCGGCGATATGCCCCGCGACGTGGAGTGCGGCGAACGTGCCGGCGTGCCGTCGTATTTATTTGAAGGCGGTTCTCTGCTCGATTTTGTCCGAAAGGTCGTAAAAGAAGGGAAATGCCGTGAAACCATATAAGAATATCCTCATCGTCAAAATGAGTTCTCTCGGCGACGTGCTGCACGCCCTGCCGACGCTGTACGCCCTGCGGGAAAACTGCCCCGACGCGCGCATCGTCTGGGCTGTGCACAAGCAGTTTTCCGCCGTTTTGCCGGGCAAACCTTATATCGACGACATCGTGTATATCGATAAGAAGGGGCTGAAATCGCTGTCCTATTTGAAAGAGCTGCGCCGGACCTTGCACGAGTATCATTTTGATATGTGCCTCGATTTGCAGGGGCTGGCCAAAAGCGCGATCGTCGCCTTCTGCAGCGGCGCGAAGGAAAAGTACGGCTACTGGGAAATGCGCGAAGGCAGCTTTCTGGTCAGCAAAGGGCTGACGGGGACGCATAAATTCGATCACGTCATCGAACGGTATTTGGATACGGTACGCGCTTTAGGCGGCGCTGTAGACGGCGTCGAATTTCCTCTTCCGTCTGTCGACGCGGAAAAAGCGTCGCTTTCAGGGCGATTTGCTGCCGATGGCATGACGGGCCCTTATATTGCCGTCGTGCCCGGCGCGCGGTGGGACGTAAAGGAATGGCCTGTTCCGTATTGGCAGGAGTTTCTGCGCCGCGTTGTCCAAGGTGGCATGAACGTCGTCCTGTTGGGCAGCGGCGACGATGTGCCGAAGGGGAGGGCCATTGCCGAAGGCGTTGCGTCGCCGCGTCTGTTTGATTATACAGGAAAGACCAGTTTACGCGAGCTCATGGCGGCTATCGCCATGTCCCGCTTGTACATCAGTGCCGATACGGGGCCGCTGCATATTGCCAATGCCCTGAAGAAGGAGCTGATCGCCCTGTTTGGCCCGACCTGTCCGGATCGGACGGGGCCGTACGGCGGCGCCCGCAGCGAATACATCCATATGATTATTTCGCCTACGTCGGCGGCGACGCAGGAGCAGCCCCTCGTCGACGACCCGGACTGCATGAAACAGATATCCGTCGACAGGGTCTGGGAGACATATACGGACATCGTAAAGGAGGCAGATAATGATTAATTTGCGTCACAAACGAATTATCGTAACCTTCTTAATGCATTTAGGCGATTTGGTGCTGATTACGCCCTTTCTGCAGGTACTGCGCCGTCATGCTCACGGATCGGATATCACCCTCGTCGTTGACGAAAAAGTGGCCGACGTCGTGCGCTACAATCCGAACGTGGATCATATCGTGACTGTCGACAAAAAAGGCAAGGACAATTCAGTTGGCGCGCTGTGGCGTATTGGGCGGGAGCTGCACAAAAATCATTACGACATTTTGATAAATCTTCATCCTAATGAACGGACATCGTTTTTAGCGGCGGCCATCCAGGCGAAGCAGTTCGTCGGCATGAGTCATTTTTTGATTCGGCCTTTTATGGACACGTATACGCGGCTGGATCGCCTCCATTTTCACGCCGCCGATATGTATCTCAACGTGCTGGTTCAGCTGGGCATCGACGATTACCGAAACGACGGCCTGCAGCTGGTTACCTGCCCCGCATGGGATAAAACGGCCGATGATTTCTACGCGTCTCAGGGCGTAGGGCCGAATGATAAGCTCGTCGGCTTCAACATCGGCAGCGCCGTGCCCCAGAAACGCTGGCCTCCCGACCGGTTCGCCGCCGTCGCCGATTACTTTGCCGATAAAGGCTATACGTGCGTATTCTTTGGCGGTACGATGGACGAAGAGATGGTCGGCGAAGCCGTATCGCTGATGCGGCATAAACCTGTCGTAGGGACGGGAAAATTTTCGATCGGCGAACTGGCCGCTGCGATTAGGCGCTGCTCCCTGTTTATTACGAACGACAGCGGTCCTATGCACATTGCCGTAAGCCAGCGCGTACCCCTCGTCGCCTTGTACGGGCCGAGCAATCCCAAATTTTACGGGCCCTATACAGACCGGGCTATCGTATTGGAATCGACGACCCATTACGAAGTGGGCAAGAGCATGAAAAAAATCATTAAAGAAGGCAAATACAAAGGCATTTCCGTCATTCCTCTGAGCCAGGTAATACAGGCTGGAGAAGAATTGCTGGAGCGCTATAAAGAAGAATGAGAATTTCTCTTTCTTATTTTTGCCTTTTCGCGGCAAATAGAGTATAATGTAAGTAATATGACATATGATGAAATAAGTAGTGCATGATTACACGATGGAGGTGTTTCCCGTGAAAAAGATAGTGTTGGCCAGCGTATTAGCGGCCCTCGTTTCGGTTAGTGCCGTTTCTTTTGCTGCACCTATACGAAATCCTCAGGCTGGTGATTTTAAAGCAAATGTCAACTTCGGGTTTGATCAGGAAGAAGGCGACCGCAGTGCGGAAAGCCGTTTTGTCGGCGGCGATTTGACCTATGTCCTTAATGATAAATGGGATATTCAATATATTAATAACTATACGAAAGGCGATAACGGAAATAAGATCAACGAACATTATGTAGTTGGCAACTATCGCCTGGCGCCATATTTATCCATTTATGGCGGCGGCTCCTATGTCGACACGGATACGTGGCATTCGGGTAAGAATTCGTATGGTTATCAGTTCGGTCTCCGCGGCCAGCTGCCTCTTACAGACCGCCTGCAGGGCTTTGCTTCTGTCGGCGTCGGCGATGACGTTAATTCTTATGAAATCGGCGTCGGCTACGATATTACGTCGAGCTGGGACGCTCATGTAAAATACCGCAGCGCCAGCGTAGACGTGGATAACTACGATGATGACGTAGAAGGCTGGCAGGTCGGTATGGGCTACAAATTCTAAATTTCATTTCATCAACAAAAGCGCTGCGTCGGACTGACGCGGCGCTTTTTAGTACGCGCCGCAGGGCCGCATCTTGGTGTATCCATTGACAAGGAACGGCTCCGTTCCGTATAATATGAAATAACATGCGCTGTGGTTGAAAGTCGATGCCAGTCGCAGGCGAAGCGATCCACGTAAGGAGCTCAAAGCAGCTCTGATCATAGTGCGGCCTAGAAGTAAGACCTGCCGCGAAACGGCGAGAGAAGTAGTAGTGGGGGATACACATCTATGAGCGAACCTTCCAGCAGGCGAGTGTGGGGGTAAAGACCAGGTCAGGCATGTTGCAAAGCTGTGCATTGCGCACAGCTTTTTTTGTCATCCCAAGGAAGTTGCGCCATTTTGTTTGACGTATTTGCGCCGATATAGTAAAATATAAAGGTATTTATATATTTATCCAACGAAGTAAAGGAGCGGATGGCGTCGATGGAGGCTGATGTACAGGCCTTGGATGACGAATTGCAGAGAAATCCTTTCGATCAGTTTATGGATTTCCACGTCATTGCAGCAGATAAACAACTGACGGTGTTAGAGTTTCAAAACAAAGGGACGAAATGGGATAATCCCAACGGCACCTTGTACGGCGGCGTCCTGTATTCCATGTCGGCTTCCGCGATGGAAACGGCCTGCGCCGTGTATGGAAAAGCCGTGCTCACGTTGGATTTGTCCATGAATTTTCTTCGTCCTGCTTTTTCCAATACGGTCATCCGCGCTGAAACGCGGGTCATTCACAACGGCCATACGACGATGGTTGCCTTGTGCGACCTGTATGACAACAACGACCGGTATTTAGCTCATGGAAAGGGCACGTTTTTTGTAACCGGACCCTATGCGTTTGGAGGTGGAGAGGGACATGACCGCTGATAAACCCATAGATGTAGATGTGAACGCAGAGCTGCAGAGACGGCTTAGCCGCATTTATTCAGATATGCGGGACCCGAAGCACTATTTTAAAAATCTTCCCTGCAAGATCGAAGATTTCGCCGAAGGTTGGGTGCGTCTTAAATTTGAAATTACGCCGAATCTATGCAATTACCGGGGCATCGCCTCGGGCGGCGTTTTGGCTGCGTTCTGCGATACCCTGATGGGTATGGCGAGCCGTACGCTGGGCTACAAGGTTACGACGCTGGAGATTAATATGAATTATATCCGCCGCGTCAATTCCGGCGAAAGCCTGAACGGCGTCGGCCAGGTCGTTCATCACGGCGGCAAGACGATCGTCGTCGAATGCGAATGTTTTAACGAACAGGGTGCAGTCGTCGTCAAGGGACGGTCTTCTTTTTATATCATTGGCATGCTTTAACTAACGTAAAAAATAAGGAAGGTTGGTCAGTACAATGGATTTTGCTTATAACGACGAACAAAAGGAACTTATCAGAGTCGTCCGCGATTTAGTAGAAAAGGAAATCGTTCCCTACGCTTCCGAAATGGATGAAACGGGGAAACTGCACGAAGGCCTGTTGGAAAAATTGGCCGCCCAGGGTCTGTTGGGCGTAGCAATTCCGGAAGAATTCGGCGGCGCCGGCTTAGATGCCGTTACGATTGCCGGTATTTATGAAGAGCTGGGCAAGGGCTGCGCCGGCGTAGCTACGACGGTCGCCGCCAACGCGTTGGCTTCCTACCCGGTTATCATCGCTGGCAACGACGACCAGAAAAAACGGTATTTTGATATCATCAACCAGGATAATTTGGCAGCCTTCGCCTTGACCGAACCGGGCACGGGCTCCGACGCCGGTTCCGTATCGACCCGCGCCGTCAAGACTGAAGACGGCAAGGGCTATATCCTGAACGGCACGAAATGCTTTATTACGAACGGCGCCTTGGCCGAAGTCTTCGTCGTATTCGCCAATACGCGCAAGACTGGCGGCGTCCGCGGCCTGACGGCATTCATCGTCCGCAAGGGTACGCCGGGCTTTACGATCGGCAAGGAAGAAAATAAGATGGGTATCCGCGCTTCCAATACGACGGAACTCATTTTCCAGGACTGCTTCGTCCCCGTGGAAGACCGTCTCGGCCGCGAAGGCCAGGGCTTCCGCATTGCCATGAACACCCTCGATGCGGCTCGTCCCTTCGTCGGCGCCGTTTCCGTCGGCATTGCTGAAGCTGCCTTCCGCGCCTGCTGCGAATACGCTAAGGTCCGCGTGCAGTTTGACAAGCCCATCGCTTCGTTCCAGATGGTACAGAGCATGATTGCCGACATGGCCATGCAGATCGAAGGCGCCCGCCTGCTGGTACACCGCGCCTGCTGGATGAAGGATCAGGGTATGGAATTCAGCCGCGAAGCGGCCATTGCCAAATGCAACGCTTCCGACGTGGCAATGCGCGTTACGACCGACGCCGTACAGGTTATGGGCGGCTACGGATATATCAAGGAATATCCTGTCGAAAAATACATGCGCGACGCTAAGATCATGCAGATTTACGAAGGCACGAACCAAATTCAGCGTTTGGTTATTGCAAATAAGACGTTATATTGATACAATATATACGTTACAGCCCCGCATAGGGTATTATGGCGATGAGAAAGAGAGACTGGATTTGCAGCCGGTTACAGGAAGTGAGAGCCGTCGATTGAGAGCTTTCACCCGGAGGATTCAGGACGTTCACTTTCGAGCTTCCTGCTGAACAGAGTAGGCAGGACGGGTATTCCCGTTACAGAATGCGAGAGACACAATTAGGGTGGTACCGCGGAATTAAAACTTTCGCCCCTGCATGGGGCGGAAGTTTTTTTATTTGTATTAGAGGAGGAATATATCAATGACGATGATCAGCGATAAGATTGAAGCTATCAAAGCGGCAGTAGACGAACAAATAGCCAAGAGCGAAGCTCTGCAGGACGTGCAGAACATACGCGTCAAATACTTGGGCAAAAAAGGCGAGCTGACGTCTATTATGAAGGATTTAAAAAATCTTTCCAAGGAAGAACGGCCTCAGGTCGGCCAGCTTGTCAATACGGCCCGGGGCATCATTGAAGACCATTTGAAGGCTCGTATGGAAGAACTCAAGGAAAAATCCCTGGAAATGAAAATCCAGTCGGAAAAAATAGATATTACCCTGCCGGGCAGAAAGCCTGTCATGGGTCACGAGCATCCCCTTCATTTGACGCGCCGTCTCATGGAACAGTCCTTCCTGAACATGGGCTTTTCCATCGTAGAAGGCCCGGACATCGAATCGGATTATTACAATTTCCAAAGCCTGAACCTGCCGGAAGACCATCCGGCCCGGGATATGCAGGATTCTATGTACGTAACGCAGAACATCCTGCTCCGGACTCATACGTCGCCGCTGGAAGCGCGGACGCTGCAGGCTCATAAACCAAACGAACCGTTTAAAATCATCGCGCCGGGCAAGGTATACCGCTGCGACTACGACGCAACCCATTCGCCTGTATTCCATCAGATGGAAGGCATGATCGTCGACAAGGGCATCCGTTTCTCCGACTTGAAGGGCATGCTGGAAGACTTCCTGCGCGACATCTTTGGCCCGCAGACAAAGGTCCGCTTCCGCGCCAGCTATTTCCCCTTTACGGAACCGAGCGCCGAAGTCGACATTTCCTGCGTCATGTGCGGCGGCAAGGGCTGCCGCGTCTGCTCGCACACGGGCTGGCTGGAAATCCTCGGCTGCGGCATGACCAACTTTGAAGTGCTCCGCATGAACGGCTATGACCCCAATCAGGTCAGCGCCTTCGCCTTCGGCATGGGCGTCGAACGCATTGCCATGCTGAAATACGGAATCGACGACTTGCGCCTGTTCTATGAAAACGACATGCGGTTCTTGAACCAGTTCTAGGAGGTACGAAAACGATGAAAAGCTCTTTGTTATGGATGCAGGATTATGTACATGTAGATATGACGCAGGACCCTCAGGCCTTTGCCGATACGCTCACCATTTCGGGGATTCCTGTCGAACAGGTAGAACACTGGGGGACGGAAATCAAAAAGGTCGTCACCGGCAAGATTTTGAAAATTGATAAGCACCCCGACGCCGATAAATTAGTCGTCTGCCAAATCGACGTAGGCAGTGAAACGCTGCAGATCGTCACGGGCGCTCCCAACGTGCGGGAAGGGCAGATCGTTCCCGTCGCCGTCCACGGCGCTCATCTTCCCGGCGGCGTCAAGATCAAGCGCTCCAAGCTGCGCGGCGTAGAATCGAACGGCATGCTCTGCTCGGCTCACGAACTGGGATTTGACGACAGCGTGCTCCTGCCGGAAGAACGGAACGGCATTTGGATTTTGCCGGACGACACGCCCGTAGGCGTCGACGCTGTAGAATATCTGGCCCTGCAGGACGTCGTATACGAATACGAATTGACGCCGAACCGCGCCGATTGCTTCTCCATGGTCGGCCTGAGCCGTGAATTTGCCGTACTGAGCAATCAGGAAGCCAAATATCCGGATATCGTCGTCGACGAATGCGAAGAATCCATCAGCGGAAAGGTCAAGGTTTCCATCGAAGACGAAGAACTGTGCAGCCGCTATGCCGCTCGTCTGCTGGTCAACGTCAAGGTCGGCAAATCGCCCTTATGGATGCAGCAGCGCCTGCGCAAGTCCGGCGTTCGTCCGATCAACAACGTCGTCGATGTGACGAACTACGTCATGATCGAGCTGGGCATACCCCTGCATGCATATGACTACGACCACGTTGTCGACCATCACCTCATCGCACGGCGGGCCAAGGAAGGCGAAGATATGAAGACCCTTGACGGCGTCGACCGCAAGCTCAGCGGCAACATGCTGGTCATTGCCGACCCGGCGAAGCCGTGCTGCATCGCCGGCATCATGGGCGGCTATGACTCGGAAGTCACAGCCGATACGAAGACGGTTATCCTCGAATGCGCTTCCTTCAAAGGGTCGAGTATCCGTCACACCGGCCGGTCCCTCGGCCTGCGCTCTGAAGCGTCGGCCCGTTTTGAACGGGGCCTCGACGCCGAAGGCTGCATTGCATCCCTCGACCGCTGTGCCCAGCTCCTGCAGCAGATGGGCGCCTGCGACGTAGCCCAGGGCGTCGTCGATGTGTATCCTCGGCCGCAGCAGACAGTCCGCATTTCCTTTACGGCTGCCCAGGTCAACGCCTTCCTCGGCACGGAGATTCCGGAGGAACAGATGATTCATATCCTGGAAACGCTCCAGTTCGTTATCGAAAAAGACGGCGAAACGCTGACGGCTGTCGTTCCGTCTTATCGCCGCGACTGCACGGAAATGCCGGACATCGCCGAAGAAGTCGCCCGTATTTTCGGTTATGAAAACATTCCTTCGACGCGCCCCTGGTCCAACATCAGCAAAGGGGAAGAAGGCTATCACCATCAGGTAAGCGAAAAAGTCTCGGCCGTCCTCAACGGCTGCGGCTTGAACGAAACGGTTACCTTCAGCTTCGTTCATCCCGACTCGCTGAAAAAAATGCTCTTCCCCGAAGGGGACGACGTATACAAAGCCGTTCCGATTCTCAACCCGATTACGGAAGAATTCCCGTGGATGCGCACGACCTTGCTGCCGTCCCTCATGGACGTCCTCGTACGCAATCAGGCCGTAAAGAACGAATCGGTCGGCATTTATGAAATCGCTCCGGTCTATAAGCCGAAATCGCTGCCCATTACGGAGCTGCCCGTACAGGAAATGTACGCTGCAGGCCTCCTGTACGGCAAGCGTCAGACCGGCGAATGGCCGAACAAAGCGGAACAGTACGATTTCTACGACATAAAGGGCATCGTGGAAACGATTCTTTCCAGCCTGGGTATTCAGGCCGACTTGGAAGTATCTGATTTCGCGCCCCTCCATCCGGGCAAGGCGGCGAAATTCGTCAAGGACGGCAAGGTGCTTTGCCAGTTCGGCGAGCTTCATCCGAAGGTCATCGACAACTACGACGTAGCCGGACCGGTATACGTCTTTGAAATGAATTTGACTGATATCCTGCCGCTCATCAACCTGATTCCGGATTACCACAAGGTCGCCAAGTTCCCGGCGTCGAGCCGCGATTTGGCCTTCCTGGCTCCGATCGGCACGTCCAACGCCGACATCATCGGCGTCATTCAGAAGGACGGCGGCCCGTACCTCGAAGCGGTGCACCTCTTTGATATGTACACGGGCAAACAGGTACCGAAGGGATTCAAGAGCCTGGCATATTCCCTCGTATTCCGTTCGGAAACGGGGACATTGACGGACAGCGATATTCAGGGTCCTATCGACGCGATCATTGCAGAATTGAAAGAAACGCTCGGCTGCGAACTGCGGTAAGACGCACAGCGGCATAGCGGACAGTAGGAGACGGCAGGGAGGCAGAACTTTGAAAGTCAAAGGCCCGCCCAGCCTGTCTCCTACTTTTATATTGTAAAAAAAGTAAACTTGTGGTATGATGTAGAGCGTAATATGGTAATTTAGAGATAAATTAGGGCTTTTGGGCCCATGAGGAGGACATAGTTAGAATGAACGTAACAGTTAACGAAGTAGACCAGCACAAAGTAACCCTGCACATTGAAGTGCCTGCAAAAGACGCTTCGAAAGCGGCTGCAGCAGCTTGCAAAAACTTGGCAAACCGCGTAAATATCCCCGGTTTCCGCAGAGGCAAAGCACCGCGCATGGTGCTGGAAAGCTTCTTGGGCAAAGACGCTGTGAAACAGGAAATCTTCGAAGCCATTGCCAATAAAGCGTACAGCGACGCATTGAAAGAAAAAGACATCGTTCCCGTAACGGACCCTGAAATCAACGTCATCTGCGATGAAAAGGGCAAGGACGTCGTATTCGAAGCTACGATTACGAAAAAGCCGGAAGTCAAGCTCGGCGAATACAAGGGCATCAAAGTCGCTAAAGACGTCGTTGCCGTAAGCGACGAAGACGTAGCGAAAGAATTGGCTAACCTGCAGAAGCAGCACTCCAAGCTCGTCGTAGCTCCGGAAGGAACGGAAATCGCAAAAGACGACTTTGCCGTTATCGATTTCAAGGGCACCGTCGACGGCGTAGCTTTTGAAGGCGGCGAAGGCAAGGCCTATCCGCTGCAGATCGGCTCGGGCAGCTTCATCCCCGGCTTTGAAGACCAGCTCATCGGCTGCAAGGCAGGCGACGAAAAAGACGTAACCGTCACGTTCCCCGAAGATTACTTTGAAAAATCCCTGGCTGGCAAGGAAGCCGTTTTCGCCGTTAAGGTCAACGACGTAAAACGCAGCGAGCTGCCGGCTATTAACGACGAATTTGCAAAGGAAGCGGGCAAATTCGATACGGTCGACGAATTGAAGGCCGACATCCGCAAACGCCTCGAATCGAGAGCTTCCTTCCAGGCTTTGGAAAAATTCAATTCCGAAGTATTAAAGACTGCCGTCAACGCTGCAGAAGTAGACATTCCCCAGGTCATGATCGACGACAAGATCGACCAGATGATCGAAGAACTGTCCATGAAATTGGAAACGCAGCGCATGAACCTTGACGATTACCTCAAATACATGGGCCAGGATATGGACAAACTGAAAGAACAGTATGCCGAACCGGCCAAAGAAAACGTCAAGATGGACCTCGTATTGGAAGCTATCGCCAAAGCTGAAAACATCGAAGTAAAGGATATCGATCTCCAGGCCGAAATCATCACGATGGCTCAGAACTTCGGCGCCGATCCGAAAGAAGTTTACAAAATTATTATGAAAGAACATCGCGTTCCGATGCTTGTCCAGTCTGTCGGCCGCAAAAAGGCCGCAAGCTTCATCTTGAAGAATGCTGTCGATACAAACGAAGAAGCAAAAGCTGAAGAACCTGCCGTAGAACAGGTAACGGCTGAAGACAAACCGGAAGCGTAATTTCCGGAGGTGTTTTTATGAGTATGTATGTCCCCATTGTCGTCGAACAGACGGCGCAGGGCGAACGGAGCTACGATATTTATTCCCGTTTGCTCAAAGACCGCATTGTATTTTTAGGCGGTCCCATTGACGATACGACGGCTAACATCATTATCGCCCAGCTGTTATTCCTGGAAGCCGATAACCCGGATAAGGATATCCACCTGTACATCAACAGCCCCGGCGGCGTAGTCACGGCCGGCATGGCTATTTATGATACGATGCAGTATATTAAGCCTGACGTGTCGACTATCTGCGTCGGCTCGGCGGCGAGCATGGCGTCGGTCCTGCTGGCTGCCGGCGCGAAGGGCAAGCGGTTTGCCCTGCCCCATTCGCAGGTCATGATTCATCAGCCCTTAGGCGGCGTTCAGGGACAGGCTACAGAAATCGAAATCCACGCCCGCGAAATTCTGCGCATGCGCAAGGAATTGAACGGCCTGTTGTCCAAGCACACGGGACAGCCCATAGACGTCATTCAGAAGGATACGGATCGGGATAACTTCATGACAGCCGAAGACGCCAAAGCCTACGGCCTTGTCGACGAAATTCTCGTCCGCCCTCACGAAGAAGCGAAATAACGGGCCATACAGGAGGAAGACGCTGTGAACGATAGAAATAACGAACCGAGATGCAGTTTCTGCGGCCGCTCGCAAAACGAGGTGCAGAAGCTGATCGCCGGTCCCGGCGTGTATATCTGCGACGAATGCATTGCCGTTGCCCAGCACATCTTGGAAGAAGAAAAGCAAGAAGTATCTTCTGACTTCCAACTGAAAGATCTGCCGACGCCGCGCCAAATCAAGGAGACGCTGGATGAATACGTCATCGGTCAGGAAGCGGCTAAAAAGACGTTGGCTGTCGCCGTATATAATCATTACAAACGACTGCAGACAAACAGTGTAGTAGAAGACGTAGAATTACAAAAATCCAATATCATCATGGTAGGGCCGACGGGCTGCGGTAAGACACTGCTGGCCCAGACCCTGGCCCGGCTGCTGGACGTGCCCTTTGCCATTGCCGACGCGACGAGCCTGACCGAAGCGGGGTACGTCGGCGAAGACGTAGAAAACTGCCTGCTCAAGCTGATTCAGGCGGCGGACTACGACATCGCCAAGGCCGAACGGGGCATTATCTACATCGACGAAATCGACAAGATTGCCCGCAAATCGGAAAACCCGTCCATTACGCGCGACGTATCGGGCGAAGGCGTGCAGCAGGCGCTGCTGAAAATCCTCGAAGGGACTGTGGCCGGCGTGCCGCCTCAGGGCGGGCGCAAGCATCCCCATCAGGAAATGCTGCAGATTGACACGACCAATATCCTGTTCATCTGCGGCGGCGCTTTCGACGGCATCGACAAGACCATTTTGAACCGGACGACGGATAAAAATATGGGCTTTGGCGCCGATATCCATTCGAAGGAAGAGCATTCCATGGAATCGCTCCTGAAGGAAATCATTCCGACGGACTTGCAGAAGTTCGGCCTCATTCCCGAATTGATCGGCCGTCTTCCCGTACTGGTCACGCTGAATCCTCTCGACGAAGAGGCAATGGTTCACATTTTGACGGAACCGAAGAACGCCTTGGTGAAGCAGTATCAGAAGATGCTGGATATGGACGACGTGGAGCTGGAATTTACTCCCGAAGCCCTGCAGGCTATTGCCAAGGAAGCCCTGCGCCGCAACACCGGCGCCCGCGGCCTTCGTTCCATCATCGAGCGGATCATGCTGGACGTCATGTTCGATGTGCCGAGCCGTCACGACGTGGAAAAATGCGTCGTAACGGAAGATTGCGTCACAAAAGGGACAGAGCCTGACCTTGTATTAAAACAGGTAAAATGATATAATATGGAAAGGCTCTGTCACAACAAATGGTTGATTTTGACGAGAAATAGCGTATAATAATAGTAAGAAACAGTACCACCGAAGGAGGTAATTGGATATGCCTACTATCAAAGACGCATTAGATATTATCGGTAAGTTGACTGTCGCAGAGCAGGAAAGCCTTAAAACAATGCTTTTAAGTCCTGCCTTTGTAAAGTCTTTGAATATTGAAGATTTCGTAGCAAAGGAACGCTTTGCAAATGGTCGTGTATGCCCTCTTTGTGGCTGT
The DNA here is from genome assembly GCF_003367905.1 of Megasphaera stantonii. Classification (NCBI taxonomy): domain Bacteria; kingdom Bacillati; phylum Bacillota; class Negativicutes; order Veillonellales; family Veillonellaceae; genus Megasphaera; species Megasphaera stantonii. Next base: position 483,956 of record NZ_CP029462.1, on the reverse strand, counting down.
ATCCATGTGGTTCGCAATGGTCATCGTAAAGATGGCACACAGCGATATGTATGTAAGGATTGTGGCAAGTCCTTCGTGATTGCTACGAACTCCATTGTGTCTGGTACAAGAAAAGACTTGTCCGTGTGGGAGCAGTACATTGATTGTATGATGAATGGCTTATCCATTCGTAAGACTGCTGTTGCTTGTGGGATTCACAGAAACACCGCATTCCTTTGGAGACACAAGATTTTGGATGCACTTCAGAATATGGCAGACGATGTTACCCTTGACGGCATTATTGAGGCTGACGAAACTTTTTTCGCCATCTCGTACAAGGGCAATCATAGCAAGAGTAAGACATTTGCTATGCCACGCAAGGCTCATAAGCGTGGTCATTCTACACATATCAGAGGCTTGTCCCAAGAAAAGGTATGTGTTCCTTGTGCGGTTAATAGGAATGGCTTGTCTATCTCCAAGATTACGAATACTGGTAGAGTTTCTACAAGAGATTTACATCATATTTATGATGGTAGGATTAAGACCAATTCCACTCTTGTTACGGACAAGATGAACTCCTATGTGAGATTTACAAATGCCAATGGCATTGACCTTGTGCAGTTAAAGACTGGCAAAGCCAAGAAAGGCATTTATAATATCCAACATATCAATAGCTACCATAGCCAGCTAAAGAGGTTTATGCGTGGCTTTAACGGTGTTTCTACCAAGTATCTGAACAACTATCTTGTGTGGAATAACCTTGTAAATTACGCCAAAGAAAGCGACATGGAGAAAAGGAACATCTTCTTAACTTTCGTTTTGGCAACATTGAAAACTGCTAAATGCAGAGATTTATCAAACAGACCAGCAGTTCCTCTGGTCGCCTAATTAGAATTTGTGGAGATGATAAGATGGTCAATATAACAGATGTAAAACAGATTCTTCAATTTGCAATAGATGCGGAGATTAAAGTCTTTCTTGATGGTGGCTGGGGTGTAGATGCTCTTCTTGGATATCAGTCAAGAGCCCATAATGATATTGACATTTTTGTAGAAAAGAACGATTATCAGAACTTTATAGAAATAATGAAAGCTAATGGCTTTTATGAGATTAAGATGGAATATACAACATTGAACCATACTGTATGGGAAGATTTGAAAAACAGAATTATTGATTTGCATTGTTTTGAATATACGGACGAAGGTGAAATTCTTTATGATGGGGATTGTTTTCCGGTAGAAACTTTTTCGGGTAAAGGAAGAATTGAGGAAATAGAGGTTTCCTGTATTGAACCATATAGTCAAGTAATGTTCCATCTGGGATACGAGTTTGATGAAAATGATGCACATGATGTGAAGTTATTGTGTGAGACACTTCATATCGAAATTCCAAATGAGTATAGATAACTGCAAATAACAGTTTGTAGGGGAGTTCTGATACTCCCCTATAAAAATGGCTATTTATCAACTGTTTGTTGTGACATAGCCTATGGAAATAAAACTCATTTCTCTCAGTCGGAAATGAGTTTTATTTTTAGACTAAAGAAGGTGATACATCATGGATGAAAATTCGATTTTAGCGATGCCCTTCGTTCCTTTGCGGGGCATTGTCGTATATCCGAAACTGCTCAGCCACATCGACATTGGCCGGGAAAAATCCCTGGCCGCCGTCGATTACGCCATGGAACATGACCGGCTGCTCGTCGTTTCGGCTCAAGTAGATGAAGAAGTAGACGACCCGGGCTTTGACGACGTGTACCAGTGCGGTACCCTGGTCAGGATTCAGCAACTTCTCCGCCTTCCTGGCGGGCTGGTGCGCATCCTTGTCGACGGGATTGACCGCGTGCAGCTCCAGGGCTTTTCTGAAAAGAAGAATTATCTGGAAGTAGCCGCTGTCAAGGTCGACGAAATTGAAGACGATTCTATAGAAGAAGAAGCGCTGCGCCGCGTCGTATTGAAGCAGTTTTCCGACTGGCTGGAAAACGTCCGCAACGGTGAAGAAATCCGAGAAAAGGCCAAGGCTATTGAAGAACCCGGCGCCGTGGCCGATTTTATCGTGTCTCAGCTGCCGCTGCGCCTCGTCGTGCGCCAGCAGATCTTGGAAATGGCCGAAGTCAAGGCCCGTCTGCGCCGCGTCATGATCCTCCTCGACACGGAAGTAGAAATTGCTAATCTGGAATCGTCTCTCAACATGGAAGTGCGGAGCAAGATGGACCAGCAGCAGAAGGAATACTACCTGCGGGAAAAGATCAAGGCCATTCACCGCGAATTAGGCGACAAGGTCGATAAGGATACGGAAACGCAGGAGCTGCGGGAAAAGATTCATAAGATGAAGCTGCCGAAAAAGATCGAAGAGCCTCTGCTCAAAGAAGTGGACCGCCTCGATTCTATGCCGCCTATGATGGCGGAATCAGCGATTATCCGCACCTATCTGGACTTGGCTCTGGAACTGCCCTGGAAAAAGGAAACGAAGGACCGCCTCGATTTGAAAGAGGCTCAGAGCGTCCTGGATGAAGACCACTACGGCCTGAAACAGGTCAAGGACCGCATTATTGAGTATTTGGCCGTCCGTCAGCTGACGCACAGCCTGAAAGGGCCCATTCTCTGTTTTGTCGGCCCTCCGGGTACCGGCAAAACGAGCATAGCCCGTTCGATTGCACGGGCTATGAACCGCAAGTACGTCCGCATTTCCTTAGGCGGCGTGCGGGATGAAGCGGAAATCAGAGGCCACCGCCGCACCTATATCGGCGCGATGCCCGGCCGCATCATCTCAGGCCTCAAGCAAGCCGGCGTCAAGAACCCCGTATTCCTCCTTGACGAAATCGACAAGATGACGTCGGATATGCGCGGCGACCCGTCGTCGGCCCTTCTCGAAGTATTGGACCCGGAACAGAACAATTCCTTCGCCGACCATTACCTCGATATTCCCTTCGATTTGTCCAAGGTCTTCTGGATTACGACGGCCAACGTCGTCAGCGATATTCCCCGGCCGCTCCTGGACCGCATGGAAATTATCGAATTTACGAGCTATACGGAAGAAGAAAAGGTACAGATCGCCAAACAGTACCTCGTGCCGAAGCAGCTCAAGGAAAACGGCCTCAAGGCCAGCCAGGCCCGCTTCTCCGAGGCCGTCTTGAAGACGATTATCCAGGGGTATACGCGCGAATCGGGCGTCCGCACTCTGGAAAAGACCATCGGCGCCGTATGCCGCAAGGTAGGCAAGTCGATTTTGCTGGAAGAAGCGCCGCTGACGGTTTCGATGAAAAATCTCCAGACGATTCTCGGCCCGGTTAAATATTTGCCGACGAAGGTCAACAAGGCCGACGAAGTCGGCATCGTCACAGGGCTGGCCTGGACGCAGGTCGGCGGCGAAGTACTGGAAACGGAAGCCGTCGCCGTCAAGGGCAAGGGCAGCCTGCTGCTGACGGGACAGCTTGGCGACGTCATGAAGGAATCGGCTGAAGCCGGTATGACCTACATCCGCCGCCGCGCCGGCGAGCTGGGGCTGCCGGAAGATTTCTATTCTCATTTGGATTTGCACATCCATCTGCCTGAAGGAGCGATTCCAAAGGACGGGCCGTCGGCGGGCATTACGATGGCTACAGCCCTGGCCTCGGCCCTGACAGGTAAAGCCGTACGGCACGACGTGGCCATGACCGGCGAAATCACCTTGCGGGGCACGGTTCTTCCCGTCGGGGGAATCAAGGAGAAGGTCATTGCGGCTCATCGGGCCGGCATCAAAAAGATTTTGCTGCCGGAAGAGAATAAGCGCGATATGGACGACGTGCCTCAGTCGGTAAAGGACGACGTGACCTTTGTATTTGTACATCATATGGATGAAGTATTAGAACAGGCATTGGTGAACTCATAATGGCAAAGAGCTTGCAAATAATCAATCCGAAATATACGGCGTCGGCTGTCCGCAAGGATCAGTATCCCGACAGCGGTTTGCCGGAAATCGCCTTTTTAGGCCGTTCCAACGTAGGGAAGTCGAGCCTCATCAACTCTCTGTGCAACTACCGCGGCCTGGCCCGGGTCAGCGGCGAACCGGGAAAAACGCAGACCATCAACTACTTCAGCGTCGAGCTGCGGGAAAAAGACGGCGAAGCGATTCGCCGCACGCCCTTTTTCCTCGTCGACTTGCCGGGATACGGCTTTGCCCGGACTGGCGGCCAAAAGCGGCAGATGTGGAGCGACTTTATCGGCGAATACGTCACCCAGTCGCCTCACCTGGTCATGCTGTGCCTGCTCGTCGACCTGCGCCATCCCGGACTGGATATCGACCGGCAGGCCTATCAATGGCTGTCGGAACATGGCGTTCCCCTGCAAATTGTCGGGACGAAGGCCGATAAGCTGAAGGCCAGTGAAAAAAGAAAAAATATGATAATGCTCAAACAGATCTTTCCGACGGGCCATGACGCCGTTGTCCACTCTTCCTTGAAGAAGGAAGGCAGCGCAGCGTTGTTAGAACGCATCCTCATGAGCCTGGACGAAGCGAGCAGCCTTCCGTGATGCCGCAGGCATTGCGTACATCCGGCGTCCTATTGCGGCGCCGGATGTTTTTTATAAGGCCGAAGCGGCAGCAAAGCCGCCTGTTATATCGAGTTTTACAGTAATTTACTGGAAAAACGGGGGCGTTTTTGCTATAATAAATTAGATAAAGCAGCTGTTCATCAGATGAAAAATTAAAAAACGTATGCAGCATATCGCAACCGGTAATTCGTAAACGGCAGATTACCGGTTCTATACTTTGTAAGTTTTGGCAGTACGTTGGTAGGGATGGTATAGTTAATGATGAGACTTTTTGAGGGGAAAGCCCGGAAGCTCCTGTCCATTGTCGTTCCTGTATACAATGAACAATTAAACATTGAGAAGTTTTATACAGAAGCGACAAAGGCAGTTCAGAATCTGGACATGGAATATGAAATTATATTTGTCGACGACGGATCCAGGGATGCGACGCCGCTGCTGCTCAGCCGGCTGACGCAGCAGGACGAGCACGTGCGTGCGCTTTTGCTGGCCCGTAATTTTGGTCATCAGCTGGCCATTACCTGCGGCATGGATCACGCCAGGGGCGACGCCATCGTCACGATGGACGGCGACCTGCAGCATCCGCCGGAAATGATTCCTCAGCTGGTTCAGTATTGGCGGGAAGGCTACGACGTCGTGCAGACGATACGCAAGGACACAAAGGGCGTAGGCTTTCTCAAGCGGCAGACGTCCAAGTGGTATTACCGCCTGCTGAACGCCCTGTCACCGGTGCACATCGCGCCGGGCGGCTCTGATTTCCGCCTCATCGACAAGCGCGTGCTGGCGACGTTTAAGCTGTTTCGGGAGCACGACCGGTTTATCCGGGGAATGATTGACGACATCGGCTACAAGCAGAAGACCGTCGACTTTGTAGCGCCGCCGCGGTTTGCCGGCAAATCGAAATTTTCCGTGCGGAAAATGCTGCACTTTGCCTTAGACGGCATCATGGCCTATTCGAAGATACCGCTGCGCATATCCTTTTACGCCGGCTTGGTCAGCGCCTTTTTGAGCGTCCTTATCATACTGCACGCCCTGTATTCCAGCGCCGTCGGCTCGGCTGCGCCGGGATGGACGACAGTCATCGTCGTCATCTGCATCTTAGGGGCCCTTCAGCTCATGTTTATCGGCATCGTAGGCGAATATATAGGCCGTATTTTTGAAGAAGTAAAGCAGCGTCCCCTCTATTGGCTGCGGGCCGAGCTGGGCGGACGCGGCGAACCAGAGGAACGCAACCGATAGTAGTCGAATCCTCACGGGGTACGGAACGGCCGGGCCGTTTCGGAGACGGAAAGGAGCTTGTATGCGAAACGAAATAAAACGGATATGGATATTGGCCGCCGTGCTGGCTGCCATGGCTCTTCCTGTTGGAGCCGCCGATTATTACGCCGTAGGCGATAAGGGCGGCGACGTGCTGCTTCTTCAGAAGCAGCTGATCAAGCGGGGCTACGACGTCGAAGCCGACGGCGTATTTTCCAAGGATATGGCCAAAGCCGTATCTAAATTCCAGAAGGATCAGAAAATACAGGTCAGCGGCAAGGTCGGCGGCTGGACGTACTATCTTCTGACGGGCAAACGGACTCTCATGCCGAAGGACAGCGGCTCCAAAGCCGTACAGAAGCCGGCAAAGAGCAAGAAGAAGCCTGTCAAAAAGGCCAAGGCTAAAAAGGCCGACAAGACGTCCAAGCTGAAGTATACGAAGCTGAAAAGCCTCAAGGGCTCCGACCACATCGGCCATCAGCTCGTTGATTCGGCGTACCAGTACATCGGCGTGCCCTATGTGTTCGGCGGCAATACGCCTAAGGGCTTCGATTGCTCCGGCTTTACGAAATACGTCTTTTCCCACAACGGCATTGAATTGCCGCGCATGGCTGACGAGCAGTACCGCATGGGGTTCCGCGTGCGGAAAAACGAGCTCATACCGGGCGATTTGGTTTTCTTTACGACATATGAGCCGGGCGTGTCCCACACGGGTATTTACGTCGGCGACGGCAACTTCATCAGCGCGACGAGCAGCGGCGGTATCCGCGTAGACAGCCTGAAAAGCGGCTACTGGTCCGAACGCTATATCGGCGCCAAACGGGTCAGATAAATAGAATACGATGGCTAGCAAGAGGCCCTTCCTCCGGCGGCGTCCCAGGAGCGGCTTCTGCTAGCCATTCCTTATAATGAAAAATTTGTAAAAATAAGTGAAAAATATAAGGGAAAAGGTTGCCCAACGAGGGCAAATAAGCGTATAATTTTTCCATATGAAGAATACAGGAGAGTGTTGTTGATGAAATACATGACGGGTAATGAAATCCGCAAAGCCTATTTGGAATTTTTCAAAAGCAAGGAGCATTTGATTCTGCATAGTTTTCCCCTGATTCCCCAGGACGACCCGAGCCTGCTGCTCATTGGCGCCGGCATGGCTCCGCTGAAGCCGTATTTTACGGGCAAGCTCGTACCGCCGTCCTACCGGGTTACGACGAGCCAGAAGTGCATCCGCACCGGCGATATCGACAACGTCGGCCGCACGGCCCGTCACCATACGTTTTTTGAAATGCTGGGGAACTTCTCCTTCGGCAACTACTTCAAAAAAGAAGCCATCGCCTGGGCGTGGGAATTCCTGACGGAAGTCCTCGAGCTGGACAAGGACAAGCTGTACGTTACGATTTATCCGAACGACGACGAAGCTTATGATTACTGGCACAACATGATTGGCCTGTCGGACGAACGCATCTTTAAATTTGAAGACAATTTCTGGGAAATCGGCGAAGGCCCCTGCGGCCCGGACAGCGAAATTTTCTACGACCTGGGACCGGAACGGGGCTGCGGTCAGCCGACCTGCACCGTAGGCTGCGACTGCGACCGCTACTTGGAAATCTGGAACCTCGTATTTACCCAGTTTGACCGCACTAAAGACGGCGAATACGTGCCTCTGGCTAAGAAAAACATCGATACAGGCGCCGGCCTGGAACGGTTGGCTTCGGTTATCCAGCAGAAGGAATCGAACTTTGAAACGGATTTGATTTTCCCGATTATCGAAGACGTCATCGCCCTCTGCCATGGCGATTACAACGATCCCCATCAGAAAGTGGCCATGAAGGTCATTGCCGACCACATCCGGGCGATTACGGTCATGATCAGCGACGGTATCCTGCCGTCCAACGAAGGCCGCGGCTACGTCCTGCGCCGTATCCTGCGCCGCGCCGTCCGCTTCGGCCGCCTGCTGGGAATTAAAGAATTGTTCCTCAGCGGCCTCGTCGACACGGTGATCGGCATCCTCGGCGAAGAATACCCCGAACTGAAAGAACATGAAGAATTAATCAAAAAAGTTATCGATACGGAAGAAACGCAGTTCAGCGCTACGCTGGCCCAGGGGACGGAACTCCTCGACCAGCTCATGGCCGCTGCCGGCCCGGCGAAGGAACTGGACGGCAAGGACGTATTCAAGCTGTACGACACGTACGGATTCCCTGTCGAGCTGACTGAAGAAATTGCCAGTGAAAACGGCATTACCATCGACCATGCCGGCTTCGACGCCGCCATGAAGGAACAGCAGGAACGGGCCCGCGCCGCCCGCGAAGACGTGTCGGCGAAAGTGGCTACGCCCGATACGACGAGACTGGATCAGAGCAAGCTGGTCAACGACCCGACGGCCATTGAAGCGACTGTCGTCATGCTGGGCAAGGAAGGCGTAGAAGTGGCGAGAGCCTGCGACGGCGAAGAAGTGACGGTCATCATCGACAACAATCCCTTCCATCCCGAAGGAGGCGGCCAGCTCGGCGATACGGGCATGCTGGAAGGAAAAGAAGGCAAGGCCGTCGTAACGGATGCCAGAGCCTTGCCGAACGGCCTGGTATACCTCGTGGCGACTGTTCAGGAAGGGGCCCTGTGCATCGGCGATATGGTCGACGTCAAGGTAGATAAGGACCGCAACCTGGCCATGGCCCGCAACCACACGGCAACGCATCTTCTGCAGGCCGCTCTGCGCAAGGTACTGGGCAACCATGTCAACCAGGCCGGCTCTCTCGTTACGCCGGACCGCCTGCGCTTCGATTTTACCCATTTCTCGCCTGTTACGGCAGACGAACTGGCCGAAGTCGAAGACCTGGTCAACGAAGAAATTTTGGCAAACGTACGCGTCGATATAGAAGAAATGCCTATTGCCAAGGCCAAGGAAAAGGGCGCTATGGCTCTCTTCGGCGAAAAATACGGCGACGTCGTCCGCGTCGTATCGGTCGACGATTTCAGCTGCGAACTGTGCGGCGGCTCCCACGTGCCGTCGACGGCCGTCATCGGTACCTTCCGCATCTTATCGGAATCCGGCACGGGCACGGGCGTACGGCGCATCGAAGCCGTTACCGGCGCAGCGGCTCTGCAGAAAGCGCAGCACGACGCGGCGGAACTGCGTCTCGTCGCCGACATGCTGAAAGCCAAGGCCGACGCAATTCCCGATAAACTGAGCCAGGTTTTGGCGCAGCTGAAAGCGGCGGAAAAAGAACTGCAGCAGCTCAAGAAGGAAGCGGCTATGTCCGATATGGACGATATGCTGGCCGCTAAGGAAGACGTCAACGGCGTATCCGTCGTAGCGGCGGAAGCCCAGGCCGATTCTATGGACAGCCTGCGCGAGCTGGCCGATACGATCATGGACAAAGTCGGCAGCGGCGTCGTCCTTCTCGGAGCCGTTCATGACGGCAAGGTCAACTTCGTGTGCAAGGTCGCTAAAGCCGATACGAAGAAGGGCCTCCATGCCGGCAAGATCATCAAGGCGGCGGCTCAGGCAGCCGGCGGCAACGGCGGCGGCCGTCCCGATATGGCTCAGGCCGGCGGCAAGGCTCCGGAAAAATTGGCCGAAGCCCTGAAGGCCGGTAAAGCTGCCGTCAGTGAATTGATTGGATAAAAAAGTATTTACATACGCAATGTCGTAAAGGATGTGATTCTATGGCAATCAGCGACGAAACGATGATCGTCAGGAATAGAAACGAAGAACAGACTGTCGCTTCTATGATTTTAGAAGATGTGTATCACGCATTGGAAGAAAAAGGATATAACCCCGTAAACCAAATCGTAGGATATTTGCTGTCCGGCGACCCGACGTATATTACGAGCCACAACAACGCCCGCAGCAACATCCGGCGCATCGAACGGGACGAACTCATTGAAGAACTGGTCCGTTCGTACGTAAAGCATCGCGGCTTATAGGAGGAACATGCGGATTTTAGGATTAGACGTCGGCTCTAAGACCATCGGCGTAGCCTGCAGCGACGCCTTGCTCATTACGGCGCAGGGCGTCGAGACGATACGGCGCGTTTCCAAGAAAAAGGACTTCCAGCGGCTGAAAGAGCTGGTCGCCGAAAAGGAAGTACACCGCATCGTCGTAGGCCGTCCCCGTCATATGAACGGCGACTACAGCGAAAATATTGATAAGATCGAGCACTTTGTAGATGAACTCAAAAAGGTCATGCCAGATATGGACTTTGTCTATTGGGATGAACGCCTAACGACCGTCATGGCCGAACACGTGCTGATGGAAGGCAATGTACGGCGGGAAAAGAGAAAACAGTTCGTCGATAAAATGGCGGCTGTTCTCATATTACAAAATTATTTAGACGCTCAAGGAGGATAACATGACAGAAGAAATGGAAGAAGTAATGGTCATTACGATTACCAGTCCCGATGGTGAAGAAAAAGATTTTCAGGAAGTAGACGCAGTCGAAATCGACGGCAAAATCTTTTCGCTGCTCCTTGAAATCTGCGAAAACGAAGACGAAGCGGAAGCTATCATCGCCCGCGTCGACGAAGAAGACGGCGAACCCGTTTACGTAGAACCGACGGAAGAAGAATTTGAAGCGGCCAGCAAGGCTTTTGAAGAATTGGCTGCTGAAGACGAAGAATAAGAACAGGTATATAGTAGCATAGAAAGAGGCATGCCGCGGCATGCCTCTTTCTGTACGTACGACAGGAGACGTTATGGCTGAATTACCAAGTATGCAGCAATTAAAAAATTTTATTATATATGGAAAATACGGCAATTTTACATCTGCGGCCAACGCGGCCAACATTACGCAGTCGGCGTTCAGCGCGCAGATTAAAAAGCTGGAAGACGTCGTCGGCGTCCGTCTGATCGCCCGGTCGAACCGCGGCAGCCATTTGACGAAAGCCGGCGAACTATTATTTCAGCGGCTGGAGCCCATATTGGACGAATTAGAGGGTTGCTTAGACGAAGTGCGTTCTATGGACGGCAGAGCCCAGCCTCTTTCCATCGGCATCATGCTGTCGCTGGGCGATATTCATATGAACCGCCATTTAGCCTATTTTCAGCAGCACTACAGCGGGGCCTCCTTTCAGGTATATAATTTGGAAGCGCAGGAATTGCTGCAGAAGCTCCGAAACGACGAGCTCGACATTATATCCTTATTTCGCCTGCCTTCTATGGATATCGACGGCTATGAGCAAGTCTGCTTCTGTAAGGAAACCATCGTTTACTACGCGCCCCATATCGTCGTTTCCGGAGGAGTTGCGACGGCCGATTTCATCGCTTCGCAGCCCCTGGCTCAATATTCGCCGCAGTACGTCATGAACGAGTATTTAAATCAATTTTTATCGGCTCATACGTCCTTGCCGCTGCAAACGCAGGCTTGGTTTTCTACGCCCTACGCGATGATGAATTATTGCCAAGCTAACCGCATCGGCGCGCTGCTGCCGGAGCGTTTTTTAAAAGCCCTGGGCGTCGTCGGCGGCTGGTACGACGTAGATCCGCCGATCGTTTTGCCTTGCTACTTGCTGTACAAGCGGAGCAATCCCAGGTACGAGGCCATTCAGGTCTTTGTCGACTATATGAAGCGAACGTATCACGTACCGTCGTGACATCGCCGTTTTTTATGACAAACATCGTTTTTTTCTGTTATACAAACCATACGGGAAGGAGTACAATTCTCCTTGAATTCAAGTAAAGGAGTTGTATGTAGACGTATGGAACAGAAATCGCTATGGAATAAAGATTTCCTGTTGGATACGGGAATTAATTTCGTCGTGTATTTGATTTATTATTTGCTCATGGTCATTATCGCCGTGGTGGCGAAAGATCAGCTGAATGCGTCGCTTAGCGAAGCCGGGCTGGCATCTGGCATCTTTATCGTTGGCACGCTGCTGGCGCGCCTGCAGTTCGGCAAGGCCATCGAGTTGTATACGCGCCGCCGCACCTTGTATGGAGGAATTTTATTTTACCTGATTACGACATTATTATACTTTTATATTCCGAATTTGACCGTCATGTATATCATCCGCCTGCTGAACGGCTTGGCTTACGGTATTGTCTCGACGGCTACCAATACGATTATTTCCGCCTGTATCCCGGCAGATAAACGGGGCGAAGGCATCAATTATTACGGCTTGAGCACCAGCCTGGCCGCGGCTATCGGGCCGTTTTTGGGCATGTTCCTCATGCTGATTACGGACTTCCGCTTTATCATTGGCCTCTGCACGGTCTTAGTCATTGCCTGTGCCGTCGGCTGCGTCTTCCTCCACGTAGACGAAATCGAACTGAGCGAGGAAGAACGGGCGTATATGAAAGCCATATCTGTCGATAATTACGTGGAACGCCGCGTCATGACGATTTCCTTTATCGGATTCCTCATGGGCTTCGCCTATTCCAGCGTACTGACGTTTTTGGCTTCCTATGCCAGAGAAATTCACCTCGTACAGGCTGGCACGTTCTTCTTCGTCGTGTACGCCGTCGTCATTACGGTGACGAGGCCGCTGACGGGCATTATCTTCGACCGGAAGGGAGAAAATTACGTCCTCTATCCGTGCTATCTCTGCCTGGCCGCCGGATTGTTTCTGCTGTATGCGACAGGTACGGCATGGCAGCTTCTCCTGGCCGGCGTTTTCGTCGGGCTGGGATACGGGACGTTTATGTCGAACGGACAGGCCGTATGTATTAAATTGACGCCGTCTCACCGCGTCAGCGTGGCCTTGTCGACGTATTTCGTCGCCTTGGATCTGGGCCTTGGCGTAGGGCCGTACGTCTTAGGAATGCTGCACCGCATGCTTACGTTCCCCCAGTTATACGCCGTAGCCGGCGTCATCGCCATCGTCTGCTTTTTCTTATATTATGGCCTGTACGGACGTCGAAGCGTGAAAGCCGTCCGCGTTGTTCCGGCAACGGCGCAGAAATAATTGGTTTTATAGTAAATGTTAGGGTAACGACAGGTGTCATATATCTGCCGTTGCCTTATTTTTTTCAAAAAGAGTGGACATACGACGTGTCCTACTGTTCTAATTAACGTGACTAAGCCCTAATAGAAATGAAAATATCCCGTGTTCTATTCTTATCAGATTGAAATGAGTTTTTTTAGGGAAGCGTGCCGGTACTGATATTGGCGTTGCTTTATATATTTTTCGCTTTTATACAGTAAAGTTTCTCCGTAATTATTTTACCATAACATGCTGTATTCATTAGAAAATAATAAAAAATAATCGTTATTTATTATTGACTTTTCCACTGAAATGGTATACAATAAGACCATAGCAAGAGATAATAATTATTAGATAGAAAGAAATTTTAAAATTATTTTACGCATAGATAAAGGAGATTTCACCATGAAACATGTAGAATTTTACCGCAATGAAAAAGATAATTCTATTTTAGCAGTCGTAGGCGTTCAGGCTGAACAGGAAGTCGTCGTAGACGGTCAGAAATTGGTTCGCTTAGTTGCCGATTCTGTAGACGCCGCGAAGGAAAAACACGTGCCGGCTGTACGGAAAGAGGGCGGCCGCTTATTGGTCGAAGTCGGCTCGGTAACGCATCCGATGGAAGAAAAGCACTACATCGAATGGATTGCCCTGGTATCGGACAAATCCGTTGATATCCGTTATCTGAATCCCGGCGAAGCGCCGAAGGCCGAATTTGAAGGAACTTCCGGCGTCGTATACGCATACTGCAACCTCCACGGGTTATGGAAAACGGAAGTATAATTCGCAAATATCCCATATAGGCAGAGGCAATGGTTTCTGCCGATAAACGAAACGAGGCGCTGCCGCATGAAGGAAATCCTGTTCTTCGTGCGGCAGTTTTGGCATACGTATGAGAGAAAATCGAGGTGAGCCCTATGAATTTTAAAATGCTGTACATAGACGGAGCGTGGACGCCCAGCGCGTCAGGAGCTTATATCGATGTAGAAAATCCGGCGAATCAAGAGAGATTCGCTTGCGTGCCTGCAGGAAACGACGCTGACGTCGACAAAGCGGCGAAGGCTGCGGCAGCGGCCCTTCCGGCTTGGGCGGCGACGCCTTTATCGGAACGGATGGAGTACATGAAGAAGATGCTGACGTATTTTAAAGAGATGGAGCCGCAGCTGACAGACTGCATTGTCAAGGAATTGGGAGCTCCCGTGTCCTTTGCCGCGGCCAGCCACGTCCGATACCAGTACGTGCGCACCCAGTCGTATATCGACTTGGCGGCTGGCCTTCCCTTGGTGGAAACCCTGCCCCAGTCGACGGTATACCGGGAGCCCGTCGGCGTCGTCGGCTGCATTACGCCGTGGAATTATCCCTTGGGGCAGATTATCCAGAAGGTCGTCCCGGCGATTCTCGTAGGCAATACGGTTGTGCTGAAGCCGAGTCAGCATACGCCCTTAGCTGCCTATTATCTGACAGAGGCTTTTCATAAGGCCGGATTCCCCAAAGGCGTGTTCAACCTCGTAACCGGCCGGGGCAGTCAAATCGGAAATGCCATGTGCGACCATCCCCTGATCGATATGATATCCTTTACGGGATCGACGGAAGCCGGCGTCGGCGTAGCCCGCAGGGCGTTGGCGACGATGAAGCGCATCAGCATGGAATTGGGCGGCAAGTCGCCCTGCGTTATTTTGAAAGGCGCAGACTACGAAGGGGCGGCGCGCATGTGCCTCGATTCCATCTTTCTCAATTCGGGGCAGACCTGCACGGCCTTGTCGCGCCTCGTCGTCCCGAAAGACGATAAAGAGACTGTCGAACGGCTGCTGCTGCAGCTGCTTCCGGAATACGTCGTCGGCGATCCAACCGACCCGGCCGTCAAGGTGGGGCCCGTCGCGTCGGAGCATCAATTCCAGACGGTATGCTCCTATATCCAGAAGGGAATCGACGAAGGCGCGGCCCTGCTGGCAGGAGGGCTGCCGCCGGCTCCGGAGAAGGGATATTATGTCTATCCGACGATTTTTACCGATGTGACGAACGACATGATCATCGCCCGCGAAGAAATCTTCGGCCCCGTCCTCTGTGTCCTTACGTATGACACGGAAGAAGAGGCCGCAACCATTGCCAACGACACGCCGTACGGCCTGAACGCCGCCGTCTGGGGGCCGAAAGAGCAGGCAGTCGCGACGGCGCGGCGCATCCGGTCGGGCAACGTCTATATCAACGACGGGCCGCGCGACGTGACGGCGCCCTTCGGCGGCTTTAAGCACAGCGGCATCGGCCGCGAAGGCGGGATGGACGGCATGCTTGAATTCACCGAGCCTCAGGCTTTATTTGACTGCGGGTTGTGAGCCGGAAAGGCTGGAGCGCTTCTCTCCCTTGCAGGCTTTAGGTTTTCTGCAAAATAATTAAAATCACAAGAAGGATTTCCTATATCCCTGTGGAATATTATATATATAAGGGAAGCAACCATGAGGTAGGAAAGCCATATCGTATCTGATGGACTTCCCGACGGAAAGGAAGGGATTTTTATGGCAACAACTGTTAGAGGCAAGAACTTAGAAATTACGCAAGCTCTGAAAGACTATGTATTGAAACGCGAAAAGAAAGTGACGAAATATTTCGACAACGAAGTAAACGTACAAGCGATGCTTTCCGTTGAAAAAGACCGTAAGATTGCAGAAATTACCTTGAAAGTAGACGGCGTCGTCCTCCGCGGCGTCGAAGCGAACGACGATATGTATGCCGCTATCGATTTGGTATACGACAAGATGGTTCGCCAAATCCATAAATATAAAACGAAATTGGCTCGCCGCATGAAGGGCTCGTCCTTCAACGCCGCCTTGGTAGAAGGGCCGGCGGAACCGGAAGAAACCTTTGAAATCGCCAGAACGAAGAAATTTGCCGCCCGCCCGATGGACGTCGAAGAAGCTATTTTGCAGATGAACCTCGTAGGCCACGACTTCTTCGTATTCCTCAACTCCAAGACCGATACGATCAGCGTCGTATACAAACGGAAACACGGCAAATACGGCTTGATTGAACCGGAACTCTAAGAGCCATGCTTGACTGATACAGATATACGATACGCCCGCTTTTGCCTTTTCAGAAGCAAGAGCGGGCGTTTTGTCTGCCTTAGGGATTGGCGTGGAACAGCTGGAACAGGGCGTTTTCGTCGTCCATCATGGCCTGGAAGCAGTAGAGCGTCGCCGCTGCGTCGGCCAGGCTGTCGTGCCACTGAGTTTCTCCGTAGCCGTAGTGGGCGGCGCAGTCCTTCAGCTTGGCGTAGGAGCGCACGGGCTGATGCTCCGAATGAATGAAGGAATAGGCTTCGCCGGCGTCGAGTATCGGCAGGGCCGGCGGAAATGCGACGCCGGCCTGCTGCAGCATGCGCACGTCCTGCATCGTATTGTAGCCTACGATAAGCTGGGCCTGGGCAAACAGCTTGCTGAACAGCGGGGCGTAGCTGCTGAAGGAAGGGGAGTCCTGTACGCGTTCCGGCGTGATGTGGTGGATGGGTACCGTATCGTCCCATTCCGTTTGGTGTTCCGGCTTGAAATATTGGTTGTATATGACGGCGTTCCGGCCGTTGACGATGGAAACCTGCAGAATTTCGCCGTCGGAGGAAAGGTCGGTCATCTCGACGTCGACGGCGTAGATGCGGCTGGCGTCGAGGGTGCGGATGAAGTCCTTGACTTGAGAGGATAAAGACCTGCGGCGGGCCAGCTCTTTTTTCTGCCGCCTTTCGAGGGGATACTCGCCGGGCTTGGCGAACAGTTCCCGATAGAGCCAGCGCCGGGCCTGCTTATAGTATTTGAAGCTTTTGGAGCGGGCGCCCTTAAAGCCTTGCGTAGCCCTTTCGTATTTGGCGAAATCCGTAAAGATGCCGATGCGCCGGCCTCTGCTGACGGCGTAGTACCGCGTCGGATTCTGAACGTCCGGGTCCGGCTTGACCCAGCGGGACGCGCGTATATATCGTTTTTTGTCCCTCGTATCGTAATCCATGGCTTCCTCCTCTTTTCATTTTGAAAAACTGTTCTTATTGTACTGGAAAAGCGGAAAAGTAGCAAATGTTATTATTCATGCCGACGAGATAGTTTGGTATTGCTATGGGAAATATTAAAAATAATGGGCCCTTTCTTTAATTTATAATGGATTCGCGACGTATATTTCGTATATATTAAAATAAAATTCCAGCATACGGAAAAGGCCGGCGCATAGAGAAAAGGCGGCCTTTTATATAGAGTGAAAATGTATTATAATATATAAGTACTATACTGTTAAAATGCGAGTTTCTATGGTAAAATATAAAACTATGCCATAATACGGAGAATGTAGCTAAATAGCCGCTCCATTAAGCCATTCTTATTCTGATAATCCCCGAAAATCTAACGATAAGCACTTATAAGCACTAAGATTAGCTTTAGTTAACTAAAGTGACCTGCATTGCCCAGGTTAGAAATCCTTTAGTTTGCGAAAGGTGATTTTAGTCTATGATGGTGTCCATAATGCGACTAGCTTCTTCATCCATAGATGGCATGAAGTTGAAATATAGGTCGAGTGTCACTTTAATATCCTTGTGTCCCAGTCGCCGACTTACAACTTTAATATTTGCATTATGCATAATTAGCTGTGTCGCATGAAAATGGCGCAAGTCGTGCATGGAGAAGTGTTCAGGCATATTTACCTCTCTAAAGATATTTTTTAGATTTGTAGTGACACCCCTAGAATAGTGTGTACCTGTAGCAGGTGAGGTGAACACGTACTGGGATTTGTGTGGAACATCTTTCAATACCGCTAATAGCTTATCGCTGACATATATTGTCCGATAGCTTGTTTCTGTTTTTAAAGGAGCATCGCTATTCCCTCTATCCGTGATTTGATTATTGATCGTAATAGTCTTTTTATCGAAATCTACACAAGGCCATTTAAGCCCTAACAGCTCACCTCTACGCATTCCTGTGTAGATGGCTGTGTACACCATGGGGTATAAGTTTGGTCTTTTTTCTTTCATATATGTCAACAATTCCTGCATCTTTTCTACTGTAGGCAAGGTCATAAGTGCCTTCCTATTTTTAGGGGGCAACGTTATGTCTGTTTTATCTAGTGGGTTAACAGCAAGTATGTCTCGTTTTACTGCTTGTTTAAACATATAGCTCATTCGGGACTTTATGCCTCGTAAAGTAGATCCAGAAAGCTTATTTTGCCATAATAAATCACAGATAAGAGTTTCGCACATGTGAGGTGTTATGTCCTTCATCCTGCTGTCTCCTAGACGGGGTAATAGGTATTTCTCGTCTATATTATTGTAGGTGTTCTTTGTGTTCTCCGTCAGACCAGCTTCTTGTAATGCTGCCATCTTTTTTGAGAACTCACGATATGTTTCGGTGCTAAGCTGAGCTTGTATTTCTGCTTGTGTCATCACCCCATATTGCGCCTTTACATAAGCTGCTTTATCAAATAGTTCCTTTTTCGTAGCTGCGGTGATGGATTTACGTTTCTGTTTACCATCTAATCCTTTTCCAATGGTAATTGTCATCTTGTATTTTCCATTGGATAGTTGTGTGATGCTGCCTTCACCTTTGTTCCGTCTTTTAGTTGCCATGTTATCACCATCCTAAGTTGAAAATTTTAAAAAATTTGTGAGTGGGTATATATGGAATTGGATTCGTGCGTGTTCCCCCGTAGGGGTGCCTGCATTGAATCATATTAACTGCCAGCTGACCATATGTCACTCATTGCGAACATTTTGCATACCATACGATACATCAAGCTACATATGCCATAATCTTTTGATATATCATTATGCGCATATTGTAGCGCCGTAATGGCTGTTGTGGCGCTTATTGTGTGCTTATTGTACATCAAGCGCCCTGCTTGTGTCTAATGCGTTTAATAAATGGTACACGTGGAGACGTGGGAAAATGTGTGTATCTATAGGCTTGCGATAGTGGAGTAATATGGTGCTGTTTGTGACTAGGGGCATCTATACGTTTTGACTGGTATGGTAGTGTGGTGGCTAAAAGACGATTAAACGTTTATTTAATTGTTATAAAACATCTGTACGAAAGGAACGCATATAAAACCAGTAGACAATGCTAGGAAACATGCGGTAAAATGTAAGTATCATCATGTGAAAAAGAGGTTATTTATTATGCGTAAATTTTTATATTGTATTACTTTATTTATGCTTTTTGTTACTATCCCTTTAAATAGTTATGCATATAAAACACCTATAGTTATAAATGATATTATAACACTAGCAGCAGGAAAAGACGCAAGGTATAATATAATCGCTTATAATTGCCCTTATAATAGCGGTGTAGATACACGTAATTTTGAAGCGATTGAAGGATCACCTAATTCATACCGATGTATCCTCTTAATATCTAAAATACCTAACGAGTTTACGCACCCTATAAATGAAAAAATGAAAATGAGAATTTACGATGTATATATGTTTTTAGAAGATAATAGCTATGTATATTCCTTTCCTATATATTGTTTTGGTACAGAAAAATTTTCCATACCTAGTTATAATACACATACTAAACCTGTTTTATTGCAGGGGCGAATTATTACTGATTTAGTACAAAGTGGCGCACAAGGTAAAAGAGGGCCAATTACATTAAAAAAAGAATATCCTATTGTACAATATATTCTTAAAGACATAACAGAACATAAATAAAAAGAAAAGCCTATCAATTAAGATAGGCTATTTTTTATCTATTTTTCGGTACAGTTCTGTTAAGGATTCTCTTTCGTCATGTGTTTCTGGATGTTCTTTTTTTCGTACATATTTTGTAATTGTGCGCGTTAAGTATCCGCTGGCCGTCGTTGTCATTGGGGGCGGAGTATACCTCTACTCCCAGCACGACCACCCAGACGATAACCATGTCAGTGACACAGTACAACGAATTGAAATGGGAGCTGACAGTGTTGGAGCAAAACTTGACGAGATTGGAGCAGCTCTCGACCGAGGACAAATCGAAGTTAGCGGAGCTGAGGATTCAGTTGGAGAATTGCAAGGAAGCCTTGACGAACGCACAGACCTCATTGACGACAGCAAAGAGCGATTTGACCGAATTGAAGAAATCCTTAACGACATTGCAGACCGAAATGGAATCAATGGAACACGAGCTGATGATCAAAGAACGGCAGAATAAAACGTGGGCTGCTCTTGCAGGAGTGGCCTTGGTCGGGTGGTGTATTAAATGAAGCGATTAATGTATATCCCAGACACAGTAAGTTATGCGTCTGCAATTCGTGAAAAATGTTTAGATTGCTGTGCAGGAAGTTCGCAAGAAGTAATGAAGTGTGATTTGGTTCGTTGTCCTTTATTCCCGTATCGTTTTGGGTGTAGTCCCCATACAGCCATAAAGAGATATAAGGATGACGTGAAAATTGTAAAAAGTCCCAGTCAGGAGTAGGACTTTTGTGTGTATTGCTCCCTTTAGGTGTAAATTCCTACGGGAGCTTTTTGTTTTTATGAAAGAGGTGGTAAAATGGCTAATTTTGAGCTTCCTAAGGAACTTCTTGACCAGTTAGCTCAGGGAGAGGTGCAAGCACTATTAGAAGGTCTTCAAGACCCAGAATTGCGCAAAAATCCTGCATTCCTTGCTAAGGTACGGCAGTTCCTTAAAGATAACAACTTCCTAACTACCATTGAAACCGAAGGGGTAACGGAAATTCAGCAGGACGTTTCCAATATCCCTGACTTGATGAGGTTAGTCGAATGATAGAAAGAAAAACAGAATGGACGAAACGTGACATTGAGAACGCTCAGGAGAATTTCTGGGCGTTCCTTTATATTGTATGGAAAAGTATTTCCCTGCCGCCACCTACACCCATACAGGTAGACATTGCAAACTATCTGCAACACCCACCCAGCGACCGTATCATCATCGAGGGCTTTCGAGGGGTGGCAAAATCCTTCATTACCTGTGCGTTTGTCGTGTGGTGCTTATGGCTTAATAGGCAGCTAAAGGTAGAAATTGTGTCGGCTTCTGGCGACCGTGCAGATGCCAATGCTCGCTTTATCAAGCAGATTATTCACACCATACCCTTCCTCGCTGATATGAAAGCGTCGAAGGAGCAGCTGGACACACAGAACATTTTTGACGTAGGGGGAGCAATTCCCGACATTTCCCCGTCGGTAAAGTCTATTGGTATCACAGGGCAGATTACAGGTACCCGTGCTGACATCCTGATTGCCGACGACGTAGAGGTGCCGAAGAATAGTGCGACACAGACGCAGCGAGAAAAACTGTCGGAAGCCGTCAAGGAATTTGATGCTATCTTGAAACCGAATGGACGCATTATATACCTTGGGACACCACAGACGGAATCGTCTCTCTATAACATCTTAGGCGACCGTGGGTACATCACCCGTATCTGGCCTGTCGTGTACCCAGCGTTGCATCAGGTGGAAGACCACTATGGACAGAACCTTGCTCCATTTATCTGGAATAAGCTAAAGGACGACCCGTCGCTCGAAGGCAAGCCTACAGACCCCTTGCGGTTCAATGAGGAAGAAATCTTCAAGCGGTCGTTGTCCTATGGCAAGGCTGGGTTCGCATTACAGTTTATGCTCAACACACGGCTCTCGGATGCCGAGAAGTATCCTCTGAAAGTGTCTGACCTCATCGTTACTGACCTTGATATGTACGAATCGTCCGTGAAGTGGTCTTGGGCGAAATCACGTGAAAACCTCATCAAGGATATTCCCTGTACGGCCATGAAGGGGGATTATTTCTACAGCGAGTTATCCCGTAGTCCCGACACGATGCCATATGACACCACGATCATGGCGATTGACCCTAGTGGGCGTGGCACTGATGAGACGTCCTACGTGGTCTTGAAGTATCTGAACGGATACCTGTTCTTGATGGATGTCGGCGGATACAGTGAGGGTTATAGTGACCTGACGCTTACCCAGCTTGCGACACGTGCTAGATTCTGGGATGTGGACTTAGTAATCGTCGAAGCCAACTTTGGGGATGGTATGTTTACCAAAGTCATGACACCGATATTCAACAAAATTCATCCCTGTGGTATCGAAGAAGTGAAATCCACAGGCCAAAAGGAAGCTCGTATTATTGATACCCTTGAACCTGTCATGATGCGACATAAGCTCATCGTGAACCGTCCGATAATTGAAGCGGACTACAAGGTATTTACGGAAAAGAAGTACGAGTATTCCCTTGTGTACCAGATGACCCGTTTGTGCAGGGAAAAGAACGCCCTGCCCCATGATGACCGTCTGGATGCCCTAGCAATGGGTGTTGGTCATTTTGTGGAAATGATGGATGTTGCAGACGAAGATAAAATCATGGAACTGACGGAAGAACAGCTTGAGCATTGGATGGAAGTCAGCGTGTTGGAAGAATATGCAAATATTGATTATAGACATGCAATGGTTAAAGCCATAAGGGACACGAGGTGAAATAGGTTGGTTGCACTAATACACTACGTCTAGGTTGGTTGCACTAATTGAAGAAGGTGCCAAAAGGTTACATATAGTACCAATAAGAACCATACAGCATCCATGAACATAGTATTGTATGAATAATTATTGTACTCATAAGTGCCCTTATGGTCTTATAAGTTCATTACGGTTCTTATGAGTTTCTATAGTCTAATTAATGATTATTAATTAATGATTCATAAGGTATCTCTATAGTTGATTATTAATGATTATCTATAGAGATACCTTTATTTGTTCTTATGCTTATCTTTATTTTCCCTTGTCATATTTTCATAGGAAGGAGAATGTGATATAATGCTTAATGGTTATCTCAAATTACCAAAGGAATCTTTTCTTACCACCCCTAACCATGTGTGGGAGAATCGTATCACCTTTACGCCACGGGAACTCCATGAGCTATTGGGTGTCCCGTTGTCAACAATTTATGCTTTGTGTGCTTCTGGTAAACTAAAAGCCTTCCGTGTAGGCTCACGGTGGCTGGTGCATCGGGACGGCTTGTACGACTTTCTACAAGACCAAATAGATAGCTCCATAATCCTATAAGCACTCATAAGCACTAATTAATGGGATGAACGGCATGGTTAAGCTGTTTTTGGTATATTATAAAACTATGCGACATGTTGCAATGGAGGTGCATTATGGCTACAGTTCAAGAAAAAATCGCTCAATTTCATGAAAAACTGAAAACCATTGAAATGGGCGGCGGTCAAAAACGCATTGATAAACAGCACGCACAAGGAAAGATGACGGCGCGGGAACGGCTGAACAAGCTCTTCGACGAAGGCAGCTTTACGGAAATCAGCCAGTTTATCCGCCATCGCTGCACGAATTTTAACATGCAGGAAAAAGACATTCCCGGTGACGGCGTCGTGACGGGATACGGCACCGTAAACGGCCGTCTCGTCTTCGCCTATGCCGAAGATTTCACCGTCGAAGGCGGTTCTCTCGGCGAGATGCATGCTCATAAAATCTGCCAGGTTCAGGAAATGGCCCTGAAGATGGGCGCTCCGATTATCGGCATCAACGACTCGGGCGGCGCGCGCATCCAGGAAGGCGTAGACGCCTTGTCCGGCTTCGGCCGCATTTTTATGAACAATACGTCGGCTTCGGGCGTCATTCCCCAGATCTCGGTCATCATGGGGCCCTGTGCCGGCGGCGCCGTATACAGCCCGGCTTTGACGGATTTCATTTTCATGGTTAAAAATACGTCGAATATGTTTATTACAGGCCCGGCAGTTATCAAATCGGTTACGGCCGAAGAAGTTTCGTCTGAAGAATTAGGCGGCGCTATGACGCACAATTCCGTGTCCGGCGTAGCTCACTTTGCCTGCGAAAACGAAGACGACTGCATTGCTAAAATCAAATATCTCCTCGACTTCCTGCCGAGCAACAACATGGAGGAAGCGCCTATCGCCGAAACGAACGACGATCCGCAGCGTCAGGACGAAAGCCTGAATTCGGTCATCCCCGACAGCAGCAACATGCCTTACGACATGCTCGACGTCATTAAATCCTGCGTTGACAACGGCGAAATCTATCAGGTATTGGAAAATTACGCCTTAAATATTATTACCTGCTTCGCCCGCTTCGATGGCCAGACTGTCGGCATCATTGCTAACCAACCGAAATTCCTGGCCGGCTGCCTGGACATCAACGCGTCCGATAAGGCGGCCCGCTTCATCCGCTTCTGCGACAGCTTTAACATCCCCCTCGTCACCTTCGTCGACGTGCCGGGCTTCCTGCCGGGAACGACGCAGGAATTCGGCGGCATCATCCGCCACGGCGCGAAGATGCTCTACGCGTATTGCGAAGCGACGGTGCCGAAGGTAACCGTTGTTACGCGCAAGGCTTACGGCGGCGCGTATATCGCCATGTGCTGCCGCCAGCTCGGCGCAGACATGGTATTTGCCTGGCCGACGGCTGAAATCGCCGTCATGGGTCCGGACGGCGCGGCCAATATCATCTTTAAGCGCGATCCGGAAAAAGAAAAGAAGAAGCAAGAATATATTACGGAATTTTCTACACCGTACAAAGCGGCGGAACACGGCTATGTAGACTGCATCATCGAGCCGAAGGAAACACGTCCCCGCATCATCGACGCCTTGGCTATGCTGTACAGCAAGCGGGAAGAACGCCCGTCTAAGAAGCACGGCAATATGCCGTTATAAGGGGAGGGATGGCTATGGATTTGCAACTATTGGCCCTGATCGTCTTGGCTATCCTGTGCGTGCTGCAGTGGCGTCATTCCGCAAGCCGCATGCAGGAGATGGAACGGAAGATTGCCGAGCTGGCAGAGGTGAAGGATGATTTGCAGCGCCTGTTGGCTAAGCAGGGGCAGCAGACTGCGCCTGCATCAGCATCGCAAACAGCCGCGCCGAAGGAAGAACCCGTTCCGACCCATGCCGTAGCGGCGCACCAGTCTGTCGTGCCCGTAGGGCAGCGGCAGCCCGCCGTCGTCGCCGCCCGTCCTATGGCGACTGTTCCGGCGGAACCGACGGCGCCGCAGGCCGACGTTTCCGACATTTCGCCGGAAGTCGTCGCCGTGATCATGGCGGCTGTCGCAGCTTACGGCTATTCGCCGGCGGCTATCCGCTCGATCAAAGCGAAAAAACGGCAGAATGCACACTGGATTATGGCCGGCCGCCTGGCCGGTATGCGGTAATAGATATATATATTTTTCGCCAGGAGGATATAGAATGAAAAAGTTTAAAATAACGGTAAATGGACAAGCATATGAAGTAGAAGTAGAAGAAATCGGCGGCGCTGCGCCCGCTCCTGCCGCCGTTCCGACTCCGGCCGCTCCTGCTCCGGCTCCGCAGCCTGCCGCACCGGCAGCTCCGGCCGCTGCGCCTGCGCCGGCGGCAGCTGCACCGTCTCCGGCCGCTATGGAACCGATTCCCGACGGCGCCGTCGTCATTAAAGCTCCCATGCCCGGCAAGATTTCGGCGCTGAAATCCGAAGCCGGCCAGGCTGTCAAACGGGGAGACGTCCTGCTCGTACTGGAAGCCATGAAGATGCAGAACGACATTACGGCTACGGCCGAAGGCAAGCTCCACAGCCTGCGGGTCAACGTAGGCGACAATGTCAAGACCGGCGACGCCTTGGCCGTTATCGTACAGTAAGAAAAAAGTATATCATATTGGCAACGGAGAGGGTCAAATTCTGCGCTGAATTTGGCCCTTTTGGCGTGCCTTCATTTGGACTCGGAATAGAGACGCGCTGCTGCAAGGTCTGCCAGAGGTAAAGAACCCGCCGGTTCGGCTGAACCGGCGGGTTGTGTCACACTGAATGGATTATTTTTTCAATTCTTTTTTCGCTTCGGCTTTAGCCAGGAAGGGAGCCGATTCGATGATGAAGCGGTCGTGCGTCGCTTCGCCGACCTTGCCGGCGTCGTCGAAAGCTTCGATTTTGAAGGACAGCTTCTTTCTGTCCTGTTCGACGAGGGTTGCTTTCGCCGTTACGGTCAGGCCGATAGGCGTTGCGGCCAGGTGCTTGACGCTGATGGCGATGCCGACGGTGTTGTAGCCTTCGGGAAGCTGGCTTTCGCAGGCCAGGATGGCTGCGTTTTCCATCAGGGCGACGAGGGCCGGCGTAGCGTATACGGGCGATTTGCCGCTGCCCATTTTGATGGCCGTATTGTCCAGTACGACGACTTCGGAAATTTCACCTTGCGAATTCGGTTTGATTGTAAAGTCCATGATTGTTCCTCCTAATTGCGATTAAATTACAGTACCACTATACCATACTTGCCAAGACTGTGCCACTATTTTTTGACACCGTACTTTAAATATTATAGAATAACGGTATTGGGAGTATCAACAATACGGAAATGTATCCAAATGAGGATGTGACAATGGTGAAGGTAAAAGCAGGAATACTCGCCGCGGCGGCCGTACTGTCCCTGACAATGCCGCTGCTGGCTAAAGACAAGGGGACGGAGACGCCCTTTCCGAACTGGGGGATTATCACCGTGCCCGACGGCCTGTATATGGAAGAAGGGTACCAGCCGCTGCTCACGGCGGAAAGCTACGGCAACGACGTGGCGGCTATGCTGGAACGGATTTATCCTATAGAGCCGCAGACGTATCAACTGGTAAAGCGGGACGGCGCTTCGTTCCAATACGGATATATGCTCCGCTACAGCGCCAATATTTGGGAGGTCGAAGCGGCCGTTGACCGGCAGCGCGAAAAGGCCGGCATACTGCACAGCGCCGGCGTCAAGCCGAATATGGACGTGCTCATGGAGCGTACGGCGGCGTTGATGAAGCAGTGCCTGCCCGAAGGCTTCAAGGTTGTGCAGCCTATGAGCGCCAAAAAGTTCAGAGGCCATATGTTTTATGAATGCACGCTCCAGCGCAAGCTTATCATCAACGAGACGAATTTTGCCGAAACGATACATTGCCTGGCCTGGCAGCACGGCAGCTCCGTAGAAATTGCCATCCTGTTCGCCAATGAAGCCAATCAGGACGACAGCTTGCTTTCCGTCATGACAGATATGCTGAAAAACGCTGAAAAAATGCCTAAAAAATAAATGAGGAGGAATACAGATGGTACGATTTGAATGCGATTATTTGGAGGGAGCGCCCTTGCCGGTGCTGGAAGCCATTGCCAAGGCTAATTTGGAGCAGAATCCGGGATATGGGTTCGACTCTCATTCCGACCATGCCCGCGACTTGATTCGCCAGGCTTGCCAGGCTCCGGAGGCCGGCGTATATTTCCTCGTCGGCGGCACCCAGGCCAACCTTACGGTCATCGCTTCCTGCCTGAAAAACTATCAGGGCGTCATTGCGCCGCAGACGTCCCATATTTTCAACCATGAAACGGGCGCTATCGAAGCGACGGGCCATAAAATCCTGTCGGTCGAAACGGCGGACGGAAAGCTGACAGCTCAGCAGGTACGCGACGTCTGCCAGGCGTACTGGAAGGAAACGCACGCCCTGTTCTTTGTACAGCCCGGCATGGTCTATATTTCCCAGACGACGGAGGTCGGCACCATGTACAGCCGTGCTGAAATCGCCGCCATTCACGACGTCTGCAAGGAATACGGCATGAAATTATTTGTCGACGGAGCCCGCCTCGGCTACGCCCTGGCCGCGCCGGACAGCGACATGACCCTGGCCGACCTGCCGCAGATCTGCGACGTCTTTACCGTCGGCGGCACCAAGCAGGGCGCCTTATTCGGCGAAGCCGTCGTCATTATGGACGAAGACCTGTCTAAGGAATTTCCCTACCACATCAAGCAGCGCGGCGGCCTCCTGGCCAAGGGCTGGCTCTTAGGCGTACAGTACGAAGCGCTGTTTACGGACGACTTATACATGAAGAGCGCCCGTCACGCCGCCGACCTGGCCGTCAAGGTGTACAAGGGCCTGAAAGAAGCGGGCTATTCCTTCTTGTACGAGCATCAGACGAACCAGCAGCTGCCGATTGTGACGGAAGAACAGCTGAAGACAATCAGCCAATCCTATTCGGTAGACCACTTCGCCGATTTACCCGACGGCCGCATTGCCATCCGCATCTGCACGTCCTGGGCGACGAAGGAAAAAGACGTCGACGCCCTGCTGGCCTTTATGAAGACGCTGAAATAAGCGGTATAACTCAACGATACAGAAAAGAACAGCCCTGAAAC
Source organism: Megasphaera stantonii (assembly GCF_003367905.1). NCBI lineage: Bacteria > Bacillati > Bacillota > Negativicutes > Veillonellales > Veillonellaceae > Megasphaera > Megasphaera stantonii. Next base: position 456,178 of record NZ_CP029462.1, on the reverse strand, counting down.
GGCGCGATTCCGTTTTCAGGGCTGTCTTTGTATATAGATACTGTTAGGAAATAACCCATTTGACGACGTATATTGCCAAGGGGATGGTGACGCAGGCGATGCCGATGATGTCGATGTATACGCCCGTCTTGATCATTTTGGTAATGGGGATGTAGCCGCTGGCGTACACGATGGCGTTCGGCGGCGTCGAGACGGGAAGCATGAAGCCCAGCGACGAGGCCAGGGCGATGGCTACGGCGACGGGAACAGGATTGAAGCCGGCCGCCATGGCAGCCGTAATGCCCAAGGGGCCGACCATGTTGGTAGCTGCCGTGTGGGACGTGAGCTCCGACATGAGGAGGGACATGACGGCGAATACGGCGATGAGGGCTACCTCCGACGGATTACCGCCGAGGGCGTCGATGATGAGCGTGCCGAACCATGTCGACAAGCCCGTTGCGTACATCATCGTACCCATCGATAGGCCGCCGCCGAAGAGGAGAAGGGTACCCCATTCGATGCCCTTAGCCGCTTCCTTCCACGACAAGGTGAACTGCCGTTCCTTGAAGTTGACCGGCAGGAGGAATAAGGCCAGCGCGCCGACGAGGGCGGCGACAGCTTCGGGGAACAGGCGGTTGTACAGCTTAATCATCGGGCTGCCCGGTTCGAGGACGATGCTCATGATGCCCGGCGTCACCCAGAGGACGATGGCGACGATAAAGGCGATCAGCGTATTTTTCTGGGCCCGCGTCCATTTTCCCAGCTCCTGGCGGCGGGCGGCGATGAATTCGTCGGCGCCGGCGATTTCCGAAACCTCCAGCGGATACATGCGGGCGAGGACGACGTAGGCGATGATGAAGTACAGGATCGTGCTGACGGCCCCCCAGACCATCCAGTCGAAGAAGGAGACATAAATGTGGCTCATTTCGCTCAGAAAGCCGACGATAATCAAGTTGGGCGGCGCGCCGATCGGCGTGAGCGACCCGCCGATGGATGCGGCATAGGCCGTCATGAGCATGATGCCCGTAGCGTATTTTGACGTGTGCAAGTCTAACATTTTGCCTTGGGCAGCGAACATTTCCTTAATAGCTCCTAACAACCCCAGGGCAATAGGGAACATCATAGCCGTCGTCGCCGTGTTGCTGACCCAGCCGGAGCACAGGGCCGTCGCCAGCCCCATGGCCAGGAGGATCTTCTTGGGATTCGAGCCGACCCAGCGGCGCGACAGGAGCCAAAAGGCGAAGCGCTTGTCCAGATGGTGATGCATCATGGCCGTCGCCAGCATGAAGCCGCCCATAAACAGGAAGATGAGCGGGTTGGCAAAGGCGCTGAAGGCCGTCGAGGCCGGTACGATGCCGATGACGACGGCCAGCGTCGGGCCGAGGAGCGCCGTGACCGGCAGGGGCAGCGGCTCTGTAATCCACCATAAGGCGACGAGCGTCATCAAGGCCAGCAGCTTATGGGCTGCCAGGGATAAGTCGGGCATGGGCGTTAAAAAGACGAGAAGGGCGCAGATAGGCGCGCCGAACAGACCGATGGTCCGCCTTCTCCGATCAAATGCAGATGTATGGCTCAATATAGGGCACCTCTTTCACATAAAATCAACTTGCCTGCGCGGAAGAAGGACGCGCAGATATAAGCAACCTATATTATAGCACTGTACTTTAAAGTATTGTAGAAATATACGTCATAATACAGAAAAAGAACTGAAAAATTTCAGTCCTTTTTCGTATACTTCTCTTATAAATTTGGCATAAGCTCTTTTAAGTGTTCCGTCAGCTTCATGTTTTCGCCGTAGTCGACGGGGCAGTCGATGATGACCGGCCGGTCCTGGGCGAAGGCCTCTTCCATCGTAGGCAGCAGGTCTTCCGTCTTTTCGATGCGGTAGCCTATGGCTCCGACGCTTTCGGCGAATTTCACGAAGTCCGGATTGGTGAAATCGACGTAGGCGTGATGGCCGAACTGCATGTCCTGCTTCCACTTGATGAGACCGTAGCTGCAGTCGTTGAAGATGAGGGTGACGAAATTCGTGCCCAAGCGGTAGGCCGTTTCAAACTCTTGGCAGTTCATCATGAAGCCGGCGTCGCCGGTAATCGCCAGGACCTTCTTGTTGGGATGGACGAGCTTGGCGGCGATGGCGCCGGGGACGGCGATGCCCATGGTTGCAAAGCCGTTGGAAATAATGCACGTATTGGGCTTGTAGCAGTTGTAGTGGCGGGCAATCCAGACCTTGTTGGCGCCGACGTCGGAAATGACGATGTCGTCTTCGCCCATGACCCGGCGGCAGTCGATGAGGGCCTTCTGCGGCTTGACTGGGAAGGACAGGTCGGAGGCGTAGCTTTCGTGTTCTTCCACCATGCGGCGGCGTATATCCAGGGCGTACGTCGGTTTCTGCAGGCGGGCGGCCTTTTCCAGGATGCGGCTCAGGGAGTCCGTAATATCGCCGACGACTTCTACGGCCGGTTCGTAGTTTTTGTTAATATCGGCCGGCATGGTATCGATGTGAATGATGTCGGCCTGGCTCAGATGCCACTTGGCCGGGGCGTATTCGATGATGTCATAGCCGATGGCGATGACCAGGCTGGCCCGTTCCAGTACCTTGGTTTGGTAATCTTCCATGGGAATGCCTACGGTCCACAGGGAATAGGGGTTGTCAAAGGGAATGACGCCCTTGGCCATCATCGTATTGATGACCGGGACTTTCAGCGTTTCGGCAAATTTTGTCAGCATCTCCGAGGCGTGGTTGCGAATGGCGCTGCTGCCGGCCAGGATGACCGGATTTTTGGCATAGGAAATCATGGCCGCCGCCGCTTCGATCTGCGACTGCAGGGCCGTTTCCGGCAGGATAGCCTTGCGCTGCATAGGCCGTTCCGTATCGGCGACGGGCATGTGGCTGATGTTTACGGGCAAGTCGATGAAGGTCGCCCCCGGTTTTTCCCGTTCGGCGTATTTGAAGGCCAGGCGGGTGATTTCCGCCATCGTATCGGGACGGACGACGGTGTAGGCCCGGCGGGTAATGGGCTCGAACATGGAGCGCAAATCTAAATACTGATGAGCCGTAATATGCATCTTATCCGTGCCGACCTGGCCGGAAATGGCGACGAGGGGCGCACCGTCGCAGTCGGCGTCGGCCACTCCCGTAATGAGATTCGTCGCGCCGGGGCCGAGGGTTGCCATGCAGACGCCGGCCTTGCCGGTCAAGCGGCCGTAGACGTCGGCCATAAAGGCCGCGCCCTGCTCGTGGCGGACGGTGATAAATTCGATTTTCGAACGTTCCAAGGCATTCATGATAGACAGGTTTTCTTCGCCGGGAATGCCGAATATGTAATGGACTCCCTCTTCTTCCAAGCATTCGACCAGTAAATCGGCCGTATTGCGCTGTTTTTTCGTTCTTGTCATAGGAAATCTCCTTTCGTCGCTGCGTATCTTGCCCGTATTATAGTATGACCACTGTACTTTTGCAATTTTATCCCGTATAATTTAATGTAAATTTAATATTTTTTCATGGCGGAAATGGGCTGTATATGCCGTATATATGCGGTTTTTCCGTCATCGAAAGGAAAGAATTATTTTAATATATGAAAATGCATTTTTAAGAATAGGAGCGTGCAGCTATGAACGTATTGATAAGCGCCTGCCTGCTGGGCTTTGCCTGCCGCTACGACGGGCAGCGCAAAGAGTATTCCGCCGTCGAAGAGTTGCTGAAGGAGAGAGACATTCACCTCATTCCCTTTTGTCCCGAGCAGGGCGGCGGACTGGCTACGCCGCGAGATCCGGCGGAACGGCAGGGCGATGCAGTTCGGACGCAAAGCGGCCGAGACGTGACAGAGCAGTATCACCGCGGCGCGGCGATGGCTTTAAATCTGGCGCAGACCTTCGGCTGCACTGTCGCCGTGCTGAAAGAAAAAAGCCCGTCCTGCGGCAGCGGCCGGATTTACGACGGCACGTTTACGCGGACGCTGACGGCTGGCGACGGCGTGACGGCGGAGCTGCTGAAGAAACACGGCATTACCGTCATCGGCGAAAGCCAGATCAAAGCCTTTTTGGCAAATCGCGCTGGAAAATAAGAGCTGTAAACTCGCGAGGCTACTTTACAGAAACTCCGCGATTCTTTACAATAGGGGAAGGCGCTTAGTTCGCCGAGTATATAGATTGCAGGATGGATACTTATGGATTGGAACGAAATACGAGTCAGCTCTTCAAAGAGCATGTCGGATAAATTATTTGACGAAATCAGCCGGCGCATTCTTTCCGGCGAGCTGCCGGAGGGCTATGTCTTTCCCAACGAAGCCGTTCTTTGCGAAGAGCTGCGCGTCGGCCGCAGTACGATTCGCGAGGCCTATAAGGCCCTGGAGCTGTCGGGCTACGTGACGCGGAGCAAAAAGGGGACCTTTGTCAACAGCCGCCTGGACATCTTGAGCGCTACGCCGATTAAGCAGGCCTTTGTCTCCGCCGACAGCCGGGATTTTAACGAATTCCGCGAAGTTGTCGAGGTCAGAAGCGCCGAGCTGGCGGCCGAACGGGCGACGAAAGAAGATATTGCCGCCTTGCAGGATATCATCAAGGCGAGTAAGGCTTTGTACGACGCCGGCCATATTGACGACGTCGCCGCCAAGGACATGGAGTTTCATCGGGCTATCAGCAAGATGAGCGGCAATAAGCTGATACTGTCCGTCATGGTGATCATGACGCTGGCGTGGAATAAAGGCGTGCGCCGCAACTTCTTTCATGCCATGACGCATAATCCGCAGATATTCCACGACATGTATTCGCAGCATGAAGCAGTCGTCCAAGCGATTGCCAGCGGCGACGCCGAACGGGCGGGAGCCGCCATGAAAGCCCACATCGGCTGCGTTACGGCACCTTTAGAATAAGAAATATAGAATGAGTACAAAATGACGCAGCAAATTGGCTGCGTTTTTTGTTTACCTGTTGACAAATCGCAAGTTGTCTGCTATGATTACATCATAAACGTTGTCAGACAAGATGTAATAAGTAACAAGGTTCGGTTTTTCACGTAATGGAGAGGAGAAGATGTATGTGAGTCAGTATGAAATGGATGAAAAGGGGACGAAATATCGCTGGCCCGTATTTATTTCTACGTTCTTGTCGTATATATTCGATAATTACGATAACGTTATCTTGGCGATATCCATGCCCGTCCTAATCAGCGTGCTGAATATTTCCTACGCCCAGGGCGGCCTGCTCGTGTCCGTCACGATGGTCGGTGCGGCGCTGGGCAGCATCATTCTGGGGACTGTCGCCGAAAACAGGGGACGGCGCTTTGCTCTGATTTTCAGCCTGGTAGCCTTTGGCCTCGGCACGGGCGTCATCATTTTCGTAGATGATTGGGAACATTGGATGATCCTGCGCTTCTTTACGGGCATTGCTATCGGCGGCGTGTGGGGGCCGTGCGTAGCCTTGGTCATGGAGCATTGGGCGCCGGCTTATCAGAGCCGCGTCACGTCTCTCGTACTGAGCATGTTTGCCGTGGCCTTCGTATTCGCGTCCTTTGCCGGGCGGATTTTCCTGACCATCGACTGGCGGATCTTGTTCCTGCTGGGCATGCTGTCCATCCCTATTGCCATATATACCTATGTGACAGTTCCTGCCGATACCGTTTCGTCGGGGCCGAAGGAAAAGAAGCAGAAGATCAGTATTTTTAACAGCTTTGTCGGTGAGACTCTTAAACGGGTTATCCTGGGGACGGCGCTGGTATTCTTCAGCTTGGGCGCCTTCTGGGGTGCGGCGACATGGATTCCGACTTTCCTCATTAAGGAGCGAGGACTCAGCCTGGTCATGATGGCCAATTTTTCCATCGTCATGTATATCGGCATGTTCGTCGGCTATCAGGTGTTTGGCTATTTAGGCGATAAGATTGGCCGCAAGAAATCTATTATGATATCCATCGTCCTATGCGTCGTCGCGATTCCGCTGTACGTATTCATCAGTGATGGGAACTTCTTATTCTGGTGGGGCGCTGTCGTCGGCTTCTCCATGTCCGGTCCCTTCGGCGTCGTCGGCGCGTATTTTTCCGAGTTATTCCCCGAGCATATCCGGGCCTTGGCCGGCGGGTTCTGCTTTAACATGGGACGCTTCGGCTCCGTCTTGGCTCCGCTGACAGTTGGCGTTCTCGGCCAGGTTTATGGATTGGAGTTCGGCATCGGCATTACGGCTGTCATGTTTGGTCTCTGCGGCGTCGTGCTGGCTTTTATGCCGGAAACGTATGCAGGGACTGTTGTAAAAGAAGAAGCAGCGGCATAATTTTTTTTACCACAATATACATCATGTCAGACATAATATGAATATATAATACTTTACTAACACGTATTTAACAATGAGAGGAGCTTTTTATCATGGCACAACAAACTATTCCTAAGAGCGACGGCAGAGGCATTATTTCCGGTACGTATGTCACGGCAAATCAGGACATCGACCGCCAGCAGTGGCTGGAAGACTGCTATCCCGAATGGGGAACCTTTTTGAATCAGGAAATTGCGACGTATAAGGTGCCGGAAGGCCAGGTTGCTTTGTGGTGGTGCGGCGGACCGTCGTGGGTATTGAAAACCGACGAAGGCGGTATTTACTGGATCGACCAGTACTGCGGCCCGTCTTTGTATACAGAAGCCGTCGGCAACTGCGGCGTCTGCAAGCAGGCCGGCGCGAAGAGCATCAACTGGCTTCGCCTCAACCCGCAGGTCATCGATCCGTGGCAGTTTAAAGGCTTGGACGGCGCGTTCATTACGCACATGCATCAGGACCACTGTGATTTGTACGCTGTCAAAGCGGCTTTGAAGACGACGGACGTAAAATTTTATGCGCCGTACATGGCCTGTAAGAAGCTCCGCGGTTTTGAAGTTCCCGAATCGCGCATTCACATGACCCGTTTAGGTGAAAGCGTGCAGCTCAAAGGCGCGACAGTAGAATTCCTCATGTGCTACGACGATACGGCGATCCGTACGACGGAAGGCCCCGACGTACTGCCTTATGAATTGGCCTGCACGAGCTTCTTGTTCCGCACCAGCGCCGGCAATATCCTGTTTATGGGCGATACATGGTTTAACGACGGCTATACGCAGATTGGCAACGATTACGACATCGACGTAGCCATCGCCGACATGGGATTCAACGCGCCCGGCGCGACGGACAAGATGACGCCGTACGACTGCGTGCGCGTCAGCAAGGCCTTAAACGCCAAGGTCTTCATTCCCGATCACTACGACAACTGGGCCAACTGCGCCGGCGATCCGTCCATGCTGACGAGAGAACTGGAATATCTCGGCAAGGACGTCTGCCCGAATACACAGATCACGATCATGGCCTGCGGCGGACGCTACCTCTATCCGCAGGATAAGCACATGACCCGCTATGCCTATCCCGACGGCAGCGAAGATTATCATTTCGAACGAGGCGAAGTCTACAAGCGCATCCAGCATCAGCACCAGCAAGTTATGGAAATGCTGAAAAGCAACGAAAAGTAATACGTAATTTTATATCGTTTTGGTAAGGGAGAGAATGCACTATGGCAAAAAAAGAAAGAAAAATCATCGTAACAGCCGCCGTCACCGGCGCGATCCATACGCCCTCTATGTCGCCGTATTTACCCTGCGGCGTGCAGGGCATTTCGCAGGCGGCCATTGACGCCGCCAACGCCGGCGCGTCGATGGTTCACATCCACGCCCGGGAAGACAACGGCAAACCGACGTCGGACCTCGACACGATGGGGCAGATTCTCAGCCGCATTAAAGAAAACAGCGACGTCATCATCGGCATTACGACAGGCGGCGCGATCGGCATGAGCGTCGAAGAACGAATGGCCTCTATTCCTCGCTTCAAGCCGGAAATCGCCTCGTTTAACAGCGGCTCCGTTAACTTTAACCTGGCCGGCCTGGCCGCTTCTATTGAAGCTAACCCTACATACGATTGGGAAGTCCCCTTCCTCAAGGGAACGGAAAAAAACGTATTCCAAAATACCTTTGCCGACATGAAGAAATGCCTTGACATGATGCATGAAGCCGGTACGGTGCCGGAATTTGAAGTCTTCGATTTGGGACAGCTCAACAACATCAAGACCCTTCACAAACAGGGCCTCATTCGCGAACCGCTGTACTTCCAGTTCGTTCCCGGCGTCATGGGCGGTATTCCGATGACGGCGGAAAACCTGATGTACTTCGTAAACCACGTCAAGGCCGATTACGGCGACAAGGCCAACTTCTCCATGGTAGCCGGCGGCCGCCGCTCCTTCCGCTTTGAAACCATGTCGGTGATCCTCGGCGGCAACATGCGCGTCGGCATGGAAGACAGCCTGTACATCAATCCGCAGGGAGAACTTGCTGTCAGCAACGCCCAGCAAGTAGAAAAGGTCGTCAAGATTCTTCATGACCTCGATTTTGAAATCGCAACGCCCGACGAAGCGCGCGAAATCCTGCAGACGAAGGGTAGGGACAAGGTCAACTTCTAATATGAGAAATTTGCAACATCATATTCATTGACGGCATGAAAGACTGTGCCATAGAATAAAGAATAGAATACGCAGCAAAACTGGTACACAAGGAGGGTTTCCTATGCGAAGCGATTTGATGAAACATGGCGTAGACCGTATCCCGCACCGCGCGCTGTTCCGCGCCCTGGGGTTTACGCAGGAAGAATTGGACCGGCCGCTCATCGGCGTCGTCTGCGCCCAGAATGAAATTATTCCCGGCCATATGCATTTAGATACGATTGCCGAAGCGGTCAAGGCGGGCATCCGCATGGCCGGCGGCACGCCTGTCGAATTCCCGGCTATCGGCGTCTGCGACGGCATCGCCATGAACCACGAAGGTATGTTTTATTCCCTGCCGAGCCGCGAGCACATCGCCGATTCGGTAGAAATCATGGCCAACGCCCATCCCTTCGACGGGTTGGTATTCATTCCGAACTGCGATAAAATCGTACCCGGCATGATTATGGCGGCCCTGCGCGTCAATATTCCGTCTATCTTCTGCAGCGGCGGCCCCATGCTGCCGGGGCGGGCCAACGGCAAGACCGTCGCCCTGACCGACGCCTTTGAAGCGCCCGGAGCCGTCCATACGGGCCGCATGAGCATGGACGAAGCCGACGATATCGTCGAGCATTCCTGTCCCGGCTGCGGTAGCTGCGCCGGCATGTTTACGGCTAATTCCATGAACTGCATGACGGAGCTTCTCGGGCTCGGCCTGCCCGGCAACGGCACCATTCCGGCCGTAGACAGCCAGCGCATCCTGTTGGCAAAGCATGCTGGCATGAAGGTCATGGACTTAGTCCGCGACAACGTCCGGCCCCGCGATATCGTGACGGACAAAGCCATTTACAACGGCCTGTGCGCTGATATGGCTCTGGGCTGCTCGACCAATACGATGCTTCACCTGCCGGCTATCGCTCACGAAGCCGGTCTGAAATTCGACTTGAACGGCGTCAACGCCATCAGCGACAAGGTGCCGCATATCGTCAAGCTCAATCCGGCAGGACATCATTTCCTTGTCGATTTGAACAATGCCGGCGGACTCAGCGCCGTCATGAAGCGCCTCGACGACATGGGCCTCATCGATACGACGGCCCGCACCGTTGACGGCACCTGGGCCGACCGCATAGCAGGGGCCTGCATCGCCGATGAAGACGTCATTCGCGACAGAGAACACGCCTACAGCCAGACCGGCGGATTGGCCGTCTTGTACGGCAACCTCGCTCCCGACGGAGCCGTCGTCAAAAAGGGTGCCGTGCTGCCTGAAATGATGGTTCACGTCGGACCGGCAAAATGCTTCGACAGCGAAGAAGCCTGCAGCAAGGGCTTAGTCGAAGGAAAGGTCGTTTCCGGCGACGTCGTCATCGTCCGCTATGAAGGGCCGAAGGGCGGGCCGGGTATGCGCGAAATGCTCGGGCCGACGGCGACCTTGGCCGGCATGGGCCTTGACAGCACCTGTGCCCTCGTGACGGACGGACGATTCTCCGGCGTCAGCCGCGGCGCGTCCATCGGCCATGTATCGCCGGAAGCGGCGGCAGGAGGACTGCTGGCCTACGTGCAGGACGGCGACCAGATTTCCATCGACATTCCTAATCATAAGATCGAACTCCTCGTCGATGAAGATGAAATTGCCCACCGCAAGGCTTCTATCATCCCGCAGCCTCCTAAGAAGGTGACTGGCTACCTGAAACGGTACCGGGCTATGGTCAGCAGCGCAAACTACGGCGCAATTTTAGACCGCGAAGACGATTAGTACATTCACCCTTACCTCTACAAATTACATACAAAGGAAACACAGCGTCGTGCGGTAACGGTACGGCGCTGTGTTTCCGTATGCGTTCTGTGACGAAAAGTATGATATAATAAAACCTATACGGATTAGGTTTTTGAGGTTTTGACAAAAGGATGTAAGGTATCATGCTGTATAATCCCTTATTAGATACGTTTGTATGCGTCGCTGAAGCGGGCAGCTTCAATAAGGCGGCGGAGGAGTTGTTTATTTCGGCTCCCGCCGTGATTAAGCAGATCAACAGCTTGGAACAGGAGGTAAGGCTTCGCCTGTTTGTGCGGACGCATCGGGGCTTAACGCTGACGGAAGCGGGCAAGTCGCTGTACAAGGATGCCCTGTATATGCGGAAGTATTCTGACGGTGCGCTGGACCGGGCCCGCGTCATGGCGCGTCAGGAAGGCCCCTGCATCCGCATTGGCACGTCCCTCATGACGCCTGTCGACATTTTGCTGGAGCTATGGCCGCGCATATATAAGCAGATTCCCGACGTCAAATTTCAGGTCGTGCCCTTTGACAACACGCCGGAAAACGCCAGGGAGATTTTGCGGAATCTGGGCGAGCGCATTGATATCGTTGCCGGCGTGTTTGACGAGGGCATGCTGGCCTATCATCCCTATTGCCGGACTATCGAGATTGCAGACGTGCCGGTTTGCGGCGCCGTCAGCCTGGATCATCCCTTAGCGAGGAAGGAACGGCTATGCTGGTCTGATTTGGCTGGCGAGACGCTGTACATGATCAAGCCCGGCTGGTCTACGACGATGGACGCGTTGCGGCAGACGATTGAACGGGACTATCCTGATATTCACATTCAGACCTTTGATTTTTATAACGCCCAGGTATTTAACGCCTGTGAAAACGGCCATGCCGTGCTCATCGCCTTTCCCTTCTGGAAGGCCGTGCATCCGCTGCTGAAGATTATTTCCATCGACGAGGCCGGCAGCATGCCCTATTGTATTGTGCACAGCCCGAAGCCAAACGGCACGACGCAGCGTTTTTTAGACGCTGTCACTCATATTGTGAAGACGCCTGTATAAACCAATCGTTTATACGGTAAAACTAACCGAGACTTCTGTGGGAGTCCCGGTTTTTTTATACTATAGATATCAGGAGGGGAGGTTGATACCGATGAAATCAATATGGATTGCAGCCGCCGTCATGGCGTCGCTGGCGGCAAGTCCTGCTTCTGCCATGAAGCCGGTGACGATCGCAGACCAGGGCAGCTTTATGGCCGGCGGAACGGTCGTCACAGCTCCGGGAGCCTATGGCGGCAATACCAATCCGCTGAATCAGGCTGGACAGACGCTGCACGGCGACCACGCCTACGTGTTTTATCAGATACCGGCTCAGGCCCACAATACGGCGCTGGTTTTCCTGCACGGGTACGGTCAGTCCGGCAAGACCTGGGAAACGACGCCTGACGGGCGCGACGGATTTCAAAATATTTTTTTAGAAAAAGGCTATAAGACCTATATTGCAGACCAGCCGCGGCGCGGCAGAGCCGGCCGGTCGACGGAGCCGCAGGCTATCGGCGCTGTGCCTGACGACCAGCTGTGGTACAACAATTTCCGTATTGGCCAGTGGCCGCAGAAATTTGACAATGTCCAGGTCAGGGATGACGCGGTGTGGCGGGATCAGTTTTTCCGGCAAATGACGCCCGATACGGGAGCCTATGACGAAGCCGTTATCAGCGACGCTATGAAGGCTGTGTTTGGCAAAGCCGGCGACGGCGTGTGTATCACCCATTCTCAAGGAGGCGGGCCGGGCTGGCGTACGGCCATAAAGAGCAGCCATGTCAAAGGCATTATCGCCCTCGAGCCGGGGACGTTTTTTTTTCCTGAAGGGCAGGTGCCGCCTGTAGAGGAGACGACGAGCCCCTTCCCGGCGGCTGGCGTAGGCGTTCCGATGGACGACTTCATGAAGCTGACCCGCATTCCCGTGCTGGTGCTGTACGGTGGCAATATCCCGGCGGAGCAGACGCCTGTCTGGGGATTGGACAACTGGCGGGTGCGCCTGAACCTTGCTAAGGCCTGGGTCGACGCGGTGAACCGCTGCGGCGGCGACGCGACGCTTATCTATTTGCCCGATATAGGGATATACGGCAACACGCATTTTCTCATGTCGGATTTAAATAACCGGGACGTCGCCGATGTCATGGAACGGTGGATGAAAGAAAAACATTTTGATTAATATGGATTAATAAGGAGAGAGAGAGTATGAACTATATTACCTTAAATAACGGCGTAGAAATGCCTGCCGTCGGATACGGCGTCTATCAGGTTTCGCCGGACGAATGCGTGCGTTGCGTCGAAGACGCCCTGCATGCAGGGTACCGCCTCATCGACACGGCGCAGTCCTATGACAATGAATACGAAGTAGGGCAAGGGCTACGGCAGTCCGGCGTCGTGCGCGGCGACATCTTTTTGACGACGAAAATCTGGATTGCCAATGCCGGATACGAAAAGGCGAAGGCGTCGATCGACGATTCCCTGCGCCGTCTCCAGACTGATTATATCGATCTCATGCTGATTCATCAGCCCTTCGGCGACTATTACGGAACGTACCGGGCCATGGAAGAGGCGTATAAGGCCGGCAAGCTGCGGGCTATCGGCGTATCTAATTTCTTTGCCGACCGCCTCATCGACTTGTGCCACAATGTGGAAGTCATGCCGGCAGTGAATCAGGTAGAAACGCACGTATTCCATCAGCAGGCGGAGCTGCACGCTATTATGGACAAGTACAGCGTCGTTCACGAATCCTGGGGCCCCTTTGCCGAAGGCCGCAAGGATTTCTTTACTCATCCTGTGCTGCAGCGCATCGGCGCGGCTCACCACAAGACGGCAGCCCAGGCGGCGCTGCGCTTCCTCCTGCAGAAGGATATCGTCGTCATTCCCAAGTCGGTCCATAAGGATCGCATGACCCAAAATCTCGATATTTTCGATTTTTCTTTATCGGACAGCGAAATGAAGGAGCTCGAAGGACTGGATGAAAAGGAAAGCCTGTTTTTCTCTCACTACGACCCGAAGATGGTCGAATGGTTTTATGACATGGTAAAGGCCCGGAAGCTGCGGAAGTAGGGGCGGAACGGCAGAAAAAAAGCCCTGCCGCAAGGCAGGGTCTGCTGTGATCTATTAAAGGGCGTCGTCGATGATGGCCTCAGCTATTTTTTCTCTGTCGGCGTCGCAGATGGTAAGCTCGCCTGACTCCAGGGCTTTTTGGTAGAAATTGCGTTTCCACCGCAGCGTCGCCAGGATTTTCTGCAAGTCGGCGATTTGCTGCTCTATTTCTTCCTGCTTGCGGACGAATAGTTCGTAGCGTTTTTGGACGGACGGGAAGCCTTCTTCACACCAGTCGATGTACTGGCTGATGTCCTGGAGGCTCATGCCGGCCTTTTTCAGGCATTCGATGGTGTTGAGCATGACGACGTCTTTCTGCGTGTAGACGCGGCGGCCGTTGGGCAGGCGCTTGATATGGCGCAGCAAGCCCTGGTCTTCGTAATAGCGGAGCGTCGGCGTGGAAATATTCATTTTCTGCGCTAATTCGCCGATGGTGTATTCCATGAAATGTCACCTCGTTTATCGTAACATCATTGCATTTCCTATTGACATCAAGTTGACTTGAAGTTTTAAACTAATTATATCAAAGGCGAGAGATATTGGCAACGTACATTTCTTTCGCTGCGAGACTTATAACCATAGAAAATCTAAAGTATCGGGAGGCATGTATTATGAAAACGTATAAAAAAGCATTGCTGTGCGCTTTACTGGGAACGGCCGCGATGGGCGTCGGCTTTACGCCGGCTTATGCCGCGGCGGCGAACGCCGTACCGCCTATCGGCACGCGTCATTTACCTGTATTTAACAAGCAAAGCGGCCAGGCGAAGACCTTTGCCAATGTACCGGTAGAAGATGTCGTCAAATACAAGGGCAATCCGTACGGCCTTGTCTACGACGGGGCTATTAAGGAAAATGTGCCGGGCCAGGTCAATATTCATCCTATTACATACGACCTGAACGGCATTCAGATTGCCGCCAACGTCTATACGCCGGCGAACTACGACCCCAATAAGTCTTATGCAGCTGTCGTCGTCGCCCATCCGAACGGCGGCACGAAGGAACAGGTCGCCGGCCTGTACGCCCAGCTGCTGGCTGAACAGGGATATATCACGATTGCCGCCGACGCGTCCTACCAGGGAGCCAGCGGCGGATATCCCCGCCATACCGATAAGCCCCAGTACCGCGTCGAAGATATTCACGGCATGGTCGACATTATTTCCCTCTATCCCGGCGTAGATGAAAGCCGCATCGGCGCGCTGGGCATTTGCGGAGGCGGCGGCTATACGCTGAAGGCCGTCCAGACAGACCCGCGCGTCAAGGCCGTGGCGACGCTGAGCATGTTCAACAGCGGCATCGTCCGTAAGGACGGCTACGGCGCTACGACCCCTGACCCGGCCGTAGCGCAGAAGACCATCGCCCAAGCTGCGGCGGCCCGTCAGAAAGAAGTGACGACGGGACAAATCGACTATACGCCGCGGACGGAAAAAGTCCTTACGCCGGAACAGGCCGACAAGCTGCCCTTTGATTTGTACCGCGAAGGCTATTATTACTACGGCGTCAACTACGCCCATCCCAATTCGACCTTTACGTATACGGTCAGCAGCCTGATGGATTTGACGGCCTTCGACGCCTCGCACAACATGGATTTGATTCATCAGCCCTTGCTCATGATTGCCGGTGAAAAGGCCGACTCGCTGTACATGACGCAGGACGCGTTTTCCAAGGCGACGGGGACGAAGGATAAAGAGTTGTTCCTCGTGCCGGGAGCGACGCATATCCAGACCTACTGGGTACCGGAATACGTCGATATTATTTCTCAGAAGCTGACGAGCTTCTTTAACGGACATTTGAAATAATGGGGGAGCGATCCATGAAGAAGACGATACTTACGGCCATAGCGGCTCTCATGGTGTCGGCGTCGGCCTTGGCGGCCGGCCCGGCGCCGGATGGACAGGTCGTTACGCGTGCTGGTACGAATCCGTCTGTCTCTGTGCCGAAGGCCAACTTTACAGGGCAGGCCCGCATGGAAACCCTGTTTAAGGCCCAGGGGAAGTTTACGGCGTACGGAGCCAGCGTCACCTTTGAGCCCGGCGCTCGGACGCACTGGCATATTCATCCGAACGGGCAGGTACTCATCGTCACGGCTGGCGTCGGCTACACGCAGGAATGGGGGAAGGCTGTGCAGACGATTTATCCCGGCGACGTCGTATGGTGCCCGCCAGGCATCAAGCATTGGCACGGCGCGACAGCTGCGACGGCTATGAGCCATACGGCGATTTCCCAGGTTGGGGACCCTGTTGTCTGGCTGGAAGAAGTCGGTGATACTTCGTATCCGAAATAAGGCGCAGCGGGCGCGCGGGATGCGTAGGGGGCGATCTTGCGCGTTTTGCGCCGCAGCTGTGAAGGCAACACGTATTTTTAGGAGGACCTATCATGAACAAACGAAAATTAGCAGCTTTATTATTGGCCGCTATGACGGCCCTTACGGTGACGGCCTGCGCTACGTCGGATACGGCTTCGCAGCAGGAGACGAAACCGGCGGCGCAGCAGACGAAGCCTGTTGTCGACGCCGACGCCTCGGCTTCTATTAAGGGCGCGGCCGTGCCGGAAGCGAAATCCGGCGGTCAGAGCCGCGTTGCCGTCGTGTATTTCTCCGAGCCGGAAACGGCGCAGAAGTACGACGTACAGGGTTCGACGCAGTACGTGGCCCAGGTGATTCAGGATAAGACGGGCGCCGATATATTCCGTATCGAACGGCAAGTCGATTATCCGACGGATCATGACGCCCTGACCGACCAGGCGAAGAGCGAACGGGAGCAAGGTGTTCATCCGGCCATTAAGGATACTATCGGCGATTTGAGCCGGTACGACACGATTTTCCTCGGCTATCCTATTTGGTGGTACGACGCGCCTATGCCGGTGTACACCTTCCTGGACAATTACGATTTGTCCGGCAAGCAGATATACGTCTTTGCGACGCACGGCGGCAGCGGACTGACGGGAACGGTGGAACGCCTGCAGGCAGCCGAGCCGGGCGCGCAATTCGGCAGCAGCGCCTTTGCTGTATACCGCACGGATATTGCGTCGACGTCGCCTATTTACGCCTGGTTAGGAAATTTGGGATATAAATAATCGTGAAGAAGGGAGCGGAGGAGTATGAAACAACGATTGCTTTTCTTAATGTCCCTGTTCGTTCTGATGACCGTCGGCGGCGCGGCTTTCGCGGCAGCTCCGGCGGAGGATAAGGTGCTGTCGCCTCGGCAGGAGTCGATCGTCGTCATATCGGCCTTTGCTGCCCAAGGCGATTTGGAAAGCTTGAAGACTGCTTTGGCTGACGGATTAAACAACGGCCTGACGGTCAACGAAGAAAAGGAACTGCTGGTACAGCTCTATGCTTATGCCGGATTTCCCCGCAGCCTGAACGGACTGAATACGCTCATGACGGTGCTGGAAGAACGAAAGGCTCGCGGCATTACCGATACGATGGGGCCTGACGCCGACCCAGTCGATCCGAACCGAGATCGTCACGCCATTGGCGATGCGAACCAGACGAAGCTTGTCGGCCACCCGGTCAAGGGGAACGTGTATGAATTTTGCCCGACGATCAGCGATTTTCTGAAGGAGCATCTTTTCGGAGATATTTTTGAACGGACGGTTCTGATGTGGAACGAACGGGAACTGGCTACCGTATCTATGCTGGCAGGCATCGGCAACGTCAACGCTCAGCTGGCGTCTCATATGAACGTAGCTATGCATAACGGCGTGACGGGCGATCAGCTGAAAGCCATGGCGAAGCTGCTGGGACAGCGCGTCGGCAAGGCGGCAGGCGATAACGCCATGACGGTAGCGAAAAGAGTATTAGGCGAATAAATGATAGGAGAGACGGAATATGAAAGTCATCTTAGTCAACGGCAGCCCGCACGAAAAGGGCTGCACCTATACGGCCTTGGACGAAGTCGCGAAGACATTGCGCGAGGAAGGCGTAGAAGCGGTACATTTCTGGATCGGCAATCAGGCCGTCCGCGGCTGTATCGGCTGCTGCCGATGCGACGACCTGCACCGCTGCGTATTCGACGACGACAAGGTCAACGAATTTTTGAAGCTGGCCGGAGACTGCGACGGGTTTGTCTTCGGCTCGCCTGTCCACTGGGCCGCCGCCGGCGGAGCCATTACGTCCTTTATGGACCGGGCCTTCTACGCCGGGCAGCGCCGGGAAGATATGCCCTTTTACCTGAAGCCTGCGGCCGCCGTCGTCTCAGCCCGCCGCGCCGGCACGACGGCGACGTACGACCAGCTGAATAAATACTTCGGCCTCATGCAGATGCCGATTATTTCCTCGCAGTACTGGAATATGGTTCACGGCCACTGCCCTGACGACGTGCGGCAAGACGCCGAAGGCCTGCAGACCATGCGCACCCTGGCTCGAAACATGGCCTTCTTCTTGAAATGCAAGGAAACGGCCCTGCAGAACGGCGTGTCCCTGCCTAAGCGGGAAGAACAGATATACACCAACTTCATACGGTAACGCCTCGAAACGGGCGCGGCGCTCCGGTTATGCGGCCGAGACACCGCGCCCCCTTTCTTTTTTCCTAAGGGTCTCTGCTGGTTAAACCATGCCTGAATTGTATTTCTTAACAAAGAATACAAGTATTGGACGATGGTTCCGGCGGGACGTATACTGGAACCATAGAAAGGAACGACGAGAGGAGGGATCCGATGACCATTGACGAAGTATGCGAACGGTACTGCATTCCCAAGAGCGTACTGGAGGAATACGAGAAGCTGGGCTTGTGCAGCTCCGTAAAATGCGTTATGGGCCAATGGCAGTACGACGATATGGATGTAGAGCGGCTGAGCCTGATCATGACCCTTCACGACGTAGGGTTTACGAACGAAGAGGTAGAGGCGTACATGGGCCTTCTCTTGTCCGGCGGCGACACGAGGGACGCGCGGCTGAAGATGCTGGACAAGCTGCGCCAGCAGGCCGTTGACGAAATCCATTTCCATCAGAAAAAATTGGACTGGCTCGATTATCTGCGCTATCAAATCCGTCAGCATAAGGAAAAAGTTTTATGACGAGGAGGAAAGAGAGTATGAGACTGGTCAAGCAGTATCTAATGGCTGGGGCCGTTGCCCTGACCGTCCTGTCGCTGACGGCCTGCGGCTCGGCGGCGGAGAGTAGGGGTTCTTCCACTCGTCCGGCAGAACAGGCAAAGGCTGCGGCACAGCAAATGCCGGCGGCGGAGCAGATCGTCCGCGTGACGGACAGCCAAGGAACGACGCTGACCCTGCATTTGAACGGCAGCCCGGCGGCAAAGGACTTATGTGCTCAGCTGCCTCTGGATATTGCGGTGGAAAACTACAGCACGAATGAAAAGATTTTCTATCCGCCGAAAAAGCTCAATACGGCCGATACGCCTATGGCTAAGCCGAAGGTGGGCATGGTAGCCTATTACGCGCCGTGGGACGACGTCGTATTGTTCTACGCGCCTCTGAACGGCGGCGAGCTGTACGAATTAGGATATGTAGAAGAAGATGCCGGCCAGATTGAGAAGCTGAGCGGCACGCTCCATATCGAGCAGGTACATCCATAGGGAGGGGGATATCATATGGAGTATACGAAATTAGGCAATACGGATATTACGATTTCCAAGCTGTGCCTCGGTTGCATGAGCTTCGGTGACAGGGCCAGCCAGATGCACGCCTGGACCTTGAATCTGCAGGACAGCGAAGCTATCATCAAGCACGCCCTGGATTTGGGCATCAATTTTTTCGATACGGCAAACTGCTATTCTGCCGGCACGAGCGAAGAGTATCTGGGCCGGGCTATCAAACGCAACGCGGCCCGGGATAAGGTCGTCCTAGCGTCGAAGGTCTATTTTAACGACGGCCATTTATCCAAGGAGGCCATACAGCGGGAAATTGACGGCACCCTGCGCCGCCTCGGCACGGAGTATCTTGATTTGTACATTATTCACCGCTTCGATTACGGCACGCCTATGGAGGAAACGATGGAAGCGTTGGACAGCCTGGTCAAAGCCGGCAAGGTGCGGGCCTTAGGCGCGTCGGCCATGTACGGCTACCAGTTTTACAATATGCAGCTGGCAGCGGAGCGAAACGGCTGGACGCCTTTCTCGTCCATGCAGAATCACTACAGCCTGCTGTACCGTGAAGATGAACGGGAACTCATTCCCATCTGCAGCCAGATGAACGTATCCCTGACGCCGTACAGTCCCTTGGCGGCAGGACGGCTGGCGCGGCCTGAGTGGAAGGCTGATACCCTGCGCAGCCAGACCGACAAGGTGGCCGTAGAAAAGTACGACAGTACGCAGGTCATGGATTCGCGCATCGTCAAACAGGTGCAGGACATCGCGGCGGAACACGGAGCGACGATGACCCAGATCGCATTGGCCTGGCAGTTTGCCAAGGGCGTGGCGTCTCCTATTATCGGCGCGACGAAGATGAGCTACTTAGACGACGCGGCCGGCGCATTTGACGTGACGCTGACGGAAGACGACATGGCGCGGCTGGAACAATTTTACCTGCCCCATAAAGTCGTCGGCGCCCTCGACGAAGGCAAGCCGTCGCCGTCGGTGCTGGCGGCCAACGTTGGGACGTAAGGGAGGCGGTTGGCATGGACCGGCGGGAATTTTTGAAATGGACCGGAGCCGGCGCCCTGACCTTGTTTCTCAGCGGCTGCGGAAATATATTGACCCGGGCCGAAAGCGCGTCCGGTATCGTTGGAGGAGGTAAGCCTATGAATATCGTCGTAGTGACGGGAAGCCCTCATAGAGAGGGAACGTCGGATGTATTAGCCGACCAGTTTATCGAAGGAGCCCAGTCGGCAGGGCACAATGTATTCCGCTTTGACGCGGCCTTTGAAGATACGCATCCCTGTCAGGGCTGCGACCACTGCGGCATGGACGGCGACTGTATCTTTAACGACGCTATTTCGCAGAAGCTCATGCCGAAGATGCTGGAAATGGATTTGATCGTGCTGGTCACGCCGCTGTACTATTACGGCATGTCGGCTCAGCTCAAGACCGTCGTCGACCGCTTCTATTCGCGGACGGGACGGCTTCACGGCAAGAAATCCATTCTCATGGCTACGGCATGGAACAGCGCTGACTGGACGATGGAGGCCCTCGTCCACCATTATGAAACGCTCGTGCGCTACATGGAATGGACCGACGTCGGGCAAGTATTAGCCGTCGGCTGCGGCTACAGGGCGCTCATCGAGCAGTCCCAGTTCCCCGACCAGGCCTACCGCCTGGGGGCCAGCTTATAAGCTTATACATGTATTATTCTGTACCTGATAGGGAGGTCTTGAAATGAACTTTTTGAAGATGCAGAAAAAAGTTGCCGCTATCGTTGCGGCAGCTATGATTACGACGACATTAGTACCGATGGGAGCGATTGCAATGGCAGAAAATCAAACGGAAAAGAAAGCAGTAAAAATTGTACAGACAGCAGGACGGGATCAGCTCGGCGAATTTGCCCCTGAATTTGCCCGCTACAACGACGACATTTTATTCGGTGAAGTCTGGTCGCGCAACGACAAATTGTCCCTCCGCGACCGCAGCATCGTGACGGTGTGCTCGCTCATCGGCTCGGGCGTCATCGACAGCTCGCTGAAATACCACTTGGCGACGGCTAAGAAAAACGGCGTGACGAAGGAAGAAATGGCGGAAATCATCACGCAGCTGGGTTTCTACGTCGGCTGGCCGAAGGCCTGGGCGGCCTTCAACATGGCTAAGGAAGTATACGCCGAATAAGCTGCAGGACGGCAAATTTTACGGAGAAATATCTTGACATAAAGTTAACTCTAACATTTATAATGAAACATAATTAAAGTATATAGATAATATACATTTATATATGACGACTACACAAAGGAGTGACTTTAAATGAAAGATTTGTCGAGACGAGATTTCTTTAAATTGGCCGGCGTAACGGCTGCCGGCGTGGCCTTGTCGGGCGTAGGCCTGACGGACTTGCTGGCCCAAGCTCCCGTCGTCGGGGCGGCCGACGTGACGGGTAAAGCGACGGCGGGCTCGCGGGCCAAGGTGTACTTTACGAAGTACATCGACGCGGCCCATCTGATTCAGCTGTACGATAAGATCAACGAAGGCATTTACGGCAAGATAGCCGTCAAGCTCCACACCGGCGAAAAGCACGGCCCGAACATCCTGCCGCGGGATATGGTAAAGGAATTCATGGCTCATATTCCCGACAGCACGATCGTCGAAACGAACACGCTGTATGCCGGCGACCGCTACACGACGGAAGGCCATCGGGAAACGCTGAAAGTCAACGGCTGGACTTTCTGTCCCGTCGATATTATGGACGAATTCGGCGACGTCAATCTGCCCGTCCGCGGCGGCAAGCATTTGAAAGAAGTCGCCATGGGCGGCCACATCGTAAACTACGACTCCATGGTCGTCCTGACCCACTTCAAGGGCCACGCCATGGGCGGCTTCGGCGGCTCCATGAAGAATATCGCCATCGGCTGCGCGTCGGGACAGGTTGGCAAGCGGCAGGTTCACGGCGTGACGGGTACGCCGCCGGAAGACTGGGGTGCCTGGCCGGCGAAGGAGCATCTCATGGAGCTCATGGCCGATTCGGCGAAGGCGACTGTCGATTATTTCGGCAAGCACATCGTGTTTATCAACGTCATGCGCCGCATGTCCGTCGACTGCGACTGCGCCGGCACCAGCGCGGCGGAGCCGACCATCCCCGATATTGGCATCGTAGCCTCGACGGATATTCTTGCCGTCGACCAGGCCAGCGTCGACTTGGTATACGGCCTGCCGTCGAGCCAGAATCATGACTTGGTGGAACGCATCGAATCGCGCCGCGGCCTCCATCAGCTGCAGGCCATGCGCGACCTCAAGATGGGCAACGACCAATACGAGCTGATTTCTATTGACTAACTATGTAAATTTCGTTTGCAGAGAAAGAAGGATATACGATGGATGAAAAAGAAAAAGCAGGGCTGTTCGGCTTAGGCCAGACGAACGACGCCTATGCCCAGTATTTTGTCGGCCAGAGCTATTTGAATTTGCTGACAAAGGATCGTTTGGTTACGGCCAACGTCACCTTTGAGCCGGGCTGCCGCAACAACTGGCACATTCACCACAAGGGCGGTCAGATTCTCTTGTGCACGTCAGGCCGCGGTTACTATCAGGAATGGGGCAAGGAACCGCAGGAACTTCATCCCGGCGACGTCGTCAACATTCCGCCGGAAGTGAAGCACTGGCACGGTGCGGCTCCCGACAGCTGGTTTGCCCACGTGGCCATCGAAGTACCGGCAGAAGGGGCGTCCAACGAATGGTGCGAACCTGTCGATGCCGAAGCATACAATAAGTTAAAATAATACTTTTTGCTAAAGGAGAATGACTGATGAAAAAGATAATGCCTTTTCTCATGACGACGCTGGCGGCTCTGTCCTTTGCGGCTGCGAGCCCTTCACAGAGCATGGCTGCCGATACGGTTCAGCCGGTTCAACGCGCCGCCATGTCCGAAGCCGAAGCCGGCGCAGGTATGTTCGGCCTCGGCAAATCCAACGACGCCTACGCCCAGTATTTCATCGGCCAGAGCTATTTAAATCCCCTGACGACAGAGGGCCTGTCTATTTCCAACGTCACCTTTGAGCCGGGCTGCCGCAACAACTGGCACATCCACCATAAGGGCGGCCAGATCCTCTTGTGCACGTCGGGACGGGGCTATTATCAGGAATGGGGCAAGCCGGCTCAGGAGCTTCATCCCGGCGATGTCGTCAACATTCCGCCGGAAGTGAAGCACTGGCACGGCGCAGCTCCGGACAGCTGGTTTGCCCACATTGCCATCGCTGTGCCGGCTGAAGGCGCGTCTAACGAATGGCTTGAAGCTGTAGACGACGCCCAGTATCGTCAGCTGAAATAGGAGTGAGATAGGATGAAAAAATTAGTTATGATGATAGTAACGGCCTTTGCGGCCCTGATGCTCGTCGGCTGCGGCGTGTCGGAAAGCGGCTCGGCCAGCGCGGCGGCTCCCCAGGCGAAGGCGGGAGCTATTGCTGATACGATAGACGGCGGCCTGCAGGGCAAGAAGGTCCTCGTAGCCTACTATTCGTGGAGCGGCAATACAAAAGCCGTTGCCGAACAGATTCAGCGGGAAACGGGCGCCGATATCTTCTTTATCCAGCCGCAGACGCCATATCCCGGCGATTACCGCGAATGCGTCGATATTGCCAAGAAGGAAATGAATGAAAACGCCCGTCCGGCTGTCGCCAATACGGTAGACAACATGGATCAGTACGACGTCGTGTTCGTCGGCTACCCGATTTGGTGGGGCAAGGCGCCGATGTTCGTGTACACCTTCCTGGAAAGCTACAATTTCCAGGGCAAGACTGTCGTTCCCTTCTGCACGACTGGCGGCACGCCTATCAGCGGCAGTATGGCCGATGCGCAGAAATCGGCGGCAGGGGCGCAGCTCGTGCGGGGCAGCGATTCGTCCGACCCGGCAGCCGTGTCGAAATGGCTTAAGGATATTCACGCCGTGCAATAAGCAGATGAGCGCATAGAAATGGAGGGGAAACGATGAAAGGAATAGCTTTATTGAGCGGAATCATTGGAGCGGCCGTCGTCGTTTCCGCCTTCTGTGTTTTTGGGCCGGGCAGGGCCGACGCGACGGAAGAGCAAGTCGTCGTCATTGCGCCGGTCCAGCCGGCCTATGCCCGTCAGATAGACGTGGCCTTTGAAGGAGGCCGGGCCCGTGTCGGCTTGCTCGACGAAGAAGCGGCGATGGAATTTGCCGAACGGCAGCCCTTGTCCATCCAGCTGGAGCGGAAGCCCGAGCGGATTGTTGTAGCCGGCGTGCCTGACGGCGTTTTCCAAGGAACTCGCGGCGGAGTAGAAGCGCCGGTCATCGGCGACGTCGTCCTGGACGTCCAGGCCAAAGAGGTATATATCTGCTGCCGCGATATGGACGCGTCGGACGGCCGCGTTCTCTTGGGACACGTCACGTCCGGCATCGAGCCGCTGTCGCGCATGGACGGCGCCTTTGAAGCCTTCGCCATGGCGGCGGAAGATTTGTAAAGTTTTTGCGGCGGCGCTTTTTTATTTTTGCAGGCCGTGATACAATAAAGGCGACGTTTTTATAAAGAAAGAGGGACACACCATGCATTTAGGCGCACAGGAATTGATAGTTATCTTATTGATTGTCTTGATCTTGTTCGGCGGGAAAAAAGTCGCCGGCCTGGGAAAAGCGATGGGGACGAGCCTGCGCGAATTCAAGGAAGAAGTCAATAAGACGAGCGACGCCGTCAAAGACGGGGCCGATGCGGTGAAAGCCGAAGCGTCGGAAGCAAAGCAAGCGGCCGAAGGGGCCGTCAAGGCGGAAACGACAGACCGAAAGAACGAAGCAAACTAGACGGGAGCACGACGATGTATTGGAAGACGACGTATCTGTCGCCTGTAGGCGAATTAACCTTAGCGGAAAAAGACGGCTGCCTGGCCGGACTGTGGATCAAAGGGCAGAAATATTATCTGGCGTCCTTGGACGAGGACGATGTGTCCGATGGAGAAACGCCGACCTTGGCTAAGGCGAAGGGCTGGCTTGACGAATATTTTGCCGGCCGCCGGCCGTCCATCCTGGCCTTGCCCTTAGCACCTCAGGGGACGGCCTTTCAGCGCTGCGTGTGGCAGCTCCTGTGTCACATTCCCTATGGGCAGACGAAGACGTACGGCCAGATAGCCGAGGAAGCGGCAGCGCTGCGCGGGATACCCTCGTCCGCCCGGGCCGTAGGAACAGCTGTCGGACATAATCCTATTTCCATCATCATTCCGTGCCACCGCGTCGTCGGCGCGAAGGGCCGCCTCACAGGCTATGCCGGCGGCATCGATAAGAAAATACAGCTCTTAGCGCACGAAGGGGCCGACATGGAGCAGCTTCACCGATAACTGCATATATGCGAAAAAGCAGCTTGCCAAAGGGACAGGCTGCTTTTTTGTCGTGGTTAGGAGAAGGCTTCGATAAATTTTTCCGCCAGGGACGAGAAATACCGGTTTTTCATCCAAATGGCCGTCAGGCGCGTATAGAGCCGCGGCTCGTCGATGATTTTTACGTGCAGACGCGAGTGCGTCGCCAGCGTGAAGGCCGATTGGGGAAGGATAGCCATGCCCAATCCGGCGTTGGCCCACAGGAGGCTCGTGCGGGCGTCGTCGCTGCGGCAGAAGATCGTCGGCGTCATGTTTTGGGCGGCGCACGTATCCTGGACGAGCTGGTCGAAGCGTCGGTAAATGATGAGGGGCTTGTCGTCCAGTTCCTTTAGGGAAACCGTATCGCGGCGGGGACACCAGTCCAGCTCGTCGGTCAAGGCCAGGACCATGGGCTCTTCGCTGAGGAATTTGTAGTGAAAGGGCTCGTAATTGAAGGGCGTGCGGACGATGCCGATTTCGATGAGGCCCTTCGTCAGGAGGTCGATGATCTTGAAGGTATTGCCGTCGTATACCTCGAAGCGCACGCCGCAGTACTGGCGGTGAAATTGCTGCATAAAGGGGCGGAGGATGACGCTGCCTGACGACGATACCATGCCGATGGACAGGGTGCCGTAGACGCCTTCCTTGAAGTCCTTGATTTCCCGCAGCGTCGAGTCGGACAGGTTGATGATCTGCTGGGCCCGGCGAAACAGGATTTTTCCAGCGTCGGTCAGCTCCGTCTGACGGGAGCCGCGCTTGAACAGGGCGACGCCCAGCTCGTCTTCCAGATGCTTCATCTGCTGGCTCAAGGGCGGCTGGGCCATGTGCAGTTTTTTAGCCGCCGCCGTGATTTGGCCTTCTTCGGCGACGGTAATAAAGTAAAGTAGTTGGCGAATGTCCATATAAGGCACCTCTTTATATATGATTTTCATATGTATGGGCAATAAAACCAATATTTTTAATATATATTGCTTCGTGGTATAATCGACGATGAAAAGATATCACACGGAAGGAGTTTTCCTATGGAACCTAGACCCAGTATTATGGATAAGCCGAGAGACGCCCATTTTTATTGGACGCTGTTTAAGGCGACCTTTCTCGTCAGCGCCTTTACCGTCGGCGGCGGATTTATTATCATTCCCTTATTAAAAGCGAAATATGTAGATGAATACCATTGGATTAACGACAAGGACGCCTTAGATATGGTGGCCGTAGCGCAGTCCATGCCGGGCGTCATCGCGGCCAACTGCGCCATCATCTTAGGCTACCGCATGGCCGGCGTCCTGGGGACCCTCGTGGCCCTGGTGGCGACGATATTGCCGCCGCTCATTACTTTGTCCATCGTTTCGTACTGCTACGACTACTTTGTCCAGAGCGAAATCGTCCGCATGATCCTGCGGGGCATGCAGTGCGGCGCGACGGCGCTCATCGTCAACGTAGCGATTGACTTGTTAGTTAAGCAGGTAAAAAAGAAATTAGTTCTGCCCATGCTGATTATCGTCGGAACTTTTGTCGGCAGCATCGTTTTTGATATCAATATTATGGAATTGATCGTAATCGACGGCATCATCGGGTTTATGTGCATGCGCGCCGCCAAGTACAATTAGGAGGATGCCATATGATATACGCTATACTGTTTATTGAATTCTGCAAGGTCGGCCTGTTCTGCGTCGGCGGCGGCTACGCGTCTATGCCCCTCATTCAGCACTGCGTCGTCGATACGTATCATTGGATGACCATGAGCGAATTCGTCGATATTTTCACCTTGTCCCAGATGATGCCCGGCGCTATCGGCCTCAATGCAGCGACCTTCGCCGGCACGCGCATTGCCGGGTTAGGCGGCGCTATCTGCGCGTCCGTCGGCTTTGTCACGCCGTCCTTTTTCATCGGCATCGCCTTTGCCCGCATTTTCTTAAAATACGGTGACATCGGCCCGGTCCGCGGCATCCTGAACGGCCTGCGTCCGGCTGTCGTAGCCCTCATCTGCGCGGCCAGCCTGAGCTTTATTCTGCTGGCCTTGTGGAACGCCGAAGCGATTCCCCATGATTTTGCCGACTTTAAAGTCAGCGCGTTGGTTATCCTGCTGCTGGCCTTGGCGGCCATCCGCCGGAAATTCGGCGTCATCAAAGTGCTTCTCGGTTCCGGCGTCCTGGGCCTCTTATTTGGCCTGGCCGGCCTCCTGTAACAGATACTGGCCGGGAATGGCGGCGATAAACCGGCTTGGCCCGTAGACGTGCTTTCCTTCGCGGCGGTGCCAGCTTAGGAACAGCCGTTTCCTGGCTCGCGTCATGGCGACGTAAAACAGCCGCTTTTCCTCGTCGAGCTCGCGGCTGTCATCGGCAGTGCGGGACAAGGGAAAGACGCCGTCCTGAAGGCACGCTAAAAATACATAATCGAACTCCAGCCCCTTAGCCTGATGTACTGTAATAATCGGGATTTGGGGCTTTTTTTCCAGCAGGCTGTCTAATTCGCTGTTGGACAGGGCCGTGAGCTGGAGAAATTCCGTCAGGGCGTCGCGCGGGTCCTGGCCGGGGGTGTCCGTTTCCTTAGCCAGGCTGTACAGCTTGCGGATATTTTCCATGCGGTCGATGTGTTCTTCTTGTTCTGTGCGGCTCTGCCGCCCTTCATAGTAGTCTTTTACGCCGCAGCGGAGCATGACGGCGGCGATGAGCTCGCAGGGGCGCTGCGTGTACGACAGCTGCCGCAGTTCGTGGAGTTTTTCGCTTACCGGTTTAAACAACGAGGCATAAATGGCTATGCAGGACCGGCGCTGGGCCGTATAGGGACGGATGTGCTCGTCCAGGGCGTAGCGCAGGATGGCCGCCGTGGCGACGATGTCGTCGAAGGCGTCGTGGCTCGACTGGGTGTCCGGCGTGAAACGGTTGCTCAAATAGCTGAGCTTGTGATTGGGCAGGTTGGGATAAAAGCGGCGGAATATATCCAGCGTATCGTAATAGGCGATGTCGTCGGGGCTGTCCATGGACAGGCGTCGCAGCTCGCTGCGCAGGATGCGCAGGTCGTAGGACACGTTGTGACCGACGATGACGGCGCCGTCGGCAAACCGGAGAAAGTCGGCGAGGGCTTCCTTGGGGTCGCGGCCTTCGCGGCGGAGCAGTTCGTCGCTGATATGGTGGATATAGTACGAATCGCCGACGCTGCGGCTGGGCCGGACGTAGGCGTTGAATTTCCCGGCGATTTCGCAGCGCTCGTTCAGGCGGATCGCGGCAATCTGAATGATGTCGTCCCGCGTCGTGTCCGTGCCGGTGCTCTCTACGTCGAAGACGACGACATTGCCTTTTTCCAACGCCGTCAGCAGCAGGCCGAAGGGATCGCCGAAGGCTAGGGCGTCGCCGTCGATGAAGTCGCACAGCCCCAGACCCAGGCGGCGGTACGACGGGCTCTCGATGGTGTCGATGGTGCGGCGGCCGACGCGTTCGGCAAAGCGCAGGAGGATGCGCTTCAGGCTCAGGGCGTCGTGCTTGTTCATCGTCAGGCGCAGAAAGGCCGTGACGTCCTTGCATTCCTGCCGTTTAAACAACTGAAACTGGTCGATCATCGTAAAGGGCAGGCGCTGTTCCGGCGGCAGTCCCTCATTGTGCGAGCGGACACCGTTCCAGATGACCTTATTGCAGCGATTCGTCCGGGTCATGATGCAGGCTCTAGTCCGTTCCTGCGGCGGCAATGCGGCGATTTGACGGAATATCCAGCGCGCTTCTTCCATGAAATGGGCCGTTTCCACGGCGACGATGGGTTCGCCCTGTTCATGGCCGGCAGCTGTGCCGGGCGCGGGATAAAAAGAGGCGACAGACGGGCCGAACAGGTTGGCCAGACAGTCTGACGACGCCTGGAGCAGCGTTTCCGTAGCCCGGTAATTTATCGTAAAGGTAATGCGGACGGGATGGTAATCCGCAGTGAAGCGGCGCAGGATGGCGTCGGGGTGAGAGCCGCGCCATTCGTAAATGGTCTGGAAATAATCGCCGCAGAGGAGGATGATACGCCCCGGAAACAGGCGGGAAATGAGGTCGTATTCGATGTCGCTCGTATCCTGCATTTCGTCGATGGCGATGTAGGCGAAGCGGTTTTGCCAGCGCCGGCATACGTCGTCCTGCCGCAGCAGGAGAGAGGCCCGGACGATGAGATCTTCAAAGTCCAGGGCATGGTTGGCCGACAACGCCGCGGCGTACTGCTCCATGAGGTCGACGCCGTTTATTGCCAGCCACTGTTCCAGTTCGGCGTCGACGCTGTCCGTATAATTCGTGCAGAACGAGCGGAGACAGCCGTCGTCCCGGCAGACAGCCGCAGCGCCGGCGGCAAAGTCGGCCAGTACGTCGCCGCTTTGGCAGTCATGGAGGGCGCAGTATTTTTTGGACGCTTCTATGAAATTTTGTATATTCTGCATCCTTCCCCGGGCAGATACATCGAGAGAAAGGGGCAGGCTGGCGACGATGTTTTTGCAGTCCTCGTCGTCGTAGACGAGAAAATCGCTGCATACGTCGGAGCCGGCCTTGCTTTCTTCCTTGATGAGAGAGTAGCAGAAACCGTGAATGGTCTTGACGACGACGTCGAGGCCTTTTTCGTGTGCCGTAGAAAAAATTCGATGTTTCAATTCTTTGCAGGCCCGGTTCGTAAAGGTCAGGCAGAGAATCTGAGCTCCTTCGGCTCGTCCCGACTCGACGATAGCGGCGACGCGGCGAGCCAGCACGTTGGTTTTTCCCGTGCCGGCCGGCGCGTTTAACAATATATGATGATCCAAATCGGCGACGACGGCGCGCTGTTCGGCGTTTAAGCCATGCAGGATAGCCTCATCCATAGGCGGGACTCCTTTCGTTCTGTGGAAATACTATGCTAATCATACCATAAAAAGAGAGGCTTTAAAAATTTGGCTGCTCCGTCAATTTCCGTCAATACCAGTCAGCCGGCGTCTATTATGAGCCGTACATGAAGCGATTCTGAGAGATGCATTAAAATCGGCAGTTTGCACATTAAAGGTAGATTAAATTTTTCAGAGGCCGCTCCGGGACGTGGTATGATGACGGTGTAACCCCGACGAGAAAGGAGGAGCATCATGGAATATACGAGGCCGTCCCGGCCGGCCTTTCGCGGCACGGCCCATGAAATCGTATCGGAACTGCTGGTTTACGCCGCCGATTCCGGCGCCAGCGACATTCACATCGAGCCGATGGACCGGGCCGTTCGTATCCGCCTGCGCCGCGACGGCGTGCTGATGTCCGTAGGAGAGTTGCCGGCGGAACGACTCGACGCGGTGACGGCGCGCATCAAGATTTTGGCCAGCCTG
The DNA here is from genome assembly GCF_003367905.1 of Megasphaera stantonii. Classification (NCBI taxonomy): domain Bacteria; kingdom Bacillati; phylum Bacillota; class Negativicutes; order Veillonellales; family Veillonellaceae; genus Megasphaera; species Megasphaera stantonii. The sequence continues at coordinate 425,622 of NZ_CP029462.1, read as the reverse complement.
GATATTGCCAACAAGCGCCTGCCGCAGGACGGGCGATTCGTCTGGCCCGATGGACGCCGTCCCATCGACATGCGCGTCAGTACGATGCCGACGATTCGCGGCGAAAAGACGGTCATCCGATTGCTGGACGCCGGCCAGGTAACGCTGAATCTGGACTGCCTGGGCCTTGGCGACGATGTGGCGGCGTTGCTGCGGCAGCTGACGAAGCGGAGCAGCGGGCTGTTTTTGTACAGCGGCGCGACGGGCAGCGGCAAGACGACGACCTTATACGCCGCCCTGCAGGAGCTGCACCGGCCGGAAGTGAGCATCGCTACGCTGGAAGATCCAGTGGAGTATAAATTGGAAGGCGTCTGCCAAAGCCAGATCCATGTAAAAAGCGGATTGGAATTTCACAACGGCCTGCGGGCTCTGCTGCGTCAGGATCCGGATATCCTGGTCATCGGCGAAATCCGCGACGTCGAGACGGCCCGCATCGCCATCCGCGCGGCCTTGACGGGGCACCTCGTATTCAGCACCCTCCATGCGGCCAGCGCGGCGGAGGCGCCGATACGATTAATCGACATGGGCATCGCACCGTATTTAGTTGCCGACGCCCTCATCGGCATTACGTCACAGCGCCTGGCCCGCCGCTTGTGCAGCCGATGCCGCAGGCAGGAACGGTCCGGCAGCCCGTCGGCCTTTGTGCATCAAGGATGCGGACACTGCTTTCACAGCGGGTATGACGGCCGGTTCTGCTTGTGCGAAGTGCTGCCTGTAGGAGAACACGTCAAAGCCCGTATCCGAAAAAACGGAAGCGCTTCTGATATCGCAGGGGCTGCGGCTCTGGATGGTGCCATATTTACGAAATCCCTGGTGCAGCGGGCTTTAGCCGAGGGCTGGACCGACATAGAGGAAATCGGCCGCGTGTACAATGTAGGAGACGAAGTATGGACATAGCTGCTGTACTCGCCGCCGCCGTCCAATCGCAAGCATCGGACATTCACTTGCAGGAAGGCCGGCTGCCTTTGCTGCGCCTGGGGGCAGAGCTATTTCCCTGGGGAAATCATCGTGTAGGAGGTGAAGATATTTCCGCGTGGCTGCAGGCCTTAGGCCAGCCCTTTGACGGACGGCCCTATGTGTCGACGGCATTTTCCTGGGACGGGCGCGTCCGCTGCCGCCTTCATGGCAGCCGCGAGCAAGCCGGCGTTCACGTCGTCGTGCGGATACTGTATCCCCTCGATACGCTGCCGCCTGACGGTGACGAACTATTGCTGCGGCGGCTGAGCGGACTGGACGACGGCCTCGTGCTGGTATGCGGGCCGACGGGGAGCGGCAAGACGACAGCCTTATGGCGAATACTGTGCTGGGCGAATGCCAACCGCCGCTGCCACATCATTACGCTGGAAGATCCCATTGAATATGTCGTGCCGGGGGAGCTGGCCCTTATCAGCCAGCGGGAATATGGGATTCACTTCCAGTCCTTTGCCGAAGGGGTACGGGAAGCGCTGCGCCAGGACCCGGATATACTGCTTGTCGGCGAAATGCGCGACAGGGAGACCATGGATGCGGCATTGACGGCGGCGGAAACGGGGCATCTCGTCTTCGCTACCCTTCATACCCGCTCGGCAGCGCAGGCCGTCAGCCGCATGGCCGGAGCCTATGCCGGCGCGGAACAGGAAGAGATGCGCTGCCGCCTGGCTATGGTACTGCAGGGAATCTTGGCTCAGCGCCGGCGCGATGGAGCTGACGGCGCTTATATTGCCAGGGAGATCTTGCTGCATACGCCGGCCGTCGCTCAACTCATCCGCAGCGGCAGGGAGCATCAGCTGGCGACAGTTATGCAGACCGGCGCGGCCCTGGGGATGCGGACGATGGAACAAGCGCTGCAGCGGCATAGGCGGAATCTGATATGAAACGATTTGTTGTGACATGCACCGACATGCACGGACGGAAAATGACATACAAGCTGACGGCTCCCAGCTCGGAAGCGGTTCGCGCCATGGCTCGGCGTCGTTCCTGGCAAATCATGGCGATGGAAGAAACGACGCCCCTTTTGGATTTTGTATTCCGCCTCCGCCCTTTTTCCTATAAGACCTTGTCTCTCTTGTTTTACCAGCTGGGCGCGATGACCCGGGCCGGCATTCCCTTTGTGCAGGCCTGCCGGCTTTTATTGCACGACGTGACGAGCAAAAAGCAGCGTCAGGCTATGAAGCTGGCCGTCGACTATATGGAAAAAGGAATGGCCGTGTCGGAAGCTTTAGGGCAGACCGGGTTATTTCCTTCGCTGGTCTGCCGCATTGTCAGTGCCGGCGAGCGGGCCGGCAATTTGGAGCAGATGCTGTATCTTCTGGGCCAATATTACGAGCAGGCAGATAAGCAGCGCCGTTTTCTGATGGACGCCTTATCGTATCCGCTGTTTCTCCTGCTCTGTACGACGGCTATGACAGTCGGCATCGTCGCGTTTATCCTGCCGGTGTTTGAAGCTATGTTTAACCAGATGCAGATGCCGCTGCCGGCGATGACGGCGTATATGCTGGCCGGGGCGCATATACTGCAGTTTTACGGCGCTGCGCTGGCCGCAGGAGCTGTTGCGGGTATTGCGTCGCTGCTCCTTTTGCTGCGCCGTCCCGGTGTGCGGCGATATGCAGAAGACAAGCTGTTTTCCCTTTCGGCATTGCGGCGTCTGTGCGTGATTTTTTGCTGGCAGCGGTTCAGCCAAATACTGGCCGTGCAGATACGCTGCGGCATTCCCTTGCTGGACGCCTTGGACGATGGAGCTGCCGTCGTGCCCGTCGATTGGTTTCGTCGGGCCGTAAATCAGGCGGCGCGGCGGTTGGAAAACGGCAGCTCCTTCAGCCAGGCCGTGCGATTAGGCCAATTCGGCACGCTGTATATCGAGACGATGCTTTTAGTCGGGGAAACGACGGGGCGGTATGAAGATGCCCTGCAGGCTGTTTCCGAGTATTACCAGTGGCGCATCCAGTCGCGTCTGTCCGTCGTACAGCGTTTGGCAGGGCCTTTGATGCTCCTTGGCGTCGGCGCTGTTATAGGAACACTTGTCATCTCATGTATGTTGCCGCTGCTGGATATGGCGGCAGGCATGGTACCGTAAGAAATGAAAGGAGAGTTGTGTATATGTTCATTCGCATTCGTTTATGGTTATCTCCGTCCCGACGGAGAAAAAACGGGTTTTCTCTGCTGGAAATGCTGGTGGTTGTCAGCATCATTTTGATTTTAGCTACCGTAGCCGTGCCGAAGTTTACGTCAGCCGGGAAAACGGCGAAAATTGCCAAGATTGAAGCCGACTTGCACACGATCAGCAACGCGGCGGCGCTGTATGAAGTCGAAACCGGCGCGTATCCCGACTCCGTCGATGACCTGGTAAAGAAAGGAAGCTCCGGCAAAGCCTATCTCCAGTCCAAGCCGACATTGCCGGACGGAACGGAGTACAGCATTAACAGCGAAGGCGTCGTATCCGGCGTATTTGACGGCGTGACCTATGATTCGGCGGCCAGCCATCGGACGACAGCTGCGGAGAGCGGCTGATGACTGAGATATGACCGGCGATATGGCTGCCGCTTTGAGCTGGGGATACGGAATATGGCTGGCGGTCATGGCCTTATGCACGATTGTCGTCATCTATACGGATATATCCTGGTATTGGATTCCCGATGGGATTGTATGCGTTGCGGCGTTGGCAAACGGGGCCGCCGTAGCAGGCGGCCTCGTAGCTCCCTGCAGTGCAGTCAGCATCGGGTTTGCCTTGTCCTTTGCCCTGCTGTACTTTCTGTATCCGCAGGGCATCGGCAGCGGCGACGTCAAGCTGGCGGCGGCCCTGTGCCTGGGCTGCAGCGGCTCGACGGCCTATATTATGACGACGGCCGCGTTCCTGTCCGCTTTGATTGGGGCGGCTGCGTGGCGGCTCTATGCCCGAAAGAACTGCATTCCCTTCGGCCCGTTTTTGTGGATAGGATGGTGGATAGCCTTTGCGGCAGGAGAAGAACTTATGGCCTGGATGGCTGGCTAATGCATGCCGGCGGCGCGAAAACGGCTATCTGTTGACGGAATACCTTGTACTGCTCGGATTGCTGGGGTTATTTTTTACATTGGCGATGCCTAAGATGACCTGGGATTCCCACCGTTATGCTGTAGACGTCATGACGCGGGAAATCGCCGTCGACCTGCAGCGCATGCGCCAGCATTCCCTGACGAACGGGACGGCCGATATGGACGGATGGACGTTGTCGCTGCGAAAAGACAAATATGTCATCATGCAGCGGTATACTGTCCATAAAACGAGGATATATCCGAAGGGGATTACGATTCCTACCGGAAAAAACGGACGAAAGGACTTTACGTTTGATGGCAAAGGAAGACCGCAGAGCGATATGGAGCTTACTGTCGCCAGTTCCGGCGCACAGCCTTATGAAAAGAAAATCATCGTGGCCGCTCAGACCGGCCGTATCCGCATCGAATAAGAAAAACGGATTTCTGCTGGCCGATGCCGTGACGGCGTCTGTTATCGGAATTCTCCTCTTTACGCCGGCGTTGATGCTGACGGCCCAGGCCGTTTCGGCTTACCGGCAGGCCCGCCATATTATCGGAGCTGCTGCTGCAGGGCGGTCGGAGATGGAAGAACTGCGCGGAGAAGACAGGAATTTTTCTTTGCAGAAAGAGGTGACGGGGCCGCGCGGCACGTATACGCTGCGCAGCCAGGCTGAGAATGTAGACGGCCTGTATATTCGATACAGAGTGGAGGTGCAGGACCCTGATGGAGGCGTTCACGTTTTTATCCGCCTGGCGGAATCGGAAGAAAGCTAATGGGTTCGTGCTGACCGAACTCGTCGCGGCACTGGCCGTCGCAGCTATCGTCATGACGGCGCTTCTGCCGATGCTGGTGCAGACGGCGGCAAACTGCCGCTACGGCGAAAGCTGGGAAGAACTATCCCGACAGGGCATGGTGATGGAAGAAACGATATTCGGCGTACTGCGTTTTGCCCGGAATATCGAGGTATCGCCTAAGACGGTACGGTGCTGCGACGAACAAAACGGGCTGACAGGATTTTCTGTCAAAAACGGACGGGTATATCGTTTGCTGAGCAACGGCAGCGAACAGCCTCTGACGGGTTCGGTAAACGCCGGGCTGCGGGAAGACCGCATCAGCGTGCGTTCTCAGGGTGACAGGCCCTATTTTTCCGCCGATGGAGAAAAAATACACGTTTATATTGAGCTGTACGACGCCTATACGGGACAATCCTGGCCCTGCGTGCTGACCGTTACGCCGCTGCCTTGCCAATGGGAGGATGCGGCATGAGACGAAAAAACGGGTATATGACGTTCTGCATCTTGGCGCTGGGAACGGCGGCGCTGCTGCTGGCTGCGTCGGCTGCGCATTTATCTGCCCAATACGTCCGGTCTGCCCGTCAATACGAAGAAGCCGTTCAGTTATCCTATGCTTCGGAAAGCGCCCTGCTGGTGAGCTGGCGCGACTTGCGCAGCCGGCGGTGGCAGGATGTGCCGGAACGGCGGACGTGGGCTTTTAACGATGTATGGGGGATTGCCGAAGGAGGACAGCGCATAGAAATCCAGTGTGTTGCATCGCCATATTCTCTGCCGTTCAACGGCGTGCTGCGCGCGTCGGCCGTGTCGGATCATACCCTTTTGAAGCGAACCTGCGCCCTGCAGTTCCGGGTGCAGAAAGGCGACGACGGCAGCGCCTCTTTCGCTGTCCGGCAAATTGTGTATTAAGGAGGGCAAATGAATGAGTATAGTCCAAGGATATCGGGCCTACATATGGCTGTCGCAGCGGCACATATATGTTTTGAAAACGGAAACGAGCTGGTACGGCGGCGTCCGGAGCCGGCAGCTCTGCCTTTATGATTGTCCTGGCGACTGGCTCGCATGGCCTGAGAAAATAAAGAAGTGCCTGAGAGATATTATTGCTGTATATGGATTGCAGGATTATACGACGTATCTTCTGCTCAGCGGCCCGTCTTTACTGTGGAAAGAGCTGAAGCTGGCGACGAAACGGAAGGAAGAGGCGCGAAGCATGGTCGTATGGGATGAGGCGATTGGCGACGGCAGCACGGCGTACGCCTTTGATTTAGCCCGAACTGCAGAACCGCCTGAGGGAGGCCTGTACGGCTGGATGAGCGCCGCCTATCCTTACGATATGGTAACAGATATGATTCAGACGCTGCGGTCCGGGAATTGCTGCGTCAGGAGAATTGACGTTCTTCCGGCGGCGGCAGGACGCCTCTGTCCGTCCGGGACTGGCATTTTATATCTGTGCGAACCGGCGCTGATTCATGTGGTTCAGCTGAAGTCGGGAGTTCCCTTATCCTATGCCTGCACTTCGGCGCTGCCGGAAGAAGGCCGGATTTGGCAAGAAGCGCAGGAACAGATGCATCATGGGGTGTGGTACGACGAAGAGAAAGGAATGTGGTCTATTCCGCCGGTGTCGGAGTCTGTGAAGCGAGATATGGATCGGTGGGAATTAGTATATCCGGCTGCCGTACTGGCAGCGTATTAGGAGCAGCGTATGGAATTCAATTTAATCCCTCAGGAGCAGCGCCCTTCGTCATGGTCCTTGTTGGCGCTGCGGTTGAGTAAAAAGCTTGCTGCGCTGCTGGTCGTCGTGACTCTGGCCGTCGGCGCAGCCGGTGCGATCTTTCAGATGCGGACGATTTGGGAACAAGAACGGTTTACGGATCAGGCTTTTCCTATTCAGAAACGTATTGTGCAGCAAAATGAGTGGGAACGAAAGCTGCACGAGTTGAAAGAGCGGCACGACGAAGACCAACGAAATCGGCTTCATTGGCCGGAAATTCTCGTGTGCCTTGCCGATACCAAGCCGGAAGGCGCATTTGTAGAAAAAATCGAAATGCGCCGCCATGTGTTGTCAATATCTGGTATGGCAAATGAAGTCGGCACCGAGAGAAAATGGCAGGACGCCCTGCGTCGCCAGCCTTCTGTACGTTCGGTTTCGGCCAGCCGTATGAAGCAGGCGGGACAGACGGCGGAAACGGCGTTTCAGCTGGAGGTAGAATGGGCGAATGATGAACAAGATACTTCACGACAAAAGGCATAAACAAGTCCTTTGGTATATCCTTCTGGTACTGCTTTTGATGTCCTCCGTCCATTGTGCCTACTGGTACCGGCAATGGCAAGCGTGGAAGACCGTTAACAACCGCATTTGTTCCTATAAAACGGCAATGGAGTGGAAAGATCGGGAAGACATTATCAGGAAATGGCAGGGAACCGATGAAGACGCACTGAACGTCGTACAGCGGCAGGCCGATGCGTGCGGCTTACAAGTACTGTCGTTTTATACCTCGCCGCAGGAAAAAAGCCGATATAATGTAGAATTAAGCGGGTTTTACGGGAGCTATATTCATTTTTTCAATCAAATGGAACGAGAAGGCCCCTTTTTCTCCGTTTCTTTAGAGCGTATGGAACGATGCGGCGACGCCGTATTGGCTGTCATAAAAATTTAAATATATATTTTAGAGACATACTCCTCATGCAGACTAATATATTTGATATTTGTCTGGATGAGGAGTATTTTTTAATAATTATTATTGTCGTTTGGTCTAATCGGGCTATTTTTATGTCTGATTGGAGTAGATTTTTTTTCATATCCTTGGTATCATATACGTGCATTTTATTATATGAATACAATAATCAATATCTTAAAAATGATCAGTAAAGGAGATGGATAACAGTGGCGCAAAAAAACATGAAAAGTGCTGAAAAAGGTACATGGGAAAGCGTAGCGTGCACTCTGGGGTTATGGGTTATTTTCGTTTCTGCCGCCGCGTTATGCATATAAGATTTGTAAGCGGCAAAGTGTATCAAGGCATCATCGCATTTATATAAGTTAGTAACTATAATCATTAAGGAGTGTAACAAATGGAAGGATTCGCGTATTTTCTGCATTTATTTCACAGCGGCGGCCTGGTTATGTATCCGCTGCTGGCCTTATCTATTTTTACGGTAGCCATTGCGATTGAACGGTTTTACTATTACCGGGCCAATCGTCGGGATTCGAAAAAGTTTTTTACTGGTGTTGATCATGCTATTCGTGATCAGCAATGGGATACGGCGGAAAATTTCTGCCGGAAATTCCCTACGGCTATCAGCCGCATTATTGCCAGCGGCCTCCGGCATAAGGATGATGAAAAAGCCATGAAAGATGCTTTCAATGAACAGATGACGATTGAATCCATCGCCTTTCGCCGCTATCTCGATTACCTCAGCGCTATCGTCACGATTGCGCCGCTTCTCGGGCTTCTCGGCACAGTAACGGGCATGATCAGCACGTTCAGCGTTTTAGACAGCGGCGCTGGCGCCACGGCGATTACCGGCGGTGTCGGTGAAGCTCTTATTGCGACGGCGTCGGGACTGTGCGTCGCGATTATCGCTTTCTGCGTATATACCTACTTCGACCATCAGCTGGACACCATTGTGACGGATACGGAAAAGCTGTGCCTTACTGTAGTGAACGCCAGAAATGCAAGGTAGGAGGTAAGGCTGATGTTTACGAATGTCAGGATGAAAAAGAAACCGGCTTTTATGATCATTCCGATGATTGATATTATCTTTTTCCTGCTTGTGTTTTTTATGATGAACAGCCTGCAGACCGTAGCGCAGAAGGCCTTGTCCGTCCAGCTCCCTCAGGCTCAGAGCGCGTCGGCGCCTGTGCAGATGCCCATTATCCTGACGGTTGATGCGGAAGGGCATATTACGATGGATAATCGTCCTGTCAGCTTTGACGAAGCATCGGAACGGATGAAGCGACACATGGCAGAAAATGCCAACGCCGCTGTGATTCTGCAAGCCGACCGCCGTACGGCTCATGGTCAGGTAGTCGCTGTCATGGATATGTTGAAATCTGCTGGTGTTAAGCGTCTGGCCATCGCTGCAGAACAGAAGGGATGACGCCTATGCGGGAAATTTCATGGATACGAGCTTATGCCGGCTCGGCAGTAGTCCACCTGCTTGTCGTAGGCGCGGCAGCTATGTTTCTTGCCGGAGCTGTGATGCAGCAGGAACAACAGCAGATGTATGTCATAGATTTAGACACCAGCGAACTGTCTAGTGCTGGAAGCGGGCATGCCGGCGGCAGCGGCGGCGAACTGTTTCCGGAAAAGCTGTCTGAAACAGCCGTAGCCGAGCGTGTGGCGCAAATAGATGCCAGCCAATCGGCTGTTATGCCTCATCCGCAGTTGTCAGATGCCGTGCCGGAACCGGCTCCTAGCAGTCAGCCCGCTCCGGCTGCCGCCAGTTCGTCTGCTGCTGGCGGAGGTGGTGTCGGCAGCAGTGCGGGGGCTGGCAGCGGTACGGGTACTGGCTCAGGCGTCGGAGACGGGACGGGCGATGGCCAGGGCTATGGAGAAGGCGTCGGCGACGGTCAGGGTAGCGGTTACAGCGGTGCAGAAGGGACCGGTTCATCGCCGTTTGATTCCGATGGATTCTGGTCTGCTGTCAACGCCAATAAATCCTATCCGCCTATGGCTGTCCGCCGCGGTTTGACTGGTTCCGTTACCGTTACAGTTACGCTGGACAGCAGCGGAAACTGCGTCAATGCCTATGTATCCGGCTCATCGGGACAGAGTATTTTGGATAAGGCAGCTCTCAACGCTGTATATGCCGCCTGCCCGTATCCGAATGCCAGCGGGCAGGATGTAACGGTAAACGTGCCCGTTACCTTTAATTTGAATTAATTCCCCTGGTTTGTCGGATCGTTTTTTTTAGTCAGGAGACACAGAGCCGAAGACATGAGATTCGTATCCATTATAAAAAATTATGCCATAAAAGGAGAGTGTATGTATGAAAACGATCGTTTTGTACTCGACGCGTACAGGAAATACGAAAAAGGTGGCCGAAGCAATTGCCGAAGCCCTGCCGGCAGGGACGCCTTGCCTTTCCGTTAAAGAGGCGCCGGCTGATATTGACCGCTGCGACTGCGTGTTCCTCGGATTTTGGGTGGACCGCGGTACGGCAGATAAGGATTCGCAGGACATGCTGAAAAAACTGAAGAATAAGCATGTCGCTATATTTGCAACGTTAGGAGCCGATCCGAAGTCGGAACATGCGGCGAAGAGCCTGGATAACGGCGCGGCCTTTCTGCCGAAAGGCGTCCATGTCGCCGGTACGTTTATCTGCCAGGGCGCAGTAGACCCCAAGCTTATTGAAATGATGTACAAGCAGTTCCCAGCTGGCCATCCCCACGGCAAATCGCCGGAACGGGACGCCCTTCATGCCGAAGCAGCCAAGCATCCCGATGCTGCTGATTTGGAAAATGCCAAAGCTTTTGCGGCAGATGTCATGAAGAAGCTTGCTGCGGAATAAGGGAGACACTCATATGAGTTTAGAAGAATTATTTCACAGCCTGCCGCCAGAGCAGCGCATTTTCCAATTCGGTGCGGAAACGGACAGCCCGCTGACGGACGCGTTTCCGCGCAAACGCGTCGTTCATGCCGGCCTGCACGGCACGGTTGTCCCGCCTGATGAATCACAGCAGGTTTGGCAGCGCATCATGGCGTCTGCACCGGCTAAAAAGGACATCCAGACGGCGTATATACATATTCCGTTCTGCAAGACTAAATGCCTGTACTGCGGATTTTTTCAAAATGGGACGAATCAGGACGTAGAAGATCATTATGTGGACTGCCTGATTCAGGAACTGGAAGCCTCTGCCGACTTACCGCGCTTAAAGGACAGCCTTATTCATGCTGTATTTATCGGCGGCGGTACGCCGACATCCTTGTCTCCGAAAAATGCCGGACGGCTGCTGCAGGCGATTTGCCGCTGCCTGCCCTTGGCCAATGATTACGAGCTGACTTTGGAAGGGCGTGTTCATGATCTGGTACCGGAAAAGATGGACGTTTGGCTGGCAAATGGTGTAAACCGCATGTCTTTGGGCGTTCAGTCCTTTCATACGGATATCCGCCGTTCTGTCGGCCGACTGGACGATGAAGAAACGGTATTGAAAAATCTGCGGAGCCTTCTCGATTACAACCAGTGTGCTGTCGTCGTCGACCTCATTTACGGTCTGCCCGGTCAGGACATGCAGGTCTGGAAGGAAGATTTGGATCTGCTGATTCAGTCCGGCGTAGACGGCGCTGATTTGTATCAGCTCAACGTTTTTGACGGCAGCGATTTGAATAAGGCCATTGCCCGCGGCGCGCTGCCGCCGGCAGCGACGACGGATTACCAGGCCGGCATGTTTGCCTTTGCCAAGGCCTATCTGGAACAGCGGGCGTATCGCCGCCTGAATGTCTGCCATTGGAGCTGCAGCAACCGTGAGCGGAGCCTGTACAATACACTGGCCCGCTCCGGTTCGTCCATGTTCCCCTTCGGCAGCGGCGCCGGAGGCAGCGTAGACGGCTATTCAACGATGCTTCACCGGTCCATTGCACCGTATGAAATGTTTGTCGAAGCAGGCAAAAAGCCCTTTATGGCTCTCATGAAGCAGTCGCCGCTGCAGCCGATTGTCGATGCGGTGCAGAACCAGCTGGAAATGTGCTATATGGATTTAAATAAAATATACGCCTTTGACGACAAGCTGAAAGATCTGGAATGGCTGTATAAGCTGTGGGAAACACGCGGTCTTGTAACATATAACGGCGTCATGTATACGCTGACGGATGCTGGTCAGTTCTGGCAGGTCAACATCACGCAGACGACGCTGGAATGCATCCAGTACCTCATGACTGGGAAAAATGCCATGGTGATGGAACGCGTAGCTGCGCAAGATTCGAAGAAAACTGCGTCTATGGTAGAGGCCATGAAGCGGATGAAAGCTATGAGCGGCACGCCCAGCGTGGAAGCTATGAAAAAAATGGCTGAAGCCATGCGCCATATGAGTCAGGATGAGATTCAAGCCATTATGAAGCAAATGAAAAATCACTCATAGATAGCTGCACTCCTCTGTGTAAAGACTGCAACGAAGATCTGTTGCAGTCTTTGCCGTATCTAATCGCGTGAAAAATATAACATATACGCAAGTGTGATATTGACAATCTATATCATAAAATTCATAATAAAGAGTAGGAGATATGGAAAATTGGCTGCGTGACAATCCAGAAGGGGGAAGCAATCATGAATACTCTTTGCCTATATTACGAAAACGCTGCGGCACGGCGCGTTGCCGTCATGATCGGCAGTATACTCAGCATGAGCCGGTATGCGGAATGCCGGGAAGACGTATCGCTGCGCCAATATAAGCGGATTTTGCTGGTTTTGACGGAAAAACAGGCGGTACAGCCCTTGGCAGAGATCGTACAGTATGCGGAGCCAGATACAACATGGGGACTCATTGTCATTGGTGATAATGAATTGTCGGTACAGAGGCTGCGTAGTCAGGCTGAAATGCTGCTGAAACGGCCTATCGCCTTGTCTGCGTTTATTCCGGCGAGTGACGTTACAGAAGGGGTCATACGTGCTGCTGAGACAATACAGCCGCCTCCGGCTGCTGTACCGGACAGCGACAGTACGGCATGGCAGGCATTAGAAACGTTCCTGACGAGTCATACTACGGGCGTTTTAGCTACCGGATGGGGACGGAATATTCGGACGACGCCGATTGAGTACGTATATTGGCATAAAAAAATATACCTGTTCAGCGAAGGCGGACGAAAATTTGCGAATATATATCGTGATCCGCATGTCAGTTTTTCCGTATGCGAGCCATTTTCCGATTTTTCCCATTTGGCAGGACTGCAGCTGAGCGGCACGGCACAGATTCTCGAACCACAGGACGAAGGCTATGCTGCGGCCGCGGCGGCCAAGGGTATTGCTGAAAAACGGCTGCGTAAAATGCCCGTCGTTCTCCATGTCATTGAGATTTCTCCGTCTGAAGCTGTCTTTCTTTGGGGGCAATTTGCCAGAGAGGGAAAAGCTGTGCGTCAGGTATATCGATTTTAGTTTAAATTAGAGCTGGTTATTCAAGAAAGGGTGCAGTATAATAATGGATACTATGCGGATGATCGAATCTTCTGAAGAGAGGGTTGTGTTTGAAATACAAAATAATACGGGTACGGCACGTCTGACGTCGTATCCCGTATATCCGGGCATCGATCTCGTCTATATAGACGCGCATATTGAATCCTTTTCCTGCCGGAGCCATCCCGTAACGCAGGGCTTGTTCGCTGTCAATCATTGTGAGGAAGGCCGTATAGAGTGTAATTTTCAGAACGGCGAATTTCTCTATATGGGGCCAGGCGATATGTCTATTGGCTGGCGGCATCATCAGGAATATTGTCATTCTATTTTCTTTCCTTCGTCTCATTATCATGGCCTGTCTATTTTATGCTCTGTATCCAAGGCGCAGCCTGTCGTTTCCCGGCTGTTGGAGGACGACGGCGATTTGACGGCCTTATGCAGCCGTTTTTGCCGGGAATCGGATTTCGGCCTTATTATGAAAGAAAACAATGACATGCAGCATTTGTTTGAAGAACTGTACCGTGTGCCGGAAGGTATTCGACGCCGGTATTGCCAGCTTAAAATCTTGGAAATATTTTTGTTCCTCGGGACAATCGAGCCGGAACGAAACCAATACGTTTACGTGACGAAGCGGCAAGTTGATATCGTTAAGGCGATCCATTTGGAACTATTAGAAAATCTGACGACAAAGAAACGAGTAGAAGAACTTGCCGCAGAGCATCATATTGCGCCGACGACGTTGAAACGGTGCTTTAAAAGCGTTTACGGCAGCTCCATCGGCCAGCATTTGCAGGAACTGCGGGTCAGCGAGGCGATGCGCATGCTTGCCGAAACGGAAGACAGCATCCTACAGATAGCCAATCGCGTAGGTTACGCAAACAGCAGTAAATTTTCCGTGCTGTTTCAGAAAATGACCGGCATGCTTCCGCGAGAGTACCGAAAATCATTGCGAAAATAAAGGGCAGGCAATACTGTGCGTTTCGGCGGATAGATTGAGGAGGGCGTTATGACCGATATTGCCATTGGGCTTTTCATTCCCTTTTTAGGGACGACCTTGGGAGCAGCATGTGTGTATGGTATAAGAGGTCCGCTGCCGCAAGGCATACAGCGGGCTCTGACAGGATTTGCAGCTGGTGTGATGACTGCTGCGTCGGTATGGAGTCTGCTCATTCCAGCTATGAATCAAGTCTCTTCATGGGGGAAATGGGCCTTTGTGCCGGCGGCTGCCGGTTTTTGGCTCGGCGTAGGCATGCTGCTTCTTCTAGACCGCTGGGTGCCGCACCTTCACCTGAACAGCGATGAGCCGGAAGGGATGCGGGCACATTTGAAAAAGACGACTATGCTCGTATTGGCTGTTACGCTGCACAACATTCCGGAAGGCATGGCTGTAGGCGTCGTGTATGCTGCGTTTTTGTCGGGGCAGGAAGGAATAAGCCTGGCTGGTGCTATTGCCTTATCGCTGGGGATCGCGATCCAGAATTTTCCGGAAGGAGCCATTATTTCTATGCCTCTGCGCTCTGCCGGCCTGTCGTCTCATCGGGCCTTTGCCGGAGGGATGCTGTCGGGCATCGTCGAGCCCGTCGGCGCCGTCGCGACGATTTGCCTGACCAGTCTCGTTGTGCCGCTGCTGCCGTACCTGCTGAGCCTGGCTGCCGGTGCGATGATGTACGTCGTCGTGGAAGAACTGATTCCGGAAATGTCTTTCGGAAAACATTCTAACGTTGGCGCTCTTTCCTTTTCGTTAGGGTTTACCGTCATGATGGCTCTGGATGTCGCTTTAGGATAATTATTATTTATTAACATAACGAAATGGGTTATTTTTATGTCTATTTGGAGTAGAAAACAAGGAAGAATCCTGCTATAGTTATAGATAGTGATTATCATTTCTTTAATAAAATGCAACTCATATCATATAACGTATGTCTTGGGGAGGGATTTGATTGCGCAAAGTAATTTTATATGTCGCAGCAGCTTTTGTTATCTGCTTGTTCGGCGGCATCGTATACATGATGACACAGGGCGGAATAGCAGCGTCAACGGCAGCCATGCGGCAGGTGACGGACAGTACGGGTGAGACAATGGAGATCCCGGAGCATCCGCAGCGTGTTGTCTTTTTAAATGCGTCCAACATGGATATGTACGTTGCAGCCGGCGGGGCGTCGCAGGTTGTCGGCAGGCCGACGTCGCAGTCGCTGTCGCCGGAACTGGCAAAAGCCGTCGCTGACGTGCCGGAAATCGGGATTATTCATTCGCCGAATATCGAAAAAATATTGTCCTTAAAACCCGATTTGGTCATCGGCGTCAACGTGCCGTTCCATAATCAGCTGCGGGAAACGATGAAGCAGAATCATATTCCGCTGTATATCAATTCGCTGGACAATTACGAGGACACGCTGAAAACGATGAAGTTTTTTGGCGAATTGACCGGCAATACGGCAAAAGCCCAGGAAGAGACGGACAGAATTGTCAAGCAGTGCCGTGATGCTGTCGCTATGACTGAAGGCAAGACGGGCCCGCGGACACTGATTTTGTTCAGCAACCCGGACAGCAACAGCATGGCCAGCAGCGAGACATTTTCCGGCGATTTGCTGCAGCGCCTTCACGGTGTAAATATTGCCGAACTGGATACATCCCTGACGGGCCAGTTTATTCCTCTCAGTTTGGAATACGTCGTCAAGCAGGACCCGGAAGTCGTCTTCATCATTTCCATGGGTAATACACCGGAAAATCTGGCTCGCTTCAAGGAACAAATGCAGACGAATGAAGCGTGGAGTCAGACGTCGGCAGTTAAAAACGGCCGCATTTATGATCTGCCTATGGAGCTGTTTACTGTCAATCCGGGCAGCAACATCGGCGAGGCTATGGAATATATGGCAGATTGCCTGTACGGGCAGGGAGGTATCTGATGGAGCGTGCCGTAGAACAAGATAACCGCGGCGTCGTCCGCATGACGACGCTCTGCGCCGGCCTGATACTGCTGATGCTGTCTCTGGCATTAGGCATTGCCGCCGGCGCGGTACATATTTCTTTGTCGGATATATATCAGGCTGTCGTCGCGCCGGGACAGACAGATAACTACCGCATTATTTATACGCTGCGCATGCCTCGGGCAATCTGTGCGGCCTTAGCCGGCGCTAACCTGGCCTTGTCGGGATGTATCCTGCAGGGAATTCTGCGCAACCCGCTGGCTGACCCGGGTATTATCGGCATTTCGGCCGGCGCCGGTCTGGCGGCCATGGCCCTCATGCTTATTGCGCCGACCTTTACGAGTTTCGTACCCTTTGCAGCCTTTATCGGTGCTATGTTTGCCGCGGCTGTCGTCTTTTTCCTTGCCTACGAGCGGGGCGTCAATCCGCTGCGTCTCGTCTTAGCCGGCGTAGCCGTGGCGGCGTTTTTTGGCGGCGGCATGACGGCCCTGTCGGTATTTTTCTCCGATAAGATTCAGGGAACCGTATCGTGGATGGCCGGCGGTTTTGCCGGCAGCAACTGGTCGTACGTCCGCATGATTCTGCCGTACAGCCTGCTGGGCATCGTCGGGACTCTATGCTACTACCGAAGACTCAATGCTCTCCAGCTGGGCGATGACGTAGCTAAAACGTTAGGTGTTAATACGGAGCGTACTCGTGCTGTCCTCGTTGCTTTGGCGGCTCTGCTGGCCGCATCGGCAGTCAGCGTAGCCGGTCTGCTTGGCTTTGTCGGTCTCATCGTGCCTCATGTCATGCGCCTTATCGTCGGTTCGGACTTTGAAGCCCTTCTGCCGTGCTCGGCATTGTTCGGCGCCGTATTGGTCGTCGTAGCCGATGTAGCGGCCCGGACGCTGTTCAGTCCTGTAGAAGTGCCTGTGGGCATTTTCATGTCCTTCATCGGCGCGCCGTTCTTCTTATACTTGCTGAAACGGAGGATGGGTCAGTCATGAGTACGATTACGACAAACCATTTACGCCTGCAGTACGGCGAACGAGTTATAGCGGAAGACCTAACCATAGCCTTTGACCAACCGGAAATCGTGTCGATTATCGGCCCGAACGGCTCAGGTAAATCGACGCTTCTGAAATCACTGGCGCGGCTTCTCGTGCCGACGGGCGGCGCCGTATATCTGGACGGGCAGGATCTCAAAGACGTGTCGATGGACAAAATCGCCCGTACCATTTCCATGCTGCCCCAGTCGGCCAGCGCACCGGGAGATATGACCGTGCGGGATTTGGTTACATATGGCCGCTTGCCCTATCAGGGATTATTTTCAAAACTAAACGATTTAGATATTGCGGCCATTAACAGCGCGTTAAAGGCGACGGAGATGGAGCGTTTACAGCACAGCCGCTTGTCTGCCTTATCAGGCGGCGAACGGCAGCGAGCCTGGCTGTCTATGGCCTTGGCCAAGGAGCCGCAAATCCTCCTTCTCGACGAGCCGACGACATATCTGGATATCCGCCATCAGCTGGCTCTGATGGAGCTCGTCGTGCATTTGTATCAGACCATGCACATTATCGTCATCATGGTCATGCATGATTTAAACCACGCAGCTCGTTACAGCCATCGCCTCGTCGCCGTAAAGAAAGGAAATATCGTGGCTGACGGCCCTGTAGCCGATGTGTTCCGACAGGATATACTGGAGCCTCTTTACGGTATCCGCGCCGTCGTCACGACGGTACAAGAAGAAAACGGCGCGTATCTGGCCTGCTTCCCGTACGCTGCCGTATAAATTCGGTTAATAACGCTTTGGCGTTTATTATACATATCTTTTATTCATTTCATAATAACGTACTCTGTCATCAGGAAAATATTCCAGACAGACACCATGTTCAAAGATGAAGGGGAGGTTTTATTTCATGGATTCATTTTCATCATCTAAAAAATGTATGCTGACCTTAGCTGTATTGTGCGCCGTAGGCGGCAGCCTGCCGGTCATGGCCGCGCCTGCTGACGGCGACGTTGTGAGGACAAAAGACGTCATCGTTACCGCTACGCGTACGGAAGAAGAAGTTAAAGTTGTTCCGCAGAATGTAGAAGTCATTACGTCCGAAGATATTGAAAAACTCGGCGCGACCGACGTATATCAGGC
Organism: Megasphaera stantonii; assembly: GCF_003367905.1. NCBI lineage: Bacteria > Bacillati > Bacillota > Negativicutes > Veillonellales > Veillonellaceae > Megasphaera > Megasphaera stantonii. The sequence goes on along the minus strand of NZ_CP029462.1, from coordinate 407,634 downwards.
ATTGAAGCTGGCCAGCAATGTCGATGTGACCCGTGCCGGCATGGCAGGCCACAACGTCATGATCCGCGGCATGAGCACCAACCATACGCTGATTTTGGTCAACGGCATGCGCCGTGCCGGTGAAGATACGAGCGTTACGCAGAATGTATATGCCCTCGACCGTCTCAGCTTATCCGACATCGAACGCATTGAAATCGTCCGCGGCCCGGCGTCGGCCCAGTACGGATCGGATGCTCTCGGCGGCGTCATCAATATCATTACAAAGAAATCTGGTGTAAAACCGTCCGTTACAGTCGGCGCATCGACCGGTACGAGCAGTATCAATAACTACTACCATATCAATTTCGGCAAGCAGGGAAATTTCAGCGGCAGCTTGGATATGCGCTTTTCTAAATTAAGAAAGCAAATGTTTGAAGACTCCGACGGCAGCAATTACTACGGCCCGACGCAGGACTTTCATTTCGACGGCAATTTCGACTTGGGCAGAAATCAGAATTTAAATGTAAATTTAGGTTATTATCATGAACAAACAGCGGCCGATTATATTGATGAGTCTATGATGGGGTATGTTACCAGCAAAGATAAAAAAGAATGGTACGATTTTTCACGCAAAGATTTTAGCCTAGCGTGGACTGGCAAGACCCCTAAAAACGACTGGATGATTCGGACCTATTACAGCTATTTGGATAAAGACAATAATTTATATAATAACCGGCCTTCGTTAGGGATGATGGAAGGTATGCTTGGCGGAATGTTCCCCAAATACGACTGGGATAAGTCAAAATATAAGTTATTCGGTATTGAAGGCAAGGATACTATGGCTATTGGCGAGGACCATTTGCTGACGTTTGGCGCGGAATACCGCACCAATAAAGTAGAAGGGACTCGTATGGGCAACGGCGGCGATAACGTCCATAGTGAAGATCGCTGGGGCAATGGCGTTCTGAAAACCAAAGATTATTCAGAAAAAGAAGTCGATACATATGCCGCTTATATTCAGGACGAATGGATGGTCAATGATAAGCTGCTGATTATTCCATCTGTCCGTTATGACCACGACAGCTCGTTCGGCGGAGAAACGACGCCTAAAATTGGTGCGACTTATTTCCTTAATGACCACAACCGTTTCAAAGCGAACTGGGGCAAGAGCTTCAAGGCTCCGACAATCAGCGAATTGTATATGAGTATGACTCGTGCTATGGGGCCGGCAACGGTAACTGTTTTGGGGAATCCTGATTTGCAGCCGGAAGAAGCGGAATCGTGGGATATTAGTTACGAATACGACGACGACAAAACGTGGGGAAAAATCACGTATTTTGAAAACGACGTCAAGAACTTGATTACATCTCATGCCTTAGATGCCGATGGATATGTCAATGAATATATCAACGTCAACAGAGCACAAATCAATGGCGTGGAATTGGAATTGGGACATCACTTCAATAAGAATTGGACAGTCAAGGCGACGAGCAACTGGTTAGATGCCGTTGATAAAGCTGATGATTCTCGTTTGGATAATCGTGCGAAGAATATTACGACGCTCCAGCTCATGTACGATGACTTAGATCCTTATGGATACAGCGTCGTTTTGTGGAACCAGTGGGTGAATAAATATCGCTATACTACTGGCGGAACGATGGGTGGAATGAGCGGAAACAGCGAATCAAAAGACGCCACGTATTCGACATTCAACGTAACAGTTAACAAAAAATTCGGTAAGGGAAATCGTATTTTTGCCGGCTGCGATAATATTTTTGATGAAAAGAATACGAACGCCTACCTCTACGGACGCACATGGGTAGCCGGCGCAGAATGGATGTTCTAATTTCCAGCAAAGCAGGAATTTCTCATGAACATATCACGTACACTACGACTCCTCTCCCTCTTGACGGCTATGACCGTCTTCTCTGCGGCAGGAATGGCCGGAGCGGCTGCTCCGGCTCCTGCAGCGGAGAAGGCGCCGGCCGTCGTATGGATAGACGGAGCGACAAAGAAAGCCGTATCGACAGCAGAGATGCTGGACGGCTTAAAAGAGTATCAAGTTATCTTTTTCGGTGAATTTCACGACAGCCAGCCTATACATGACGCCGAGCTGGACGTGCTGAAAGGCTTGCATGACCTGCACGGCGATAAGCTGGTTTTATCCATGGAAATGTTTGAACGGGACGTACAGACCACGATGGACGATTATTTAGCCGGAACGCTGAGCGAGGAGCTGTTCTTGTCTCAATCGCGGCCTTGGCCTCAGTATATGACGGCCTATAAGCCCATGGCAGAATTCGCCAAGGAGAAGGGGATTCCCGTGCTGACGGGCAATATTCCCCGGCGCATGGCCGCGGCGTACGCCAAAGCCCGCAGTCTCGACGGCGTGGCGGCAGCCGACAAGCGCTATTTGCCTAAAGTCCATGCCGCCGGTTCCGATGCGTATCGGACGAAATTCGCCGCGACGATGGCCGGCATGAACAATATGCCCGGCGGCATGAATGTACCCGAAGCGATGATACAGCCTATGTTTATGGCCCAGTGCCTCAAGGACGATGCCATGGCAGAAAGCATAGCCGAGTATCTGGATGATCATGGCGATGCCATCGTGTATCATGTCGTCGGTAATTTCCACAGCGAAGGCCATTTGGGAGCCGTAGAAAAGCTGCACGGTCTGCGGCCTGACTTAAAAATTGCCGTCATCAACGCCGTACATTACGACCCGGCAGCTGAGTCGGCAGCAGACGCTGCCAGCGCTCATGCCGACGGCGGCGAATACTTAGCATTGGAAACGGCTCACGGGGCATAAATTACAAGTTTCACCGTATAGATTTTAACAGGGCCTTGCCGAAAGGGGCTGTCCGCCATGGAGCGGCTCCTTGGGCAAGCCTTGTTTTTTGTGGAGGAGGATGCATGAAGCGATTGTGGGCGTGTTATGCGCCGTATCATACCATCTTATTCTTCGTCATTGCCGGCTCGGTTCTGACGGCAGGGCTGGAAATTTCCTTTCCCATGATTGTCCGTTATATCCTGGAGGATATCCTGCCTGCCGGCGACATGCTGCGATTAGTGCATACGGCAGCTGTTTTGTTTATTCTTTACGTCGTCTGTCTGTGCTCGTCCTTCTGCGTGTCGTACTTTGGCCGCAGTATGGGCACGCACATCGAAAACGACTTGCGGTGCCGCTTGTTTTCCCATATCGAGTCCATGAGCTTTTCGTTTTTTGACAATGCCAAGACAGGGCAGCTCTTGTCCCGCATTATCAGCGACATTTCAGAAATAGGCGACTTGGTGTTTCAGATGCCGAATCTCATTATGGTCTGCCTGATTACGATGTGCGGCAGCGCTTTTTTTCTGTTTTATATCAATTGGCAGCTGGCTATTTTTGTTTTATTTCTCATTTTGCTGAAAACGGCGGGAACAATGATTCTCAATCGCCGCATGAAGGAAACCTTTCGCACTGCCAGAGAAAAAATGGGACTCGTCAGCTCTCAGGCTATGGAAAGCCTGAACGCCATCCGCCTCGTCCAATCGTTCTGTAATGAAGCCGTAGAACTGAAAAAGTTTGTCGCCGCCAGCGACAAGCTGCGGCGGGCCCAGCAGCGGACCTTTATGTTTGAAGCTTATTTGACAAGCAGCATTATCTTTTTTTCTAATCTGACGAATTTGGTTATCATCGCCGCCGGAAGCTTTTTTATCATGCTCGGCGTCATGAGTCTGGGCGATCTCGTGGCCTTTCTCATGTACCTCATGGTGTTTATCCGGCCCATCATGCAGCTGACTATGCTGACAGAGCGATACCAGAGGGGATTGGCCGGGTATCGGCGGTATGAAGAGCTCATGGCCGTTGCGCCGGCCGTTGCTGATGGTGCAGATGCCGTCGCGGCCGGGACGATAGAAGGCCGGGTAGCCTTTGAAGACGTCAGCTTTTCCTATAATGGGAAGGACCCGGTGCTGCGGCGGTTTTCCCTGGATATTCCCCGCGGCAAGACTGTCGCCATCGTCGGGCCTACCGGCGCAGGGAAGTCCAGTGTGGCCAGCCTGCTCCTGCGGTTTTACGATATTCAAGCGGGATGTATTACTCTGGACGGAAGGGATATCCGGCAGTATACACTGTCGTCACTGCGGCGGAGCATCGGCATTGTGCAGCAGGACGTATTTCTCTTTTCTGATTCGATTCGTGAAAATATTGCCTATGGCCGGCCCGATGCGACGGAGCAGGAGATCATCGAAGCGGCAAAGCTGGCTGACGCCCATGAATTCATCATGAAGTTGCCCGACGGATACGACAGCGCCATCGGCGAACGGGGCGTTAAGCTGTCAGGAGGGCAAAAACAGCGCTTGGCTATTGCCCGCGTTTTCCTTAAAAATCCGCCTGTCCTTATTTTGGACGAAGCGACGTCGGCTCTGGACAACGAGACAGAGCGGAAAATACAGCAGGCTCTGCAGGATTTGTCTCATAACCGGACGACGTTGGTCATTGCTCATCGGCTGGCGACGATTCGCCACGCCGACCGCATCGTCGTCTTGACAAAGGACGGTATTTGCGAAGAGGGAACCCACGACGAGCTCATGGAATGCAAAGGACTGTATTACGATTTGTATATGTCACAGTTTGACAAATAAAAAAGCGCTAATCTTGACAGGAAAGGGGCCCTTTGATAAGATAAACATGAAAAAAAGGCGCTACACCGACAAACGGTTACGCCAAAATTAAAGCTCAGTAGAAATAACTGCCTTCACTTTGCGACGGAGAATGGCGGTTATTTCTTTATGTGCTGCAATACGAGCATAAAGAGGATCAACAGTACAATCGCAGCATTGATGGAGTCCGGAGTCATATGCAACACGCCAATCTAGGAGTTTGATTTAACCGCCTGCCGTGCGGTGTAGTGCCTCGCCCATATTTGTATAAAATTGATTGTCATGGAGTCAACAAAAGCTGGATTAGAATTCAATGAGAAGCTGACTGCAAGGGAATTTGTTCCATTGCAGCCGGCTTTTTTTATTTGTGTGAAACATAACGAACAAAGGGGAAACTGTATTTGCCTGATAAAGAGCCGCAGCGGCATTGTACAGAAAATAATAAGAGGGATTGCCTTTTTTATATAATTTTATTTTGCAAAATATGATAGTGAAAATTAGTATAAAGTGTTGACAGATGATATGTATTTTTGTATACTAATGCCATGGTAATGAAGTTTGTTATCAAAATCAGAAGGGATGTGTGAGTATTATTTACGGAGCATGAAAGGAGCGAGGTAAATGAGTGTTGTCATAGTTGGTGGAAATGATTGCATGGTGTGTCAGTATAAGACTATTTGTAAAAAATATTCTTATAAGGCTAAGGTTTTTACGCAGGTTCCGAGTGATTTTAAATCGAAAATCGGTTCGCCGGACCTGGTTGTATTGTTTACAAGCACAGTTAGCCACAGTATGGTGCGCTGCGCCCTCAAAGAAGCGCAGCGGAAGAACGTAGAGGTCGTTCGGTCCCATACGAGCAGTGCTAACTCGCTTAAAAGTATATTAGAATCTCGGGCAGAACGCTGTAGCTGTGGTTAGGCGCTCCGCCAAGAGAAGGGGAGGCAGCAATATGAATGTTATTGCATTATCAGACATGCAGGTCGGTGATTCGGGTATTGTCGAAGCCCTGCAGGGCCGAGGCAATATCCAGCATCGGCTGGTTGACATGGGCGTCGTCAAGGGCACCCGCATTACCGTAGTGAAAAAGGCTCCGCTGGGCGATCCTATTGAAGTCAAAGTAAAGGGATGCGCCCTGGCGCTGCGCATGAACGAAGCAGCTATGATCAGCGTAGCTGTGGAAGGGGGAAATTAGTAGGTATGGAACAAGCAGGAAAGATAAAAATCGCCCTTGCCGGTAATCCTAACTGCGGGAAGACGACAATTTTTAACAACATCACAGGCGCGAAGCAGCACGTAGGGAATTACCCCGGCGTTACAGTCGAAAAGAAGGAAGGCCATTGTTCTTTCGGCGGCAAAGAATTATTGTTTGTCGATTTGCCGGGCACATACAGCCTGACGGCTCGCTCTCTTGACGAAGTCGTAGCCAGAAACGTCATCATCAATGAAAAACCTGATATTATCGTAAACGTATTGGACGCGTCCAATTTGGAACGCAACCTGTACCTGGCTGCTCAGCTCGTTGAATTAGGCCGTCCTGTCGTCGTGGCCCTGAACATGATGGATATTGCCGAACGCATGGGCGTCAAAATTGATTTAAAGAAATTGGGCGAAGAGCTCGGCGCCGTCGTCGTTCCCCTTATCGGCAGCAAAAATATAGGTACGAAAGACCTCTTAGTAGTTATTGCCGATGAGAATAAGACGCAAAATCTTGTTAATGCTAAAGTGGATTACGGCGCAGACGTAGAACCGTATGTCCAGGAATTGACGGATGCTATTAATAAAACCGGCATCATTGATTATCCTATCCGCTGGCTGGCGGTCAAGCTGCTGGAAAACGATTCGGACGTCGTGGCTAAGATTAGAAGTATGGACGGGATGCAGAATATCCTCAACTTAGCGTCGAAGATGCGCAACGACTTGAAGGATAAAATCGATTTGGATTTCTATTTTGCCCAATGCCGCCATCAGTTTGCCGTACAGGCCTTCAATCATTCCGTCATCGCTGTCGGGACAGGTGATACGTTGTCCGATAAAATCGACCGCGTCCTGACGCATCGGGTGTTAGGCATTCCTATTTTCCTGGCGTTGATGTGGGCCATGTTTACGGCCGTTATCGATATCGGCGCCTATCCGCAGGAATGGTTGGATACGCTGTTCGGCATGCTTGGCGACTGGCTTAGCGGCGTCATTGCCGACGAACAGATTCGCTCCCTTGTCGTCGACGGCGTCGTCGGCGGTGTCGGTTCGGTTATGAGCTTCGTGCCCCTTATCGTTATCTTGTATTTCTTTATCAGTTTGCTGGAAGACACGGGGTATATGGCCCGCGCCGCCTTCCTCATCGACCGCGTCATGCGCGCCATGGGGCTGCACGGCAAGTCCTTTATCCCGATGATCCTCGGCTTTGGCTGCACCGTTCCGGGCATTATGGCCGCTCGTACGCTGGACAATGAAAAGGATCGCCTCGTTACGATTTTCGCTGCGCCCTTCATGAGCTGCGGCGCTCGCTTACCTGTCTATACTTTGCTCATCGCGGCCTTTTTTGGAGCCTCCGGAAACGGCGGTACCGTCTTATTTGGCATTTACCTGTTAGGGATTATCGTTGCGATTTTAGTTGCCGTCGTACTCCGTCATACTCTTTTTAAAGGTGAAAAAGAACCTTTCGTCATGGAATTGCCGCCCTATCATATTCCGACGGTAAAAGACGTGCTCATGCATATGTGGGAACGGAGCGTATTGTACCTGAAAAAAGCCGGTACCTTTATTCTCGGCGCGTCCATCATCGTTTGGTTCTTAACAGCTTATCCCATGGACGTCGAATACTCTCAGGATTTTGAAGCGGCCCGGGCAAACGTAGAAGAACAGATGGAAGTACAGCAGGCTGCCGTCCTTCAGGGCTACGGCATCGCTTCTCTGGAAGATAATGCGGAATTAAACGGTATGTATGAATCGATGATTGCGGCGGCGGAAGCTCCGGAAGAAGCGGAAGGCGAAGAAGCTGCATCTGAAGAAACGGTTGCGGCAGAAGAACCTGCATATCCTGCCGGCTTTGCCGCCTTACAGGAACAGAATCCGGCCGTATATGCTCAGGCCTTGCCTCTGTATGATTTGAAGGTTGCCGCCGACGACAATATCGCCCTTCTCGACGAACAAGAAGCGTCGGAAAAAATTTCTCAAAGCTATGCTGCTACAATTGGTCATTTTATTGAACCGGTCATCGCGCCTCTCGGCTTCGACTGGAAGATCGGCGTAGGCATCGTCGCTTGCTCGGCTGCGAAAGAAGTCATGGTTTCTACGCTGGCTACGATTTACAGCGTACAGGCTGACGAAGAAGACCAGGAAAACCTCGTTACGTATCTGCAGGAAGACCCGAGCTTTAACCCGGCTGTCGGCTTGGCCCTGATGGTATTTACCCTGCTGTACATGCCCTGCGTCGCGGCCATGGCGGTCATCAAGCGCGAAACAAACTCCTGGAAGATGCTGTTCCTCTTAAACGGTATGTGCGTCGTTCTCGCCTATGTATTGGCATTCGTTACGTATCATGGGTCCTTACTGCTTGGCTTAGGCGCATAATATATTCTATACTATATGCAAATGGTGGTTGGCGCCTGGCGTCGGCCACTATTTGCACATCTATTATTTGCAGAAGGGAGCGGGTATCATGACCCTTTCCAATATTATCATCGCCGTCGTCGTACTGGCTGCCGCGGCATACATCCTTCGTCATGTTATCGGTTTATTTAAGGGAACGAAAGGATGCTGCAGCGGCGGATGCTCTGGAGGCTGCCCGTCGTGCTGCGCGGCGGAGAAAAAAAGTTCGGAGAAGCAAAAGCCAGCGGAAAAATAAGAAAAAAGGCTTTGGAGATACTCTCCGAGGCCTTTTTCCTTATGGCTGTGCAGGCAGTTTTTGTATAGGAGGATTTGAAAATTTCCTGCTAGGTATATTTTTTGTAAAACTAATAAATAATATCTATTATTAGTTGATTATTTTTTAAAACTATGGCATAATATAAAAAGAAACAGACAAGTATTCAGCAACACGAAGGAGGTTCGAATATGAATATCGTAGTTTTGGTAAAACAAGTACCTGCCGTTTCAGATATCCAAATCGACGCAAAGGACCATAATCTTGTCCGCGTCGGCGCTCCGTCCATGCTCAACCCCGTGGATATGAACGCTATCGAAGCGGCTGTAGCCGTTAAAGAGGCTGTCGGCGGCACCGTTACCCTCGTGACGATGGGGACGGCCCTGGCCGGCGAAGTCATGCGTCAGGGCATCGCTATCGGCGCAGACAAAGGTGTTCTCGTTTCGGATGAACGGATGGCAGGCTCAGATACATTGGCAACAGGAAAAATTTTGGCGAAAGCGATTGAAAAAATCGGCGGTGCTGACTTGGTCATTACAGGCAAGCGCTCGACCGATGGCGATACGGGCCAGATTCCTCCGGCTGTGGCCCAGCATCTGGGCATGTCCCTCTTGTCCTATGCCGAATCGATCGCTGTCGACGGCGGCGTCGTCAAAGGCACGCGCAAAGTCAACGGCGGCATCGAATCGGTAGAAGTTACCTTGCCGGCGGTCTGCTCGGTCATGGAAACGATGAACACGCCGCGCCAGCCTAAGGTCAGAGGCACGATGATGGCGAAGAAAGCCGTATTCGATGTCCTTCGCCTGGAAGATTTGGGCCTGGACGCTCAGGAAGCAGGCAAAGCCGGCTCGGCTACGCAGGTTACGGAACTGTTTGCTCCCGAGCCTCATCCCGTCGGCACGATGATCAGCGGCGCTACAGCTGCTGAAGCCGCCAAGAATCTCGTCGGCACATTAGCGGAAAAGAAATTGTTATAAGGAGGGCCGTATCATGGAATTGAAACAAAATGTCTGGGTTTACGTCGAAGTCGCAGATGGAAAGGTAAGCCCCCTCAGTGCTGAATTATTGGGCAAAGGCCGTGAATTGGCCGATGCCCGCAACAATACATTAGTCGGCCTCGTCGTAGGCGATGAAAAGGCCGCGCAGGATGTGATTTCCTATGGCGCCGACGCCGTCGTAGTCGTCAACAATCCCGAATTGGCGGCCTTTGATTCGGTATTATACACGAAGGCCGTAGAAGAAGTCGCTAAAAAATACGAACCGAGCGTTATCCTCATCGGCGCGTCCAATAACGGCCGCGATTTGGGCGGCCGCTTATCTGCCGCAATGAATTTGGGCCTCGTCGCCGACTGCATCGACGTCCGCTATGAAGGCGACGACGATACGCTGACCTGGATTCGTCCGGCCTATACGGGCAAGCTGTTCGTCAAGATTTTGACGACGACCCGTCCCCAGCTGGCTACGATCAGCGACAAGATTTTCCGCGGCAATGGATTCGACGACAGCCGCAGCGGTGAAATCATTACGGAAACCGTTGATTTGGGCGGCTTGAAGGCCGTACAGAAGGTCACGGCTTTCGAAGCGCTGCCAGCCGACGTTGCGGAACTGAGCCTGGAAGAAGCAGAAATTGTCGTCGGCGCAGGCCGTGGCGTAGGCGATGAAGAAGGCATGAACAAGGTAAAAGCCTTCGCTGAAGCGATCGGAGCCGGATTCGGCGTATCGAAGCCCCTCGTCGACAACGGCTGGGCCTTGCACGATATTCAGATCGGTATTACAGGCAAGAAGATTGCGCCGAAGATTTACATTGCTCTCGGCGTATCCGGCGCGATTCAGCATAAATTAGGCGTTCAGGATTCGGACATCATCATTGCCGTCAACACCGATCCCGACGCTCCTATTTTCCAGTTTGCTCATTACGGCATCGTCGGCGACCTCTTTGAAGTCATGCCTGTACTGGAAGAAGAAATCAAAAAGATGAAGGCCTGATAGCTGACTGACGATTCGTCGGCAGAGGCCGATGATACAGAACTTCATATGAGACGATAAAAAATGGACTGCCCGTCATGCGCTGGCAGTCCATTTTTTATCGTTCCTATTATGCGGAGAAGGTAGCTTGATACAAGGCTTCCTGCTCGGGAAGGTGCGTTGCAAAGCCGATGGGAATGGTATTTCCCGTCGCGTCGATGATTTTCTTGGCATTCTCCGGCCCGAAGGCTCCGCACAGCTCAATGCAGCTGATTCCTTGTTCCTGCAATTCTTTGGCGACGGCAATCGCGTCCTGCACGTCGGCGACGCCGATTACCTGTATCATGCCGTCGTGTATGGCGGCGCGGTCCGTCCGGCTGTCGAACGGGCCCATTACTAAGTATGCAAATGTCATGGCAGCCTCCTGTAAATTAATGAATATGCATTTAGTATGGCCTGCGGCGGCGCAGGTTGTCAAGAAAAACGACAAAGAAGAGAATCGTGCTCGTTCTTTGCCGTTTAGTTGTGCATGATAAGTTTTATGATGACATTGCGTCTAATCGTACCAGCCGAATAAGCTGCGTTCGCCTTCTAGGGACTGAATTTGCCGCAAGTCCTCGTCGGATAAGGAAAAATCGAAAATGTCGAGGTTTTGTTTCAGCCGGCCGGCATGGCCTGACTTGGGAATGACGACGACGCCGCGCTGGACGAGGAGGCGCAGGCCGACTTGAGCCACCGTCTTGCCGTACTTTTTGCCGATGGACTGCAATATAGGATTGGTAAAGAAATGGTTCTTTCCGGCCGCAAAGGGGCTCCATGCTTCCATGCGCGTGCCGTGTCGTTCGAGTACGGCCTGCAAATGCTTTTGCTGATAAAAGGCGTGGGCTTCTACTTGATTGACTGCCGGAATGACGCCGCAGGACTGAATGAAGTTTAAATAGCGGGCGGCGCTGAAATTGGAAATGCCTAAAGCCCTGATTTTACCGTCTTCATAGGCCTCTTTCATGGCTTCATACATCTCGAGGGACGAGCTGTAAGGCTCGTGGATCAGCAGCAGGTCGATATAATCGGTTTGCAGAGCTTTGAGGGATTCCGAAATAGCCGCTTTGGCCTTTTTATACGTCGTTGTCGGTGAATAGAGCTTCGTCGTGATAAATACTTCTTCCCGCGGCACGCCGCAGGCTTTCAGGGCATTGCCCAGTTCTCGTTCGTTGCCGTACATCTGGGCCGTGTCGAACAGGCGGTAACCCAGGTCGACGGCTTCGCAGACGGCGCGCTCGCAGTCCGCGCCGTGGAGGGCGTAGATACCCAGGCCTAATATCGGCATGGATACGCCGTTATTCAGGATTATAGAGGGAATGGCAGTCGTATGCATCGGTAATACCTCCCTTGACGTCTGTACAGATGCAGTGGTGAAACGAGATAATTAGGATAAATTGGCTCGGAAAAATTCCGTCATTTTATCAAAGGGAATCACGTCGGTTTTATCATATAAATCGGTATGAACTGCGCCGGGGATGATCAGGAGTTCTTTATTATCGCCCTTTAATTTGGCATAGGCGTCGCGGCTGAAGTAGCACGAATGGGCTTTTTCGCCATGGAGAATCAGGACGGCATTGCGGATTTCATCGGCATACTGCAGGATGGGCATGTTCAGGAACGACAGGGACGACGTGACGTTCCAGCCGCCGTTGGAATTGAGCGAACGGGGATGATAGCCGCGGCTCGTCTTGTAATAATCGTAGTAATCTTTTACGAAGAAGGGGGCGTCGGCTGGAAGTTCGTCGGGAAGTCCGCCGGCTAAGGCATAGGAGCCTTTTTTGTAATCTTCCGTGCGCTGGGCGTTCAAGGCTTTGCGCTTTGCGTAGCGCGCTTCTTCGCTGTTTTCAGCGTCGAAATAGCCGTTGGCCGTCACGCGGGTCATATCGTACATCGTCGAGGCGACGGTTGCTTTGATGCGCGTATCGATAGCCGCGGCGTTCAGGGCCATGCCGCCCCAGCCGCAAATGCCGATGATGCCGATTTTTTTCGGGTCGACGTTATCCTGAACGGAGAGAAAATCGACGGCAGCCTGGAAGTCTTCTGTGTTGATGTCCGGCGAGGCGACGTATCTCGGCTGGCCGCCGCTTTCGCCGGTAAAGGACGGGTCGAAGGCGATGGTCAGGAATCCTCGTTCGGCCATGGCCTGGGCGTACAGGCCCGCAGCCTGTTCCTTGACGGCGCCGAAGGGCCCGCAGACGGCGATGGCCGCTAACTTGCCTTTATAGCGCTTCGGTTCGTACAGGTCGGCGGCGAGGGTAATGCCGTAGCGGTTGTGGAATGTGACTTTGCGGTGGTTGACCTTATCGCTTTTGGGGAATGTTTTATCCCATTCTTGTGTTAATGTCAATTGTTCTTCCATATAGGTTGCCTCCCTTGTAAGTTGTCTTTTCATTTCATTTTGCGTCTTTGCAGCCGGCGACGCGGCCGCATCTGCTGTGTCGTCGGCGGCGAAACTCGTCGCGCAGCCGGCGAACGCCATGACGGCCAGGGCTATCCGAAGTTTCTTAGCTAAAGTTGTTCGTTTCATATGTACCTCCTCATACATGTTCATCAGTCGGCTTGTCCTCTTTTTTCATGGCGTAGACCATGTAGTCGAGGCAGTCGATTTTATACTGCGTATGATGTAATTCCTCGAGCAGCTCCGCCCGATGGCGAGCCAGCAGCAGATACTGTTCCTTTCGCTTTTTTTGCTGAGATAGGCTGAGAAATTTCTGAATCAGGGAAGGGGCGAATCCGGCGTCGGACAGATTCCGTTGTATCTTGAATATATCGGTTTCTGCGGCTGCGGTCATTCGAGGTCACCTCCTTGCTGTCTTTATTGTAACGCCGATGCGGATATATAGCTAATGCTTTGATTTTATCTCATGATATACTTGACAGGCATTTCATAAGAGGCCATAATGAAAATTAAAAGAAGAACTTAAAGATATATAAAGAACACGACGGCAGCAGTGATAGAGGAGGAGAGAGCATGGAACTGAGAGTGCTTCGGTATTTTTTAGCCGTAGCCCGCGAGGGGAACATTACGGGGGCGGCAAATTTTCTTCACCTGACGCAGCCGACATTGTCGCGGCAGATTAAGGACTTGGAAGAAGAATTAGGCTGCCAGCTCTTGGTGCGAAAAAGCCATCGCGTCGTCCTTACGCCGGAAGGGATGCGGCTGCGCAAACGGGCGGAAGAAATCATTTCCATGGTCGACAAGACGGAAGCAGAGTTTTTGGCCAGGGAAAACGCCGTAAGCGGCGATATTTACATCGGCGGCGGCGAGACGCAGGCTATCCGGCAGATTGCCGAAATCATCCGGGAGCTGCAGGAGGAATATCCAGATATTCATTATCATTTGTACAGCGGCAACGCCGAAGATGTAACCGAACGGCTGGACAAGGGGCTTCTCGACTTCGGCATCCTGATTCAGCCCGCCGATATTTCCAAGTACGATTACATCAATTTGCCCAGCAGGGACCGCTGGGGCGTTATCATGCGAAAGGATAGCCCCATGGCAGCCAAAGAGAGCATTCGGAAAGAGGACCTTCTCGACGTGCCTCTCATCTGCTCGCGGCAGGTCATGACACAGCGTCGGACGGAAAATGAGTTTGCCGACTGGTTCGGCGACGATTTTGACAGACTCCATGTCGTGACGACGTTTAATCTCGTGTATAACGCGGCCATTATGGTGGAAGCCGGCATAGGCTATGCCGTGACCCTCGATAAGCTGGCCCATACGTCGGAAGACAGTCCCCTTTGTTTTCGCCCGCTGATGCCGTTATTGGAGTCGGGAATGAACGTCATCTGGAAAAAGTATCAGGTGTTCTCGCCGGCAGCGGAGTTGTTTTTAGAGCGGATGAACGAGGCTTTTGGCAGAGAGTGCTTGTAAAACGGCAAAAAAATACTCTGCAGTGTATGCAGAGTGTCAAATGCTGTATATTTTAATGTATAAATTGAAGATGCCTCATTTCATGGACTGCCTTATTCATGAACAACGCGGCAGCAATCAAGGAAATACCGGAGCCGGCTGCGGATACGAAAATATTGCGGAAGGTTTGCGATACGAGGGAGAAGACTCCTAATGCATGCAACATGCCGTTCATGACGAATTCGATGGCGATACAGGACACAAAGAGGGTGATGAAAAATACGGCTACGGACACCGGCGAAATTAATACGTAAGGCAATATAAATTTAGCGAATTTCATAAGGCATTCCTCCTAAGAAAACCATTTCAGTACTATATCGCTGCGCAGTATAGGATGTTCCTATAGTATATACCTGTTTTCTCAAAATGTCTATAGTAATTGAGAATAAAATTGATATGAATTTTGAGAATAACGAGATACGATGTGGGCATATTAGTATATGGAAAAAAGGCTATTTTTAGGATTGCAACGACGGCAGCACCGGTGCGGGAGAATATGAGGATTGCTGATGCTCTGGTGATGGGGTCAAAATGATGTCAAAGACACCAGATTTTATGATGTCAACGAAAAAAGGCAGAACCAGCAACTGCTGATTCTGCCTTGCATGGTGCGAGTGAAGGGACTTGAACCCTTACGTCGTACGACGCCAGATCCTAAGTCTGGTGCGTCTGCCATTCCGCCACACTCGCTTATATGACAGGCAATAGTTTACCATATTTCGGACTTCTTTTCAAGCTTGTGGCAATTTTCACAAATTTTGCAAAATCTATTGGCAAGGGACAGCAAGTATGATATACTACGCATGGCTGTTGCAGGTCTGTATGCGTTATGGTCCGGTTGGCATCGGAAGAGCGGGACTGGAAGAGGGCCTGAAAGCAGTGCTGTGATACGATATGCGACTTGTATCTTTGTTTTGAAGAGCGAGAACGGAGGAATTATGTATGCAAAAAGAAATGGGTGTCAAAGCGCCGGGCGGCGTCCGTAAACGGGCCTTGCTGACGACGCGGGAGCTGACTATCGTCGGCATGCTGTCGGGAATTACGATGTTGTTAGGCCTGACGGGGTATGGATTCATTCCCCTGCCGCTGATGAAAGCGACGATCCTGCATGTGCCTGTTATTATCGGCGCTCTGGTAGCCGGGCCGCGCGTCGGCGTTATGGTTGGCTTTATCTTCGGCTGTTTCAGTATTTTTCAGGCGATTACGACGCCTGTCGTATTGTCCTTCGCCTTTTTAAATCCGCTGATTTCCGTCGTTCCCCGCGTACTGATCGGCTTGGGGACCTATTATGTGTATAAAGCCGTATGGAAGGCGATTCACAAGGAATCGTTCAGTCTGGCTGTTGCCGGCTTTACCGGCTCGGTCATCAATACGGTCGGCGTTATGGGCGGTATTTACCTGATTTATGCAAAGGACTTTGCCGAGCTCCGCAATATTCCCTTGGATAACGTCGTCAACATCATCGTAGGCGTCTGCCTGTTCAACGGGATTCCCGAAGCCGTGGTGTCGGCCATTATTACCGTGCCGGTGGTCATCGTGCTGAAAAAGGTTATAAAAAACAGATAAGATGTGATTTTCAAAGGGCTGCGCTGATGCGGCCCTTTTTTATGCGGCTGTTACTAGCCACTGCCAATATATTATGATATTATTAATAATAGGCTTCAATACAGGAAGCTTTGACTACTATGTGGTACACTAGCGGCGGCTCCTGGAGCAAACGGGCGCCGGCCGCTGTATTGTCTTGCAGAGACGGCAGATACGGCAGAGCCGCGTCGTGCAAAAAGGGGGGAATATACCATGCAGAAACGAGTTGCCGTTGCCATGAGCGGCGGCGTGGACAGTTCCGTTACAGCGGCGCTGCTGAAACGAAAGGGATATGATGTCATCGGCATTACGATGCGCTTGTGGGATGGCGAAGCGGCGGAAAAAAGCGCCGCCGATGCCAAGGCTGTAGCCGATATATTGGGAATTCCCCATGACACGCTGGACTTTAGCGACACCTTCCGGCGCGATGTCGTAGAATATTTTATCGACGCTTACGGTCGGGGAAAGACGCCCAATCCCTGCGTTGCCTGCAATCGGTGCGTTAAATTTGGCCGGCTGTGGGACGAAGCGCGCCGTCGAGGCGCCGACCTGCTGGCGACGGGGCATTATGCCCGCACGGCCTACGATGCGGAACGGGGCGTGTATACGCTGCTTCGCGGTTCAGACCGGCGCAAGGATCAATCGTACGTGCTGTATCAGCTGACGCAGGATCTGCTTCCCCACGTCTTGTTCCCTATGGCTGATTTTGAAAAAAGCGATACGCGGGCGATGGCGCAGGAATGGGGGTTGCCCGTGTTTAATAAACCGGAGAGCCAGGATATTTGCTTTATTCCCGATAATGACTACAAGGGATTTCTGCGCCGGGAACGGGCCGGCATGTTTAAGGCCGGAAATTTTGTCGATGCAGACGGCCGAGTCGTCGGCCGGCACGAAGGCATTCCGGCGTATACAATTGGCCAGCGCCGCGGCTTGAATTTGGGCGGTCCCGGCGGGCCGTATTACGTTACGGCACTGGATGTGGCTCGTAACCAGGTCGTCGTCGGTTCGAACGACGATTTATTTTCTGCAGAGGTACGGGCCGAAGGCGTATCGTGGGTAGAAGGAGAGCCTGAAGGACGCTTCCGCGCTTTGGGAAAAATACGCTATGCCGCCAAGGAATCGTCCTGCACGGTCCAACTGGAAGAACATGGCCGTATCTGCGTTACCTTCGACCAGCCCCAGCGGGCGGTCACGGCGGGACAGGCACTGGTCCTGTACGACGCCGAGACGGGCGACCGCGTTTTAGGCGGCGGCATCATTATGTAAATTGAAATACTGAAAGAGGAGAGATAACGTGGCGACAAAATATATTCGCAATTTTTCAATTATTGCCCATATAGACCATGGGAAATCGACGCTGGCCGACCGGCTGCTGGAACGGACAGGAACCGTTTCGCAGCGTGAAATGGAAGATCAGCTGCTCGATACGATGGATTTGGAACGTGAACGAGGCATTACCATCAAAGCCCAGTCGGCGCGTCTCATGTACGATGCGAAAGACGGTCATCAGTACACGCTGAACTTGATCGACACGCCGGGCCATGTCGACTTCAACTACGAAGTATCCCGCAGCCTGGCGGCCTGCGAGGGGGCGCTGCTCATCGTCGACGCAACGCAGGGCGTAGAAGCGCAGACATTGGCAAACGTGTACTTGGCCTTGGAACATGATTTGGAAATCATTCCTATCATCAATAAAATTGACTTGCCCAGCGCCGATCCCGACCGGGTGCGTAAGGAAATTGAAGACCTCATCGGGCTGGACGCGTCGGAAGCTATACTGGTCAGCGCGAAGACCGGCGTCGGCATAGACGACGTGCTCGAAGCGATCGTAAAGCACGTTCCCGAGCCGGCTGACGCTCCCGACAAACCGTTGCGGGCTCTTATTTTCGACTCCCATTTCGACCCGTACAAAGGGGCTATTGCCAACATCCGCATCATGGAAGGCAGCGTCAAGCCTGGCGACCGCATCCGCATGATGGCTTCAGGCAAGGAGTTCGAAGTCATCGAAACGGGCGTTTTCCTGCCGCAGATGTATCCCGTGCCGTCGCTGGAATGCGGCAGCGTAGGCTATTTAGCTGCCAGCATGAAGAACGTTCGCGACTGCCGCGTCGGCGATACGGTGACGCTGGCCGATAATCCGGCGTCGGAAGCCCTGCCGGGCTACCGCAAAGCCGTGCCGATGGTATACTGCGGCTTATATCCCGTTGAAACGAACGATTACGATAACCTGCGCGACGCCCTGGAAAAGCTTCACCTCAACGATGCGGCCCTGTTATTTGAACCGGAGACGTCGACGGCCTTGGGCTTTGGTTTCCGCTGCGGCTTTCTGGGCCTGCTGCACATGGACGTCGTCCGCGAACGATTGGAGCGGGAATACGGCCTGACGCTGATTACGACGGCTCCGTCTGTTATTTACCACGTGTACTGCACGGACGGCACGATGGTTGAGGTAGACAACCCGGCTCTCATGCCGGATATGACGAAAATCGATCATATCGAAGAACCCTTCGTCAAGACGACGATTATCATTCCGAAGGAAATGGTCGGCACGGTCATGGAAATTTCCCAAAATCGCCGCGGCCAGTATGAGACGATGGATTATCTCGATGAAACGAGAGTTTCTCTTGTATATAATCTTCCGTTGTGTGAAATATTATACGACTATTTCGATGTTTTGAAATCGGCGACGCGAGGGTATGCGTCTCTTGATTACGAGCTCAACGGGTATCAGTCCTCGCCTATGGTGAAGATGGATATCCTCATCAACGGCGAAGTCGTCGACGCCCTGAGCGTCATCGTACATCGCGAATTTGCCGCCCGCCGCGGCCGGGCTCTTGTCGAAAAGCTGCGCAGCCTCATTCCGCGCCAGCTGTTCCAGATCCCCATTCAGGCCGCGCTGGGCAACAAGATTATTGCCCGGGAAAACGTCGCGGCCCTGCGCAAGGACGTATTGGCCAAGTGCTACGGCGGCGATATTACGCGTAAGCGCAAGCTGCTGGAAAAGCAGAAAGAAGGGAAGAAGCGCATGAAGCAGTTCGGCACCGTCGAAATTCCTCAGGAAGCTTTCATGGCCGTCCTGCAGGTAGACGACAAATGATCGGCCTATACGTGCACGTCCCGTTTTGCGTCAAAAAATGCCGGTACTGCGACTTTCCGTCGTACAGCGGCGTCGAATCGTATATCGACGCCTACGTCGACGCCGTATGCCGCGAAATCAGCCTGTTTCCCCGCGGGGAGCAGGCTGATACTGTTTATTTCGGAGGCGGTACGCCGTCGCTGCTGCGGGCCGGCCAAATCGGCTCCATCATGAAATGCATCGAGGCGCATTTTGACATTGCCGCTGATGCGGAAATTACAGTGGAGGCGAATCCGGACAGCGTGAGCTGCCAGTACGTCCGCGAGCTGGCGGCTCTTGGCATCAACCGCATGAGTCTCGGCATTCAGTCCTTCGACGATGGCATGCTGCGCTTTCTCGGACGGGTTCACACGGCAGACGAGGGAAAACGAGCTGTGCAGGCCGTTTGGGACGGCGGCGTCAGAAATATTTCCATCGACCTCATGTACGGCCTGCCGGGGCAGACGGAAGAGATGGTCCGCGCCGATATGGAAGTGCTGGCGTCCTTGCCCGTATGCCACGCGTCCATATACAGCCTTATCGTAGAAGAGCATACGCCCTTGTGGGATGATTTGCGCAAAGGCCGCTGCCTTCTTCCGAACGACGAGGAGATAGAACAAATGGGGCAGGCCGTTCATCGGGCTATGCACCGGCTGGGCTTTTCGCACTATGAAATTTCCAGCTATGCCAAGGACGGCTGTTTGTCCCGGCACAACTGCAAGTATTGGCAGTACGAACCGTACGTCGGCTTCGGGCCGTCGGCTCATTCCTTTTATCATGACGAACGCTGGGCTAATATTGCGAATATTCCCCTGTATATCCGCAAGGCCGGCAGGGAAGACGCGGCGGCGGAACGCGTTGTCATTGACCGAAACCGAGCCGTCGAGGACTATTGTTTTTTAGCCCTGCGCATGCGCAAAGGCATTGACTACGCCGATTTTCGGCAGCGCTTCGGCTGTTCTGTAGAAGACGAGTTTGCCGACGTGCTGCATCGTCTTCTGGCACAGAAAATGTTGGAGGCAACGCCGGCCGGCTGCCGCATGACTGCCTTGGGCCGGGATTATGGGAATTACGTATTCAGTCAATTTATTCGCGAGTAGGCGGGATATTACGATATTTTTACTGCAATATAGAGCCTATTTGACAGATTTATGTTGTCTCCATCGTACGATGCTCCTGCCGAAAGGGGATAACAATACGGCGAAACAGCTCATGACTGCTGGCTTTGCGGCCTGTGTAACGATGCAAGGGCGGTCAGTCAGTCCCATTTGACAAAATGACTCATTTTGAGTATAATTTCATTGTGTGCAATAAAAGCACTCCCTAACATAATTTGGAGGGAGGGATAATAGATGGCAGAAATCAAAGTAGGTAAAAACGAAACGTTGGACAGCGCACTTCGCCGCTTCAAGCGTTCTTGCCAAAAGGCAGGTGTTCTCTCCGAAGTACGGAAACGCGAACACTATGAAAAACCGAGTGTACGGAGAAAGAAAAAATCCGAAGCAGCACGTAAACGGAAATACAGAGCATAATCGTCAACAGTAAGAAGGGTGATACCATGTCTCTAAAGGAACAACTGCTTCAGGACATGAAAGACGCAATGAAAGCGAAAGAAGCAGGAAAGACGGCGTTATCGGTGATCCGCATGGTCCGCTCGGCTATCCGCAATACGGAAATCGACGGTAAATGCGAATTAGACGACGCTGGCGTCGGAGCAGTCATTGCGAAAGAAATGAAACAGCGCAAAGAATCGTTGGCAGATTTTGAAAAGGCCGGCCGCGCCGATCTGGTAGAACAGGTAAAGGCAGAAATGGCCGTCCTGGAAAAGTATATGCCCAAGCAGCTTTCGGAAGATGAAATCCGGAAGATCGTGACGGACATCGTCGCCGGAAACGACGGCATGAAGATGGGCGATGTCATGAAGGCGGTTATGCCGCATGTAAAGGGCAAGGCCGACGGAAAAGTTGTTTCAGCTATTGTCAAAGAAATTTTACAACATAATTAGTTTTTATCATAAAATATATTGACAAATAAACTAATTGATTGTATTATTTTAACATGATTTACGACAACAAAATCATGTATGCAAAGTCAAAGAAGACTTCGAACCTATATCTGAAAAGATAGCAGGGGCGGAGTCTTTTTGTATTAAAAGGAGGATGTACCTATGGTAAAAGATGATTTGGTATACGTAATTCCGGCAGGGCAGTATGGCAAGGAAGGCGTGCTGGCGTTATTGGAACAGCACCCGGAAATTAAGTTCGTATCTCTCGTCGGTGTCGATCTGGCCGGCAACGATACGGATGAAAAGATTCCTATTTCCGTATTTTTCGACGATTATGAAAAATTCTTCAACGGCACGGCTGTGCAGACTGATGGTTCTTCTGTCGTACTTCCCGGGATTGCTACATTGTCGGACGCTCGCGTCGATATGAAAGCAGATCCTAGCGTCAACTGGTTCGTAGACTACAACGACGGTAATATCGACCCGGCTACGGGCCGTCCTGTAGGCACACTGCGTATTCCGAGCTTTTTGTGCCATGCGACGGGCTACATCGATTCCCGTTCGATTCTCCGCAATACGACGGATTATGTTGGCGAACAGATATTAGCGCTGATTAAAAAATACGGGATTAAAGGCTTGTCTGTCAACCCCGACGACATCGAAAAAATCGTATTCACGACAGCGACGGAATTGGAATTCTGGGTCAAGACACCGAGCCAGGACGTAGAAACGCGCCTCCTTTCGGCTTCTCAGAAATTGCAGGAACAGTACTGGCAGCGCACGCACGGCGTCGTCCGCACGGCCTTGGAACAGACTGTCGAACGTCTTGAAAAATACGGCCTCAATCCTGAAATGGGCCATAAGGAAGTCGGCGGCATTAAAGCTCAGATTGACGATTCGGGCAAATTGATTTTCGTATTGGAACAGATCGAAGTCGACTGGAAATTTACCAACGATCCCGTACAGACGGCGGACAACGAAATCCAAGCCCGCATCATCGTCCGCGAAGTATTCCGCGAAAACGGTCTCGAAGTTACCTTCCAGGCCAAACCGATTCAGGGTGTTGCCGGCTCCGGCGAACACACCCACTTCGGATTGGGCGCTATCTTAAAGAGCGGCAAATTCGTCAACCTGTTCAACCCCGACGATATGAATGAAGAATTTATGTCGTCCCTCGGCTACGGCGCTATCATGGGCATACTGAAGCACTATGAAGTCATGAATCCCTTCGTTTCGGCGACGACGGACTCGCTGAACCGCTTGAAACCGGGCTTTGAAGCGCCGGTCTGCATCGTAACGTCCCTGGGCGGCGAAACGCCGGACGTTCCGACCCGTAATCGTTCCGTCCTGATCGGCTTAATCCGCAGCGTTGACAGCCCGAACGGAACCCGCTTCGAGCTGCGCGCTCCCAACCCCTTTACCAACACGTATATCGCCATCGCCATGGGCTACCTCAGCGCTCTCGACGGCATTAAGTACGCCCTTTCCAGCGGCAAGACGCCGGCCGAATTGCTGGCTGAGCTGTCTAAGAAACCGGGCGAAGCCGCCGATTATCTGGAAAAAGACCGGGCATATCGCTCTGAAGTCGACGTATTTGAAGAATTCACGGCAGCGGAACGGGACGCCATGTTCGGTAAAGCTCCGCGCACCGTATGGGAAAACTTCAAAGCTCTCGAACTCCATCCGGAAAAATTGGATACTTTGGCCTGCCCGGCTTTTGAAAAGCGCATCATGGAATCGTTTAAATTGGGCGCCCTGAATCGCTGGGCCTTGGAACTGCAGTTCCGTATTATCCCCGACAACTTGTCCAAGGTCATTTCGGCAAAACCGCTGCACATGGAAGCCGATACCAATCCGCTGGAAGCCGAACGGTGGACGAAGATCAACGCCCTCCGCACGGAATTAGGCCGCGATACGGATAAGAGCTTGTCCATCTTCTCCAAGATTAAAAAGGCCTTGGCCGCTAACGACTACGACGCCGCTTCGGACCTCATGGTCGTCATGAATGACAAGATGGATGAACTGACCGATTTGTATTATGAATACTCTCACAACGCATTTTAATAAATAGAAAAATATGCATGCAAATACCCCTGCCGCACCGGCAGGGGTATTTCTATAAAGGCAGGTATACGATTTACTTCAGCACTAATCCGACTGGGCAGTGGTCGCTGCCTGTGATGTCGGTGTAGATTTCGGCTTGTTCTAACCGGCTGTCCAAATCTTTGGACGTGATGAAATAGTCAATGCGCCATCCGGCGTTGTTCTGACGGGCTTTGAAGCGATAGCTCCACCAGGAGTACACGCCTTCTTTGTCAGGATAGAAATAGCGCCACGTGTCTGTAAATCCGGCGGCCAGCAGTTCTGTCATCTTCTGCCGTTCTTCGTCGGAAAAGCCGGCGTTTTTGCGGTTGGTCTTGGGATTTTTTAAGTCGATTTCTTCGTGGGCCACGTTCAGGTCGCCGCACAGCACGACAGGCTTGGTTTTGTTGAGCTCGACGAGATAGCGGCGAAAATCGTCTTCCCAGGTCATGCGGTAGTCGAGACGGGCTAGTTCCGACTGACTGTTGGGGGTGTAGCAGGTGACGAAGTATATGTCATCGAATTCCAGCGTAATCAGGCGGCCTTCATGGTCGTGTTCGTCGATGCCCATGCCGTACGAGCAGGACAGGGGCTTGCGTTTCGTAAAGATGGCCGTGCCGCTGTAGCCCTTCCGGTCGGCGTAGTTCCAATATTGCTCGTAGCCGGGCAAGTCCAGATCAATTTGACCTTCCTGGAGCTTTGTTTCCTGCAGGCAGAAAATATCGGCGTCCAGAGCGGAAAAAACATCCATAAATCCTTTTTTCATTACGGCGCGCAGGCCGTTTACATTCCAGGAAATGCATTTCATGGGTCTTCATCCTTTCTTTGGATAACTTACTGTCGTAATTCAAGAAAATTTGGTATAATAAACATAAAATATTACTTTTGCAGCATGCTGCAAGCAGTAAATGTAAGTTTGCCTTTATATTGCATTCTTATTGTATAGAAAAGCAGTATGCTTGTCAAAATCGAATCAGGTGATCAGAAATGGCAGTACATGAATTAGCAGGAACGAAAGTAAGAAAAGAGGATTATATTGATTTGCAGGCTATTGCGGCGGCCTATGCCAATACTCATCCTGACGTAAGCGATCCGCATCAGCAGGTGCGCTTTGGCACGTCGGGCCATCGCGGACAGGCTGGAAACGGCAGCTTTACGGCCGACCACGTCGCGGCTATTGCCCAGGCTGTCTGCAACTTCCGCAAGCAGTTCGGCGCAGAAGGCCCCTTGTTCGTCGGTGAAGATACCCACTATTTGTCCAAGCTGGCCTATGAAACGGTCTTGGGCGTATTGGCGGCTAACGGCGTTACGGCTTATGTAGACAGCGAAAATGACTTTGTGCCGACGCCGTCCGTATCGCGGGCCATTCTCCGCTACAATGACTGCCGCAGCGAAAAGCTGGCCGACGGCTTGATCATTACGCCGTCCCATAATCCTCCCGAACACGGCGGTATCAAGTACAACCCGATTACCGGCGGCCCGGCAGAATCGGATATTACCAAGGCGATTGAAGCGGAAGCAAACCGCCTGCTGGCCGGCCATAACGCCGAAGTCAAGAGCATGTCCTATGAAGACGCGAAGAACAGCCAGTGGGTCGTGCCGTACGACTACAAGGGACTGTATGTGGCAGAACTTGAATCCATTATCGATATGGACGCTATCCGCGGCGCGAACCTGCGCATTATGGTCAACGCTCTGGGCGGCTCGGGCATGAATTACTGGCACAAGATTTCGGAACAGTATCATATTCCCATCGACTTCGTCAATGATACGTACGATCCGCAGTTTACCTTCATGAATTACGACCATGACGGCAAGGTCCGCATGGACTGCTCGTCGGCATACGTCATGTCGGCCGTTACGCAGAGCAAGGACAAATACGACCTGATTTTAGCCAACGACCCGGACTACGACCGTTTCGGCATCGTTTCCGGCGCGCAGGGCATGATTTCGGCCAACGCTTACCTGACGGTGGCGTCCCACTATCTGATGACTCACCGCAACTTTGCCGGACGGGGTATCGCCAAGACCGTTGTCACGACGGATATGCTGGCCCGCTCGGCGGCTATGCTCGGTATTCCCTGCTACGAAGTGCCCGTCGGCTTTAAATATTTCGGCTCCTTGTACACGGAAGGTAAAATCGCCTTTTCCGGCGAAGAAAGCGCCGGCGGCTCCTTTGTCGCGAAAGACGGCAGCGTCTGGACGACGGATAAAGACGGCATGATCATGTGCCTCTTAGCTGCGGAAATCAAGGCCGTTACGGGCAAATCGCCTATCGACTACTACAATGATTTGTGCGAAAAGCTGGGCCGTCCGTACACGATGCGCAGCGATGCGCCGGCGACGCTGGAAGAAAAGGATCAGATCAGCTCCCTGACGGAAAGCGACGTTACGGAAAAGACCCTGTGCGGCAGTGAAATCAAGGCGGTGCTGTCCAAGTCCCCATACGGCGACTTCGCTATCGGCGGCGTCAAGATCGCGACCGACGACGGCTGGGTAGCGGCGCGCCCGTCCGGTACGGAAGATCTGTACAAGCTGTATGCAGAAAGCTTCGTATCCCAGGAACAGGCGGCGGCGCTGCTGGAAGAAGGCAAGGCGCTGATTTCCAAGGCTTTGGCTAAATAAGACAATACTATACCTTAACGGAAAGAAGAAAGGACGGGCGAAAGCGTGTCCTTTCTTTTCCGGGGAATTTCCGTAAGCGGCGCGGCGAAACGGCGCTATTATGTGGCGCAGCAGTAGAATTTTGCGATTGACTTATGGTATAATAAAGGGCATGGTAGATTAGAAAGAAATTAAAGATATGCAATAAAGGAGTGGAATCCCCATGAAAGTTGTTATCACCGTAGTCGGAGTAGACCGGACTGGCATTATCGCTACAGTAAGCCAGGTCATGGCAGAACACCAGATTAATATTATGACGATAAATCAGGTCATTTTGGACGGTATTTTCAATATGGCGATGATCGTAGACATGGAGCAGTCGACCGTCGATTTGGAAGGCCTTCAGGCTATCCTGCGGGAAAAGGGCGACGCCCTGGGCGTAGAAATCCGGGCGCAGAACCAGGCCATTTTCGATGCGATGCATCAAGTAGGATAAGGAGAACCGGGTATGCTGACAATCCATGACGTATTAGAAACGAATCAAATGATACAGAAGAATAATCTGGACGTCCGTACGATTACGATGGGGATTAGTCTTCTTGACTGCTGTTCCAGCGACGGCAAGGTATTATGCCGCAATATTTACGATAAAATCACGTCGTACGGCGAGAACCTCGTCAAGACGGGCGAAGACATTGCCCGCGAATACGGCGTGCCGATCATTAACAAGCGCGTAGCCGTTACGCCTATCAGCCTGGTAGCCGGAGCCAGCGATTTGACGAATTACGTTGAAATCGCCAGAACGCTCGACAAGGCGGCGAAGGAAATCGGTATCGACTTCATCGGCGGTTTTTCCGCGCTGGTGGAACGGGGCTTTACGGACGGCGACCGCCGTCTCATCGACTCCATCGCCGAAAGCCTGGCCTGCACCGATTTGGTATGCAGCTCCGTTGCCGTCGGCTCGACGAAAGCCGGCCTCAACATGGATGCCATCGCTGAAATGGGCCGGGTATTCAAGGATTTGGCCGAACGGACGAAGGATAAGGATGCCTTAGGCTGCGCGAAATTGGTTGTATTTTCCAACGCCGTTGAAGACAACCCCTTCATGGCCGGCGCCTTCCACGGCGTGACGAACGGCGACTGCTGTGTCAGCGTCGGCGTCAGCGGACCGGGCGTCGTCAAACGGGCATTGGAAAATGTCAAGGGCGAACCTTTCGATGTCGTTGCCGAAACGATCAAGAAGACGGCCTTCAAGATTACCCGCGTAGGGCAGCTCGTCGCCATGGAAGCGTCGAAGCGGCTCAACGTTCCCTTCGGCATCATCGACCTGTCCTTAGCTCCTACGCCGGCTGTCGGCGACAGCGTAGCCGACATTTTGGAAGAAATGGGTCTTGAAAGCTGCGGCGCCTGCGGTACGACGGCGGCTCTGGCTTTGCTGAACGACGCGGTGAAAAAGGGCGGCCTCATGGCTTCGTCCCGCGTCGGCGGCTTGTCGGGCGCGTTTATTCCTGTCAGCGAAGACAAGGGGATGCTGGAAGCCGTCGGCAGAGGCAGCCTGACCTTGGAAAAACTGGAAGCTATGACCTGCGTGTGCTCCGTCGGCCTCGACATGATCGCCATTCCCGGCGATACGTCGGCGGCGACGATTTCCGCTATTATTGCCGATGAAGCGGCTATCGGCATGATTAACAACAAGACGACAGCCGTCCGCGTCATTCCCGTTCCGGGCAAAGACGTCGGCGATACGGTTGAATTCGGCGGCCTTCTTGGCTACTGCCCGATTATCAACGTAAATAAATACAAGTCGGACGCATTTATCGCCCGCGGCGGACGCATCCCTGCACCGATGCGCAGTCTGACAAACTAATGATGTTACGGAAAGTAGGCGTGTGTTGTGCTTGAATATTTTGTGCCGTTTTTGATTGCCCTCATAGTTGCATATGTATTGACGCCAGGCGTTAAAAAGTTGGCAATTAAAGTCGGCGCCGTTGACAAACCTAATGCGAGAAAGGTCCATACTCACGCCATACCGCGGCTGGGCGGGCTGGCTATCTACGTCGGCTTCATGGCGGCCGTACTCTTTTGCGTACCCGTGCGCCACGAGCTGCTGGGCCTTCTCCTGGGATGCACGGCTATCGTCGCCTTGGGCATTTGGGACGATATCTGCAATATTCCGGCTAAAGTAAAATTAGTCGGACAGATCGTTGCGGCATGTATTCCCATCGCCTTTGGAATTCAGATCGAATGGCTGACAAATCCCTTCGGCACGCTCATCGTGCTGCCGGAGCTCGTCGCTATTCCGGTGACGATTTTCTGGATTATCGGGTTTACGAATACAGTAAATCTGATTGACGGCCTGGATGGATTGGCGGCCGGCGTGTCGTTTATCGCGTCGGTATCGATGTTTTTGCTGGCTTATACCATGAACCAGTACCTGCCGGCTATGATCATCGTCGCAATGGCCGGAGCAGCTCTCGGCTTTTTGCAGTACAATTTTAACCCCGCCAAGATTTTCATGGGCGATACGGGAAGTATGCTGCTGGGCTATACGATGGCCGTCGCAGCTGTGCTGGGGCTGGTTAAGACGGCGGCGACGATCGCGTTGGTAGTGCCGCTCATCGCTCTGGGCCTGCCCATTTTGGATACGTTATTCGCTATTATCCGCCGCAAGATGAGCGGCGTGCCCATTTTTCAGCCTGATAAGGGACATCTGCACCATCGCCTGCTGGCTTTAGGCATGTCGCAGAAGCAAGCTGTATTGATCATGTATTTCGTCAGCATCGTTCTGGGGATCGTAGCCCTGTTTGTCGCTAACGTAAGTTATCAGACAGGCATTGCGACGGTATTGGTCGTCCTTGCTGTGATTATTTATACGGCGAAACGCCTTGGCATATTGCAAAAAACAACGGCCAATTCTACCCGCAAAGAATAGGCGGGTAGAATTGTTTCGTCTAAGGAGGTATTTCTATGATTAAGGTAATGACTGTATTCGGCACGCGTCCGGAAGCAATCAAGATGGCTCCGGTCGTACTGGAACTGAAAAAGCATGCCGATAAAATCCAGACAGTCGTGGCCGTTACAGCCCAGCACCGGCAGATGCTGGATCAGGTGCTGGAGTTATTCCGCATCGAGCCTGATTATGATTTAGATATTATGTCGCAGGGACAGACGTTATACGACATTACGACGAAATCCCTCATGGGGCTGAAATCCGTGTTGGAACAGGAAAAGCCGGATATTGTCCTCGTTCACGGCGACACGACGACGACCTTCGCCGGAGCCCTGGCGGCGTATTATCAGCAGATTCCCGTAGGCCACGTGGAAGCGGGCCTGCGCACGGGCAATATATATTCGCCCTTCCCGGAAGAAATGAACCGCAAGCTGACCGGTTCCATTGCAGCCATTCACTTTGCGCCGACGGCGACAGCGAAAGCCAACCTGCTGAAAGAAGCCGTAGCGGAAAAAAATATCTATGTCACGGGCAACACGGTAATCGACGCCTTGATGAAGACCGTCGACCCGGCCTATACCTTTGAAGACGAAATGCTCAATCATATCGATTTCCTCCGCCACCGGGTCATCTTGATGACGACGCACCGCCGGGAAAACCTAGGCGAGCCGATGCGCCATATCTATAAGGCCCTGCGGAGCATCGTAGAGGAAATTCCCGATACGGAAGTCGTGTTCCCGGTGCACCGCAACCCGCTGGTGCGAAAAGTCGTAGAAGAAGAATTATCCGGCGCAGACCGTATTCACCTTATCGATCCGATGGAATACGAGCCCTTCGCCAACCTCATGAATAAATGCAGCCTCGTGTTGACCGATTCAGGCGGTATCCAGGAGGAAGCGCCGTCTTTGGGCAAGCCGGTGCTGGTGCTGCGCGATACGACGGAGCGGCCTGAAGCCGTGGCGGCTGGTACAGTACGCCTTATCGGAACGGAAAAAGACGTGGTGTATCGCGAGACGAAGCGCCTGTTGACAGATCGGCACGCTTACGATACGATGAGCAACGCCGTCAATCCCTATGGCGACGGGAAGGCTTCGCAGCGTATCGTTCAGGCCATCTTGCGCGACTTCGGCGGAGAAGAAACGGTGATGGAAGAATTTTCTCTATAACAATAATGTATAAAGAGACGCCGGTTCATGACTAAAAAGATATGCATATATTTCTTTTGTTAATAGAAAATATTGACAAATTTAAAATGTTGCTTTTAAATTTTTTCCATGCTAAAATAATTCAATAGCGATTGCGGGTAACGCAACGTCGATATTCGCAACCGCTACTATGCCATCAACGGAAACAGAGGTGTCTGCAGCATGAAGCGGAGGCGTACTGAATCTCATGATGACAATGCAAATCAGATGAAGCTCTGGAATATCGTTGCAATTGCCGGTTCCTTAGGGCTGACCTTGTTTGTCTGCATCTGCGCGGGCGTAGCGTTAGGACGTTTTATTGACTCACATGCCGGAACGGCGCCGTGGGGCATGATTGTGTGTTCCCTCATAGGCGCCGCGTCTGGTTTTTTGTCCTTGTATAAGAAAGCCGTGCGCTTGAATGAAGACAAGCCGTCTCATATGGAAAAAGACAAATAAGGGTGGTGCTGGTGGAAGAATTTGTAAGGTATGTAAAAGCGACGTTGTGCAAGCTCATCGGATTTACATGTTTTGTCGCTGCCGTCCTTGCCGTAAGCGGGGAAACGCAGTACATTACGGGCTGGTGTATCGGCAACGGAATCAACATCGCCTATTTTTTGATGCTGACCAGCCGCTCTACGCGAGCCGTACAATTACCGCCGGCGCGGGCTGTCGCCTTGATACGGGGCGGCGCCGTCCTGCGTCTTGTCATGATCGCTCTGGTATTAATCGTCGTGGCGCAGTTCCCGTCTATTCATTTTGGGGCTGCTGTAGCCGGATTGTTTACCTATCGGGTGACGATTTTTGCCGACATGCTGATCCGGCATGTACGCCAGCGGTAAAGAAAGGAGGTAAAACGTATGGAATTACATACGGGGCATCATTGGGTCGTCCAGATCCTTGGGATGAACGTCAATATGGATACGATTATCATGACGTGGATCGTCGGTATCTTAGTCATCATCGTTTCCTTGGCAGCCACGCGAAAGCGGTCTCTCGTCCCGTCAGGGATGCAGAACGCCATGGAAATGGTTGTCACGGCGCTTCTCGCCCAGTTTAAGGAAACCCTTGGCCCCAAGTACAGTCAGGTTGTATCTATCTTACTGACCATGTTTCTGTTCATCTTGTTTTCCAACGAATTGGGGCTCTTGCCGACAAACCATCTTCTGGCGTCGCCTACGAACGATTTGAATACGACCGTAGCCTTGGCGCTGGTATCTTCCGCGATGGTTCATGTTATCGCATTGAAAAACCAGGGTGTGAAGAAGCACTTTAAGCACTTCTTCCAGCCATTTGCTCCCTTTGTCATCATCAATGTGCTGGAAGAATTTACAAAGCCGCTGACGTTGGCTTTCCGTCTTTTCGGCAACATTCTGGCCGGGGAAATCCTGTTGGAAGTGCTGTACTTCCTCGTTCCGGCAGGCGTGCCGATTGTCTGGCTGATCTTCAGCTTGTTCATCGGCTTAATTCAAGCGTTTATTTTTACTATATTGACGACATCGTACTTAGCTCCTTCCTTCCAGGGCGGGCATTAAACTACATTGTATATCGTATTTAGGAGGTCATTGATTATGGAAAATGCATTGATATTAGGGTTATCGGCTCTTGGCGCAGCAATTGGTATCGGTTTGGCGGCTCTCGGCGCTGCAGTCGGCGACGGCCACGCTGCTTCTAAAATGCTGGAAGGCGTAGCACGTCAGCCTGAAATGGGCGGCAAGCTGCTGACCAACTTCCTCATTTCCGTTGGCTTGATCGAATCCATGCCTATTATCGCAGCCGTTATCGCCATCGTGCTCGTATTTGCCAATCCCTTTATTTAATGGTGGAGGAACTGGATTCCATCATGAAAGGAGGGTGTTACGTTGGTTAGTTTAACCGAAGGAACGTTGTTGTTCCAAATTATCAACTTCTTTATCTTAGTGGCTATTTTGGCAAAATTTGCGTATAAACCGCTGCTGAAGGTTTTGGAAGAACGCCGCAACAAGATCGAATCGGATCTCGACGCCGCGGCCCAGGCCAGAGAAACGGCGGCGCAGCTGCAGGCCGAATACGAAGCGCAGCTCCGCAGCGCCCGCGCCGAAGCCCAGGCTATTATCGATAAAGCCGTAAAGCAGGCTGATAAAGAGGCGCAGGCCCAGCTCAGCGCAATACGCGAACAGATTGCCCGGGAAAAACAGATTGCCCAAGCGGAAATTGCAAACGAACGGGAAGTTGCTATCCGGGAAATGCGCAACGAAGTAGTAACGCTGTCTATGGCTGTGGCAGAAAAGCTGCTTAAAAAGAATCTGGACCCGGATATGAATGCAAAACTGGTTGCAAACTGCATCGATCAGCTTCAGGAAAACCGCGTAAAGGGGAACTGACGCTATGATACCGGAAGTCGTATACAGCAAATACAGCCAGGCTATGTTCGATATTGCAAAAGAACAGGGCAAACTTGATATATTTGGAACAGAGTTGAAAGCTGTCCGCGATGCCATGCAGGAAAATCCTGATTTGCAGAAGTTTATCTGCCATCCGCTCATACAGCCCGGCGTAAAGAAGGATACGCTGCAGAAAATATTTGCCGGCGACGTAGAGCCGCTGGTACTGCAGTTTCTCTACGTCATGATCGACAGGCGGCGCGAAGCGGCTATTGTTCCCGCTATCGACGGGTTTATCGACCTGGCGCGGGCGGCGCAGAACATCGAAGTCGCGAAGGTGCGCGTCGTCAAGGCGCTGACGGTGGCGGAAGAAGAAAAACTGGTTGCCGGATTGGAAAAGATGACAGGCAAGAAGATCGAGCCGCTGTATTACATCGACCCGTCGCTCATCGGCGGCATGGTCATCCAGATCGGCGACAAATTAATAGACGGCAGCCTCCGGCGGCAGCTGCGCGATATGCAGCATAAACTGCTCCAGGCTGACGTGACGAATGGGGTGACGGACGAATAATGAAAATGAAGCCAGAAGAAATAACGGCTATAATCAAGAAACAAATCGAAGATTATAATGTGGAAATGAACGTCGACGATGTCGGCACCGTTCTGGAAGTCGGGGACGGCATTGCCCACATTTACGGTTTGGACAAAGCCATGTCCGGGGAACTGCTGGAACTGCCGCACGGCGTTTACGGCATGGCCCTGAACTTGGAAGAAGACAACGTCGGCGCCGTATTGCTCGGCGATGACGCCCTCATCAAGGAAGGCGACACGGTCCGCCGTACAGGCCGCGTCATGCGCGTTCCCGTAGGCGAAGCTATGATTGGTCGCGTCGTAAACCCCTTGGGTGCGCCTATCGACGGCAAAGGGGAAATCAAGACGACAGAATCCCGTCTCGTCGAAGTGCAGGCGTCAGGTATTGCCGACCGTCAGCCTGTAAAGGTACCTCTTCAGACGGGGCTTAAATCTATCGATTCCATGGTTCCTA
Organism: Megasphaera stantonii; assembly: GCF_003367905.1. Classification (NCBI taxonomy): domain Bacteria; kingdom Bacillati; phylum Bacillota; class Negativicutes; order Veillonellales; family Veillonellaceae; genus Megasphaera; species Megasphaera stantonii. The sequence goes on along the minus strand of NZ_CP029462.1, from coordinate 374,294 downwards.
TCGGACGGGGCCAGCGAGAATTGATCATCGGCGACCGCGGTACGGGCAAGACGGCTATCGCTATCGACACGATTTTAAATCAAAAAGACAGCGGCGTTATTTGCGTTTACGTCGCTATTGGACAAAAAGCCTCGACGGTTGCCCGCGTCGTCCGTACTTTGGAAGAAAACGGCGCGATGGCGTATACTATCGTCGTTGCTGCTACGGCATCTGACGGCGCGCCGCTCCAGTACCTGGCTCCGTATTCGGGCGTATCTATCGGCGAATACTTCATGTATCAGGGCAAGGACGTCCTCTGCATATATGACGACTTGTCCAAACACGCCCAGGCATACCGTGCCATGAGCTTGCTGCTCCGCCGTCCGCCTGGACGTGAAGCCTATCCCGGCGACGTATTCTACTTACATTCCCGTCTGCTGGAACGGGCAGCAAAGCTTTCTGATGATTTGGGTGGCGGCTCCATTACAGCCTTGCCGATCATTGAAACGCTGGCCGGCGACTTGTCGGCGTACATCCCGACAAACGTTATTTCCATTACGGACGGTCAGATATTCCTAGAAACGGAAGCCTTTAACTCTGGTATCCGTCCGGCTATCAACGTCGGCTTGTCCGTATCCCGCGTAGGCGGCTCCGCCCAGATTAAGGCTATGAAGAAAATTGCCGGTACCCTTCGCCTGGATTTAGCGCAGTACCGCGAATTGGCGGCCTTCGCCCAGTTTGGCTCTGACCTCGATAAGAGCACAAAGGCCCAGATCGATAAAGGCGAACGGACGATGCAGCTCTTAATTCAGCCGCAGTATCATCCTATGCCGGTCGAAGACCAGGTTATGCAGATTTATTTGGCTGTTAAAAACTACCTCATGCCGATTCAGGTATCGGAAGTACAGCAGTTTGCCGACGGCTTCATCACGTTCATGCATACCAATTATCCGGAAGTCGGCGAAAGCATCAAGACGACGAAGGAACTCGGCCAGGACGCAGAAGCAACCCTCCAGAAGGCCATCGGCGAATATACAAAGCAGTATAGCGCCACCCATGAGCTGATTAAAGAGGAGGAATAATCTATGCCGAGTGCACGCGAAATAAACCGGCGGATCAAATCCGTTACGAATACTCAGCAGATTACGAAAGCCATGAAAATGGTATCGTCTGTACGACTGCGCCGTGCACAGGAAAGGGCGTTGGCCACAGCGCCGTATACGGAAAAAATCGAAGGCATGCTGCAGCGCTTGGCAGCGGCGTCTACAGGCGAAAAAGTCGCCTTGTTTACGCCTCATGACGAAGTGAAGAGGACGTGCTACATTATCGTCGGGGCTGATAAAGGTCTGGCCGGCGCGTTTAATTCCAATATCAACAAGGCCATGGTTGCCGTGCTGAAAGATAAGCCCCGCAGCGCTTCGATGCTGCTCGTGACAGGCCGTAAGCCTGCTGAATATTTAAAGCATTTGCATATCGTGCCGGACCAGAAGTGGACGGGCTTTTCCGATAAGCCGCAGTTCACCGATGCCCAGCAGATTGCCCATGTTGCTACAGAACAATTTTTGGCTGGCGAAGTTGACGAAGTATATATCATTTATACGAAGTTTAAGTCAGCCTTATCGCAAGAAGTACAAACCGTCAAAATACTGCCTATTTCGCAGCAGGACGGCTCTGAAAAAACCGGTCCGAAAGAAGAGTATCTCTTTGCGCCGGATGCCCATCAGGTCTTGGAATCGCTTTTGCCCCAGTATCTGGACATGCTTGTGTACAACAGCCTGCTCCAGTCGGCGGCCAGCGAGCTCGGGGCCCGTATGACGGCTATGACGTCGGCAACGGATAATGCAGGCGAGCTGATCGACAGATTGACTGTCCATTATAACAAAGTCCGTCAGGCCGGCATTACGAACGAACTGACAGAAATTGTCAGCGGTGCTAATGCCCTGCAGTAGGGCGTGAGTAAAACTAAGAAAGAGAGGAGAGCCTCTTCATGAGCAATAACATTGGGAAAGTAATCCAGGTCATCGGCCCGGTTATTGACGTGCGGTTTGCTTCCGAAGCAGATTTGCCCGCCATTTACACTGCCCTTCACGTCACCGGCGGGGAAGGCGAACAGGCTGTCGACTTGGTAGCAGAAGTTATGCAGCACTTAGGCGACGACGTCGTCCGCTGCGTTGCTATGAGTTCTACAGACGGTCTCGTCCGCGGCATGGCTGCGGAAAATACAGGCGGCCCTATTAAGGTTCCCGTCGGCAAGGGCGTGCTGGGACGTATTTTCAACGTTCTCGGCCAGACCGTCGACAAGGTAGACGAAGTAGTAGAAGCTGAAGACTATTGGCCTATTCATCGGCCGGCTCCGAAATTTGAAGACCAGTCTACAGGCACGGAAATTCTCGAAACGGGCATTAAGGTCGTCGACCTCATCGCACCGTATGCCAAAGGCGGCAAGATTGGCTTGTTCGGCGGCGCCGGTGTAGGCAAGACCGTTCTCATCATGGAATTGATTCACAACGTTGCTACGGAACACGGCGGCTACTCCGTATTTACCGGCGTAGGCGAACGGACCCGCGAAGGCAACGACTTGTGGAACGAAATGAAGGAATCGGGCGTTATCAGCAAGACCGCTCTCGTATACGGCCAGATGAACGAACCGCCTGGAGCCCGTATGCGCGTCGGCCTGACGGGCCTTACGATGGCTGAATATTTCCGCGATAAAGAACATCAGGACGTGCTCCTGTTCATCGACAATATTTTCCGTTTCATTCAGGCCGGTTCGGAAGTATCGGCACTGCTGGGCCGAATTCCTTCGGCTGTTGGGTATCAGCCGACGTTGGGGACGGACGTAGGCGCGCTGCAGGAACGCATCACGTCGACGAAGAACGGCTCCATCACGTCTGTACAGGCCGTATATGTCCCTGCCGACGATTTGACGGACCCGGCTCCGGCTGCGACCTTTGCCCATTTGGATGCGACGACCGTATTGTCCCGTCAGATTGCCGAATTGGGCATTTATCCGGCCGTCGATCCCCTGGATTCGACGTCTCGTATTCTCGATCCCCATATCCTCGGCGAAGACCATTATCAGACGGCCCGCGCCGTTCAGGCTATTTTGCAGAAGTACAACGACCTGCAGGATATCATCGCTATCCTCGGTATCGATGAATTGTCGGAAGAAGACAAGCTCACCGTTGCCCGGGCTCGTAAGATCCAGCGTTTCCTGAGCCAGCCTTTCTCCGTCGCCGAACAGTTTACTGGTCAGCCGGGCCGTTATGTACCGCTGAAAGATACGATTGCCGGCTTTAAGGAAATTCTGTCGGGCCGATGCGACGACATGCCGGAACAGGCGTTCTACATGGTAGGCGATATCGAAGAAGCATATGAAAAGGCCAAGACTCTGAAAGGAGAATAGGCTATGGCAGAAAAAGGAAAGACTATCCGTTTGGAAGTAATTACTCCCGATGCTGCCGTATTAAACGAAGATGTGGAATTCGTCCTCGTGCGGGCCTTAGACGGCGATTTGGGCATTATGCCCAATCACGCGCCGCTCATCGCGTCTTTAGATATCTGGCCGCTTATGTACGATGTAGGCGGCCAGCGCCATTGCCTGAGCGTAGCTTCCGGATTTTTGGAAGTGAGCAATAATGCGATTACCGTCATTACGCCGGCGGCGGAAAAGCCTGAAGACATTGACGTCGAGCGGGCAGAAGCAGCCCAGCAGCGGGCGGAAGCATTGCTTCACAGCCAGCGGAAGGACATAGACGTACATCGGGCGGAAATGGCGCTCAAGCGCGCTTTGTGCCGCTTGGACACGGCAAAAAAATACGGCGGACATTAAAAAATGCTGCATATAAAAGAGAAGCAGAACATGAGATTTCTCATTTCTTGCTTCTCTTTTTTTTGCAGCATGAAAGACTTTATGTTTTGAAAATCATGTGGCTTGTGTCAAACTTTTGGAGAATAGGGGCGCGGCAAAAACGTGTTCAGGCTGTCGTAATGCCAGCGGGTTTTATGTTCCCGTATGTTTTGGCTCAGTGCAAGCTGCGTGTGTTCTCGCTGCACATAGTGACTTGAATAGGATGTTTCCCAGATCGGTTCGTTTGCATGCTGTGCTTTCAGCATGTGTTGGGCCATAGTGTGTTTGCAGTGCGATATGAACCATTTGACGACGCGGTCGTTGCATCGCCTGTACAAGACGAGCAGATGCACGTGATTGGGCATGATGACGTAATCCTGAATCAGAACGAGCTGAGATGAAAGCTTCAGCTTCCGCAGCCCTTCCTCCGCGGCCATTCCCCATACCGTCGGCTGCCAGACGAATCCGTTTTTATCCTTATAAATCCTTCCGAGAGTAGTCTGCTTTTCGTGCGTGCAGAGTGTGATGAATTGGACGCGATGGGCCGGCCAGGGAGAGTTTGTTTTGTTAGTATTCATAAGTCGGTCACCTCCAACAGATGTTATATGTCATTATATAGGATGAAAATAAAACTAAAATTAAAAAAACGAAGAATGTACATTAAATTTTAATTAAAAAATGATATAATGATAATGTATATTGAAATTCGGCCAGCTTGAATAAAATGAAGAAACGTTATTAGCAGCTTTCTATTTATAAACTTTGTGAACACATTGCTTATGCACTTGGCAGCAGCATAGGACTGCAAAAAATAAGGAGATTAGAAATTACAGATTTTGTTATAATACATATATAGACAGTATTCATGCAAGGGAGGCAGGATTATGCAGATTGTGTTGGCCTATGACAAATTGGACGATATACGGCAGCTGTTTCAGGAATATACGGCCATGCTGGTCGAGACGGATGAGACGGTAAAGGCTTGTCTGGCGGCGCAGGGCTACGGCGATGAGCTGGATCATGCAGAGGAAAAATACGGCTTGCCTGACGGGCGGCTGTACGGCGTCTGTGGCGACGACGGGCGTCTCGTAGGCTGCGCGGCCATTCACCGTCTCGATGAGACATGCTGCGAGCTGAAACGGCTGTATATTCAGCCGGCTTGTCGGGGACAAGGCCTGAGCCGGCTGCTTATGGAGCAGTGCATCGGCGAGGCGAAGCAGATCGGTTACAGGCAGATGCGGCTGGACACGCTGCCCTTTATGACGGTGGCCATCGGCCTCTACCGGCAGTACGGATTTTACGAAATCCCGCCGTACTATGATAATCCCATTCCGGCTATTTTCATGCAGAAGGACCTGTAAGAAACGGCTTGACTTGAAGCGCCCTCCATGTGCTATGCTTACAGCAGAGAACGTGATATGTCAGGAGGTATAGTATGAAATACAGAGTATTGGGACGGACAGGCCTTTCCGTCGGCGAAATCGGCTTTGGCTGCGAAGGCATGGTAGAGCACCCCGAATGGACGGAAGCGTTTATCGACGTCATGGAAGCCCATGGGGCAAACTGCATCGATTTGTACGCGCCCCATCCGGATTTTCGCGATGCCTTGGGCAAGGCGCTGCAGGGACGGCGGGATACATTCGTCTTGCAGGCTCATTTGTGCACCATTTGGAAGGACGGGCAGTATAAGCGCACCCGCGATATCGAAGACGTGAAGGCCGGCTTTGAAGACCAGCTGAAACGGCTGCGGACCGACCATCTGGAAATCGGCATGGTTCACTACGTCGATTCTTTGTCGGACTGGCAGCAGATCCAGGACGGCGACATCATGAAATATGCCTTGAAGTTGAAGAAAGACGGCGTCATCGGCAGCATCGGCATGTCGAGCCACAACCCTGAGGCGGCGTTGTCGGCTGTCGAAAGCGGCCTCGTCGACGTGCTCATGTTCAGCGTCAATCCCTGTTACGATTTGCAGCCCGGCAACGAAAACCTTGAGCTCCTGTGGGCTCCTGAAAGCTACGCAAAGCCCCTGCTCAACATGGACCCCCAGCGGCAGCGGCTGTATGAAACGTGCCAGCGGCTGGGCGTAGGCATTACGGTCATGAAGGCCTTCGGCGGCGGCGACCTGCTGAACGGCGATATTTCGCCGGCAGGGAAGGCTTTGACGCCTTTCCAGTGCATGAGTTATGCCTTGGACCGGCCGGCCGTAGCGTCTATTATGAACGGCGCGCGGACTGTAGAGGAAATGAAACAGAACCTGGACTATGAAGACGCCTCTGACGAAGAAAAGGACTACGCTGCGGCGCTGGCGTCCTTTCCGAATATCAGCTGGAAGGGCCATTGCATGTACTGCAGCCACTGCGCGCCCTGTCCGCAGGGAATAGACGTGGCGGCGGTGACGAAATTCCTCAACCTGTGCAAGGCTCAGGGCGATATTCCTGAAACGGTGCGGGAACACTACGCCGTATTGCCTCATACAGCATCGGAATGCATTCAGTGCGGCGCCTGCGAAACGCGCTGCCCCTTTTCCGTCGACATACGGCGGAATATGGCCGACGCGGCGGCCCTGTTTGGCAAGTAATGTCTCTTCATGGTATAATGAATCTTGATTATATCATAGGAGGGGTTATGAATTGGAAAGTGTATACAAGCTTGCCGAACAATATCATTTAGAAGGAAATAACTGCGTCGAATCGGTCGTCAAGGCCTGCAACGACAGCATGAACCTGAATCTTCCCGACGTAGCCATCCGCATGGCCTGCGGCTTGGGCGGCGGCATCGGCCGTTCGGGCTGCGTCTGCGGCGCATTGAGCGGCTCCTGTCTGATTATCAGCGCCCTGGTTGGCCGTCTCGACCCGTCGGAAAAGGAATTGCCGGAAGTATATCAATATACCCACGAATTCCACGACCGTTTCAAGGCTCATTTCGGCACGACCTGCTGCCGGGCCCTGAACCGCTTGAGCTTCGGCACGCCGGAATACCGCAAGCAGTGCATTAACATCACGGCGACGGCTGCCGATATGGTGTCGGACTTCATCGAAGAAAAAGGCCTGCTGAAAAAATAAACGGCATGATCTGTATTGCTGCATAAAGGAGCGAAATCCTGTTGGGTTTTGCTCTTTTTTTGTTATGCAGGAGACAAAGGCTATAGATCATTTTCATTATTTACATAGAAAAGCTATTGGCAAACAGGGGAAAATAATATATGATAAAATGTATATAAAAATAGTAAAAAATAATAATATACAATGATAGAATAATATATAATTATAAATAATACAGTGGTTTGTCGCTGGGGAATGATGAAAGTATTATTTTTTTTGCACCAATATTAGATAATAAAAATCTAGAATAATATATACTTATATATATAAATTGTTTTATTTAATAGCCGCTGCGAGTATATGCGCAGCGGTGGGTTCAGCTCATAGAAAGGGATGCTTTATGACAAAAATCATGTATGCAACGATGATGTTTAGCCTGGCTTTGGCTTGTCCGGCGTTGGCCCAGTCGCCTATACCGACGTTTGATAAAGAAGCCGTGACGGTTCATCCGTACAATCGGACGGGCCGGCAGGATGTCATAGTCGACGAGGCGACGTCTGAGGCCTATTTGCCCGGCAATACGGGGACGGATAGGGAACCGGCTTTTTTTGTCCGCCAGATTACTTTGACGGGATTTCCTCTTCCCGACGAACAAGGAAGGCTGAAAGAGATAGTGAACGCTTACAGCGGCCGCAGCGTCAAGGTATCGGAGCTGAAAGAGCTGACCGATGCCATTACGAAGTATGCTAAGAGCAGCGGCTACACCGTAGCCCAGGCTGTCGTACCGCCGCAGGAAATCGCCGGCGGGCAGCTGGAAATCAAGGTTTACGTCGCAGCGTATGATGAAGTGCGCATTACGCAGAACACGTCAGACGTGGCCGACTCGGTCCTGCAGGGGTATCTGTACAGGCTGAAACAGGGGGAAGTCATGACCGACAGGGAATTGGAGCTGGCGATGAATAATCTCAACGACCTGCCCGGCGTGACAGCCCGCGCCGTCCTCCGTCCCGGCAGGGAAGAGGGAACGACGTCTGTCGACGTGGAGGTCGAGCGGCGGCCCGTGTGGAATAACTACGTCTTTACCGACAATGGCGGCGGCTATTACTCCGGCCGGTACCGCTACGGCTTTCATACGGAAATCAACAATCCCGGCGGCGACGGCGACAAGGTGACCTTGAGCGGCATGATGTCCAGTCACGACGTCAAGAATTACAGCGTCCGCTACGAAACGCCGGCAGGCCGCGGCGGCACGCGTCTCGGCGCGGCGTTCAGCCAGAGCGAATACGAGCTTCATACGAACAGCCTGTATACTTCCCTGGGAAGATCGCGGGGCATCAGCCTCTATGGCATGACGCCCTTGTACCGGGACCGCATGAACCGCCTGACGGCTATGTACGGCTACGACCGCCGGGATATGGAAGACAGCTACCGCTTCCGGACTGCGTCCTGGCCGGAGCTCAAGGTCGGCAAGCGGGCCGACGTCTGGCATGCCGGGCTCAGCGGCAGCCAATACTATCCGAACGAGTTTACCCAATACGACCTGATCTACTGGTACGGCGACATGGATACGGACGGCGGCGCATACTATGACGGTGCGTACCATAAATTGACGGGAAGCCTGCTGAAAATATGGTATGACGGCTTGTGGAATTACCGCGTCCGCTTTCAGGGGCAGTTGGCAAACCGGGCGCTGGATGGCAGCGAGCAGTTTTACCTCGGCGGCATGAACGGCGTCCGGGCCTACGGAAACAACGACGGCTACGGCGACGCCGGCTGGCTGGGCAGCGTGGAAATCCGCCGGCAGACAGGCGTCGAAGGTCTGGAAGCGGCGGCCTTTATCGATGAAGGCTACGGCAATAACAAGGCGGTGGGATACAGCGAGCATCTGTCCGGCTGGGGCCTGGGCCTGCGCTACAGCAAGCCCAATGACTGGTACGTACAGCTCGATTGGGCCCGTAAGATCGACGGCCGCCGCGACTGGTCGGAGCCGACAGACCACGACGACCGCTGGTGGTTCCAGGTCTACAAGATGTTTTAGTTTATTTTTTTTGTTTCAGATACGCTGTATGGTGGAGGAAGTACCATATGAATACCTATACGAAATATTATTACTTAAAGCGCCGCATAGTCCTGGGCCTGTTGGCCGGCGCGACGGCACTGTACGCAGCGCCCGAAGCCTATGGGGCCGCGGCTGTCGTACCTAATAACGAACTGCCTGCCGGCGGGGCGTCTGTCTTGGGCGGCCATACGGGATTAAATCAGAATGCCGGTACGGCGACGAATCCGGTCATGAATATCCGTCAGAACGGGAAAACCGGCGTCATTACCTGGGACAGCTTCAACATCGGGGCCAACGCCGTCGTCAACTTCTCAGCCGACGCGGCGAATTTCAATACGCTGAACTACGTCAAGGGTAGTATAGAGGCGTCGCAGATTTACGGTACGATTAACGCTGCCGGCGGCAATATCTACGTCGTCAATCCGGCTGGCGTGCAAATCGGCCCGAGCGCCCAGATCAATGCCGGCGGCCTGCATGTGTCTGCTGCCGGTCTGACAGATGAGATGCTGAGCCGTATACAGGCCGATACGAATATGGAAGAGTTCATGAACGCCGCCCAGGACTGCCATACCGACGCCGAGCTCATGAGCCTCGGTAACATCAACGCCGGCAGCGTCTCCTTTGAAAGCAACGGGCGCATTGTCATCGATACGGAACGGGTGCGCAGCGAAGACAATAAAAAGAACGAAGGTTTCGTCGTCAGGGCCAGCGACGCCAGCCGCGTGCTTTTAGGCTACGACGCCTACGATGAGGCAAATCACACCTATGCAGACAAGGACAAGACCTTTGCAAATGTCCAGGTAAACGGCGAAGTACAAGGTGTCAGCGGCTACATGTGGGTGGAAGACGCCAGGCAGCTTCAGGCGATGGACACCAATCTCGGCGGAAAATATGCCCTGCGCAACAGCATTGACGCTACGGGGACGGCGGCCTGGCACGACGATGACGGCGATACGGTACGCGAGGGCTTTAAGCCTGTCGGCGTCGGCGCAGATGGAAAGGTATCCGTCAGCACTGCAGACGGCGCGGCCAAATACGGCTTCTACGGCGCCTTCGACGGCCTGGATTACAACATTTTCGGCTTGACGATCAACCGGGGCGATACGGATAACGTCGGCTTGTTCGGCGTATCCCATGACGCCGATATCAGCCGCGTTACCTTAGTCGGCGGCAGCATTACGGGCCGTCATTTCGTCGGCAGCGTCGCCGGCGCAGCCGTAGGCAACACGCATATCCGCTATGGAACGAACAGCGCAGCCGTTACAGGCCATAGCGACGTCGGCGGCATCGTCGGCTACAGCGGCGGCACCGTGAAGAATGCCGGTGAAGCCAACCGCTCGGCAGACGTCAAGACCGACGCGGCGTTTGACCATCTCGTCAACATGGGGACTATCCTCAGCAAGGGCAGCCCAGACGGCAGCGGCAGTAACGTCAGCAATGCCGGCGGCCTGATCGGCTATTTGTACCACGGCGATATCAAAGGGACGAGCTATAATATCGGCGACGTATCCGGCGAAGGGTACAACGTCGGCGGCTTAGTCGGCCATGCCGTCCTTTCTGAGATCGGCAACGACCATGCCGCAGATGGCCGTGTCTACAACGGCCTAGACGTGACCGGGGCCTATAACGTCGGCGGCATCGTGGGGAATATGGAAGGTACGACGGTACAGCATGCAGAAAACCATGGCGATGTACATGCAGAAGGCTATGCGACAGAAGACTATACATATCATTCCTATAATTCCCCATCTAAGGGAAAAACAGTAGCAGTGCAGGCTGCAAATGTCGGCGGCATCGCCGGAACCAGCAGTACCTATGACGGCGATGGGATACCGCAGGACAGCCGGCTTCGTCAGGTCCTGAATGATGGAAATATCAGCAGTCATATCCAAGAGGGTCAGGATTTCTTCACTGCCGGAAATGTCGGCGGCATTGTTGGCAAAGCGGTGAATACGGATATTACCGCTGTGAGAAACCGGGAAAATGCCGTCCGCGGCGCTCATAACGTCGGCGGCGTTGCTGGGTACTTCGGCAGCAGTTCAGCCAGCGGGACGTATACCATTGCGTCTGGATTGAATGACGGCGGCGATATCATGGCGACGGGGGCGCGCAATGCAGCTGGGTTTGTCACTGAATTGGTGCGCGATAATACCTCGGAGGGTACAGAAACAACTATTATCGGCAATATGGGAGGCATAGCCGGGTATTTGAACGGCGGCAATGTATATGTGACCCAAAGTGCCAATAGCGGCTCGGTTCATTCGCTGCCGATTGCTTCGAAGGAGGCTGTCAGTAAGGCCAGTAAAGCCGGCAATACCGGCGGCATTATCGGCAAACTGGATCGGGACAGTACCAAACCACTGGATGACATAAAGCGCGATACGGCAGCGGCAGCTGTCAGCGAAAGCTATAATAGTGGGAATATCCGCGGCTTTATCAACATCGGCGGCGTTGTCGGCATGATGTTTAATGGTGAAGTCGCTGATTCTTATAACTTAGGCACCGTCAATATGACAAGAACAGCTAGCCCTGATGATAATTTGCCTGCTGCTAATATAGGCGGTATTGTCGGCGATACGACGGAGAGCGGTAGTGCAGCTAAGGCTCTGTTGTATAATGTATATAACAAAGGAGAAATCGGCGATAAGACCTATACCTATTATGCCCGCCACGTCGGCGGCGTTGTTGGCCGCCTAAACGGCATAGTAGATACATCGTATAATGCTGGCGATATATATAACGGATATAACGTAGTCGGCGGCATTACTGGATTTTTTTATGGTGGGAAAATTCGGAATTCCTTTAATACGGGTAATGTAACTGTAGTGAACAATGATTCTACCGGCAATCGTAGCGGTACCAGCTCGGTTGGCGGCATAGTCGGAGCGGGTTCTCGTTCCAGTACTTCAAGACTCATAGAGAGTGCATATAATTTAGGCACGATTCGCAGCTATCAGGGAAAGAATCGTACGATAGGCAATAATTCTGTTGGCGGTATTATTGGCCGTGGTCCTGCCACGTTGACCAATGTATATACGACAGGAAATTTATATGCCGCTGACGCTGATGGCAATTCCACTACAATAGGCTTAGGAAGTTTGTATGGCACAGGAACTGGTGGTGATAGGGCAATTGTAACTAATGGTAGCGGATATTACATTGCGCCGCAGGATACATCGATATTTACCGATCTCAATGATAAGCAAGGCACCAGAATTGCGTATGCAGATCGGCAATCGAAGGATTTCTATAAAAACTTAAACTTTTCGACAGACTGGCGCATCTACGAAGGCCAGACCACGCCGATTTTAAATGCCTTCATGCCGAAGTCGGCGGAGTATTTCGGCGATACGGCGGCTCATCCCGATAGGATGAAGGGAATAGACACGGTGCAATACGGTACAGCCTATGATCCCCTGCTGACCATCGTCAGGGCGAAGCAGGATGTAACCTTTAACTGGAGTGATTTAGGTCTGTCTGGCGAAGGGCGGCTGGCCGTATACGGCGGCGGCCTGACCTTGAATGGCGTCGATACGGCGGCTGATGCGGCATATTACGGCGGCCTGCTGTACAGCGACGGTGCGCTGACGCTGAATGCCAAGGACGGAGCCGGCCTGGGGCTGGGTACGGGTGCGGCCTTGTACGGCTCATCTGTTTCCTTAAATGCTGACGGAACGGTTACGGTATATGGCGACGTGACGGCGACGGGCAATGGCGGAAAAGGCGATATTGCCATTACAGCCGGCGATGTGGACGTATACGGTACGCTGACCTCGGCAAAGGATGGCGAGACTCTCACGATTCCCGGTCTCGCAGCGGCAAGCGACGGCACCTGGCAGGCCGGAACGGTGGATATTGTATCTGACCCGCGTCAGGACGTAAATTCTATAGGAAACTGGTTTGCTTACACGACGAATAATCCGGCGATGAAAAACGGTGATATCACGATTACAGCTGGTACGAAAACCGTCAATGGCCAGACTGAGTCTATCGGTCAGGGTCATGCCCACCTCTATTTCGGCAATAAGCAGGATGGCCTGATTACGACGCAGGGCAACCTGACCGTAACTGGCCGGGGCGACGTATTCGTCGACAGCGACTTGGCCCTCGGCGGTAGCCTGACCTTGGAAAGCACAGGGGAACACAGCGAAGTCGTCCTCGACATTACCCATATCGGCCAAGTGCAGGCCCGACAGGGCACTGCTGCGGATTCGGTGACAGGGCTTAGCCAGTTTATGGATCATTTCAGCGATGCCAATGGGCCTTCCATTGCCTTGAATGCAGCATCGGGCGATGCGAAATTTGCTGTCGACTTGTGGGATGAAACGGCTGGAAAATATACCTTTGAAAAATTTGGCAGCCAGTTTGGGCTTAGAGATAAATTCAATAGCATGAATGCTGCTGTCAACGGGCAGTCGATTGCACAAGAAGAAGGGGTCCATACTAATAACTTCATGTACCTGTGGGTAAATAGTGCAGAACAGCTGCGGGGGATTCAAACGTTTTATAAAAATGGACTTGATGGCGGCAGCAACGATACGGAGGCCCTCCACTACAACTACGCCCTGAAGCAGGACATCAATGCCAGCAACCTGACCGGCTATACGGCTATCGGTACTGGCAGCGACGGCTACATGGGGACCTTCGATGGCCGGGGCCATCATATTATCGGTCTGGATGCGGCGAAAGGGTCTGACGGCAATGTGCAGTCTGTGGAACACGCTGGTATCTTCTCGCAAATCGGCGCGTCCGGTACGGTGAAAAACGTTAATATTTACAGCAGTACCTTTGACGGTACGGAAACGGCTGGAGCCGTAGCCGGCGTGAATGAGGGCACGATTGCGCAAGTCAATACCTTTGGCAATACCATCAGCTCCCAGGGCAGTGCCGGCGGCATTGCCGGCATCAATCGGAACGGCGACGCTGCCTTTGATGAAGCTGCCGGAGCGGTTGATTTCAAGCGAGGGATTTACGACGTAGAAGCTGTCGGCAGCGTTATTGCCAAGGGCGGAGAAGCGATAGCCGGCGGTATTGCCGGTACGAATGAAGCTGACGGCGTCGTCGATTTCAGCTACAGCAACAGTGCCGTCACGTCAGATGGTACGGCTTCAAGCGGCGGCCTGGGCGGCGTCGTCGGCTATAATACCGGCGGCGTGTACCGTATCGATTCCTTGGGCGTGACCAATGGCGGCGACTCCGGCAGCAGCAACGTCGGCGGCGTCATCGGCATCAACGACGGGACGATGTACAACGCCTACAACGAAAGCATTATCAGCGGCGAACAAAACGTCGGCGGCATCATCGGCATAAATCACAGCGGAAAGACCGTTTCCAACGTCGTCAACGCCGCCAATATTACGGGGACAGCCGACAGCCAATATGTCGGCGGCCTCATCGGCGATAACAGCGGCATTGTGCAGAATGGCCGCAACAACGGCGAAATCACCGGTCAAGCCTACGTCGGCGGCCTGGTAGGCATCAATCAGCAGGGCGCTAAGATGGAACGCATTGTCAACGACAGCTCGGCGGCCATTACAGGCGACAGCTATGTCGGCGGCATTGCCGGCAAAAACGTCGGCACGATTTCCGCTGCCGGCGACGGGCAGGGTGCGGACGGGCCGCTCCTGGTCAACCGCGGCAAGATCACCGGCCGTGAATATGTCGGCGGCGTAGCCGGAAGCAACGAAGACGGCGGCGTCATCGAAAATACCCGCATCGACGGCACGCTGGAAAATATCAAAAATACCGTCGAACTGCACGTCAAGCCGGGAAGCGGCGACGCCCGGTACTTCGGCGGCGTGGCCGGAATCAATCAACGTGGCGCGACCATTACCAACGCCATGACTGAGGCCGAGGTGTACGCTGACGGCGCGACGTACGTCGGCGGAATTGTCGGCTTGAATGAGGGCGCACTGGCCGGAGAGGTCGGCAATGTCAGCAACGTCATAGGCAGTGATTTCGTCGGCGGCGTAGCCGGGGAAAATCAGGCGGACTTCAACGGCCTTACGGCGTCCAATACGGGCGAAGTGAAGGCGACGAAGGGCGGAGCCGGCGGCCTTTTCGGCCAAAACGGCGGCGCTATGACGGATTCCAGCTTGATCAATAGCGGCACCGTCGTAGGGACGACGGGTGCGGTGGGCGGCCTTATCGGCACCCATACTGGTACGGTTTCCCGCTCCCAGGCAGTGAATACCGCTGGGGCCCAGGTCGCAGGCCAGCATACTGTCGGCGGACTTATTGGCGACAACCAGGGGTCGATTTCCGGCGGCCGCGACGACAAAGGCGGCTATTACAAGTATCAGGTCTACAACAACGGCGTCGTCAGTGTCGGCACGTGGACGGATGCCGATGGGGATAAACTCGTTGACGCAGGCGAAATCCATACGGGCGCTGCCGGAGAAAATATCGGCGGCCTCGTCGGGATGAACCGCGGCGTCATAACGGCAGCCTACAATACCGGCGCTGTCGATGCGGCAGGAAGCGTCAATGTCGGCGGCATTGCCGGCAGCAACAGCGGCACGGGCAAGATCAATCAGGTATTCAGCCATATTATGACGGCTGACGGTACAAATGAAGCGGTACAAGGTAAGACGAATGTCGGCGGTATCGTCGGGGCGAATAGCGGCACCGTGTCGAACGCTTACAGCGCAGGCGAGGCAAGGGGAGATGGAGCAGTCGGTGCTGTGGCCGGCGACAATACGGGTACCTTGGCTAATGTCTACGGCACAGGGACGCTCGTCGGAGCGGGAACGGCCGCCGGAAATGGCTACGACCTGTCGGATCCTTCGTTCCAGCAGACGAAGAAATCCTCCTATGGCGGCTATGATTTTGCCTATACCTGGCGGATCTACGACGGCAGCAGCACGCCCCTCCTGAAGGTATTCCTGACGACCTTGACCATGAAGGACAAGGCTGTCGTGGACGGCAAGGCCATATCTATTGACGAATACCTTGGCCTGACCTATACTGGCCGGGAGCAGGATTTGGACATTCAGAATCTTATCGCCAAGGGCTTTCTTACCGGCCCCGACGGCATGGATGCGCCCTTTGCGGCTTACGACCATACGACGGCTTCTGCTGATGACAATGGAAACGGCAGCCTGCTGTACAATGCGAAGGGACAGATTGAAGCGAAAGACTACACGGAATGGCTGGCTTCGGCTCAAATCAGCCGCGGCCATGGCGAATCCTTTGCTCCTAATAACTTAGGCTATGATGTCGCCTGGGCGTCGGACAACGGCAAGATTTCTGTAGACAAGGCGACGCTGGACGTGACCCTCGATGATATTTACCGTATATACGGAAACGGTCAGATGCATGGAGGCGGAGCCGGCGGCCGCATCGTGCCGGACTACCAGGATTTCCTTCACCTTACGGCGACGAACGGCAAGGGGAGAACCTTGGACGTGCAGGGCTTTGACGATGATATGCGGCGTATTCGGGACCGTCTTGCCGTCGCCGACGGCGCGGCAGATGGTATCGGCAGCCTGCGGCAGACGAACGACGCCGGCAGCTACGATTGGAGCGTCACCTTCGACGCTTCGGTTCTAGGCAATTACAAACTGAAGGATGCGTCGTCCCTGACCGTAACGGCGATAGGCAAATCGCACGTCGCGCCGGCAGCTCTCACGATCCGCGCCGATGACCTGACCATTCCTGTCGGTATGCCGGCACTGTATACCGGCAGCGTATCGCCCTTTGTCAACGGCGACGTTTTCGGCCCTGTCGTCTTCGGCTTGTCTGCCAGCGATACCTCTAAGGAATATCGGCCGGGGCGGTACGCCGGCGTCATCGGCTTCCAATACGGCGGCGCCTTCTACGGCCAAGGATCGGACTTGTCCGGCCTCTTCGTCGGCAACTACGACATCCGCCTGGAACCGGGCGATCTTACCGTCACCGACCGCATCGTGCCCGATATCTACGACGCGCCCTTCGGCCGAAAGGAAGACTTCCGCGAACGAAAAGCGGAAATCTGCTTCGTCGACGGCGGCATGGAACTCTAATGGTATATGGCAATACAACTGGACGCCTGCAATGCAGGCGTCTGTTTTTCAGAAACTTCAGAGAACACGCTGACGTTGCAGAGAATGCGTCCCTTGCGGCGGCAGCGTGTGTTGCTTCTATTTTAGTATGCTGCCGGATTGTAGTGTACGACGGCAATTTCCGGTATGATGCTGCCGGCAGCATAGGTTATGAATTTCGAGAAGCGTTCCCTGTGTTGTTTCGTCAAAATTGTATGTGCGGTGAAAAGTAAAACAGCTTGACTTAAACTTCACTCTAACGAGTATAATGAAATAAAAACGCAGAAATGGAGCATAGATGATGAACAGACGACAGTTTTTAAAAGCTATGGGAATCGGCGCAGCCGGCCTGGCTCTCGGCGGTACGTATTATGTAAACCGGCCGGAGTTCGGCTGCCTGCCGACGGGGAAACGGCGGGAGCGCATCTTGGCCTCGCCTCATTATTACGACGGGCAGTTTCAGAATTTGGAGCCTATCGACCAGACTGTCAAAGGGGGAGAAGCCAAGGCTATGGCCGAGTTCCTTTTCGGCAGCTCCGAGGGATTGAAGCCGAAAGGACGGATGATTTCCCAGAAAACGGACCTGCATTCCCTGCCTCTCGACGAGGACTGTGTCGTCTGGATGGGCCACTCGTCGCTGTACCTGCACCTCGGCGGCTATCGCATCCTTGTCGACCCGGTGTTCAGCAGCTATGCTTCGCCGGCCTTTTTCATCAACCGGGCCTTTGATGGCAGCAATGTCTATGCGGCTGCTGATATTCCCCCTGTGGATGTACTGGTTCTGTCTCATGACCACTGGGATCATCTCGATTATCTCAGCGTCATGGCTTTGAAAGACAAGGTGAAGGACATCGTCTGCCCCTTGGGCGTCGGCGAGTATTTCGAGCAGTGGGGATTCGACATGGCCCGCGTCCACGAGGAAGACTGGTATACGGAAATTCCTCTGGCCGACGGCCTGACGGTGCATGTTCTGCCGAGCCAGCATTTTTCCGGCCGCCTGTTCAAGCGCAATCAGACCCAGTGGGCCGGTTTTGCCTTCATTACGCCGGGGCGGCGCGTCTATGTCAGCGGCGACGGCGGCTATGGGAGCCATTTTCGCCATATCGGCGAGACCTTGGGGCCTTTTGATCTGGCTGTCATGGAAAACGGCCAGTACAACGAACGCTGGGCCCGCATTCATCTCATGCCGGAGGAAGCGGCCCGGGCGGCTGTCGACGTCGGCGCGAAGGCCATCTTATCCGTGCACAACGGTAAATTCGCCCTGAGCCGTCATCCCTGGGCTGAGCCGTACCAGCGCCTGTCGGTTGCCAGCATAGGCAAACCGTACCGGCTTCTCACGCCCAAAATCGGCGAAACCGTCCGCATCGGCGACGACAGGCAGACCTTTTCGGCATGGTGGGAGCAGATGGCGTGAGCGGCGTGCGGCGTTGAGGATGCAAAGGAATCATCCCTGGTCGGCCCGGCGCGGTTATGACGATAAATGTATGCCGTCTCATCTTGCTTTTGATGCCTCCCTTTGTTACAATAAATGCAGTGCATAAGGAGGGTTTGCTGTGAATACAATTTTGCATGAAGTATATGAGTGGGTATATTCCATTATCATAGCGTTGGCCATCGCGATGGTCATTCACATTTTCTTTTTCCAGCCGACGCGCGTGTCCGGCGAATCAATGGTACCGACGCTTCATAACGGCGAATACCTCATTGTGTCCAAGCTGGGGCACGTCATGGGCGATGTGCCGGATTACGGTGATATCGTCATCATCGACAGCCGCGTGCTGTACGAACGGACCTGGAAGGACGATGTGACGGAGCCTATGAATAACTACCTGGCCTTTTTCAATCATGACTTGCAGACGAAAAACGTCTGGGTCAAGCGGGTTATCGGACGGCCCGGCGATACGCTGGCCTTCCGCGACGGCAAGGTATGGCGCAACGGCGAGCCCTTGGACGAGCCGTATATCAACGAGCCCATGAATTACAGCCGCAAGGACGAAATCAAGATTCCCGAGGGCTACGTGTTCTGCATGGGGGACAACCGCAATCACAGCAGCGACAGCCGCTTTATCGGTCCCGTGCCTGTGGATCACGTATTGGGCAAGGTAATTTGGTAGTACCATAATTTCACAAGACAGTTCGCAATCCATCCTGTCGGTAAACAAAACTAGGAAGCTGTACATGACATGAATTTTTATGTATGTATGCCGACGGGTTTGCCTTTGGACAAGCCCGTTTTTTAATTGTAATGAAATGAAGGGAGGCGGCGCTGATGTATAATTTCCTGGCAAATACGAAACGCATGACTATGTCCAGTATGGTCATTGCTTTGTATATCGTTCTGCTGTATGTGACGCAGGGCGTTTCCTTTGGCCCCTATCAAATCCGAATCGCCACGGCCTTGTATGCATTGGCTTTCGTGTACCCCTTCCTGGTCGTGCCTATGGGGATTGCAAACTTTGCCGCTAATTTCTTGTTTGGCGGCCTGGGACTGCTGGATATGGCCGGCGGCTGTCTGGTCGGCTGGCTGACGACGTGGCTCATCGTGCAGGTCCGCCTGCGAGGATGGAACGTCTGGCTTGCGGCTCTGCCGATCTGGTGGGTTCCGTCGCTGGGCGTCAGCCTGTGGCTGTCCTACTTATTTGGCCTTCCCTACGGCATGCTCGTCGCGTCGTTGTCGGCAGGACAATTTCTGCCGGCTCTCTGCGGCGTATTTCTCATCCACGCCTTGACCAAGGCATATCGTGTCAATAAGGAGCATATATGAACAGAACAAGTGAAGAATTAAGCCAGCTGGCTTCGTTGGGGAGTCAGCATACGACGTATCGTCAGGATTATGACCCGGGACTGCTGGAAACCTTTGACAACAAGCATCCCGGCCGGGATTATTTTGTCAAATTCAACTGTCCGGAATTTACCAGCCTGTGCCCCAAGACAGGCCAGCCTGACTACGCGACGATTTATATTTCCTATGTGCCGGACCAAAAGATGGTCGAAAGCAAGTCGCTGAAGCTGTACCTATTCAGCTTCCGCAACCACGGCGATTTCCATGAAGACTGCGTCAATATCATCATGGACGACTTAATCTCCCTCATGAACCCGAAATACATCGAGGTGTGGGGAAAATTTTTGCCCCGCGGCGGCATCAGCATCGACCCGTACTGCAACTATGGCCGCCAGGGAACACCGTGGGAGCAAGTAGCCTGGCAGCGCCTGTCCCAGCATGATTTGTATCCGGAAAAGGTAGATAATCGTTAAAGCCGCCGGGCCGCGTCTTCTTTTTTTTCGGCGTTCATGGTATAATCATCTTATTAGTAACTGTAATAAAGGATGGTGCATACAGGTGAAAACAAAAAAAATCGTACTGGCTCTGGCTATGACCTTGGCAATCTCGGCGACGGCGTTCGCAGCGAAAGATAATATGTGGCAATACAATAAATACACGACGATTGATATGGATTCGGCAAAGATTTCCTATGACATGGGCCGTGAAGTATTGACCTTTGAAACTATCGAAGTGGCCGGCGATACGACGGACTACTGCACGTATGTCTACAACGTAGACGACCAGACGATCCAGCTCAAGGAAATGGTAACCAAGACGAAGAAGAGCAAATACAAGAGCAGCTTCTATCCCGAAGATATCAAAGACGGCAACAGCGTCATCAAAGCGCGGGCCCGCATGGCCAACGACGTATTGGAAAAGGTACGTCAGGAACGCCGGAAATAATTCAGCGGCCCTTCTTACATACGTGTAAAAACTCCCCGTTACGGAATGCAGGCGCATTCGCGGCGGGGAGTTTTATCGTGTCAGGGGCAGTTTTATTTGCCTTTCAGGCATACCGACAGCCAGCGGGGCAGGGAAAGGTTCATGATGACGGCGGAATAGGCCGCAGCCAGGCCGGCTACGATGAGGTAGATGGCGAGGATATGGACGGCCCGCAGGTACAGGTGGAAATGGGCTGCCAGACCGGTGCAGGCGCTGAGGAATACGGGATGGACCAGGTAAATGGGATAGGAATAGTTTCCCAGCATAGACAAGAGGCGATGCATGACCGGAGGAACGGAATGGCATTCGAGCCAGTACAGGAAGAAGACAATCGTCGTGACCGTATAGACCATGCCGACGGGGCTGAGCTGGTGGACCGTAAAGACGGCGGACAGGACGTCGTAATGGAGGTAATCCATGACGCCGTAGTAGGCGGCCAGCATGCCTGCCGTAGCGGCCAGCTGCAGGACATTGATGAAGACGCCGTGTCGGCTGATCCAATCGACGGCTCGTTGGAAATGCTCGGCTATAAAGGCGCCGAACATGAAAATGAACAGGTAGTGGAAGACGACGTAGTTCAGCCGGTATACGAAGGCGTCGTGCAGGAACGGCGAGTCCGTCGGCGCCGTCCAGATATAGCTGGAATAAAAATTGAAGACGACGTTGGCCGCGAACAGCAGCGTAAACGACGCGAGAGGCGCCTTTTCCATCTGCTGGAGCAGACCGCGCCAAAGCGGCATGAGAAGGTAAAACCACAGCAGGATGACGAGAAAGTAGATATGATACATGGCTAGGCCATACCACAGGGTTTTCACGAAGGCCAACGGCTGAAACAGGTTGAAATTGTGGCTGAGAACGGATACGTACAGCATGTAAAACAGGGACCAGGCAATATAGGGGACAAAGACCGTCCGCAGGCGGCGGCGCAGGTAGTCTTTGTAGGAAAAGGGCTGGTTCAGGGGCTGGCTGCAGAACATGCCGAAGGCCGACAGGAAGAAGAAGGCCGGTACGGAAAACCGCGACAGGATTTCCAATACGGCGACGAGCCACAGATTAGGCGTCGGATTGGCAATGGCCACGGAGCCGACGTGAATGCCGATGACGCCGAGCATGCACAGGCCGCGCATATAATTGATGGAATGAATAAATCGCTTTGACATTAGGCACCTCGAAAGATACAATAAGATGTGTATAGTATGGTATAATAAAAAGACGTATTTATTATATCAAATTTTGACGCATTAAGCAGGTATCAGTATGAATCAATCTATGACGAAACGCATCACCCGGACGGGCCTGCTGCTGGCGGCGACGCTGATCTTGCAGGGGCTGCGGCTGTTTATTCCCGTGCCGCCGCAGGTCAGCATGTTTGTTATCGGCTCTCTGGTCAACGCTTGTCTGGTGCTGGCAGTATGGAGCGTCGGACGGAAAGCCGGTCTGGTCGTGGCCTGCGTGACGCCTGTCTTTGCCTGGCTGGAAGGGATGCTGCCCTTTTTGCCCTTCATATTTCCCGTCGCGGCCGGAAACTGCGCCTTTGTCTTCGCCGTCGATGGGCTGCGGCGGTTTCGCGCGGCCGGTTTAGCTGGCGCGGCGCTGTGCAAGGCCGCCGTCGTGTACGGCTCTTTTTATGTCTTGTTCAGCTATGTGGAATTTCCCGCTGCCGTACGGCACATGATACTGCTGGTCATGAGCTGGCCTCAAATCGTGACGGCCGCAGCCGGCGGCGTGTTAGCCTATGTCATTGTCAAGCGCTTGCCCCGTCTGGAAGGACCGCACTGATACCTGTCGTTTTAGGAGGAACGCATTCATGAGCATATTTTATTACCTGCCGGCTCTCATCGGCATCGTGTTTATCATCGTCGGCACCTATCACGGCTGGAAGCTCCGCCGCCTCGTCGGCCGCTGCAAGGCTGCTGCTACAGGTACGCTGCTGGGCTTTGAGCAGCAGAAATCGAAAAGCGGCGACCGGTATTTTCCCGTCGTCGAGTTCAGCGACGGCGAACAAACCTATCGGGCCCGGTATGGCTTCGGCTCGCCTGAATGGGATATCGTCGCCGGCGACGAAGTGGATTTGCGCTACAACCCGGATAATCCGGAAGAAATTTATTTGTATCACAAGCAGAGCCTGCGGCAGCAGTATGCCAGCCCGTTTTTCGTGATTGTCGGGGGGCTGATTTTTATTTTCGCTTACTACTATCTTTTGTAATATATGAGGACGGAAAAGGAGGAGATTATGACGACAATGACATCATCCTATCCGGTCAATCCTGAAGCCGTGCAGGCTATGAAACAATTTTTGGAAGCCTTGGGACTGGATTTGACGGCCTTGGGCATGGAAAAGACGCCGTACCGCGTCGCTGAGGCCTTCAGCCAGTTTTTTTCCGGCCTGCGGGAAAATCCTGACGACGAGTGGGCCGCTCCGATTCTATCGCAGACGAACGGCTTGGTAGCCGTCCGCAATATCCGCTTCCAGTCTATGTGCGAGCACCATCTCCTGCCGTTCTTCGGGACCGCCCATATTGCGTATTATCCCCAAGACGGGCGCATTGCCGGCTTCGGACATTTTGCCCGGGCCGTCGGTGTCCTGGCCCGCCGCCCGCAGCTGCAGGAACGGCTGACTGAGGACTTATGCCAATCGCTGTGCCGGGGACTCCAGCCGAAAGGAGTGCTTGTCGTCGTCAAGGCAACCCATCTGTGCCTGATGATGCGCGAAGGCATGGCTGCCGACGCCGACATCGTCACGGCGGCGACCAGCGGCTGCCTTCAGGCCGGCACGAAGGAATACGACCAGGCCTGGAAGCTTCTCATGGGCGATGCCGGAGCCGGTACTATACTGATGAAAGAGGAAGAATCATGGACACCATAACCATAAAGGGAATGCATTTTTACGGCTATCACGGCTGTCTGCCGGAAGAACAGCGGACGGGACAGCCCTTTCACGTCGACGCCGTACTGTACGCCGATTTGTCAAAGGCTGGGACCAGCGATGAGCTGAACGATACGATTGATTACAGCAAGGTGTATCAGCTCGTACAGTCTATCGTAGAAGGCCGGACGTACCGGCTCATCGAACGGTTGGCTGCGGTCATTGCCGACGAGGTGCTGGCCGCTTTTCCTGTCGACGCCGTGCGCGTCGCCGTGCACAAGCCGCAGGCTCCGATTGGCGGCCCCTTTGACGACGTGGCGGTGACGGTGGAAAGGAGACGTCATGGCTAGATTTTATATCAGCGTCGGCGCAAATCTGGGCGACAGGGCACAGAGTCTGCGCAAGGCTATCGACTGCCTGCGCCGGACGGAGGGCGTCGCTGTCGCAGCGGTGTCGCCGTGGTATGAAACACCGCCGTGGGGCAAGACGGACCAGCCGGCCTTTCTTAACGGCGCAGCGGCCGTCGACGCAGACATGAGCGGACAAGAACTGCTGGATATTTGCTTATCCATCGAGAAAGAGCTGGGCCGGGTGCGCCATGAAAAATGGGGAGCCCGGGTCATCGACATCGATCTCGTGTACAGCCCGGATGAGCGGAGCTGTACGGAGACGCTGAAGCTGCCCCATCCCTATATGCTGGAACGGGCCTTTGTCCTCGTGCCGCTGCGGGATATTGCTCCGGATTTGATCCTGGAAGGAAAGACTATTGACCAGTGGATAGACGACCTGCCTGATGCCGGTCAGGTCAAGCCATACGTGTAAAAGGGGGAAAGCGTAGTGGAAAAAATATTGATTGCCGACGACGAGCAGCTCATGCGCCAGCTTGTCGTAGATTTTCTCCAGCCCGAAGGCTATGAGCTCATTGAAGCGGCCGACGGCAAGGAAGCGCTGGAGCTGTATAAGAAGGAACATCCCGACTTGGTCCTTCTCGACGTCATGATGCCGGGCTACGACGGCTGGACTGTATGCCGCGAAATCCGCCGCGAATCGGCCGTGCCTATCATGATGCTTACGGCCAAGGGCGAGGAAATCGACCAGCTCTTTGCTTACGATTTGGGCGTCGACGAATATATTACCAAGCCCTTCAGCCCGAAAATCCTGGTGGCAAAGATTAAGGCCCTCCTGCGGCGCGTCCAGAAGGAGCAGGAAGTGCAGAAGATTGAGGACGGCGTGTCTATCGACCAGGAAGCGCGCCAAGTCGTCCTAGACGGCAAGAACATCGATTTGAGCCCGACGGAATACAAGCTGCTGACCTATCTGGTCAGCAACGCCGGCAAGGCATTGAGCCGCCGTCAGATTCTCAATAAGGTGTGGAACTACGATTATTACGGCGATTTGCGCACTGTCGACACACATATCAACCGCCTGCGCATCAAGCTGGGCGATAAGGGAAAATACATTCAAACCGTCCGCGGCTACGGATACCGCTACGATGCCAAATGATGCGCCTGTCCCTGCGGGTACAGTCGGGCATGTACGTCCTCAGTTTTACCCTGTTTTTTATCCTGACCCTTATCGGAGCGATCGGTTTCGGGTTTAACCATTATTTTTACGAAAGCAAAAAAGACGCCATGATGGAGGCAAGCCGCGAAATCGGCCGCATTTACGCCGAGCAGGGCCGGAATGGAGAAGAAGCCATCGATATGGTCAGTCAAAATATCGGCGTAGACGTGCTCATCGTCGACGACAGCCAGCTCGTATATTCGTCGCGGCCGAGCCGCCGCGTCTGGGTCAGCCCGCCGAAGATGGATGAAAACGACGTCGTAGTCGTCGTCGGCAAGGAAACAGAAGCGCAAAAGCACGACGCCAACACTCAGATGCCGCAGCATATACGGGAGCTGACGGATTTACTGCACGGCCGGGAGCCCGACGCGGCGACGATCGGCAAGGTTCGTTTTTATGAGCGCGATAATAATTTCCGTTATTTCGACCTCGTGACCCGTATGGACGACGGCGCGTACCTGCTGATGATCTGTCCGCTGGCGCCTATGCAGGAAAGCATCTACCTCGTCCAGAAGTTCATCGTCACCTGCGGCATTATCTGGCTCATCATCGCCGCCGTCGGTACGGTGCTCCTGACCAACAAGATGACCCGGCCCCTACTGGAGCTCAAGAGCCTGTCGGCGGCCATGACCCGCTTGGATTTCACCAAGAAGTGGCAGGGGAAGCGGACTGATGAAATCGGCGAGCTGGGCACGAGCCTCAATATCTTGTCAGATCAGCTGAACGAAGCCCTGACGGCGCTGAAGCAGTCGAACGAAGAGCTGCAGAAGCAGCTCGACAAGGCCAAAGAAGTCGAACACATGCGCCAGTCCTTTATCTTCGCCGTGTCTCATGAATTGAAGACGCCTCTGGCGATCATTCAGGGCTACGCCGAAGGATTGGACAGCCTGCACATTGACGAGGCGACGCGGCAGAAGTACTGTCATGTTATCCAAAGCGAGACGGTCAAGATGGACAACCTCGTCAAGAGCCTTCTGAACCTGTCGCGGCTGGAAACGGGGTCTTTTAAATTAGAAAAGACGGCCTTTGATTTCGCCGCCCTGACGGATGAGGCGAAGGAGCGCTTCGCCAACGCCATTCACAAGAAGGGCATCCATATGGAATGGCACGTGCCCGATGAAATGACGGTGTATGGCGATCCGGAGCAAATCGACATCGTTCTCAGCAATTTCCTGAGCAACGCCATCGATTACACGCCTGACGGCGGCAGGATTGCCGTCAGCTGTAAAGAGCAGGAAACGAATTACGTCGTCAGCGTATATAACCAGGGAATTCAAATTCCCGAAGAGTACCAGCCCCGTATTTGGGAGCCCTTTTACAAAGTCGACACGGCGCGAAGCCGCAACGTCCGGCGGACCTTCGGCGGTCACGGCCTGGGACTGGGCATCGTCGCCGCCCTGGTCAAGCTTCACGGACAGCAGTACGGCGTGCGCAACGAAGCGGACGGCGTGACCTTCTGGTTTACCATTCAAAAAGGATAATGATTGCAACGAGCCCGGCTGCGTCCCTGCGGCCGGGTTGTCGTATATATTGCCGCGGAGGCGGAAAAGGCGGCCTTTCGTGTATTTATCTGGATGCCGTTCTATGATACAATACTAATAACTATGATAGTGGAAGGATGGGGACAAGTGAAAAAGTTTTTGGAAAACGCGGAAATTTTGCAGAATGAAGCGATTATTCCCGACGTTTGGAAAATGGTATTTCATGCGCCGAAGATTGCTGCCGAAGCAAAGCCCGGCCAGTTCGTCAATATGCAGAAGCAGGGAGGTAAGACGTTCCTGCGCCGTCCCTTCGGCATCGTCGACGCCGATACGGAGACGGGAGCCGTTACGATCATTTACCGCCTCGTAGGCACGGGGACACAGGAAATGACAGCCATGAAAGCCGGCGAGGTCATCAGCGCCGAAGGCCCTTTGGGCGAAGGCGTGTTCACGACGGCGCCGGGCAAAGCGCTCCTCGTCGGCGGCGGCGTCGGTTTAGCTCCGCTTATTTTCCTGGCCAAGAAGCTGGATAAGCCCGTCGTGCTCGTAGCTGGAAAGAAGGCGGCAGAAACGTTCTGGACGAAGTTTTTTGAGCCCTATGCGGAAAAGATTTACGTGACGACCGACGACGGCTCGCTGGGCATCAAGGGATTTGCCGTCCACGCTTTGCCGGCGATTTTTGCTGAAAATCCAATCGACCGCGTGTCGGTGTGCGGCCCGACGGTCATGATGCAGACCATTGCCGAAGCGTCCGACGCGGCCGGCGTTGCCTGCGAGGTTTCCATGGAAAAACGGATGGCCTGCGGCATTGGCGTATGTCTCGGCTGTACCTTTGAAAGCAAGCTGAGCGGCAAGCGCTATAAGGTCTGCGCCGACGGCCCTGTATTCCCGGCGAAGGAGGTTTTCTGATGAACAAGGAACGCATAGCTGTGAACTTTGCCGGCATTTCTATGAAAACGCCGGTCATGGGGGCGTCGGGAACCTTCGGCTTCGGCCTGGAATACGCCGACTTCCTCGACATTGACAACATCGGCGCTATTATATCCAAGGGCATTACGCCTTTGCCGCGGCCGGGCAATCCGGGCGTGCGCGTCGCCGAAACGCCGGCAGGCATGCTGAACTGCATCGGCCTGGAAAATCCCGGCGTAGACGCTTTTAAGCGGGATATCCTGCCGGAAGTAAGCCGTCACAGTACGCCGCTCATCGTCAATATCTCGGCCGGTACGGCGGAAGAATACGGCGAATTGGCTGCAAAGCTCGACGTAGACGGCGTCGCCGCCCTAGAAGTCAACATTTCCTGCCCGAACGTCAAAGAGGGGGGCATCGTCTTCGGCACCGACCCGAAGGCCGCCGCGTCGGTAGCCCGCAGCGTCAAGGACCACACGAGCAAGCCGGTCATCATGAAGCTGTCGCCGAACGTGACGGATATTACCGTCATGGCTAAAGCCGTGGAAGACGCCGGAGCCGACGCCGTATCGCTCATTAATACGCTGACAGGTATGGCTATCGACATCTATACGCAGAAGCCTCTGTTAGGAAATATTACGGGCGGCTTATCCGGTCCGGCCGTAAAGCCCGTGGCCCTGCGCATGGTATGGCAGGTTGCCAACGCCGTGAAGATTCCCGTTCTGGGCTTAGGCGGCATCGCGTCGTGGCAGGACGCCGTCGAGTTTATGCTGGCCGGCGCCAGCGCCGTTGCCGTAGGGGCATATAACTTCGTCAATCCCTGCGCCGTAGAAGAAATTGCCGAAGGCATGGACGCCTACTGCGAAAAGATGGGAATTTCCCATATCAGCGAGATTATCGGCAAGATAAACGATTGACACGTATAGGCGTTTTTGGTAAAATCTAGGTGTATTTTGATAAGTTATGATTCAATAAGGAGATGCGCTATGGACATTGCTTTATGGACTGATAGTGAAGCGGTTTGTAAACGGGCAATGCAGCAGTGCGTCTAAGTGAATAAACCCAAAGGTGATTGCCTCACTTTTGGGTTTTACTTATTCTAAGGAGGGATTTTTTTGAAGGTCGGCATTATTATGGGAAGCGATTCAGATTTTCCGATCATGAAAAAAGCGGTTGATGTGTTGAAAGAATTTGGCGTAGAGTACGAAGTATTATTGGCTTCGGCCCACCGGACGCCGGCTGCCGTGCGGGACTTCGCCTCCGGCGCGGAAGAACGGGGCATCAGCGTCATCATCGCCGGCGCCGGCATGGCGGCTCATCTGCCCGGCGTCGTCGCCAGCTTTACGACGCTGCCGGTTATCGGCGTGCCTTTGGAAAGCGGCAGCCTGAAGGGCATGGACGCCCTGCTGGCTATCGTGCAGATGCCGTCGGGCATGCCTGTAGCGACGATGGCCGTAAACGGCGCGAAAAACGCGGCCCTGCTGGCTCTGCAGATCGGCGCGGTCAGCGACCCGGCGTTGGCTGCAAAATACAAAGCCTACCGCGAAGACATGGCGAACCAGGTCATGGAAAAGAACAAAAAGATTCAAGAAGCCGTACAGGCGTTGTAATCCAAAATTTCAGCATTTAGCAAACAGGAGGTTTTCATGTTTTACGATCCGATTTGGGATAAGCAGCATGAAGAATGCGGCGTATTAGGTATTTTTGACAAAACTCTGGATATTCCCCGCTACATTTACTGGGGGCTGTTCGCCCTGCAGCACCGCGGACAGGAAAGCGGCGGCATGGCCTTGACCGACGGCGTAGATATTCACACCTACCGCGGCATGGGCCTTATCAGCTCGGTATTTGAAAAAGGTGTTCCCGACGAAGAAGGCGGCCCCATCGGCATCGGCCACGTCCGCTATTCGACGACGGGCTCCAATAATCCCCGCAATATCCAGCCGTTGGCCGTGTATACGCCTATGGGACAGCTGGCCCTGGCTCACAACGGCAACCTGACCAATACGCGCGCCCTGAGGGAAGAACTGGATAAAAACGGCGCCATCTTCCAGACGACCATGGACAGCGAAATCATCGTCAACCTGATCAGCCGCAGCCAGAAGGAAACGATGGAAGAACGCATCATGGAAAGCATGAACCGTCTCGGCGGAGCCTATTCCCTCGTGCTGATGACCAAGGATAAATTGTACGGCGCCCGCGATCCCTACGGCTTCCGTCCGCTGTGCATCGGCCGGACCGACGGCGGCGGCTGGGTATTGGCGTCGGAAACGTGCGCTCTCGACGCTATCGGCGCGACCTTCGTCCGCGACGTACAGCCCGGCGAATTCGTGGAAATTACGGAACAAGGCGTAAAATCGAGAATCTTTGCAACAGTAGACCGCAAACAAATCTGTTCCTTTGAATATATTTATTTTGCCCGTCCGGACAGCACTATTGACGGACAGGACGTATACCAGGCCCGTCTGAATATGGGCAAGGAAATGTGGAATGAAACGCAGTACGACGCTGATCTGGTCATTTCCGTGCCGGACAGCGGCAACACGGCGGCTATCGGCTATTCCCAGGCTTCGGGCATTCCGTTCCGCCACGGCCTCATCAAAAACCGTTACATGGGCCGTACCTTCATCAAACCGAATCAGAAGCAGCGCGAACTGGCTGTGCGCATGAAGCTGAACGTCGTCAAATCCGTCGTAAAGGGCAAGCGCATCGTCATGGTCGACGACTCCATTGTCCGCGGCACGACGAGCGGCATTATCTGCAAGCTCCTGCGCGAAGCCGGAGCGAAGGAAGTCTACATGTGCGTGTCGGCGCCGCCGATTAAATATCCCTGCTTCTACGGCATCGACACGTCGGTCCGCAAGGAACTCATCGCGTCGACTCTCAACGTAGAACAGATACAGAAATACATCGGCGTAGACAAGCTGCATTTCATTTCCATCGAAGGCCTGAGCCGTGCTATTTCGAATATTCCGCGGGAAGATATGTGTCTGGCCTGCTTCAACAACGACTACCCGACGGCCATTCCCACGGCGAATGAGGAAGGAGAAAAATATGCTCTCGAACACAAATAAAGGATTAACCTATGCAGACGCCGGCGTAGATATCGATGCCGGCAACAAAGCAGTAGAACTCATGAAGGATTCGGTCAAAGCGACGTACCGCCCGGAAGTCCTCGGCGATCTCGGCGGCTTCGGCGGCCTCTTTTCTCTCATGAACAGCGAGATAAAAAATCCGATTTTAGTAAGCGGTACCGACGGCGTAGGCACGAAGCTGCGCCTAGCTATCATGATGGACAAGCATGATACGGTTGGCCAGGACTGCGTAGCCATGTCCATTAATGATATTCTCGTCCAAGGGGCAGAGCCGCTGTTCTTCCTGGACTACATCGCCGTAGGAAAGCTGGATCCCGTACAGGTAGCGACGATCGTAAAAGGCGTCGCCAATGCCTGCAAGGAATCGGGCTGCGCCCTTCTCGGCGGCGAAACGGCTGAAATGGCCGGCTTCTACGCGAAAGACGACTATGACTTGGCCGGCTTCGGCGTCGGCATCGTCGACCGTGAAAAAGTCATTACGGGCGAAACGATCAAAGCCGGAGACGTCCTCATCGGCCTTCCGTCGACAGGCGTCCATTCCAACGGCTTTTCACTGGTCCGCAAGATCGTCTTTGAACGGATGAACATGAAGCTCGACCAATACGTCGACGAATTGGGCATGACCATCGGCGAATGTCTGCTCACGCCGACGCGCCTCTATCCAAGACCGTGCCTGCCCATTATCCGCAATTTCGACGTCAAGGGCATGGTACACATTACAGGCGGCGGCTTCTATGAAAATATTCCCCGCGTGCTGCCGAAGGGCGTAGGCGTGGAAATCGACGTGACGTCGTGGCCGCAGCTGCCGATTTTCGGCCTTCTCCAGAAATGGGGCAACGTAGACAAGCGCGAAATGTACCGCACCTTTAACATGGGCATCGGCATGATCATGATCGTCGACGCAAAAGACGCCGACGCCGTCATGGCTAACCTGGCTGAACGGGACGAAAAGGCCTATGTCATCGGCAAGGTCGTCGATTCGGATGTGCCGGTCACGCTGCAGGGAGGCGCGTTCAATGACTAAGAAGCGCATGGTCATCTTTGCTTCGGGCCGCGGCTCCAATGCCGTCGCCCTGCATGACGCCGTGGAAGCCGGCGCTATTAATGCCGAAGTCAAGGCGCTGGTCTGCGATATTCCCGGCGCGCCTGTCATGGACCGGGCCAGGGAATGGGGTGTGCCGGTTATCCTGGCAGACCGCAAGCAGTTTGGCTCCAAGGCGGAGTTTGAACAGTTTATCCTCGACCAGATTGCGCCGTATCAGGCCGACGTCATCTGCCTGGCCGGGTTTATGCGGCTTCTCAGCGGCGATTTCATTTCCCGCTACGAACATAAAATCATCAATATCCATCCGGCATTGCTGCCGTCCTTCCGCGGCCTGCACGCCCAGCGCCAGGCTTTGGAAGCGGGCGTAAAAATTGCCGGCTGCACCGTTCACTTCGTTGTTCCCGATATGGACGCCGGCCCGATTATTCTGCAGTCGTCTGTCCCCGTTATGGACGACGACACGGAAGATACGCTGGCGGCCCGTATCTTGACGAAGGAACATCCTACATTTATCAAAGCCGTTTCTCTGTTCTGCGACGACAAGCTCCGCATTGAAGGCGGCGTCGTCAAAGGCACGCAAGCATAAGGAGGAATTATCATGAAGGTTAAACGCGCGCTCATCAGCGTATCCGATAAAACGGGCGTCGTCGAATTAGGCAAGGCTCTGGCCGATATGGGCGTTGAAATCATTTCTACAGGCGGCACGATGCGGGCTCTGAAAGAAGCCGGCGTACCGGTCATGGCCGTACAGGACGTTACGGGCTTCCCGGAAATGATGGACGGCCGCGTCAAGACGCTGAATCCGAAAATCCACGGCGCTATCTTGGCCGTCCGCGACAATCCGGAACATGTCCAGGCCATGAAAGACCACGACATTACGCCGATCGATCTGGTTGTCGTCAACTTGTACCCCTTCCAGCAGACTATTGCCAAACCGGACGTCACGCTGGCCGAAGCCATTGAAAACATCGATATCGGCGGCCCCTGCATGGTCCGGGCGTCGGCTAAGAACAATAAGTACGTAGCTATCGTTACGAATCCGGCTAAATACGGCGAAATCATCGACATCCTCCGCAAAGACGGCGAATTCAGCGACGAATACCGTTTGGAACTGGCGCAGGAAGCGTTCCATCATACGGCCGTATACGACACGGCCATTGCCGAATACCTGGCCGGCCAGGTTGCGAAAGGAGCTGCGAAATAATGAAAGTAGCAGTGATCGGCAGCGGCGGCCGCGAACACGCCCTGGCCTGGAAGCTGGCGCAGAGCAAAACCGTTGAAAAATTATACGCTATCCCCGGTAGCGCCGCTATGGCGGAAATTGCCGAATGCATCGACATCCCCGTATCGGATTTGGAAAAAATCGCCGTATACTGCTGCGGCGAAGGAATCGACATGCTCGTCGTCGGCCCGGAAGTTCCTTTGACGGAAGGCTTGGCAGATATTTGTCAGGCTAAGGGGCTGGCTGTATTCGGCCCGAACAAGGCTGCCGCGCAGATGGAAGGCTCTAAGGCCTTTGCTAAGGACATCATGAAAAAATACCATGTTCCGACGGCGGCGTACGCAACCTTTACCGATGGGGAAGCGGCAAAGAAATATATTCATGAACAGGGCGCTCCCATCGTCGTCAAGGCCGACGGCTTAGCTGCCGGCAAGGGCGTCGTCGTCGCCCAGACGGAAGAAGAAGCCGTAGAAGCGGTTAACGCCATGATGGAAGACCACATCTTCGGTGCGTCAGGCGGCCGCATCGTCGTCGAAGAATGCATGGTCGGCGAAGAAGCGAGCCTGCTGGCTTTTGTCGACGGCAAGACTATCGTTCCCATGATTTCGGCTCAGGACCACAAGCGCATCTTCGACAACGACGAAGGCCCAAACACGGGCGGCATGGGCGCATACGCTCCGGCTCCGGTTATGACGCCTGAACTGGTGAAGGAAGTAGAAGAAAAAATCCTCCGCCCCGTCGTAGACGGATTGGCTCAGGAAGGCATCGTATATCAGGGCTGCTTATACGCCGGCCTCATGATTACGGCCGACGGCCCGAAGGTCGTCGAATTCAACTGCCGTTTCGGCGATCCTGAAACACAGGCTGTACTGCCTCTCCTTGACGGCGATTTGGCGGAAATCATGTACGCCTGCACGCAGGGGACGCTGACGAAAGATATGGTAGCCTGGAAAGACGCTTCGGCGTGCTGCGTTATCATGGCCTCGGCGGGATATCCGGCGTCTTCCCATAAAGGCGACGTCATTTCCGGCTTGGACGCCCTCGACGATACGGCCATGGTATTCCATTCCGGCACGGCTAAGAAGGACGGCCAGTACGTGACGAACGGCGGCCGCGTTCTCGGTGTGACGGCTGTAGCTCCGACCTTGAAGGAATCCATTGACGAAGCGTACCGTCACGTCGCGGCTATCCACTTCGACGGCCAGCAGGTCCGCAGCGACATCGGCGCGAAGGGCTTGAAGCATTTACAGTAAGAAACGTCTGCAGTCTGTTGAGACAGAGCGTAAGACGAAGCAAGGCTCCCTGCGGGGAGCCTTTTTCATAAAAACATATGATATGTATCATGCCCGTTTTTACGGGATAGACAGGAGGATACGAACATGGAATATCGCATAGAGAGAGACTCGATGGGAGAAGTGAAGGTGCCTGCCGATAAATTGTGGGGGGCCCAGACGCAGCGGAGCTTTGAAAATTTCCAAATCGGCACGGAAAAGATTCCAGCTGAATTGGTGACGGTATTTGCCTATTTAAAGAAAACGGCCGCCTTAGTCAATAAAGAGCTGGGTGCCGTAGACGGCGACAGGGCCGACGCCATTGCCTCTGCCTGCGACGACGTCCTGGCCGGCAAATTGGACGGCAATTTCCCCTTGGCCGTATGGATGACCGGCAGCGGCACGCAGTTCAACATGAACATGAACGAAGTCATCGCGCACCGGGCCATGCAGCTGTTGCAGGAACAGGGAGAAGACGTCAACGTTCATCCGAACGACCACGTCAACCATTCGCAGAGCTCCAACGATATATTCCCTACGTCGCTCCACGTAGCGTCGCTCCTGCTCATCAAGCGTCAGCTGTTCCCGGCCATGGACACGCTGTACCATGCGCTCCACGCCAAGGCGGAAGAATATGCCGGCATCGTTAAGATTGGCCGCACCCACCTGCAGGACGCTACACCCCTTACCTTGGGACAGGAGTTCAGCGGCTGGGCCCGCATGATCGAACGCAATAAGGAAATGCTGGAACGGGGAATTGATTTCCTTCGCGATCTGGCCATGGGCGGCACGGCTGTCGGCACGGGCATCAACTGCCCGGAAGGATACGACGTAAGGTTTGCCGAAACACTCAGCAAGCTGACGGGTGAAACGTTCCATACGGCGCCGAATAAATTCCACGCCCTGACCAGTAAGGACGAGCTCGTCGTCGTCCACGGCATGCTGAAGGCCTTGGCCTGCGATTTGATGAAAATCGCCAACGATGTGCGTTGGCTGGCATCTGGCCCCCGCTGCGGCATCGGCGAAATCACCATTCCGGAAAATGAACCGGGCAGCTCCATCATGCCGTCGAAGGTAAACCCGACGCAGTGCGAAGCTATGACCATGGTAGCCGTACAGGTCATGGGCAACGATGCGACCGTCGGCATTGCTGCCAGCCAGGGCAACTTTGAGCTCAACGTGTTCATGCCGGTAATCGCCTACAACATGGTGCAGTCTATCCGCATTCTGAGCGACGTCATGGATTCGTTCTGCAAGCATTGCGTCGTTGGCATTCAGCCGAATCTCAAAAAAATCGACTACAACCTGCATCAGTCGCTGATCCTCGTTACGGGCCTCGTACCCCTCGTAGGCTATGACAAGGCCTGCACGATCGCCAAGACTGCGGCGAAGGAAGGGCTGACGCTGCGTGAATCGGCCGTTGCCAGCGGCTGGGTTACAGGCGAGCAGTTCGACGCCGCCATGGATCCGGCGAAGTTAGCAGGAGTAAAAGCATAAATATTGTATATATAGATATATAGAAAAAAGCAGAAGCGCCATGCCTCTGCTTTTTCTATATGCTGTAATAAGAACCAATACAGGTATCGTCATTTCTTTTCGTAATAGTACCGCGTCCACATGGTGACTTCTGACAAGGCCGGATGAGGCGTCATCGTTTCGCTGAGGGTGTAGACTGGATTCGGGGCCAGATTCCTGGTCAACGGCAGGGCACGCAGCATTTGGGCCGTCGGCGAGGCGATGTCCTCGTGAATCGGCGCGATGGTATGGAAGCCGCAGGTCAGCTGATTGACGAAGGGCTGAATCAGGATAGATGCTTCATGGCCGATAATATGGGCTCCCAGGATATACTTTGTTTTCTTGTCGATCACCAGCTTGACGAATCCGTCGTCATCGTCGCCTGGTTCCAGCCCCATGGCATATCCTTTAGCCGAAGCTGAGTAATGGTTCACGGCGATTTCGACGTCGTAGCCTTTCTTGCGGGCGCTGGCTTCGCTGAGGCCGACGTGAGCCGCTTCGGGATAGGTGAAGGTGACGGCCGGGACGATGTCGTAATGAACCCAGCGCCACTGTTCGGGCGGCACGTCGGAGAAGAGATTGTGCGACAAGATTTCCGCTTCGTGGTTGGCCTTGTGGCGGAACGGCGCCTGGCCGTTTACGTCGCCGATGGCCCAGATGCCTTCGGCGCTGGTTTCGAGGAATTCGTTGGTCATGATGAAGCCGCGGTCGTCGGTGCGTACGTCTGTATGTTCCAAATGAAGCAGGTCCGTCATGGGGCGGATGCCCGGCGCAACGAGGATTTCATCGGCGTACAATTCCGTCGTCTCTCCCGTCGCTTTGTCTTGTACGGTCAGGCATTTTTTCCCGTCCTTGACCGAGGCGGAAAGGGTCGTCTGATTGAGGCGGACGGAAATCCCGTGGTTCGTAAGCTGTTTCAAAATAAAGGCGGAAATATCTTCGTCTTCCTTCGGCAGCAGGCGGACGTTGCGCTGAACGATGGTAACCTTCGTGCCGGCGGCGTTGAATACGTGGGCAAATTCGCAGCCGATAGGGCCGCCGCCGATGATGAGCAGGCTGTCGTAGGGCCGTTTCGGATATTTGCTGCCGAACAGCGTTTCCGATGTCAGGTAGCCCGTTTCTTCCAGGCCGGGCAGGTCGGGGATATTGGTACGGGCGCCGACGCCGATGAAAATCTTGTCGCCGCTGATGTCCTGGGCCGTACCGTCGTTCATGGCGATATGCAGGCTCTTTTTGCCCGTAAAGGACGCCGTGCCTTCGTAGACGTCGACGTTCGGGAAGGCGGCGTAATAGTCCTTGATCGCGCTGTTTTCGTTGATTTTATGCCACAGGCGGCGGGTGATGACGTCCCAGTCCATGCGCACGTTGTCGGCATAGACGCCGATGCGGCGCGCTTCCTCCATTTCCCGGACGACGTTGGCCGCCGTGACCATGATTTTCGTGGGGATGCAGCCGCGGTTCAGACAGGTGCCGCCGAAGCGGTCCCGTTCGACGACGGCAATGCGCAGGCCCTGCCGCTGGGCCGCGTCGGTAATAATATTGGCAGCGCCGGTGCCAATGACGATGACATCATAGTGGTTCATACGTATCGTCTCCTTTTGTATACGAATTTTGTATGCTTTTAGTATACGGTAATTTTAAAAAGTCCGCAAGGGATCCGCCCTTTAAATTTTGTCGCTGCCAGCCCTTTATGGGAATACGTATTG
Organism: Megasphaera stantonii; assembly: GCF_003367905.1. Lineage (NCBI taxonomy): Bacteria > Bacillati > Bacillota > Negativicutes > Veillonellales > Veillonellaceae > Megasphaera > Megasphaera stantonii. Next base: position 336,905 of record NZ_CP029462.1, on the reverse strand, counting down.
TCCTGCAGAATAGGTATATCCTAAGGTCAAACCTTGAAAGGCCCGTCGGAATAGTGTATTATTTTAAAATAGATTTGTTGCTAAGTGTTAGCTTGTACAGAAAATCCGGCTTAAATGCCGGCAGGGAAGTTAGGATGGAGATATATGCTGGAATTTCCGATTAAACGAACGATTATTATTGACGATACGAAGAAAAAGAAGCGGGGCCGCAAGAAGAAAGACGACGGCGAAAAGATGGTCATTAACGGAACCGTGAATCTGCCGGAAAAGAAGCCGCTGAAAAAAATGGACCCCTTGCCGAAAAACGCCAAAAATCTGGTTATCGTGGAATCGCCGGCCAAGGCCAAGACGATTGAACGCTTTTTAGGCAGCTCGTATAAGGTAATGGCCAGCCGCGGCCATCTCCGCGATTTACCGCGCAATCAGTTCGGCGTCAATATCGAAGACGGGTTTACGCCGTCGTATACGAACATGTGGGATAAGCGCAAGCTCATTGAAGAGCTGCAGGACGAGTTCATCCGTTCTAAAAAAGTATATCTGGCGACTGACCCGGACCGCGAAGGCGAAGCGATTTCCTGGCACTTAGCTCATTTGCTGGAAATCGACCCGAAGGACGCCTGCCGCGTCATGTTCCACGAAATTACGAAAAAGGCCGTACTGGCCGGCATGGAAGACCCTAAGCCCATCGATTTGAAGAAGGTCGACGCCCAGCAGGCCCGCCGCGTCCTGGACCGCATCGTAGGGTACAAGTTGAGCCCCCTGCTGTGGAAAAAGGTCTGTAAGGGGCTGAGCGCCGGCCGCGTGCAGTCCGTAGCCGTGCGGCTTATCTGTGAGCGCGAAGAAGAAATCAAGGCCTTTGTGCCGGAAGAATACTGGACTGTCGGCGGGACGTACAAGACCGAACAGGGCCTGGTCCTTACGACGGAGCTGGTGAAAATCGACGGTGAAAAGGCCAAGATCAGCGATGGAGACATGGCTCAGAAGATTGCCGCCGATTTGCAGTGGGAACAGCGCGGCGAAGAAGGCCGCGAACCGGACCGAATCGTCAAGGTCGAAAAGAGAAAGCGCAAGCGTCAGCCCCAGCCGCCCTTTACGACGTCGACGATGCAGCAGGAATGCGTCAGCAAGCTGAACTTCGGCGCTAAGAAGACGATGATGCTGGCCCAGCAGCTGTATGAAGGCCTGGATATCGGCGAACAGGGCCACGTGGGCCTGATTACGTACATGCGTACGGACTCGACGCGTATCAATGACGACATGGTCCAGGCGGCCCGCGATTTCATCATGTCGACGTACGGGAAGGAATACGTGCCGGAAAAGGCCCGCGTATACAAGACGAAGCAGTCCAGTCAGGATGCCCACGAGGCGATCCGCCCGACATCGCTGGAACTGACGCCGCACGTCGTCTCGCCGTTCCTGACGCGGGACCAGCTGCGGTTGTACACGCTCATTTGGAACCGTTTCCTCGCCAGCCAGATGGAAGCCGTAGAAACAGAGCACATGGCCATCAGCATCGCCAGCGGCATATACGAGCTGCGGGCAGCCGGATATAAAGTATTGTTTAAAGGCTTTACGGAGCTGTACGAAGATGCGAAAAAGGATAAGACCCTGTCGGAGCTGCCTCATATCGAAGAAGGCTCCGTCGTTCATAATCAGACCGTAGAACCGGCGCAGCATTTTACGCAGCCGCCGGCCCGCTATACCGAAGCCAGCCTTATCAAGACGCTGGAAGAAAAGGGCATCGGCCGGCCGAGCACGTACGCGCCGATTATGGATACGATTCAAAACCGCAACTATGTGGAAAAGAAGGATAAGCAGTTCATTCCGACGGAGCTGGGCGTCATCATCGTCGACTTGCTGAAAAAGTATTTCGAACGCATCATCAACGTCGGCTTTACGGCTCATATGGAGGAAGAGCTGGACGATATTGAACAGGGGAAGGACACGTATACGCACGTCCTGCAGGAATTTTACGACGTGTTTAAGCCGGAAATGGACGTGGCGGAGCAGCAAATGGAAAAGGTAGCCGTAGCCGGTCAGGATTCCGGTCAGGTCTGCGAACTCTGCGGCGCGCCTATGGTATATAAATTCGGGCGCTTCGGCAAATTCCTGGCCTGTTCCAATTTCCCCGAATGCCGCAACACGAAGGCTATCGTCGAGGATTTGGGCATTACCTGCCCCAAATGCGGCCAAGGGAGCCTGATCAAGCGCAAATCGAAGCGGGGCCGCGTGTTCTACGGCTGCAGCGAATATCCTAACTGCGATTTCGTCCTGTGGAACCAGCCTATCGATAAAAAATGTCCTGTCTGCGGCAGCATCATGGTCGTCAAGCATTATAAAAAAGGACCGGATAAAATCTTCTGCAGCAACGCAGAGTGTGAAAACCATAAGAAGGGTGAAGCCATCAATGAAGAATAGCGTACTTGTCATCGGAGCGGGACTTGCCGGCTCCGAAGCGGCATGGCAGCTGGTGAAGCGGGGGATTCCCGTCGAGTTCGCGGAAATGCGGCCCGTTAAATCGTCGCCGGCTCATCATACAGAATTATTTGCAGAATTGGTGTGCAGCAATTCGCTGCGCGCCGCCAACATAGAAAACGCCGTCGGGCTGCTGAAGGAGGAAATGCGCCGTCTCGGCTCTATCATCATGGAATCAGCCGATACGCACCGCGTGCCTGCCGGCGGAGCCTTAGCCGTAGACCGCGTGCCGTTCAGCCAGTTCGTAACGGACCGGCTGCGGAACCATCCTCTCATTACGGTACGAAATGAAGAAATTACGGAGCTGCCGGACGACCAGATCTGCATCGTCGCCACGGGGCCGCTGACCAGCGACGCCATGGCCGAAACGATACGGGCTATGACTGGCGCCGATTACTTCCATTTTCACGATGCTGCGGCTCCTATCGTCACCGTCGACTCGCTGGATATGAGCAAGGTCTATCGGGCGGCGCGGTACGGCAAGGGCGGGGCCGATTATCTGAACTGCCCCTTTACGAAGGAAGAATACGAAGCCTTCTGGCAGGCCCTGACGACGGCCGAATGCGCCGAGCTGCACGATTTCGAAAAGAACGACAACGTCTTCGAAGGCTGCATGCCCATTGAAATCATGGCCTCCCGCGGCGTCGACACGATGCGCTACGGCCCCATGAAGCCCGTCGGCCTGGAGCTGCCCGACACGGGCGAAATGCCTTACGCCGTCGTCCAGCTGCGGCAGGACAACGGCAGCGCGACGCTGTACAACATCGTCGGCTTCCAGACGCACCTCAAATTCGGCGAGCAGAAGCGGGTCTTTTCCATGATTCCCGGATTGGAGCAGGCAGAATTCGTCCGCTACGGCGTCATGCACCGCAACTCGTATATCAATTCGCCGGAACTTCTGGAACCGACGCTGCAGTACCGCCGCAATAAGAACATCTTTTTCGCCGGTCAGCTGACAGGCGTCGAAGGGTATCTGGAATCGGCTGCCATGGGCCTGCTGGCCGGCATCAACGCCGCCCGCATGCTGGAAGGGAAAGACTGCCTGACCTTTTCGCGCCGCACGGCTATCGGCGGCCTGAGCCAGTATATCTCCAGCGGCCCGAACGATAATTTCCAGCCCATGAATATCAACTTCGGCATTATGGAGCCGCTGGGCATCAAGAAGCGCATGAAAAAGAAGGAAAAGAACGCTATGCTGGCGCAGCGGGCTTTGGAAGAAATTGAAGTGATGAAGGAGAAGATAGAGAATGTCTGATATGATGTCTACAGAATTTCACGCGACGACTATCGTCGCCGTACAGCGCAACGGCAAGACGGCCATTGCCGGCGACGGCCAGGTGACGATGGGCAACGCCGTCATTATGAAGGGCACGGCCCAGAAGGTACGCCGCCTGTACCACGGCAAGATCATCAGCGGCTTTGCCGGATCTGTCGCCGACGCCTTTACCTTGTTTGACCATTTTGAAGAAAAACTGAACGAATACAACGGAAATCTCGTCCGCAGCGCCGTAGAACTGGCCAAGGACTGGCGTTCCGATAAAATACTGCACAAGCTGGAAGCGCTGCTCCTCGTAGCTGACAGCCAGCGCATCCTCCTGATTTCCGGCAACGGCGAAGTCATCGAGCCCGACGACGGCATTTCAGCCATCGGCTCCGGCGGCAACTACGCCTTGGCGTCGGCCCGGGCCCTGATGCAGAACACAGACCTGTCGGCCCGCGATATTGCGGAAAAATCGCTGCACATCGCCGCCGATATCTGCGTGTATACTAACCACAACGTCATCGTAGAAGAAATATAACAACTAAAGAAGAGGGAATGACATGAACGAAATCGAATTGACACCGAAGCAAATTGTCGCAGAACTAGATAAATACATCGTAGGCCAGAAAGAAGCGAAGAAATCCGTAGCTATCGCCCTGCGCAACCGCTGGCGCCGCAAGCGGCTGAACGAAGAAATGCAGGATGAAATTATTCCGAAAAATATCCTGCTCATCGGCCCGACAGGCGTCGGCAAGACGGAAATTGCCCGCCGCCTGGCCCGGCTTGTCGGCGCTCCTTTCATCAAGGTCGAAGCGACGAAATATACGGAAGTCGGATACGTAGGCCGCGACGTCGAACAGATCATCCGCGACCTCGTAGCCAATGCCATCCGCATGGTCCAGGAGCAGGAAAGCCTGCGCTATGAAGCCAAGGCCGAAGAAGAAGCCAATAAGCGCATCCTGCAGGTTTTCTGGCCGAAGAAGACGGCTATTAAGGAAAAGGTAGCCAATCCGATGGATATCTTCTTCTCCAGCGAAGAGGAAACGGAAGAAGCAGACCAGCCGAAGCAGCTCGAAGAACCGAAGTCGGACCGCCGGCAGAAGATGTACGAAGACATTTGCGCCCATAAGATGGACGACCGGGAAATCGAAGTAGAGGTCCGCGAACAGGAACGGGCGATACAGGGCATCTTGACGGGCAATTCGACGGAAGAGCTGACCAGCAACTTCCAGGAAATGCTGGGCAGCATCATGCCGAAAAAGAAGAAGAAAAAGAAGATGACCGTAGCGAAAGCCCGGGAAATCTTCAAGGATGAAGAGCTGGAAAAATGCCTCGACATGGACGTCATCGTCGACAAGGCCATCGAAGCGACGGAACAGGCCGGCATCGTCTTTATCGACGAATTCGATAAGATTGCCGAAAAGAACCGCGGCGGCGGACCGGACGTATCCCGTGAAGGGGTACAGCGCGATATCCTGCCTATCGTCGAAGGGGCGACGGTCAATACGAAGTATGGCCCGGTAAAGACGGACCACATCTTGTTTATCGCCGCCGGAGCTTTTCACGTATCGAAGCCCAGCGACCTCATCCCGGAACTGCAGGGCCGCTTTCCTATCCGCGTAGAGCTTCAGTCCCTGACGGTCGACGATTTCCGTAAGATCCTGACCGAGCCGAACCAATCCCTCGTCAAGCAGTATACGTCCCTGTTGTCGACAGACGGCGTAGAGCTGGAATTCACTGACGACGGCATCGACGCCATTGCCGAATACGCCCACCGCGTCAACTTGGAAACGGAAAATATCGGCGCCCGCCGCCTCCATACGATGCTGGAAAAAATCCTGGAGGACGTCGCCTTTGAAGCGCCGGATGTGGACGAGCACCACATCGTCGTCAACAGCGATTTCGTTGCCGGCAAGCTGAACGACGTCGTCCAGAACGTCGACCTGAGCCATTATATTTTATAAAGGAGATTCTAGTGAGACCGTACGCTAAACTATATATAACCCGAAAAGGGGAAATGGCTGCCCGCAGCGGCCATCCCTGGGTCTACGGCGAGGAAGTCACCCGCGTAGACGGCGTGTATGCGACGGGCGATATCGTCGATGTCTACAGCCAGAAGGACCGGTATTTGGGAACGGGCTTTGCCAACGACATATCGAAAATCCGCGTCCGCATCGTATCGGATAACGCCAACGACCGCTTCGACGATGCCTTTTGGCAGCGCCGCGTCAAGTATGCCCTCCAGTACCGCTATACTGTCATGGGGGCAACGGACTTTTCATGCTGCCGCCTGATTTTCGGCGACGCCGACCAAATGCCGGGCTTGACCGTCGACCGGTACAACGATATATTGGTGGCGCAGACCTTATGCTACGGCATGGATCAGGTCAAGCCGGTGATCTTCAAGGCCCTCGTCGACGAGCTGGCCGCCATGGGCGTATCCGTCCGCGGCATTTACGAGCGCAACGACGTCAAGGTGCGGGAGCTCGACGGCATGACCCAGTATAAGGGCTGGTATGAAGCCGACTTTCTGCCGCAGCCGGGCAGTCCCGTGACGACGATCAACGAGAACGGCGTCTTGTATGACGTAGACGTAGAAAACGGCCAGAAGACGGGGTTCTTCCTCGACCAGAAGTACAATCGCCTGGCCGTGGCTAAAATCGCCGCCGGCCGCCATGTATTAGACTGCTTTACCCATACGGGGGCCTTCGCCCTCAACGCCGCGAAGGGCGGGGCCGCGTCCGTTACGGCTGTCGACGTATCGGAAGAAGCCGTCGCCATGACCAATGAAAACATCCGCCGCAACGGGCTGGAACAGATTGTGAGGGCCAAGCAGGCCAACGTATTCGACTTGCTTACGGAATTAGCCGAGCAGAAATGCCGCGATTACGATTTCATCATCCTTGACCCGCCGGCCTTTACGAAATCGGGCCATACGGTGCACAACGCCATACGGGGATATAAGGAAATCAATCTGAAAGCCATGAAGCTCCTGCCGCGGGGCGGATACCTCGCCACGTGCTCGTGCTCCCACTTCATGCGCGACGACTTGTTCCGCCGCATGCTCCGTGACGCGGCGAAGGATGCCGGCGTCCATCTGCGGCAGATTGAAGGCCGCCAGCAGTCGCCGGACCATCCGATTTTGTGGAACGTGCCGGAGACGGATTATCTCAAATTTTATTTGTTCCAGGTCGTATAAGCCTGCTTCATGATATACTGGCTGATACCAGCTTTGCTTAGATAAAAGGGGGAAGATATACATGAAATTCAGAAGTACACGCTCCAATACCTGCGTAGCTCCGTCCTACGCCTTGCTTCACGGCCTTGCGCCGGACGGCGGCCTGTACGTGCCGGAAACCTTTCCGGAACAGGTGCTGCAGTACAAGGACTTAGCGGGAAAATCGTATCAGGAAATCGCCTCCGTCGTCTTGTCGTATTTCTTCACGAATTTTACGGACGAAGAACGCGACGCCATGATCGCCTCGGCCTATAATGAACACACCTTCCGGGACGAACGCATCGTGCCCCTTCATTCCATCGATACAGATGTCAGCATTTCCGAGCTGTTCCACGGCCGCACGTTGGCCTTCAAAGACCTTGCCCTGTCTTTGTTCCCGTACTTGCTGACGGCGGCGAAGGCCCAGGAAAGGGAAGACCGGGATATCCTGATTCTGACGGCGACAAGCGGCGATACAGGGAAAGCGGCTCTGGAAGGCTTCAAGGACGTGGCGGGGACGAATATCATGGTTTTCTATCCCAGCGAGGGCGTCAGCCCTATGCAGAAGCAGCAGATGCAGAAGCAGGAAGGGAATAACGTCAACGTGTCGGCGATTTACGGCAACTTCGACGACGCCCAGAGCTTCTTGAAGCGGGTTTTCGTCGACCCCGACGTCAACGCCTACGCCGACGAAAAGGGCGTGCTGTTTTCCAGCGCCAATTCTATCAACATCGGCCGCCTCTTCCCGCAGGTCGCCTATTACGTCTCGACGTACGTATCCCTCGTCGACAACGGCGCGATTTCCGAAGGGGAAATCTTTGACGTCGTCGTGCCGACAGGCAACTTCGGCAATATCCTGGCCGGATATTTTGCCAAGAAGATGGGCGTTCCCATCGGCAAGCTGATTTGCGCTTCCAATAAGAATAAGGTCCTGGCCGATTTCTTTGAAACGGGCGTGTACGATATGAACCGCCAGTTCTTTACGACAGACAGCCCGTCCATGGATATTCTCCTGTCCAGTAACTTTGAACGGTTCCTGTTTTATGTCGCCGGGCAGGATGCGGAAAAGGTTGCGCAGTGGGAAAAGGACTTGTCTGAAACGGGAAAAATGGCCGTATCGGCAGAAGAATTGGCCCAGCTCCGCCGGGAATTTGAAGGCGGCTGGATCGACGACGGCGAAACGGAAGCCGTCATCAACCACGTGTACAACGATTACGGATATCTTTTGGACCCCCATACGGCCGTAGCCTACGGCGTATACATGAACCGCCGCAGACAGGGGCTGTGCGAAGGCCGCCATACCGTCGTCATGGCGACGGCACATCCCTATAAGTTCCCGCCGGTCATCTGCCAGGCGCTGGCCTTGCCTAAGCACGACGATGCCTTCGACGAGCTTCTTGAAATCGCCGACGTAACGGGCATGGCCCTGCCTAAGCCGCTGGCAGAACTGCGGAATAAGCCCGTCCGCTTCGGCAGCTCCATTGAGAAAGAAGATATGAAACAGGCCGTCCTCGCCTTCGTCGACGCGATTCACGGCCGGGCGTGAGCCTTGATAGGGAAGAGGTAAAGGAAGTCGTATGAGTAAAGGCGTCATTTACATGATATTGTCGTCGCTGGCGTTTAGCTTGCAAAATGTCATCGTTAAAGAATTGTCGTATACGATGAGTACAGGAGAAATATCGTTTTTCCGCGGCTTTTTGAGCGCCTTGCTCATTTTGGCGCTCATGAAGGCCCAGCACATCCATTTTTCCAAGTACGACCGTCCGACGCTGTGGTTTCGCGGCGTCGTCGGCGGCGCGGGCATGATTTGCATTTTCTATGCCCTGCGGGGCATGCCTCTGGCTGACGTGTCGATTTTATCCCAGCTGTCGGCGTTTTTCGTCATGATATTTGCGGCCATATTCTTAAAGGAAGTCATGCCGAAGGGGGCGGGACTGCCCTTAGTCGTCATCGTCGTCGGCGCCTGCCTGGTCGTACGGCCGTGGAATTTCTCATCGTTCAACGTGTATTCCCTGTTCGTGCTGGCCCAGGCCCTGTTTGCTGCCATGGCCTATACGACGATCAGCAAACTGACCGGTTCCGGCCGCCATCATCAGTACGAAATCGTCTTTTATTTTCTCTTTTGCGCAGCCGTGGCCGGCGCGATTCTCATGGGCTTCGATTTCCAGATGCCGAACGGCAAGGAATGGCTGTTGTACGCCGCCTTAGGCGTTATTACCGTCGTTGCCCAGATCTGGATGACCGATGCCTACGCTTACGGAAACCCTGTCGTCGTCAGCTTCGTCGCGTACATTGCCGTCGTGTTCAACGCCCTCTGGGGCTTCGTCTTCTTTGATGAAATGCTGACGGCTATGACGATTATGGGCGGTATCTGCATTGTCGGAGGTTCCATGTATTTGACGAAATTAAAGCACGACCGGATTCGGAATCGTACCATTGTGACCGTACGGGAACGTAAAGGATAAGCCATGAAACACGCTGCTACTTTGTCGGAAACACATATAAAAATTATATTCTTTGCCTTGCTGATCGGCGTATTAGGCGGCATTCACCTGCTGATACCCGATTTTTACCGCACTGTATGGGACTTGTCCGTCAGCGGCAATTTAGACGGGACGATTGAATACCTGCGCTCCTTCGGCGTGTGGGCCGTCGTCGTCAGCATGATCATCGACATCGTCATCAATATCGTCGGATTTCTCCCGTCTATCTTTATTTCGGCGGCTAACGGCGTCTTATTCGGCATCGCCGCCGGGACGGTCATTTCCTGGCTGGCCGAGACGATCGGCGTCGTCATCAGCTTCTTTTTCATGCGGACGCTGTTTCGCCATAAAGCTAAGGAGCTCATTGAAAAGAGCCGTATGCTCAGCAAGCTGGACGAATACAGCACGCTGAAATCCATGGCCGTCGCCAGAGCTCTGCCGTACTCGCCGAACGGGCTGATTACGGCCCTGGGGGCGCTGAGCAGCATCAGCTACCGCGATTATATACTGGGCACGCTGATCGGCAAGCTGCCTTCCGTTGCCGTGGAAGTCGTCGTCGGGCACGACGTCGTAATGCTGGAAGACAACGCCGGCCGCCTGACGGTCCTGATCGTCATCGTCGTCATCGTATACGGCGGCCTGTGGTATTGGAACCGCCGTCAAAAGGCCAAGAAAGTATTAGAACAATTGAAGAGAAATATGGAGAAAAAATAGTCCATTCCCAGTGAACCGCTCCCTGTCTGTCAGCAGGGGGCGGTTTGTTACGTTAGGAACAAAGAGTATGCCTGTCGCATTGCATATTTGTCGTATAAAATAATATGCAGCACAAAAATAATTTATAAAACGAAATATTCCCGTATAGTCAAAAAATTTCTTGCCTTTCCACAGCATGCCATCTCCGTAGTCAAGGAGCATGCAGGGCAGCATATATAGAGATATTTTTTTGCAGTAAGGCGCAGTACACAGTGCTGTTCCGGCAGATAGGAGGGAAAATATATCAGTTTTATGATATAACGAGAAAATGGTTGGCAAATATTTAAGAGTATTCAATATGATTCGTTAAAATTTAAATATGAATCAAGTGAATTCAATTTTTCGTTTATTTGGTCAATATAGTCTATTAATTCTAACTGTTATTCAATATAAAACAGGGTATAATAACAGTGTAGCATATTAGGAGAAAAGGCAGTCTTCTGAAGGAAAGGCGGAAGACCGCCGTATTAGGTGAAAGGTGTCACAATAAAACAAAGAAAGGAGAAATGAGTATGTCTACTCAAAAGAAGCAATTTACTGATTATTTTACCGACTTTGCCCAAAAATGGGTACCTGATTCGTATGTCATCGCTTTAATTCTTACTATTGTCGCATTTATTTTAGCACTTATCTTCACGCCGGCCAGCCCCTTCGAAACGGTTATCGCCTGGGGCAAAGGTTTCTGGACCTTGCTGGCATTCTCCATGCAGATGTCCTTAATCGTTATTACGGGCTATGCATTGGCAACGACGCCTATCTGCACGCGCCTCATTTCCTCGGCCTGCAGCAAACCTAATTCTCCTACTGGCGTATATGTATACTGCGTCATCCTTTCCACGATTGGCTACTATTTGAACTGGGGCTTCGGCTTAGTATTCGCCGCCCTGATTTGTAAGAACCTGGCTGTCCAGGCTGAACGCAAAGGCATTGCCATCGACTACCGCTATCTGTGCGGTGCCGGCTGGACGCCGTTCTTCATCTGGCACATGGGTCTTTCCGGTTCGGCTCCGCTGCTCGTCGCTACGGCTGACCACTTCATGGTCAAAGAAATGGGCGTTATTCCTATTTCCATGACTATCTTCCATCCGTACAACCTGATTCTGACAGCAGCTTCCATCATCGCTATCCTCGTCCTCTTCGGCTTCGTACTTCAGCCTAAGAACAAGGAAAAAATGGTATCCATTTCTCAGTGGAATCCGGCTCTGGCTCAGATCGATCCGCCTGCTGCAGATACGAAAGTGGAAATCAAGACGCCGAGCGAATGGGTTACGTATAAACCGTGGTGCTCCTACATCATCGGCCTCATGTTCCTGGCGTACCTGTTCTATCATTTCTTCATCCTCGGTCAATCCTTGGACATCAACGTCTTGAACTTCTTGTTCCTGACCTTGATCATCTGGCTGTACGGTTCTCCGGCAGCTATGCTGAAAGCTGTTAAGGCTTCCACGCCGGCAGCCTGGGGCGTTATCCTCCAGTTCCCGTTCTATGCCGGTATCTTTGGTATCATGAAATTTACGGGCCTCGTCGATACGATCGCCGCTTGGGTTATTTCCTTCAGCACGACGACGACGTTCCCGGCTATCGCTGCTATCCTGAGCAGTATCATCAGCTACTTCATTCCGTCCGGCGGCAGCAAGTGGGTTATCGAAGCTCCGTTCCTTATTCCTGCCGGCAAGGCCTTGGGCGTTCCCGACGCGCAGACCGTTATCGCCTACATGTTTGGCGGCGACTTGACTGCATTGGTTCAGCCGTTCTTCGCCGTACCGTTCATGGCAGTCTGCGGCTTGGAATTCAAGGACTTCGTCGGTTACAGCTTTGTAGCCTTCATCGTTTTGGCTCTTATCATGATCTTCGGCTTGACATTCATTCCGTTTGCAGTCTAAGATTATAGTAGAGAGCAGAGTGTAGTTTAGTAAGAGTTAGTAAAAATTAAAAATACACAAGAGAAGGAAGGTAAAAACACATGAAAAAATTCGAAGACATTAAGACGATTTGCAACCTCGGTTGCGGAACGATGGGTTTCGGCACGGCGATTGCTTTTGCAAAGAGCGGTTACGAAGTCAACATGTTCGGTCGTAAGGATGCCAGTATCGAACGGGCTATGAAAAATATCCACTTCACGCTGGACGTTATGAAAGCGAACGACCTCTTGACGGAAGAAGAAGAAAAAGGCCTCCTCAGCCGCATCCACGGCGTAACGACGCTGAAAGACGCTGCTGCCAACGCTGATTTCGTCATCGAATCGGTTGCAGAAGATCTGGATATCAAAAAAGCCGTTTACAAAGAAATGGAATCCTACTTAGGACCCGACGTTATCTTTGCTACGGACTCTTCCGGATTGTCCCCGACAGAAGTCGCTTCGGCTTTGGATCATCCCGAACGCTTCGTCGTCGCTCACTTCTGGAATCCTCCTCATCTGATTCCGTTGGTTGAAATCGTTCCGGGCGCTAAGACGAACCAGGAAACGGTCGACATCACGTGGAAGCTCATGGAAAAAATCGGCAAAAAACCGGTTGCGCTGCTGAAAGAAGCTCCGGGCTTCGTCGGCAACCGCCTCCAGTTTGCTCTGCTTCGTGAAGCCCTGCACTGCGTAAAAGAAGGCATCGCTACGGCAGAAGCTGTCGACACCATCTGCAAATACAGCATCGGCCGCCGCTTAGGCGTAACGGGCCCGATCGAAACGGCTGACTTTGGCGGTCTCGATATCTTCTACAACATCTCCGCTTACTTGAACGCCGACCTGGCTGACGATAAGGAAGCTTCCGACGTCATGAAGAAATGCGTCGACGAAGGCAACTTGGGTGCTAAGACCGGCACGGGCTTGTACAACTGGACTCCGGAAGATATTGACAGAATCAAACGGACGAGAGAAGAAGTCCTCATCGAATGGCTGAAAAAAGACGCATCTGGTCAAAAATTCTAAGGTTCAATCTGGACCGTTGAATGTGCTGACGCGATGATGCAGCTGTCATCCCGAAACAGGGGAACTAGGTCCTGCTGTTTCGGGATGACTTTTTTTGTCGAAATGTTGTATACTATACGTGTTGTATACTATTAAAACGCAAAGGATGAGAAACTATGGTAGAGTATAAAGACGTCTTGGGATTTGAACAGGAACCGTTGGAAAGCGCCGATTTTGCCAGCTTGAAGGAAGCCGTCGAAGAAGCGCGCCGCTGCCTGAACTGCGCTGTTCCGCAGTGCCGCAAGGGTTGTCCCATCAACAATGAAATTCCCCAGTTTATTCATGCGCTGGCTCAGGGCAATATCGGCGAAGCGGCCGAACACATCGCGCACAACAGCTGTCTGCCCGGCATCTGCGGCCGCGTCTGCCCGTGGGAAAAGCAGTGCGAAGGCGCCTGCGTATTGGGCAAGAAAGGAAAACACGTCGAAATCGGCAAGCTGGAACGCTTTGTAGCCGACAAGTGCTTTGAAGGCGGATTGCTGCCCCTTCCGAAAAAAGGCGACGCTGTCGCTAAGGTCGCCGTAATCGGCAGCGGCCCTGCCGGATTGGCTGCCGCGCACGAGCTGCTCAGCCGGCAGTACGACGTGACGATTTTTGAAAGCGCTTCCGAACCGGGCGGCATGCTCATGTTCGGCATTCCTTCGTTCCGCCTGCACAAAAAGCACGTATACCGGGAAATGGAATACCTGCAGCAGCTGGGCGCCGTCTTCCAATTCAATACGAAAATCGGCGCGGATAAGCAAATCAGCGATTTGTTTGCCGAAGGCTATGAAGCCGTCTTCATCGCAACTGGCGCGCCTGTAGGCTGGAATTTGGGCGTTGAAAACGATACGGTCGACGGCGTCGTCGACGCGCAGCATTTCCTGACTCAGGTTCAGCAGGTACAGCTCGGCCAGGCGAAGCAGGAAGACCTGCCGATTCAGCCCGGAGACGACGTCATCGTCGTAGGCGCCGGCAACGTAGCTATCGACGCGGCTCGTACGGCCCTGCGCCTGAAGGCCAAGGTCACTATCGTATACCGCCGGGCGGAAAAGAATATGAAGTGCCTGCCTTCGGAATATGAAGCGGCAAAGGCCGACGGCGTCGCCTTTAAATTCTACTCGGCTCCGAAGGCTGTCGTAGGTCAGGACCATGTAGAAGGCCTGCAGTACGAAAAACAGCAGATTTTGGAAGACGCTACGATGGTGCCGACAGGAGAATTCGGCGTCGTACCGGCCAATAAGATCATTGCCGCTATCGGCAACCGGCCGGAATTGGACTGCATGCGCCAGTTTGACGTCGATATGAACGGCGACGGATATATCTTCACGAAGGACGAACCGTACGGCATGACCAGCCAGCCCGGCGTATTCGCCGCCGGCGACATCGTCCATAAACCGGCAACCGTCGTATTGGCTATGCGCGAAGGGAAGAAAGTGGCTGTCGGCATCGACCAGTATATAAAGGCCAAGCACCTGATGGCTAAGTGTCAGTGAGAATCTTTATGAAAAAAATTCATTTCTTATAAAGATTCTTCATAATAAATAAATATGGAACGATAAAATTGCCCGATATATGCTGTAATTTACTGCGTATATCGGGCGATTTTTATTTTCAGTAATATTGCATAACTATTCCTCATGACATGCCTTTCATTCTTGTCATGCCATGAAAAACATGATAGCATAGCAATATGCCACAACGAGGGGGTATTTGCTTGGTATCTGAAGAATACGCAGTGATATTGAAAAAACTGATTACGATAACGGAAACGAAGAATTTAGTCTTGGCGAATATAACGGGATACGACGTATCCTATATCAGCAAGTGGGTGAACGGCGTAAAATTGCCGGCGACGAAATATATCGAGCAGATCAATGAAAAACTGGCTAAATGCTTTGCCGAAGCGGTTATCACCAGCGGGCGGACCGACGAGCTGAGCGTGTTGTTTGCCGTCCCTGTGACGCGGGAAACGGCGGAGTTTGAAATATTGCAGCAATTGAGTGCGGCCTATCGGTTTTCTATGAAGCATCACGGCCGCCACCGGCAGGAGGCTTCCGTACCGGCGAAGGTCATTACGGGGAATCACGACGCCTTCCTGTTTATGAATACCGTGTTCAAGGAGAAGATGCGAAATGCCAAAGAGGGGAGCAACCTGCTGATTTTAGGCGACTTCTGCACGCTTCTGGACATCGATTTCTGGAAATTTTTGGAATTTCCAAATGAAACGGCGCCGCACATTACGATTCACGTCGGCATCGATTTGGAAAAATTGTCACGTGATACGAAATATACGGAGCAGCTGTATATCATTTTGGGGAGATACCTGAATTACGAGTTTAAGCTGTATCATTCCGACGTCTTGAAGCAAGGCAATACGATTATCATGGAAAATGAGTTTGTTATTCAATATTCTCTTCAAAGCGAACACAGCATCGGCATTTGTACCTATATTTCTGACACGGCTTTAGTCCAGGATATTTATAACCGGTTTTACGTCAGCTTTGCCAACCAGCAAGCGGCGCTGGCTCCGGTGAAAACCTTGGGAATCGAGGATATTGGGTTCCGGACGGCCTTTTATTCGTCTGACAAATATTTCTTTTTCCTGACAAACGGCGTTGATTTCTTGCTGCCGACGCAGGCCGTTTCCGAATTTTTGGCGGAAATCAAGGCGTCGAAACAGGTGACGAGGCAGATTGGCCAGCTGCAGATCATGTGGGATGAAATGATGGCTTCGGGCGAAGTGGAATTTATGTTGCCCATGACGTCGATTATCCGTTATATCGAAACGGGATATATGTTTTTTACTGATAAGGAATTCAAGATGAAGGCTCCTTATCGCAAGATGCACCTGCAGCATGCGCTGGATATTATGGAAAAAAATCCGAAAATCACTGTAGGCGTCATTCAGGCCTCTATGGAAATGTCGGAATATCAGGTGACGAATTTGTCCTTTTATTCCAATTATACGGCTGCTTTTTTTAAGAAAAATCCTCAGTATATTCGCGAGTCAGTATGCCCGTTTTACGTCGTAGCGAATAAAAAATTAGTTGAATGCTTCCATACCTTTTTCAGGCAAGTGAAGCAGATGCCTATGTACCATCATTATGCCTATACGGACATCCGGCAGAAGTACGAGCAGTATAAGGGATTTGTAGAACGGACGATTGATTTGTACGAAGACGCGTAATTCCGTCAGGAGGAACGACTATGAACAAGACGATGCACGCAAGCTTTTTAGTACTGTATTTTATCGCCCTCGTCCTGGCCGGTACGTCGCCGCTGTTTGCGGCAGGCGCCGCTTTGGTATTCTTTTTGGTCACGTCCTTTCAGGTACTGAAGATGATCGTCGTCTTGGCCGTGATAATCGGCGGGCTGTGCGTCCTCTTTCCCTTTTTGGCTCCTGTGGCCTTTATACTGGCCGTCGTATTTTTTATAATGCGCATACGGTTTATCATCCGAAATATGTACGCTATTTTGGCCGGGGCCTATGTGTACGGCGTTCTCGCAGCCTTTGGCGCGTCCCATATAGGCCTTCTCGGCTATACGACGTATGCCCTAGCTGCTGCAGCAGTCCTCGTGCTGCATGTCATATTAAAATGGCTGTATCGAATGGGCTATACGACGAAGCAGGCCTTCGGCATTATGGGCTTGGTGCCGCTGCTGGTCGTCGTTTTTGTCTTGCCCTTCTTAAAAATCCCTGTTGTTCACGGCGACGTAGTCGTAAGTCCCGACGTATATCCTGACGCTGCGCCGCCCCCGACGTCGTCCACAGCGGCGTCGCAGTCCGTCCTGCTGCATATCCGGGAACTGCGGCTTCTCCTGACGTCGTTCACGATGGTATTATCGTACGGCCTCCTATATATCCTGATACCGTTCACAGCGGCATTACCGTGCATCCCGGCGTATATCCCAGCGCCGGAGTGTCCTATGACGCCGTTCATGGGGCTCACGTCAACCATTCCTCTTATATAAATCCCTATGCCGACGAGCCTACGGTGACGGTCCGGCCGTATATTAAAGGTGACGGAACGGTTGTAAAAGGCCATGTCAGGACGGCTCCCGACGAAGTGGAATCGAATAATCTTTCCTACAGAGGGTAAGAACATACCGGGAATTTCCCATAGCTCCCTTGCGAGGACGGCACGGTCGTCTGCCGTAAGGGAGCGTTTTTGCATTGGAATATACAAATCCCCTCGTTACCGATAGGGACAGGTAACGAGGGGATTTACGCTGATGCAGGCAGCGTGAGCCGTTATTCTGCCCAGTCGCCGTGCAGAAAGACGGGTACTTTGCTGCCGTCGGCTTTGATGCCCGTAATGGACAGATCCGGCGAGCCGACCATGAAATCGACGTGAATCATGGAATCATTCAGTCCGGCCTGTTCCGTTTCTTCCTTTGTCATTTCCGCTCCGCCGGCCAGGCAGGTCGGATAGGACGCGCCGAGAGCTAGGTGGCACGATGCATTTTCGTCGAATAGGGTTTCGTAGAAGAGGATATTCGACAGGGAAATGGGCGAATGGTAGGGAATGAGGGCAACTTCTCCGAGACGGCTTGCTCCTTCATCAATGGCGACGAGCTTCTGCAGGACGTCGTCGCCTGTTTCGGCATGGGCTTCGACGACCTTTCCGTCTTTGAATACGAGGTGGAACGTGTCGATGACGTTGCCGTTATAGACGAGAGGCTTCGTGCTGTATACGACGCCGTCTACGCCGTCAGCGCGGGGAGCGGTGTAGATTTCTTCCGTCGGGATATTGGCGTTGAAGGAAATGCCGCTGGCAGATGTTTCCGCGCCTCCCTGCCAGATATGGTTTTCCGGAAGGCGGATCGTCAGGTCCGTGCCGAGGGAGTTCGTGTAGTGCAGGGCGGCGAAATGCTGCTCCGTCATCCACTGACGACGGGCTGCTAAGTTGGCGAGATGAGCGTCCCAATCTGCCAGGGGATCAGCCCCGTCGGCGCGGGACGACTGGAGAATCTGGTTCCACAAGGCGTTATAAGCTGCATCGTCTTCCAATTGGGGATATAAAATGGATGCCCAGACCTTGCTGGGAACGGCGGCGACGAGCCACGTCGTCTTGGAAGCCATCATGCCGTCGATATATTCTTTTAAGGCTTCATTCTGCGCTTTCTGCCAGGCAAAGATCTTCTTTGTGTCGATGCCGCTCATGAGGTAGGGATTAGCTGAAATGAGGCTTAAAAAAGCGGCGTTTTGGCGGTAGTAGGACAGGCTGAATTCGCGCCGCCATTCGGGAAAGGATTCAAACTGTTCCTGGCCTTCGTATTCATAGCGCAGGCGGGCCGTATCGTCGCAGCGCCAGTTGCATACGACTTGCGACGCGCCGCAGATATAGGCTTCCTTGGTTAAAATCGTCACGAAGGCGCTCGATTCGACAGGGGCATTGATGACAAGAACCTGGCCTTTCTGCAGGTTCAGGCCTTTTGTCAGCAGGATATTGGCATAGACGGCCAGTTGTTCATTTGTTGGCAAGAGAATCACTCCTTACTGTTGAAATGCTGTATGACGCCATAAGCGGTAATTTAAGGCGCTGGAATTGATGATAAGGCTGATGACGAAGCACAGCCAGTAGCCGTACGGCCCGTACGGCGTCAGATGAGCGCAGGCGTAGCCCAGGGGAATACTGATGAGCCAGTAGGTGACGAAGGCGATGTACGTAATGACCTTGACGTCCTTATAGCCGCGCAGGATGCCCTGGACGGGCGTGCCGGCCGCGTCAAGAAAGACGAAGGCCATGGCGTATACGAGAAATTTGCGGATAGCCGCGAAGGTCTCCGCATCGTGGGTAAACAGGCTGCTGATCGGGTCCAGAAACAGGTACGTCGCCGTAACGGTCACCGTCGCCACGGCAAAGGCCGTCATCTGGCAGAGGAGGGCGTACTGGCGGGCGCCGGCAAAATTCTTAGCGCCTACTTCGTAGCCGATGACGATAGTCGCTGTCAGGCTGACGCTCCAGGGAATCGTATAGGTCAGCGTGGCGTAGCTGATAGCCGCCTGATTGGCCGCCAGGTACAGCGTCCCAAACTCGGCCATGAGGAGGCCGACGATGCTGAACAGGCTCGTTTCGCAGAAAACGGCGATGAAGATGGGGACTCCCAGCTGCAGCTGGTGATAGCAGTGGGCCCAGCTGACGGGGCGGGGCTTCGTCCAGATGGCATAGGAGCGAAAGGGCTCCTTCCATTGGAATACGGCGGCAAAGATGAAGAAGGCGATCCACGAGGCGATGGTCAGGGCATACCCCGTGCCGATGCCGCCCATAGGGGCAAGGCCCAGGCCGCCGAAGATGAGCAGGCGGAATAAGAGCACTGTAATGACCATATGAAATACGATAATTGCCATAGAAATATGAGTCATGCCGTGGGCATCGACGACATAGCGCATCGTCGCCATGAGAAACATGGGCAGAATGCCCAGAGCTAAGGCAAACAGGTACTCGCCGGCAATATAACGGACGGCCGGTTCCAGTCCCATAAAGTCGAGAAAGGGCGGCAGGACGAGGCTGCCGAGCGCGATAGCGACGACGGTAAAAAAGACAGCAATGTACAAGCTTTGAGCGATATACATGGGAATGCGGCTGTCCTTGCGGGCTCCGCGAAGCTGGGAAATAATCGGCGACACGCCGAAAAATAAGCCGCAGACGCCGGCGAAAATAGGCACCCAGATATTGACGGCGACGGCGACGCCGGCCAGGTCAACCGTACCGGCCTGGCCGCTGAATATGCTGCTGAATACGCTGGTGCCGATTTGCGCTACCTGTGTGAACAGGAGAGGGAAAAATAAAATAAGAAAATGTCTAAACTGTGAAATCTGGGGGAACTGCATAAGGCCTCCTTGAGAATAGAAAAACAAGGCCCGTCGTATTCGGCGGGCCTTGTCAGCATTTACATTATTTTCCCATTGCGTTGACTTTAGCAGCCAGACGGGACTTTTTGCGAGCTGCGTTGTTTTTATGGAGAACGCCTTTCTGAGCGGCGCTATCGATTACACTGCTTGCTTTATCAAAGGCTTTCTTTACAGCGTCGGCATCACCAGCGGCAATTGCTTCAGTCGTGCGGCGGATAGCCGTATGAACGGAAGATTTTACTCTGGAGTTAGCTGCGTGACGAGCTGCGTCCTTTTCCATGGATTTGATGTTGGATTTAATTTGCGGCAATTGATTCACCTCCCTAAATTACAAGAACACTAGAAAGTATTCTATCATATAGAGCGCTAAAAATCAATATATTTTTGTAATTTAGTTAGATTTTGCCTTCCGATCCGAGAACGCATTTGATCTTATGCGCTACGATGTCATGGACGAACTGGCGGCCGTCCGTGAGGTACTGGCGCGGGTCGAAATGATCGGGATGCTGCGCCATGTGCTGGCGGATACCGGCGGTCAGGCCCAGGCGGAGGTCGGAGTCGATGTTGATCTTGCAGACTGCCATGGAAGCGGCTTTGCGGAGCTGGTCTTCGGGAATGCCGATGGCGTCGGCCAAGTTGCCGCCGTTGGAGTTGATGATCTTAACGTATTCCGGAACGACGGACGAAGCGCCGTGCAGTACGATGGGGAAGCCGGGCAGGCGTTTGGAAACTTCTTCGAGGATGTCGAAGCGCAGCGTCGGCGGAACGAGGACGCCCTGTTCGTTGCGCGTGCACTGTTCCGGTTTGAATTTATACGCGCCGTGGCTGGTGCCGATAGCGATAGCCAGGGAATCGACGCCGGTGCGGGTTACGAATTCTTCTACTTCTTCCGGACGGGTATACGAAGCTTCATGAGCGGCGACTTTTACGTCGTCTTCAATGCCGGCGAGCTGGCCTAATTCGCCTTCTACGACGACGCCGTGGGCGTGAGCGTATTCGACGACTTTTTTCGTCAGGGCGATGTTGTCTTCAAACGAATGCTTGGAGCCGTCGATCATGACCGACGTAAAGCCGCCGTCGATGCAGTCCTTGCACGTTTCAAAGTCTGCGCCGTGGTCGAGATGAAGGGCGATGGGCAGGTCGTTCGTTTCCAGAGCCGCTTCTACGAGGTGTTTCAAATATGCCGGTTTAGCATATTTTCTGGCGCCGGCCGAAGCCTGAAGAATAATAGGGGATTTCAGTTCGGCAGCTGCTTCCGTAACGCCCTGAACGATTTCCATGTTGTTGATGTTGAACGCTCCGATGGCGTAGTGTCCTTCATAGGCTTTCTTAAACATTTCTGTGGTTCCGACTAATGGCATTTGGCATACCTCCTAAAAATAAATGAAATTAATGAAGCCTTGCGTATATGTAATTCCAGCCGGCCTGGCTGACAAGGCGCGCCATATCAGCAGGGAGGGGGGAATTGACCGAAATAAGCTGTCCCGTCATGGGATGGACGAACTGCATGGCATAGGCGTGCAGCGCCTGCCGCGTCATAAGGGCCCGTGAACCGCCGTACAAGTCGTCGCCGACCAAGGGATACCCGAGGTAGGCGCTGTGTACGCGGATCTGGTGGGTCCGGCCCGTGTGCAGGCAGACGCTGACCAGGCTGTAGGCGTCGCCGGCGGCCAGGCAGGTGAAATCCGTATGGGCCGGTTTTCCGCCGGCCATGACCTGACGGGTAATGATGCTGTCCGGGCAGCGGCTGATAGGGCTGCGGACAGTGGCGAAGGGGCTGGGAAAGCGGCCTTCCGTCAACGCCATGTACAGCCGTTTATAGGCTGTCTCTTTTTTATCGAATTGGGACTGTACCTGCGGTTCCTTGGCAATCATGCACAAGCCCGACGTATTCTTGTCCAAGCGGTGCATCGGGTGGTACGAGCAGTGCTGACGGCTTTGCTCGTAGTAGTACGCCACGGCGTTGGCCAGCGTACCCTGCCGCACGGCTGCCGTCGGGTGCATGAGCAGGCCTGCGGGCTTGTCGACGACGAGGAGGTAGTCGTCCTCGTAGGCGATAGACAAAGGGATGGGCTCAGGCGAAAACGAATTGACCTGAGGCAGGTCGACGCAGACTATGTCGCCTTCATAGACAAACTGCGTTGTCGAAGCAATCTGGCCGTTGACCGTGCAGACGCCGTTGCGTTTGATGCGGCGGCGCAGCGTCGACGAGACGCCGAAATGGCGCAGCGCTCCGAGAAGGCTCGTGGGCCTGGATAGCGGGCCTACTGTAAAATGAATCATTATACCATCCTTTAATGCAAATCTAAGATTATTCATCTATATTATACAAAATGGTAAAAAATAAATCTATACATTTCTAGGCTCCCTTGTCAATTTGCAAATAAAATTAAATGGAAAAGAACGTTGACCGATGGGCAGGGAATGTATTATGATAGGAGCGTTGCGGATTTTTTGCAGGTCTCCTGTTTTTTTCGCGGTTTGGAAATAAAAGAAGGATTTTGGCCGGGCCATAGAGAATATATTATCGTCGGAATAATTAAAGGTACAGGTGATTGGCGTGAGGAGATTTTCCAGTGAATTCATTGAACAGGTGCGGCAAGCCAACGACATCGTCGGCGTCATATCAGGGTATGTGTCCCTGAAGCGCCAGGGACGGAATTTCTGGGCCTGCTGTCCTTTTCACAGTGAAAAAACAGCGTCTTTCAGCGTCGCCGCTGACAAAGGTTTTTTTTATTGTTTCGGCTGTCATGCCTCGGGCGACGTATTTAAATTCATTATGATGCAGGAGCACGTTTCCTTTTCCGACGCCGTGACGATGCTGGCCGAGCGGGCTCATATCCCCCTGCCGGAAATCCAGAAGTCGGCTGAGGAAATCGAACGGGAACGGCTGGCAGGCCGCTTGTATCAAATCAATGAAATGGCCGGGAATTTTTTTCATAATTGTCTGACGAAAACTCATTACGGAGAACCGGGACTGGCCTACTTTCACAAGCGCCGCGTATCCGACGGGACGATCCGGGAATTTAAGCTCGGTTTCGCGCCGGACAGCTGGAACAAGCTGACTGATGCCTTTATGAAAAAAGGCGTGTCGGGAAAGGATTTGGTGCTGTTGGGACTGGCGAAGGAAAAGAACGGCCGTTTTTACGATGCCTTCCGCAATCGGGTTATCTTTCCCATACGGGACGGCCGCAGCCGCATTGTCGGATTCGGCGGCCGCGTGCTGGACGACAGCCGGCCGAAATACCTGAATTCTCCCGAAACGCCTATATTTAATAAACGCCGCTTATTATTTGCCATGGATCTGGCTCACAAAGCCATTTATGAAGAGGGAAAGGCGGTCCTCGTCGAAGGCTACATGGACGTCGTAGCAGCTCACGACAAGGGCATACGCAACGTCGTAGCCTCTCTGGGTACGTCGTTTACGCTGGAGCAGGCCCGCCTGCTGCAGCGGCAGGCCGACGAGCTGGTACTGTCCTACGACATGGACGGCGCCGGCCGGCAGGCGACGCTGCGGGCGATGGAGATCGTCCGCGGCATGGGCCTGCGGATACGCGTCGTGTCGCTGCCCCAGGGAAAGGATCCGGACGAATATATTAATTCAGCCGGGCCGGAAAAATTTAAAGAAGCCGTTGCCAACGCGCCCAACGCTCTGGACTATATGCTCCAGACGGCGCTGCGCCAATACGACGGCACGACGCTGGAAGGAAAATCCTCCATTACGGCCATGGTTCTTCCCGTCGTGGCGACCGTAGACAACCGGGTCGTTT
Source organism: Megasphaera stantonii (assembly GCF_003367905.1). Classification (NCBI taxonomy): domain Bacteria; kingdom Bacillati; phylum Bacillota; class Negativicutes; order Veillonellales; family Veillonellaceae; genus Megasphaera; species Megasphaera stantonii. Next base: position 313,146 of record NZ_CP029462.1, on the reverse strand, counting down.
TAGACGGCTTTTTAAAGAAAATGGCCAGGCAAATACAAATTGATGAAACAGCTGTCCGCAGCGAATTTAATAAATACGTGGCCAAGCATCCGGAATTAGGCCAGCAGCAAGTCGTCATATCGCCGACAGTGTTTCATGAAAACGCGGCGGCCCGTGGACAAGGCTCCATGGCTGTGGCGGAAGAAAATATTCTGCGCTTCTTATTGGAAAAACCGTCGGCATGCGAACGCATCCGGCAGAAAATCGATATCGCCTTTTTTATGGATGAACGCCGGCGCCGCATATATCAAACTATTTTAGACGTCTACGCCTCGCAGGGGGCCTATGCCAAAGCGGATATTCAGCAGCGCCTGACGCCGGAAGAGGCGGAAGAAGTAGCGCGGATTATGATTTTGCAGGACGTCCCTATGGACGAAGCCGTGCTGATGGATTATGTCAGGCGGTTCCGCTTAGCCGAGCTGCAGAAGCAGTATATCGAGCACAGCCAAAAAGCGACTGCGTACAGCCGCAATAACGACCAGCGGGTTATAGAAGAATTAGCAGCATGCAAGCGAATAAACGAAGAAATCAAGAAGTGGTCTTAGGAGAAAGGAGCTTGTACGTCATGGTAAAAACGACAGATGCAGTTGAAAATACAATAGAAAAGAAAGCCGGCGCGAAGAAAAGTACAGCGAAGAAAGCGCCGAAACGCAAAACAAGTAAGAAAAAAGAACCGGCAAAGCAGATGAGCGAACAAGAACGCCGTGAAATCGTCCTGCAGCACATTAAGCAGCTTCTCCAAACGGGCCAGAAAAAAGGCTGTCTCACGTATACGGAAATCATGAACGTCATGGAAGAGGACGACCTGTCGCCGGAACAAATCGACAAGATGTACGAGCTGTTTGCTGATAAGGGCATCGACATCATCGGCGAAGACGATTCCCTGAACGACAACGACGACCTTAACGTCGACGACGACGGCGAACCCGTTCCCGATCTGCACAACGTCGATTTAAGCGTTCCCGAGGGCATTAATATCGACGACCCTGTCCGCATGTATCTGAAGGAAATCGGCCGGGTACCCCTCCTGTCGGCGACGGAAGAAATCGCGTTGGCCCAGGCTATCGAGCGAGGCAATTCGCCCGATGCGACGGAAGAAGAATTAAAGGCCGGAGCTATGGCCAAGAAAAAACTGACCGATGCGAACCTGCGCCTCGTCGTCAGCATTGCCAAGCGGTACGTAGGACGAGGCATGCTGTTCCTCGATCTCATTCAGGAAGGCAATCTGGGCCTCTTGAAAGCCGTCGACAAATTCGATTACAGCAAGGGCTATAAATTCAGTACCTATGCAACATGGTGGATTCGCCAGGCCATTACCCGGGCTATTGCCGATCAAGCCCGGACGATACGCATTCCCGTCCACATGGTCGAAACGATTAATAAGCTCATCCGCATTTCCCGTCAGCTCCTGCAGGATAAAGGCAGAGAGCCCCTGCCGGAAGAAATTGCCGAAAAGATGGATATTCCCGTAGAACGCGTCCGGGAAATCATGAAGATTGCCCAGGAACCGGTATCGCTGGAAACGCCTATTGGCGAAGAAGAAGACTCCCATTTGGGAGACTTTATCGAAGACTCCGAAGCGATTGCTCCGGACGACGCAGCGTCCTTTATTTTGCTGAAAGAGCAGATCGAAGACGTGTTCTCCTGCCTGACGGACAGGGAACGCAAGGTCCTGTACCTGCGCTTCGGCTTGAAGGACGGCCGTCCCAGAACGCTGGAAGAAGTAGGCCAGCATTTTAACGTCACGCGCGAACGAATCCGCCAGATTGAAGGCAAGGCTCTCAGCAAGCTGCGCAATTGGGGCAAGCGGGAAAAGATTAAAGATTTTCTTTAATCCTTAACTTGACGAGTCTATTTTCTTATCGTATAATTATTTGGTAAGGGTTTTACCTTACCTTTAGGGCCTATAGCTCAGCGGTAGAGCCCCCGGCTCATAACCGGTTGGTCCCTGGTTCAAATCCAGGTGGGCCCACCAGATTATGCATACTCGAACACGGTAATACCGCGTGGTTGTCGAGTATTGGAATATCTTTGTTGTAATTGTATTGAATTTCAATATGATCATCAAAGACTATGATACGGCGAATGAAAGTTTCGAACATATCGAGCTTGCATTCGTCGTATTTTTTTATTTTCTTCAAAAATGATGTGAGATAGTATTCGACGAATTCTTCCGTTATAGTAAACGCTTTTGCGATTAGCTTTTCTTTAGAAATGGCTTCTTGTAATTCTAACACTTCATGTTCGTATCGTTCGATATTATTTTTTATTGTTTCGGAAAAAATGCCTTGCTCAATGGCTTTGATGGAATTTGTTAGCTTTTTCTGCACTTCTTCCATCTCTTTTTCTAATCGCTCTACTATGCCGCTATCTTTGTTCTTTTCTTGGAAAGCTGCGACCTGTTTTGCAATTGATTTTATAGAGTTGGGTGCGGAGAGAATTTGAATGGTCGTGTCTAATATAGCTTTTTCCAATTCGTCCCGGCGTAAGTTTTTCGAACTGCATTTTTTGTCCAAACGCTTGCTTTTCTCGGAACCGTTGTTTTTGGATGAGCATGTGTAGTAATAATACTTGTTGCCATTGCGAGAAGTGCCGCTGACGCCCGTATAAGCGCATCCGCAGAGACCGCAATATATTTTACCTACCAACGCATAGTTAGCGCTTTTAGGGGAAACTAGGCCGGTTCTCTTACGTTTATTAAACATACGTTGTACAGCGTCGAAATCAGCGAGGGAAACCATTGGGGGAACGTAATTTTTAAAGACTTGCCCCTGATAGTTAAATGTCCCGATATAAATAGGATTCCTGGCTATATGGGACAAACTATTTCGTGTCCATGGTTTATTAAATGATGTGCGATAGCCTTTTTCATTCAAGGTCTTTACGATTGATGAGTATTTTTGCCCAGAGGCTAGTAGAGAAAAAATGAGGCGAACGCCAGAGACTTGTTCATGGTTAAAGTGCAGATGCTTATCAGGTCCTAGGTAAAAGCCATAAGGGATATTACCGCCGGGCCATTTGCCATTTATTACATTTTCCAACATGCCTCGTTTTACTTTTTGAGCGAGATCTGCTAAAAAATATTCGGAGCAGCCTTCAATGACCGACTCTAATATGATGCCCGACGGATCGTCTGCGATTTTTTCCTTGGCGGATAAAACTCGGACTCCGTTTTTTTTGAGTTTGTACTTGTAGACAGCTGAATCGTACCTGTTGCGCGAAAACCGGTCCAACGTATAAACTATTACATAATCAAAGGCATGCTTGCTGCTATCTTCAATCATTTTCAGAAAATCGGGCCGGTTAACCGTTTTTGCAGAAAAAGCTCTGTCTATATATTCGTGGATAATTGACAAATTATTTTGGGCAGCAAATGCTTTACACTCTCTAATTTGCCCTTCAATGGATTCTTCTCTCTGTCTATTTGACGAATATCTGGCGTAAATGACGGCTGTTTTTGTCATTGATTTTCACCTCTCTTTTTTGATGCAACATGATGATATTGGCTAAAAAGCTAATTGACGAGGCCCATATAAAACCGTATAATAGATATAGAAAAGGTGTTGCCGGTAACGGTCAGCCCCAATGATTAAGAGATTTGAAAAACCGCCTAACGTTGGAAGCCGAAGGCGGTTTTTCTTATGCTTTGATACAGAGGATTAACGTTATTAGTAAGACTAAGAACGCGAAAAAATCGAACTGTGTCATACGCATCGCCCCTTTCCGGGGCTAGGATTGACCGCCTACCATTCTGGCAACACCTAGGATTTCATTATATAGGAGAGCCTAGATGTTGTCAAAATGGTGAAATCAAGGCGAATTATGCATGTAGTGTAACTGCATGCGTTTTTTATTTACTGATTATGTCCATTAAATTATTGATGATAAATTGAGTCAGCGACCAAGGAGTTCCTTAGAAAGTATGAAATCGGGTACGATGCGTTTTCTGAACAATCAAATATCATCAATCAGATATAATAATTGTAAAATTTATCTGTAAAAGGGTTTATTATAGCATTTTATGAAATAAAAATTTGCTGCTTCGCTATAAGCAGTTGTTGATATATGCGTTTTAGCTGAGACATCTATAATTGCTGATGGTTTGTTTTCTATTTTTAATAATGTACCGTCGGGAGAATAGGCTGAAATATTTAATCCCTTTACACGTACTTTACGAGTACTGTAATCGTAATAAAATAAATTTGTTGTAGCAAATATTTCTGGAGATCCAAAAAATTCGTAAAACATTTTACCTTCAATAATGTAATATGGAGGCTCATATCGTATAGATTTGGTTGAGTTTGAGTCAACATAAATATTTGCTTCTATATCGGACATAATTTTTACATAATTCGAATTATTTAAAAACGACGCAAAAATTGTGCAGCATTGCAAGAGAAAGAAAATTATAATACTGAATATAATTTTTTTCATACGAGTAGCACCTCCAATAGTATGAGTTGTCCTTAAATTTTATTATCAATACATCCGACAATATGCAGTTTTATTGGACTATCTATTCTAAAGAAAAAACAACATAATAAAGTTTTTCGTTTATAGGGGAGGAAGAAATAGGAAGCCATTTTAACGAATATAACGGGGGTCGATTAGGTGATCCATATGCTTCCAAAAATTTTCCATTTGCACTATAAATTTCTAAATTATAAACAGTAGAAGTTTTATTTTTCTCATTTAAAATTACATCTGCAATTAAATAGCTCTTATCTCCTGTTATTTGTTTGTAACGTATAAAACCCAAACCAGAAGATACCTGGATAGAGCTGCGATCTATATATATTAATGAGTTATCACTTGTGTGCCCTAAAAGCTGCCAATTAGTTGCTAAAACGGGAGCTATAGCAATGATATTTAATAACAATATAATTAAAATTTTTTTCATGACAATTCTCCCTTCTTAATCTAATATTGTGACTATTTATTAAGTAGATTTAGCATATAGGGAAAAAGCATTTTTGGTAGCATATCAAAAAATATAAATCTGCTATTGATTCAACTATTGTGCCAGGTTCAATCTTATTCATAACTTCGTCTTTATCTGTGTACTGTAACAATTTACCATCAGATGAATAAGTTGAAAAACCAATAGGTTTATAATATGCTTCTTTCTTTTCGTCATTGTAATAAAAAAGAACAGTAATACTTCCAATAGCTTGTAATTCAAAATTTTCACTGAATATCTTGCCCTTAATGACATAGTAGGGAGGTTCATAACGTATTGATTCAGGCGTATTTTTTTCGATATATATATTGTCCTTCATTGATGCGTCTATTTTGATATAATTAGGATTATTATTCAGAAAAGATGCCCATGAAATGTTCCAAGGAATAATAAAAAAAAGTAAAAACAATAATATCTTTTTCATGAAAAGACCCCTCCATAGAAAAACGTTTTATAAAATTTGTATATCAAAATAATAAGTGCGATTCTCTTAAACTTTGCTACTTTTGAGGCTTATAGGACGAATCACAGGTATAGAGACCATCGATATGTTCATATAAATCTGGTTTTATATGGTTATATAACGGGTCCAGAATAAAATCTATTCCTTCGCGTCGAGCCAATTTTGCAGCGGGAACGAAATCGCTGTCTCCGGAGATCAGGATGATCCGTTCCACTTGTTTTTTATAAGCCAGTGATGCAATATCAATTCCTATTTTTATATCGACGCCTTTTTGGTCAACATTGATGCTAAAATCATTTTCTGTTAATTCATCAATGGATTTGGTGCCTGCAATGATTTTTCTAAAAACTTGTGGCCGTATATTAAAATGTGCTTGTTCATCGGATAATTTGCCAAGGCGAAGTGCAACTTTGCGTTTTTTACGTAATTCTTCAAAAAAATCAGTAGTCCAAGTGAATAAATCTGTTTTTCCGAAATCAATAGTTTTCTTTAATAATGGATGATAAACCTTCTTTTCCATTGGAGGGCAGTCATAGTAAAAAATTCTATATAATTCATTGCTTTCTGAAGAAAAACGATTTAAATGCCGGTAACAATACTGAATCAATTCATTAGCACGATCCTGAGCTGTTTTTTCGCCTAAACAAGCCTGGGCTCGGCGTCGATAAAATCCACCATCAATCATTATGGCAACTTTCATAAAAGGATACCTCCTAAAAATAAAAAAAGTCCTTGGATTCGGCGCACTCCCTATAATTGGACGGCTTACTACCAAGGACACTATTAACACTTATATGATTGTGTAAATAGTATAAGTCCTCGTCATACATTTGTCAAGCTATTCTTGATTAGTAATTCATCCAACTTATCATTCATTTTTGAAATTGACAAAAATTATATTGCCTCGTTTTCTTTCACTTTAGGTTGCACGGCTTTATATTGAATGTCTAAAATTGTATCTACCGTTTCTTTTCCTTCTGGGGAAATGAGACGGTATTTTTTTATTAGTGACTGCTCATGCGCAGTTGCATAAAAGTTAAATTTAGGGTTTTCTTCATATCCCATTAACCAGCCCGGATTTACAGATAAAGCATCTGAAATTAGTGCGATTTTATCTTGTTTAGGCATGTATTTTCCCACTAAATAATCAGAGATGGAAGATGGGCGAATTCCCGTTAACCGTGATAATTCAGCAGGCGTAATATTTTTTTCATTCATGATCTGTTTTATACGTGTTATCAAAATATTTTCCATGGTATTTCTCCATTTCTATATGTTACTAAAATTATATACGGAAAAACGTAGAAAATCAACTTTTTTACGAAGAAAAATACGGAAAACCGTTGACAGATAGATTAAAATACGATACGATTGAAATACGGAAAACCGTATAAGAAGGAGGCGATAAAATTGAATGTAGAATTCAATTATGCTCATTTAAGAGGATTCATTGCTGAACACTTTAAGAGCATTGACAATTTTGCAAAGTTCCTAGGAATAGGCACCACTGCTTTATATGATAGATTAGGGAATCGTGTGCCTTTTACCCAACGGGAAATTGATAAAGTTGCCAATCATGCTACTGAAAGGAAATTATCAGCGGAAGAAATTTCTGTTCTTTTTTTTACCCATAAAATACGGAAAACCGTATAAAAACTGTTAATTCCTTGGAGGAGGCTTGTTGCATGGAAAAAGAACGAATCTACCCAGATGACGTCGACCGGCTGCTGTCCATCGACGAAGTAGCTGCCAGGCTTCGCACTTCGCCGGCCTTTGTGCGGGAGCTGATGGATGCCGGGCTGCTGATTGGGCTGAAGTTTAAGAAGAACCGGCGGGTGCGGAAAGTCACGCTGAACCGTTTTTTAGAGAAGTATGACGGCTGTGATATGTATGACGTATTGCAGCAAGCTGTAGGAGCTGAGAAGTGAAATATAGAATCCGCCTGCTGCCACAGGCGGATTCAAAGTACCGATGGGAATTAGTTCTATCTTTAGTATACGTGTGAAAAATCATGGAATCAATACTTAAAAAAGCGACATGAAATGAGGTGGCTTGTATGACGGAATTGGAAGCTGCGATGGCACGGCCAGTCAATGAAAATGAACTGAAGATACGGTTTGAGTTCTTCTGTAAAAGCATGATAAACGCTGCCCGGGACCCGGAGGTCCAGGCAGATTACCAGCAGTGGCTAAAAGAAAAGAGACAGCGTGAACAGCAGGAAGTTTTATAGGTGATGAAATGCGAATAGAAGTTGAAATAAATGGTAAGACATTGACTTTTACGGAGGCTGTCTGGCACGATGGCCAACTGCTGGGATACAACGACAACGATGTGATCCAGATTGCTACCGGTAAAGAAGGAATCGCTATCCGGGTGATATCCAAATTTGATTTCCCGGACAGTAAATTATAAGGAGGAATGTATATGATGAACGATACTGAAGCCCGTGCGTATGGGGCCATAGATGATGAAGACGTTTTTATGCCTGGCGAGCTTGAAGATTTGCTTGCTGATTTTTGGGAAGATGAAGGGGAGGTGACCAGTCATGGCGATGCCGAATAAGCTGGAAGAGCAGCGGAAGCAACTGGTAGATAAGATTGTCGCTGATATGGAAGCCGGCAAGGCCTTTTTCTGGGAACCGGGATATACGGCACACCGGATGGTCAATGCCGTGACTGGCAAACCCTACCGCGGCGGCAATGCCATATCCCTGATGGCTGCGTCTGAAGCCAAGGGATATGATGATCCGCGCTGGTGTACCTTTAATCAGGCCAAGGAAAACGGCTGGCATGTGAAAAAAGGCGAAAAAGGGACGGCCATCGAAGTTTGGAAGGCCTATGAGATAGAGAAAAGCGATGAAAGGGCGGCGGATAGCGAAGAGCCGAAAAAGGAAACGCGCTATTGGCGGGTTGCCGGTTATACCGTTTTTAATGCCAAGCAGATAGACGGCATCCCGGCTATGCCGGAACGGACGGCTGAAGAAATCGCCGCGGAACGGAAAAAGCAGATCGCCGAGCTGGAGCTGCTCATTAAAAATAGTGAAGCTGAAATTTTCCATGACCAGACTGCAAAGAACTTTTATCGCAAGACGGACGATACGATTCACGTTATTGCGCCGGAAAAATTTGATTCGATTGACCATTATTATGCGACGGTTACCCATGAAATTGCCCACAGCACTGGTGCTGAAAAACGGCTTGGCCGGGATTTAAGAGGTACGTTCGGACAGCCGGATTATGCTAAAGAAGAGTTACGGGCAGAAATGGCTTCTATGTTTATTCAGCAAGAATATAACGTCCGATTTGACAAAAAACACTATGAAAACCATGCGGCCTATTTGACCAGCTGGATGCAGGTGTTGAAGCGTGATCCCAATGAATTGTACCGTGCTGCAAGCGATGCAGAAAAAGCAGTCGATTATATGAAGTCCCATATGATTGAGCGGGATCTGAAGAAGGAAGAAGAAAAAACTGTGCAAATGACAGCTGAAAAAGATGTATGCCAAGAAGCTGTCACGGCCAAGACGCCGCCGCAAGAACGGCCGAAGCATAATATCCAGCGGACCATTGAACTTAAGCCCCGGAAACGGCGCGTCGTAGCACGGCGCAGCCCTGCAAAGGAACAAGGACGGGAACGCGCTTTGAGCCGGTAGGAGGTGAGATCATGAAGATGGAAAAAAGAAACTGGTCAGATAGTTTATTTCCTGACTTTGAAGAAGGCGGCATGAGAGACAGAAACGGCCGGATATATTTTTATCGGCTGGGATTGGATTTTATGTCGGACGAAACCATTGAATGGCTGGAAGAGGAAGATAAAAGCCAAATATACGCTTATTTTTACTTGAAGCTGTGCCTGGCGTTTTTGCGTAAAGACGGCCTGCTCCAACAAAATGTCGGTGAGCGGAAATTGCCGTGCAGCATGGAGTATATCGCCCATAAAACTCGAGTACCGGTGCACATAGTCAAGCAAGGGATGGTAAAACTTGAACACGTCGGATTGATTAAAAAACTGGAAGATGGGCGGTATTATATACCCACGCTGCTCGAACATCTGGGCTCCGAGTGCGGTGCTGCCAAACGGATGCGCCGTATGCGATACCGGAAAAAAGCAGGGGAGGGCTAATATGAAAAAGGAGCTGCGGATTAGAAATGATTTTTTCGACCAGGACTGCATCAATTGGATATTAAGCCAACCGAACGGCAGCTTATATATACTATTGTACCTTCACCTGTGTTGCTTATCCTTGCACGATAATGAGGCTGCGATACCCTATAATGTGCAATGGATTCAAGCGCATACGCCTGTTTCAATCGATGGTAATGTCATCGATTCAGGCATTCAATTACTGGTAAAAGCGGGGCTGCTGGAGGTTAACGATGCGTCGCTGGTATTGCCTTCCTCCAATTCAGTCATTGTTAGGAGGGCAATATGAGCAATAAGAAATACTATTTCATGAAAATAAAAGATGACTTTTTGGATCGGGACGATATAAAATGGCTTATGAGCGAACCAGACGGTCCGCAGTATGTCTGCCTGTATTTAGCCTTGTGTATACGTTCGTTACGTCATGAAGGCAAGCTGATTCAGCAGGTAGGGAACGATGAAATACCGTACGATGTGCACGGATTGAGCCGGTTGACCGGCATGCCTCCATCCGTAGTCGAGGCCGGTATGCACCGGCTGATCCGGGCGCAGCTCGTAGAAATTCTGCCGCCGACGGAAGCGATGATGACCGGCGCTTTTTACATATCTCATTATGAGTCGATGGTCGGAAGCGAGACGGACAGCGCTATCCGGATGCGTAAAATGAGGCAGAACAGGCAGGCTGCTACAAGGATGCAGAAAATGAGATCCCGAAAAAAAGAAGCTTTGCCACCAGGAAATGCTGTAAAAAATACGTGAAATTATTAACGAGCGTAACGGAGAGACTTGCCGAAGCGTAAATCGAGCGTAACAAGATGCGTAACGCGAGCGTAACAAGGTGCGTAACATGCCTGTGATAATTCATATCAAAATATGGTGTGGGACAGCATAGAAACGCCAAATACGGGAGCGTCACATTGTGACGCGGATGTGACGTCACATACTGTCACACCCTTGTCACAGGGGTGCGTAACGGCGATTCCCAGACAGCGTAACAAGGGGCGTAACATCGGCGTGATAATTTATATCAAAATATACCATGAGACAGCATAAATAAGCCGTTTATAAGAGCGTCACATTGTGACGCGGATGTGACAAAACTTTTGTCACAATGTGACGTAAGAGATTAGAGTATATGTACACAGTATATGTTAGTAGTAAGGATGAGGATACATCATGAAAGATGAAGACGGAAAAAAATATCCACAAGAAGAACGTGGAAGTGAATCCGTATGGGAAGCCTTGGGGATTGCCGGAGACAGTGAAGCCAGTGTGGATGTACTGGAAGCAAGCGGCATGACCCAGCGGCAGCAGGAACATCTTTGGAACGAAATCCGGCAGCTGCGGTATATCGATATGCAGATGAAAGACGCCGTACAGACCGGACATGAGGCGTCCCTGGCGTTCTGGCAGGACCAATATACCGGAAGATTGGACGAGCTGGAACGCTATATGCGGCGGCAGGGCATTCCTTACCGCCTGGAAAACTGCAAGGATTTCCGGAAGGAACGGGGGGAAGCCTGGCACAGGAAGAAGCTGGCTGCTGTAATACGCAGGAACAGCGGTAAGGAACAGGAACACGGCAGGTGCCGGGAACGGGTTTTGGAAAAGTAAGGAGGCGATGGATGGAAATGATACACCGAATACCGGAAGAATTACGAGAATATGCACAATGGGTGTGCTGGAAAATTGTCAAACGAAAAGAGAAGGGGCGCGTCAAGAAAATCAAGGTGCCTTTTGATCCCAAAAACGGACAGCCTGCCAAAGTCAATGACCCTTTAACATGGGGCACATACGAAGAAGCCTGCCGGGCAGCCTGCGACTACGACGGCCTAGGGTTTGTTTTTACGGAACAGGACCCATTTATTGGTATCGATATCGATCATTGCGTTGAGGATATGGTTTTGACAAAGGATGCATACCGTATCATGAAATCCTTAGGCTCCTATAGCGAAATTAGCCCTTCTGGGCGCGGTTTGCATATCATCGTGACCGGAATCATTCGGGACGGCCGTAAAGGGGCTAGAAACGACAAAATAGAAATATATTCGGCAAATCGTTTTTTCACTGTCACCGGGAATTGCATCTTATGGGCTCCGATCAACAACGGGCAAGATGTGCTTGACTATTTGATGGACGTCGTGCTGCCGGCGCCGGCCCCTGTAGATGCTTCACCTGCACCATCTGTACCCAAGCTGATGCTGGACGACGCACAAGTGCTCAAAAAGCTCTTTTCCCAGAAAAACAAGGAGCTTATGATTCGCTTGTACAACGGCGAAGACGCCATGTACGGCGATACGAGCCGTGATGACCTGTATTTTTGCTGGCAGATCAATTTTATCAACGGCAACGATCTGGCCCAAACTGACCGAATTTTCCGCAATTCCGGGCGTATGAGGGACAAGTGGGATACCGTTCATTTCAGTAATGGCAAGACTTACGGACAGAGAACGCTTGAAAAAAGCATTAACCAAGGGAGATAGCGAATCTCCGATGAGAGGTTACGTTTGCATATTCCAATAAACATTATGTGAAAAGCATAACTTTTAAGTGCCAATTTGTGCTGAATTGACACCTGAAGTTTGAATTCAAACCAAAAACGAAACCATATTCGTGTGAAAACGATATAAATTTTCAAAAAGAGGGAGGGGAGCAATGAATAGTGAAATCAAAGAGGCATTGGTACAGCTGGTTGTACGGATTATATACGCTGTAGCGGCACTGATGCTTTTCTTTATCGTGTATGGAATAACGGAATATGTATTCCAGCCGCCAGAACTGGTTGAAAGTACAGTGTTGATGTCAGCTGCAGTGCTGATTGCTGTGAAAGTGCTGTTTTTATAAATTAGGAAAGGGCGATGAAACAATGGATGACACAGATAAAGAGATTTTGCAGCAGAGGCAAAAAGTTCGTGTCGAAGAGCTGCTGAAAGAAGTCAATGAAATGCAGCGCGATATAGTAGATGTATTGAGCCGTAATTTGAAACTACAGATTAAAAACGAGGAACAGTATGAAGTCTTTGTTGAGACGGTAACGAAGTTGATCAAATCGGAACATCTGCGCCTTAAACTGGAACTGGTCAACACGGCGATATTATTTACGGTCGGGTTGTTTTTATTCTACTGCATCGTACATGGGGTGATATAGATGAAACAGTATCCGTCCCTGGCCCATGATACGGGCACACATATTGTGGAATATACGCTGCAATGTGCGGAATTTACCGGGCATGTGCAGCGAAGGTTTCGGGGGAATGCCAGAGGCGTGTTACCCTTTGCCGCGTTGGCCGATTGTATTGAGGAGCGGGTGCTTTCGAAAAGTAATGACGTCGAAATTATCCCGGTTACGGACCAGGAGGAGTTCTTTTTCGACGTCACGTTTCAGAACCACAAAGGCTCTTTAAATATGCAGCTTGAATATAGAGAATTGGATCAACTGGTTACGAAAATTGAGATTCTGGATTTTATAGAAGATGAAACGAGGTAATACTATGGAAAAAAAGATGTTTTTCGGCCGGGAAGTGATTGAAGGCAAGACCTTCAATGCGCTTCCAGAGATGGGCGATAAGAAATATTATGTGGAATGCAAATTTAAAGGCGTGCAGGCTGAAAGAGCGGATATGTCGCATACGGAGTTCAACCGCTGCGAGTTTGAAGGCTGCAACTTTAAAAACGCAAAGATGCAGGAGGCCGTCTTCAGCAATTCGTATTTTAGTGACTGCGAATTACGTAGCGCTGATTTGACGTTGGCCAAGCTGGATCACGGGCGGATAGACGGGTGCCGGATTGACGACATGCGCCTCGCCGGCGCCTCGTTTGAGAGCATGTATATGACGCGTAATAAGGGCAAGGCTTTGGATGTGGATTCCGTGCGGTTTGGGCTCGGCGGGGCGACGCAGACGGAATATGAACGGCATACGGCGAAGCTTAGGCAGGAATTATCTGGGGAAAAACAGGTAAAGAGGGTTATTGGCCGCCATACAGGCGGCCGAGAATCGGAAAGAGGGCGGTGACATGAAAGAACGGACTTGCGATTTTTGCGGCTCAATATTTATCCCTGCAGAGAAAAAACAGCGGTTTTGTTCGGCGCGATGCTGCCATTATTTCCATAATCGTATCGGCAATGACCATATCCAGCATGTGGTAAAGCCGCCAGAAGACCGGATTTTGCGCACGTTCCGTTGCCGTCAATGCGGTCGGATTGTGTATGTAACGGAAAAGGAGGACAAGCGGCAGCGGTTTTGTTCCGTAACTTGCAGTCGTAATTACCATCGTCATGAGAGACGCAGAGATTCGGGCCGGGCTTCCGGCGGCAGGGCATACTAAAGCATATATTAGCACAAAATGTGCTATTTAGTGCCTATTCATGCTAAGTAGTGACAGTTTGGCATAAGGGGAGTGTATAGAATGACATATGAAGAATTGAACGCGGCACATGTGGCGGAATTGCTCGCTCTCGGCGTACCGCCGGAAGAGCTGGAGGCGGTATTGGCGGCAGAAGAACGGACCGGACTGTCTTTTGCCGAAAGCCTGCGATTGCAGCAAGAGCAGCCGACACTATCTATGGATATTATGGCAGATACGCTCGAAAGCGGATTTTGCTATGAGGAGGATGACGGCTGATGGCACGGACTAAAAAAGAAAGGGATTGGAATTATTATAAGCCCTTCCTGCAGGAATATTGTCTGGGAAATTTATCGTATTCCAATAAGATTCCTCCTCATGCAGCATATTATCAGCGAAAGTTTTTTGCACCGGGCGAAAACGTAAATCGCGGAACCGGCAGTATTACGCTGTTTGATCCGAGTAATCCGCGCGAGGGAAACCAGTACACAATGTGGAAAGACTGGTCTGATCCGCAGGGGAAAGCCGGCGATATTTATGCCCTGATCATGAAAAATGAGCATATCCAGACGCGCTGGGAAGCCTATGACCGCTGTGAGGATTTGTTTGGGCCAGCCAAGCATGTGGTGAGGACACAGGCCATCAGAAAACGCAATCGGGCCATGCGGTATAAAAAGAAAGAAAGTACATTTAAGCTGACTAATGAACAGATCGCCCTGGAAAATGCAAAATGCCGGGAACAACGCCGGAAGATAGAAGCCCAGGTCATACAAAATTTAAAAGAGAACGGATGCCTGTTCAGGAGTTTGAACCATATTCCTTGCCAGGTGGGACATGACCGGAAAGGGGAGCTGGTATATCATCAGATGACCTGTGCAAATTATATGCATGCTATGATTTTAAATCAGGATGATCCGCGCTACATTTCGGAGCGCGATGCCAAAAAGGAAGGTTGGCGCATTAGAGATGGCGCCAAACCAGTGACCTTTGAGTATCTTGACACAAAAAGCTCGCCGTATCATTTGATGCGATGGCAGTTATATAATGGCGCCGACGTAATCGGTATGCCACCGTATAAAGCCCGGCCCATGACGCCGGAAAAAGACGTATTGGACAATATACGGGTCATGCTGCGCGGTAACGGTATAACAGATGATAATTCTGTCTTGTTTGACGATCCAATGGGACAGTTACGGGAACTGGCCTCAGAATCTACATGGCATGAAGCCAAAGTATTGGGGCAGCGGACGCTCGAACGGGAGCTGGTTATGACGCAGCTAATGCAGCAGTGCGGCGCCTCGCAGTATAAGCTGGCCGATGTAAGACCGGTCTTGGAACACCTCGAACGGGATTTTGAACGCAAAGGCAGTCAGAATTTATTTAAAAGCGGCTATCGCATGGATTTAGCAGTCCGGGGTATTACCGGGAAATATACGGATCAGCTGCTGAGGGATACTTTGGAACAGACACGGGTATTTCAGGCCGCTGAAAAGGCTCCGTTTAAGGAACTGCGGGTCTATATGGCTACGGATTTTAAAGCGCCGGGTGAAGATGGGTTTATCCCCAAAGGTGCGGCCCTGGAAGGAGAACGGGCCTATAAAGCGTTGACAGCGATTTTTCGCGAAGACATGAAGCTCTTTGGGCGCAGCGATGCTCCAGCTTTTGGCAGAGAGGTTTCTCTATATATTAAACTCCGAAATGATGGCATCAAAGGGCGTATTTCCCTGCCGTTGGGCCGTCTTGCTGGCGGGAACTGCGGCACCGTCAGCGAGTCAATATCTGAATTGCTGTTGAAACCCGACAGGGATAAGGTTTTTACCGAAGCCGGCAGGGAGACAGCCGTTGGAGAGCGCGTCCGTCTTCAAATGTTCAATAGTCCTGAATATAGGAAAACCTATGAGGAAAATCCTAAACTCTGTGAAGAACAGGCAATCAGTGAGATTGAAAAAGAATTTATAGTAAAAGAGGCGGTTGTACTAAAGAAAATGGAATCATTTGCCGCCGAAGAAAGCCAGTATATGCAGCATCACCCGGAGCTGGCCCTGGGAAAGCACCGGGCCGATACTTATTTATATCAGGTACCCGGCAAGTATTGCCAGGACGAAAAAGAAGTGCTGCGCGCGTTTGGGTCTGACCTTGTGGTCAATATACGCCGGCCAGACTTCTATGGTAAGGAAATGGACGGATACGTCATTGAGACTAGAGGGGCGTTGATGTCTGATGGACAGGGACATTTTTTATCGCCTGGCCACAATGAAGTAATAGTGGGACCATTTTTGAAGGAAAACGAAGCGCGGAAGTTGCAAGACTTTGAATCTAAATTTGAACTATCCATAACGGATACAACTGGTGAGGAACGGTATAAAGGCGAGACTGCCCGGCAATGCCTGTCATATCTGATGATGGACGACCGGGACATGTATGAACGTCAAAAAAGCGGGATGAAACCGGTAGAGCTGTCGCAGCGGCAGCATGTGACGGTGCGATTTGGTGATCAAGTACTAATGGATGAAGACGTATATCTGGGGCAGCTTGCCATGGGGAATTATACGTCCGTATATGACATGCTCGAGGCGCATTGCAAAGATAGGCAGAGCCTGCGCGATTTATACGGCGGCCTTCATGTCAACGAAAAGTATACGGTGAATCCGGAGTTATTGGATATTGTGCAATCCTATCAACAGGTGCCGCAAGAGTTAATTGATCAGGATTTAGAAAGAGAGTTCCTGCCGGAAGGAATGGAATCCAGCCGGCCCCGCGTAGGGCAGAAAGCGTCTGTTGCCATGCAGTGGTACAAAGCCAAGGCACTCGTCAATTATTGTCATACAGAGCGCGAAATTACGGATCATATTGTAGCCGATATGGCACGGAAGTATAAGGCAGAAACGATTGAGCGCGTCATAAAGACACATTTGCCGGAGTTGAAAAACTGTGTACACCAAAGTTTGGAACGGCCGGAAATCCAAAAAACGATAAAAGAAAATCGGGAACGAAACGCGATGAGGCTGGGGAAGGTAGTAAACAGGTAACAAAACGGCATAAAACGGGCTAAACAGTGCGAAATTGTGCCAGTTTAGCACAATCTGTGCTAAACTGGCACGGATAAAGAAGGGAAGACGGGCTTGAGCCCTGGGACCTAATAAAAAGACCTAATGACCGCTTTTTTCGCGGTGCCAGTCTAGCATAGCGGCCGCTCCGGTCAAGGGTAAATAGTACTGCGCCCTGCGGGCTTGCCCTTGACCTGCGCTCTTTCCGCTATGCTATTGGTGGCCCAACGAAAAAAAAGACGCCGGTAGGCAAAAAGGAGAACATACTATGACGACACAATATCAAATCGGGATTTTCAAAGTAACTTTTAAAGGAGTAATTGATACGCAAGAAGAGTTGATTAAATGGTTTGACTTTGGTGATTATTTGTCTCCGTCATCTGCTGTACGAGTTGCCGAAACAATATACCGGTATTTTGATACGAGAGGGCAACAGTGTTTTGCCCGCGTATATCGGGATAAAAAAGAATTTGCGCATATAGTAGGTGACAGTACCAGTGTGATTACCCGGTATAAATCATATAACGATGTGCCGGATGTACTTCCATAAATAGAAGGTTTGGTCATGAAAGGGGGTGAGGCCTGGAAAGGAAAGATTGCGTAATCTCGTGAAAGAAGGTGATACCGGAACGAATAAGCAGTTTTATATAGCAAGTAACCGGATAATTAGTTTATTTACACAGAAAAGGAGTTTTATATATGAAAAATTACATGAAAAAAATGGTTATGACAATGGCAGTGTGTGCGATGAGCGTGACGGCATTTGCCGCGGAACCGGTATTTGACAGCCCGCAGGAAGAAGCTGCGTTTTGTGCGCAGCAGAAACAGGCCGCGGCTTGGGAAGAAGCACATGGCAATTACAATATTACTCGCGAAAATCCCGTATATTTTGTAACGGCCAATCCGTTTGACAGTCCCCGGGAAGAAGCTGCATTCTGGGCGCAGCAGAAGGAACAGGCTGCTTGGGAAGAAGCGCACGGGAATTACAATATTTCCCGTGAAAATCCGGTTTACTTTGTCATTGCGCCGGCTTTTGACAGTCCCCAGGAAGAATATGATTTTTATCATAAGTAAGGGCTTAACATGAAAGTGAAAGGGGACAATCCCTAGTGCTGATTTAAGGGATTGTCCTTTTTCTTATCTATTGTCTAATTGGAAGGAGACTTGTCATGCATAAACTGGAGAATACGCTGGACCGCATGAAAACGCTTATAGAAATACGCGAAATCCTGCGAGGCATATATATTCCTGATGAGAAGGATCACTTTGATGAAATGGAATATTATATGGAGTTGAATCAGGCCTATAGAAATTTTCGTAAGGCGTTTCAGGATCTAATTGCTGACGAATCAGCAAGGATTTGTAAGTTGGCAAAGGAGGTAAAAGGATATGAAAAAGTATAGAGATGCCCGCGGCTGGCTCTATCAGGTTATGCCCGATGGTGTAGGCGGGTACACATACAAAGGCCAATACCTGAAGCCAGGTGCAATATCATGGCACCGAATGTCGCAGCTACCATGGCGAAACACGAAAGCAGAAGCGCAGGCAGATCTGGATGCGTATGCAGAGAAGAAAGGATGGGAGGTTATATGAAAATTGGAAAAGATGAATTATATGCTGCATGCCGGCAGGTATTGATGCAGCAGCTCCCGGAAGATATTTTCATGGCAACGTGTGAGATTGCCTATCGGCAAATCACCACGACAAGATGGACGCATGGGCAGCCTGCGGCTGTCTTTATCCGGGATGGATTTCCGTGCATACGCTATGCCGACGGAATGTGGTGGCACTATGATTTGGCTAAAGAAAGATGGTTTTGACGAGGAAATAATTATGTCTGCAACATTTGGGGAGCGGCTTAAAAGGCTGCGAAAGGCATATGAGTTGACGCAGAAAGACGTAGATACGTTTTTAGTCAACCGGTCAAGGACTGCGTTGACATACTGGGAATCAGGTCAGGTTGTACCGGGGGCTAAAAATTTATCCAGTCTGGCTGATTTTTTTGGAGTTACGACGGATTGGTTGTTGGGAAGGTCCTATGTTGCATATACTGAGGACTCAGTGGTCTTGGCAGAATATAGTGCTTGGCGCCGGATTGAAGAATATATGTGTGTGCACCAATCATTTGCTGCGCTTGATCTGTATGAGGTGTATATAAGTAAATATATGGATATCCGCTGCGAATACTCTTTGGCATCGCGCGCAAATATTGCGGTGCTGCTGCAGCTTTATACGGCTAAAAACGAAGTATTACAGCAGAGAAGAGAGGCGTGGTTGGGACAGCTAGAGATAATATTTAAGACAGATGAACCTGTGTATATATTGGAGGAGATAGATAGTTGAAATGGATTACTGTATCTGATCGGACTCATGTAATACGGTCATTTGCTACTGTACAAGCAGCAGAGGTTTATATGTTCAAGCGGTCAGCCTTTCAGCCGAAATTACATCTATACCGGCGCTGGGCTGTCGTTTTCCCCAATAACCCGAAAAAAAATGTGTTCAGATCAAAGCATGTCAATGTCAATATAGTGGACGTGGTAAATGCAAGCCTGTCATTTTTTATGGAATGCGCTGGCTTCCCCTGTTGGTATAGAGTAAAAAAAATATATTTGAGTTGGAGCGGCATTACAACGGTAACGTTAAAAATTTTAGCTTATCCACAACATAGTGCTGAAAAATTTTCTGAAGAAAAGAGAGAAGTGATTTTAAAAGGAGTAACTAAGGATGAGTTGCCGACAGACGGTTTAATTGTTTTGTAAGTGCCTTAGCATACAATATTTTGATATTTCGTAGTATAATAAACTAAATAATAACATATTAATGTTGGAGGCGATTGGTAGTGAGACATAACCTCCCGGAAAGAGTGATTAGAGACATAACCGCTTTGGCGAGAAAACATGGTATTGGTAAAATTATCCTCTTTGGTTCCCGGGCCAGGGGAACGCATACCGAGCGAAGTGATATTGATATTGCCGTATACGGCGGCGATTTTGATTCGTTCTATTGGGATATACAAGAACGTGTTCATACCTTGCTGACTTTTGATATCATAGACGGGAATAAAATTACGGCAGAATTAAAGAATGAAATTGAGAGGGATGGAGTGGTGTTGTATGAAAAAGCTGGATAATTTTTCCAGTTGCTTAGATATATTGCGACATGCTGATTTTACGCTGGCCGATAACGACGACATATATCGCACGGGGGTTGTGGGGCAGTTTAATCTGACGTTTGAGCTCGCTTGGAAAGCACTGCAAGAAGTGATGAAACTGCATGGCGTGGCAGGAGCAGAGAGTGGATCGCCCAGAGAGATTTTACAGCTTGCCTATAAAATTGGTTTTCTGCATGATGCTGCAGTATGGCTGCTGATGCTAAAAAAGCGAAATATAGCTGTACATATATACAATGAAGATGAAATTGACGAAATGATCCTGCTGATTCGGGATAGCTTTATTCCGGCTTTCTCGGCATTACAAAAGACTTTACAGGAGAAATTGGATAAGGTAGAATGCGATTGGTAATTGAAAAAAGAAACAATCCCTCTGTGGTTTACATACTGCGGAGGGATTATTTTTTATAGAATGCCGGTAATTATATATCTTTATATATACAGCATACCTGGCAAAATTACTTCGTCCCGGCCGTCATCCGGCATTTTCAGATCTCCCATGAGACAGGCTGGGACGATAGCACGTTTGCCGAAACGGCGCCGGATTGTTTCAATGGCTGCCTCGGCTTTCTCTTGTTTATCGACGTTTTCAAAATCTGTGAATAAATCCAGCTGCTGCGGCGTCGTATCCGGTATGAGATTGATGGCCCGGATCGTGACGGCGCGGATCGGCGCGGACCAAGGATATTTTTCCACGAGGAGCTTTTTTCCTGCCTGGGCAAGGTACTTCGGGCTTTGTGTGGGAAAGGGCAGGTGTTCCTGATATTGCCTGGTCAGCAGGGATTTTTCGCGCAGGGAGATTTGTACTCCTGTTGCCATGACATGCTGCAGACGCAGCTTATGTCCGACATCTTGAGATAATGCCAGCATGACCTTCCAGACGTCTTCGTCCGTATGAAGATCCTCTGTACAGGTAATGCCACGGCCTATTGATTTTATCGGCGCAATGTAGTGTTTGTGCTTTACCCTGGCATTATCTATCCCGTTCGCAAACTCCCATAGCTTGATGCCGTTGATGCCCAGCAAATCTTTAAGCATATCCGGCCGGGCATGGGCTAATTGCCCTATCGTAGATATGCCTGCGTAATTGCGCAGTTTAGCGGCGGTTGCCGGTCCGACGTATAGCAAATTCGATACGGGCAGAGGATAGACTATTTTCGGGATAACATCTGGCGGAAGCTCTGTAATGGCGTCCGGTTTTTTCATATCGCTTCCAAGTTTTGCAAATATTTTAGTAAAAGATATGCCAATAGATACTGTAAGGCCCAGTTCGGATTTGACGGTTTGACGGATTTCTTCGGCTATTTCTCGGCCTGATCCATAGATCCGGCTATGCGTAACGTCAAGCCAACATTCGTCCATTCCATAGGGTTCAACGAGATCGGTATAGCGTTCATAAATCTGGCGAGTAAGATGGCTGTATTTGAGGTATTCATCATAATGCGGAGGCACCATAATTAGGTCAGGACAAAGGCATTTAGCTTCGATGTTCGTCATGGCTGTTTTGATGCCAGCCTCTTTTGCCAGTTGTGATTTAGCTAGGATAATGCCGTGCCTGGTTTCTGTGGCGCCGCAGACGGCGACGGGTTTATGTTTCAGCTCTGGATGCTGCATGATTTCAACAGACGCATAAAAGCTATTTAAATCTGCATGCAGAATAGTTTTCATAATATACCTCGAATCTTTACAAATTGGAACAGATGTTCTATACTGTTGTTATAAGTATAAAACATCTGTTTGAGTTAGTAAAGAGTGGAAGAGGGGATATAAATGACAAAATCTGCAAAGGTATATGTTCAGGTAGCTGTGGATATGGATGAGCGCGGTAAGATGATGCCGCGGGAGATTGCATGGGAGGACGGCTCAAAATTTGCCATTGACAGAGTTTTAGGCGTAGTGCCGGCAGCAGCTCAAAAAGCAGGGGGGCAAGGAGACCGGTATACAATACGCATAAAAGACCGAATTACGTCGCTGTTTTTTGAAAGGAGCACTAATTTATCCGGGCCAGTGATTGGTCGTTGGTTCGTGGAGAGAAAATAGAGTAATCAAGGCACTGTGAACAATCTTCATAGTGCCTTTTATATATGGAAAAGCCCTAATACCCAGGCCTAAACTGCGTGCTTTCGCAGCGAAAGTATGGCACAGCAACAGCGGGAAAACAAGGGTAAATGGTACGGCTCTGCCGCCCTTGCTTTCCCGCTGCCGCTGTACCGGATCAATGGCAGCGAAAGCAATGCAAAGGAGGCTTAGCTATGGGACTTGTAAAACAAGATTTATCGACAGTACAGGCGATGGAAACCGCGTTTTCGATGCAGTTAGAGTTTATCAATGTAATTAATAATCTTATTGCATATGATAAAGACCATGCAGAAACGCCGGAGAAGACAAAGTATTTACAGGCGTTTTGCGATACACAAGAGCGAGCGTTAGATGAAGCCTTGCGGCTGTTAGACAAGCACAGGGAGGCTTTGTTAGCGGATGAAGCGTCTCGGAAACAGGAAGAAGAACAGAAGCGCAAAGCGGAGCAAGCGAAAATCAAGGCGGAAAATAAGAAGAAAGCTGAAACCAAAGCCATTGCACAAGATTTGAAGAAAGCGAAAGAAGATGCAGACAGCCTGTTTGCCGATGTAGATATGGACGGTGATTCAGATGAGAAAAATTGCTGAATGTTGCATCGGCGCACGGGTGCCAGGCTATCAGCGATACGGGACGCCGACAGTATTTGTCGCTGAAAAAGCGAGTGGATATAGCGGTATCTATTATGCGTACTGCGATATATGCGGCGGTATGTTTAAGTTTAATCGGTGGTATCGCAGAATATCACTTATTTGCCCGTGTTGTGGCAGGAAGCATACGGGCATAGGACGTGAAATCATGTTCACGACCGATGACAGAAGTATTTTGCCGTATCGACTATACATGACGGTCATTGAGTTTAAAGATAAAATAGAAGTACGGCTTACATATGATGGCATGCGCTTTGATTGTGAAAAAGAAAAAATCGAATGGTATAAGAATGTCAAAGAAGTGTTTGCGCTTAATATCAAGGACGAAAGAGCAGATTGGAAACAAATCGTTGAGGGTCTTGTTGTTGGCGAAACGGCGATAGGATATTACACCGATGTGAAAGAAATGTGGCAGAAAACCGCATTGTCTTTCTTTCACTACCGCCGCATTATAAAAAGCGGAAATCTGACTATATTACTGCGAAAATTACGTGCTTGCATAAATCAGCATATGGTTAACAAAGGGTACAGCAGAAAAGCGTTTTATTTACAAGGAAATGAATCATGTCGGCTGTATGGAAGCGTCTTGGCTATTGCCAGAAAAGTGCGGTTCTGGGATGCACCAGTGATGCCATATAATGGGATAGGGAGATTGTCTTTTAAAGAATGGAAAGAATATCGGTTAAAAGAACAGCATTTGCCTGAGAACTGGGAAATCCATGTGGAGAAGATAATGAAAAAGGAAGGGATGTCATATCAGCAAGCTGTATTACAGGTTTTGGGATTGCCCAATACGTCGTTTGTTCGCCGTAATCTCACTTATGAAAACATATTTGCGTTTATGCATGCCTATTCCCTTCCTACTCTTGCTATGGCAAATGAGGCCAGCAAAACTTTTATTTCCATGGAACCCCCTGTGGATAGAAGAAATATATACTGGAATATAGATACATATAAACAAAAAGTCATGCAGATATGTAAGTTTATCCGTACCTTTTATGCACAGTACATGTCGGTCATGACATGGAAACATATAGCAGGTAAGATTGATTTGTATATAGATACCTTGCGGTTATGGGAGTGTGCAGATAAAATTACAAAAAGAGAGTTTTGCAAAGCAGATGTGCCGCTGTCTCATTTGCATGATTGGCTTTCCGTTGCCGTAGCGAGACAGGATGACCGGGAAGTTATATTTTGTATATCGGAAAAGCTGAAACAATCTTTGCGGAAGAATATTAACGGCTATAATTTTAAGTGCATTGAACGAAAGTCAGAACTAAAAAAGGCAGCAATAGAGTTAAAAAATTGTTCTGTCGGATATTCCCGGAGAATCGGAAGTCATGTGCAGATTGTCGTGGTCGTAAATAAAGAAGGAAAGTTAACTGCTATGTTGGAAGTGAGAGAACATACTATCTGCCAAGCTAAATTATTTGCAAACGATGAAGTATACAAAAATGTATCTGTAAATAAAGCATGTATTGCATATGCTCGAAGTGCGGGATTGACATGCAATACGTGCGACATTGAAGCTATGGATTGACAGAGTAAAATATGTACGTTATTATGTACATATAAGGAGTGATAAATATGTTACATACCAATGCTACTTCTTTCAGAAAAAATTTATTTTCCTTACTGGAAAATGCGGTTAAATATAATGAATGCATCAATATCAATACAAAGATAGGCAATGCCGTTGTTATTAGTGAAGACGAATATAATAGTATGGTGGAAACGTTAAAGATTCTTTCGAATCCAGCAATGAAAGAAAAGGTGATGAAGGGCAAAGATACGCCGTTGTCTGAATGTATAGACGAAAGCGAGGTACAATGGTAGGTGTACACGATTAAGTATACAAAAGCGGCGGTCAAAGATATTCCTAAATTAAAGGCGGCTCATCTGGACAGCAAAGCCAAACTACTAATTGACTTAATTCGAGAAAACCCGTATCAAACCCCGCCTTCTTACGAAAAACTGATAGGAAATTTGCAAGGATTATTTTCACGAAGAATTAATTTGCAACACCGCTTGGTGTATGAAGTTTATGAGAATGAGAAAGTAATTAAAATTATTAGCATGTGGACACATTATGAACGGATTTAAAGATGATTGCCATATAGGCGGCTTTTTACAGGCCGCCTTTTTTGACTCGAAAACAGTCCTAATACATAGACACAAATAAAGCGCCTTCGCGATTGGATCATAATACATCCAGCGGCAAGTGCAAGGATAAACTGTACGGCAAAGCCGTCCTTGCACTTGCCGCTGGATGTATTTTTTTTGGTCCAACGAAGGCAATGCCTGGGTATATATTAAAGGAGCTGATAGTATGAATCATATTGAAGTTTTGGGGAATCTAACTAAAGAAGTCGATGTACGCATTACGGCAAAACAAAAGACCATGGCGATGTTTACGATTGCCGAAAATTATTATGATTTTTTTTCAAAGGAAAGAAAAACGCAGTACTTCAGAATAGTGGCATACGGGAAAAAGGCGGAGATTATTGCTGACCATTTCGGGAAAGGTAGCCGAATCAATGTAAAAGGCAACATGGAGCATGTAAAGTTTACTGGCGATGACGGCAAGGATAAGTCATACTGGCGTATTTTGTTAAATGATTTTGATTTTTGTGAAAAGAAAGGAAAGGGACAGGCATGACGGAAAAAGAACAAATTCTGCAAAATATGATTGATTTTTATGAAGATATATTGCCTGTATATGACAAAATAGCGGAAGCTATCAAAGCTTTTAATGGTAAAGTCTGCAATAAAAAATTTTTTGAGGCTATATGCTCGATAAACGCATATACGAGGAAAAATCGAAAAGTCTTCATACAATATGACAAGACAACCTATGCTATTATCGTTGCTGAAAGCATATATCTTCATCATGCTAAATACTTAAGTTCATCCGCTGACCCTGAGAGGGATAACTTGCTGATACGAAAGGAAAAATCATTCCGTATTGTAAGCGACGGGTGGATTCAAATGATACAGAAACGTAAAAATAATTTGCAGGAGGAAATTGAAAGGCTGAAATATGATTTGCTAAACGTAGAAGAAAAAACTCAAAAAGTACGGCAAATGAGAGCGGAAATTGAAAGAATGATTTACGGCTTTTCGGATACGACAAGGTCTATTTACTGGGAAGACCTCATGAGGGACTAACCATATTCGGCACGAAATATGCTTTTTAAGCACGTTTCGTGCCGAATCAGCATAAAACAGCCCTAATACATAGAATTAATTTGCAGGCCTTCCATTGGCAGGGTAACGCCGCTCTTCCTGCTGGGCAAGGCTAAATATACGGCGTTGCCGGCCTTGCCCAGCAGAAAAAGCGGCGTTTAGAAAAAAGCGCGAAGGCACATGCCAGAACATAAATCCATGAAGGGAGAAGATGGCCAATGAAAGTACGGGAAAGAATGGCGCTGTATGGAGCGGAAACGTTAAGCAATAGGGAACTTCTTTCTGTATTGTTAGGCGGAGTCAATACTAATCAAGTGGCGCAAAATGTAATGGACAGCTTGCCGCATAAAAATATATACGATTTGAGTGAAATGGATGTACTGGATTTGAACAAGATTGACGGTATTGGCAAGCGCAATGCCGAAATATTATACGCTGCCGTAGAACTGGGAAGGAGACTGCACAAGGAACGGGTAAAATTATATGCCCCGGACTTTAGTACGCCCCGTGCAGTAGCAGATTATGTCATGGAAGACATGCGGTGTTTGACACAAGAAGAATTTAGAGCAGCCCTGCTGACTTGTAAAAATCAACTGATTACGGTCAAGACACTGACTAAGGGGACAATTAATGCGAGTTTAGCAAAGTCCCGCGAAGTATTTAAAATGGCCTTACAGTACAATGCCGCTGCGGTTATCTTAGTACACAATCACCCGAGTGGCGATCCGGCGCCTAGCCGTGACGATATTAGCGTAACGCAAAAAATTTTCCAAGCTGGCCAAGTCATGGAAATACCTGTTTTAGATCATATTATTATTGGTGACGGTACCTTTACAAGTTTATGTGAGTTAGGATACATATAATATATAAAGCTATAATACGTCTATAGTACATATTTTATATGTACTATAGACGTATTATATGATATAATATCCACAAGAGGTGATATATATGGCAACTGTAAGCGCAACAATTAAAATTGATGAATCCTTAAAAAAAGACTCCCAAAAACTGTTTGCTGCCATGGGTCTTACGTTATCTTCTGCTATAACAATTTTCTTATCGCAAGCTGTTCGGGAACAGGGATTACCGTTTAAACCTACCTTGCGGACTAATTCACATCCATTGTCAGATGAGTTATTGAGCATTATAAAAGAAGCGCATGAGGGGATAAATATGTCAAACTCATTTGATACTGTAGATGAGCTGATGAGGGATTTGGATGCTTAAGCTTAGATACCACACGAAATTTAAGAAGGATTATAAAAGGGCTATAAAGAGGGGATTAAATAAGGATTTACTGATGGAGGTCATTACCAAGTTACAGAACGAAGAACCCCTGCCTGCGAAGAATCATGACCATGAGCTGATTCATTATATGGGTAAGGATTCTGTTAGAGAATGTCATATACAGCCAGATTGGCTGTTGATTTATGCGATTCAAAAAGATGAATTAATTCTTGATTTATTGCGAACTGGAAGCCATAGTGATGTATTCTGAAAATGCTCCATACATAGTCGTGGAGCATTTTTTTTGTGAAAAAATCGCCAAAACAGTCATAATAAAAAGACATAAATAAAGTGCCTTCGCGGCTAGATCATAATACATTCTTCCGACGATACAAGGATAAACGGTGCGGCTGCGCCGTCCTTGCATCGGCGGAAGAATGTATTTTTTTTATGCCACCGAAGGCAATGCCTTAGAATATGACAAGGAGATGGTCTCTATGAAACGTATTTATGATTACACAAACAATAACGGCTATGAGGTTGCGGCGTTGCTTCACTCCATAGATTTAGAACGGAAGGAACTGCGGCAGGCTATGCGAAAACGACGGCATAAAAAAATGATGGAGAGAATCAGACGGCAGGATAAGAACATATTAAAAGCTATCCTGATTATCAACGGGGGATTTTTGCTATACTGCATTGCAAAGGTGACGTATAAAGCGTTGACCATGGGATTGTAGTGATTGGGGGCATATGTATGGGAAAAATTAAAGTAGTTATCAAAAAAATTGGTAGAAATCCAATCGTTACGATTATAGAAGATGATTTGAAGACGGCTCAGCGGATTGTAAAAGGAAGGATTGAAATCGTATCCGTCGCCAATGGCATTGACATGATTGTCAATGAAGAAGGAAAGCTAAATGGAAGTGAGCCTAATTTCTATATCGCACAAAACGGCTATACCGATTTGATTTTTGGCGACGTGTTATTTACGGGAGTTGATTATGAGGAAGGGACGCAGATAAGCCTTACTGACGGGCAGATACAATATGTATTGGATTGGCTTAATAACTGCAGAAAGCCAAAAGGGGACGAACAAGGAGAAGAATTTATACGGTATTATATAGATATTTGATGGTCTTTTGTAGAGAAAGCGTGGTACAATACATATAGGGAGGTAAGATGACATGAAGTTAAACCGGCTGAACGACGTATTCTTTAAATATTTATTGGGCGACGTGAAACGAAAGACGCTTACTCTCAGCTTTATCAACAGTATTTTGAATCGAACCGAAGATAATGTATTTACGGATTTAGATTTTCTGGATAAAGAATTAACCCCGATTGAGCAGGATGGAAAAGTTTCTGTTCTGGATATACGGGCAAGGATGAATGACGGCACGCAGGTTAATATTGAAGTGCAGGTATGCAAAGACCCGGATATGGCGAGACGTTCGTTGTATTACTGGTCAAAAATGTACAGTGGAGAACTGCATGAAGGCGAGCCATATAATAAACTGATGCAGGCGATTTCCATTAACCTGATGGATTTCAATGCGTTTCCTGAATATACGTCCTGCCATCATTCCTATCATATTTGCAATGACGAGACGAATGACCGACTATTGGATGACTTGGAAATGCATTTTATCGAATTGGAGAAAATCCGCATTGGCGATATACGGAACCTGAAGAAATCGGAACAGTGGATTGCCTATTTTTCTAACCAATGCAGCGATGAGGAACGGGAGGTGTTGGCGATGAGCGAACCAGCTATTAAAGAAGCGATGAAAAGCGAGATGTATTTTACGCAAGACGAAAAATTGCGCAGAAAGTATGAAATACAGGAAAAAGCCCGTCGGGATTACATTTCCATGATGGAGAATATCAGGGTTGCACAGGAAGAAGCTCGAATCGCCCAAGAAAAACTCCGTAAAGAACAAGAAAAAGCTCGAATTGCGCAGGAGGAAATCGTATTAGGATTATTGCGAGAAGGTCTGCCCTATGATATGATTGCACGGATTACAAAATTATCCATGGAAAAGATACAAGAAATTGCTGAAACGCAAGTATAAAAGAAAAAGGACTCCCGCAAAACTAAGCGGAAGTCCTTTTCTTTGCGCGCAAAACAGCCATAATAAACATGCCATAATACCGCTATGCTTCGGGAACTATTTCGGGATCTTTTGGCAGATTGGCAAGCCAGCATGTTTCACACTGATAGCCGGCTTCAAAGCGGCAGTAGTCTGTCAAGCCAATGTAAGATGGGCAACAGCGCGATTGGGTAATCATCTGCCAGATTTCGGGCATTGCGGTTTTAATTTGCTGTAAATGCTCTATGCGGAGCTTGTAGTCTTCCGGAGTGAGCGTTTCCAATACATAGCACCTCCTATTTTAGTAACACATACAAAGCTATGGTCTGTGCAATCAGTATGCCGGCAATAGCATAGTAATTGGTTGCTTTCGGTGGTTTTAACACCTTGGTTTCAATGAGTTTGCCTAATTTTATCATCAGATTTTGGTAGTTGGCAGCGTGCTTTTGGATCATGCCGGTATAGGCTTTTTCGGCCTGTATCGGCATAGCAGCCATCATTTCCGTATACCGTTTATTGGTGTGTTCCAACCAATGAGCCGTCCTGCTCATTTCTGTCATGATTTTTTCGTAAGCCTGCCGGTTGGTTGTCATGGCCTGGGTTTCTGCTGACAGGGTATGCAGCGTTTCGGCGAGGATTGCGTCTGTCTCGTTTAAAGTCGTTGTAAATGCTTGATACGCTGTCAGGCTATCCTGTAAATTTGCACACAGTTTTTCCAGTTGTTGTATAGAGTCCAGTAACTGCGGGCTGTCCCATGGCAATTTTTCAGGTGCAGCCTGATGTTCAGCTTCTCCTATAAGAGGATCTGGAAGCTTTTGTTCCTCTGGCTGCCGTTGTTCCCGGAATATGTCATTGTATAGTGTATCGTCTGGAGTATCTTCCGGAGGGAAAGTGGGGGAGGGTGAGCGGATAGGATGAGCCGGCAAGTTTGTAGCGTCCGGTACTGTCTCCGTTTGGCTATCCTCATCTTCAGGTACGTTGGGCAGCATGTCGTTGTCGTGTTGTTTATCGAATGCAGAAACAGCTGGATCTTCGTCTTCCCTGTTTTCTGTGTATCCTGTGGATTCGTTCATGACGGATGTCCTTTCTTTTATTTTATATGCTAATTTATGCCATATCGTGCTTATTTGTGACAGATAGGCACGATATGGCATGATTTAATATATTTTTTAGTTATTTAGCTGATTTTTTCTTTTTAGTGAAATCCGGTTTACCGTTAGCATCGTTATATGTGCTATTGCAGACCCTGCATTTCCAAAAATGCCCGTACTTCCCTTTCCAGCGGGACAGAGGGGCATTGTCGTGAGGGCAGAAGGCCAGGACTGGCTCGCCGTCATGGTCTTCGTAAAAGACGGTCTGCTTGGTGACCGGCGATATGCAGTCTTTATTGCTGCATATCCAGAAGTGCATGGTATGCTTGGCGGAATATTTGCGAAGGAGCTGCCCGGTTTTGCAAATGGGGCAGGCAAAGATTTTTTTGCCTGGCGGCGCCGGGTATACCACCGTTTCAGCGTGCGTGACGTTTCGGTTTACCAGGTCGATGACTGTTGTAATATAGGCGTCTCGGGATATCTTGCCGGATGCGATATTTGACAGCTCGTACTCCATGACTGCTGTGGTGTCCGGATAGGTAAGGCTCTGGTCGATCGTATCGATGAGCGCGCAGCCAATAGGCGTCGGGATTAATTCTGTAGATTTTCCCTTTTTGGTGATGTACGGTTCTAATTTATGGCCTTTTCCATTTGTAGCTTCTAACTTGGCAATGATTTGATCGCGGGTTGCCGGTGTGCCGATGCCTTTCACTTCTTTGAGTTTTTCTCGGTTTGGGTTATCCGATGCGATGAACCGCCAGATGTTGGTCATCGCTGCAAGAAGCGTGCCTTCCGTGAACCGTTTTGGAGGCGTTGTCTTTTTTTGCGCGATGGCATAGTCCGCAGTTACTTCATCACCTGGTTTGAGTGTTGGCAGGACAGCATTGTCTTCTGGCTTTTCCTTTTCTCCGTATATTTGCATAAATCCCAATGTAATGGGCAGTGTGCCGGAACCCTTAAACAAGCAGTCGGCAGCTTTTATCGTAAATGAGACCTTTTTGAACCGGTAGGGATCATAAAATTGGTAGCAGTAATATTCGGCGATCAGCTGATAAATTTTAAGTTCTTTGTCATTCAAATCCTGCGGTTCAACGCCTGTCGGTATGATAGCATGGTGAGCCGTGACTTTAGCGTCATTAAAAGCTTTGGAAGTAATGGCTGGATTGGCGGTGATGGCTGCCGGCAAGCCGTAGTTCTGCAGCATGACCAAGATGCGCTGGGCATCATCTTTTTGCGATGATGGGATGTAGTTGCAGTCCGACCGGGGATAGGTAACGTATTTTTTTTCATAAAGGGCTTGGACTGTTGCCAGGGTTTCTCCCGGTGACAGACCCAATTTTTTATTTGCCAGGACCTGCAGCGTGTCGAGCGAATGAGGGAGTGGCGGCTGCTTTGTCCCTTCTTTTTCTTCTACCGTTTCTACCGTTGCATTTGCCTGGCTGACTTTTTCCTTGACTGCTTTTAAGACATGTTCGTCGAGAACACGGTTTTCTTCGTCTATAGGCAAGTCCTCATCTGGTACGAGTTTTGCTTTGAATGGGATATTGTCTTTTGCAAATGTGCCTAGCAGCTCGTAATATGTTTTGCTCTTGAATGCATTGATTTCCCGTTCCCGGCGAACGACAAGAGCCAGTGTTGGGATCTGTACCCGCCCGATTCGCCAGACCGTATCATAACCATATTTTCGTGCATTGGTCGTATAGGCGCGGGTCAGGTTCATGCCGACCAGCCAGTCTGCTTGCTGGCGGGCTAGAGCCGATTCATATAGTGGCTCATATTTTTTATTGTCTTCCATGGAAGCGAAGGCCCGCTGCATGCTGACGTCGTCTTTTGCGTTGATTAACAGGCGTTTAACCGGGCCTTTGTAGCTACAATATCTCAGGACCTCATCGACTAGGAGCTGTCCTTCCCGGTCTGGGTCGCCGGCGTGGATCACGATGTCCGCTTTTTTGAGATACGATGCGATGGCAGTAAGGAGTTCCTTTTCGTTGGCCATCGGGACAATCCCCCATTGTGGCGGAAAGATTTGGTATTCTGACCAGGACTTGTAAGCTGTATCGTATTCTTCTGGCTCTTTAGGACGCAAGATGTGGCCGTGGCACCAGCAGATAACCGTGTCGCCGTTTGTAATATCATACTTGTTTTTTTGATACGTGGCGTCGGGCCAAATATGGGCTGCGATAGCTCGGGCAATATCTGGTTTTTCTGCAATATATACTGTGTACATTTTTATAAAACCCCCTTTTCTTTATAGATGCTTTGTGATAAAATATAGGTAAAAATATTACAAATAGTATAAAATCAACATTGAATTTAACACAGGTGGAATTATGGATAGTGACAAGAAACGGGAATTGATGCTGACATCAACAGAAACAGAAATCGGCAAGCGGTTTAAAGCGGTTCGGTTAAGTTATGGGGACGACCAGATCACGTTTGCCGAGAAATTAGGAATCAGTCAATCCTATTTATCTGCCATTGAGCGGGGAACTCGGCAGCCATCGGTCCGAGTAATGAAGACCTTAGCGGATATGGGATTTTCCATCGACTGGATTTATAGCGGCAAGTCTTCAGATAATCTGAAGTCATTGAAAAAGCGGCAGGCGGACCTGGCGTTTATAAGAGACAAATTGGATGCCATGACAGATGATGAAGTGAGCTTCATCCGTGGCTGGCTGGAAGCATTTGATAGTACTCATAAATAAGTGAGGGATGGAATATGATACTAACCGTAGCACATCAAAAAGGCGGTACTGGCAAATCCACGCTCGCGACAAATCTTGCGGTCGAGCTGGGCGCGGAGCTGCTGGATTTAGATAAGCAGCATTCAAGCATTATTTTTAACTGCAAGCGGATACGGGAAGGATTGCCGGCGATATCGTGTTATTCTATAGCAGAAAGCCAGTGCCAGTTTGACTATCAGCAACCAGTACCGGAAGCGCATTTGCCGGAATTGTTTGCCTGGTTCAAACAAAAACCGGGACATCTGGTTGTGGATGTGGGCGGTTTTGACAGCCCGCTGAACCGAAAAGCCCTGTTTTTTGCGGACTACATATTGACGCCATGCGCGCCGTCGGCTGTGGAAATCTACGGGCTGCAGATGTTTGAAGAAATTCTTGAAAAAGCAGAGGAAATCGCGGATCTGCATCTTGTCAGTCATGTTGTGATTAATAATGCCGATACGCGGAGCACGAAACGGATAGGGGATATGCAGGCGTATATCCATGGCAAACCTAACCATTTTAAACTGTGTCAGACGATTATTGGCAGCCGGATTGCATTTAAGACAGCGTATGAACAAGGCCGATCGGTGAGTGAACTCCTGGAAGAAAGCAAGAGCGCTAAACTAAAACGGAAATATCAGCGCAGCGCAGAAGAAATCAACTCATTAGTACATGAAATAACATCGGATTGGGAGGGATAATATGTTTGAAGACTTGCCGAAGAGAAAGAAGATTACTGATTTTTTTGCCGATGGCGATCCTGTGCATGGGTCAACGGCCAAGACGGAGCATATGGGGAAAGAAGAGTCCCGGAAACAAAAGTATCGGGTAGTGACCTATTTAAATAAGGAACAGTATGATAAATTTATGTCATATTGTGACAAAGAAGGGATTTCCTCAGCCGAGGCTGTCCGGCTGGCCGTGCGCAGGTTGATTTCTTAGTTAGAGAGGTGGAGAAAATGAAAAAAAGAAGCGTATTAGTGGGATTGCTTGTATTGTGTATGCTGATTCTGGGCGGATGTGGGGAAAAAGAGAAATTCGATAAAGCCCATGCCGAAGTCATGCAGCTCATGAAGCAGGCGGTAGCTGTAAAAGCAGAAAACGTTAAGGTCCGGACGAATAAGGACTTTACGTACAATGCCGAAGACCTGCAGAAGCAGGATGAGGCTATTTCAGCGGCAGAGCAGAAGAATCAAGAAATTATGGATCAAGTTAACGCCAAGCTGAAGGAAATGGAAGAATACGCCGAAAGCGATTCGTCCTTGGCGCCGCAGCTGGAATCTATCAAGACGGCTGTGGAACAGCGGGAAAAGCAGTGGCAGCAGGGAATCGCGGAACGGAAATCCATTGCCAACATGCTGAAACAGGCTGTACCGGCT
The DNA here is from genome assembly GCF_003367905.1 of Megasphaera stantonii. Classification (NCBI taxonomy): domain Bacteria; kingdom Bacillati; phylum Bacillota; class Negativicutes; order Veillonellales; family Veillonellaceae; genus Megasphaera; species Megasphaera stantonii. The sequence goes on along the minus strand of NZ_CP029462.1, from coordinate 278,550 downwards.
GGGCCGCCGTCGAATCCCTGGAAGGATGTATCTAAGTTCAAAGATCAATAATAGGCAATCGTCCATGCGCCGTGCATGGACGATTTTTTTTATGTTCCCGTGTCCCGGGTAGACAGGAATCCGAAATTATCTGTCTGGGGCGCATGGTCCTCGTCGTAGTCTGACGGGTTATAGGGATCATACAGATAAAATTGCCCCAGCTTGGTTTCTTCCTGCTGCCGTCTCATTTCTGCGTACTGCGCTTCGTCTGCTTCGATCTGGTTGATAAGTGCGGCGCCGGCGGCACGGGCTTCGTCTGTTTCATGCAGGGATTGGAGCGCTGCCATGGCGGCTGTTTTTTGCCTAGTTCCGACGATGCCGTCTGTATCGGCGGCGGCAATGTTTGCTATGGCTTCTTCCCGGTCCTGGGCCTGCTGTAATGTGCGTTGATACACTGTTAGGGCTTCTTTGTTTGCAAGCTGCTGCTCGTTGAGCAGGCTCTGCTGGTATTCCCGTATATGGGTTGGCTGATAGGTTTCATTAGCCGTGGGGCGTTTTCGCAGGATACTGTCGTCAAGAGACAGGTTTTGCTTAAGGACTAAGCTGGCTCCGGAGAGCTGCGTCTGCATGGCTTGCACAGCTTCGTTTACTTTTTGATTGAGTTCCGGCAGGCCTGAATACAGGATCAGCATATCCTTGTACTTATCCAGTTGGTTCTGATATTCCTGGGCCCGTTGGGCTGTTTCTTTCACGCTGTCCGCCAGCCTCTTTACGTCGATGACATGGTCGCCTGGACGGAGGATACGCCTCGCATCGGCAGATACCAGGCCGGCTGATAAGGTAATGATGAGGGTTGCGCTGAGCAGGACTGCAAGTTTGCGTTTCATGACATCACTTCCTAAAAATATGAATGGATTGCATCGTAATTGACGAGCAACACGACTTTCTTTTTTATATTAGCCTGGGGAATTGGCCCGAAATATCTCGAATCCAGTGAAATGACCGGGTCGTTGAGAAATAAGATAGTGCCTTCCGGAACGGCATAACTGCCCGCAGGCTGCGTCGGCAGGTACGGCAGGTGATACACGGGATAGACGCGGCCATTTACGGCCAGGCGGCTGGCTGTCATTTCATACGTATCGCCTGGAAAGGCAGCCGCTTTTTTTAGCAGCAAATCGCCTTGCTGTATATGGATATCCGGTATCGATGCCGGCGACGCGACGATAGCATAATCGCCGTAGCTTAACTGGCCGGGTACGGCAAGGTAGATGCCGCGCGGCGCCGATGCCGTCCTGTTAGTATAAAAGATAGGACCAAAAAAGGTATTGGCCGCTAGCATGGCTGCCGTCGCCACAAAGACGGCAGCCACACAAATTTGAGCTTTAGAAAGGTGTTTAAGAACGTGGTAATTCAATTGGTCCTCCCAAGTGCTGCATAATAGATCGCGGCACTTTCCATGTCAAAAAGATTAATCCGAAAATAGCCAGGCATAACCGGATATATTTAGTAAGCTGGTCTGCCGTGATTGGGCTGTGTGAGACATAGGTACCATTCAGATTGGATTTTACGTGGTTGATATAGTCCGTAGCCCAGTCTGGAAGAGGGCTTCCCGGTGAAATGGCTCCGGGACCGCCGTTGTAAGCCGCCAGAACTAGATCCCAATCGCCAAACATGTCATAGAGCTGCTTGACGTACTTTGCAGAAGCTTCTAAGTTTTGTTCTGGGTCAAAGGGATCGCTGCAGCCGAGTTCTGCCGCCGTGTCCGGCATGAGCTGTCCTAAGCCTTGGGCGCCGACCAGGCTGACGGCCTGCGGGTTCCAGCTGCTTTCCGTTTGGATAATGGCCTCAAACAGATTTTTCGGGATACCATACTTATCTGCCTTTTCGTCGGCCATGGCGACGAGATCTGCCGGGCCGATCGTCTGGCCGGTACCGCTGGTTACGCCCTGCGTTGTCGTTGCCTGGAAAATTTCCTGGGGTTGCGCGTCTTTAATGCATGTCACACAAAAGCCAATCATGATAGACAGCAACAGTAGTTTGAGGCCGCAGGAAATCATATGGCCAACGCTGCCTTCGGGCAAGAACTGGGTCATGCGCCAGGCTGCAAATGGGACGGTGACTGTGCAGAGAGAGGCTGAGACGTAAAACTCGATATAGACCATGGTGACGTACAGGGCGAGAAAGATAAACGCGCCCATCACTAAAAACGTAAAGACGTACAAAGTCAGAACAGTAGAAATATTATTGACAAATTCATAGGTCGTGAAGCTTGCCGCTTTGTTGAGGCCCGGCGCTATCATGCGGATGCCGTGCTGCAGGAGAAGCTGGGGCTGCGACATATTGGCCGAGATTTCATCGAGGCCGCCGTTATATGTGCCGGCGACGGATGTAATAAAATTCAAGACGATATTGTCCGTAAACTGCTGCCAGCATAAGAGGATACCCATTAGGCCGGCATATTTCATGATTTTAGTAATAAGCTGCTGGCGGGAAATGACCATACCGCCGATGAGAATAGGCAGCGCCAAGTCAATGATGCAAAGAGCTGCCAGGTAGGCGAAGATGGACTGCTGCAGGTAGGTAAACGCTTTATTGGCAGCCGTGGAAAAATCTTTGATGACTTTGTTAAAGTCGTTGCCGATTTCATACATCCCTTCGACGCCCCAGGGGACGCCTTTATCGTCTTTTCCGTACAGGCCGCCGGAAAAATCCCCGTCGCCGCCAACGTAGCCGTCGAGGCTTACACCTAATGCTTGCAGATATGGCGTTGGATCTACCATACCGTTATTATAGCCAAAGGGATGATATTCAAAGTGTATATGCGCGCCGCTGGAATAGCCATATGGGCCGTCGTAGGCGCCGCCTACGTAGCCGATGATGTCGCCGGCCTTAACTTCGCCGCGGGCGCAGTTTTCCGATTCAAAGGCGCAGTCCCCGAACAGCCATGCATCGCCGTTTTTACTGGTAACTAATACCCAGTACACATAATCGCTGCCGGGAGCCCCTTCGGCATAACCGTCAAAGGGAGCTCGTATGGGCGTTCCTTCGGGGATACCGACGTCGAGGCCATGATGGCTATAGCTACCGCGGTCTTCCATCCAAGGGCCGGTAACGGTTCCGGAGCTGACGGGCGGGTAAGCAAAAGCTGCGGACCAACATATAGTAAATATAAAAAGCAAACCGAGGATACGTTTCACATACAACACCTCAGTTCTGGTCCTTGTAATCGTTGCGGTTCGACTGCTTATCCTCTTTATATTTGCCCGTTTTCCAGTTTACCCAGTCTTCAGAGCGATACAAGGAATTGTTGGCGCCGCGGAGGATGGATTTGCCGACCATAGAGTTTGCCATATTTTGCCGGAACAATTCGCGCATGTATTCCATGCCTACGGACCGGCCTTTGGGCTCGATTTGCGTACCGCCGACTGTACCAGGGATGACGCCTGCCCGTATCCGGGCCGTGTTTAAGGTAGCCCGATGGTTGCCGTAAGCGCTGAATGCTTTGCTGGCAGCGCTGCGGGGCATGCCGGCGGCTTGCTGGCTGTACTGCTTTAAGGCAGCTGGCGAAACGTCCAGGGCCGGCGTGCCCTGGATCATCATGGCAGCAAGATTGGGGATTTTCCATGTCAGGAACCCGAGAACAACATAGCCGACGGCCTGTTTTAACATGTCCGCAAAGGTTACGGCATCTTCCGGGATGGCTTCTACAGTACCGGCCATAGACTGGATGAGGCCGATCATAAAGTACATGACCATCAGCTTGACACCAAAGGCAAAGACGGCAGATATGCAGCGCTGACAGAGAAAATTGGTGTATCTGACAGCACCGAAGGGGAGTAGAATAACAGCTAGGCTGGCGAATACGTTAAATTCTATCTTTGTAATGAGAATTTGAACTGCCATGAAGAAAAAACTGACAAGAACAAGGCCGATCGTAATCAGGTACATGAGAGCTTTACCAAAGTTAAACATGCCAACGCTGGACAAGCCGTCCATGAGATTTGAAACTACTTTGAAGCCGTTATCAATGATATTGGAAGGCTGTATAACGGAATCGGTAGGTATATTGGCGGCAGTGAGGCCGGCATATTGGAAAGAGGCCATAATCGCGTAGTTGATTTCGGCCCAGTTCATGATGATAAATAAAAATGCGCCAAGCTTCATAATTTTGCTGACCATTTGGCTCATGCGAAGTTCGCCTTCGTATAAGGTCCAAGTCGTGCACAGGTCAATAATCGCCAATACGCCGACCAAGTATTTGGCATGGGGCTGAAGGTTTAACATGCCCGTCACACTGGCTCGCTCGAAAAAGACGAGAATATCGTTGAATATTGTGGTATTTGAAAAGTCCATTGTGCCACCTCGCTAGAAGAATTTAAGGTTGCCATATGTTTTCCATGGATTGGAAACGGGTGCGTATTCTACAGTGTTACGCTGCATTTCGGCGATAACTTCTTTTTCCGCTTTTCCCTGGGCTTCCTGCATGTCAAGCTGATTTTTCTTTTCCTGGGCTTCCGCTTGCAGTTTTAAAGCTTGCTGCTGCCCCTGCAGCCCTTGAATGGTGATCCGGATCTGTTGGGCACGGGCCTGTAAGGCCGCTATCTGATTCGCTGCCTGCTGGGCCTGCATGGCGCCGGTCGCGTTGGCGCTGTCTTCCATGGCTTGTTCTAGGGCATCGTTGACGTCATCTAATTCCTTCATTAATTGCTGCAAGGATTTGAGTGTCTGTTCGTTGTTATTCATGAGTGTTGCCAGCGTTACGGCCCTGGCGGAACGTGCGGACTGCAAGGTTTGGGGCAGATCGTTGCCGACAATACCAGGGATATGGCTCTGGATATACTGCGTGACATCCACTTGTTCGGCAGCGTCTGCTCTGAGCAGTGTGCCTTCTTCTTTTAGGATACTTGCAATTTTTTCCCGGCCGTTTTCCAATGTCTGCTTATATCCATTGAGAATATGGGAGGGAAGTTTTTCCAGCTCTTTGAGCTGCAGGCTGATTTGTTCCTTTGTATTGGTGACGACTTTTACTGTTTCTTCGTAAGTTTTCAGCTGCTGCAGGATGTTTTGGTCGTCGATAACCGGGATCGCTGCATAGGCAGCTGTGCATATACACATGCTGCCAGCAATAATCCCAATGCGTAAAGCTCGTTTAGACAAGTTTTCCATAGTACAAGCTCCTTTCCTAGACATAGACCGCCGTTGCGGTACATTTTTAGCCGCTGTGCTCCACAGCCGTTAAAAATATATCGCAATAGTCTTTTTGGAAGACTGTATGGCACAAGAAGTTTAAATGAATATGGAGGAGGCCGCCGCATTTGCAGCGGCCTTTCTTCATATCCAAAGATATTTAATGTATTTAATTGTGCCTATTCAGCATGATTTGATACACATAAGCATGAACCGGCACTATTTGTGCTGGCCTTGAAGCGCTTCCAGCTCCGGTGCGTATTCTTTGAGCATTTGAGGATCTACCTGAGCGCCTTTTTGCAAGGCTTTGTACAGCATTTCTGCGATTTCATAGCGCGTCATGGTCTTGTCACCTTTAAAGGTTCCATCAGGATATCCTTCAATGACCCCATTGCCGGCTAGATGATCCACAGCATCCTTCGCCCAGTGATCCTGCGGTACATCCGGCATTTCCTTGACTTTCGTCATGTCGACCATACCGACCAGTGCATACAGCGCTTGTTTCATCGTCTGTACTTCCTGCGCGAGTTTGGCGTTTTGTTCCTGCATTTCTGCAACTTGTTTTGTCAGCTCTGCGCGGGATTTTCCTGCCGTGCCGGGACCGAATTTAATGCTAAGTCCTGCATTCAGCATGTCTTCGTCGCTTCCAACCGTACCGGCCAGACTAAACATCGTATTTTCGTTCGGCCGATAGTAAGCGCCGATTGCTACGGCGTCAGCGCCGCTGTAATGGCCGTAGCCTGCTGCGAAGTCCCACTTATTGAGCGGGTCGTAATCGAGCGGATGGAGGCCTGCCAATGCGGCTGCACCTGCGCCGACTTTGCTAATGCGGCTGTCAAGAGAGCCAAACCGGCTGCTGAGGCTTTGTCCGCCGATAAAGACATCGTTTGCAGCGTACAGATTATTACCGCTTACGTTACCGTTAGCTACTACGCTGCCGCCGACCATAACGTCTTTGCCTACCGCTACGCTGCCATGATATATGCCGTTTCCGAGGACTTCCTGGCTTCCTGCGACATAATGGTTCCCGCCGACTGCAACATCACTGTGCATAAGTACAGGGCCGGTAACTTCCAAGGTTCCGCCAAGAGAGGTGGAGCCGGATACATTAAGCTTGCCGTCAACGTTTGTGTCATGGACGTATGACGTACCATGAACAATGAGGTCTTTGCCGATAGCTTGGCTGCCCTGGATAGCGGAATCGCCTTTGACAAGCTGATTTCCATCAACTTCGGCATTGCCTTTAACAATAAGGTCTTTGCCAACGGCTATGCTGCCCTGAACGGCAGCGTTGCCTTGAACCAGCTGATCGCCGTCGACTGTCTGGTTGCCTTTGACATATCCATCGCCGTTGACGGTAAGGTTTTTATCAATGACCTGGCTGCCCTGAACATGGCTGTTGCCTGCGACAGTTTGGTTGCCGTCGATGGTCTGGCTTCCAGCGATATGGGAATCGCCGATGATTTCCGAACTGCCATAAATCTTTTCTCCGTTATTCGCAGTGAAGTGGCCGTTTACCGTTTGATTTCCGCCAATAGTAGAATTGCCGGATACCGTTTGGTCGCCGTAAATGTCCGCGTTACCGCTGGTTACCAGATTACCGCCGATTGTAGCGTTTCCGGATGCTTGGAAATCGCCGGTGACGGTCTGATTTCCGTTGATTGTGGAATCTCCATTAATAACTTCACCGCCGTTTACGGTCAGCTGCCCGTCCACGGTCTGGCTGCCGCTGATATGGCTGTTACCCGTGACAGACTGATTGCCGGTTACGTAACTATTGCCAGTAATGGTGCTGTCTCCATTGACAACTTGGTTGCCGTTCATTACGGTGTCGCCGCTGATAGTCGCGCCGCCATTGACTGTCAAGTGTCCATCAACGGCCTGATCCCCATTGACTACCTGATTACCATGAACCGTCTGCCATCCATCAATTTCCTGATTTCCGTTAATGTGGCTGTTGCCGCCTACCGAAAGATCTTTATCGACTGTCTGGCTGCCTTGGATGTGGGAATCTCCGACGACATCCTGATTGCCGCCGATGGTCTGGTTCTGATCGACCGTCTGACTGCCTTGGATGTGGGAGTCACCGACAACATCCTGATTGCCGCCGATGGTCTGGTTCTGATCGACCGTCTGGTTGCCCTGAATGTGGGAATCTCCGACGACATCCTGATTACCACCAATCGTCTGATTCTGATCGACCGTCTGGCTGCCCTGGATGTGGGAATCACCGACAACATCCTGATTACCGCCGATGGTCTGATTCTGGTCTACGGTCTGGCTGCCCTGGATATGGGAGTCACCGACGACATCCTGGTTACCGCCAACCGTCTGATTCTGGTCTACGGTCTGGTTCCCTTGGATGTGGGAATCTCCGACGACATCCTGATTGCCGCCGATGGTCTGGTTCTGATCGACCGTCTGGTTGCCTTGGATGTGGGAATCACCAATAATGTCCTGATTGCCGCCGATGGTCTGGTTCTGATCGACCGTCTGACTGCCTTGGATGTGGGAGTCACCGACAACATCCTGATTACCGCCGATGGTCTGATTCTGGTCTACGGTCTGGCTGCCCTGGATATGGGAGTCACCGACGACATCCTGGTTACCGCCAACCGTCTGATTCTGGTCTACGGTCTGGTTCCCTTGGATGTGGGAGTCTCCGACGACATCCTGATTACCGCCGATGGTCTGATTCTGGTCTACGGTCTGGTTGCCTTGGATGTGAGAATCTCCGATGACATCCTGATTACCGCCGATGGTCTGATTCTGATCGACCGTCTGGCTGCCCTGGATGTGGGAATCACCGACAACATCCTGATTACCGCCGATGGTCTGATTCTGGTCTACGGTCTGGCTGCCCTGGATATGGGAGTCTCCGACGACATCCTGGTTACCGCCAACCGTCTGATTCTGGTCTACGGTCTGGTTCCCTTGGATGTGGGAATCACCAACGACATCCTGGTTACCGCCAACCGTCTGATTCTGGTCTACGGTCTGGTTCCCTTGGATGTGGGAATCACCAACGACATCCTGATTACCGCCGATGGTCTGATTCTGATCGACCGTCTGGCTGCCCTGGATGTGGGAATCACCGACAACATCCTGATTACCGCCGATGGTCTGATTCTGGTCTACGGTCTGGCTGCCCTGGATATGGGAGTCACCGACGACATCCTGGTTACCGCCAACCGTCTGATTCTGGTCTACGGTCTGGCTGCCCTGGATGTGAGAATCTCCGATGACATCCTGATTACCGCCGATGGTCTGATTCTGATCGACCGTCTGGCTGCCCTGGATGTGGGAATCACCGACAACATCCTGATTACCGCCGACCGTCTGGTTCTTATCAACAGTCTGGTTGCCTTGGATATGGGAGTCTCCGACGACATCCTGGTTGCCGCCGACTTCTTGATTTCCTTGAATAGACGAATCACCTTCGACATCTTGATCTCCACCGACCGTCTGGTCTTTATCAATGGTTTGGGAACCCCAAATATGACTATCTCCCATGATATTTTCGTTACCATCGACAGTAGAATTTCCATGCGTGGTAGAATTCCCATTCGTTGTTAAATTCCCGTCAATCGTTTCATTTCCATGGATAGTGGAGTTGCCATTAGTAGTGCTATTTCCTTCTACAGTCAAATTGCCACCAATATCTTGATTACCGTCAACGGTCTGATCGCCGCCGACATGGCTGTCACCTGTAACGTCCTGGCTGCCGCCAACATTTTGATCACCGTCGGTCGTGGTGGAGCCGGTGACATGCTGATCGCCGTTGATGGTAGAGTCGCCCGTAACCGTCTGATCGCCCGTGACATCTTGACCACCGGTAACGGTCTGACCGCCAGTTACAGTCTGCGAGCCATCGACAGTCTGATTGCCGCCGACATGGCTGTCACCTGTTACATCCTGGCTGCCACCGACGTTCTGGTCACCGTCGGTCGTGGTGGAGCCGGTGACATGCTGATCGCCGTTGATGGTAGAGTCGCCCGTAACCGTCTGATCGCCCGTGACATCTTGACCACCGGTAACGGTCTGACCGCCAGTTACAGTCTGCGAGCCATCGACAGTCTGATTGCCGCCGACATGGCTGTCACCTGTTACATCCTGGCTGCCACCGACGTTCTGGTCACCGTCGGTCGTGGTGGAGCCGGTGACATGCTGATCGCCGTTGATGGTAGAGTCGCCCGTAACCGTCTGATCGCCCGTGACATCCTGACCACCGGTTACCGTCTGGCCGCCAGTTACAGTTTGCGAGCCGTCGACGGTCTGATTGCCGCCAACGTGGGAATCACCTGTAACATCTTGGTTACCGCCAACGTTCTGGTCACCGTCGGTCGTGGTGGAGCCGGTGACATGCTGATCGCCATTAATCGTAGAGTCACCTGTGACCGTCTGATCGCCCGTAACATCCTGGCCGCCTGTGACAGTCTGGCCACCGGTAACAGTCTGTGAGCCATCAACCGTCTGGTTGCCACTAACACTTTGATCTCCTTCAATCGTTCCAGATGATCCACCACCGTTAAAGAAACTTTGAGCACTATCTGAGATTTTTTCAAGGGTGTACTGTGTTGATGATGTACCACCGCTATCCCCACCGCTTGTATAGGTATAATCATAACGATACAAATATAAGGCTCCACCTTTTAGTGTTGTTCCATTTACTACTTTATCTGTCGGTGTATAGTACAAATAAGAGTGATCATCTTCGGAGGTAGATAATGTTATATAAAATTCTCTAGATAAATCAGGAAGATTATTAATTATATCAGCACGATTTAACGAACTTTGAAATCGATCCCAATGATATTGAGGAATGGAACCTGAATTTTCTGGATTATATACAGCTGCTTGAATAGGCATAACTGTAAAAATATTTGCGAATAAGCTGGCAAGAATTAAACCGCTTAATTGTTTTTTGCTTCGAAATGAATAATGCTTTGATTTTCCCTGCGTTTTAGCAAACTCAGACACGACTACATAACAATTTCTTGCTTTTGAGTAAATAACCTTATAAATCTTATTCATAAACGATATCATCCTTTCTTTGAGATTGGATAAACATTAAGAAGAAAATAAATCTGTGCATATCACCTTCCTTAGTGGGATGGGGAAGGGGATGTGTATCGTTTTTGGTATGCTTGGTATTTTTCCCATTCCTCATCGGCGTTTTTATAACTCAGCCACTCATAGACAAAGTCATCTTGCTTGCCGGCCATAATAATCTGATCCATTTTGATTTGGTCGGTTTTGCTCGTAGCTGTTACAAAAGGGAGTTCAGAGGGCTGCAAGGCCAGGCGGAACAGACGGTTGCCCTTATCCCGGTCGCTATAGTAGTAATCCTGCTTAGGCGTCATCTTGGAGATGATTTCCGTTTGGCGGGTATTGCAGCCGAAAATACGATATAAGTCCTTATTGGCATCGCTCGTCGCGTTGCCATTGGGTAAAAATATCTTGTGTTTGCACTGGTCATTAACCGTATCCATGAGAGCCGGTTTACTGGCAATATCGGACAGCTGCTGCGTTGCAATCCATATGGACGTATATTTTTTTCTCATGTCCTTAAAATATTCTTTGAGTTTGGCCTGGAAGATCGGGTTGTCTAAAAACAGCCAGCATTCGTCTAGGACGATCAGGCTTGGGCCGGAAGCCTTACTGATACGGGTTTCGATTCGGTGAAACAAGTAGTCGAGCGTCGGCGCCACAATGCCCGGAGTTTGCATGAGGGTTTCCATTTCATATACCTGCCAGCTGCCAGTACCGGAAAATTCTTTGTTGTTGTCAAAGAGCTTTCCGTAGCTTCCTTTTGCGGTGAGTGCCTGCAGCGCTTGCCGGATTTCGTGGGATTGCACAAATTCCGTGAATACTGTCAGTGTTCGCTGTTCCTGGGGCATGACGTGAAGGCTTTTTAGGGCGTTCCAAACGTAAATCTCTTCCTGAGGCGTTACCGTGACGTTTTTCTGGACGAGATAGGCCATAATCCATTCTTTGGCCCATTTCATTTCCTTTTCATCGTCAATATGCGCGAGCGGCTGAAAGGATAAGTCCTGCATACCTTCTGCGGCCAAATTATAAAAGTGACCGCCAACGGCATAGGTGAGGGCGCGGCTCGATGCAGCCTTGTCAAAGATAAATACGTTGGAGTTGGCATATTTCTGGAAATGTGCTTCGAGAGTATTTAATAATACGGATTTGCCGGAACCGGATGGCCCGACGATAAGCGTGTGCCCTACGTCTCCGTCGTGGAGGCTGAGCCGGAACGGCGTGTAGCCGCTGGAATCGGTGTAGAGCAGGACAGGCCCCTTTAGGTGTTCGTTATTTTTGTCTCCAGACCACACGGCTGTGGTCGGGGCCATATGACAAAAATTTAAGCTGCTGACGATAGGCCGCCGGATGTTGCACTTGTAGCAGCCGGGCAGGGTCCCGCGCCAGGCTTCGACGGAGTTTTCCGTTTCGATAAATCCTGTGTACCCCAGGCTGTTCAACGTTTCCAACAGGCGATTGGCTTTGTCTGCGCAGGCCTGTTTATCCGTGTCCATGACGATGAGCGTCATGGTGTAATAGCCATAGCTCACGAAGTCTGCGCCGAGTTCGCGCTGGGCTGCCATGGCGTCCTCTTTATTGTCTACAGCTGACTCGTCGATAGCGCCCTGCAGCTCTGTCTGGGTGATGGCTTCCCTGATATAGGTAAAAAAGCCTTTCACCTGCTGTCCCCACAGTTTGACGTAATGGGACAGTTCTTCCATGCCGTCCGTGCGGGACAAGCAGATGAACCGGCTGACCCAGCGGTACTCTATATTGAGGGCGTTCAGTGCGTCAAAGACGCCGGGTGTCGTGACTGGCGGGAAATTTAAAATCGTGATGATTTTCATATGCTTGCTGCCGAGCTGGGGATTGCGGCCGCCGATAAATCCGGCGTCTGTAATGTAGTTTTTAATAAACCGCATGGGATTCGGCTTTACCGCAAACCGCCGGTCAGAGACAAGTGAATGCAGGTAGGTCAAGGTTTCCTGGCAGTTGAGTTGTTCCATGTTGCGGTTAAAAATGAGAGCCAGCATATTGCTGATCTGCATGGCCCGGTCTCGGAACTTGTCGATGTACTCGAAATACAGACGCCCATTCGCTTGAAACTTTGCGGTATTTTTCCTCTTTTCAACAAAGAAATCTAAAAACTTCCGGGCCATGAAGTTTGGCGGCGCCTGATAAACGACGAAATAGTAGTCTGTATCAAAATGGACTTTGCTGGCGTAGTAATCGCGCCGTTCGTCGTCCATCAGCTGCGTGAGGGGCGTCGGCATATCCGACGAGTCATAGTCTGTCGCAAAATGCCGGTGGGCGTCGAAATACAGCACGTATCCGGTCGGCAGGGATTTCATGACATTGTTTAACTGGTAGTTAAACTGCATGAGTTCCGTCTTGGTAGCACTGTCCATATCGGGGCCGCGGAACTTAAAGACCGTGAACAATGCATAATCATGGTTATAAACGAGATTGATGTCGTCTTTCCCGTCCGGATCGATGGCAACCCAGGGTATCAGGCTCTCAAGCTGCGACCGCTGGGTAAAGACCCCATTTTTATTGGTATACGCTGCTTCGTGCTTTTCGAGAGCTTTCTTAGCGGCGGCTGCCTTTTTTGCAAATCCAAACAAGATATCACCTCCTGATGTAGTAATTTGCTATGATTTGATGAGTTAGGGTTCGTAATAACTTTCGTAATCCTTGCCGCGCCAGAACACGTCTAAGAAATATGGATCTTGCGTACCAAGGTACCTAAAGATAAAATGTACGCCGACGGCCAAGACGGGGACGATAAAGGTCTTTAAAATGATGCCTCCCAGGACGCCGATGAGTACCTCAAGCAGCAGAATATTACGGGGGACGCCGCCCCAATACAGGGGCTTTGTAAGACTTCTGTGTAACGGCGCTTCGTAGCCTTCGGGGATTTCTTCTGTTGCCATGGCTTATACCCCGTAAATGGTGGCGCCGCCGGCGCTGTCCGTAATAATTTCTACGAAGTTCGGTGCAAATAAGCAGATGGAGATAGCAAAGACAAGCATGATAAATTTTTGTGTACCCGCTCCACCGTGTCCGGCAAACATGGCGATAGCGGCGGCCGCGATCCCCATGATGCCAAGTGTCGTAGGCAGGGGGCCGGTAAGCTGATCGGCAAGGGAGTTTAAAAACTTTGTCCAAGGCCAGGAATCAACGTCGGCTGTATCGGTAATGCCGACATCGCTGGCAAAGGTAAAGATAGGACTCGTAGAAAGGAATAAAGACAGGCCGGCTACCTTGTACAGATAGCGGCGCTGCATGGCAGCTTTCTGCTTTACAATGAATGCGTGCAGGGTGTTGTTGGTGTGCATTGAGAAAACCTCCTTTAAGAACAAGTTGGATATGATGTAAAAGCATAATTTGTGCTAAAACGATACGTTCTGATACAAATAAGCACGAAATAGCACTATATAGCACTTTTCAGCGCAGTATTATTTGGTACGTGACGGAGAACAAATTCTTGTCTTACGTCGTCATAGGTTTTGACTTCGATAATATCGTTGACGACGCGGCCTTTCTGGCCGCCGCCGAGGTCGGTATGGACGATGCTGATAACGACGTCGATGGCTTCGCCAATCAGGTCATTGATGTCGCCGGCTGCGTCTGGATCTTCCCGGGCCAAACTGCGGATACGGGTAAGGGCAAGTTCGGCAGAGTTGGCATGGACTGTGCAAACGCCGCCTTCATGTCCTGTGTTCCAGGCTTTAAGCATGGTATACGCGGCGCCATCCCGGACTTCGCCGACGATGATTCTATCAGGAGACCTTCGCATGCAGTCTGCCAGCAATCGGGTCATGTTGTATTTGATGCCCTGGCTATTTGTCTCCTGTTTGGTAAACATAGGGGAGTAGTCATCAGCCGGGCACTGCAGCTCCGGCAGGTCTTCGAGTGAGATGATGCGATGGTACGGAGAGATCCGGGCTATGGCTTCCAAGATGGCGTTGAGAAAGGTCGTCTTGCCGGTACCGGTGCCGCCGACGATCAGGATATTCTTGCGGTCGGCAATGGCTTTTTCGATATAGTCCTTGTAATAGGGACTGAGGGTGCCGTTTGCGACGTATTCAGCAAGAGTAAAAATCCTGTCGGCCTTTTTACGGATGTTGAACTGGGGATTGCGGACAATCGGAGGGATCTCGCCCTGGAACCGGGCCCCGTATCCCCGGATTTCGGTAGAAATACTGGGAATGTCTTCGTTGACGACTTTACCTACCTGACCGGCAAGTATTTCGATAATAGCCTGGATCTTGTCGGATGACAGGTATATGTTCGTTTTAACCTTTCCCTCTTTGTAGGACTGATACCGGATATAGCCGTCGTCGTTGACATAGATTTCGGTAATGTCTTTGCGTTCCATCAGCTCTGATATCCCATTGCCCCACAAGGATTGCAGAGAGCTGTTGATCATATCTGCCAATTAGCCCATCTCCTCGTAGTACAATGTCGGGCTGTCCGCTGGAGGATTTGCCGGTTCGGAGGCTTCTGCCGGTACGCATTGCGGCGCGGGCTGTACCGATTGCCGGGCTTCCTGGAACGCCAGATAGCGGTCTGTGTATTTATTGATGGCGGCAGTCCTTACAGATTCATCGGTAGAATCCATCATGTCTTTTGCTTCCAGAGCGATGCCGATAATAAGCGGTGTGTTATCCAGCGGTAAGCCCGTTTCCCGGAGCAGCCGGATCAAGACCGCATATTTTTCTTCCTCGATTTGCTTACTGATGTCCCTCAGCTCGCTGCTGGTCGCTTTGATGGATTCCCGGAGTTTTGCTTCCTGTTTCCGCCGCCGTTCGTTCAGCAGTTCCTGTTTCCTCATGAGCTGTTGGAGTTTGACATGAGAGACCATAGGTTTCACCTTCTTTCTCTTGGATTAGTCCGTATGTTTCTTTGAGCTTCTGGCGGCGCTGTGCAAGACGCTCTTCCCGTCGCGGGTTGGCATTGATGGTCTCGGCTCTGCCGCCGGTACGGAGCACGTCGCTGACGTAGGGAGCGTCCGCCAGTTTGCGGGTAAAGAAATCCTGCTCGTAGTAACGGATTTTTTGCGTTAAAATGGGCGGGTTATTCTGGGCAAAAATGATTTCGTTGTCACCCAGGCGCCGCGTTTCTTCGGCCGTCATAAGGGGACGGGAAATCTCGCTCCGTGAAATGTTTTTCCTAAACCATTGCCCCGTATCGGAAATGGATTCGGCAATGATGGTCTGGTTGCCGAGATTTTTTTCCAAGTACGCGGCCGTTTTGTCTTCGTTTGGGGAAAAGAAGATCTGAAGGCTAGTGTTCATAGGGATCTCGTTATCCTTTCCGTATGTTTTAAATAGCTGATCCAGGCCTTGCATGACGAGAAAACCTTTCATTCCGAACCCCGCCGTAAACGCAAAAGCTGAGACAAAACGCTTGAGGTTGCCCAGGCTGTTAAATTCATCCATCAGGAGCAGGCATTTATGCAGGTATGCCGGTTTGGCAGCCCTGCCGTTTTTGTACTCCGCAATTTCCTTCGTGTGGCGTCCTACCATCAGTTCAAAAAAGAGCCGGAAAATAGGGGACATACGCAGGAGGTCGCTTGGAGGAGTAATAAGGTACAGTGATACGGGTCTGGGATGTTTCATCAGATCGTCGATGCAGAAATCGCTGCACCGTGTATTCATCGTAAGCACCGGGTCCAAATACTCTTTGAGGGCTGTATTGGCCGTGGAAATGATACTGCCCAGCTCGTTGTCCGGTTTTTTTGCAATTTCGATAAACCCGCGGTTGATGATAGGATGGGTGTACGGCGCTTCTGAGGGACCAATAAAATCGTCCGGGTACATGTGGTGCAGGTCGTCCGGCGTAAAGTGCCGGGTGACGTAAGCTTGCTGTTTCATATCCCATTCCTCGATGTCGATGCCTTCTCTCGGCACATGCTCATAGTTTTGAAGCGCCTGTATGGCCGTGACAAAATCCTGCACGCTGTATTCTGCATCGTCGATGGTGCCGTCTTCAAGTACCGTAGGAGCGGCCGCTGCTTTGAGGAAACTGGCAACGGTGTACAGGTTCGGTGGATTGGGGTAATGGAGCTTATCTGTGCAGTGGGCATACTTTAAGTGGAGGATGACTATAGAGATAACGTTGGCGGCGTTGGCAATCCAGTGGTCGGCATTTTCTTTGCCTTCGTAATTTGCGATGACATTTGCGATGTTCTGGGCTGTCGATACTTCTTCAGGCGTGCCGATCCGGATCTCGTCCAGCGGGTTCCAGCGGGCGCTGGAACCGTCTGCGCAGGTTGGCTCGAATTTAATGACTTTCTGGCCCATTCTTTTCCGGTATCCTGCTGTGATCCCCCAGTTTTCCGATTTGATGTCGTTGACGATGACCGATTCTTTCCAGCCTCCTAGTAAGGTTGGGACGATAACGCCGACGCCTTTCCCGGATCGGGTTGGGGCGACGAGTAAAACGTGCCGGCTTTGGTTATCCCTCAAGTAAAAGTGCGGGAGTTTGGTATAAATCCCAAAGGCTGCATCATACAAGCGTTTCCAAAGGTACGCCGACGAACATTTTTTCGGCTTATATGCTGGCGGGTTTTCCAGCCAATTACGGTGTTTTTCTATTTCCTTTTCCAAGGCCACAGACGGTTTGCTTCCTGGGGCTGCCATGTCTTTTTGAAAGGTGAGCTTAGCCAGGGACTGTGCGTGACGGGCCCGTTCTTTTTCAAGCTGCTTGTCAAAGGTCATTTCACCGTAGCTCTCGGACTCGTTTTTCTTGTTTTCCAGGTATCGGAGCAAGGCCGTAGCATTCCGGATTAGGCTGTTGTCGTAGAGGCCTACGACAACGCCGGAGCCGGAAATGAGGCCCATTTTTACCAGGTCTTTGTATGCGCCCCAATGAGCGCTGCCGTGACTGGTAAGCTGCTTTTGCGGGCGAAAGATAACGAGTAGGACGAAGGACAAAATCAAGCCGCCGATGGGATACAGCATGACGTCTTTAAAAAGACCGGGAACATAGGCACGGTACATGCCGTACCACGTAAGCAATTTCCATGGCGCATACAGCGTTGTTGTGCCAAACTGCAGCAACGGAGTTCCGAGAAACTGCGTATCATACTGAATCAACTGTGCAAATTTCTGCGTCCCCATCCAGCTGCCGCCGACGGCAGGCAGAAAGCAGAAGAAAAAGAGTGCAATTCTACTCACTGTACTCACCAATCAATAAATCTTGATTGATAAAAATGTTAAATTGATAGCCAGGAGAAATGGTGATTGTCGGCGCAATATTGGCGTCACGGTCGATGAGGTCGCTGGCCGTTTCCATGACTTCGGCTACGGCGCCGGCCACGGCTTCCTGGCCCGGACTTCGGTTGTCATCGCCGCTGGTATTGCCTGTCGCCGACTGGGCGGCGGCGCCGAGAAGGGCCGTCATAAATGCGGTCTTAAATAGGGTGGACGAGTGGGTGGTATATTTGTCAATCAGCCCCGGCGTACCTGTACCGTCTATGGCTTTCTGATCGGGGAGTTCCAGACTGGAACCATCAGGCAAAATGATGCGTTCAAAAACGACGCCGATTCGCTTGTTGCCGCGTGCTCCGGCCTGACCATACGTACCAATGATTTTACTGCCCTGGGGGATTAACAGATGCGTGCCCGTCAGGCTGTCATAAATGTTCTGACGTACCAGGGCCACGACGTCGCCGCCTGGCATGTCGCTGGATACGCCGGTCTGCAGTGTGGCCGGGATAACGGAGCCAGCCTGCAGGGCATACTGGCCGTTCGATTCATCCCCGGCGTCGTAAAATAAATTTTCGTTTGGCTGCGGTTCCGCGGCCTGTACAGTAGCGGTACCGGCGACGGCATTGGTCACCGCCGCGGCAACTTTAAATGCGATAGAGCTGTTCATGGCTTCTTCTTCGGCTTTCTGTGCTTCGGCGGCTGCCCGCTGGGCGGCTTTCTGTTCGGCCGAAATACTTGGCTGACGGGCAGCTGCTACAGACGGAGCCGACGAGGAAGATGAACTGCTGGCTGCACGGCTGCGCCGTACGGCAACGGGCTGGCTTTCCGTTGGCGCCGCATGGGATTTTGCAGCTGCATTCCCTCCCTTGGATTCTTTTCCTTTTGGTTTTTGATTGTTCTGATATTTGGCGATGTCGCTGTACTTGCTGGGCAAGTCTTTGTTGCCTGCCCGGGCCGATACGGTAGTTTCCTGCGGCTGCTGCTGTTTCGATGCATCCGGCGTATCCGGTACCAGCGTGGTATAGGCCATAGAGGCCGCGGCGATAAAGGCCACGATGCCGCCGGCTGTCAGGATATGTTTTTTGCGCAGCCGATCGGCACGGCTTCCTTCGTCTTCTTCATCGTCCGGTATATAGAGCTCTCCGTCTGCCGGATTCTGGGGACGGGCGCCAGTAGGTATATCTTGTTTGCCATTAGGATAGTCCTGCTGATAAAACGACGTTTCATAGTCCGTGTTCCAGTCGCTTTCTTCCGAACTCGTTTTCCTAAAGCGTTTTTTTAGGTTTTCTAGTAAATCTGAGATGAAATATTTTATATCCATCAGTTTTCTGCACCTCCGTACAGCACGTCAGACGGCAGGATGTCCAGGTATGTTTTCGGGGTATAGCAAAGGCGGGCTTTGCGGAACACCCTGTCGGCGATGATATATCCGTTTTTGATGCGATAGTTTACGAGGGTCATTTTGTTCTCGTAATCGACGTTGTATAACACCGGTAAATCGTATTTATTGGACTGAGGCATGAGGATGTATGTCCTCGTACCGTCGTCAAAAATTTCGGCAGGATACAATGTCTTTTCCAATTTTCCGTGCTTTTTGACCTTGTATTTTCGGTTCAGCTTTTTTAAGGCATAGGCGCCGTCTTTCTTTTCCATATAGATGTCATAGAATAGCTTTTCTTCTTTGCTCTTCCATGGCAGAGGACGCGCCATCATTTTTTGGAAAGCTTCGTCCGGGAAAGAGAACTCCACGATCGGCGTATAGTTGGATGTCACGGATACGAGATACAGGCGGTACGTGCGCTGGTTGGTGTTGATGATCATATTTGTAGAGATACCTTTTGCCAACGGCTTGATATAGATATGGGATGTCGAGCCGACGGAAGACTGGTCGATAAGCCAGCGCTTAGTATCGCCGGCGCCAAGGTACGTAATGGTCTCGCCCGGTTTTAAAGCTATATCTGTGACATAACCCATTTGCACGTTGACACGGAACAAACTGTCCGGCTTATACTCGTATACCACTTTGGCGGCCGAACAGCTGCCGTCGCTGGTATCGTATGTAGACTTGGCTTCGTCAGCGGCAAAAGCTGTGGATATACAGCAGGTCAGTGCAACCAGGAGGGCGGTTTGTTTAAGTTTCATTGCTGGTTCCTCCCTGCAGTGCTGGTGTCGGCGCTTTAGATGTCGATTCTATGGACATGGTGAGATCCTTGATTTTCAATCCAAGCGGATTAATCAGGAGCTCGGCTTCTTTGGTCGGCGGATCGACAGTTACGGCAAACAGCGCAACGTAGTTATTAATCCGATGCGTCGAGGAACCGGAGAGGGAATACTCTTCTTCAGACCAACGCACCTGATACGTTCCCTTGGAGCCGGGCTGCAGCTGGATACTGCGGATCGTAGGCTGCACGGTCATTTTGCCCAGCTTTGCCCGCGGATCGTCGTTTTTCAGCATATCTGCCAGCTTGTTGGCTGACTGTGTGGTGAGATAGTGGGCGGCCCGGTCTACGTTATTTTTGTATTGGACCGGATCGAGAGGGACCGTCCGGGTATCGGCGACGAAGTTCGTGAGGAAATATTTGATTTCGGCTTCCCGTGGGGAGTAGTTTGTGGCTTTCAGCTCTCCGCCGGTTTCTACCTGACCGGTGGCGTTATCTACGCGGACGACATACGTCTTGTAGTTATACGTGGTGGCAATAAGGACAGTAACGATGACACAGATGCCAATAATGACAATACAGGCTTTCATAAGCCAAAATGCCGTATCGCGCTGTTGTTTGAAATTTAGAAGATCGTCGCTGTAGGGTTTCATCGGCCCTTTTTCAAAGATGTCAGCGGCGTTTCCGTCCGGCGGGGCACTGTGGTCCGGGCGGCGTCGGAGTGGGTTCATATATAAGCCTCCTTTTCATAGGTTTTATTGATTCGTTGTGTTAAAAATATCATGAAAATACTACAAAGTAAATAGCAATAAATGCTTATAAATAGCTTGAATAAGCTGTTTTATTACAGATGCTAATAAAATATTTTGGAAATCTAGTAATAAAAAATAGTACAAAAATGAGAGCGGAAATGGTATAATAACAAGCAGAGGAAATCTTTAAAAACAAGGGGATGCGCATTTACGCAAATGTCCCTGACATTTAGCTATGCGCTTTCCGGCAAGCGGAAAGAACACGCTGTGCGGGACGCCTGCGGCGTAGGCCAAGTTTGGCCTGAAAAACAGAAATATAAAATTTTTTAAAAAATTTTTGGTAAAACCAGGGTAGGAAAACATGGCGCTTTATTATTTTTCGAATACACCCCACGCAACGCGCGCGGATGGTACAAAAGTGAATACAGTAGCGCACTACGAATATATTTGCCGGGAAGGCAGCTATGCCAACATGAAGGGCCGTGAAGAAGACTTGGTATTTTCTCGCAGCGGGAATATGCCGGACTGGGCAGCTCATGCCGGCCAGTTCTGGCAAACGGCTGAGGAAAAACGCCAGGCAAACGGCCGTGCATACCGGGAAATCCGCTTAGCACTACAGGAAGAGCTGTCCCTTGCTGACAATATCGCCTTGGTGGAAGAATTTTTAGATAAGACCGGTATAGGTAAACGTCATGCCTTTTCCTATGCCGTGCATGATAAAACGGCGGCCTTCGATAAAGACCACCGTAATATTCATGTGCACATCATGTTCTGTGAAAAAACGATTGAAGTAGACCGGTCGCTGGGACCGGACATGTATTTTAAGCATTATTATCTGGATCAGCAAGGGCATCCGTGTGCCGGATACCGCGCGGACCGGTACTATCAGTCTGTTCAGGGAACACGTGCTATGCGTAAACTGTGGGCTGACATGGTAAATGCGAGATTCAAGGCTGCCGGTATGGAGATTTCGGTTTCGGAAAAATCCCTTCAGGCGCAGCGCGACGATTTGATAGAGCAGGGCCGCCATGACGAAGCAGCCCTCCTGGACCGGATACCGGCGCCCCATTTGGGGGATGCGTACCGGAATCCAAAGACTTTGGAAAAAATCCGCGAGCGGGAACGGGAAATAGAGTCCCAGTGTGATGACCCGACTTGTACAGCCGATGAAATGGACGAGACGGATCAGCCGGAGTCGGTTGCCGAGCAGAAGATTGTCATGTTTGCCACCGACGCTGTACTGCGCAAGGTCATCGCTGAAATCCGGCGGGAGCAGGAACGTATCCGCCGGGAAGAAATCCGTGAACGGGAAGCTCTCATTGCCGAATCGTTGGATGAACAGGCTGCGGAAGAATTGGAAGCCCAGCCGGTTACGGTGACGGCTGCTGACGTATATGATGCGCTGCTGGAAAAGAAGGAGGCGTTTGCCCAAAAAGAAGCCCGGTATCTTGCCGAGTACAAGCAGCTGCAGAAGCAGATGGTTGCCAAAGACAATATGTGGCCCATGGCGATTGAAAAGGTCATTGGCAAGGGGTACTGGAATACGGTTAGACAACACAAGCGTTTGGAAGAGCAGATTCAGCCCGTTGCGGACGAATATTACAAGCTGGCCCGTGATCGCAACGTCAATGAAGAACTGCGAACGCAATATGCTCAGCTGATACGCCGGAAACAGGCTGCAGAAGCAGATATCCAGCGATATAAGGGAGAGATACAAGCCAATAGGGAGGCGATTGAGAAGGTTGTCGCAGAGTTTAAGCAAACCAATGAGCAAGTGCTGGCTCAGGGGAAAAAAATATATCGCCAGGTTATGATGGCCCGGAAACAGAAAAAGCTCTTTGCCGGCAAGGCAGAAGAGCTAAAGAAGAATGTCCCGATGGATCACTTATATTATTGTGACAGCCTGCATAACGTGGTACTGCGCAGTTCGCAAATTGAGGGGCGCAAGGCCGTTAAAGATTGCCATATTTGTGCGCATAAAGGCCGAGCGTATGCCGTCATTGACGACCTCAAATTGGAGCCGGGAAAGATAGAGCGGGCAGGCGCCGTTATGGTAGGTGATACGATGAACAAAGGGCAGGCGCGCTTGTACATGGTAACGGTGCAGCCATCGGATCATCTGCAGGGCTTTGATATAACCGACGTAGAAAAAACAGACGGAAAAGTACGTATGTATGGTATCCGTCAGAATGAGGCGGTTATGGAGCCCGGAGGCAAGGCTGCACGGAATGTGCATCTAAAGCGCCATGCAGAGTTTACGGATAAGCTGAATCACATGCTGCAGAAAGCTGTGGATGATACGAAAGCCCGGTACCATGCATGGTGGGATGACAGCGATCCGCACCAAAAGAAAAACGAAGCCGAACGGGTAGAAGAAGAAATGTATAAGGGTTGGAGTTTATAGAGAGGTGATATGATGGAACCGTGTAAAATTAGACTGACAGAGGAAGAAAAAAGCATTATACGAACACTGGGGCATAGTCGTCTGACAGAAGAGTATCTGAGCCACTGGCTGAATCGTCATGACTATGTACAAATCAATGCGCCGGCCGCGTTGATCTCGATGGAAGCCAGAGGTTTTTACGAAGCCGTTTTATGTATTGCCGCGCTTGGGGGCTTGCCGCATGTTAAAAAATGAAATTGGGCAGCGATTAAAGCGATGCCGGCTAAAACGAAAGTATTCACAAGAACACATCGCAGCGGTTCTGAATTGTTCACAGGCAAGCTATGCATTGTACGAGTCAGGCAAGCGGATGATACCCATTGAAAAGTTAATTGTTCTTGCAAAATATTATAAGGTCAGCACAGATTATTTTCTGGGGATTAGGCTGCGGAATCTCAAATAGGGTATCTGGCAAACAGCTAGGCGTATGGTATAATAAAAAGATAAAATTACAGGAGTTGCTTTTATGAATATGCTTGACTATGTTGTTGACCAAACGGCAGAATATATTAATAGAATGCCGAAAGAAGAGCGAAAAAAATATGGTCAGTTTTTTACCAGCAAGGAATCGGCTATATTTATGGCATCGCTATTTCGTATACCTGAAAATATGCCAGAAGTTTATATTCTTGACCCGGGAGCCGGCTCTGGTATTTTATCCGTGGCGCTGCTTGAAAGACTGAATGAGATTCAATCTGTTACAGATATTCATTTAGTTTGCTACGAAAATGATGTAACTGTAGCTGAGCTACTGCAACATAATCTGGCATGGGTTTCTTCTCGATATCAGAAACATTTTACATACGAAATCGTAAATGATAATTACATTGTAAGCCAGCGAGAAGCATACAATGCTACCTTAAGTGATGGAGTGGCCGGACGGAAATTTGATTTTATCATTGGTAATCCTCCCTATAAAAAAATTAGCAAGGATGCCCCGGAAGCTGTTGCTATGCCGGATGTATGTTATGGAGCTCCTAATTTATATTTTTTATTCGCTTCTATGAGCCTGTTCAATTTAAAACATGATGGGGAAATGGTATATATCATCCCGCGTTCTTGGACTTCAGGCGCTTATTTTAGAAAGTTTAGACAAAAATTTTTAAAAGAAGCATCATTAGAGCATATTCACTTATTTATTAGCCGGGATAAAGTGTTTGAAAAAGAAAATGTACTTCAGGAAACTATCATCATTAAAGCAAAAAAGAATTCACTGCCATCTCATGAAATCGTGATTACGACATCAAAGAGTAATCATGATTTTAATGATAAAACCCTATTCAAAGCACCTTACACTACCGTTGTTCATGGCAAGGAAGATTATGTATATCTTGTAACCAATTCAAAAGACGTCGATACATTAAATGCGTTGCATAAATGGAATCAAACGTTGCCAGATATAGGGCTTAAAATGAAAACCGGCCTTACGGTAGATTTTAGAAATCGGGATGCATTACGAAATGAGGCAGAAGAGCATGCTGTTCCCTTGTTTTACTCGCAACATATTAAAAATGGGGAGGTTATCTTCCCTGCGGGAAAAGAACATGAATATATTGTGACGGAGCAAAGAGGCTTGCTTCAGGAAAATAAAAATTACTTGTTTGTAAAGCGATTTACCGCTAAAGAGGAACGGAGAAGGTTACAGTGCGGTATCTACTTATCGAAAAAATATCCGCAGTATGCTCAAATTAGTACGCAAAATAAACTTAATTTTATTGATGGTGTGAAAGCGTTATCTGAATGCCTGGTCTGTGGGCTGTATGTGTTGTTTAATTCGACACTATATGACTGCTATTACCGAATTTTAAACGGATCTACGCAGGTTAATTCTACGGAAATAAATTCTATGCCAGTACCGACGATTGATATAATTGAATCCATGGGTAAAAAGCTCATGACTGTACAGGATTTGTCTGAAGCGTCTTGCAACCATATTTTGAGGAGTTACATATGAGTAAATTGGAAGAAGCACAGGAAATTTTATCGTCTTTACATGTTCCGGTAAAACAGCAGAATATCGTGTGTTGCTGCGTATTACTAGCTATGGCAGGGATTCACGACAATGATAACTGGCAAAGTGCAACGAATCAATGGATTCGGATACACGATATGATTAGATTTTCCAATGATTTTTATGGTATGGAATATGCTGAAAATACGCGGGAAACTTTTCGTAAACATGCCTTACATCATTTTCGAAATGCTGCGTTTATTGAAGACAATGGAAAGGCAACAAACAGTCCCAATTATAGGTACCGCCTTACGGAAGAGATGCTTGGCTTGATTCGCAGTTATAGGTCTGATGATTGGGAAAAGAAGTTGAATAAATTTTTTAAAAATCATCAAACACTCATTTCCCTCTATGCATCTAAACGTACCATGCGAAAAATGCCGGTACGTATAAATAATAGTGATTTTACCTTTTCTCCAGGGAAGCACAATCAGCTGCAAAAAGCTATCCTGGAAGAATTTGCGCCCCGGTATGCACCGAATTGTATTTGTCTGTATGTTGGCGATACGACGAATAAAGATTTAGTGAAAAATGAAGCTAAATTGCGCGAATTGGGATTTGAAATCACTCTTCATGACAAAATGCCTGATGTCATTCTCTATCAAGAAGACCGTAACTGGTTATTCTTTGTAGAGGCAGTTACGTCTGTCGGTCCTATGGAACCTAAGCGGATACAGGAAATAGAAGAAATGACTAAACATGTCCAAGCGGGTAAGATTTTTGTAACTGCATTTTTAGATCGGAAAACGTATAAAAAGTTCTCAGATGTTCTTGCCTACGAAACGGAGGTTTGGACGGCCGATGAGCCAGAGCATATGATTCATCTGAATGGCGACAGATTTTTAGGTCCAAGATAATACTTAAAAAGTGTAAGGATGGTATTATGATTTACATAACAGGCGATATTCATGGAAATCCTTCCCGGTTAGAACCAGCCAGCCTTCGGGAACGAGGGCTGGCTATTGGAGCTCAAGATTATATTATCATTTGTGGGGATTTCGGCCTTATTTGGGGAGGTCGGCATGCACAGGAAACTGAACGATGGCTGCAGTGGTTGAGTGAACAGCCATTTACCACCTTATTTGTCGATGGAAATCATGAAAACTTTGATTTGCTTACGTCTTATCCAGTCATGGAATGGCAGGGCGGCAAGGTACACCAGATTCGGAATAACATATACCACCTCATGCGCGGAGAAATTTTTACGATAGACGGCAGCACCTTTTTTTGCCTGGGAGGAGCTAAAAGCGTTGATCAAGCTCGTCGGATACAGGGGATATCGTGGTGGCCGCAGGAAATACCAACGATTGATGAGTATAAACACGCTACCGAAAATCTAAAGAAAGTTGGTTGGGCCGTTGATTATGTCATAACCCATACCGCTCCGTCGAAGTGGAAAAATACGGCTGATTCCCTGCATGCTTATGACGGATGTCCTGTATCGCATATGCTTGACGCGTTGGAGGAAAAATTGACCTACAAGCGTTGGTTTTTTGGGCATCTGCACATCAATAAATATGGCAAAGATAGGAAAGATATATGGTTATATACAGATATTGTAAATTTAACTGGTGAAGCTGCTTCTCCATTGGCTATCTCGTTTGTAGAAAATTTATTGCCGGAAGGGCTGCAGCGATATTTAGCAGAATACAGGGAGCGAAATGCTGGTAAACAGGAAATACCAGATATGGAACGCCGGTATCTTAGAAGTGAAATCAATATTTACGTGCGACGGGGTACTGTAAGCCATGAAACATTAAAGCTGCTATGTGATGCTTATCATCTGCCATTATTTTAATTGTATTTTAATCCGGCTCTCATTTTTCTTACTGGTTTGGATGCTATAGTAAAAGAAAAAGGAGTTTAAAACTATGGCAGTCAATACAGTATGGGGAATGCTGAACCCTCAGGAGCGGAAAGAAGTTTTGGACGGAGCACATGTATTGGATATCATGGATAAGCCGGCAAAGTCCTATTGCAGCTTCTTGTTTTTGAATTATGAATTAAACTGCGGCGTTATTGGATACAGTTTGCCGGAATCTCATGAAATACATATCCCAGATCATGCTTTGGTTGTAGAGTTAAACAACAGCAGCTGCGTTGACCAAGTATGGTAATCATGCTATAGTTATGGCAATGGTTAAGTAGAAAATATTCATAGAAAACGTCCTAAAAATAATAATTGGAGGGATATGTGTTGAAAAATGCAGCTATCTTTGCTCCCAATGATACTATAGGATCTGCTTTAACAACATATGCAGAATCAGAAGGGTTTGCAAACTATCATGTATTTGCAGATAAGGCGGAGTTATTAGCCAATATAAGTGAATATAGTCATGTCATTACAGCAGAAAATATAGATGAAATTGCAGATACTACTGACCATTTGACGGTGCGAGTGATACATCTTACATAGTGAGAAAATACGATTAGGTAAGAGGCCTAATCGTATTTTTTAGGGAAAAAAATACTATCATATACAAAGACAGCCAGGAAAGGGTAAATAGTACGGCTATAGCCGCCCTTGCCTGGCTGTTTTGTATATGATACGGCCTTGCCGTCCTAAAAAACGCCAAAGGCAGGAGGAATCAGAATGAATGCAAAAAAGACTTTTATTAAAACAGCGAATAAGGCGGCAAGAGATTTTTATTTAGCAGAGAAGAAACCTGATGTAACTGAGTTGCGATGGATGGAAGTACAGGAACGGATAAGGCAAAACCTTGTACTGATACGGAACATGTATGGAATGAGCCAGAAACATTGCGCTGATTTATTGGGGCTAAATCCTAAATATGTCAATGCCATGGAAAATGGGAGGTATTATGCCAGTCTTCGGTGTGTATGGCTGTTTTCACAGATGTTTTATATTCCTATTGGCCTATTAGTAGAACATGAATGGGGGGAAGAGGAAAATCAAATTTGGGTAGAAGCCTTAATGAAAATTAGACAACTAAAGGAAAAGCACGGGCAAGTATATGAAACCATACGTCATAACTTAATGACTCTGCGTTACTATTATTGTCTGAACCAAAATGAAACAGCTGCTTTGCTTGGATTAAGCAATAGCTATATGTGGGCGCTTGAAAATGGTCGGTATCACATGTCGTTCCCTATTGCATATGCTGTATCACGATTGTTTAACATGACCATGGATGATTTCATTTACCATCGATTTAAAGAAGAAGACTTCAACCCCTTTGATTGGAATAGTCAACATTTAAATCCAATACCCAAAGAAGAATGGATGAAAGTAAATAAGGCTGCTGCAAGTAATATAAAGAAATTGCGAATAAAAAAGGGACTGTCCGTACAACAATTAGCAGATGCTATTGGGTATGGGAGAGATGCCATTTATAAAATGGAGCAGGGAAAAACCTTTTTAAGATTGTCGATAGTCATTGACTTGACACAGTATTTGAATATAGATATTGATAGTCTATTGAAAACATAAAATTACTAAGTATGTTCTCATTAGCATATATGTGCCAATTAATATATATAGGACCAATGTTTTTGATAAGAAATGCCCGATCACAATACTTGACTAAAAAACTACAAAAAAATGATTGAACATTTAAACTTGTCAGGCGTATAATGAAACTAACAGGAGGGGGGTACCCCTTTTAATTGAACGGATACAATTTCATTAGGAGATGATTGCGGATGAGCAAAACGAAGCGCCAGATAGCATTGGTTTGTAGTATGGTTTTGTTAGGGAGTGTGGCAGCGCAGGCTGCTTCTGTATCCCCGATGACGCAGCAGGAACAGTTGGAGCAAGCACGACTTGCTGATGAAGCGCGCAGCGAGCGGCTGCAGCGCCCGGGAAGGGTGGAAATCGAAGGTATCCCAGCGCTTGAAACGGCCATGCCGCCTGCTCCCGGAGGCCCATCTTTTTATATCCGCCAGATACGGCTGGAAGGTATGGAACCGGAGTTTCTTTTTCTTTATGAAAAAGTTGCCGACTATGAACACCGTGAGATGAATTTGGCTACAATTAACGAAGTTGCGCGTTCCCTCAACCAGATGTTATTGGATAGGGGATATGCGACCAGCCGTGTAATCATCCCGGAGCAGAAACTGGAACATGGCATGCTGAGCCTAGTTGTACAGCCTGGACGGATTCATAAATTTATTTACAGTAAGGACAGCTATGACATAACTTGGCGCACTGCGTTTCCCTGCCGTGAGGGAGATATATTGAATGTCCGTCAACTGGAACAAGGGATTGAACAAATGCAGGGGGTATCCTCACAGACTGTATCAATGCGTCTTCTTCCCGCCGCGAAAGCTGGTATGAGCGATATAGAGCTCACCGTTACACGGACGAAGCCGTTTCACGGATTACTTTCTGTAGACGATTCTGGTCTTTCCAGCACTGGACGCTTACAGTTAAACGCTAATATAGCTATAGACAGTCCGTTTTATGCCAATGATTTGCTGCAGGTCGGATTTAATGGTGATGGAGCTATGGATGGGTATGAACGGGGAACGCGGAGCCAGAGTATATATTATCGGATTCCCTATGGACGGGAATCCTTCTCCATTTCATACTACCGATATAAGTACCACCAGACCGTGCATAGTATTCCCTATGACTTCATCAGCGGCGGCGAAACAGATGTAACGACGTTGACCTGGGAACACCTCATGAGCCGGGATCAGCGAAGCAAGGCCAGTTTCGACGTGAGCCTTCGCAAACGAAACTCTCATAATTTCATCAATGATGTGGAAATCCCCATTCAGACGCTGCATACGACGGCGCTGGAAGTTGGGATATCTAAGGTGTTATACGGACAGAATTATACCGTGTATGGCCGCGTAGGTCATCGCATGGGCCTTGGCTGGTTCGGCGCCATGCCGGAAAATGACTATGCCGACGGGCCAAAAACGCGGTATCATATGTGGCTGTTTGACTTCGATTACCAACGTCCCTTCACAATGGGACACCGGCCGGCCATATATACGGCGTCCTTTCATGGGCAGTGGACCATGGCCGGCGACAAGCTGTACGGCGTAGATATGATTTCCATGGGCAACCGCTACACGGTGCGCGGTTTTGACGGCGAATATACCCTTATGAGTGAAAGCGGCTGGTACCTGCGCAATGAGCTGGCATCTTCTGTTCCAAAGCTTCACAGCGATATTTATATCGGTATCGATGTCGGCAAGGTATATGGCCCGAGCACGGAGGATCTGGTTGGAAAAAATATAGCCGGTGCTGTGCTGGGCATGCGAGGCAGCTTTTCTTCGGGGTTGTCATATGACGTATTTGCCGGGCTACCTATTTACAAGCCCGATGGCTATCATACCGAGCATGTGACCAGCGGTTTTACATTCAGCTGGCGCTTCTAATCATGGAGGGGGGTAACCTGACGTTGCGTCACGCGCCAGTTATCTTTTACCGTTTTATCATAAGAAGCATCTTCGAATGATGGAGGGGTACACACGATGTCTCGGTTCTGTCTAACAAGCTGATGGATATAATTTGGGTGGACTCATGGTAAAATAAAGAGGAGGAAACGCATATGAAATACAGGAAGAAACTTGCAAAGCGAGTAACAGCATGGCTGGTGTTAGGTTTATTTGGTATGGAATCTGCATTGGCAGTAGCCGCACCGATTTTGCCTGATACGAACGCACCGGCGTCCCGAAAGCCTTTAGTACAGCAGACGGCTAACGGCATTCCTCTCGTACAGATTGCCGGACCTTCTGCCGGCGGCGTGTCCATTAACCAGTACAGCAATTTTAATGTGCCGAAAGAAGGAGCGATTTTAAATAACTCCCATACGGTCGTCAACACCCAGCTGGCAGGCTATATCCAAGGGAACCCCAATATTGCCCGAGGCCAGGCCAAGATTATTGTCAATGAAGTTACCAGTACGAATCCAACAGCGCTGAACGGCTTTTTGGAAGTCGCAGGCGCCCGGGCCAGCGTCGTGATCGCCAACCCGAACGGCATTTCTGTGAACGGCGGCGGGTTTATCAATACGGCCCAGGCCATGCTGACAACGGGCAAGCCGGTGTATGACAGTAGCAACAACCTGTCCCGCCTGCATATTACCGGCGGAACCGTATCTATCAATGGCAACGGTCTGGATGCCTCGCAAACGGACAGCGTGGATATTCTGGCCCGTGCCGTAGAAGTGAATGCCGGCGTATGGGCAAATCAGGCCAACGTGATTACCGGGGCGAATGATGTGAACTATGCCGATTTAAAAGCTACAGCTATTGCAGGTCAAGGAGAACAGCCTGCTGTTGCCTTGGATGTGGCGGCTATCGGAGGTATGTATGCCAATAAGATTACGTTAGTTGGCACGGAAAAGGGTTTGGGTGTAAACGTAGCCGGTACGGTGTCGGCTACTCAGGCCTTAGCCCTCGATAACGACGGCAGCCTGCATATTACCAAGACCGGGGCCATGTACAGTGATGATACGCTTTCTGTGCATACAACAGGGAACGTTTTAAATGAACAAACCCTTGCCAGCGGCGGCCATGCCGTCATTCACGCCGAACAAGGGCTTACCAATACGGCAGTAGTGGGCGCCGGTGTCAGCAGGGACGGCAGGATCGAGAAAACAGGAACGCTGACACTCCATGCGCCTGTGATTACCAATGACAAGGCTCAAATTGTCAGCGATGGAGATTTGACGGTTGCGGCGGATCGCATATCCAGTAAAAGCGGTGAGTTCTCGTCCCAGGCCAATGCCAGCCTTATTGTCACTAATGAGTTGATTACTGATACAGGCAAGGTGACCGCCGTAGGGAATCTGGCAATAGATGCCGGTTCCATGCCATTGACAGGGATTATTGCCAGCGGCAGCGATATGTCGGTTACAACCCGTGATTCTTTACTGATGTGCGATAAAGAAGTAATAGAAGTGTAAAAAATTTTGCCGTTCCTATCCGGCACTTGGCCATTGTGTCGGATAGGTCGGACGGTTATTCCGGCAAATCAATCTTGCCGACAAAGCTGTAATAAATCTCAATGTCCTGCCTGCGGGTGCCGTTCTCGTCATAGCTGCACTCATGCACAACGATTTTTTCAATCATTTCCCGCAAGAGGGTGGGGGTAAGTTCCTCAAAGGCAAGGTGCTTTCGGACAATCCCCATAAACTTTTCCGCGTTGACGGTGGCGGCCTGCGACTTGTCCAGTTCGGCCTGCAAAGCGGCGGCGCGGTCTTTCAGTTCCCGCTGTTCCTGCTCATAGTCTGCCGACAGTTCCATGAAACGCTCGTCGCTGATTTTGCCGTTCACATTGTCCTCATACAGCCGCTTGATAATGCGGTTCACTTCGGCAATGCGCTCCTGCGCCTGTTCAAGCTGCTTGGTGGCTGCGGCGGTCTTTCTCTTGCCGCCGATCTCGTTCTGCTGGATAAGCAGCTTCACAAAGCGGCTCTCATGCCTGGCGGCGTATTCCGTCACTTGCCGGAGATTGGAGAGGACACCGGCGGTCAACAGGTCGGTGCGGATAAAGTGTGCCGTACAGTCGCGGGTGCGCTTCTTGTAGCTGCCGCAGATGTAACAGTCCTGCTTGCGGTTCTTGTTCTGATACCGCTGCTGATACATCACATGGCCGCAGTCGGCGCAGAACAGCATACCGGAGAACAGCCCCACTTCATCATAGCGGTTCGGGCGTTTGCGCTGCTTGCGTAACTCCTGCACGCGCTCCCATGTTTCCGTGTCGATAATCGGCTCATGGTGGTTCGGGAAAATGGCCTGCTTCTCCACGGGGTTCTCTACACTGTGTTTGACCTTGTAAGAGGGCTTCTCCGTCTTGAAGTTTACCAGACAGCCGGTGTACTCCCGGTTTTCGAGGATATGAACGACGGTGTTCGTCGCCCATTTGCACTCATAGCCGGGGTGGTAGCGGCGTGTGCTGCCCGTCCTGCGGTATTCCAGCGTCCCCGGCGTGGGGATTTGCTGCTCCGTAAGCATACGGGCAATCTTGGTCGGGCCATTCCCGGCAAGGCAAAGCTGGTATATCTGCTGGACAACCGGCGCGGTTTCCTCGTCAACGAGATAGTTCTCGTCCTCGTCCATGAGATAGCCATATACCGGCTTGCTGGTAACAGGCTTTCCACTCATGCCTTTTGCTCGTTTTACTGCTTTGATTTTCTTGCTCGTATCTCTCACCAGCCATTCGTTGAACAGATTTCGCAGAGGGGTAAAATCGTTGTCCATGCCGCCGTTTGCGCTGTCCACATTATCGTTGACAGCGATAAAACGCACTCCCTTTTGAGGGAACAGCATTTCCGTGTAAAACCCTACCTGCAAGTAGTTTCGCCCTAACCGGCTCATGTCCTTGACGATGACCGTACCCACTTTCCCGGCCTCAATGTCTGCAAGCATGGCTTGAAAACCGGGGCGCTGGAAGTTTGCTCCGGAAAAGCCGTCGTCGGTGTACCAGCGCAGATTGGTAAAGCCGTTCTGCTTGGCGTAGGTTTCCAAAATCCTTTTCTGGTTCGATATGGAATTACTCTCACCTTGCAATTCGTCCTCATGGGACAATCTCGGATAAAGGGCGGTAATGAGGTTTTGGGTGGCTTGTCTTAACATAAAATCCTCTGTTTCCGACAGCCAGCCCCACTATTCCGTGGTTTCATTGTACCACGGAACAGGGCTGGTTGTATAGCGGCAAAAGTGTCAAATCCGCTTCTTTACAGCTTGTCAAATCGCCGGTTTTTGTGTAGCAGCGGCTTCCGCTTCCAGTACCCGCGCCATTTTGTCGGCGGCGGTGGTCGTGGTGTCTTTCTTGAAATAGCCGGACACGACAAGGACGGAATTGCCCATGCGGATTTCCGTCACGCAGTCGGGGCGGCGGGCGGTGCGGGTGTCGTGCTGCTTGTTATCTGTCATAGGCAAATACTCCTTTCAGTCGGCAATCAGTTTCTTCATGCTCTCCATTTTCCGCTGTGCGGTTTCCTGCCGGAAATTCTCGCCGGTAAAGCGTACCGGGACGCACATGGAAAGCAGGCGGTCATAAATCCGGGAATG
This sequence comes from Megasphaera stantonii, assembly GCF_003367905.1. Classification (NCBI taxonomy): domain Bacteria; kingdom Bacillati; phylum Bacillota; class Negativicutes; order Veillonellales; family Veillonellaceae; genus Megasphaera; species Megasphaera stantonii. Next base: position 244,777 of record NZ_CP029462.1, on the reverse strand, counting down.
GGCGGTGTCCTCCGGGTTTCGCAGGTCGTCCAGCGTGAGGTTGGTCGTGACGATCAGCGGCTTGCCGCTGCGGTAACGGCTGTCAATCACATTGAAAACCTGTTCCAGCCCGTATTCTGTCCCGCGCTCCATGCCGAAGTCGTCAAGGATAAGCAGCGGATAGCGGCAAAGGTGGGAAATGTACTCGTTGCGGTTCTCAAAGCTGGCGGCAAGGTCGTTGAGGATAAGGGCAAAGTTTGTCATGTGGACGGGGATTTCTTTCTCCATGAGGGCGTTTGCGATACAGCCCGCAAGGTAGCTTTTCCCGGTTCCCACGCCGCCCCAGAACAGGCAGCCGATATTGTCGGTTCGCATATCCTCCCAGTGTTCCACATACCGGCGGGCAATCCCGGCCTGCGGGTTCCTGCCGTTGTCGTTCTCAAAAGTCCAGTCCCGCATGGTGGGGTCGGTAAAGCCCCGGCGTTTCAGTTCTTCCACGGTGTCAAGGTGCCTGCGCCGCTTCTCGGCGGCCTCCCGTTCCTCGCGGGCGGCTCTCTGGCAGTCGCACTCTGCCGGGTGGCGGTCACGGCCAAAGATAGCGGCCTTATCCGGCGCAAAATAGGCTTCTTTCGGCTTATGGCACTTGCCGCAGTACAGTAAACCATCCTCGCCGGTGTAGTCCTCCGGCTCCGGGGTGGCAGCCGTCATATTCTCCAAAACAGCGTTGATTTCGTTCTTCATAAACTCTCGCCCTCCTTGCATGAGTAGTCTGGTATGCCCTTTTTCGGGGATTTCCTGGCTGCGTCCTCCTGCGCCCATTTGTAGATTGTGGCGGCATGGCTGCGGTATCGCTTGCCGCTGGACGCGATATGGCAGGATAGCCGGTCAATGTAATAGTTCCATTTGTCGGGCAGGTCTGCTTTCAGCCCGTCCAGTTCTGATTGCGAAAGAAAGACATTTTCATATCGGCCATAGGCGGCGCGGGCAGGCTGTCCCGTATCTAACTCTCGCTCTCTCTCTTTTTCTATCTCTATCTCTTTCTCTATCTCTATCTCTGGTGGACAAATGTCCGCTTGATATGGTGGACATTTGTCCGCCCCGGCCTTTGGCAAGGCTTTCTGCTCCTGCAAAGCCAGCCTTGCCCGCCGTTTCCGCTCCCCCTCGGTAGAGGATTGGCCGATAAGCAGTTCAATGTTGCTCATATACAACGCGCCGTTCTGTAACGGCTCCACAAGCCCCAGCTTCATAAAAATCTGCAAGGCTCGCTCTACGGTGCCAACTTGCTGGCGGGTAATGGTGGCAATCATCTGCGCGGTGTAGGGAATATTTTCATCAAGCTGCAACTTCCCGCCGTTTTTCAGCGATTTCAGGTACAGTTTCAAGAGAATGTTGGAATAGAGGATGCCGTCCTGCATACTTTCCAGCAGCACGATAGCGTCCTCGTCAAAGTAATTCTCTTTCAGCTTGAGGTAGTAGTATTTTCGGTTGTCTGACATGGTTCCTCCTTTGGGTGGATTTGGGGCGTTTGTACGCATTTAGAACGCCGTTTCCGGGGGAAAAGGATAAATGTATCGCACACCCTTTGACACCCACGAAAAAAGCCTTAATTTATGCGGGTTTGAAAGGCTCTAAAGCGTGACATCTCTGCCTTTGTTTCCGCTTTCTCTCGGCGGCTTTGATTTTCTTCATGCGTCCGGCGCAGTCGGGGCAGTATTTTCCCCGGTTGGATTTGGGGACAAATGCCGCGCCGCAGACCGCACACCGTTTCCGGCTTCCCCGGTACAAGAGGGCTGCGGCCAGCTCCCCGTCAAGGGGCAGGACCGCCACACGGAACCAGCGGCACATGAGGGAAAGGGAAATGCTCTGGACGCACACGCAAGGCTCCCCGTCGTCTAACAGCAGGCAGTTTCCCCCGTCGTAGTTACAGCACTCATGCACCAGCCGCCGCGCCCGCCGGTGCTGGCGGTAGTCCATGCGGGGCAGTTTATCGTTCATGGCTCTGCTCCTTTCTGCGGTGCGGTTCCTCCCGGCGCAAAATCTGGTCGATGTTCCGCTTGACGGTCTGCAACTCCTTGAACCGCTGTTTCTGTTCGTGATAGGTGTTATACAGGCCGTCTTTCTCGGAGATAAGCTGCTCGATCTCGGCCTGCAACGCTTTCCGGGCGGGCAGCTTGGTAATGCCATGCGCCTTGAAATACCGGGCGGCGGCTTCGGCTATGATAAAATCGCTCTCATTTGCCTGCCGGTAGGCGGCGCGGGCTTTCTCGGATTTCTGCGCTTTCAGCCCGTCGCGGGCGGGCTTGGTCTTGGCATAGGCAAGTACCTGTTGCTGCAACTCCTTTTTCCCTTGTAGCTTTGTTTCCAGCGTTTTCAACTTGCCGCTGGTCTGGCGCATTTCCTGATAGGCGGTATCAACGGCGGCTTCTAACTGCTCCGGGGAAGTGAAGCCGTATTCCTGATACACATTCAGCGTCGCGGCCATTTGTTTGAGGTTGTGCATGGTCGCCCAGCGTTCATAGCCCCGGCCTTTGCCCTCGGCCATTTTCTGCTCAATGTCCACAAGCCGCTGCACACCGTCCTGTTTCGGGGCGGTTTGTGGGACTTTTGTGGGCTGTATGCCGGTTTTCCCATGCCGGGGGTATTCGGGTATGGCTGCGGGCTTTTCTGCGGCTCTGGCGGCGTTCTGCTCCAAAACGGCAAAGACAGCGGCGCGGTCAAAGTCGTCACCCAGCTTTCGGGCGGTAATGGGCTTTGTCCTGTCCGGCGTGAGATAGGATAGCCGCCCCCGGCTCTCCTTGACGGCCACGCCCTCCCGCAGCAGCAGAGAGGAAAAGTCCTCGAATGAGGTCGCCGCAGACAGCGCGGCGCGTATGGTCTGCCGCAGCTTCTCCTTGTTCGTTTCAAACTTGGTCTGCCGGGGCGTGATACCGCCTGCAATCATGGGGGCGTTCTGCCTGTCCAGTGCGGCCTGTCCCTTTTTCTGCGCCCAATACTCCCGGTCTGTGACGCGGTTCTTGCTGCCGTTCAAGAGGTCGATTTGGTAAAGCCCCTCCCGGTGGCACATCTCCATGACTTCGGACTTGAAGTAGCGCAAGGCCGCGTCGGTACAGCGGTGCTTGCAACCGGCTTTCGTGTCGGCTGGCCTGTCCATGTAGGGCAGGAACGGCACTTCCTCAATCCGCAGGCTGTTAATGACGATATGCACATGGATATTTCCGCTGTGGTTATGCCCGTCCGGGTGGGTGCATACAAGGGCTTGGTGGCCGGGGAAATGCTCGGCGCAAAACTTCTCGCCCAACTCCTGCGCCCGGTCTACGGTCAAGCCGTTGTCCGGGCCGTCCCGTGGGTCAAAGCTGATGATATAGTGGTGGCTTTTCACATCTTCCCGCCGCTGGTTCTTCTCATAGCGGAGATTTGCTCGCATACAGGCAACGGCAAAATCCTCCCCGCCGCAGTTCAGCGTGGACAGCCGGTAGTCCTCGCGGGGGATAAGCCTGCCGGTTTCATCAAGGACGGGCTTCATGGTAAACTCGTCATGCTCGAAAAGCAGGTATTGTTCGGCGGCTCCGTAGTCGGCATTTTTAGAGTTGATATGCTTGAGTGTTGCCAACTGCGTCACCTACTTTCTGTAAGACTTCATACTTGAGGGCGGCAAGGTCGGCTATGGCGGCGCGTACCTCGCCGGAGAGGGCGTTATAGGGTGTGCCGTACTCATTCAGATACCGGGCAATCTGATTGAGGTTGCCGCCGATCCTGCCGTACTCGGCGGTCAGCTTCCCGACAGCGGAGAGCAGTTCGTCATTGACCGCTGACACATGGATAACGGGGCGTATGGTGGTGCGCCGTATCGCCTGCCGGAGAAATTCCGACTGGCTGATACCATAGGGCGCAAGCCGCGCTGTGAAGTCGGCGTATTCATCTTCGGACAGCCGGGTTTTCACAACGCGGCTGCGGTGGGGTGTGTTGTATTTCTTTCGCATGGTCGTGACCTCCTTTCTTGCCGCATGAGCGCGGCGGGGATAAGCGGCGCAAGCCGCAAAGCAGGGTTTGGGGAAGGCACTCCCCAACAAGTTTCCCGCGAGGGGCAAAACCGCAGAATTGCGGATTTTGGCACCGTGGTAGAAACTTGCTCTCCGTGACTGCAAACTTTCTCTCACTTCCGTCCGCCACTTTTTTGGAAAACTGCAACCACAAAAGTTTGTTTCTCTTTTTCTGCTACTACTAATCCTGTAAAGGGCATTCCTGCCCGCTTTCGCTAAAATGACACCGGACGCAGTGGTTTCTACCCGGTGTTGGAGAAATCCTTTCTCTTTGCCCTCTACTACGGGTAAATGCTCCAAATGCCAAACACCAGGGCAGAAAAATTCCCTCCTCGCTTACTACTACAACCGGCAGGGGGCAAAATGGCCGGGAGCGGAGCCGGACAACAAAAAAAGCAGTAAATCTTTTTCAAGACTTACTGCTTTCGCTGGCCGCGTCGGTGGCGGCTGGTATTCAGTTTTTATGACTTGTCCGGTGGTTCGTCAAGCCGGAACTTGAATTGACAGTCAATTAACCGCTGCTTTACATAGTCCTCCACCTCGGCGTTGACCTGCCCGTTCACTTTTGAGAAATAGCGGATATATCCGGCGTAGTGGAGCAGGACAGCGTTCACGGCTTCTGGGTCGCCCTCACGGGCTTTGAGGATTGTTTCATAGGGGAGAAGTCTACTCATACCGGCTCACCCCCATTTCTTCGCGTAGCCGCTGCAAGGCAAGCTGGATATGCCGCCCCGCTGTGCTGCGTGACCGGCCAATACACGCGCCGATCACGCGCTGCGGCTGGCGCAGAAAGTAATAGCGCAGGATTTCTTCCCGCGTCTGCTCCGGCAAAACAGAGATCGCGTCGGCAAGGGCGGCGTTGCAGAGCAGGACGGTCTGACCGCAGACGGTAAATGGGTATTCCTCGTCCGGCTCCGACGCGGCAAACTGGACAAACTTCTCGTTCATCAGATAGTCAAGGGAAACTTGCCGTTCCCATTGCCGTTTAAGCTTCAAAATCTTGTCCAAGGCGGCACAGCGGATAACAGTCTTGCAAAAGGCGTTGTACCTGCGCTGGATATATTCTTGATAGGCTATCTGGTCGGTCATGGAAATTCCCCTTTCTGAATAATAGTGCGGGGCGGTGGCACTTCTTGCTGTCGCCCCTTGATTGCCTACCAGCAAAGGCGGGCGGGGCTGTCAACGGCTGCGCATATGCGCCGTTCATCTTGACCGTTGACTGGCTCGGCTGGGTTTGCTATTTACCCGACAAACTTGAATTTATTTTAAGCTATCACGTTTTACCTTCTTAAGCCTTACTATCATTACCATAGGAATTTCTTTGTTGGTTTTAAAACATTCTTCATAAAATCCATCAATGACAAATCCAGCTCTAAAACAAAGGTTAAAAATATCTTGTATGGAACGATGATAATAAATCTGCTCTTTCGGTTGCCCTTCAATCGCTATATCATAGTAACTGTGCGGTGTCATATATTTTTCAGTCAACGTGACAAAACAAGGGTGTTGCGTTGCAAAGACAAAAATTCCGCTTTCCTGCAACAGTTCATAAACAGCCATAAGAAGTGGTTCAATATCCGTAATATCCATAATTGCCATATTAGAAACTGCTTTCGTAAAGGCTCGATTTCTTTTTAATTCTAATATACTTTTTCTATCGGTCGCATCCGCCACACAAAATTCAATTTGTTTTGCATATTGTGATTGCCGTCTTTTAGCCAATTCTATCATTTTTTTGCTGTAATCAAAAGCGACAACCGAAGCGCCTCTTTGTGCAAGATACGAAGAATAATTTCCATTGCCACACGCAATATCCAAAATGTAATCCGCAGGATTAGGAGATAGAAGTTCCGTTACTTTGGGACGCACTACCTCTCTGTGAAATTCATTAGATTCGTCACCCATTGCATTATCCCAAAATTGTGCGTTCTCCTCCCAGATTTTTTACTTTCCTCTGTTCCCATGTTCTCTCCCACTCCCCAAATTTGCTTTTTTGCTTCCATTAAATCTTCCTTACTATATTCCATTGTTACCCTCCATAACTTCTGATTGTTGCCGTCTTGACGATTATGTATCTTTACATTACCTTCTGAAACATATGGCGCACCTTGTCCAGGCGGCTGTTTGGACGGCGGGGCTGGATGACCGGCTGACCGACAGCGGCCTGATATCCTTTCAGCTCTGTAAGGCATACGCTCCGCCCGTTGGTGTAAAAGGCCAGATCAGTACGGTATGCCTGTATACAGCGGGCGGGAATCTCGCCAGTAAAGACAACTTCATCCTTTTTTACCTGGGCCGTTTCGATGGTGGCACAGTATTTCGGTGCATCATGATAAGCCCTGGAAAGGTATTCCTGGGGCGCATAGAGGATGAAGGAGAGATAAGGTTCCAGCAGCTGCGTCCCCGATTCCTTCAATGCCTGTTCCAATACAATCGGGGCCAATGAGCGGAAGTCCGCCGGCGTGCTGACCGGACTGTAATAAAGCCCGTATTCAAAGCAAATCTTACAGTCCGTTACGTTCCAGCCGAACAAGCCCTGCTCCAGCCCGTAACGGATACCATCCCTGACAGCGTTTTGAAAACTCTGGTTCAAGTATCCCAGCGAAACCCGGCTCTCGTATTGTACACCGGAGCCAAGCGAGAGTGGTGTAACAGACAGTCCTATGGATGCCCAAAACGGGTTGGGCGGCACCTCGATATGGATGGTGTGGCTGGCTGCTTTGAGCGGCCGCTCCATATAAATGACGGAGGGTTCCTTTACCACTGTTTCAAGCTTGTATTTTTCCGACAGCAAAGCGGAAACAACCTCCAACTGCACCCGGCCCAAAAAAGAAAGAATGATCTCATGGGTGATGGAATCCACTTCGCAACGCAAAAGCGGGTCAGTATCCGCAAGTTGCGTAAGAGCGTCCAGCAGCCGTTCTCTTTGCGCTGCCGTTTTCGGCGCAATCGTCGTCCGCAGCATGGGGAGGGGGTCCTCGCGCCACCTTTTACGAGGGAGCCGGGTTTGGTCCCCTAATACATCGTTTAACCTCACGCTGTCGCTGGGAAGGATAACAATTTCACCCTGATAAGCGGTGTCTGTCCGAACAATTTCCCCTTTGGATGGAATACGCATCTCTGTGATTTTCAGCTTTTCTCTCCCGGCCAGGGCCACCGTATCCCGCAGGCGCAGCGTTCCGCTGTATAACCGTAGATAGACACGCCGCTGGCCGCAATCGGTGTACTCAACCTTGAAAACGCTGCCGCATAGGGCGGCGCCCCCCTGTTCCCCAATCGGTTGGAACAGCCCTGTCACCGCATCCATCAACGGTTGAATGCCAAGGCCATTTTTGGCGCTGCCATGATAGACTGGGAACAGGGAGGCGTCTTGAACCCGCTGCTGTTCCTCCCGCGCAAGTTTTTCCCGGCTGATTGGTTCTCCTGCGATATACTTTTCCAATAATTCATCGTTATTTTCGATGACCGCATCCCATGCTTCTATGTCGGTATTTTCCTCCAGGACTATTTCCGGGGACAGCGACACCGTCTGCTTGATGATAATATCGGCGGAGAGCTTATCCCGAACAGACTGAACCACGCTCTGCAAATCAACGCCAGCCTGGTCGATCTTGTTGATAAAGATAACGGTGGGAATGTTCATTTTCCGCAGGGCATGGAACAGAATACGGGTCTGGGCCTGCACGCCATCTTTAGCGGAGATCACCAAGATGGCCCCATCTAAAACAGCCAAAGAGCGGTACACCTCCGCCAAAAAATCCATGTGGCCGGGCGTATCCACAATGTTAACTTTACATCTGTGCCACTGGAAGGAAGTGACTGCCGCTTGAATGGTAATCCCACGCTGCCGCTCCAAAAACATGGTGTCCGTCCTCGTTGTCCCTTTTTCGACGCTCCCCGGTTCTGAAATGGCTCCGCTGGCATATAGCAGGCTCTCCGTCAAGGTCGTCTTTCCAGCGTCTACATGGGCAAGAATTCCAATATTGATTATTTTCATGTGATTGTCCTCCCTTTACAGCCCCAAAGGGCATAAAAATCCCCAGCAGTAAAATACTTTTACCACTGGGGATTATAAGTTGCGGACATACACATATACAGCATACACCTGTTTGTGATTGCTGTTTTTGGGGATATGTCAAAATTGATAAGGCAAAAGTATTCTTAAATTGGGTACAAAAAACTAAGCCCCTACAAAAGGAGCTATCATAATCCTTTGTTCCCACTATTTGATTATAGTTTTATTTAAGAATACCTTGCCGCATATTTTTTACTCCTTTTCTGGATTAAATCATTGTATCACATCAGTTTTAGGAAAGCAAGTACCTAAAAGAAATTTTTCTTCCCCTTATATGTAACAATCATACCGGCTTCCTAGCGTTCAGAATGTTTTCTGCTGTCTGCTGTGGTGTTTGGTTGGAATTGTCCAACCAAAAGCCGATCCGTGGTGTTGTCTGCATTTTACTAAATACAAATTCAATGTATACAGAAAGATATAAGGAGTGGGAGGGATTCCGCCGTAGTTGGCATTGTAGGAAAATCCAAAAGTTTAGATTTTCCCACAATGCTTATCTTTTGGTCTTTGGTTCGGAATAGTGTAGTGCTGGCGGTCTATCTCTTGTTTTCGGTTGCTTGCTTCCTTACCGTACATGAGCATTTGACCAACGAATCCAGCGCAGATGGCTTTGGAACCATAAAAGCTGATGGAAGTATTACCCTTACGACGAACGGCAGCCTGATCAATATCCGTGATATAGAAAGTGGAAAGACCTTGACGATCCATGCTGCTGCAGCCGTTACCAATAAAGAGACAGGGACGCTGAATGGTAATGACGTAGTGATTACGACGGGCGACGTCGATAATACAGGCCTTATTTCGGCCAACGCGACAACTTCTATTGCATCATCTCATGTAAAGAACCATGAGAATGGCCGCATGTACGGCGACGATATTGCCATTACGGCGGATACTATAGAAAACCGGCAAAATACAGAATTAGAAGAACAATTAGCTGCGGCGATGGCCGTCTTGGCGGAAAAGGAACAGGCATTGGACAACGCCTATCGTGTCGACGTCACAAAGTACACGAATGCGTCCCAGGAACAGCAATATAAAGATGCGATTGCTGCTGCGTCTAAAGCCTATGACGACCAGCTGGCCGTCGTGCAGGGCATTCAAAAAGACATGGCGACTCATAAATCCGGAACGATAGCGGCCAGGAACAATCTTACGGTTACCGGGGCGAAATCTGTCTTCAACAGTTCCGGTGCGCTGCTGTACAGCGGCGGTGATATGAAGCTTACGGCAGGCGATACGATCACGAACCGTGGTGCGACTATTGACAGCATGGGCAACCTTACCCTGACGGCTTCCCAGGTGTCCAATGAAAACGACGCCTTTTCCGCAAAGCGCGTCGGCGGGGACTGGATTAAGAATCCGGAAAAGATACGCATAGACCAGGCTGGACATTCGGAACAGGGACAGGCCTTTGTTCGCAGCGAATTTTCGAATTTAAGCAGCGGCTACGGCGCGTACCATCATCCGGGGGCGATGGAAATTTACGAGCCTGCTTATGATATCGTTGAAGAACCGGGACCGGACAATACGGCAGATCCGGCTTATCCGGTAGGATCTAAAATTGCAAACTACGATTGGGCTGACCCGATTTTTCAAACGTTCGGGCTGGCGCCGATGACGTCCGCCCGGCCGGAAGAAGCTGGCGTGGCTCAGACGGACTGGGATACCCGTTTTAACGCGCTTCTGGAACAGTTACAAACTAAAATCACGAGGCACAACGCCGAAGCTGAAAAACATAATGCGGCGTTGGGCATTGCCGACAGGCAAAAAATTAATGATTACACGATCATTCGTACCCATTCTCAGACTTCGGAAAATGTCGTCCAGTCGACAAACGCCGGTGTCATCCGCAGCGGCGCAGATATGGCGATTAACGGCGACCTTCGCAACGAAAACAGCCAGATGGCTGCCGGAAATACGATGACGGCGACTGGTAAAATCGCGAATGTGGCTAAAGAAAATCAGGAGCTGACCGTAACGTTTGGGACGACACAGGGAAGCTATACCTATAGAAGACCTCGTCCGCATAAAGCGCGGCGGCGTGGGTATAACTCCGAAGTATTTATGACGCCGCAAGTAGAAGCCGGCAATACGTCGCCGATGAACGTATCTTCCTTTGAAGACCATTCAGATAATGCCCCTGCCGGGCAGGATATTACACAGGCAGCCCGGGATGACGCCAATAAGTTCCTGGACCCATTTACTATTGATACGTCGGGCAGTACGGTGACACCCAGTCAGTGGCAGGATGCGTCACGGAATCTGACGAGTTCCCTGTATAACCTGAATCCGGATACGACGGCAAAATACCTCATTGAAACCGATCCGGCTTTTACGAGCAAACATAATTTCCTTTCGTCGGATTATATGTACGAGCAAATGAAGTGGGACCCGGAACGGGTACCGAAACGCTTAGGCGATGGGTTTTACGAACAACAGCTCATCCGCGACCAGATTTTAAACCAGACGGGACAGCGGTATCTGGACGGTTACAGCAGCGATATGGAAGAGTATAAGGTCCTGATGGATGCAGGGATTGCCTATGCCAAAGAAACGGGCCTCGTGCCGGGCGTATCCCTATCGCCGGAACAAGTCGCAGCCCTTACCAGCGATATGGTATGGCTGGAAACAAAAACGGTCATGGTAAACGGCGAGCCGCAGGAGGTCGTCTATCCCCGTGTCTATCTGCGGGCTAACAGCGATATGACGTTATCTGCCGACGGCAGCCTGATGAGCGCCAAGAATCTCGTGATCGATACGAAAGAAGCTGTGGAAAACAGCGGCGTGCTGCAGGGAAAGGCTGTCCAAATTCAGGCAGGGCTGGTACAGAACACTGGCCGTATACAGGGCGGCGCCATTGGAATCCAAAGCGAATCGGATATCTACCAGGGCGGCCTGATGACGGCGGCCGATTCCGTGCAGCTGTCGGCACAGCATGATGTCGTCATGGATACTACGGTAACGCATTTTGCCAATCAGGATGTGCTGAACCGCACGGCGGGGATTGCCGTGACGGATAAGGACGGCGTGCTGCTCGTCGAAGCCGGCCATGATATCAACCTTGCCGGGGCGACCTTACAGGCGTTGGGAGATAATGGTGCGGTGATCTTGCATGCTGGAAATGACGTAAACCTGACGACGCAGACCTTGTCGGCGAAAAAAGACATGACCCTTAACAGCGATAATTACCTGCGGACGCAGTGGCAGACGGAAGTCGGCACGTCGATTGACGCCAAAGGCGGCGTTGCTATAAAGGCTGGCCAGGATATCAACGCGCGGGCGGCGTATATCAACAGTGATGACGGCACGGTTGCCATGGCAGCCGGACGGGATATTAACCTCACGACGGGCCGTGAAATTGCCGTGGACGATTTTGGCCTGAAGCATAAGGAATCGGGGCTGTTGTCTAGTTCGACGACGACCATTCGCACCCATGACGATCATCAGACAGTCCTTGGCACGACGATTACCGGTAAAGAGGTACAGCTGGGCGCGATGCAGGATGTGAATATGACGGCAGCTGCCGTTGCCGGGCAGAATGACGTGACCGTTGCGGCAGGGCGCCATGTGACAACGACATCAGATATGCAGTATGATAAGGCAACAGCCTATACGAAGGTCAAATCCTCCGGCGTATTGGGCGCAGGTCTTGGCATCATGATTGGTACGCAGAAGATGAAGGATAACTATGAAGGGGAGTTCAAGACGCAGATCGGGACGACCATTGGCTCTTCCGAAGGCAGCGTGACGATTGCCGCCGGCGATACGGCGCACCTGACGACGACGGATATTATCGGTAAGACAGGCATAGATATTGCCGCCCAGGATATTATCCTTGACGGCAAGAAGAACGAAGCCCATGAACGGCAGACCCATGAAGAATCCATGTCGGGGCTTACCATCAGCCTGAGCAGCCCGGTGATTGAAGCTGCGGAAGGCGTGCGTAGCACGATTCGCACGGCTCAGACAAGGGATAATAAGACCTTGCAGGCCTTAGAAGCCTATGAAGGCGGCAAGACGCTGAACGACCAGATTCATGCCATGGAACAGGGCGGCATCGGTTTTGTCGGTATTCATGTCGGTATCGGTTCCAGCTCGTTTAAGCAGGAATACCAGAACGATACGGTTACCTATGCCGGCGGGACGCTGGTAAGCGAAGGGACTATCACAATCGCTGCCGGCAGTGAAGACCAGCGCAAGGAAATAGACGGACGTAAATAAATAACTTTTTGCCCGCTAAGCACTTGTGTGGTTTGCATGCATTGTGACGATGTCAATACTGTTTATGTGCGGTTACTGGGAGCTATTTGCCGTTTACCGTATTCTGCGCAGTTCTTTGATTAGTGTACATATTGTGAAGAGGCGATAACGGATTTGCGAGATAGAATAGGCTTTAGCGCGAATAAAGAAGTAGTTTTTCTTGTTCTGATAGTGTATGATAGTAGCGCATCATAGGTTTTCGCCAAAATATAGATTACTTGGGTATACACTATTATATCAGAAACATATGTGTCATTTTTTGTTGAGTATTGCACTTGCATTGTAGATTTGAGGCATAGAAAAAAAGCCGGAACTTCGCCTTTAGACAAATGTGAGCGCCATCATTGAGTGTTGTTGTCCAATGGTGGCACTCACATTTTATTTTATCGTTGGAAAAAGGCAGTCGCTCTTGATGAATACTTTAGTGAGAAGTATAATAAATGTATCTAAAATCAAAATGAACCCTATGACCCTATGCAATTTGAAAGGTGTGATATTTATGGCTGCTAAAGCACAAGGTGCACCAACAAAAGAATTTTTTGTTGGAATGCTTACAAGAGATATTGAGCTGAGCGATGCCATTCTAGACTTGTTAGACAATTGCCTTGACGGTGTAGTGCGACAAAAGAAAGGCATTGATAAAACAACAACCTCAAATTATTATGCAGGTTTTTTTTCCCACATTTCCATCAGCAAAGACTCTTTCATTATTGAAGATAATTGCGGGGGAATCCCAAAAGATGTAGCAGAAAAATATGCATTTAGAATGGGACGATCTTCTGCAAAAGAGGCTGAAGAACTGCCTACGGTCGGTATTTATGGCATAGGAATGAAACGAGCGATTTTTAAAATTGGAAAATCTGCGGTTGTGTTTACTCGAAATGATAAATCCTTATATAAAGTTACTATCCCTGAAAATTGGGCAAATGATGAAAATGAATGGGATTTCCCTATGGAAAATCTTGAGAATACCGACTTGCTTGTAGATGGTGGAACAAAAATCTATATATCAAATATCAATCCGGGAATAGTAGAAACATGGGGAACGAAAGATAAATTAGATGTTTTTGTAAATAGTCTCATCAAATCCATTCAGCAAAGCTATAGTTTTATTATACAAAAAGGCTTTGAAATTGAAATTAATGGTCAACACATAGCACCTTTGCCTATTAAGTTGCTTTTAGATGCCAATAATGCAACTTCAATCAATCCTTTTTTGTATCAACAAACGTTTGACGATGTTCATGTTAGCCTTGCCATTGGTTTTTATGCTCCGCCACCTTCTCCTGAAGATATCGACGATGAAAACAATCTAAAGCGTTCGTCTTCTGATGCAGGTTGGACGATTGTTTGTAATGATCGCGTTGTTTTATATAACGATAAAAGCCATCTCACTGGTTGGGGTGAAGCTGGAGTTCCGCAATATCATACTCAGTTCATCGGAATTCGTGGAATTGTGATTTTTGAAAGTAATAATCCGAAAAAACTTCCAATGACGACTACTAAACGTGGTATTGATACGTCTTCCAATATCTACGCTGCGGTAAAAGATAGAATGCGCCAGGGATTAAAAATGTTCACTGATTATACTAATCGTTGGAAAGGACGTAATGACAGTGAACGTGTTTATTCACTGGCAGCAAAAAGTGTTTCTATTGATAATTTAATTGGGTCTAAAGATAGAATAGAAGCCTTTGCTCCTGTAAAGTTTCGTCAAAATAAAGGTGGATTTGTATTTAAACCAACTCTGCCAAAACCAAAAAATGACAAGCCTTATCGTAGAATTAGCTTCAGTCGTAGTATTGATGAAGTCAAAGATATTATTGAATACTTGTATGACGATAGAGAGCATTGCATGACCCCTTCACAAGTTGGAGAAAAATGTTTTGACCTCATATTAGTTAAAGCCCACAGTAAGGAAGGTGAATGATTTGGCAAAGCAACCTTTCTATCATTTGCGTCCGAACAAAAGTATTGATCGAAGCCTTTTTGTTCAGACGTTAATTGGGCTTAGCCGTGAACTTCCAATATCTGATTACAAATATACCGGATTTGGCTCATATCTATTTGATGATTTTAAATTGTTGCATGATACACTCAATATTTCTGATATGGTTTCTTTAGAAAAAGATGAACTCGCGTTTCAACGTGCTCAATTTAATTCACCTTATGGATGCATTTCCATAAAAAATACAGAAAGCACACAGTATATATCAGATTTATCGATTCAAGATGGCGAGCACAATATTTTTTGGCTTGACTTTGTAAGTCCTAGTGAACTTGGTACCCAATTGTCAGATTATTCAACATTGCTCAATCAATTAAATCCTGATGACATTGTTCGTATAACACTAAATGCCAATCCTGATTCACTCGGAAAGAGTCAACGCCCAGATAAGTTGCAAGAACAGAGATTACAAACACTCATAGATAGAGTTCCCGATTCTTATATCTGGCCTTCAATTTCTTCGGTAGATGTGACAACAAAAAATATCCTCTTACGTTACTAAAAATATTAAAAGCGGCTACTATGGAGTGCTTGTCGGAAAATCCACCGTACAGCCCCAATTTCATGCTTCCACTATTTTCCAGTGTATATGCTGATGGACAACAAATGGTGACATTTACTGGCATAGTTTTAGATTCCCATGAAAAAGAAGCCAGAATTAAAGAGTCTCTTAAAAATTATCCACATAATACTTTTTCATGGGATACCCCCTCAAGAATAGAGATTCCCGCTCTATCTGTCCGAGAAATCACAGAATTAAATAAGTTGCTGCCAAATCCAGATATAAGGCAGCAACTTATTGAACTGTTTCCGTTTATTTTTTCAGAAAAGGAAGGACAGGCCGTAGATAGCTATATATTCTACTACAAGTATTATCCCAATTATCATCAAGTCAGTTTTTGAAAAATTGCACTAAGTACTCGTTCAGCAACGATAGGTGATACACTATTACCAATTTGTCGAAAGCCGTGCCAAATTGTATCAGGAAGTTTATACCAGTCTGGAAAACCTTGCAAGCGAGCGGCTTCTCGTGGAGTTATCACCCTAGCGTATTGATAATGAATTGGCCGAACAGCCTGAAAACTCCCTTTCTCTGGACCTGTACCAGCTCTAAGTGTGGGACAAAATCCTTCCGGATTAAGTCTAGTGGATTTTGAGATGCGATCTTGTTGGCCGTAAGCAAGAGTTGCATATCTGCGGCGCACAGGAGTTGTATGTTTTGTTGGAAAACAGCCGTTTACTTCGTGTCGGGTTTCATAACGTCGGATGTATTCATCATTGCCGACGCCTAAAGGACGCATGCCGACTACTCTTTGATAGAAGAACTCCGACTGAAGATGTTGAATGTTTGGATTAAAGTAATCAGCTAATAATGTTTGTAGACCATTGCTATTAGCATGAAAATGTATATTCGATGGAATTCCTTCCAAAGCTGCTCGAACTCGTGTTTGTTCATTCGCAGCCACTTTCATACACGCTATATCTGCAATAGTAAATGGCTGAATAGCCGGATGATCTCTAAAACCTATAAAAAAGTATCTTGTACGTGTAGTCGGTGCACCATATTCACTTGCATTTATACTTATCGGAGGAAGTAAGTGGTAATCTTTCACATGTGAAAATGCTCTTTCTCGTATTGCGTCATATTTAGGGTTCATAATTCCGGGAACATTTTCTGCGACAAAAAAAATGGGTTTTAACTGTTTTATCAATATAAAAAATTTTTCGAACAGTTGATTTCGAGTATCGTTTATGTCACCATGACCAATGCTACTAAAGCCTTGACAAGGTGGGCCACCTATAATGCCAACTAAGTTGTCTGCAGCTACTCCTGAGAGTTCCAATAATGTTTGCCCATCTAATTCCATTATATCTCTTTGGATATGAGTACTATGTGGAAAATTGGTGATATGCGATGCAATAGCGTGTGAATCTAATTCGACGGCGGCAACAACATTGAACCCTGCCCGCGATGCTCCAAGACTTAATCCGCCAGCTCCAGCAAACAAATCAATGACATCAGGCATACAGTTACCCCCTCTCTTTAAAAATAAGCAAAAAAATTCATTCTCTTATTCTACATTAGTTTTCGTGAAATTTCAATTCATAGATAGAGCGAGACAGTGTCAAGTTGTTGTGGGTATGTAGTGGACAGAAACCTCTTGACATAGAAATCAGCCTTTTTGTATCTAATGTATATGGTGATATATGCTGTTTTGAATATCTTTCCTCCCTTTCGTGCCATGCGCCTTTGCTCTCCGGCATGCGGTAGCTGTGCTCTGCATCGTACACGCAATACGGCAGCCGCCGGCGTCGGCATTGTCGCATAAGTTCCTGTGAGTTCAGGCCTGGTACTGTATCGGAGGGGGTTTTCGTCAGGCAATCTAAGGCATAGCGCCACACGTCCCCGCCGTTTATGAATCAGGTTGTTGCGGATAATATAAAGCGGTTACAATAAGAGAATGGATTATCGGTACAGTAATTATCGGATGCTATTGGGTATGGGAGGGATGACATTCATAAAATGGAGGAAGGAAAACGGTTTTTAGATTAACAATGATTGTTGATTTGACACCACATTTTGGCATCACTATAGGCAGTTTTGAACTAGGTAACATAAAACAAGAGCCCATTTCAAGTTTTGTATAAACCTTGAAATGGGCTTTATGTATAATTTAAATTTATTAAACTTGCATTTTTTATTTCTATATGTTATAATTTGGGCAATACAAGGGAATGGTGCTTTTTATATTCAAGATTCTTATCATACCTATCTCTATACTCCTAAATTAGACCATTGATATCAACTTTTGAACTTATCTGCAAAACAGCCTGCATAGAATGTGTACTCTATGTAGGCTGTTTTGCAGCTTGGGGCGGTCAGATATTATTCACCATTCTGCTGGACACCCCGGAAACATGTCGGCTTTATGATGCTCCCTGCTTTGCAGTAATAACATCTAAGTCGTGGTTTTTATATTGGCCGGAGAATCGGTGTTGTTGAAACTGATTGAATCAGTGCTATCAGCAAAGGAATGTTGGCAAAAGTATATTACTCCTCATATTTCAGGAGGTTTTTACTTGGAAGAAACTCCGTGTCAGAACATTGCATTTCGTGAATTCGTTGTGTTGATGACATGATACTGGGCATCTACATTCTAAGGGTGTCGGATTAGTGCTGCCCAGAGCAGGATAAGGAGACCTCATGCCCTTCCGCGATTAATTTATGTACATGCGCTTCACCCCAGTTACAGAGAAGGTCCAATACGTCTGATAAGGTGATTCCGTAGGTGCTCAGGGAATATTCTACGCGAGGCGGCACTTCCTGATATACCTTCCGGCATATAATCTTATCGCGCTCCAGTTCGCGAAGCTGCTGAATCAGCATCTTCTGGCTGATGTTGGGGATTTTCTTTTGCAGCTCGCTGGTTCGGAGGGTTCCGTGCCGCAGATTACACAGTATAATAGGCTTCCATTTTCCGCCGATGACATCCATGGTTGCTTCTACACCGATATTGTACATTTTTTTCATATCCTATACGCCTCCTAGTTATGCAAAACTTACCATAGGGTAAGTATATCACGAAAAAGTAGGTACTTCACAGCGGTACCTCATTGTGTTTATAATACAGGCAACCCATTGTAAAGTAAAGGAGAAGTTTATGACACCATCATATTATTTACGAAATCACTATGCAATTCCTGCGGTTGGATACGGTACGTTCCGCACGGCGGACGGCACCGAGACTGAAAACGCAGTACGGCTGGCACTTAAAGCCGGGTTCCGCCATATTGACGGAGCAGCGGCGTATGGGAATGAGAAAAGCGTAGGAAGAGCTATACAAAAATCAGGTGTAATGCGTAAAGACCTGTTTATTACCAGTAAGGTATGGAACGACGATAAGGGCTATCAGTCTACAAAAAATGCGTTTTACCGGACTCTTCAGGATTTGCAGACGGACTATCTGGATTTGTACCTGATTCATTGGCCGATTGCCAAGGCAAGTCGGGATCGCTGGCAACAGACCAATTTGGAAATCTGGCGGGCTTTGGAGGGCTGTATCGAGGCGGAAAGATTAAAGCTATCGGTGTGAGTAATTTTTTGCCCCGTCATTTAGAGCCTCTGTTGGCGGCGGCAGAAATTCCTCCCATGGTGAATCAAATAGAAATTCATCCAGGGATGCTGCAGCAGGAAACCGTAGATTTTTGCCATGCCCACGATATTCTGGTAGAAGCATGGGCCCCATTTTCAAACGGGCAGATTTTTGGAAATCACGTATTGCAGGAAATTGCCGGGAAGTATCGTAAATCCGTAGCTCAGATAGCGCTTCGCTGGCTTGTGCAGAAAGGAATTGTGCCGTTACCCAAATCCGTCACGCCGGAACGGATTCAGGATAACCTGCATATTTTTGATTTTACGATTTCAGACGAGGATATGAAACAGATAGACCGTATCACGGACTGCGCCGGTTCAGGTCTTCATCCGGATCATGTTGATTTTTAACAAGGAGATATTAGGTTATGAAAGTAGTTGCATTTAACGGTAGTCCCAAAAGCAAGGGAAATACATACCAGGCTATCCGTGCTGTTGCTGATGAATTGGAAAAAAACGGCATAGAGGTAGAAATTGTCCACGTAGGAAACCAGGTGATACGCGGTTGTATGGCTTGCGACGGCTGCGCGCGGAATCAGAATGAACTGTGTGTTATGAAGCAAGACAGCGTAAATGAGTGGATTCAGAAAATGAAAGCAGCAGACGGCATCATTCTGGGATCGCCTGTGCATTTTTCTGCTATCGGCGGGACGATGAAATCATTTTTGGACAGGGCGTTTTATGTTGCTTCCGTAAATCAAGGCCTGTTTCGTCATAAAGTTGGCGTAAGTGTCGTTGCAGACCGTCGGGCCGGCGGCACCGCCGTATTTGATCAGCTGAATAATTTTATTAATTATTCCGAGATGGTCATGCCGTCTTCCAATTACTGGAATGTAGCGTATGGGACAGAGCCGGGAGACGTGACGCAGGACGCAGAGGGCATGCAGATCATGCGCGTTCTCGGACAGAACATGGCCTGGCTGCTCCATGTAATGCATGCCGGCGCCTCGGTTGTAAAACCACCAAAGAGGGAAGAAAAGACTTTTATGAATTTTATCCGCTAAAAAAATGGAGCTATACATAAGGAGTTAAATCCATTATGTATAGCCCCATTTCTTGATTCATGTAGTCTTAGAAGAGGTGAGATGTCGAGAATGTTTATGTTGTTTTACTACTCTGCATCTCATTCCAGTCAAGATTATCATCTTGCCGTTGAGGAGGATTTAATAGGGATTTTTAGTGTTATTATTTACTTAATAGTGACGATTTCTTTGAAATCGACGAAAACAGAATATAACTTTATCCCACACGAAGACCAGCAGTATTTCCTGAAAGATATCGAGCATTTTATAAAGGGAATATTACGAGAGAACAGTTTATAGATAAGCTGAAATATTATGTGGCATTAGATTTATATTACACGCACATAGGAAATTCGGACAATATAAGCGGAGACTTGAACGATGGTGGAAATTGGTTTATAGCTTCACAACTGGATAGAAACTCACTGACAGATATATTTGCTGGAGAAGGCATTGGGACGACTTCTGGATTCAGTACTGCATTATATGAGTTTGTGTTGAAAAATTAACTAAAGTTGCTGGTGATAAGAGCTACTCGCTTTCACCTGAAGATAGAAAAAATACTTAGTAAAACTCTAGGACAAAGATCTGGTTCTCTTTTTGATTTTATTGCAACTGGAGATAATCTTTGGGAAAATCATAGGAGATTTACCGACATAAATAATGAATTAGAAGCAGATTGGATGGACTTAACAGCATGGGGAAAAGGATTTGCTGCAGGAGCTATTGGAAATAGAGCAATAGGACCAGTTGGTGGGGTAGCAAGTGCTATTGTAGTTACAACAATCGAATCTCAAAAATCAGAAATTGCTAAACGTGAAATGGAAGCGAAAGAAAAAATGGAAGAAAAGCAAAAAAAGAATAAATAACTATGGAGGAAAATAAATATGAATTTAAAATTCTTTATGACTTACTATGTAATGTTTCCGCTAATAATTCTATGGCTCGTAAAATCATTTATATTAAAAAAATTCTTAACTAAAAAAGAAATGATGATAAATATGTATGCTCCATCTAAGTTTTTTTTGGTTTACTAATATTCTTTTTATTTTTTCGTTAGTATATTCTATTTATACAAATATATACACCTCTTCATTAGAAAGTATGAAAACTTCTTTAAATCTTTTATCAGGTGCTTTCATATTATGGTTTTTAGTTGTAGTCTATGCTAGATGTAAGTATTTTAAAATTCATGATCAAAAAAAAGACGCTTATATTGATGTGTTTCTTTTTCTTATATTAATAGTAATAATATACACATAATTATTTCTTTATTTTCGGACTATATGTAGGAACAGATAAAATGACACCTGGAACGGGTACGGAAACGCTTAGGCGATGGGTTTTACGAACAACAGCTCATCCGCGACCAGATTTTAAACCAGACGGGACAGCGGTATCTGGACGGTTACAGCAGCGATATGGAAGAGTATAAGGCCCTGATGGATGCAGGGATTGCCTATGCCAAAGAAACGGGCCTCGTGCCGGGCGTATCCCTATCGCCGGAACAAGTCGCAGCCCTTACCAGCGATATGGTATGGCTGGAAACGAAGACGGTCATGGTAAACGGCGAGCCGCAGGAGGTCGTTTATCCCCGTGTCTATCTGCGGGCCAACAGCGATATGACGTTATCTGCCGACGGCAGTCTGCTGAGCGCCAAGAATCTCGTGATCGATACGAAAGAAGCTGTGGAAAACAGCGGCGTGCTGCAGGGAAAGACTGTTCAAATTCAGGCAGGGCTGGTACAGAACACTGGCCGTATTCAGGGCGGCTCCATTGGAATCCAAAGCGAATCGGATATCTACCAGGGCGGCCTGCTGACGGCGGCCGATTCCGTGCAGTTGTCGGCGCAGCATGATGTCGTCATGGATACTACGGTAACGCATTTTGCCAATCAGGATGTGCTGAACCGCACGGCAGGGATTGCCGTGACAGGTGACGATGGCGTGCTGCTCGTTGAAGCCGGCCATAATATCGACCTTGCCGGGAAGAACTTCCGGGAGGAAAACGCCGGAGCCACCAAACAGGCGGCGAAAGACATTGTAAACCGTAAGCATGAGTAATTTTTTGCCGGACGGCGCAGCCCCGCCCGGAGAAAGGAGCGCCATGAGCGAAGAAACCCGTACCATTCAGAATGTAGACACTACCCCGGCCAGAGCGCCGGAGGACGTCCCCGCGCTGGTAAAGAAAATCGGTAAGACCACCTACAAGGTGCGCGTCCATTTCAGCGATACCAGCACCGAAACCATGAGCGACAAAATCAAGCGTATGCTCAAAAACGAGATACAGCAGATGTGATAGAACAACATAAAAAGGGTATCATCGAGGTTGCAAGCTCGATGATACCCTTTTTATTACACGACTTTAAGGCGAGAACGACGAACTTTTTTCTCTATTCCTTCGTTAATGATGTCGGAATTTTGACGAATAAACTCGGCAACATATTCGGCTCCAACTTCGTCATTATAACCCTGAACCCCGCCTTTTTCAGTATAAACATAATGGGTAAATGCAGCGGCACCAGATACCTTTTTACCCGAATCGTTTAGGTACGAAAAATCAAGTTTCTTTGCCATGTATATTCACCTCCTTTTCAAAGGCAATGTCCGTTTGCTATTTTCATTGTAAGAGGCAAGGAACACTAAGTCAACTGAATTTTTTATGAAATGATTGAAAAATCCTTGACAACTCGTTTCGGGATTTACGAATTCATCACGAACAAAAAATATGATATAATTAACATAAAACATTAATAGAAATGAGGTGCTTTAATGAGTAAAGATTACGTTTATGTTGTAATGCTGGATGGTTCTATTGTATATGTGTCAAGAGATAAAGAAAAAGCGCAAGCATTTTCTAAAGATCACTTCGACAAAGCTTGTCAAGAAGTTTTGAACGATTGGGAGATTGATGATCCGAATGAGAAAAATTTGGAAGAGGCTGCTATTCAAGCGGGAATGGATGGAGAGAACTGTACGATATTTGCAATAGACATTGCAAATAAAACAGAAGAAGATACCGTAGAGTTACCAAACGGTGATGAGGTTGATATGGAAGAAATATTGGAAAAATTAGAAGAAGAGGATGATTTTTCATAATCACAATCTTCAAATTTAATAATTTCATGGGAGTTCTAATCGTCACTACTTGCTTAGTAGTGACGATTTTTTTTAATCGGCGAAAATGAAGTGTAGAAATTACACTACCATACATACATGGAAATGCTGGTTGTCGTCAGCATTATTTTGATTTTAGCTACCGTTGCCGTGCCGAAGTTCACATCGGCCGGGAAAACTACAAAAATCGCTAAGCGTGAGGCCGATTTGCATACGATCAGCAATGCGGCGGCGCTGTATGCAGTCGAAACTAACGCGTATCCCAATTCCGTCGACGATCTGGTAAAGAAGGACAGCTCCGGCAAAGCCTATCTCCAGTCCAAGCCCACATTGCCGGACGGAGCGGAATACAGTATTAACAGCGAAGGCGTCGTGTCCGGCGTATTTGACGGCGTGACCTATGATTCGGCAGCCAACCATCGGATGACAGCTGCGGAGAGCAGCTGATGCCTGAGACATAACTGTTGATACAGCTGCCGCCTTGAGCTGGGGATACGGCATATGGCTGTCATGGCCTTATGTACGATTGTCGTCTATACAGATATATCCTGGTATTGGATTCCCGATGGATGTGTGCGTTGACGGAGCTGCCGTAGCAGATGGCCTTATAGTCATCTATGGTGCTGTTAGGATCGGCTTTGTTCTGTGCTGCTACATTTACACATTATCAATTAATTTGCATATTTGTATTGTAAATGTAATACAAACATAATACAATGACCATAAGAGGTGATTATTATGGCCAAAACAGCGACAATTAATATACGAATTGAGCCAGAAATTAAAGCCGATGTAGAAAAGCTATTTTCCAGCTTTGGGATTACCGTCAGCGACGCCGTAAATATCTTTTTGCGCAAATCGTTGATGGAAGGCGGGCTGCCCTTTGACGTGAAACAGCCGCGGTATAATGCGGAAACCGAAGCGGCTATGCAGGAAGCTAGGAACATTGCGGCAGGAATGGTTCCGGCAAAGCGGTATGCGAATGCGAAAGAATTATTTGAGGACTTGGGCGTATGACGTATGAATTAGTCACGACTGCAAAATTCCGCAAAGATATCAAACTCATGAAGAAGCGCGGCAAAAATTTGAAGCTGCTGCAGGAGGTTCTCGATACATTATTGGAAGGGAAGCTGTTGGATGCAAAATATAAAGACCATGCACTGGTAGGAAATTATATTGGCTTTCGCGAATGTCATATACAGCCGGATTAGTTGTAGTATATATGATACTCAATGAATAGCTGATTGTAACGGTATCCTGCCCGATCTCATCCTGATGTATTGTAACCATGCTATCAAAAGAGCGCTCAAGATATGGGCGCTTTTTTGGTATTTGACTTTTGTTTACCGGTAAGCATGCCGTATGGTTTGCGATGCTCTGTTTTAGTGATTTTTAAGTAGTTTGTTGTCGTGGAATATAGGTAGAAAAGCCTTTGTCAATCATCATTGATTTTCGGGTAATGCCGTAATCTGTGGATGTATAGCATGTTGTACGTAATTTATCATTCTATATATTTCCTGCATTTCATAGTATAATAATGACATAATTAATATGAAGGAGGATATTTTTTATGGGACAATATCAACAAAAAACTCCTGAATTTTTAATTGAATATGTTAAGCGAATCAGCACCATTTTACAAGATGATTTTATTGCCGCAAAATTGTATGGCTCCTTTGCGCGTGGAGAACAGACCGATGATTCGGATATTGATATTGTAATATTTACAAAGAAAACCCAAGACCAATATATAAGTTTGATGAAAAAAATTGTAGATGTTACGATGGAGTATAATGATAAATACAATGTATGGATTTCTCCTGTTTTTCAAAATTATGAATTATTTAAACAAAGAGAAAAGATAGTTCCATATTATCAGAATATACAGAAAGAAGGCATCAGAATTGGATAATATAGAATTATCCCGGTATAGATTGGCCAGAGCTGAAGAAACGCTTATTGTTGCAAAAGAATTATACACGAATAAACACTATAAAGACGCAATTAATCGCAGTTACTATGCGGCTTTTTTTGCAATGAGAGCTGTATTTGCCTTGCAAAATACAGATTTTAAAAAACATAAAACGTTATTGGGAAATTTTAATAAAGAATATATTTCTACTGGAAAATTACCCAAAGAATGTGGCAGAGGGATACACATGTTGGCCCTTATTAGGGAAGCCAGCGATTACGATGACTTTTTTGTTGTAAGTCAGGAGGAATGTGAAGAACAAATTCGGTTTGTTGAAAAATTAGTTAAAGATATTAAGAAATTTATGGTTACACAATGGAATTCATGATGTAAAATGCTCATCAATTTGAAATGAACGCATTGAATGGATTGCGCGGAATGGAGATAGTAAAATATCGATCGAATACTTGAATAAAGTGGTTCGAGTATATGCTCGGTAAGCCCACCAACTGAATCATAGATGCAGGATAGAAGGTTCGGCATCTGAATATAAAACACGGAGGCAGCAAGTGCAGAGAACTTGCTGCCTCCGTGTTTTGCGTATATGATAGAAATATATAGTTAAAGTTACCGAATCATTATCCGCACGGATCAGGCGAGAACTTTTCAGTGGTATATGGGAAATGTTAAAAAAGTAGCTGCCTTGGCAGCTGCTAAGGCTAGTGAAAAATTGACACAAATCACGGTTGAGAAGAGTATTTCTACAACAGCCAAGTGAGTGTACTTTCTAAAACTGTCGGCAGCAAAGTGAATGCTGGATTGCAGTTAGGATTTCTTATGGACAATATTGCTGAAAATGCCGACCTTGTTTCAGAGGATGCGCCAAGAATCTCGAAATGGATACGAAGGAAGCTGTGGAAAGCAGCGGCGTACTGCAGGGAAAGACGGTCCAAATTCAGGCAGGGGTTGTGCAGAACACCGGCCGTATTCAGGGCGGCGCCATTAGAATCCCAAGCAAATCAATTCGAGATATTGTGCTTTTTCCATGCGGAACGATTCCCGGATCGTTTTATGACTTTGCCGGGTGTTCAGTTCTTCGGTGTGGGGGCCAGCTTCCTTTGCGATATAAGTTTACACAGGTTCTCTTAAATTTATAGGGATAACGCATAAAAAGTACCCTCCTTACTGGGGTGTCCAGTAAAGAGGGTACTTATCATTTACTGATAGTTTGATTGATGAGATATACTGTTTAAAAGAACCGGCCTATGAAGGGCATCTTTGCGGCGTCTTCTCTGGTTACGCCGCCGGTCAGGGCCATGAGGCCGATGTAGATTGCCGAGCCTAACAGGCAGGTCAGGAAGAGGCTGAGGAACAGGCCGATGTGCAGATAGAGGAAATCGTAGACGAAATACATGATGACGCCCATAATCGCGGCAGAAACGACGTTCTTTACGATGATATTGGCGTGAATGATATAGCCCGTATGGCGGTAGATGAAAAACAGGTTCAGGGCGGCGGCGACGCCGATGTCGGCTACAGTCGCATAGGAGGCGCCGGTGATGCCGAAGGCCGGAATGGCGACTAAGAACCAGTTGCAGGCCACCTTGGCCACGCAGGCTACGGCCATGTTGATGACCGGGATTTTAGGCTTCTTTAAGCCCTGGAGGATAGCCGTCGTGATCTGATGCAGGCCGAGGAAGCAAATGGCGATGGCAACGGCTCTCGTCGCATCCGTCGCAGCCGGCGCGTTGTAAATAAAGGTGACGACGGGCTCGGCCATGACGTAAAGCATGACGCTGAAGGGAATCGTCACGAGAAAGGAGATGCGCATGGCGCTGGCCGTGCGCTCGTATATTTCGTCGAAATTTTTCAGCGTAAAGCTGTGGCTGATGGCCGGCACGAGGCTCATGGCCATGGCCGCCGTCAAAATTGTCGCCAAGTTGATGAGGGGCACGGACATGCCCGTCAGATAGCCGAACAATTCCGTCGCCTGGGCCGTAGCGTATCCTGCGACTTCCAGACGGCGGGGAACGATGAGCAAATCCAGGTTCGACACGACGGGAAGCATGATGCTCGATAAGGAGATGGGCACGGCCAGGACGACGAGGCGCTTTAAAATATGCCGGATGTCTTCCTTCGGATATACAGGGCCGTCCGAGGGCAGGGAGCGCTTCAGCTTATAATAGTAATAAATTAAGACGAGCCAGGCTGCCAGACCGCCTGCGCCCGCGCCCAAGCTGGCGCCGCCTGCGGCGTAGTCGAGGCCGTAAGGCAGGAGCAGGGCCGCAAAGCCGAGCATGACGACGACGCGGACCAGCTGCTCTACGATTTGGGATAGGGCTGTCGGAGTCATTTGCTGCCAGCCCTGCAAATACCCGCGGTATCCGGCAATGACCGTCGTGAAGAAGATAGCCGGCGCTAAGGCGATGAGCGAATAATAGGCACGGCTTTCACGGATGATCTGTTCGTCGATGAGGAACTCCGCGCCGAAGAACATGAGGATGCTGAGAAATAAAGCCGTCGTGCACAGCATGGACAAGGACACGCGGAAGATGCGCTGTGCCCCGAGATAGTCCTGCTTCGCTACCTTTTCCGCCGTAATGATGGAAATGGCGATAGGGAGGCCGGCGCTGGATACGTCCAGTGCCAGCAGATAAATAGGGAAGGCCATTTGGTAAATGCCAATGCCTTCGCCGCCGAGAATACGGGATAAGATAATCCAGTTGATGCTGCCGATGGCTTTGACGACAAAGCCGGAAAGCGTCAGAATCAAGGTCCCCGATACGAACTTATTAGCCATGATAACCCTCTTGTTTCATAATTTTTACATGATATAACAAACAACTAATTTTATCATATTTAGCCTGTTGTTGCTAGAGATACAGGCTTATCCATGTAAAATTTCCGGCGATTGTCTGTTCGCTTCTAGCCACGGCAGTGCTTTTATGATATAGTAGCGTAGACAGTGAATGCAGTATAACATACACTGCCTAATGTGCTGCTATAATCAAAGCAGCATGAGCATTTTTACGATACAGAGGTGAGCATATGCGCATAGTAGTTGTAGGCGCCGGCAAGCTGGGATACAGCATTGCCGAGCTGTTGTCAAACGAGCAGTTCGACGTCGTCGTCGTAGACCACGATGAGGAGCGGCTGGAAGTCGTCAAAAATACCTTAGACGTCCTGACTGTCCATGCCAACGGCGCCAGCCCGATTACGATGAACAATCCCGACATACAAGGCTCGGACGTCCTCGTCGCGGCGACGGCTATCGACGAAGTCAATATGGTAGCTTGTATTCTGGCGAAGAAGCACGGCATTGCCTATACAGCGGCCCGTATCCGGGATATGCAGTTTTTATCGGAAGCAAAAGATTATTTAAAAGAAAATTTCGATATCGATTTGATGCTGAATCCGGAGCTGATTACGGCCCAGGAAATCAACCGCATTATCATGACGCCGGCGGCGCTGAACGTAGAGGATTTTGCCAACGGCAAGGTGCGCTTGTTTGAAACCAAAGTGCGGCGCCGTTCTCCCTTGGTCAATATTCCCTTCAAGGATCTGGAAATTCCGCCGTCTATACTGGTCGGCATGATTTTCCGGGACCACCGCATGATTATCCCTCACGGCGATGACCAGCTTCTGCCTCATGACAACGCGTATTTTATCGGCGACCCCAAGGCGATCGAGAAATTCAGCGTGAATTTTGTGCAGAGCGACACGAAGCGGGTAGAGCGGGCCATCATCATCGGCGCTGGCCGGACAGGACGCTTTCTCGCCCCCATGCTGGACAAGCAGGGCGTGCAGGTCAAGATTTTCGACAAAAACAGGGAACGGTGCCTGCTGGCGGCGGAAAAAATGGACAACGGCATCGCTATCTGCGGCGACGGCACGGACCTGAACCTGCTGGAGCAGGAAGGCATTGCCGAAGCGGACGTCGTCGTGTGCATTACAGACGACGACCGCCTGAACCTCATGCTGGCCCTGATCGCCAAGCATTTCGGCGCGAAGAAGACCATCGTCCGCGTATCGCGGGCTGAATATACGGACCTGATGGAAAAGGTCGGCGTCGACATCGTATTGTCTACGCGCCTCTTGTCGGCCAGCGAAGTATTGGCCTTCGTCCGCCGCGGCGGCGTCGTGTCTGTTTCCCTCTTGGAGGGGGCTAAAGCCGAAGCTGTCGAAGTCATCGTTCAGGACGGCGCTCCTGTAGCCGGCAAACGCCTCATGGACGTCCGGCTGCCCAGGGAATGCCTGGTATGCGCTTACGTGCGCGGTGAAGACGCCTTTATTCCAAACGGCCAGTCGGCGCTGATGGCCGGCGACCGGGTTATCTTGTTTATCCAGACGACGCATTCCAAGGAAGTCATGAAATATTTCAAAGGCAGGGATTGAGATGCACATGTATTTGTTTTTCTTCCTTCTGGGAAGGATGGCAATTCTGAACGGCCTGGCCTTTTTGATTCCCCTGCTGTGCGCCTTTTCCTGGGGAGAGCCGGCGTATTTGTATTTCGGCCCTTCCATGGCAGTCACGCTGGTCTTGGGCGGGCTGATGATGGGATTCGGCCGCCGGCACAGCAAGCAGCTGGGCGTTGCCGGCGGCGCCTGGTACATGGTTCTCGTATGGGTCATGCTGGGAGGCGTCGGCATGCTGCCGTATCTATTTTCCGGTGCTTTACCTGTCGCCGACGCGTTTTTTGAAAGCATTTCGGCCTATACGACTGTCGGCCTGTCCTGCGCCGTCGGGCCGGCCGGCGATGTGCCCCGTTCGCTGGTCTTGTGGCACGGCCTGATGGAATGGCTGGGCGGCTTGAACTTCATCCTGCTGATGGTGACGATTATTCCTCAGGTCAGCGGCTGCTTCGGCCTGACCTTGTCCGTTCATCAGAGCATCAGCTTCAGCCCCATGCTGGGGCGCATGGATATTGCGGCCCGCCAGGTAGGGAAGATATACGCGGCCATTACGGTCCTGTCTATCCTGGCTTATTTGCTGGCCGGACTGTCCTTGTTCGATGCCTGCACGAGCGCTTTTCGCAGCATATCGACGAGCGGCGACGCGCCATTTTCCTTCATGTCCGGCGGCAATCCGGCCCTGGAATGGGCCTGCGCCTTTTCCATGCTGTTGGCCTGCGGCAATTTCCTGCTGTATTGGAAAAGCTTTGAGCGGCGGGACCTCAGGTCGGCCTTTCAGGATACGGAGCTCCGCGTGTTTTTAGGCGTCTTGCTGGGGACGGCCCTTCTCGTGTCCTTCCACTTGTGGAAGATGGGCGTGTACGACGGGGCAGACAGCCTGCGGTTCGGATTTTTCCACGTCCTTTCCTTTTATAGTACGAGCGGTTTTATTACGGCCGACGTTTCGGCATGGCCTGATTTTGATAAATTTATCTTATTGCTCATCGTCTTTGTCGGCGGCTGTATCGGCTCGGCGACGGGCGGCCTGCGGGTCATGCGGTTTATCGTGCTGTTCAAGATAGCGGCTCAGGAAATGCGCCATCTCCTGCATCCGCGCATGGTCATCAGCTTAAAGGTCAGCGGCGTTCCTGTCGATATGAAGATCATCAGCCGGGTTCTCAGCTATTTTTTCTTATTTATGGCTGTATTTTTCGTATCGACGATTATCATCTCGTTGTCCGGCATGACGCCCTTGCAGTCCATGGGGGTCGCGGCGGGCTGCCTGACCAGCGCCGGCGCGACGGCCCACTTGTTCGGCGTCGTCGAATTTTCCGCAGAACCGGCCTGGCTGAAGGCCTACTGCGCTTTTTTGATGATTCTGGGACGATTGGAAATCTTTTCCTTTCTCATCGTGCTGCAGACGGCAGCCCAGGCCTTTAAGCGCCGTTGGTAGGAGGCGTCGCGTTAAATGGATTTGAAAATAGTATGGTATGTATTAGGCCGGCTGTCCTGGGCCTACGGCTGCGGCATGGTCCTTCCCCTGGCCGTGTCCTTGTGGTATAGTGAAAGCAGCGTATTCGCCTTTGCCGTCGCCATCAGCGTGTGCCTGGCCTTGGGCAAGGGCCTGACGGCATACGGAACGGCGCCTGCCGGTGAGGTTACGAACCGCGAGGGCATTGCGATTACGGCCTTAGGATGGATTATGGTCATGTTTTTGGGCATGGTGCCCTATGCTGCCGGCGGCTATTTGTCTGTGCTGGACGGCATATTCGAGTGCATTTCCGGCTTGTCCGGCACGGGGGCGACGGTCATTCCCGATTTGGAAATCATGCCGCAGGGCATTTTGCTGTGGCGGTCCCTGACCCATTGGTTCGGTGGTCTCGGCATCATCGTTATCTTTATCGCCTTATTTCCTCAGTTGGGGCGGGGGACGGTTCATATGTTCAACGCCGAGAGCACGGGGCCGACGTCGGACCGGAACGTGCCGCGCGTAAAGGAAATGGCTAAAGCCCTGTTCTGCGTGTACGTCGTATTTACGACGGCGGCTACGCTGGCCTGCATGGCCTGCGGCATGTCGTTCCTCATAGCGCTGAACCATGCCTGCTCGACGATTGCGACGGGCGGCTTTTCCCCTTATAACACCAGCGTGGCCTATTTCGACAGCCCGCTGATCGAAGGGGTGCTGGCCTTTTTCATGATGATTTCCAGCGCCAACTTCGGCATGTACGTGGCGGCGTGGAAGCGGGGGCCCAAGGTCATCCTGCACGATACGGAATTTCGCACCTATGTCGGCCTCGTCGCCGCGGCGACGGTGCTGATGGCGGCCAATTTGGCCTCTGCGCAGGGCTGGGCGTGGAGCGAAGCGTTCCGCCAGTCCTTTTTCCAGGCTGCATCCTTGTCGTCGTCGACGGGGTTCATTTCCAGCGATTTCGACAAATGGCCGGCCTTTTCCCAGTTTATCCTGGTCTTTCTCATCTTTGTCGGCGGCTGCGCCGGCTCGACGGCCGGCGGGCTGAAGGTGACGCGCCTCATGCTGCTGGCCAAGACGATCGTCCTGCGCATACGGCAGAAGATGCACCCGCACCTCGTCCTGCATGTCCGCTCCAACGGGGAGGACTTTTCCGAAGACGTACTGTACGGCGTAGCCCGGTTTTTCTTCGTATATGTCATGCTGGACATATTGTGGACCGTGCTGCTGGTCTTCGACGGCATTCCCATTTTTGACGCCCTGGGCGTAGCTATCACGACGATGGGCAGCTGCGGGCCGAGCTTCGGCCTGTTTGGGGCGACGTGCACCTATGCGGATATGCCCTCGTTCAGCAAGGCCGTCGTGTGCCTGTCCATGCTCATGGGAAGGCTGGAAATTTTTCCCGTCCTGGCCCTGTTGATGCCGTCGTTTTGGAAGCGCCGCGTCTGGTAGGTTTGCCGCCGTGCGGCCAGCAGAGAATTTCAACGAAAGGATGCCTATGGATTTACATGTCGTATGCCGGTTTTTAGGAAAAATTTCATTTATCCAGGGACTGACTATGCTCATCCCGCTGGGCATCGCTTTCTGGTGCGGCGAAGAGAGCGCCGTGCCCTTTATCCTGACGATCGGCGCGGCCGTGGCCGTGTCCTTTCTGTGCCAGCGCCGGGGACACGTCCGGACGAAGGCCCTGACGATACGCGAAGGCATTGCCATTACCGGCCTGGGCTGGCTGCTGGCGACGGGCCTGGGCATGCTGCCCTATGTATTGGGCGGGTACTTGGGAATCCTCGACGGGCTCTTTGAAAGTATTTCCGGGTTTACCGGCACGGGGGCGACGGTCATTGAAGACCTGGAGGTGCTGCCGAACAGCATCCTCTTTTGGCGCAGCATGACCCATTGGCTCGGCGGGCTGGGCATCGTCGTCATCTTTATCGCCCTGCTGCCTGAAGCGGGACAGTCGACTATGTCCATGTACAACGCCGAGGTGGCCGGGCCGACGCGGGAGCGCGTGCTGCCCCGCCTTCACGATATGACGAATGTCTTATTCCGCATGTATTCCGGCTTTACCCTCATCGCCCTGGTTATTTTCCTCCTGTGCGGCATGGATTTTATCAATGCCCTGAACCACGCCTTGTCGACTATTTCGGCCGGCGGGTTTTCAACCTTTAGTGCCAGCGTGGCCCATTTCGACGATCCTGTTGTAGAAGGGTGGATTACCTTTTTCATGATACTGGCCGGCGGAAACTTCGGCTTGTACTATCAGGTGTATCAAAAGGGGCCCGGCGTCTTGCGGCGGAACACGGAATTTAAGGCCTATTTGCTCATATTAGGCGTTGTGACGCTCCTCATCATGCTGAATTTGGCCTATGCCTTCGGCGGCGAGTGGACGACGGCCTTCCGATACGCCTCGTTCCAGGTTGCATCCATTGCGACGACGGGCTTCGTATCGGCAGATTATGACACGTGGCCGGCCTTTTCCAAGCTGCTGCTGCTCTTTCTCATGATCTGCGGCGGCTGTGCCGGTTCGACGGCGGCGGGCCTCAAGGTATCCCGCGTCGTCATCTTGGTCAAGGCCCTGTGGATTACGGCCTTTCAAAAGGTTCATCCCAACATGGTGCGCCGCGTAGAAATCAACGGCCATTACGTCGGCGACGATACAGTCGTCCGCGTGAGCCAGTTTTTCTTTTTGTACATGGCCTTTATCGTATTATGGGCGCTGCTGCTTACGTGGGACGGCGTGAACATTTTCGATGCCGTCGGCATCAGCGTCAGCACCATGGGCTGCATCGGCCCGGCCTTTGGGATTACCGGCGCGACGTGTACGTATGCGAATTTGTCTGATTTTGCAAAAAGCATTCTGTGCTTGTCCATGCTGCTGGGCCGGCTGGAAATCCTGACCTTGCTGGTCATGTGCCGGCGCAGCTTCTGGAAATCCAAGGGCATGTGGTAACATATAAAAACAAACACCTTCTCGGTGCTGTGGTCAGCATGAGAAGGTGTTTTTATTATGCAGATATTATTTATTATTCTTCGTCGTCATCGAGGGCCAGCTCATCGGGCGTCGTGCAGAACGTAATGTCCGGATTGCGCTCGCAAATCCAGTTGGTCTGCCATTCGTTGGCGATGAGCAGTACCAATCGCTGCTTGTGGTCCTTGACCAGCATGGCGCTGTCGACGTTTTTCAGTTCCCTGTATTCGTGGCCGTTCAGCTGGAGCCAGCGGGCGACCGTAAAGGGCAGCATGTTCATTTCCAAGTCTACGCCGTATTCGTGCTTGAGTCGGTATTCCAGCACTTCAAACTGCAGCTTCCCGACGGCGCCGACGATGTAGCTTTCCATGGAGCCGAGATTTTCATAAATCTGGACGGCCCCTTCCTGAGCCAGCTGGGTCATGCCCTTGAGGAACTGTTTGCGCTTCATCGAGTCCTTAGCCCGGATGCGGGCGAACAGCTCCGGCGGGAAGGTCGGGAAATCCTTGAAGGTGACCTTTTTCTTTCCGGCATAGAGGGTGTCGCCGACGCCCATGGTGCCGTTGTCGAATACGCCGATGATGTCGCCGGGGTAGGCGTCGTCGATGATCGTTCGCTCCGTCGCCAGGAACTGCTGAGGCTGCATTAAACGCAGCGTCTTGCCCGACTGGCGATGGGTGACGGACATGCCTTTTTCGAACTTGCCGGAGCAGATGCGCATGAATACGACCCGGTCATGATGCTGGGGATTCATGTTGGCTTGAATTTTGAAGACAAAGGATGTGAACTGATCCGACTCGGGATCCACTACGCCTTCCAGACATTTTCGAGGCTGAGGCTTGGGAGCCATTTCCAGGAATTTTTCCAGGAAGGGCTTGACGCCGAAATTGGTCATGGCCGAGCCGAAGAACATAGGCGTCAGCTGGCCCTTTTTTACTTTTTCCATGTCGAAGCTGTCGCCGGCCGCGTCGAGGAGCTCGATGTCGTCTATCAGGGACTGGTGAATTTCTTCGTCGAGGAGGTCCTTGAAAATGGGGTCGTCGGCAGAACCCTTCGTCGAAGCCAGTTTGCGCTGGCCGTGAGACGTGTCCTTTTCAAACAGCTCGATGGAGGCCGATTCCCGGTCGTAAATGCCTTCGTAGTTGCCGTTGATGCCGATAGGCCAGTTCATGGGGTAGGCGTGGATGCCGAGGATGTTTTCGATTTCGTCCATCAGGTCGAAGGGATTTCGTCCGAAATGGTCGATTTTATTGACAAAGGTAAAGATAGGGATGCCTCTGTCCTTACAGACGCGGAACAGCTTTTTCGTCTGCGCTTCGACGCCCTTTGCCACGTCGATGAGCATGACGGCACTGTCGGCTGCCATAAGGGTGCGGTACGTGTCTTCGCTGAAGTCCTGATGGCCCGGCGTGTCGAGTATGTTGATGTGATGGCCTTCGTAGTCAAACTGCAGGACCGAACTGGTGACGGAAATGCCGCGCTGCTTTTCGATTTCCATCCAGTCGGACACGGCGTGTTTAGCCGTTTTTCTCGCTTTGACTGATCCGGCTAAATGGATTGCGCCTCCGTACAGCAACAATTTTTCCGTAAGCGTCGTCTTGCCAGCATCAGGATGGGAGATGATGGCAAAGGTACGGCGATTATTTACTTCGTCAACTAAAGACATATTCCACCTCATTTATACAATAAACCTAAAATACAACTGGTAATAATTATATAAGGTTTTTATCGGCCGTGCAAGAGGCGGCTTTCGTTTGCGGCCGCCGGCTGATACGGGAGGGGGAGGCATATGAAACAGGCGCCAAAAGGACAATTATTTTGTAAAAAAAATGATGAAAAATAATGAAGAATTTAGTATAATAGTAACTATATAAAGTACTATTAGAGTGGATTGTAAGGAAAGAAGGCGAATCTGCGCTGTACTAAAACAGGTAAACCGTAAGACAAGAATTACATCAAAGTAAAAGGGGATTCAACGTGATCATTACAAGAGAAACTGATTATGCTGTAAGAATTTTACGTTCTTTAATTAACCTGCGGCTGAAAAACATCCGGGAAATCAGCGATGAACAGCTCATACCGCGGCAGTTTGCATATAAAATTTCCAAGAAAATGGAACGGGCCGGATACATCGAAATTATCCGCGGAGCCCAGGGCGGCTGCCGGCTGGTAAAGAATCTGCATGATATTACGTTGATGGATTTGATTCAGGTCATGGACAGGGAAAATATGCTCAGCAACTGCCTGGACGAGGGGTTTGTGTGTCCCTACCGCGAACGCAACGGCGGCGACTGCGGCCTTCATACGTCTTTCGGGCAGCTGCAGGAACAGCTGACGGCGTATTTTTCCGGCGTCAATTTGTACGACCTCGTCAGCGGTACGTGTCAGAATCAGAAATTGAAATAAACCGGCAATCGTCGGTTTATTTTCCCCAATTTAATTCGATTAATATAATCCAATACATAGCTTTCGCGGCGGCATATATGGATTTTACATAAGAGGAGCAAGTTTTCGCCTTGCTCTTTTTTGCGTTTTTAGTGTAATATAATATATACAGTATTGTAATATAGTAATGCCTAGATATTGAAATGGAGAGTGTACTATGAAATTAAAGAAAATTGCTGTCGTATGTTTGGCCGGACTGGTCATTGCCGCGGCCGCGCCTGTCGTTTCGACGCCGGTCTTTGCCGCCCGCGGCGGCGTGCGCGTGTCGGCTCCCAAAGCCTTGCCGTCGGGATCGAAGGGGACCGTCCGAAACAACACGACGAACAGAACGACGAATAATCAGACCAATCAGCAGGCCCGCCAAAACGCGCAGCAGGCCAATGCCCGCACGAATACGCAGACCCGGACGAACCAATCGTCGGGCTGGGGCAGTGCCATGCGCAATATCGGCTTGCTGGCCGGCGGCATGTTTTTAGGCAGTATGCTGAGCAGCTTGTTCGGCTGGGGGAATATGGGCTTTATGGCTGATATTCTCGGCGTTATGTTCAATATCATCCTGCTGCTGGTTATCGTATCCCTTATTTCTCACTTGTGGCGCAAGTTTAGAGGCAAAAAGAATACCTCCGATGACGACGCCTACCGCCGCGGCTATGAAGCGGCCATGCGGGAAGAACGATTCCGCCATAAGGGCATGACCATCGACGTAAAGCCCATTGATGATGACAAGGAGGACCGCCGCCGGTAAGTGGGACTGCCAGGCATGGATTTCTGCTTGCCCTTTTTGTACTTTTATGCTATGATAATTGGCATGAAGTACGGCGATGCAGGAGAGGAAGTAAGCACGATGCCAGCGAGATAAGGACGGTGTGAGCTTATCGTTTGGTGCTGAAGGCGCTCCGAAGGCCGCGGCAGGAAGTCACCGCTAGGTGATGCGTATGGCCGGCAAATGAAGCGGGTCTTTCGACCAACCAGGGTGGAACCGCGGGTAATGGATACTCGTCCCTGTAACATTTCACGATGTTACAGGGACTTTTTGTATTATTAGGAGGGAAAACGAATGAATTTTCAGGATATGATTTCTGCTTTGAAAGAATTTTGGTCCTCCCAAGGCTGCATCATTTATGAACCCTATGATTTAGAAAAAGGGGCAGGCACCATGAATCCGGCTACGTTTCTGCGGACGCTCGGTCCCGAACCGTGGCACGTCGCCTACGTAGAACCGTCCCGCCGTCCTGCCGACGGCCGCTACGGCGACAACCCGAACCGCTTGTACCAGCACCATCAGTTCCAGGTCATCTGCAAGCCTTCGCCGGACAACATCCAGGAGCTGTATTTAAAGAGCCTGGAAACCTTGGGCATCAACCCGAAGGAACACGATATCCGCTTTGTCGAAG
This sequence comes from Megasphaera stantonii, assembly GCF_003367905.1. NCBI lineage: Bacteria > Bacillati > Bacillota > Negativicutes > Veillonellales > Veillonellaceae > Megasphaera > Megasphaera stantonii. Next base: position 207,545 of record NZ_CP029462.1, on the reverse strand, counting down.
ACAACTGGGAATCGCCGACCTTAGGCGCCTGGGGCCTCGGCTGGGAAGTCTGGCTCGACGGCATGGAAATCACGCAGTTTACGTACTTCCAGCAGGTAGGCGGCATCGACGTCGCTCCCGTTTCGTCGGAAATTACATACGGCATGGAACGTCTGGCCATGTACATTCAGGGCGTAGAAAACGTCTACGACTTGAAATGGAACGACGACGTGACGTACGGCGATATTTTCCATCAGAACGAAGTGGAACAGTCGACGTATTCCTTTGAATTGAGCGACTCCGATTTGCTGTTCCACCTCTTTGACCAGTATGAAAAAGAAGCTATGCGGGTCATTAAAGCCGGCTTCGTCATCCCGGCTTACGACTACGTGCTGAAATGTTCCCATACGTTTAACCTGCTCGACGCCCGCGGCGCTATCAGCGTCAGCGAACGGGCCGCCTTCATCGGCCGGGTCCGCAACATGGCCCGGGCCTGCGCCAAGGCCTATTTGGAACAGCGGGAAAAACTGGGCTTCCCCATGTTGAAAAAGGAGGAAAACTAAATGAGCAAAGACGTATTACTTGAAATCGGCACCGAAGAAATCCCGGCTCATTATATGCCGAGCGTCCTCTCGCAGGTACAGCAGCTGGCTGCTGATAAATTGAATAAAGCGAACATCGCCTATGAAACTATCCGCGCCGTCGGAACGCCGCGCCGCGTAGCCCTCCTCGTCAAGGGCGTCGCGGAAAAGCAGGCCGATATTTCGTCTAAGAACAAAGGGCCGTCCGTCAAAATCGCTTACGACAGCGACGGCAATCCGACGAAGGCCGCCATGGGCTTTGCCCGGGGCCAGAAAATCGCCGTAGAAGACCTGGTCGTAGAAGACGGCTACGTCTACGCCAACGTTACCAGCATCGGCGCGGAAACGGCGGGCCTCTTGCCTGATATTTTGACCGGCATTATTACGGGATTGGGCTTCCCCAAGAGCATGCACTGGGGCTCTCTGGATTTCCATTTTGTCCGCCCGATCCGCTGGCTTGTGGCCCTCTTCGGCGACGACGTCGTTCCCTTTGAATTAGCCGGCGTCAAATCCGGCCGGATAAGCCGCGGCCACCGCTTCCTCGGCACAGGCGATTTCGAAATTCCTTCTATGGCCGCCTATGAACGCACGGCGAAGGAACATTTCATCATCGTCGACCCGGAAGAACGAAAAGAACTGATCTTAGCAGGGCTGCAGAAGCTGGCCGATGAAAAAGGCGGCACGATCATCATGGACGACGACCTGCTGGAAGAAGTCATTTTCCTCGTCGAATACCCGACGGCCTTGTGCGGCGAATTTGACGAAGACTACCTGAAGCTGCCCGAAGCGGCGATCATCACGCCGATGAAGGACCACCAGCGGTATTTCCCCATGCGCGACAAGGATGGCAAGCTCATGAACCTGTTCCTGACGGTTCGCAACGGCGACGACTACCATCTGGAAACGGTGCAGCACGGCAACGAACGGGTACTCCGGGCCCGCCTTGACGACGCCAAGTTCTTCTTTGAAGAAGACAAGAAGCATAAGCTCGTCGATTACGTAGAAAAATTGAAGAAAATCGTCTTCCAGGACGGCCTCGGCACGCTGTACGATAAGGCCCTGCGCCTGGAACAGATCACGGTGTTCCTCAATCAGAAATTAGATCTCGGCTTGTCCGACGAAGCCTTGAAGCGGGCGTCCCTGCTGGCTAAGGCCGACCTGGCTACGCAGATGGTCATGGAATTTACGGAATTGCAGGGCGTCATGGGCAAGGAATACGCCATGATCGACGGCGAAGGAGAAGACGTCGCCGAAGCCCTTACGGAACAGTATCAGCCGCGCTTTGCCGGCGACGAACTGCCGCAGACTGATATGGGCAAGGTCCTCGGCCTGGCTGATAAATTCGACACCATTACGGGCATGTTCAGCCGGGGCTTCATCCCGACGGGCTCCCAGGACCCCTTCGCGCTGCGCCGTCAGACTATCGGCGTCCTGAACATCCTCATGGATGCCGGCTGGAACCTGAACTGCCATGAAGTATTCGCCTTCGTCCTCGACCTTCTCCAGGTGGATAAGGACAAACAGATGGAAGTCATGGGCCAGCTCAACGATTACTTCGTCCTGCGCCTGAAAAACATCTTCCAGGACAAGGGTGTGGATTACCATATCATCGACTGTGTCCTCAGCGACGATACGCTCAACGCTGCCAAGGCCGCCCGCCGCGCCCAGGCCCTCATCGACGCCGACCTCATGGGCAAGACGGAACTGCTCCAGGCCTTTACCCGCGTAGGCAACATGATCAAGGATGCGGAAGACACGACTGTCGACGCTTCCTTGTTTGAAACGGACGAAGAAAAGGCGCTGTACGCCGCCTGCCAGGCTATGGAATCGGGATTGGCCCAGGCGTACGCCGTTTACGATTACGCCGCTGCGGCTGATATCCTGTCCGAAGGCATCGGCGCTATCAACGATTTCCTCGACAACGTCCTCGTCATGCATGAAAATGCGGCCGTAAAGGAAAACCGCATCCACCTGCTGACCTTGACGTACAGCCTCATCAGCCCCATCGGCGACATCAAGAAGCTGTCGTAAGGCTATTGTCACAGCTTCTTTACAATTAGGCATGGACGAGCGTCCTTCCTTGTGTTTTAAAATTTATATGTGATATAATACATAGCAGGTGCGGTCTATTCCCGCATCTGCTATTGCCTTATGAAAATAAGCTTGGCGTAAAGGAGTGACTGCTTATGAATATGAAAAAAATCGCCTTAGTACTGGCGGGTATCGCATGCGTGGCCGGTTCGACGTCGTTTGCCGCCGACACCATGACGATTAAGAGCTCAAATAGAGACAGCTATGCGGAAGTATTAGTATATAAAGCCAAAGACGGCGACTACTATCAATATTACAACAGCATGTACGGCTACGTCGTCGATATCCCGAAATCGGCTACCCAGGCCGATATGAACGAAGGCGGCGACGGCTGCTATTTCCAGGATCCGAAGGACGACGCCTTGTTTATGACTTACGCGGCGAAAAATGCCCTGAATTTCTCCATCGACGAATTATGCAACATGGATATCGGCGTCAACGGCTCGCCTGAGCTGACCATGAACGTGCGCACGAAAAACAGCTATGCCATCGCCTGGACGGACGGCGCGAAATCGTATTATCATGAATTGTTCTTAAACGAAAAGAATCAGACCTACACGGCCTTTTCCGTCGTATATCCGACAGAAAAGAAAGATAAATACGACAAGATCATTTCCCACATGACGCGCAGCTTTGTGCCGAACGGCGTAAAGATGTAACAGGGCGCGGAAGCGCGTAAACGGGCATGCCTGAAACAGAAGAGGGCGTGCCCTTTTTTGTGCGCCTGCACTTTTTTGCGCGCCTGCAAGGGAAGAAGAGAGGAGACTGGACGTGGCACATTCTGCGACAAAAGGCCATATAGCGGCGCTGCTGACCGTATTTATTTGGGGGACTACCTTTATATCGACGAAGGTCCTGCTGGCTGATTTTCAGCCTGTAGAAATTTTATTCTTCCGCTTTGTCATGGCCTATACCGTGCTGTGGTGCTGCTGTCCCCGGTGGTTTCACATGTCGGGATGGCGGGAAGAGGCGACCTTTGCCGCCGCGGGATTTACGGGAATCTGTTTGTATTATTTATTGGAAAACATCGCCCTGACCTATACGATGGCGTCGAACGTCGGCGTCATTTGTTCCGTATCGCCCTTTTTTACGGCCATGCTGGCGGCTGTATTCATCAAATCGGAGAAGCCCCTGACGCCGCAGTTTTTCATTGGATTTTTTCTGGCCATCGCCGGTATCTGCCTGATCAGCTTCAACGGCTCGGCGATGGAGCTCAACCCGCTGGGCGACATGCTGGCCGTGCTGGCGGCCGTCGTATGGGCCTGCTATTCCATTTTAATTAAGAAGATCAGCCGTTTTGACTATCCCGTCCTCTTGACGACGCGGCGGACTTTTTTCTACGGCATCTTGTGGATGATTCCGGCCTTATATCTCTTTGACTTTCAATGGGCGCCGGCCCGCTTTGCCGACGGGATCGTCATTTTCAACCTCTTGTTCCTGGGGCTGGGGGCGTCGGCTTTGTGCTTCGTTACCTGGAGCAGCGCCGTGGCGATCTTGGGAGCTGTGAAGACCAGCGTCTACATTTATTTGCTGCCCGTCGTCACGGTGGCCACGTCGGCTGTCGTCCTCCGGGAACCGGTTACGACGATGACCGTTGCCGGCACGGCCCTGACCTTGCTGGGGCTGGCCTTGTCGGAGGGGAAATTAGGCCGGGCGGCCCATGATAAAATAGAACATGTACATGCGAAATCAGAATAGCGGAAAATCAAAGGCCTTTCTTGAAATACCCTGCGTAACATGCTATAATTGTTTTCGTTAATTTAGGCAGTCCTCTGTTCGTTTTACGATTGTCGTGTGTTGGGCGGCAACGGGGAACACGAATGTCTTATAGGAGGAAAAAAAGATGAATATTATCAGCGTACTTGAACAAGAACAGCTTCGCAGCGACATTCCTGCATTCCGCCCTGGCGACACCGTCAAGGTTCATGTAAAGGTTGTCGAAGGTAACCGCGAACGTATCCAGATTTTTGAAGGCGTCGTCATCGGCCGTCAGAACGGCGGTGTCCGCGAAACCTTCACCGTTCGCCGCATTTCCTATGGCGTAGGCGTAGAACGTACTTTCCTGGTACATTCCCCGCGTCTGGCTAAAATCGAAGTCGTTCGCCGCGGTATCGTTCGCCGTGCAAAACTGAACTACCTCCGCGGTCTGACAGGCAAAGCTGCCCGTATTCGCGAACGTCGGTAATTCCCAAGCAAGAACACATAAAACAAGGATTGGATATATTCCAGTCCTTGTTTTTTTACTAGATACCGCGTCCGGCATATGATATAATATATTGAGTGCCAATCTAATGAAAGTCATAATTATGAATGAGGTGATGTATTGTGGCAAAACAGATTTTTGTTACAGGACATAAAAATCCGGATACGGATTCGATTTGTTCTTCCATTGCATTTGCAAAATTACAGCAATTAAAAGGCGTCGACGCAGTCGCTGTCCGCGCCGGTGACATCAATAAAGAAACGGCTTACGCCCTGGATTACTTCCACGTAGAAGCGCAGCCCCTGGTCAAAGATTTTTACGTAAAGGTCGGCGAAGCGGTCCGCAAGGACGTCGAAGCTCTGCCGTACAGCGCCAGCCTGAAGGACGCGGCGAAATGGTTTGCCGATCACGACAGCGACGTAGCGCCTGTTGCGGAAAACGGCAATTTTGTCGGCGTATTGTATAAGTCCAGCTTAGCCGGCGAATTCGTCAAGACTGTATTGGGCGAAGAACTGAGCACGGTAAAGAGCCTGGTGCAGGACGCCGCTACGATATTCAGCACGTCGGACAACGGCCATGACGTTCCGGCTGAAGGCCGCTACGTCGTCGTCGACGACGGCAAGTACGTCGGCATGGTCTGCGCAGACTGCGTAGCCGCCGTAGAAAAGAGAAAAGTCATGCTCGTCGACCACAACGAAAAGAAGCAGATCATCGACGGCATCGACGAAGCTGAAATCATCAGCGTTGTAGACCATCACCGCATCGGCGGCACCTTGGCGACGGAAGGCCCGATTTTCATTTTGTTCCAGCCCGTCGGCTGCACGGCTACGATCGTAACGTCCCTGTACGAACAGGCAAACATCGCCATTCCGAAGGAAATCGCCGGCCTGCTCCTGTCGGCCGTTATTTCCGACACCGTATTGTTCCGCTCGCCGACCTGCACCCAGCAGGATCGGGAAACGGCTGAAAAGCTAGCCGCTATTGCCGGCGTAGACCTGCAGGCTTACGGCATGGACATGCTGAAAGCCGGCGCCAACGTATCCGATTTGACGCCGGATCAGATCGCTCAGAACGACATGAAGGAATTCTCCGACGGCAGCGTAACCTTTACGATTTCCCAGGTACAGGTCATGGATACGACGGATTTGCTTGAACAGAAGCAGGTCCTCCTCAACGCCCTGGAAAAAATGCGTTCGGCTAAAAACTACGCCGCTTCGTTCCTCATGATTACAAGTATTATCGACGAATCGACGAACCTCATTTTCGCCGGCAACATGGACGCCGTCGTAGGCAAGGCCTTTGCCAAGGACGTTCTCGACAAGGAAGTATACCTGCCCGGCGTTATGAGCCGTAAGAAGCAGATCGTCCCGCAGATTTTGGCAGCTCTGAAATAAGCCTTTACCCGTATATGAACCAAAGCCTCATCTTCCCGGTGAGGCTTTTTTACTGATTATGGCAAAGGAGTTTGTATGAATCCTATTTTAGATACATTGAACGACCGGCAGCTCGAAGCGGTGCAGCTGACCGAAGGGCCGCTGCTCATCACGGCCGGCGCCGGGTCGGGGAAGACGAAGGTACTGACCTGCCGCATTGCCTACCTGCTGGAGAAGGGCGTGTCGCCTTATGCCATCCTGGCGATTACCTTCACCAATAAGGCGGCCAAGGAAATGCGGGAACGAGTGGAAAAGCTGGTCGGCCCGCGGGCTGAAAGCATGTGGATCAGCACCTTCCATTCGTTCTGCGCTAAATTGCTGCGCTTTGAAATCGACGGCCGCTTCGGCTATACCCGCAATTTTACGATTTACGATACGACGGACCAGATGACGCTCATTAAGGACTGCCTGAAGCAGGTCAATCTGGACGACAAGCAGTTTCCGCCCCGGTCCGTCCTGGGGACGATTTCGTCGGCGAAGAACGCCCTGATGGACGCCTATGAATTTACCGGCCGGGCCGATGATTTCTACGCCCAGAAAGTCGCCGAGGTATATACGCTGTATGAAAAGAAGCTGAAGGAAAACAACGCCATGGATTTCGACGACCTGCTGCGCCTGGCCGTGCGCCTGCTGCAGGAATGCGAAGACGTGCGGGAAAAATACCAGAACCGCTTTCAGTATATCCTCGTCGACGAATACCAGGATACGAACCACGCCCAGTACACGCTGACGAAGTTGCTGGCCCAGAAATGGCGCAACATCTGCGTCGTCGGCGACGCGGACCAAAGCATTTACGCCTGGCGCGGCGCGGACATCCGCAATATCATCGACTTTACGCGCGATTATCCCGACGCGGCGTCTATCAAGCTGGAGCAGAACTATCGCTCGACGAAGACTATTTTGAACGCCGCCAACGCCGTCATCGACAACAACGAAAGCCGGCCGAAGAAGGTCTTGTGGACGGAAAATCCGGCAGGCAATAAAATTATTCACTACCATGCCCAGACGGAGCACGACGAAGCCGATTACGTCGCCGGCGTCATTTATAACCGCCACGAAATCGGAAACGAGCCCTACGGCGACATGGCGATTTTATTCCGTACCAACTCCCAGTCCCGCGTGCTGGAAGAAAAGCTCATGCGCTACGCCATTCCTTACACGATGGTCGGCGGGACGAAGTTCTACGACCGCAAGGAAATCAAGGATGTCATCGCCTACCTGCGCCTGCTGTATAATCCTGAAGACAGCCTGAGCCTCATGCGGGTTATCAACGTGCCGAAGCGAAACATCGGCGCGACGACGATAGAGCATCTGGCCGACTACGCCGAGCAGAACGGCATTTCCCTCTTTGAAGCCTTGTCTTCGACAGACGATATTCCGGCCATTACGAAGCGGGCCAGGGCGTCGCTGGAAGAGTTTTCTATCATGATCTTCGAGCTGCTCAACCACGTCGACGAATGGGACGTACAGACCCTTATCGAAGAGACCATCAAGCAGTCCGGTTACGGGGCCATGCTCGATAAGGACGCCGAGCACGACGTGCAGGGCGAAAGCCGCAAAGAAAATGTCGGCGAGTTCCTTTCCGTCGCCAAGGATTACATGGATTCCAATCCCCAGGGGAATTTGCAGGATTTTCTGGAAAATATCGCCTTGGTCAGCGACGTCGACGAATTTGAGGGCAGCGAGTCCAAGGTGACGCTCATGACGCTGCATGCCGCAAAGGGGCTGGAATTCCCCGTCGTCTTTCTCGTTGGCCTCGATGAAGGACTGTTCCCGCACAGCCGCACCCTCATGGATTCGTCGCAGGTGGAAGAAGAGCGCCGCCTAGCTTACGTCGGCATTACGCGGGCCGAACGGCAGCTGTACGTGACCAACGCTTCGACGCGGACGATGTACGGCCGCATATCGGCGTATTTGCCCAGCCGTTTCTTAACCGAAATCCCGGCGGAGCTCATAGAAGAATTCCGCCGCAAGACGGCCATGCCCCAGCAGTCGCCGTCCGTGCCGGGACGGCAGCGCGTATCGATTCTGTCCAAGCCCGTGGCGACGACGCTGCCGAAAAAGCATGCCGTCGACACGTCCTTTGCCGCCGGAGATAAGGTGCGCCATAAGATTTGGGGCATCGGCACCGTCCTGGAAGTCATCGGCGAAGGGCAGAACATGCAGATGAAGATACAATTTCCGACGAAAGGCGTCCGGCAGGTCGTCGTCAAGTACGCGCCGCTGGAAAAGGCCTAGCAGGAAGCGAGGAGACAGACTATGACCAAGGGCTTGGAAACGGCCATGTCGTCTATCGACATTTGTTCGGCCAGACAAGCTACGATTAAGGATAAAATGGAAATGGTGCTGGATATCGGCCAGCTGCTCATGGAGAGCGGCGGCGATTCAAAGAGCATCGTCAGGGACATGCTGCGGGCGGCGGCCTATTTAGGGCTGCATTGGAAGCATTTGAACTTCCACATGACCTATACGACGATTATGGCCAATTACGACGGCGAGAAGAAATCCTATACAGTGTTTCGGAAATGCCGCATTCACGGCATCAACATGACGACGATTGCCGACGTCAGCCAGCTGTCCTGGCGGGCCTTGGAACAGAAATATGAAACGGGGACCTTTAAGGCCGACCTGGAAGGCATGAAGGAAAAAAGTATGTGCCGCCATTATCCCCAGTGGGCGACGTCGTTGGCGGCGGGCATTGCCTGCGGCGGGTTCTGCAAATTATTCGGCTGTGACTGGGTTGCCTTTGTCTATACGGCCCTGGCGGCCTGCATCGGCTTTTGGGTGCGCCACGGCTGCAACCGCTTCGGCGTCAACCCCTACATCAGCATCGCCGCGTCGGCCTGTATCGCGACGGCTGCGGCCTATTGGACGCAGGTACTGCCGGGATCGGCAACGCCATGGTTTCCCATGATTGCCTGCATGCTGTTTCTCGTGCCGGGCGTGCCGCTCATCAACTCCTTTGACGACCTCATGAACAACTACATCGTATCGGGCATGACCCGGGCCATGAACACGATGCTCGTCGTCCTGGCCATGACCTTCGGCATCGTCGGGGCCATCAGCCTGTGTCAGATTCCGGCCTATTCGACGTACGACATCGTACCTGACAGCATCTATGGCTCTCAAGCTATCGCCGCAGCGCTGGCGGCCATGGGGTTTTCCGTTATCTTCAATATCCCGCCGCGCCTGCTGCCCGTCGCCGGCATCGGCGCCGTCATGGCCGTCGGCACGCGGAATATCCTGGCGATTGGCTTTGACGTTCCTATGGCTTGGGCCTCCTTTTGGGGGGCGGCCCTCGTCAGCGTCGTCGGCTTTAAGCTTGCCGGTCGCCTTCGCGCTCCCCGGTCCGTCGTAACCGTCCCTGCCGTCATTCCCATGATTCCAGGCGTCCTCATGTACCGCCTGCTCATCGGCATTTTTTATATTCCCTCCCTGGACCCGCAGGGGCTGCTCACGGCCATACAAAGCGGCGTTCAGGCCTTTATGATTATCCTGGCTATCGCCTTGGGCGCTACGATTCCCGACATGATCGCCCATCAGTTTATCGAGCGGTCGAAGCACCAGCGTCTCTGCCATCTGCTGGCCGTCGCCCGTTCTGGTGAGGACAGCGCCTTTGAAATCGAAACGGATATAGACCAGGCCAGCAACTTGAAATAGCTGCGCATATTTTTACAGGAGGCACGTATGGATGATGTAAAGCAAAAAGCACGTCTCTTAGAGCTGCGTCACATAATTGATGAACTGAGCTATCAGTATTATACACTGGACAAACCGACCGTAACGGACTACGAGTACGACATGATGTACCGCGAATTGGAAACGATTGAAAAGGCCCATCCCGAATGGGTGACGCCCGATTCGCCGACACAGCGCGTCGGATCGAAGATTTCCGGCGGCTTTGAAAAATACACGCATGACCAGCCCATGCTCAGCTTAGGCGACGTGTTCAACGACGCCGAGCTCATGGAATTCGACCAGCGCGTCCGCAATGATTTAGGCGGCGAAGCGCTGGAATACGTCGTCGAGCTGAAAATCGACGGGCTGGCAGTCAACCTCATTTACGAGTACGGCCAGTTTGTCCGCGGCGTCACCCGCGGCGACGGACGGGTCGGCGAAGACATTACGAACAACGTCCGTACCATCCGGACGATTCCGCTGCGCATCGACAACGATTCGCCTCATATTGAAATCCGCGGCGAAGTGTACATGCCCATCGAGTCCTTCGCTCAGCTCAATGCCCAGCGCCGCGACGACGAGCTGGAGCCCTTTGCCAATCCCCGCAACGCCGCGGCCGGCTCGCTGCGCCAGCTCGATCCGCGCATTACGGCTCAGCGCAAGCTGGCGTTCTTCGCCTATGCCCTGGGCGGCAACGTCGGCGTGGAAATCCACAGCCAGGAAGAGCTGCTTGCAGACCTAAAGGCCTTCCGCTTCCAGGTCAATCCGGAATACTGCAAATGCAAAACCATGGAAGAAGTCATCGCCTATATTCACAGCTGGGATGAAAAGCGCGATACCTTGCCTTACGCGACGGACGGCATGGTCGTCAAGGTAAACTCCTTTTCCCAGCAGGAGCGGCTGGGAAATACCGTCAAGATTCCCCGCTGGGCCATCGCCTATAAATTCCCGCCGGAACAGGCGAAGACCAAGGTGCTGGGAATTTCCGTTTCCCTCGGCCGTACAGGCGTCCTGACGCCGGCGGCAGATCTCCAGCCCGTTCATTTAGCCGGCACGACGGTCAAGAGGGCGACGCTGCATAACGAGGACTATATCAAGGAAAAGGACATCCGCATCGGCGATACGGTCATTATCCAGAAGGCCGGCGAAATCATTCCCGAAGTCGTACGGGCCGTCGTATCGGAACGGGACGGCTCCGAACGGGAATTCGTCATGCCCAGCACCTGTCCGAGCTGCGGCGGTCCCGTCGTGCGCAAGGAGGGGGAAGCGGCGACGCGCTGCATCAATCCCGATTGCCCGGCTGTCGTCGGTGAGAAAATCGCTCACTTCGTGTCGCGCAACGCCATGAACATCGACGGCTTGGGCGACGCCATCGTGCAGCAGCTGCTGCAGAACCACTTGATTCACGACGTGTCCGACATCTACACGCTGAAAAAAGAAGACCTCGTCGAGCTCGAAGGCTTCGGTGAAAAATCTGCAGACAACCTGCTTAAAGCCATTGAAGCCAGCAAATCCGTCGGCTTGGCCCGCGTCCTCTTCGCTCTGGGCATCCGCTTCGTCGGCGCCAAAGCCGGCCGTATTCTGGCCGAATGCTTCGGTTCCGTCGAGGCTCTCATGGCCGCGTCGGCAGACGACTTGACGGCTATCGATGAAATCGGCCCGCGCATTGCCGAAAGCGTCGTCGCTTATTTTGGTGATGAAAAGAACCGCAGCCTCGTAGGCAAGCTTGCGTCGTACGGCGTTGACATGACCGCGGAAAAACGCCAGCTCATCAACACATCCTTCGACGGAGAAATCGTCGTCCTGACCGGTAAGCTCCAGACCATGACCCGGAAGGAAGCGGAACAAGCCGTAGAATCCCGCGGCGGCAAATGTACCTCGTCGGTTACGAAAAAGACGACCCTCGTCGTCATCGGCGCCGATCCCGGCAGCAAATACGAAAAAGCCCGTCAGTTAGGAACTCATATTATCACCGAAGAAGAATTCCAGGACTGGCTGTTTAGAGAATAGAATATATCAGTAAAAGAACGCAGCCCCTATAGTATGGGGGCTGTTTTCTTTGTGCGCTGTGAAATGTTAAGTAGTTTATGGTTTAGTAAATCGTGATTGACTAAAATATAACTAATGGTATATTAATCATATGAAGAAGTTTATTGAATTATAAATAAAGCATAAGCACTTGTTTATCAATGTATATGATATAAATAATATATATCAGTAAGGGGTGAAGCCTTCATGGGACATGAATTCTTACGTTATGTATATAATGAAAATATTTACAACATACAGGATAAATTTACGCGCTTGTTTATAAAGCAAGGAACGATGGGCGGTGGGAACACACAATATGGAATTTGTATTGATGAAAACATAGAAGGTCAATACCGTAGGCCGTGGGAGTATTGGTACAGAAAACCAAATTGCGCAATTAGCGTCGAAGAAGATCGTTCTGGGGCTTTACTTGAATGGATATTTGGTACATTCAATGTGAAAAATGAAAATGAAGCATATGATACAGCAAGCCGCCAGGGTGAGTTTGAACATTGGGGAGAGAATATCTATCCAGTTGCCGTTATAGATGATTTCTTGAGAAATGTGTATGAAGTATATAAAAATCTGATATGTCATCCTGAAAAATACGTACGAAGATACTATTCTGAACCAATTGCGGGTAATTGAATTATATGACATATCGGATAATAGGGGCATTTTATTTGATAAATTATATAAAAGCAGTTATGATATTCAATGTGAGTTTTTGATCCAACATATTGGGATTATTACAGATTTTTATCTGGCCTTTTATAAAGCTTTGACAGAGGTACGAAATGCTGAGCCGCAAGCTGTAAAATTTGTAATCAGCGGCCCATGATAATAAAAAATTAAAAGAATTAGAGGAACTTGACTATGATTAAACCAATCGTAAGAGATATATTCTTTTTAGGACAAAAGGCTGAACGGGCTGTTAAAGCCGATATGGCTGTTGGCCGGGATTTATTGGATACGCTGCAGGCGAATTGCGATCGGTGCGTAGGCATGGCGGCGAATATGATCGGCGTGCGGAAAGCCGTCATCGTCGTTCATATGGGCGCGGCTGATATCGTCATGTTTAATCCCGTCGTGCTGAAGAAGGAAGGACCCTATGAGGCGGAAGAAGGGTGTCTGTCGTTGGACGGCGTCCGCAAGACGACGCGGTATGAGTATATCGAAGTGGAATTTTACGATATGAGCTGGAAGAAGCGGCGGCAGAAACTGCGCGGCCTGCCGGCTCAGATTTGCCAGCACGAACTGGACCACTTGGAAGGGATATTGATTTGACGATGACCGATAGCGAATGGGATAAAATATTGCAGATTAAGACGACGGGGCGGGACGATACCCACGCCGACGTGTACCGCTACCCTTATGAGCCGACGCCCTATTCGGTGCTGGAGCGGCTGGCTAATGCCGGTTACATACGCAAGGGCAATACCCTTCTCGATTACGGATGCGGCAAGGGGCGCGTCGATTTCTTTCTGTCTTGGCAGACGCGCTGCCACTCTGTTGGCGTTGAGTACGACGAGCGGATTTACGAAAAGGCGATAGAGAACCTAACGTCAGGAACTGCTTCGGGACGAGTATCCTTCTTGCTGGCTAATGCCGAGCACTTTGCCGTGCCGGAGACAGTAGACCGCATTTACTTTTTCAATCCCTTTTCCCTGCAAATACTGCAGAAAGCCATGAGCCGCATTCTGGCGTCGTATTATGCCGCGCCGCGGGACATACTGTTGTTTTTCTATTACCCCTCCGATGAGTATATGGCCTATTTGCTGGCTTCTGACGAACTGACGGTATTCGATGAAATCGATTGTCGTGACTTGGAAGGAAATAACGAGCGGGAGCGGATTGTTATATTTGCATTGAAAGGAATGGATTATGGGGAAGATTAAAATTATACAGAAACATATAGATACAGATGCCGGCTATGCCTTTGGTGACGTCTTTGACATTGCCGCTGCGGGGGACGAAGGCGTGACGATTGTCACTGCCTCAGGCAAAACCGTTTCTCTGCGCCGCGGCGACTACATAGAGGTTGCGACAGAGCCAGAGACGCCGGAAGAGGATGTGCCCGTACGGGATATCTGCGCCGGCGACATCGTGCGCCATTTCAAGAGGGAATGGGTACCGGCTGACACGTCGGAATATTTGTACAAGGTACTGGCTTTTGCCCAACATACGGAGACGGGCGAGCGGCTCGTCGTGTATCAGGCCTTATATGCGCCCTTTAAGATATGCGCCCGGCCGTACGCCATGTTTATGAGCGAAGTAGATCATGACAAGTATCCCGCAGCGTCGCAGAAATACCGTTTTGAGAAAGTGGTGGCGGCTCATGGCGACGAAGACTGATGAATTATACGAGCTCCTGCTGAGCAAGGGATATCCCCAGCCCTTTTGTCAGGAAATTGCCTATCATACGCTGAACACGGATTTTACGGCGATGCAGATGATTGGTTATTTATATCGGGTCAGCGAGCCGAGTCTGGAAATGGTCGTCGACGAGATGCTGGCTATTGTCAGCGATAGGGACCGTCTGATTCGGAAGAAGGAAACGGAACGGGCGCAGGCAGTCATTAACGATGTGTATACGAATGGTTTATAAGAAAACCGACAGAGAGAGCTTGTGGAAACGCAGGCTCTTTTTTACGCTGCAGTCGGACAGCAGTTGTAGGCTGCCCGTGTTGTGGATTATAATAAAATAAAAAAAGTCTTGCTGCATATGACGATTGTATACGGCAAGACATGGTGACGAGTACATGTTGCAGGGAGGGATGTAGTATGGCAATGTTAGGTGCAATCATGGTTCCCCATCCGCCCCTCATTATTCCAGAGGTCGGGCGAGGACAGGAACGGGGCATTCAGGCGACGATACAGGCATATCATGAAGCGGCCAAGAGGCTGGCATCGTGGAAGCCCGATACGGTCGTCGTCCTGTCGCCTCATTCGGTCATGTATGCCGATTATTTTCATATTTCGCCGGGCCGCGGGGCTCAAGGGAATTTCGGGGCCTTCCGGGCACCGCAGGTAGAAATCAAGGTGCAGTATGATACAGAATTTGTCGATATGCTGTCCCATAAAGCAGCAGGCTGCGGCGTTTCGGCCGGTACCCTTGGCGAACGGGACAGCAGTCTGGATCACGGGACGATGATTCCCCTTTGGTTCCTGAATCAGTATTACGAAGGGTACCAAACGGTGCGCATCGGTCTGTCGGGCCTGCCTTTTTCCCAGCACTATAAGCTGGGCCAGTGCATTCAAAAAACGGCGGAGCTATTAGAGCGGCGCATTGCGGTCATCGCCAGCGGCGATTTATCCCATAAGCTCAAAGACGACGGCCCGTACGGTTTTCAGGCAGAAGGGCCCGTATACGACGAAAAAGTCATGGACATCATGGGGGCAGGCGACTTTGGCCGTCTTTTCGATTTGTCTGAGGATTTTTGCGCCAAAGCAGCGGAATGCGGCCAGCGTTCCTTTGTCATCATGGCCGGCGCCTTAGATTGTCTGGCTGTCAAAGCCGAAAGCCTGTCTTATGAAGGGCCTTTCGGCGTGGGATATGGCGTCTGCGTATATGAAGCGGAAGGGGCTGCGCCGCAGCGCGATTTCCTGCGCCAGTATGAAGAACGAGTCTGCGCGCAGGCTGCCCGGCGGAAAGAGGCGGAAGATGCGTACGTGCGCTTGGCTCGGCAGACCATAGAAACGTACATCCGGACGGGCAAAAAAATCAGCGTGCCTGACGGACTTCCCGACGAAATGTATGCCAACCGGGCCGGCGTATTTGTTTCCCTGAAGGAAGAAGGTGCTCTGCGGGGCTGTATCGGCACGATTGGGCCGGTACGAAACAGCATCGCTGAGGAAATCATCGAAAATGCCGTCAGCGCGTCGACGAAGGACCCGCGGTTTCATGCTGTAAGGGAAGATGAATTAGAGCGGCTGGAATACAGCGTCGACGTGCTTAGCCCAGCTGAAATCATCGCATCAGAAGAAGAACTGGACGTACGGCGGTACGGCGTCATCGTGACCAGAGGCAGCCGGAGAGGATTGCTCCTGCCCAATCTGGAGGGCGTTAATACCGTACAGGAACAGGTAGCTATTGCCAAGCACAAAGCCGGCATCGCCGCCGACGAGGACGTACAGCTGGAACGGTTTGAGGTGGTGAGACACTATTGATGACGAACACTACGCTGTCCCAAAGAACGCAGGTAGAAGGCCTGCTTCGCTGTCCCGTCTGTCCCCATCACTGCACGTTGGCCGAAGGCCAGTACGGCCGCTGCCGGGCCCGGAAGAGAGAACAAAACCGTATTGTCAGCGTCAATTACGGCAAGATTACGTCTCTTATGCTGGATCCCATCGAGAAGAAGCCCTTGCGCCGGTTTTATCCCGGCAGCATGATCCTTTCCGTCGGCACCTTCGGCTGCAATTTATCCTGCCCGTTTTGCCAAAACCACGAAATCTCCATGGCCGGCCAGGCCGACGTTCCCTGGCGGGAGATTACGCCGGTACAGCTGGCGGCCTTGGCCGAGGCGTACCGAAGCCACGGAAATATGGGTATCGCCTTTACGTACAACGAGCCTCTCGTAGGCTATGAATTTGTCCGCAACACGGCGCGGCTGGTTCATGAGCGGGGCATGAAGAACGTCATGGTGACTAATGGTTTTGCCGAACTGCTCATACTGGAAGAGCTGCTGCCCTATATAGACGCTATGAACATCGACTTGAAGGGATTTACCGACGAGTATTACCAGAAGCTGGGCGGAAATCTGGAAACGGTCAAGGCGTTTATCGCCAGAGCGGCCCGGGACTACCACGTTGAGCTGACGACGCTGATCGTTCCCGGTGAAAACGACGGCGAAGACGAAATGGAAGCCGAAGCGAAGTGGATTGCGTCGCTGGACGCGGCTATTCCCCTTCACGTTACCCGCTTTTTCCCGCAGTACCGCATGACCGACCGGGGGCCGACGAAGGTAGAAACCGTATATCGCCTGAGGGATATTGCCGGAACGTATTTGTCCCATGTGTATACGGGAAATTGCTGAAATGCGCCCATAGGAAACAGAGGCCTGCTGCGATCAGGCCTCTTTGCACGTATCAGATTAAAATGTATTGCGCCAGCAGTTGTTGCAGCGCATAGATGTTCAGGCTCTTGTTGAACCGCTTGCACAACGGCTCCGTGCCCATGCCGGAAATCCAGATTTTCAGCTCGGCGTCTAAATCGAAGTGGCCGGCTGTCTCGATACTAAAGTGAGTAATACTCTTATAGGGAATCGAGAGGTATTCCGTCTTTTTTCCGGTCAATCCCTGCACGTCGACAAGAATGAGCCGCTTATCCGTAAAGATGAACAAATCGCGAATCAGCCGGTAGGCGTGCTCAATGCGCTCGCCCGGCGCCAAAAACTTGGCATAGTCCTCGCGGATTTCATCAATGTTTATTTCCGACGCATTGCCCAGCATTTCACTAAAAAATCCCATGATACATCCTCCTTTGACATGATATGACAAAACGAAACAGTATATGCTTATGGTACGGCATGGTAAATAGGCCTGTCAATGGGTAAGAGGAGACTAAATGCATATCGGTTATACGATAAAAGACTGACCTGCGCAGAGCAAGCCAGTCTTTTTTGCGGGCAATTTACCGAATGAAATTGGTCATGACCTTAGCTTCTGTTTCAGGAGCTGTAATGCCGGCGGTTTTGCCGGCTTCGATGCATTTGAGGAGCCAAGCCATGTTGCGGCCTAAGACGCGCATGATCTGCATGCCTTCGGCATCCTGCTTCACTTCGTCAGGCGTGTTGCCGTGGACGACGTTCCAGTAGTTGGACGAAACGATAGGCATCTGATGATAGGCGAAGTACTTATTCAGTACGTCCAGCGTAGCTGTCGTGCCAGCCCGGCGAGCCGATGCGACAGCGGCAGCCGGTTTGTGGATCAGAGCAGAACCAGCCGCGCCGGCCAGCTTATCCATAAAGGAAATAATTTCTCCCGACGGAGAAGCCCAATACACGGGCGAACCGACGACTAATCCGTCGGCTTCCTTAACTTTTTCAGCAACGGCTTTGACGACATCGTCTGTCGGTACGGCATGAATAATTTCTGCGTCGACGCCGTTTTCCTTCAGGACATCGGCGACGACGGATAAGGCTGTATACGTGCAGCCCGCTTCACGGCGGCTGCCGTTTAATAACACAACTTTCATGAAATATACCTCCTCTATACGAATACTTAATTTGCACTATAGCACGGAAAGAACAAAATGTCAAATTCGTTTGGCCGAGAGGACAGTGTCAAGTTGTTGTGGGTATATATTTGACAGAAACATCTTGGCATGTAAATCCGGCCTTTTAGTATCTAATGTATTCGGAGTGTTTCTTCGTCAGGCAATCTAAGGCATAGCGCCACACGTCGCCGCCGTTTTCTGCCAGCGTCCGCAATCGGGCAATCCGTTCCGCCCCGTCTTTGCTCCAGCCCATTCCACGTGAGCTCAGCCGGGCCGACAGGATATGACTGACATGCCCTTCCGTACTGCTGGCGAATGTCTCCCGGTTCTGCAGCCAGTCCCGAATCCCTTCCCAATGGTTCAGGATATATTGCTGACCTCTTCGAATCGCTTTTCTCCGATACGGACGGTGCCGTATCTTCTGTTCAGCTTCCCGGCAGAATTGCTCCCGGTCATTGGCCAGCAAGGCGTCATACAGAGGTTGGATCGTTTCCGTCCCCGCTATCTGCCGCAAGTATTTGACAACATGAAATCCGTCCGTGACGCAGCGGCTCTTTTCCAGGTACGACGTCGCGCTCTGTATCCACGCCGCCCCGTCTCCCAGAATCGTAATCTCTGGACTGTCGTATACGGTTTGGATATATTCCTTGATTTCCTTCCAAGGCATCCCATATCCCGTAAACACCCGTTTGGCTGTCAGTGTTCTCCGTTTTTTTCCCTCCGCTACTTTCCCTTCATATACATAGGCCAGCCGCAGCTGCCGGCTGTTTCCCTGCTGCATAGCCACATGGTCTTCGTCGGCTTCGATGAACAGTTCGGATACCTTCGGCCTCCGTTCCGGCAGGGGAGCCGCCGTATTGGGGATCGTCCCCAACCGGCATAAGACGTTCCGCACGCTCTGTTTGCTTACCGGGACCGGAGTGGCTACTTGGGCTGCTTTCGCATAACTCATATCCTTGGCATGTTCTGCCATTCGGGCCTGACAGGAAGCCTCGATCCGGCTGTACGCCGGTAGCTGGCACCATTCGTCCAGCAGATAGGTGTAGCGGCCCGTGTCTTTCTGTCGGTAATACCGGCGGTGAAAGGTGATTTCTCCAAACGTGGTTACCAAGGTACGCGAACGGGCTGTTTCTTTGATCTGATAGGTACGTTGCGGCTTCACCGTTTCATAGATGGCTTCATCGGCCTGTTCTAACATTGCCGACAACACCTCCCGCCCTAGGTTCTGCACAAACTCTTGTACAGCCAGCGTCACGTCGGTCAGGGACGCCTGGCCCGTTACTAACGATTCCATATTTGTGTTGAAAAAGTCTGTACTGAGAGAAAGAATCTGTTGTATAATGTTCATGAGAAGGACTCCTTTGCGTGAGATTGTGGTGATTTCATTATACCAAAGAAGTTCCTTCTCTTTTTATATGTTCTTCACTTTTGTGCAGTAAAGTTTTCCCACAATTATTTTACACTAACTGGCCGAGACGCGGGGAAATGGGGGAGGATAAAATGCTGTCGGATTTAGCGAGATGTGGGACAATGTCGATCATAATGAGATGAACGGTAGAAAGGATTCATCTGGTATAATAAAGATAGCCATACGGATAGAGGAAAACATCATAAGGCCGCTTGTGCGAACCAGAAGTATGCGGCATTTTCCCTTTGGTTCCGCACTGACATATATGGAACGATGCTGTTTGGTGATGCAAAAAAGTGGTATAAATTACTAAATACAGTTATTGATGCCTATATTTGCTGAGGTTGTTTTTGTAGTATACTAAATGTAGCAGTCACTTCTCGTGCGAGGGTGTGGATTGAAATCGAAGCCCGTCATCAGACTATCTAAACTCATTTACGTCACTTCTCGTGCGAGGGTGTGGATTGAAATACAAGTTTAATCTGTGCAATGCGGTCGCCGTCGTGTCACTTCTCGTGTGAGGGTGTGGATTGAAATGATTTCGTCTTTCAGAAAGCGGATACCACGTTCCGTCACTTCTCGTGCGAGGGTGCGGATTGAAATTTCCTGCGGGCTGTCAAACGGATTGGCCGTTACAGTCACTTCTCGTGCGAGAGTGCGGATTGAAATGTCGCGCTGTGCATGACGACTGCTGTCAGGTTTCGTCACTTCTCGTACGGGAGTGCGGATTGAAATGTTTAAACACTGACAATACTAGGTTTATTCAATATGAATTCTGCAAGCATTTTGACCAGTCAAGAAGCCCCGCAACATGTTTCGTAATTGAGAGGCTTCTTGACGAATAACAGTACTAATAAATAAAATAGCAACACCTTGCCTTAAAGAATATCTCTGCAAAGGATGAGATGCCCTATGAAACAGAACCTAACGTCTTCCGATTTAAAAACGATTCTTCATTCCAAGCGAGCCAATGTCTTCTATCTGGAGAAATGCCGTGTCATGCAGAAGAACGGCCGTATTGTCTATTTGACAGAGACGGAAAAGGAAAATTTGTACTGGAACATCCCGATTGCCAATACGACGGTAATTTTATTGGGAACAGGTACGTCTATTACGCAGGCGGCTATGCGGTTATTGGCCAGTGCCGGCGTTCTGGTTGGGTTCTGTGGAGGAGGCAGTACGCCTTTGTTTGCCGGTTCGGAAATAGAATGGCTGAATCCGCAGAGCGAATACAGGCCGACTGTATATGTGCAGGGATGGCTGTCCTTTTGGTTTGACGAGGCGAAGCGCTTGGAGGCGGCTAAGGCCTTTCAACAGGAACGGTGCCAGTTTTTACGTACTGTTTGGGGTAAGGACAGGGAACTGCAGGATGAACTGTTTGATTGTGACGATTTGGAAATAAAACAAGCGTTAAAGACTTATGAAAAAGAGATTCCCAAGGCGGGAAACGTGACGGAACTGCTTACGAAAGAAGCTGCATTTACGAAAAAGCTTTACAAGTATGCGGCCAAACAATCGGACTGGGGAGAATTTACAAGACGGCAGCAAGGCGATGACAAAGCAAATGTCTTTTTGAACCATGGCAATTATCTGGCCTATGGGCTGGCGGCCTGTACCTTATGGGTATTGGGGATTCCTCATGGGTTTGCTGTCATGCATGGAAAAACGCGGCGCGGCGCGCTGGTTTTTGATGTGGCCGATTTGATAAAGGATGCCATCGTCCTGCCTTGGGCCTTTATTTGTGCGGAAAGGAATACGACAGATCAGGAATTCAGGCAGGTCTGCTTGCAGAAATTTACAGAACACAAAGCGCTGGATTTTATGTTTTCTCAGGTCAAGGAGTGCAGCACAATGTTTGCCCGCAGTGGGGGTGATGTCGTATGATGGTAATTTTTGTCAGTAAAAGCGAAGGAAAATCCATTCCTGTTGTCAGAAGGATTTTAGACAGCTTTGCCCTGCGAATCGGCACGGATACCTGGAAAACGGTCATTACGGAAGAGGGGCTTGCGACGGTTAGGACACTGTTGCGGCGCAGCGCGACAAAGAGTACGGCTGTTTCGTGTCATTGGATTCGTTCTCGCAGCCGAAGCGAGCTGGTATGGATCGTAGGAAAGCGCAGCAAGTTTAATGAAGAAGGAATTGTGCCAGTGCATTATACGTCAAAAAATATCGTGCACAGTGAATGGGAAAACGATTGGCAGTATTTGTCCCTGATTAAAGCGATTGCCGCCTTGGCAGCGCTGCTTCATGACTGGGGTAAGGCGTCGGATTTGTTTCAGCATAAGTTAAAAACAGCTGGAAAGGGAAAACTGGAAGCCGATCCGTTTCGCCATGAATGGGTATCCTGCAAATTGCTGGAAGCCTTAGTGCGGTATACGGACGCATATGATGACGATAAGAAATGGTTGACTGCCTTGGCAGAAGGAACAATTAATACGAAAGCATTGGCTGAGCTGGCAGGCAAGAATATGGAGACGTTAGGCTCTATGCCGCCTATTGCTAGTATGCTGGCGTGGATTATCCTATCTCATCACCGGCTGCCATATATAGATGATGAGAATGACAGAACTGGGTACCAAAGCGACGGCGTGTATTCCTTCCAGCAAATGATAGAGCGCATACGTGCTTCCTGGGGATACAGCAGACAGCAAAGTGATGAAGAAGAAGGGAAAAGAGAAAAACAGTGCTTTTCCTTTCAGCAAGGATTGTTGTGGGATGACGGGCTCCTTTGGCAAAAAGCTTTGAAAAAATGGGCTGCCAGGATGCTTCGCGAAGAAAGTGTTTTGTGTACGCTGATTCGGGAGGGAGATCTGGCCTTTCGCAGCATAGTCACCTATGCCCGATTGTGCCTGATGCTCTCTGACCATTACATTTCTTCACTGCCTTGTGAAGATACAGGAAAAGCAACGTATAAAAAGAAGCATTCGTGGAGCTCTGTTGAGTTATGGGCCAATACGGATCGCAATAAAGGATTAAAACAATCCTTGGAGGAGCACGTCGTTTCCGTTATGGAACAGGCCTTGCAGATAGCTCATCAATTGCCGAACTTTGCTGCCCGGATGGAAAAGGCAGAAGATATTGCCTTTCTGAAGAAGCAAAGTCCCAGGTCTTTCCGCTGGCAAGATGGAGCTGTTGAAAAAATCAAGCAATTCCGGCAGAGAGAACGAGGGAAGATGGCCTATTTCATCGTAAATATGGCGAGTACGGGATGCGGGAAAACGATTGCCAATGCTAAGCTCATGAATGCTGTATCAGAAGATGGAAAATCTCTTCGCTACGTCTTGGCTCTTGGATTGCGGACTCTTACGCTGCAGACGGGAGACGAGTATAGGACCCGAATCGGGCTGGATAAAAGCGAATTAGCCGTTATGATTGGCTCCAGCGTCATCCAGTCGCTCCATGAACAAGATAAAATGGCTGAAGAGGATATGTCATCTGTAGGAGAAACAGAAGCCCTGCTGCAGGAGGAATTGGACTATGAAGATACATGCAATGCAGAACAGACGGCGTTTTTAGACATATTTTTCCAGCATAACCCGCAAAAGTATAAGGCCTTTTTGTATAAGCCCGTCTTGACTGCGACGATAGATTATATGATGGCTGCGACAGAGACCATACGCGGCGGAAAATATATGCTTCCGTTGCTGCGCCTCATGTCGTCCGACTTGGTCATCGATGAAATTGATGATTTTGATAAAAAAGATTTAATTGCCATTTCACGATTAGTTCATTTAGCCGGAATGATGGGACGGAGCGTAGCCATATCTTCGGCGACGATACCGCCTGATTTGGCTCAGGGTATGTTCCGGGCGTATATGCGCGGCTTAGCCTGCTATAATCAGTTTTTTACCGAAGCAAAGAAGTGCGGCGTCGTCTTGTGCGATGAGTTTAAGACCGTAGCAGGCCGGATTGCTATGGGTGACTTTCAGGCTTATGAAGCAATGCATGGCGCTTTTGTCGATAAACGGGTACAGCATTTGGAAAAGCAAGTCATCAAACGAAAAGGCATAATCGTTGACATCCCAGAGGCTCCGGAAGGGGGAAGCCGGATTACCCGATTTTTTGAGGCGGCCAAGAAGGCGGCAGTTGCCCTGCATGATGATAATTACATTATTGATAAAAGGACGAAAAAACGCGTATCCTTTGGCCTTATCCGCCTGGCTAATATCAATCCCTGCGTGGCGTGCAGCTCGTATTTGCTGAGCAGCGAATGCATGCTGCCGAAAGGATATGCTATTCGGATTATGACCTACCATAGTCGGCAACTTCTGATTATGCGCCATGAGCAGGAAAAATATTTAGACGCCGTCTTGAAACGAAAGTACGACAGCTCCGTTCCGATAGATATACGAGACCCGGTGATTCGCCGCCATTTAGATAGCGTTGAGGAAGATAACGTCTTGTTTATCGTCGTCGCAACGCCTGTAGAAGAAATTGGCCGGGACCATGATTTTGACTGGGCTGTCGTCGAGCCGTCGTCATATCGTTCTTTTATTCAGCTGGCTGGGCGCGTGCTGCGCCATCGCATGGTGTATGCGGATATTATAAAGCCGAATATTGCTGTAATGCAGTACAATATAAAAGCTCTTCAGGGTAAGCCGCAGGCCTTTACAAAGCCGGGATACGAAGTCAAGCCGTATCATCTCCGCAGTCACGACCTGCATGATATTATAGATGAAGGAGCCTTTCATAAAAAAATCGACGCCGTACTGCGTATACGAAAGCCTGTCATGAATGGCACCGATAAAAAAGACGTTTCCCTATTAATCGACTTGGAACATATGACAATGGAAGATTTTAACAGTGCTGAGCCAGGGCCGCAGGGACTGTCCGGCTGGATTGACGAGTATTGGTGGCTTACGGCGCTGCCGCAGACATTCAACCGGTTTCGTGAGGGCCAGGCTGATAGGAAGCTTATAGGCGTATATAGAGACGGGAAGATTCACTTTTCTATGTATGAAGACGGCGAATGTATTGACTGCGGAGATACGCTGCATATTAAACAAGATACTATAGAATATGGGGCCGAAAGAATATGGCTGCCGCGTACATATGAAGACGCGCTTTGTCGCCGCATTCCAGAAGACGACGACCTTCCGGAAGAAGAGCTGCTGGAGACGCTATCTAACAAATACGGAGAAATTACTTTACCCGTTGATAGCGGCGATGAAACATGGTTTTATGACGATCAATTCGGCATATTCAAAAAGATGAGATGAAAACAGAGTTATAGGCATGAAACTATTTCAGACCGGCAAAGACGTATAAAAGATTACCTTTATCGGTGGCAGCGCTAGCAATCTCGGCATTGTTAGGCTTTTATGTCCATGGTATAATGAGAATATCTGCTGGATAAGCAGTTTAGAAAATTTTTTTTTAATTTATGAGTATCTGCCGCAAAGGCAGTTTGACGAGCTATTTGTTCTATGGATGTGAGCAGCTGTAAATGGTGTTTCCGGAACTATGTACTTTCTGTCACTGTCCGGAGCACTTGTGCGGAACGTGCCGCTGTTGTTTGCATGAACTTTTTTCTCTGCCAGCTAATTCAGGCTGGCTTTTTTCTTTTTTGGATATGGAATTGCATTTTATCTGGTTCAATTGGATGTTGGCGTTTTTTCGTTAGAGAGTTGTACGGGAGAGATAATAGCATGCTGGATTGACCAATATAAGGCGTGTCACAGCAACTCTTTAGGAATGGGTATATGTTCAGATAGTTGTCATTTTCCCCTAATTATAGTATAACATTTATAAAATAAAATAAAATGGATATTATACAATGGAAACGGAGTGATGATTATGGGAATTCTTAAGACGTACATAGAAGAACAGGCAGAAAACAAGAAGCTGTCAGTGACGGAATGGATGCAAAAACGGATAGATGAGATTCCCTTCTGCAAGATAGCTACGCATGTCGGAAAGTTTTCCCATCCAGATGCTAAAGTAACCCTATACGATACGTCTGATTCTCCTTGCAAAGGATATGTTGCTACGTCGAATTCGGCTCATGATGTAGATGTTTCTGTCAACGCCGCGTATATGGGGACAGCTAAATTATTGTTTGATAAACTTTTGGACGATGGTCATAATGTATTTTTTCATGTAGTAACAGGAAGCTCTTTGGTAGAAGAAGAATTTAAAGCTTTGCACCTAGACGAGGCATTGTATCATATCTTTAAAGAACGGATCCTGCAATGCAGTCAGCCGAGCTTCCCCGATACGACCGACGGACTGCTTAAGCAAGTATATTTTCCTATTGGGGGCAATGCCTATCACTTGCTGACGGTCATGCCGTCTTCCAGCGTATTGCTGAAACTGAAAGGAAAGGTTAAACAATTAGACGAACACCGGAAGCAGTGCCGTGAGGCTGGTGCTGATTATGATGAACTTTGGGATTTGACGGCTATTTCCTTCGGTGGGACAAAACCCCAGAATATCAGCTATTTAAACAGCGCCAACGGAGGAACGGCGTACTTGCTGCCCTCGCTGCCGCCTGTACTGTCTGGCCGGCAAGTGCGGAAACCTAAAAGGAATTTTTTTAGGGAATCCCTTTCATTTAGAAATTATAAGTACATATTTAAGGAACTTCATGTACTGTTTAAAGAGGACAGGAATAATAAGCAAATCCGCGACGCCGTAAGAGCGTATATAGATCAGCTTATTTCCCAGGCTATGATGACGGCCTATGCCCTTCGCCGCGAGGGTGAGGGATGGAGCGACGACGGAGCCTATGCGTCCTTGCCGCAGCATCAGAAAATTTGGCTAGATCCTCATTATGCGCTGCAGCGGAAAGAAGAAGAATGGCGTGAGGAGCTGAGTGCTGATTTTGGACGCTGGGTAATACGTACTTATGAATATATATTGAAGAAAGAAAGCTGCACCTTAGGGGATGGAGAAATGCACTTTTTTAAGCATAAGTTCAGAGATGAGCTGGATAAGGCGGTGAGATGCGAATGATGAAGACGTATATCGTATTGCCTGATGTGCAGATTCACAATGCCAATGCGATGAGCAGCACCTATACCATTGGCTTTCCGGCAATGACAGCATGGCTGGGAGCTGTGCATGCTCTGCAGCGGAACCTATCGGTATGGGACCCCATTTTTTCAGATATTACATTTTCTAAAACGGCTGTTGTCTGCCATTCCTGTAATTTACAGGTTCAAAAAGGGTACAGAAACGCGATTATCGGGACGGCCAATCCGCTGAAAAAGAAAGGCGGAGCCTACGAACGGCCGCCGTTTATTGCCGAAGCACGAGTTCATGTGACTGTAACCTTGGTAATCGAAACGAGCCGGGTTCTTCCGGAATATAAGGAGCGATGTGAACATGCGATCACAATGCTGCTGCCAACTATGAAAATCGCTTCTGGAGATATTCTCAAAGCCGGTAAGGCAGAGATCGTATATATTGACGAGGAAAAAGACTATGGGTATAAGCCGCTTATTGCCAAGATGATGCCTGGATATGTGCTGATTGAACGGCGGGATATACTGGAGCAGGAAGCCGCTGGTTCCGAAGATGGGTTGGATACATTGCTGAAGTTTTTGAGGATTCATTGCCATGCCGATTCGTCATCCGAATCGGATCGTACGGATTGGACGTACGAAAGAGCAATACCCGGCTGGATTATTCCCATTTCTGTAGGATTTAAGGCGATATCGCCGCTGATGCAGGTATCTCATCAGAGAGATATGACAAAACCGCATCGCTTTGCCGAAAATATCGTTACGCTGGGCGAGTTTAAGATGCCGTATCAATTTGATGATATTGACGACATGATGTGGCACTATGAATACGATGAAGAACAGGGACTATATATTTGCAGAAATCAGAAGTTGCAGTAAAAGGAGGAGTTTGTTATGGCAAAAAGAGATTCTGTTATCGCGTCTGTATTGGCCTTTGAAAAGCGGATGGTTCCTTCGGACGGATATATGTATGAAACGCAGTGGGATGTGAGGAAGGCGGAAAAAACTCCGATTCGCTTAGCAGAAAAATCGGTGCGGGGCACTATTTCCAATCGGCTGAAGAACGCCGTTAAAAATGACCCGGCAAAACTGAATGCAGAAGTAGAAAAAGCAAATTTGCAAACTGTAGACAGCGCTTCTTTATCTATGGAATGCGATACGTTAAAGCTTTGTTTTACACTGAAATTTTTGCCGGTGCAGCAGCCGTCAGCCTGTAATAATGAAGAACACTATCAGAAAATCAACGGCATGATCCAAGCTTATAAAGACCGTTACGGCTTTACCGAATTAGCGAAACGATATGCTTTCAATATTGCTAACGGACGGTTTTTGTGGAGAAATCGCGTCGGCGCAGAGCAAATAGAAATTATCGTGACGGCAAAAGAGCTGGAATCACAATGGGTATTTAATGCGTACGACTACAGCTTACGCGATTTTGACGATGAAGATGCCAATATCTTAGCTCTGGCAAACTGCATTGCCGACGCCTTGTGCGGCACTAAACCGTATCTTTTTCTTGATGTCGAAGCCAATGTGCTGCTGGGCCGTGGACAAGAAGTATATCCGAGCGAAGAATTAGTCCTCGACAAGAAGAGTGAAAAAAGCAAGATTTTATACGCCGTAAACGATACAGCGGCTATGCATTCTCAAAAGTTAGGCAATGCCTTGAGGACTATTGATACGTGGTATCCGGAATACGACGACGTCCTGCGTCCCATTGCGATAGAACCGTACGGCGCCGTTACGAATTTGGGGAAAGCCTATCGGACAGGCACGAGCAAGAAGGATTTTTATACCTTATTTGATAAATACTCTGTAGGAGAAGCGCTGGAATGTGAGGAAGACGAACACTATGTCATGGCCGTATTAGTGCGCGGCGGCGTCTTCGGACAAAGCGGAAAGGAATGATATCATGCAGTACTATCAGGAGATCACGCTGCTTCCTGATGAAGGCTCTTCTGTAAATTTTCTCTGGGGGAAAGTATTTACAGCAGTTCATATTGCTTTGGCAGATCTAAAAAATACGCAGGGAATTACGAATATTGCCGTATCTTTTCCAGAGTATGGAGAAACTTCATTAGGGACTAAGCTGCGGATTTTGGCAGAAGATGAACACCTATTGGAAATGTTGAATATAAAGGGTGTATTGCGGCGTTTTGCTGATTATGCTGATATTGGAAAGATAAAGAAAATACCATATAAAAAGATAAAAGGCTATGCTGTGTACAGCCGATATCAGCCAGACAGCTCCGTCCATCAAAAAGCAAGACGGTACAGCCAGCGCCATCCTGATACTTCCTATGAACAGGCTCTCCAGATTATGAAATCAAAGAATCGGGCGACGCAGCTGCCGTATATTCAGATGTGTAGCATGACGAACCACAATCCATTCCGATTGTTCATTAAACGGACGAAAGCTGAACCAGGAGAGAAAAATCATTTTGGCAGTTATGGATTGAGTCCTCATTCCGCAGTACCCGAATTTTAACCAAAATAAAATGAGTAAAGGAAAATCCTTGGAAATATGCGGATTTTTGCTATCTGGAAAAATTTAGGGTAAAATAAGGAAAACATACTGCCATGCCAGTATGTATGCCGTATGGCAGTATGTTTTCTTACAGTTATCTGCCGCATAGGCAGTTTAGAAATTCAGATTCAGCATGTTCATAATACGTGCGAAGTTATCTGCCGCATAGGCAGTTTAGAAATTGACTAATCGAGGTGACAAGGGGCCATTTGCGTTATCTGCCGCATAGGCAGTTTAGAAAAAATTCTTTTTAAATTTCCGCTGACTATTTTTTGTTATCTGCCGCATAGGCAGTTTAGAAATATACAACGTCCGCAAGGGACGTCAACCGGCAGTTATCTGCCGCATAGGCAGTTTAGAAATTGGTGAGTTTGACGAGGACAAGGGTGTAATTGTTATCTGCCGCATAGGCAGTTTAGAAATCTCGCTGTCAACCGATTCAAAGCTGTTTGACGTTATCTGCCGCATAGGCAGTTTAGAAATGATGGAAAAGGGAGAGGGAAACATGCCATGTGTTATCTGCCGCATAGGCAGTTTAGAAATGGGAAAAAATGGCCGAAGCCGTCGGGGAACAGTTATCTGCCGCATAGGCAGTTTAGAAAAAGGTGTAAATTGGATTTACGAAGGCGGATTTGTTATCTGCCGCATAGGCAGTTTAGAAAAAGGTGTAAATTGGATTTACGAAGGCGGATTTGTTATCTGCCGCATAGGCAGTTTAGAAAGTATTTCCGGGGACGATGGCATTTGCTAATGCGTTATCTGCCGCATAGGCAGTTTAGAAAGTAACGCCGGTTAAGCTCGTCGTCATTGTGATGTTATCTGCCGCATAGGCAGTTTAGAAAGTCGTAGACAATGTGCGGAGCGGCTTGACATCGTTATCTGCCGCATAGGCAGTTTAGAAAGGTGAAGGCGGCGTAACGATTGGCGGCTTTTGGTTATCTGCCGCATAGGCAGTTTAGAAAAATGACCGTCTACCTTTTTATCGCCATCAGTAGTTATCTGCCGCATAGGCAGTTTAGAAAGAACGACGAAAAAACTAGATGTCATCGATATGGTTATCTGCCGCATAGGCAGTTTAGAAAGAACGACGAAAAAACTAGATGTCATCGATATGGTTATCTGCCGCATAGGCAGTTTAGAAAAACAAGACTTCAAGGGATTGATCCCATCCTAAGTTATCTGCCGCATAGGCAGTTTAGAAAACATCTTTGTATTCGTCCGAAGTTTCCCAAATGTTATCTGCCGCATAGGCAGTTTAGAAAAGTACACCGGTAACATAATCAATCACCATAGCGTTATCTGCCGCATAGGCAGTTTAGAAAATTGTCGCCGTCACGGCCCGCCGCAGCTTTTCGTTATCTGCCGCATAGGCAGTTTAGAAATCAGTCGCAGCACGCTTCAACACTTCAACAACGTTATCTGCCGCATAGGCAGTTTAGAAATTGCGCAGTTAACCGATTCAAAGCTGTTTGACGTTATCTGCCGCATAGGCAGTTTAGAAAATTAGGAAATTACCGCCGTCGTAGCCCAAATGGTTATCTGCCACATAGGCAGTTTAGAAATTCAACGGCAGCAGCAAAAAAATCCAAATCACGTTATCTGCCGCATAGGCAGTTTAGAAAGCCGACAAGTCTTGTGCGGATACGGCCATGTTGTTATCTGCCGCATAGGCAGTTTAGAAAAGCAAAACGAAGAACTCGGCCGAATGATTGCCGTTATCTGCCGCATAGGCAGTTTAGAAAATTGAAGTTGTGTAAAAAGTGGGCGAAACGAATCATTCGGCTGCGTACATTGGAAGAAAATGGCGGTAGTATCGGATTATGTGCATGATGCCGATCAAAACTGCCGAAGGACGGGAAGCAAAAGGATACTGCGACGTCCTCATCAAATAAATATCATCCACCACTTGATACTGTCGGGAATGTATAGGGGAATGACTCTTTTCATTTTCTATGACTCTTTTCATTTTCTATGACAAAATGAAGCCGTTCGTACAACCATCCGCATATTGACAGGCTCTAGGGGGCATGCTATAGTTAATTAAAATCTATTTATATGCAGGTCAGGTGTCGCAGACTTAATAGAGAAGTCCGGTGAAACTCCGGCGCGGTCCCGCCGCTGTAACGAGGAGCGATGCTGCAATATGTCACTGTACCCCATTGGGTATGGGAAGGCGCAGCGGAGCGATGAATCTGAGCCAGAAGAACTGCCTGACTGATAATCACCGATAGACCTGCGAGCGATGGGAATGGAGATTCAATGTTGCGCGAATAGCCGTGAGGGATATCCTTGCGGCTTTTTTGATTTAGGAAACGGTGACGGCATTGCCGGGGAGGGAGATATGGAATCCATAGCAGAAGGCCTGCAGTTGTTTCAAAGGGGCGGCATCGTCATGTACGCCCTGCTGGCCTGTTCGTTGTTTGTCGTGTACGTAGGTGTCGAGCGGTGGCTTTTTTATCAGCGCATGGACGCCGGGAAGGCTTTTGCCCAGCAATTTTACACGTACATGAAATTGAAAAAATATGACGAAGCCTGCGAAGCGGCCCGTCGGGGGCAGGGCGGTCTGGCTTTGATTTTGTCCGACGCCTTCGCTTGCGACGACGAGCGGCGCGGCGCTTTTGTCGAAGTGCAGTCGGGCGTATTGCTGGCCAAGCTGCGTAGCCGCTTGTATTATTTGAGCGTCATCGTCACCATGGCTCCCTTGCTGGGGCTTCTCGGGACGATCAGCGGCATGATTACGTCGTTCAGCATTTTCAACGTCGAATCGGGGCAGGCTATCGCTATTACGGGCGGCGTCGGCGAGGCTCTCGTGGCGACGGCCTTCGGGTTGTGCGTAGCCATTTTGGCTCTGGCCGTTCATGCCTATTTTACACAGCGCTTGGACCGCATCATCACGGATATGGAACTGTGTTTTTCTGCTCTTGAGCTGATGCCGCGCAAGGAACGGGAGCGAGTATCATGAGACTGCGGGACAGACGGCAATTTACGAAGCCGGAGGTCATGATTATCCCCATGATCGACATCATGTTTTTCCTCCTGGTTTTCTTTATGATCAGCACGCTGTACATGGTCGACTTGAAGACCGTCGGCGTCGATTTGCCCCAGGCCGTCCATGCCGAGGCTCAGACGAAGGTCAACTACGTCGTGACGATGAAAAAAGACGGGACGCTATGGCTGGAAGATAAGAAAATCAGCCGCGGTGATTTAGTGCGGCAGGCTGCCGAAGCGCAGCGCCGCAGCGGGCAGTTTTCCGTCGTCATCCGAGCCGATCAAGGATTGGATTACGGACAAGTCATGGCCCTGCTCGATGAGCTGAAGGGTGCAGGCGTTACCCATTTCGGCCTGGCTGCGGAAAGCGGCGGTGCGAAGTGAGGCGCGAGGACAAGGATAAGCGGCTGGCTCTGTTTGTCTCGCTGGCTGTCCATGGGACGCTGTTTGTCGTACTGGCGGCGGCTGGCGTGTTTACCTTTATCCAGACCCGTTCCCAGGTCGAGCCAATCGACGTGACGGTATATAATGAAGATTCGATGAACAACCTGCCGAAATTGGGCGGCGGAGACGGCGCCCCGACGTATGAAGCGCCGGCCAGCCCGATGCCGGCTATCGACGAGTCCTATACCGAAGAGGTGCAGGAACAGCGGGAGGTACAGAAAATCATGGCCGAGACGGGCGTCGACGCCGCCCAGGCTAAGGAAATCGCGGCGGCTCATAAAACGCAATCCGCGGCTGGGCAAAGCCCTTCGTCGGACAGACAGGGCCGCGGTGCAGGGCAGGGAGCGTCCGGTTCGGGGAGCGAGTCTGGCTCCGGCGGAAGCGCTGCCGGTGTTCCCGGCGGCGACGGACTGCGGCCGGCGACGAAAGCCCGCCTCGTATCGGTACCCGACGTGAATTCCTATTATCCGGAAGAACTGCGGCGGAAAAATATCGGCGGAACCGTGACGGTTCACATCGTCGTCAGTGCGGACGGCTCCGTTGCCAGCGCGTCGGTTTCTGCTTCGTCGGGATATGCGGCCATGGACGAGGCGGCCGTGCAGATCGCCTACGGCTGCGTGTACGAACCGGCGCAGAACAGCTACGGTCAGGCTGTAGCTTCGGAAAGAGAGCTGAATATTCCCTTTCAAATACGTTAATGGTACTATATAGTATATAAGGAGCACATATATGACATCACATAAAACGCTGCTTTCGCTGATCTGCTTGTCGCTGGCAGGAAGCATACCTGTCGGCGCGGCGGCAACGGACGCAGATACAGATACAATCGTCGTAACGGCCGATCGCTATCAGCCGGTGCTGACGGCCCAGGCGTTGCAGGAAAAACAGTCGAACACGGCGGTTATCACGGCGGAAGATTTGGAACGAAATCAATATATCGACGTGCAGACAGCGCTGGAACAGGTAAACGGCGTCACCGTGACGGAACAGGTGCCGGGAACGTCGGCCTATATCCGCCTGAACGGCGACGACCGGGTTCTCGTCCTCGTCGACGGCCAGCCGATTACCAATCCCCAGAGCGCCGCCTATGGCCGCGGCACCGTCGATTTGCAGACCTTGCCCGGCGTCGACCATATCGAACGGATTGAAGTGACCAAGGGCAGCGGGTCCGTCCGCTACGGCAGCGGCGCTGTCGGCGGCGTCGTCAACATCATTACGAAACGAGGCGGCCAAAACCGGACGACGCTGGACGTCAATACGGGCTCGTGGGGAACGCATAATTACTCCTTGACGACGAGCGGCTCCAGCGGCAATACGTCATGGTACGTCACGGGCAGCCTGGGCCATCGGAAGTATTACCAGTTCAACGACGACGGATACGATACGGATGAAAGCCGCGGCGATTACAATAAGGATTCCCTGACGGCCCGCATCGACCAGAAACTGAACGACAGCAGCTCCTTGACTTTTTGGGCTGCCCATACGAATTTTCAGGGCCATGGCTCGACCTTCGACGACTCCGATGAACAGCCGGGTTTGCAGACGATTACGGCCAACAAGCGGATTGAGCGGCTGAACAACAATTACAGCCTTACGTATACCTTTGGTGAAGACGGCGATACACCGGGCTTTATCCGCTATTTCAATAACTATTCCAAAAATCTTTGGACCTACCATTTCCATTCCCGCTACCAGGGTGTGCAGGCTGAAAACAGCTGGAAGCTGGGTGATCACAACGTGCTGACGGCCGGCGTAGAATGGACGAAGGATGAGGGAACTAATGTGTCCTCAGGATATATTGATAAAGAGCGGACAAACCGGGCCGTCTATTTGGAAAATGTTATGACTTTCGGTAAATTGAATATTACGCCGGGAATTCGTTTGGATGACAACAGTGAATTCGGTTTTCATAAGACGCCGCGTATTGCTATGAATTATCAGCCAAATGAAAAATGGAATGTATATGCTAACTGGAGCCGCGTTTTTTCCGCACCGAAACTCAATGACCTGTACTACAGTAATGACAAAAGGGGATCATACGGCAATCCGTTCTTGGAACCGGAGGAAGGATATACGCAAAACCTAGGTTTTAGTTATCAATACGATATGAAAACGTCGTTTAATGTCAACTTTTTCTGCAGCAGTCTTAGCAATGCTATCCGGTGGTATAGAAGCGATTCTACTAAGGAAGTGAAAAATCTTAATAAAGAAGAAAAACGCGGCATAGAAATTTCCATGAATAAGACTATCAACGACAAGTGGGATTATGAATTAGGATATTCTTATATTCATACGAAAATTGATGAAGGCGATGGCAAGGGAATGCATGGCGACGAATCGTTCAACCGTCCTAATGGCTATCACGCCGGCTTGCATTTCCACAACAAGGCTTGGAAGGTCAATATGACCATGAACGCCGGCACAGGCCGCGACGATGATTACTACATGCACGGCTCCTACGTGACGTGGGACCTCGGCGTAAGCTATGACGTTACGAAAGATTTTACCGTATACGCTCAGGTAAATAACCTGACCAACGAAGGGTACGACATGTACCACGATTACCCGTCGGCAGGGCGGTTCTGGCTGGCCGGGGCGAAATACAGCTTTTAACAGATGACAGGAGGGGATAGGATGCGTACGAAACGGTGGTTCCTTTGGGCCGGTCTATGTTTGTGTTTGTTTGCTCTGTTTGCCGCCGGCTGCGCGCCGCAGAACGCCGCGACGGCCCAAGAAAGAGATCAGGCCGACGGAGCCTATGCCGTTATTACGGACGATATGGGCCGGAACGTACGGCTGGCAGAGAAGCCACAGCGCGTCGTCGTCCTGTCTACGTCCTTATTGAATATGGCCGACGCCCTCGACGGCGAGCTGGCCGGCCGGGCGACGGTCAAGGCCGAAGACGCCGAGCTGCCTGAGCGATATGCAGCGGTGCCGGACGTAGGGCCCGTGTATAACGTGAGCGTCGAGAAAATCATCGAGCTCCAGCCCGATCTAGTCGTAGCCAGCGAGGTGCAGCACCAAAAACTGGTGTCCTTGCTGGAGCAGAACGGCATTCCCGTCATCGCCCTGCGCAGCAAGACCTATGACGACGTAAAGCGGAATTTAGCCGTCTTCGGGACGATTTACGGCAAGAAAGAGGCGGCCGAGGCTCGGGCGGCGGAAATGGATGAGGCCATAGAGGCCATCGTCGCCAAAGCGCCGCAGGATCATAAAAAGGTCGCTATCATCCACGCGACGCCCAGCTCGGTGACGGTACAGCTCGAAACCAGCATTGCCGGCTGCGCGGCCAAAATGCTTCATCTGGACAACGTCGCCGACGATGCCCAAACCAGCGGAACGATGGAAAAGGTTCCCTACAGCATGGAAGCGCTGGCGGAAAAGGATCCCGACATTATCTTCTTCACCTCTATGGGGCCGGCGGAAAAAATAGAAGAGCGGATTCGTCAGGATGTCATGTCGAATCCGGCCTGGGCGACGCTGCGGGCCGTAAAGGAAGGAAAGGTATACGTTTTGCCTGAGCGGTACTTCCTCCTGAATCCCGGTCTCGACTATCCCGACGCCGTAGCCTACATGGCCAGGCTCGCCTATCCGGAGGTCTTCTCATGATCAGGCCGCGCAACCGTCTGGCCTGGCGCTGGTTCATGCTGGTTGTTTTTGCGGCGGCGGCCCTTATTGGTATCGTCGCTTCTGTCGCCCAGGGGGCGGCGGTGATTCCGCCTAGTCAGGTGCTTTCTATTTTATGGAACCCGACGGCCCAGACGGCGGATCAAATCGTGTGGAACCTGCGCCTGCCCAGGGCGCTGACGGGGGCCATGGTCGGGTCGAATCTGGCCGTAGCCGGAGCTATCTTGCAGGCGGTTATGCGCAATCCCTTGGCAGACCCCCATATTATCGGCATTTCTGCCGGTGCAGGCATTACGGGTATCGTCGTCCTCGTCCTGTTTCCGGCCATGACCTATCTCATGACGCCCGTGGCGTTTCTCGGGGCGATGGCGGCGGCCGGAGCGATTTATGCCCTGGCCTGGAAAAACGGCATCAAGCCGGTGCGGATTATTTTGGCCGGCGTAGCTGTTTCGGCCTTTTTGAGCGCCGGCATTTCAGGGATTCTCGTATTTTACAGCGACAGGGTGCACGGCGCGCTGTTGTGGATGGTCGGCGGCTTTTCGGCGGCCAGCTGGAATGAAGCGGCCGTCGTCGCGCCGTATTGGTGCGCTGGCTTGCTGCTGGCTTTGATTGGCGCTTATTACCTCAACGTCCTGCAGCTCGGCGACGACATGGCCCGGGCGCTGGGACTGAATATCGAGCTGGCCCGGGTGCTGCTCACGGCAGTGGCCGCCTTATTGGCCGCCAGCTCGGTCAGCGTAGCCGGCCTGCTGGGCTTTGTCGGCCTCGTCGTGCCGCACATGGTGCGCCTTCTCGTCGGCACGAATTACAGCTATATCATTCCCGGCTCGGCCTTGCTGGGCATGGCCGTCGTGACGCTGAGCGATACGCTGGCCCGGGTGATCTTCGCGCCGGTCGAACTGCCGGCAGGCCTGATCATGGCCTTCATCGGCGCGCCGTTCTTTTTATTTCTCCTGCGGAAGGAAGTGTGACAGCCATGGATTACGCCGTTTCGGCAGAACATCTGTCCCTTTCCCTGGGAGGCAGGGATATCCTGCGCGATGTTACCCTTTCCATTGGAACGGGCAGCATCACGGCCGTCGTCGGGCCCAATGGCTGCGGCAAGAGTACGCTTCTCAAGACCATGAGCCGCATGCTGCGACCGGACAAGGGGACGATTACTATTTTCGGACGGGACATCACTTCCTTCAGCCGGCGGGAGCTGGCTCGTCATATCGCCGTATTGCCTCAGTTGCATCAGGCTCCCGACGACATGACGGTCCGCGAATTGGCGCGCATGGGGCGGTTTCCCTATCGGACGTTTTACCGCCCGGCGTCGCCGAAGGATGAACTGTATGTGGAAAAGGCTCTGCATGCTGTCCGGCTGGAAGACAAGGCCGACGCCGTGGTTCAGCAGTTATCGGGCGGCGAGCAGCAGCGCGTCTGGCTGGCCATGCTCTTGGCCCAGCGGTCGTCGATTTTATATTTGGATGAGCCGACGACGTATTTGGACATGCGCCATCAGCTGCACATGATGCGCCTGCTGAACCATATAAACGAAAAATTAGGACTGACCATCGTCGTCGTCCTTCACGATATGAATCAGGCTCTGCAGTACACGCAGCAGGCCATCGTCATGAAAGACGGAGAAATCGTCTGCACAGGACGTACAGCCGACGTGCTGACGCCGGATCTGATGCGCCGCGTCTTCGGTGTACAGGCCGAGCTGGTTCAGATGTCAGACGGCCGCAGGGCTTTAATCCCCCTGGGATTGGAACGATAAGGAGGGGCCTATGGATTTATTTTCCGTAACAGGCGGCAAAAAGCTGCGCTGCGGCTATACGACGGGCTCCTGCGCCGCTGCGGCGGCGAAAGCGGCGGCCCGCATGGCTCTGACGGGAGAGGCCGCAGCCGCCGTATCGATTACCACGCCGAGGGGCGTCGTGCTGACCTTGGAAATACAAGACAGCACCATGCGGCCCGGCAAGGCGCGCTGCGCTGTCGTCAAGGACGGCGGCGACGACCCGGATATCACGAACGGCCTGCTCGTCTATGCCGACGTGGCCTTAACGGCGCAGGGCGTGGCTATTCGCGGCGGCGAGGGTGTCGGCACGGTGACGAAAGCCGGCCTTGCCTGCCCTGTAGGCGAATGGGCTATCAATCCCGTACCGCGCCGCATGATTTGCCAGGCTCTGGAAGATGTAGGGACAGCCTGCGGCTATGGCGGCGGCTTTGCCGTGACGATTTCCATTCCCGGCGGCGAAGAGGTAGCGAAGAAGACTTTCAATCCCCGTCTGGGCATCGTCGGCGGCTTATCCATCTTAGGGACGACGGGCATCGTCGAGCCCATGAGCGAGAAAGCTCTCGTCGATACGATACGACTGGAAATGGATTCCCGCAAGGCTGCCGGCGACAGGCATGTGCTGGCCTTCTTCGGAAACTACGGCGTCGATTTCAGCCGTAGCCGGCTGGGCGTCGACGTGTCCAAGCGGGTGACGATCAGCAACTACGTCGGAGAGCTTCTGGACTACGGCCTGTACTGCGGCTTTGAGGACATCCTGCTCATCGGCCATCTGGGCAAGCTGGTCAAGGTAGCCCAAGGTATTATGAACACGCATTCGTCCTATGCCGACGGGCGCACGTCTTTCCTGGCGCTGGCGGCTATGCTGTGCGGTGCGTCCCGAAAGACAGGACGGGCCGTATACGACGCCGTGACGACGGACGAAGCCATGCGCATCCTGACGCAGGAAGGGCTGCGGGAGGCCGTCATGGCCTTTACGTGTCAAAAGATAGAATATTACATGGAGCAGCGCGTTCATGGCGAAGTGCAGACCGGCGCCGTCCTATTTTCCAATACGTACGGCGTCCTGGGATATACGAGCCGGGCGAAGGAGCTGCTGCTGCATCATACAACAAGGGAGATACTATGATGAAGGGAACCTTATATTGTATCGGCGTCGGGCCGGGCGACCCGGAGCTCATTACGGTCAAGGCGTTAAAACGCATTCAAGCCTGTCCGGTACTGGCCGCTCCGCAGGGACGGGCCGGCGTAGGGACGGCTAAGGATATTCTGCTGCAGGCCGTCGCCGCGATGGCCGACGTAGATTTGCAGGGAAAAGACATATTGAACATCGATTTTCCCATGACCCGCGACGAAGCTGCTCTGGCAAAAGCCCATGCAGCCGGTGCGGCGGCGCTGGAAGAAAAGCTGGCGGCCGGACGGGACGTCGCCCTCATTACGCTGGGCTGCCCGACGATCTACGCGTCAAGCCTGTACGTCCAGCGCATCGTCGAGAAACACGGTTACAAGACGGAAATCATCCCCGGCGTGCCCAGCTTCTGCGCCGCCGCGGCCCGATTGGGACGGCCCTTGTGCGAAAAGGACGAAACGCTGACGATCATTCCCGGAAATCGGAGCGACCGCTGGGAATTGCTGGCCATGGACGGAAGCAAGGTCGTCATGAAGCCGGCGGGGCCGCTGGCTGATTTGAAACAGGATTTGGCCGCCGCCGGCAGGCTGGACGCCGCGTCTATGGTCGAGCGGTGCGGCATGGCTGGGGAGAAGATATATACGTCGCTGAAGGACGCAGAAGACGGGCCGTATTTTTCCGTCGTTCTGGTCAAGGAATAGGAGGCTGCCATGGTACATTTCGTCGGCGCCGGACCAGGCGCGCCCGACTTGATCACCTTGCGGGGAAAATCCCTGCTGGAACAGGCCGATGTCATTATTTACGCCGGATCTCTGGTGAATCCGGCTCTTTTGGAGTATGCTAAAGAGGGATGCGTCGTGAAAAACAGCGCATCTATGACCTTGGAAGAGGTCATTTCTGTCATGGAACAAGCCGAGGCGGAAGGAAAGGTCACGGTCCGCCTGCATACGGGCGACCCGTCCGTATACGGAGCGATCCGCGAGCAGATGGATATCCTGGCGGAGAAGGGAATCGCCTTCGACGTCGTGCCCGGCGTCAGCTCCTTCTGTGCAGCGGCGGCGGCTCTGCAGGCCGAATACACCCTGCCCGGCGTAAGCCAGTCCGTCGTCATCACGCGCATGGAAGGGCGTACGCCTGTGCCGGACCGGCAGAAAATCGCCGATTATGCCGCCCACCAGGCGACGATGGTCATTTTCCTCAGCGCCGGCTTGCTGGAAGGACTGCAGGAGGAGCTGCAGAAAGGCGGATACGACGGACAGACGCCGGCAGCGATCGTCTACAAGGCGTCGTGGCCGGAAGAACGGGTCTGCCGCTGCACTGTCAGTACGCTGGCCGAGACGGCCAAAACACAGGGCATCGACAAGACGGCCCTCATCCTCGTCGGCGAGTTTCTCGGCAGCGCCTATGACAGAAGCTTATTATATGATCCTGCGTTTACCCACGGGTATCGCCAAGGAAAGAGGAAATAAGGCGGCCCGGATACGGCAAGGTATGCCCGTACGAGGAGGCAGATTGGTATGGAAGCAGTCGTTTTTTCATTTACCGCCGCGGGGACGGCGCTGAGCTTGCGCATCGGCCCCGTATTATCTGAATTGGGATTCATCGTAACCCATGAAACGATGAATAAATTTATTCCTATGAACCCGGCCGTGCTGCGGCCCTTTCCACTGAATGTAGCCGAAAGCGTCCGCCTGGCTTTCCGCAACGCCGAGGCCCTCGTCTTCGTCGGCGCGGCAGGCATCGCCGTGCGCTCTGTCGCTCCGCAGCTGCGGGGCAAGGAGAAGGATCCGGCCGTGCTGGTCGTCGACGAAAAAGGGGAATACGTTGTTCCCCTGCTGTCCGGCCATATCGGCGGGGCGAACAACATCGCCCGGTATCTGGCGAAGGGATTAGGCGGCCATGCCGTCATCACGACGGCGACGGACGTCAACAATCTCTTTGCCGTCGACGAATGGGCGGCAGTGCAGGGACTGCGCTTGTCGTCTCTGACCGACGCCAAGGCCTTCGCCGCGGCTCTTCTCGAACGGGGACAGGCTGGCTTGTACAGCGACTTTCCCTTAGGCGGCGACGTGCCGGCCAGTCTGGTGCAGGCCGAACAGGGCCCGGCAGGTCTAGCTGTTACGGTAAAGGACGAATGCCATCCCTTCGCCGTGACCGTCGTAGCCCGCCCGCCGATCCTGCACATCGGTGTAGGCTGCCGCCGCGGCGCGAGCGCCGATTTCATCGCCCGCCGCGTCGGCGAGGATATGGAACAGCTCCACCTGAGCTGGGATGCCGTAGCCGATGTCAGCACGATTGATATAAAGAAGGACGAAGTAGGTATTACGGAATTTGCCCGGGCACGCCATCTGCCGGTGCGCTACTATACGGCGCGGCAGCTCAACGACGCACCGGGAAAATTTATTTCGTCAGGCTTTGTGCGGCGCGTCGTCGGTACGGATAACGTCTGCGAACGGGCTGCCGTCTTATCCAGCCATGGCGGCCGGCTGCTGCTGGAAAAATCGGGCCGCGACGGCGTAACTGTAGCCATTGCCTGCGAAGAATACGTCGTCCAGTTCGGCAAGAAGGAGGACAAGGTATGAAGCATACGGTGTATGTCGTCGGTATCGGGCCGGGCGGCCCTGCTGGCATGACGGCCGAGGCTCGTCAGGTGCTGGACCGCTGCGACTGCATTATTGGATACACTACGTATATTGGACTGATAAAAGAAGAGTACTCTCATAAAGAGCTGTTAGATACGGGGATGACGAAGGAAGCCGACCGCTGCCGCTTGGTCATAGACAAGGCCCGCGAAGGCAAGACGGTGGCCCTCGTTTCCAGCGGTGACGCCGGCGTGTACGGCATGGCCGGCATCATGCACGAAGTGGCGGCGGACTGCGATGACATCGACGTCGTCGTCGTGGCCGGCGTGACGGCGGCCTGCTCGGGGGCAGCTCTGCTGGGCGCACCTTTGACTCACGATGTCTGCCTCATTTCCCTCAGCGACCTGCTTACGCCCTGGGAAGTCATCGAAAAGCGCCTGCGCTGCGCCGCTGAAGGCGATTTCGTCATCGTCCTGTACAATCCGGCCAGCAAAAAACGGGCCGGCTACCTGCGCAAGGCCTGTCAGATTATCCTGCCTTATCGGCCGGGAAATACGCCGGCCGGCATCGTCCGCCATATCGGCCGCGACGGCGAGACGGCGGAAATCACGACGCTGACACAGCTGCAGGACATGGTGCTGGATATGTTTTCCACTGTCTTTATCGGCAACAGCCAGACCAAAGTGCTGAAGGAGAAGATGGTGACGCCGCGCGGGTACGTCCTGTGACGGCCGTCTGGATTGCCGGCGGCACGACGGAAGGTCGGCTGCTGGCGGAATACGCGGCGGGGCTGCCCCTGACGGTATACGTGTCCGTCGCAACGGACTACGGCGCAGCCCTGCTGCCGAAGGCGGATCATATCCGCATTGTCCGGCGGCGCATGGACCGGCAGGCTATGATTGCCTTTCTGCGCGAGTATCATATACGGCTGGCCGTCGACGCGACCCATCCCTACGCCGCGGCGGCGACGGAAAACATACAGGCAGCCTGCCGGGAAGGGAGGGTTCCTTATTGCCGCGTCGTCCGGCCCTGTACGGAGCACGGCGGCGTCGTCACAGTCGACTCGATGGAAGAGGCAGCGGACATGCTGAGCCATACGACGGGAAGGATATTCCTGACGACAGGCAGCAAGGATTTGGATATCTTTGCCGCCGTTCCCGATTACAGGGAGCGCATGTATCTGCGCATTCTGCCCCTGCCGTCATCTCTGGAGCGGACGCTGAATCTGGGCTATAACCCGGCCCATATTATCTGCATGCAGGGACCCTTTTCGGCTGACCTGAACGCCGCTATGTTTGCCCAGACCCGGGCGTCCTATGTCGTTACCAAGGACTCAGGGCAGGCCGGAGGCTATGGCGAAAAAGAAGAGGGAGCCCGTCGAGCCGGCGCAGTCCTTATCGTCGTGAAGCGGACGGCGGAAAGGGGAAGTTCACTGGAAGACGCAACAAAACGGCTGCGGCAGGCAGCTTGTGAGGAGGAAATGGCATGAAGGTGTATATCGTCGGCATGGGGCCGGGACATCCTGATTTTTTGACGATACAGGGAAAACGGGCTGTCGAAGAAAGCCAGGTTATCTTGGGCGACAGGCGGATGACCGAGGCCTTTTCTTCCCTGGGAAAGAAAATCATTTCAACGTATAAACCGTCGGAAATACGGCGCGTCTTAGCGTCTATGGAAGACGGAGACGGGCCGGCGGCCGTCGTCGTGTCCGGCGACGTCGGCTTTTTTAGTTTAGGACGGCTGCTGACGGACATTCCGGGCTGTACGGTCATATCCTGCCCGGGTATCAGCAGCCTCGCGTATTTTGCCGCTAAAGTGCGGACGCCATGGCACGATGCGTACTGCGTCAGCCGGCACGGCCGCCGGGAGTCTGTCGCCGCCGCCGTATACGGCCATCATAAGGTATTCTGCCTGACCGGCGGCAGCGATACCGTATCTCTGATTTGCCGGGAGCTGTGCCAGGCCGGCTTAGGCCATGTCCGCGTCGATGTTGGACAGAATTTATCCTATGAAGACGAGCAAATTCTGTCCGGCACGGCGGAAGAGATGGCGGCGCAGGATATTGGCGGCCTGGCCGTCATGATGATATACAACGATCATCCCTTGCCGACGACGACGCCTGTCCACGGCCTGCCCGACGACGCCTTTGTCCGCAGCGGCGCACCTATGACCAAGCGTTCTGTCCGGGCTGTCGCCATTTCCCATCTGGCGCCGCAGGCCGGCGACTGCGTGTACGATATCGGATCCGGTACGGGGTCCTGCACGGTCGAGCTGGCTCGCCAGACTCCTTTTGGACATGTATT
Organism: Megasphaera stantonii; assembly: GCF_003367905.1. Taxonomy (NCBI): domain Bacteria; kingdom Bacillati; phylum Bacillota; class Negativicutes; order Veillonellales; family Veillonellaceae; genus Megasphaera; species Megasphaera stantonii. The sequence goes on along the minus strand of NZ_CP029462.1, from coordinate 163,579 downwards.
CGCCTTTGAAATCGACGAAGAGGCCTTATCCCTGGTGCAGGAAAACTGCCGCCGCTTCGCCGTGGAAAACGTTTCCATCGTCCCGGGCGACGCCGCCGAAACGATGGAGCCTATTCCAGCGCCGGACTGCGCCTTTATCGGCGGCACGAAGGGAAAGATGACGGATATCCTGGACGGCATATACGGAAAAAACGCGGCCTGCCGCATCGTCATGACGGCTATTACCATCGAGACGCTGGCTGATATTACGGCTTATTATAAAGAAAAGAAACGGTATACGCTGGATATTACGCAGCTCAGCGCAGCCGAGAGCCGGCGCGTCGGCCCGTACCACATGATGACGGGGCAAAATCCCGTCTATATCCTGACGGCGCTGCCGAAGGAGGGACGCCTATGAAGGAGACGAGGACGCCGCGGCTGATGATTGCCGCCCCTAAAAGCGGCGGCGGCAAAACGACCATCGTCTGCGCGCTTCTGCGGGCCCTGCAGAAGATGGGATTGACGGCGGCAGCTTTTAAGAGCGGCCCCGATTACATCGACCCCTTATTTCACAGCCGCGTTCTCCAGACGGCGTCTCATAATCTGGATTTGTTTTTATTCGGAAGAGGCGAGCAGGGGACAGCAACGGCCCGTTACTTGCTGGCGTCAGGCAGCGACGGCGCAGATATCGCCGTATTGGAAGGCGCCATGGGCTATTACGACGGCGTCGGCACGACGAGCGAGGCCAGCGCTTATGATTTGGCTAAGGTCACGAATACGCCCGTCGTCCTCGTCATCGACGGCTCCGGCGCAGGCCTGTCCCTGGCGGCTCAAATTAAAGGGACGGCGGCTTTCCGCAGGGATAGCCGGATTGCCGGGTTTATCGTCAATCGCATTAAGCCCGGCGTGTACGCGTATTTTAAGGATGTGTGGGAAAAAGAAACAGGATTGACCGCCTTCGGCTGTTTTCCCGACATGGCCGGCTGCGCCTTTGCCAGCCGCCATTTAGGATTGGTCACAGCCGGGGAGATTAAAGATTTCCGAAGTAAAATAGACGCACTGGCCGAGCAGGTAATGCAGTCTGTCGACGTGGCTGCTCTCCTGTCCCTGGCCCGGTCAGCCCGGCCTTTGCCGTACGAAGAGCCTGTACTGAAGCCGGCAGGACCTGCCCGGATCGCTGTCGCTCGGGACGAAGCCTTCTGCTTTTATTATGAAGACAGTCTGACCTTGCTGAAGCAGCTGGGAGCGGAGCTGGTATATTTTAGTCCCCTCCACGACGAAAGGCTGCCTGACTGCGAAGGCGTGTACCTCGGCGGCGGCTATCCGGAGCTCTACGCAGAAGCCTTAGCAGCCAACGCCGCGATGAAGGGCAGTTTAAAACGGGCTTTGTCAGATGGCATGCCCTGCGTTGCTGAGTGCGGCGGCTTTATGTACCTGTTGGAAGAATTTTCCGCAGGAGAGCAATCCGTTTCCTGGTGCGGCGTCCTGCCGGGAAGTTCGAAGATGACGGATCACCTGACCCGATTCGGCTACGTCACGCTGACGGCCGAAGAGGATACAATGCTCTGCCGCCGCGGCGATACCATCTGCGCCCACGAATTTCATTATTCCGACAGCACGGACAACGGCGCTGCCTTTACGGCCCGAAAGGCGTCGGGAAGGCGGTCGTGGCCCTGCGGGCGCAGCGAAGGCCGCATTGTCGCGGCGTATCCGCACATTCATTTCTGGAGCAATCCGGACTGGGCCCGCCGGTTCGTCGCCGCATGCCGTACGTACAGGGAGGAACGCCATCATGAAGATTGAACATATTTTGCCGGCTGACATCGAACGGCGCAGCATGGAAATTATCGAAGAAGAACTGGGAGAAATCTGCCTGCCGCCTATGGAAAAGGACGTTATTAAGCGGGTTATCCATACCAGCGCCGATTTCGAGTACGCCCGGACGCTGCGTTTCAGCGATGCCGCTGTGGAGCGGGGATTGGCTGCGTTGCGGCAAGGCTGTACTATTGTGACCGATACGAACATGGCCTGCACGGGCATCAGCCAGGCCGCCCTCGACAAGCTGGGGTGCCGCAAGGTCTGCTTTATGGCCGACGCCGACGTAGCTGCCGAAGCAAAGGCCAAGGGGACGACGCGGGCCGCTGCCTGCATGGACAAGGCCTGCCGTCTCGAGGGGCCGGTCATCATCGCCGTCGGCAACGCACCGACGGCCCTCATCCGCCTTCACGAGCTCATGGAGCAGGGAAAGATACGGCCGGAGCTCGTCATCGCTGTTCCCGTAGGCTTCGTCAACGTCGTCTATGCCAAGGAGCTCATCATGGCCGGCAGGGCGCCTTATATTGCAGCCAAAGGCCGCAAGGGCGGCAGCAACATCGCCGCGGCGATCTGCAACGCCCTGCTGTACAAGCTGACGCGGGACGCCTGATTTCATAATAATTTACGTTTGTAACGCCTGTCTTTCCCCGTGATGCCGATAGGGGCAAGGACAGGCTTTTTGTTCTTGTGCCGGTAGGATAACTCTGCTATACTATATATAGATAGTTGATTAAGTCAACCGAATAATTGGTGAAGGAGGCGAACTTGCGTATGGATTACTCGCAGATACGATATGCTTTCGGCGTGCTGAACCGCCGTTCCCAGGCTTATATTACCGACGCCTGCCGGCCGTGGCATATCGGCTACAGCGAATATGTGCTGCTCGTCGAGCTGTACCGCGGCGACGGCTGCAGCCAGGATGAGCTGAGCAGGCAATTATCCGTCGACAAGGGTTTAATCGCCCGCTGCGTCAAATCGCTGGAAGAAAAAGGCTATGTACGGCGCAGGCAGGATGAAAAGGACAAGCGTTTTAAATATATTTATCTGACAGAAACGGCCCGGCAAGCTCAGAAAGAACTGCTGCGCCTGTCGGAAATATGGATTCGAGCCTTGACCAAGGATATGGATGACGCTCTTATAGAAACTACGATACAGGGGATGACGAAGGCGGCGGATAACGCGGCCTCCCTGACTTGGAACAAAGCCGACGGAGAAATGGAGGGATGACATATGAAGGCATCGCAAACGTGGCTGTATGTCGCGGCTCTCGTCGTGTTCACCGCGGCGGCGGCCGGATGCGGCCAGCAGCCGGCAGAGACGGAAGCGCCGCAGCTGGTCCGTACTGTCACCGTAGGCGCTGAGGCCGAAAGAGAAGGCAGCGCTTACTCCGGCACGGTGCGGGGCCGTTATGAAAGCGCCCTGGCCTTTCAGGCCGGAGGACGCATTACGGCGCGCAACGTCCAGCTTGGCAGCGTCGTCCATGCCGGCGACGTCCTCATGACGGTGGACCCTAAGGACGTCGTCCAGTCCGTGTACCAGGCTCAGGCCCAGGTCAGTGCGGCCCAAGCCCAGCTTCAATTAGCCGAAGCGAATCTGGCCCGCTACAAGCAGCTCTTTGCCCAGGACGCCGTGAGCGCCGCCGCCCTCGACCAATATCAGACGGCTTACGACCAGGCGGCAGCCCAATACCAGCAGGCGGCCGCTCTGCAGCAGGCTCAGGAGAACCAGCTGTCCTATACGAATTTGACGGCTGACGCCGACGGCGTCGTATCGGCTCTTTCTGGCGAAGTAGGGCAGGTCGTTGCCGCCGGCCAGACTGTGCTGACCCTCGTCCATTCTGGCGAACTGGAGGTGCAGATCGACGTGCCTGAAAACAAGCTGGCTGAATTCCCCGTCGGACAGGCCGTAACCCTTTCCTTTTGGGCCCTGCCCGGTCAGAAGGCTCAGGGGACGGTACGGGAAGTATCGCCCATGGCTGATGCGGCTTCCCGTACCTACGCCGTGCGCGTCGCCGTTCCGTCACCTCCAGAAGGCATGCAGCTGGGCATGACGGCCAGCGTGCATGTCAGCGCGGCAGATGGGAGCGGCTCGTATACCTTGCCCTTATCTGCCCTGTACCAGACAGACGATGCGCCGCAGGTCTGGGTCGTCGGCAAAGACGGGACCTTATCTTTGAAGACTGTTTCCGTCGAAGGCTTCGGCGATAATACCGTCGCCGTGACGGGCCTTGCCGCCGGCGATGTCGTCGTCACAGCCGGCGTCCATATGCTGCGCGAAGGGCAGACGGTACGAACGGAAGGTGAGGGTACATGAGAAACTTATCGGAACTGGCTATTAAAAACAGAACCCTCGTCTGGTATTTCATCATCGTCATCGCTATTGCCGGCGTCTTTTCCTATATGAAGCTGGGCCGCATGGAAGACCCGGCCTATACAGTGCGGCAAATGGTCGTCACTGCCGCCTGGCCCGGCGCGACGGCCCGGCAGATGGAAGAGCAGGTGACGGATAAAATCGAAAAGAAGCTCCAGGATACGCCGAACCTCGACTACCTGAAAAGCTATTCCCGCCCCGGCCAAACGGTCATTTACGTGTACCTGACCGACCAGGCGCCGCGGGACAGTATCCGCGACACGTGGCACGAGGTGCGCAATTTGACGGAAGACATGAAATCGGAGCTGCCTGACGGCGTCGTCGGGCCGTTCTTCAACGACCGCTTCGACGACGTATACGGCTCGGTGTACGCCGTAACCGGCGACGACTACTCCTATGAAGAGCTGCGGCAGAAGGCCGAGGAAATCCGCCGCATCATGCTGACCGTCGACGACGTGAGCAAGGTAGAGCTCGTCGGCGAGCAGTCGGAAGCAGTCTACATAGAAGTTGCCAACGATAAATTGGCCGAGCTGGGAATTCCGCCGACGGCTATTTCCGACGCCGTCAGCGGGCAGAACGCCATGACGCCGGCCGGCATGGTCGATACGGAATCAGACAACGTATACCTCCGCGTCAGCGGCGTCTTTGACGATTTGGAAAGCATCCGCAACCTGCCCATAAACGCCAACGGCCGTCTGTTCCGCCTCGGCGATATCGCTTCCGTCGAACGGCGCTATACGGAGCCGGCGGACCCGAAGATGTTTTTCGACGGTAAACCTGCTGTAGGCATTGCCTTGTCCATGAAAAACGGCGGCAATATATTGGAGCTGGGAAGCAATCTGGAAGAGATGCAGCAGTACGTCAAGCAAAATTTACCGGCCGGCATGGAGCTCCATCAGGTATCGGACCAGCCTAAGGTCGTCGAGGAATCTATCGACGACTTCGTCGATACCCTCCGCGAAGCTATCCTCATCGTGCTGGCCGTTAGCTTCCTGAGCCTGGGCCTGCGGACGGGCCTTGTCGTAGCCTGCTGTATTCCCCTGGTCCTGACGGGCGTATTCTGCGTCATGGAAGTGGCCGGCATTGACCTGCACAAGGTATCCTTAGGGGCCCTGATCATTTCCCTGGGCCTTCTCGTCGACGACGCCATCATCGCCGTGGAAATGATGAGCGTCCAGCTTGAGAGGGGCATGAACCGTCTCGACGCGGCCTGCCATGCCTTTAAGGTGACGGCCAAGCCCATGCTGACGGGGACCCTCGTCACCTGCGCCGGTTTTATCCCCGTGGCCTTTTCCGACGGCGCGGCATCGGAATTTTGTCAGGCCTTGTTCCCGGTTATCTTGTCGGCTCTGGTGTTGTCGTGGCTCGTGTCGGTCATGGCTGCGCCCTTGTTCGGGTACTATCTTATCCGGGTGAAAGCGGTTAAGACGGAAGAGACGCTGTACCAAAACCGCTTTTACGATGGGTTCCGCGCCGTTCTCGTATGGTGCCTGTCTCATCGGCGGGCCGTTATAGGCGGCACGGCGGCGTTGTGCATTGCCGCGGCGGGACTGATGAAGTATATTCCCCAGGAATTTTTTCCGCCGTCCCTGCGGCCGGAAATCATCGTTGAAATGACCTTGCCCGAAGGCTCGTCGCTGGCGGCGACGGAAAAGGAAGCAGCTGCGTTGGCCCGGTATCTGGATACGAAGCCCGGCCAGATAAAAAATTATTCTTATTATGTCGGCGAAGGGGCGCCCCGCTTTGTCCTGACCCTGGAGCCCGTCCTTCCGGCTGACAATTACGCCCAGTTCGTCGTCGTAGCGGCCGACGTAGAGGGGCGGGAAGCCCTGGCCGAGGATATACGGCGCGAAATAGAAGAAAGACAGCCCGGCGTGCGCTGCAATATCAAGAGCATCCCCCTGGGGCCGCCTTCGGATTATCCTATCATGCTGCGCGTGTCCGGCTATGACATAGACAAGGTGAAGGCCTACGCTGCCCAGGCCGCCGACGCGGTGCGGCAGGACCTGAATGTCCGTCAGGTCTTCCTCAACTGGGAACAGAAGAGCGAAATCGTCCAGGTCCGCCTCGATCAGGAAAAGCTGCGGGCTATGGGCGCATCGGGTCAGACCATTGCCCAGACGCTGTATACGGAACTGAGCGGCGCGACGATTGCTGAGTATTACGGGGCTCCTGACAAGACCATCGCCATCCAGCTTCGCCTTTCGCCGGACGGGCGGAATGATTTATCCCGTATCCGCAGCCTGCCCGTCTACGCCGGCACGGCAGGCTACGTGCCGCTGGAGCAGGTGGCGACGATTTCCTACGGCGCTGAAGAGGGCCTTATCTGGCGGCGCGATTTGAAGCCGACCATCACCGTCGAAGGGACGATTCGCTCCGGTACGGCCAACGACGCGACGCAGAAGGCCTACGACGACACGGCGGCCATCCGCAGTAGTCTGCCCTTCGGGTATTCCATTGAAGTAGACGGCGATTTGGAAAACAGCCAAAAATCCCTTGGATATCTGCTCAAGCCCGTGCCGGTCATGGTGCTGCTCATCATGACCCTGCTCATGATCCAGCTCCGCAGCGTCTCTCTCATGGCTCTGACCCTGATTACAGCTCCTATGGGCGTTGTCGGCGTAGCCATCGCCATGCTGCTGCTCGGCAAGTCTCTGGGGTTTGTGGCGTATCTGGGCATCTTGGCCCTGGGCGGCATGATCATCCGCAATTCGGTCATCCTCATCGACCAGATTAAGCAGCATTTGGCTGCCGGTGAAGACCCGTGGCACGCCGTCATCGACTCGGCCGTCCTGCGGTTCCGCCCGATCATGCTGACGGCTGCGGCGGCGATTCTCGGCATGGTTCCCCTCATGACCAGCATTTTCTGGGGACCGATGGCCGTGGCCATTGCCGGCGGCCTTCTCGGCGCGACCGTGCTGACTTTACTAGTCCTGCCGACGATGTATGCGGCATGGTTCCGCATTTACCCGGAGTAGGGTAGACATTTCGTCCCCCGCAGGGTCGCGAACAGCCCGCCTCGTCCGTCGGTCATCCGGCAGTATCATTGGGACCAAAAAGAAATACAAGGCGCATCTTACATATTTTTGAAAGAAATTATATGTAAAATGCGCCTTTTTCTATCATTTTCATGTGGCAAGATAGAAAAATTTTGCTATAATAGAAAACGTACCCAAAGATGGAGAATACTAAGCAAGGGAGGTGCGACGATGAAACGGAATATTGTTCTCGTAGGCATGATGGGGAGCGGCAAAAGTCATATAGGACGAAAACTGGCTCAGCGTCTAGGATGGCAGTTCGTCGACACGGACCGGCGCATCGAGCGGGCCGTCGGCATGACCATCGCCGAATTCTACGCCCATGCCGGCGAAAAGGGGTTTCGCGAACGGGAGCTCAACGTCCTGCACCAGGTCAGCCGCTATCACGAAGCGGTTATTTCCTTTGGCGGCAATTTTCCCATGAGTATAGAGACCTACCGGATTTTGCACCGCCATGGTTTCATTATCGCCCTTTTGTCGGAGCCGTTCCGCGTAGAAGAGCGGGTGAGCCGTCACATCGGCAAGCGGCCTACTGTCGATTACGACAACTTACGGGAATTTGTCCATAAGATGATGCGCCAGTGGGAAGAAATCTATCCCTACTGCGATTGTGTCGTCGATACGACGCGGGGCGGAGCATCGCAAATCGTTGATACGATTGTCCAGAAGATAGAAGAAAAGAAAGTGCAGTTTATTGCCAGAGAAAAAGGAGTATGATGTCATTATGATTAGTAAAATCGGCGTATTGACCAGCGGCGGCGACGCCCCGGGCATGAATGCGGCTATTCGCGGCGTAACGCGCTATGCGATTGAAAAGGGTTTGGCTGTTGAAGGGATTATCCGCGGTTACGAAGGACTGCTTCGTCATGAAACGATAACCTTGGATCGCAGGACTGTCGGCGGCATCATCCACCGCGGCGGTACGATCCTGCGCACAGCCCGCTGTCTGGAATTTATGGAAAAAGACGTGCAGAAGGAAGCGGCAGATTACCTGCGGTCCCTGGAAATCGACGCCCTCGTCGTCATCGGCGGCGACGGCTCCATGCGCGGTGCCCAGGCGCTGAGCCACTGCGGGATTCCAACGATGGTTATCCCCGGAACTATCGACAACGACATGATGGGAACCCAGTACACCATCGGTTTCGATACGACGGTCAATACCGTTCTCGAATCGATCAATAAAATCCGCGATACGGCCTCATCTCATGAACGGGTTGCCGTCATCGAAGTTATGGGCCGCAACGCCGGCTTCATCGCCTTGTACGCCGGCATGGCCTCCGGGGCGGAAGCGGTTCTCGTGCCGGAGCATGAAGTAAACCTGCCGCGCTTGTGCGAGCACTTGGCAGAATCGCACCGCATCGGCAAGCTGAGCAGCATTGTCGTTGTTGCGGAAGGTGCGGCTAAGGGAACGGATGTCGTGGATTACATCAAAGAGCACACCTATCTCGAACCGAATCTGACCGTTCTCGGATATGTACAGCGCGGCGGCGCGCCCAGCGCCCTCGACGCTACCATGGCTGGCTTATACGCTCAGAAAGCCATTGATTCCCTGCTGGCGGGAACATATAACTGCGTTATCGGACTCATTGGCCGCCGCATCGCCGCGACGCCGTATTCCGAAGCGCCGCATTTCCATTTCCCCATCAGCGATAATATGTACCAACTTGTTCATATGTTGGGCCGATAAGGGAATAATGCGTTGACAACGCATAAAAATGCAATTATAATAGGTCAAGGTATAATTTATCTGGTAATTGCATGTTTTATGCATATTGTTGCGGAATAGGAGTGTTTTTTATGTCATTTGATTTTAGTCTTATTATAGACTCCTTGCCCTTGCTGCTCACCGGTGCTGCCGTTACGATTGAAATCACGGCTATTGCCGTGGCCTTAGGCTTTATCCTGGGCCTGATCACCAGCGTCTGCCGCCTGTCGAGCATTAAGATCCTGCGGGTCATTGCGATTTGCTATGTAAATATCATCCGCGGTACGCCTATGCTGGTACAGATCTTCCTGATTTACTTTGCCCTGCCTATGATTATCGGCGAGCGCATCAATCCCTTTGTCGCCGCCGTTGCCGCCTGCTCGATCAACAGCGGCGCCTACGTATCGGAAATCTTCCGTGCCGGCATTCAGGCTGTCGATAAGGGACAGATGGAAGCAGGCCGTTCCCTGGGGTTGTCGTGGATGCAGACGATGCGGTACATCATCCTGCCTCAGGCTTTTAAAAATGTCATCCCGCCCTTGGGCAACGAATTCATTTCCATGACCAAGGAAACGTCCTTGGTTTCGGTCATCGGCTTTGAAGAATTGACGCGCCGCGGTCAGCTCATTATCGCAAAGACCTACGGCTCCTTTGAAATCTGGATGACCGTCGCGGCCCTGTATTTAATCATGACCCTGAGCATTGCCCAGCTGGTCAGCTTCTTGGAACGGAGGTTTGCAACGGATGATAGAAATTAAAGGATTAAAAAAGAGCTTCGGCAAGCACGATGTCCTGAAGGGCATCGACTTGACCATTCACGATAAAGAAGTCGTGGTCATCATCGGCCCGTCCGGTTCCGGCAAGAGCACTATCCTTCGCTGCATAAACTATCTGGAACATCCTACAGCCGGTGAAATCATCGTTGACGGCATCAGCATGAGCGATGCCAAGAGCATCAACAGTATCCGCAAGGAAGTCGGCATGGTCTTCCAGCGCTTTAATTTATTTCCTCACATGACCGTATTGGAAAATATCGTCCTGTCGCCGATGAAGACGAGAGGCGAATCGCGGGAAGATGCGGAAAAAACGGCAATTAAGCTCTTGGAAAAGGTCGGCTTGGCCGATAAGAAGGACGCCTATCCGGGAACCTTGTCCGGCGGCCAGCAGCAGCGTGTTGCCATTGCCCGCGCCTTGGCGATGAAGCCGAAATTCATGCTCTTTGACGAACCGACGTCAGCTCTCGACCCGGAAATGGTCCGGGAAGTACTGGACGTCATTAAGGACTTGGCCAAGGAAGGTATGGCCATGGCTATCGTCACTCACGAAATGGGCTTTGCCCGCGAAGTAGCCGACCGCGTCTTGTTCATCGACGGCGGCTATATCCTCGAAGAAGGCAAGCCTGACGATATCTTTTTCCATCCCCAGGAAGAACGGACGAAGTCCTTCCTTTCGAAAATTTTATAAGCAAGGCACAACGCGGCTGTTCCGAAAAGGGGGCCGCGTTTTTTTGTGCGTTTATCCTTGGATTGATATGATATAATGAATATAAGCGGGCGCTGAGCGGCGGCTCTAGCGCAATGGACAGACAGGAAGGTAGAAACGATGGCAAAGAAGAAGGCAAAGGCCGGCGACGTCATATTTGTAGACCGGGGGCTGTTTCGCCATTTCGGCGTATATGTCGGACACGACCGGGTCATACACTATGCGCCGCCAAAGGGCGAATTCAAGTTTGACGCCGACGAGGCCTGTATTCATGAGGCTTCTATGGAGGAGTTTTTAGACGGCGATGAGACCTACTATGTATGCGACTTTTCTGAGGACGACCATCGCGATGACGATGATGATTCGTGGTGGGACATATTTCGCTCGGCCTTGGAGGCCATCGTCGGCGAAGAAGAGCCTAAGGAGCAGTTTCATCTGTATACGCCTCAGTCTACCATAGCCAGGGCCAGGCGGCGCATTGGCGAAAAATCCTACGATTTGCTGGAAAACAACTGCGAACACTTCGCCTTGTGGTGCAAGACGGGCATTTCCGAATCCCGCCAGGTCGACGGCCTGATGGGTTGCATCTCGACGGTAAAGCTCGTGGCAAAACTGCTGGATTAGACTGGGCGCAAAAAAAGTCTCAGAAATATATTCTGGGACTTTTTGGCAGCGACAAGATCTGTCGTCTTGTGATAATATCCTATACATAAAGGCGATATTCTTTTAGGAGTGAAAGCAGCGGCGGGTATACTCGACGTAATACAGGGCTGCCGTGACCAGTACGACGGCTGGGCAGAGGACGCCGTAGAGCAGGCTGTAGCCGAACCATTGGGCGACGAGGCCTAAGGTCATGGCGGCCAGGCCGACGAAGATATCCAGGAACCAAAAGTACGTGGCCGTAGCGGCGCCGGCCCGGCTGGCAGGAACGCTTTGAACGGCCAGTGTCTGAAATACGGGACTGAGAGCGCCGAAGCCGAGACCGAGGATAGCCGCCGACAGGAGAAACCACAGCTTCGTACTGACAAAACCGAAGAGAATAAAGCCGATGATAAATAAGGCGAAGCCGGGATATACGACGTGGCTGGGGCCGACGCGGTCCAGTACGTTTCCTACGACGGGGCGGCTGGCGACGATGACGACGGCAAAGACGGCAAAAAATAATCCTGTGCTTTCGGCCATGTGCAGGGACGCGGCGTACAGGGGAATAAAGGTCAGGATGCCGCCGTAGGCGAAGAATACCAGTCCGCCTAAGAATGACGCTAAAAGAGAGCGCTTTTCGATGAAATGTTCAAAAAAAGGCGTTTTAGAGGCAGAGGGCGATGGCTGCACCGCCTTTGGCGGCAGGGAAATGGCCGAGGCCGCGGCGAGAATCAGAGCGGCCAGGACTGCGAGGGCCAGGAACAAGCCAGATATGCGGAGCGTCTGGTATAACAGCAGCCCGGCCAGCGGCCCGACGACCATCGCCATATTGGTCGTGACGGAAAAATATCCAATGCCTTCGCCGCGCCGCGACGGCGGAATGACTAACACGGCGATAGAAGCAGCCGTCGTCGTAGCCAAAGCGAAGACGATGCCGTGGACGAGGCGCAGGCCGTACAGCGCTTCGACGCAGTCGGCGGCGTTGAAGGCGGCCATGACCAGGAAAAATAAAACCAGGGAGCCTAAGAGGAGGCGTCTCTTCTGCTTTTCGTCTACCAAATATCCGGCGACAGGCCGGAAGACGCTGGTGCCGATCTGAAAAAACGTCATGGCCAGGCCGGCTTCGAGCTCGCTGCCATGAAATTCGTCGATGATACAGAGGGGCAGCGTCGTAATCAGGATATATTGGGTAAACAGCTGGAAAAAATTGACGCCGCCCGTCAGCAAGAACGGTTTAGTCCACAAAGCTTCTTTTGTCATGTCGTCACGTCCCTTTTAGTTATGTTGTTACTTGTAGTGATGACTTTCATTATAACCGGCAGCGGCTTGTTGTCAATTTTTTTCTAAATGAAGTGATATGGAATACTGTATTTAGCATAGGAGGAATGTAACATGACGAGAACTATTACCGTGCGGGGCGTAGGAAAAGCGACGGCGAAAGCCGACTTCGTTACTATCAATATGTCTATGAAGACGAGCGACATGGAATATGATACGGCGATGGATAGGGCGGCGGAAAAGATCGACGGCCTCAGCCGGGCGCTGAAACATGCCGGATTTGGAGCCGACGACCTTAAGACGACGAAGTTCAGGGTCGATACGGCATATGACACGATAAAGGACAGAGATGGCAATTATAAGCGCATATTTGAAGGGTTTGTCGTGCATCACGACGTAAGGCTGCAGTTTGATTTCGAATCGCGCCGCCTGTCGCAGGCTCTTTCAGCTATGGCGGCCTGCATATCCGCTCCGGAAATAGAAATCCGCTTTTCCGTAAAGGACTCGGAGAAATTAAAAGACGACATCCTTCGCTCGGCTGCGGAAAACGCGCGGCGCAGGGCTGAAATCCTGTGTGAAGCGTCGGGGGCGTCCCTGGGCGCTCTGCTGTCGATACATTACAGCTGGGACGAGCTGTCTATCTATTCGTCGACCCGTTTTTCCTACGAAAGCGAATGTCTGAGCAGCGTGAAGAGCGTGAAATCCATCGATATGGAACCGGAAGATATTCACGCCGGCGATTCGGCAACCTTTGTATGGGAAATCTGCTGAGAGGCGATAGAGCCGCATTCAGGCCGCCGGAATGTAAAATTTAGGTAAACGATAGAGGACAACGAGCCGCTGGAGCTGCTTCAGCGGCTCGTTGTCGTTGACTTTTTGCGCATCGTATATTACTATAAAATACATAAATAGTATATTTTACAACAACGTATAATGGAGGAACATACATGTTTGATTTCAACATATTGCATATCGTCGCTGGTATTCCCGGCCTGCTCATCGCCATGGTCATGCACGAATACGCCCATGCGCTCGTGGCCGATTATATGGGCGACGACACGCCGCGCCTGATGGGACGGCTGACGCTGAACCCTATGGCCCATATCGACCCCATCGGGGCGCTCATGCTCCTCGTAGCCCGCTTCGGCTGGGCCAAGCCGGTCATGATCAACCCCAATAATTTCCGCAGCTGGCGGAAGGGGGAGCTGTGCGTAGCCTTTGCCGGTCCGGCGGCCAATCTGATCGTGGCGTTCGTCGCCCTTGTCGCCCAGGTTGTCTTCAGCCGACTGGATTTATTTACCGGTACGGCCCTGCAGCTTGTCCTGAGCATGATCGTCATATATAATATCAACTTTGCCATCTTCAACTTGCTGCCCCTGCCGCCGCTGGACGGCTCGCGCATCCTCATGTGCTTCCTGCCGTCGGAATGGAACTATCGCCTGGCGAGCCTGGAACGGTACAGCTTTATCATCCTCATTGCCTTGATGATGACGCCGGTCTTCTCGTATATTTTGATTCCCCTGCAGCGGCTCGTATTCAGCGTATTTAGTCTGGCATTGCTTCCTTTTTTATAAGAGAAAGGCAGGTTTAAACTATGAAACGGATTTTTTGCGCCCTCGCCTTTGCCTGCTGCCTGGTGCTAGGCCCGATGACGGCGTCGGCCTTCGACTACGATCAGTCTGTCGACGAGATTTCCCTCAGCCCGACGACGGCCTATGACACGGTGCACCTGGGCATGTCCCGGGCAGATTTCGACGCTAACTTTTCCGCGTTGCCCGGCTGGACTTTTTACGGAAATACGACGTCCAAGCTGGAACGGGCGGAGCGGTCTGTGACCCGCGACGGCGTGACCGTGCAGGAAGGCCTGGTCATCCTGACGGACGATACGGCGGCTGACAGCAAGGTATTAGCCTTCGACAATTATTTCCGCACGGCCGACAAAAAGACGGCCCGCGACATCTACCGGCGTCTTCGCGCCAGCATTTACGCCGCCATGGACGACTTTCCCGTCAGGCAGAGCGGCCGCATGACGACGTGGGTCCGCGGCGACGTGACTATCGTCGTCTTCGCTAAGGCGGAAAAGGATAAGGACGGCATGTATGCCGTCGTCATCCGCCGATACAATAATCATGTTTTAAAGGAATGACAAGACAAAAGTCCATGTTCTATTGACATAAAAAAGATTCTCATATATAATAATAGTACACCATTTTACTTTTTGACTTTTATATTCCTTGAAGAGTGAGGAGACGTCACCATGAATAGTGTAAAAACAGTGTTTTTGATGACTTTGCTGGCTTGTATTATGATGCTCATCGGCGGAGCCTTCGGCGGCCGCGGCGGCGTCATGATCATGCTGGTCATCGCCTTAGGGATGAATTTCTTTTCCTATTGGTTCAGCGATTCGATTGTCTTAAAAATGTATAAAGCCCAGGAAGTCGGCCAAGGCCATTACCTGTACCATATCGTCGAAGACCTAGCCCGGCGGGCGGAACTTCCCATGCCGAAGGTATATGTCATTCCGACGGACGTGCCCAACGCCTTTGCTACGGGCCGCAACCCTTCCCATGCAGCCGTCGCGGCTACGGAGGGCATCATGGAGATGCTGGACGAAGACGAAATCCGCGGCGTCTTGGCCCATGAAATGTCCCACATCATGCACCGCGATATCCTGATTAGCACGATTGTCGCCTGCTTCGCCAGCGTCATTTCCATGATCGCCAACATCGCCCAGTGGGCGGCTATCTTCGGCGGCGGCCGTGATGAAGACGGCGAAAGCACTAATCCCATCGCCCTGATCGGCACGATTATCATTGCGCCCATTGCGGCGGCGCTGATTCAGTTCGCCATTTCCCGTACGCGCGAATACATGGCCGACGAAGAAGGGGGCCGCATGATCGACGACCCGCTGGCTCTGGCCAGAGCGCTGGCTAAAATCGATAACTACGCCCATTACCGGGTCATGCCCGGTGCGACTCAGTCGACGGCCCACATGTGCATCATCAATCCCTTCTCGGGTCTCAAAGGCAATTTGATGAATTTATTCAGCACCCATCCGTCTACGGAAAACCGCATTGCCCGCTTAGAAGCCCTGGATCGGGAACTGCACGGGTAATAGCCCTGACAACGACATATGAATGACGCAAACGTCCCGTTTCCCTTAGGAGCGGGGCGTTTTGTATGAAAAACAGCTTCTCTGCCTGCCGGTGATATTTGGCAGAGAGAAGCTGTTTTTGCATAGCCCTTTATTTTACTTTGTTAGTCAGCGTTCCAATATCGGAAATGGAGATTTCTACGACGTCGCCGGAATGGATGAACTTAGGCGGATTGAAGCCTACGCCTACGCCGGACGGCGTGCCCGTAGCGATGATGTCGCCGGGCAGGAGGGTCGTTCCCTGCGAGAGGGTCTGGATGAGCTGGGGAATGGTGAAGATAAATTCGCCTGTCGTCGCGTCCTGTCGCACTTCGCCGTTGACCTTGGTGACGACCGTAAAGGTATCGGGCGCAGCGTCCCGCAGGAGCAGGAAGGGCCCCATAGGGCAGAACGTATCCAGGCTCTTGCCGTGGAACCATTGGCCGTGATTAGCCTGGAGGTCGCGGGCCGTCACGTCGTTTAAAATCGTAAAGCCGTATACGTAATCCATGGCTTCGCCGACGGGAATATCGGAGCCTTCTTTGCCGATGATGACGGCCAGCTCGCCTTCATAGTCGAGGGCGCTGGTGACGTTTTTATGGGGATCGATGAGGTCGTCAGGGCCGATGACCGACGTCGTGGCCTTGGTGAAAATCATGGGATATTTCGGCAGCTCCGGCACGGCGGTCTTGTCAAATTCGGCAATGTGGTCGGCATAGTTCTTGCCGATGCAGAAGATATTGCGCTCTACATGAGGAATGGGAGCCATAATGCGAACCGTATCCAGGGGCTGAGCCGCGACGGCGTAGGTCTTTTCATTCTGCTCCAGCGCGTCGGCTAAGGCCAGCAGGCCTTCATTTCCCTGACGGATGAATTCGAGAAGCGTTTCCGGCAGCGGCGTAAAGAAGGCCTCTTCCAGTGCAATGGCACCGTATACGCCTGTTTCCGTCTCGTCGAGGACGCCCCACTGCACCAGGCCCATATCCTCGTAGGTTACTAATTTTTTTATCATCATGTCCAATCGTCTCCTTTAATTCTTAAAGATATATGTATATTTTATTATATCACATATGTTATAGGCAATATAGCGCTGAGACGAGGTTAGTGTAAAATAATTGTGGGAAAACTTTACTGCACAAAAGTGAAGAACATATAAAAAGAGAAGGAACTTCTTTGGTATAATGAAATCACCACAATCTCACGCAAAGGAGTCCTTCTCATGAACATTATACAACAGATTCTTTCTCTCAGTACAGACTTTTTTAATACAAACATGGAATCGTTAGTAACGGGCCAGGCGTCCCTGACCGACGTGACGCTGGCTGTACAAGAGTTTGTGCAGAACCTGGGGCGGGAGGTGTTGTCGGCAATGTTAGAACAGGCCGATGAAGCCATCTATGAAACGGTGAAGCCGCAACGTACCTATCAGATCAAAGAAACAGCCCGTTCGCGTACCTTGGTAACCACGTTTGGAGAAATCACCTTTCACCGCCGGTATTACCGACAGAAAGACACGGGCCGCTACACCTATCTGCTGGACGAATGGTGCCAGCTACCGGCGTACAGCCGGATCGAGGCTTCCTGTCAGGCCCGAATGGCAGAACATGCCAAGGATATGAGTTATGCGAAAGCAGCCCAAGTAGCCACTCCGGTCCCGGTAAGCAAACAGAGCGTGCGGAACGTCTTATGCCGGTTGGGGACGATCCCCAATACGGCGGCTCCCCTGCCGGAACGGAGGCCGAAGGTATCCGAACTGTTCATCGAAGCCGACGAAGACCATGTGGCTATGCAGCAGGGAAACAGCCGGCAGCTGCGGCTGGCCTATGTATATGAAGGGAAAGTAGCGGAGGGAAAAAAACGGAGAACACTGACAGCCAAACGGGTGTTTACGGGATATGGGATGCCTTGGAAGGAAATCAAGGAATATATCCAAACCGTATACGACAGTCCAGAGATTACGATTCTGGGAGACGGGGCGGCGTGGATACAGAGCGCGACGTCGTACCTGGAAAAGAGCCGCTGCGTCACGGACGGATTTCATGTTGTCAAATACTTGCGGCAGATAGCGGGGACGGAAACGATCCAACCTCTGTATGACGCCTTGCTGGCCAATGACCGGGAGCAATTCTGCCGGGAAGCTGAACAGAAGATACGGCACCGTCCGTATCGGAGAAAAGCGATTCGAAGAGGTCAGCAATATATCCTGAACCATTGGGAAGGGATTCGGGACTGGCTGCAGAACCGGGAGACATTCGCCAGCAGTACGGAAGGGCATGTCAGTCATATCCTGTCGGCCCGGCTGAGCTCACGTGGAATGGGCTGGAGCAAAGACGGGGCGGAACGGATTGCCCGATTGCGGACGCTGGCAGAAAACGGCGGCGACGTGTGGCGCTATGCCTTAGATTGCCTGACGAAGAAACACTCCGATACAGTACCAGACCTGAATGAACAGGAATTGACGAGGCAATGCCGACGCCGGCGGCTGCCGTACTGCGTGTATGATGCAGAGCACAGCTGCCGTATGCCGGGGAGCGAAGGCGCATTACACGGAAGATGGATGAAAGATATCCAAAACAGTGGATATCACCATATACATTAGATACTAAAAGGCCGGATTTACATGCCAAGATGTTTCTGTCAAATATATACCCACAACAACTTGACACTGTCGAGACGAGAATGCGTATTGACTGCGGAAGAAATGTTTTGTAAAATATAAATGAAAGAAAGCGGTGAGCCTCTACCATAAAGTGAGGACCTAAAAAAGCGGTGAGCCTCTACCATAAAGTGAGGACCTAAAAAAGCGGTGAGCCTCTACCATAAAGTGAGGACCTAAAAAACGATGGAGGGCGTGAAAACGTCCTCTATTTTTGTATAAAAAGGAGAAGCTATGCGTCTGTATCATGTCAGCGATACGTATATACAATATCTAAAGCAGTTTGATGAAAAAGTGCCGGATAATAAAAATCAAAAGCGACCGTATGTAGGAATTGTCGTAGAAGTAGGGGGCGTGACGTATTACGCGCCTTTATCGTCGCCTAAGCCCAAGCATTTGAAAATGAAAAACGGAAAAGATTTTAGAAAAATTAATAAAGGCGTATACGGCGCTATTAATTTTAACAATATGATTCCAGTACCCGTCGCGGAATTACTGCTCATTGATTTCGACGCCATTCAAGATAAACAGTATCGGCGGCTGCTGCAGCATCAATATGAATACATCAAAGAAGACGAAGCGAACATTATAAAAATTGCAAGGGCGTTACGAAATCTGTTCTTTGTCGGGGGCGATACGCTGAAATCGATTGACAAAAAAGTTATGCAGCGATGCTGTTGTTTCCCGTTGCTGGAACAGGCCTGCCGCCAATATATGCAGAACGATTCCGACAATATGTGATATAGGTGAATTTTGGCTGCGATTCTGTAGAAAAATATCTTGAAAATGCCAGAAACCGGCTGGTTTGCTGAATTTATAAGTAGAAAGGCTCTGTAATTTGTGATAAAATAAAACATCATACATAAGGCATAAAGGGGAGACTCGTTCATGGATAACGAAATCACAAAGAATTTTATTGAAAATATTATCGATGAAGATAACGAAAAAAATACATATGGAAAGCGCATCCACACCCGTTTTCCGCCGGAACCGAACGGCTATCTCCACATCGGTCACGCGAAATCGATTTGCTTGAACTTCGGCATCGCCAAAAAGTACGGCGGCATTACGAACCTGCGCTTCGACGATACGAACCCGTCCAAGGAAGACGTAGAATACGTCAATTCCATCAAGGAAGACGTCCAGTGGCTGGGCTTTACCTGGGACGACCGCATGTTCTACGCTTCTGATTATTTCGATACCCTGTACAACTACGCCGTCAAATTGATCAAATTGGGCAAGGCCTACGTCGACGATTTGTCAGGCGATGAAATCCGCGAATACCGCGGCACCTTCAGCACGCCGGGCAAGGAAAGCCCGTACCGCAGCCGCAGCGTCGAAGAAAACCTGAAGCTCTTTGCCGAAATGAAGGAAGGCAAGTACGGCGACGGCGAAAAAGTACTGCGTGCTAAGATCGACATGGCCAGCCCGAACCTCAATATGCGCGATCCTGTCCTGTACCGCATCGTCCATGCCCATCATCACCGCACAGGTGACAAATGGTGCATTTACCCGATGTACGACTTCGCCCATCCCGTATCGGACGCCATTGAACGGATTACCCACTCGATCTGTACCCTTGAATTTGAAGACCACCGCCCCCTGTACAACTGGGTCCTCGAAGAATGGGACGACCCGGAAGGCCAGAAGCCGCGCCAGATTGAATTCGCCCGTCTGAACGTCACCAATATGATTACAAGCAAGCGCAAGCTGCGCACCCTCGTAGAAAAAGGCATCGTCAGCGGCTGGGATGACCCGCGTATGCCGACCATTTCCGGTATTCGCCGCCGCGGCTACACGCCCGAAGCCATCCGCGACTTCTGCGAACGCATCGGCGTAGCCAAAGCTGACAGCATGGTTGACATATCCCTTCTCGAGTACTGCATCCGTGAAGACTTAAAGCTCAAAGCGCCGCGTCTCATGACGGTCATCGATCCCCTGAAGGTCGTCATTACCAACTATCCCGACGGCCAGACGGAAACGATAACGGCGGAAAACAATCAGGAAAACGAAGCCATGGGCACCCGTCAGATTACCTTCAGCAAGACCATCTACATCGAAAAGAACGACTTCATGGAAGAACCGGTTAAGAAGTTCTTCCGCCTGGCTCCGGGCAAGGAAGTCCGCCTGAAATACAGCTATATCATCAAGTGTGAAGACGTCGTCAAGGACGAAGCCGGCAACATCGTCGAGCTGCACTGCACGTACGACCCGGAAAGCAAGAGCGGCAGCGGCGCCAATGCAGGCCGCAAGGTGAAGGGCACCCTCCACTGGGTCAACGCCGAAGACGCTGTCGACGTCGAAACGCGGGTCTACGACTACCTGTTTAAGACCGATGAATCGGACGACGCCGAAGGCGACAAGAAGGATTTTCTGTCCCAGATCAACCCCAACAGCCTGGAAACCTTTGCCAGCAAGGGCGAAGCCGCTCTGGCTTCCTACCATGCCGGCGACAAATTCCAGTTCCTCCGTCAGGGCTACTTCGTCATCGACAAGGACTCGACGCCGGAACGCCTCGTCGTAAACCGCATCGTCGGGCTGCGCGATACGTGGGCCAAGATGCAGAAAAAGCAGTAAGATGAGAGAAATCTTAAAAGAAGATTAAAATAGCATGAGAAAACGAACCGGTCTTTCCATCGGTCTTAAATTTCGATGAGAATACCGGTTCGTTTTTGTATTTCAGTTGCAGTGCCGCAGGGAACACTGTATAATGAAATCACACCATTACTGGTAGAGGGGGAACTATAAGTTATGAAATCCATTGGGTCTCATGGCGTGCTGCTTCTCATATTGTTTCTGTTGGCAGGCGGCCTGTTGGGCGGCATTCTTGGAGAAGTTTTATCGGGAATCCAGCTGGGCAACCTCATGCCCATGCTGTCGCAGCATTATGAAATCTTTAATATTCAGAACGTCGATTTAAACTTATATATCATGCAGATTAATTTTGGCATTCGCTTTGCTCCCAACTTGCTGAGCATCCTTGGGATCTTCGTAGCGTTGTTTATCTATCGTCACGTCAGTTAGAGGAGGTTATTCCCGTGTTGATTTTAGCTTCAGGGTCGCCGCGGCGGCGCGAATTACTCACTCAGGCCGGTATTACCTATATGGTAAACCCCAGTACGTATCAGGAAGATTCGCCGAAAAAGAAGGACCCGGAAAAATACGTACAGGCCCAGGCCGTCGGCAAAGCCTGCGACGTTGCTGAAAAATATCCCGGCCAGTGGGTGCTGGGAGCCGATACGATTGTCGTCGTAGACGGCGAAATATTAGGAAAGCCCCGCAATGCCAAAGAGGCTTCGGCCATGCTTCATCGCCTTTCCAATGGGAAGCACTCCGTATTGACCGGCGTGGCTCTGGTGCGCGATAAGGAAATATACACAAAGGTCGTCGAAACGAAGGTATGGTTTCGGCGGCTGACAGATCAGGAAATCGATGCCTACGTATCCAGCGGCGATCCCTTGGATAAAGCCGGTTCCTATGGCATTCAAGGACGGGCAGCCTCCTTTGTCGATAAGATCAACGGTTCCTATACGAACGTCGTCGGCCTGCCATTATCTCAAGTCTGCCGGATGCTTCACAAGGCCAAGGTAGCCTTCTGATGAGCCCGGTCCAGCCTATGGCCTGCTGTGAAAAGCCGCGGGAAAAATTTCTCCAGCAAGGCGCGCAAGCCGTGACGGATCAGGATTTGTTGGCCATTTTGCTGCGTACGGGCGTAAAGGGGCACTCCGTTTTAGACGTATCGCGGTCTCTGCTGCGCTCTCTGCCTGGAGAGAACCTTTATTACCTCAGCGAAGCCAGCGTGGCGGACTTATGTGCCGTTCGCGGCGTAGGCTCCGATAAGGCTGTGACGATCTGCGCGGCTGTCGAGTTGGGACGGCGCATTGCCCGCCAGCGGGTCAAGCAGAATGCTCCTGATTTCAGTACGCCTGCAGCCATTGCCGAATACGTCATGGAAGATATGCGCTTCCTGCCGCAGGAGCAGTTCCGTGCCGTATACTTATCGACGAAAAATCAGCTCATCGCCGTGCGGACACTGACGATCGGCACGATAAATTCCAGCTTGGCAAAGTCCCGCGAGGTCTTTCGATTTGCTATTCAGTACAACGCTGCCGCCGTCGTCCTGGTACATAACCATCCCAGCGGCGATCCCGCTCCCAGCAGCGACGATATCGCCGTGACGAGACAAATAGCCCAGGCCGGCCATATCATGGAAATTCCCGTCCTGGATCACATCATCATCGGCGACGGCACCTTTTCGAGCCTTTGTGAGCTGGGATATATGTAAATTAAATATGGTGACTCCTAACTTATAGATTATATGTGTTAACGAATCGAGACTTCTGCCGAAGTCTCGATTTTTTTATAATCTGTAATGGAAAGAGAGGTGAAAGCTGTGTCAAAGAAGATGTGGTTCGGGTTGTTCGGATGTCTGACGGCGTGTATTGCCTCTGGCTGCAGTGCCGAAACGAGTCAGACACAAGAGGTGACGCTGCCGTATCGGGGAGAAATGAAGACGGCGCCTCATTCTCAAACTGACGGTGCCTATACTGCATATACTCCGATTTCAGACGTTGCAGGCGATCCCGTTTTTGCTGACTATGGGCGGCTTCTGTTTCCGCAGCAGCCCTGGTATTACAACGGTCGTACCTTGGGCAGCTTGCAGCTGACGTGGTACAGCTGCATAGATCCGAAGAAAACTGTAGAAATAGCCAACTATTTAAAAAAGCGCGCCGAAGCGGGAGAAACCATTTTTTATGATATATATACAGAAGAAGAAAAGGCAGCGGATTCAGAAAAAAACAATACGGGATTGTTCTTTTTTAAAGGAAGAGCCGGTGCGCCTTTTGCCGTCTGCAGCGCCGGCGGCGGATTTGCCTATGTAGCAGCTATGCATGACAGCTTTCCGCAGGCGCTGGAATTATCCAAAAGAGGGTATAATGCTTTTGCGCTGATTTACCGTCCCGATGCGCAAAAGGCTTGTGAAGATTTGTCTCGGGCCATTGCCTTCATTTTTGCCCATGCTGATGAGCTGGGAGTTAGGACCTATGGATATTCTTTGTGGGGAGGATCTGCTGGTGCCCGCATGGCTGCCTGGGTCGGATCGTATGGAACGGCTGCTTTTAGCGGAGGAAATTTGCCAAAACCGGCTGCGGTCATCATGCAGTATACGGGGTACAGTGAGTACAGCGCTGCCGATCCGCCGACGTATGCCTGTGTGGGAGAAGAAGACGGCATTGCTGATTGGCTGACCATGAAAAGGCGTCTTCAAAAATTAAAAGCCTTGGGTATTGACACGGAATTTCACCATTATCCAGGACTGCGTCATGGCTTTGGTCTCGGTACGGGTACGCCGGCTGAGGGGTGGCTTGACGAGGCCGTCTGTTTTTGGGAAAGGCAGCTTCAATAGTATAAATGATTGTGAAAAGGAGAAAACATATGAAAACATGGCTTATTACAGGCTGTTCCAGCGGAATTGGCCGAGGCATTGCCAAGGCAGCTCTGCAGAAGGGATATCAGGTTGTGGCAACAGCCCGCAGACTGGAAACGGTGCAGGACCTTACAGCGGCTTATCCGCAAAGGGCTCTGGCAGCCGCATTGGATGTGACGAAACCTGACAGCATTAGGAAGGCTCTTCAAGCAGCCGAAGAGCGATTCGGACCTGTCGACGTTCTGGTCAATAATGCGGGACACGGTTATAGAGCTGCTCTGGAGGAGGGAGAAGATAATAATGTGTCTGAACTTTTTCAGACGAATCTCTTCGGCCCGGTAGCGCTCATGAAAGCGGTACTGCCTCAGATGAGACGGCAAAAGGCAGGGGCCATTATCAACGTGTCCTCTATAGCTGCCGTCTGCGCCGTCGTCGGTTCAGGCTATTACGCAGCGACAAAAGGTGCGCTGGAACTTCTTTCCGATGCCTTGCGGCAGGAAGTAGCACCCCTTGGCATCACCGTAATGACTGTAGAACCAGGAGCATTCCGCACGCGCTTTTTTGACGACTCCCTGAAAGGAACGGCCGTGAAAATCAAGGATTATGCAGAAACAGCCGGTAAAAACCGAAAGGAACACATTATAAACCATCATGACCAGCCAGGAGACCCGGAAAAAGCCGGACGCGTTATCGTAGATGCGGTTGAGCAGCCAAATCCTCCGCAGCGCCTTTTGTTGGGCAGCGACGCCTCAGCCATTGTCTGCGCTGAACTAGAACGACGGCTGGCTGAAGCGCAGGCTCAGAAAGATTTAAGTGTCAGTTCAGATTTTTGACATTGATAAAGGAGAGATCAGTACAGATGAAACAGCGATTGCTGGGACATACATTGTCCGTTTCTGCTATAGGGCTCGGCTGCATGGGATTTTCTCATGCCTACGGCGCGCCGACAGCGCCTTCTGAGGCAATATGGCGTATTCGACGAGCTGTCGGAATGGGATATACGTTTTTTGATACGGCTGAAGTATATGGAACGCCGTCAGATCCCCATGACAATGAACGCATTGTCGGGAAAGCGCTGGCGTCATGCAGGCACGAGGTGCAGATTGCTACCAAATTCGGCATTGTCTTTGATACGTCGTCTGGCACGACGCCGTATCCGCTTATAACCGATTCCCGTCCTGAACAAATACGCCGGTCTGTCGAAGGCTCACTGCGGCGGCTGCAGACGGACTACATCGACCTGTATTTTCAGCACCGCGTCGACCCCAGGATTCCGGCTGAAGACGTTGCCGGTGTTATGGCCGAGCTCATCAAGGAGGGAAAAATTCTTCATTGGGGCATTTCTGAAGTGAACGAAGCGTATTTGCGCCGTGCCCATGCTGTCTGCCCTGTTGCGGCTGTGCAGAATCGGTACTCCATGATGGCCCGCCATTACGAAGCGCTCTTTCCCGTATTAGAAGAACTGGGTATCGGACTGGTTGCTTTTTCGCCTTTGGCCAATGGATTTTTGACGGGATGCTACGGCAGAGATTCATCGTTTAATTCCAAAGACGATTACCGCAGCGCTATGCCGCAGTTCCAGCCAGAGAACCTTGCCGTCAATCAGGAATTGCTGCATCTCCTGCAGATATATGCAGAAGCCAAAGGAGCGACGTGCAGTCAAATTTCATTGGCCTGGATGTTGTGCAAGAAGCCGTGGATCGTTCCGATTCCCGGCACGCGTCAGGAAGGAAGAATGGCAGAAAATGCCGGAGCTGCAGATATCATGCTGACGGCAGATGAAGTATCAGCCCTGGATCAGGCCCTCCAGTCCGTTCCCATGTCTGCCGTCTTCGGCGGCACGGCGACGAAGGCGTAAGGACCGGCGCAGCAGGAAAGAGGAAACACTGCGGAATAGAATGTGCAGAACTGTATATTTAAATTTAGTTAAATGATAATGATATATATTTAATCGAAAGGAGAATAGTATAATGAAACGACCTTTTGTCGTATGCCATATGCTCACGTCTGTAGACGGCAAAATCGACGGTCCCTTTTTCGGAGCTGCTGAGACGGCTCCGGCACTGCAGCTGTACGGCGAGCTGAGAAATGTTTACCAGTGCCAGGCAACCATATATGGCATGGCCACTATTTTGGGCAGCTATTCTGACGGCTTGCTGCCGGAACTGCCGCCTGCAGAAGAGATCTTGCCGAAAGAAGATTATATTAGTCCATACGGAAGGAATGCAGAACAATTTATCGTCGCCGTTGATCCTCAGGGCACTGTGGCCTTTTCATCACCTGTGATGGAAAAGAAGGGCCGCCCGGCAGCTCATATTATCGAGGTACTGACTGAATCTGCATCGCCGGCCTATCTGTCCTATTTGCGAAGCATCGGCATTTCTTATGTATTTGCCGGCGAAAAGCAGATACATTGTGCTGTTTTGCTGGAAAAACTGGTTCAGTATTTTTCTGTTGATAAAGTTATGGTTGCCGGCGGCGGCATCATGAATGAATCCTTTTTGCAGGAAGGACTTATCGACGAGCTGAGCTGGGTTATTGCACCTGTAGTAGATGGAAATACGGAGTCGGCGTCGTTATTTGACAAGGCGGCTTTTCTTCCGGAAGGCCGGCCTGTGGCGTTTCATCTGAAAGAAGCAAACGTCAGGGAAGGCCATGTCTTATGGCTGCGGTATAGTCGGGTGTCTGCATGATTTTGCCATATATCCTGTCATTCGAGTATAATCGGGACTTCATAAGGAGTCTCGATTTTTTTTGTTGGTCTGTCGCAATATATCCTTTATGTCTCCGTTTAGGGCAGATTTACGCCGGATATACAGGGATATCCTAAGGCTGCCTTGATGGGGAATACGGCGCACAGCAGGCAAGGGAGCGGAGCAGCATGTACCATTTTTTTGCTTGATGCATTTTCCGATGTCTTTTATAAAGTACAGAGATAGGTATGTTTTTTGCATTGCCGCAATCTAGGCATTAAAATATGTATATAATAAAAACAGTAACTAAGGAAAGAAGGCAATACGGATGTTGCTCAGGCAAATACAGTATTTTATGGCTGTCGTAGACTGCGGCAGCTTTACGGATGCGGCAGAGCGATGTTATATTTCACAATCTGCCGTATCTCAGCAGGTACAGGCCTTGGAAAAGGAATTAGGCGCTTCCCTTTTGATACGAGAGAAACGCCGGTTTTCCCTGACGCCGGCCGGTGAATATTTTTATATGCGCTGCAAGGGGCTGCTGAAAGAAGTCGATGACATATGTTATGAAACATCCCGCATCGGACGCGATGCGGAATCGGTGCTGCGCATCGGGTATCTGCGCTGCTACAGCGGCCAGGAATTATATCAGGCTGTAGCCGATTTTTCTCAAGTATATCCTGAAGTGTTCATTGATATTGCAACGGGTACGCATGAAGAATTATATAATTTGCTTCGTCATGGCGGCGTCGATATTATTCTAAGTGATCAGCGGAGAGCCTTTTCTGACGATTATGTGAATTATCAGCTTTTATCGTGCAGCTGCTATGCTGAATTGTCTGCCCGGCATCCTCTTAGCCGACAGGAGTCGGTACAGCTTCAGGATTTAAAATCTGTCCCATGCATCTTGATTTCTACGAAAGAGCAGCGCCGTGCAGAGCAGGAATATTATGAGAAGACGCTGAACTTCGGCGGAAGCTTCTTATTTGCCCCTACGCTGGAAGAAGGCCGGCTGATGGTTTTGGGAAACAGGGGATTTTTGCCTGTTGAACGTATGGGCACGCTGCCGCCGGCTCACGCGTCTATACGGCGGCTGCCCATCTGCCAGGGGAAGCGTCAGTTATGTCGCACGTACTGCCTGTTTTGGCGCAGGGAGCATACCCAGTATTATATAGAAGAATTTGCTGAAACGCTGCGAAAACTAGTTCGTCATGAATGAGTCATCATCTGTATCTCTTAATGAAGATGCAGTTTTTACATAAGCAGTACTTATGAATTGCTGCTGAAATCGAGATTGCTGTTTTTGGACCCTGTCTCTACAATAATAGGTGCATGAGGCTGCTGTGATGCTTACGGATTAAGACGGCTGCCTGTTATGAAAAACAGCAAAGGAGAGAATTTTTATGACAAAATGCGTAATGCTGTGGGTTGGTGCAGGAGACATCGGTATGGCTATTGCCCGCCGTACAGGAACGGGGATGAAGATTATCATAGGAGATAAAATACTGGAAAAAGCAAAGCGCACTGCCGGATTGATGCAAGGAGCCGGATTTGATGCCGTTCCTATGGAAATGGATTTGGCAAGCCGTGCGTCTATTCAGGAATATATAAGCGTTGGAAGAGCGTATGGTAATATTTCTGTATTAATAAATGCCGCCGGCGTATCGCCAAGCCAGGCTCCGATTAAAACGATTTTAAATGTTGACTTGTATGGTACGGCCGTTTTGCTGGAAGAAGTCGGCAAGGTCATCGCCGACGGAGGTGTCGGCGTAACTATTTCCAGTCAGTCAGGGCATCGTCTGTCGGCTCTTAGTCCGGAAGAAGACGAACTGCTGGCCTGTACGCCTGCCGAAGACCTGCTGACATTGGATATGCTGCATCCCTCGCGTATCCGTGATACCCTTCATGCCTATCAGCTGGCTAAACGCTGCAACGTCAAGAGAGTGATGGCTGAATCAGTTCGCTGGGGAATGCGTGGCGCCCGCATCAATTCTATTTCGCCGGGGATTATTGTAACGCCTCTGGCCCAGGACGAATTTAACGGTCCGCGCGGCGATTTTTACAAAAATATGTTTGCAAAATGTCCGGCAGGCAGGCCAGGAACGGCTGACGAAATAGCCCACGTGGCGGAGCTGCTGCTGAGCGAAAAAGGCGCGTTTATTACAGGTGCCGATTTCCTCATTGACGGCGGCGCGACGGCCTCGTACTTTTACGGTCCGCTGAAACCCAGATAAGAAACGGGGAGGAGGATTCCTGTAATTTGTAAAGGGCAACAAAAACTATCTAATCCGAGTTATTGTACCTCCAATCGGCCGCAGCCTTTTTCTGCATAAAAATATCTTCCGGAAACATAGGAGCGATGCTGCCGTCAATTTGCCGGACGATAATTTATATTTGCATTATCTACGCAAGTATATTATAATAAAGCGAGATAACTAAAAAAGCTAGGGGCGCCGCAAGGCTGAGAAAGCGTTTGGATTCGCGCTTGTCCCTCATGTACCTGATTCGGATAATGCCGACGTAGGGAAGCTTTACGGGATTAAAAAGCTCACCTGCGGAGGTGAGCTTTTTTATTTACCTGTTTCTATCATTTCTTTCTATATTTAGGTTAAACTCATTAGCAGGAGGTACGTTTTATGACTTACACAACTCAGATGGACGCAGCCCGCAAAGGCATCGTTACGCCGCAGATGAAAATCGTTGCGGAAAAAGAAAAAATGCCGATGGAAAAGCTCATGAAGCTCGTAGCTGAAGGCAAGGTCGCTATCCCGGCCAATAAGCTTCACACCAGCCTTTCGCCAGAAGCCGTCGGCCAGGACTGCCGCACGAAAATCAACGTCAACCTCGGCGTATCGCCGGAACATAACGACCATGAATTGGAACTGCAGAAGGTGCAGAACGCCATCAACATGAAGGCTGAAGCCATCATGGACTTGAGCAACTTCGGCAAGACCCGCGAATTCCGCCGCAAGCTCGTCGATATGTCTACGGCTATGATCGGTACCGTTCCCATGTATGACGCCGTCGGCATGCTGGAAAAAGACTTGAAGGATATTACTGTAGATGAATTCTTCTCCGTCGTCGAACAGCACGCAGAAGACGGCGTAGACTTCATGACCATCCACTGCGGCATGAACCGCAAGACGGCTGAACGTATCAAGAAGAACCCCCGCCTGACCAATATCGTATCCCGCGGCGGCTCGCTGCTGTTTGCCTGGATGGAAATGAACAATCAGGAAAACCCCTTCTATGAATACTATGATCGTCTCCTCGACATCTGTGAAAAATACGACGTTACCCTGAGCTTGGGCGACGCCTGCCGTCCCGGCTGCACCCACGACGCGACGGACGCAGCCCAGATCGAAGAACTCATTACCCTCGGCGAATTGACGAAACGGGCTTGGGAACACAACGTCCAGGTCATGATCGAAGGCCCGGGCCACATGGTCCTGACGGAAATCGCCGCCAACATGAAGATTGAAAAACGCCTGTGCCACGGCGCGCCCTTCTACGTATTGGGCCCCATCGTCACGGATATCGCTCCGGGCTATGACCACATTACGAGCGCTATCGGCGGGGCCATTGCTGGTGCATCCGGAGCCGACTTCCTGTGCTATGTTACGCCGGCCGAACACCTGCGCCTGCCCGACGTAAACGACGTTAAGGAAGGCATCATCGCCGCCCGTATCGCCGCGCACGCCGCCGACCTGGCCAAGGGCATCCCCGGCGCGCAGGAATGGGACGACGCTATGAGCAAGGCCCGCGTGGAAGTAGATTTTGAAACGATGATTTCCTTGTCCATCGACCCGGAAAAGGCTCGCCGCTACTATGAATCGAGCAAGCCCGAATGCGAAGGCACTTGCACGATGTGCGGCAAAATGTGCCCGGCCCGGACGATGAAGAAAATCCTCGCCGGAGAAGACGTATCGATCCGCTAACCTGAAACTATCTGATATACAGACATAAAAAAAGACACTTTCTGACATGTCGTTGGAAAGTGTCTTTCTTTATACTATTACATGGCCTCCTTACAGGCTCACTTCCAGACGAGGAGCAGGGAGATGCCGAATTCCTTTTTGAATTGCTTGGTCAGCTGGTTCATTTCGTAGTCCGCCGCGTTGTAGGCTACGCCGGGAGCCGTCGTAATGACGGCGACGGCGACGTTTTCCGCAGTGGTGACGTGAATATCCTGGACGACTTGCTCGTACGTAATGTCCGATGCTTCGGCCAAGGCCAGGAAGGTGGAGAGCTTGCGGACCATCGCCCAGTCTTCTGCCGTGACCATGTTGGCGTAGCGGTAGGCCCGCAGGGTCTTGCGGCTGATGCCGTGGTGGAAGCCGGCGATGAAGCTGACGATGAGCTGCTCGCGCTGCGTCAGGCCGTACAGGGGCGCGTGGCCGATCATGAAGGCCGAGTGGCGGGCGTGATCGTAGAAATTGATGATTTTGCCTACGTCGTGAAGCTGGGCCGCCGTCGTGAGGTACAGCCGTTCCCGCTCGCCGTAGCCGTGCAGGTCTTTCAGCTGGTCAAAGAGAAGGCCTGCTGTATGGGTGACCTGCTGGCAGTGGGATTCGTTGACGATGCCGCCCAGGGTGCCGACGAAGTTGCGGATGCTGAATTTCAGGATATCGTCAAAACGAGGCGCAGGCAGGTGGAAGTAAGAGGTATAGTATTCAAAGAACAGCCCTTCGCGCAGGCCGCAGCCGCTGACGACCAGTTCCGGGCTGCCTGCCGTATCGAACAGGGTCTTGATGACGGCGGCGCCGGCGACGATGAGGTCGGCCCGTTCGCTCGACAGGCCGGGGATCTTCTTGCGGTTGGCGCTGGTCCGCGTCGTAATTTCCGTATACAGGGCGTCGAAGTGCTCTGCCGGCAGGATGTAGTTATGCACCTTCGTCAGCTCGTAATTCGTTGTCCGCTGATCCATCTTGGCAAAAGTACGGGCCGTGCCGCCAATGCCGACGAGGGGGAGGCGCAGATTTTTAATCCAGTCGGCAGCGAGGAGCTTTTTCCGTACGAATTTCAGGCAGTCCTGCAGGGCGATTGCGTCTACGTTGCCCTGGAGATTGAATTTTTCCGTAACCGTTACGGCGCCGATGGGGATGGAAACGGAATGAACTGGTTCGCCTTCTTGCACCAGGGTCAGCTCGACGCTGGCGCCGCCCAAGTCGAACAGGAGAAAGTCCTTCATGGCGATGGTGTTGATGACGCCCAAATAGCCGAGATAGGCTTCCCGTTCGCCTGTAATGACAGTCATGGCTACGCCCGTTTCCGCGTAAATCCGCTTCAGGAACTCGTCGCCGTTCGAGGCGTTGCGCACGGCGGCGGTGGCGACGGCGATGCAGTTTTGGATTTCCATAACCTCCATGATGTGCTTATATACCTTTAAGCATTTCATGGCCCGTTCCATGCCGGCGTCGCTCAGTTCGCCCGTCTGGGTAAGGCCTTGCCCGAGGCGTATGGATTCTTTTTCCTGATACAGGAAGGAATACGATTTGTTGTCGTTTATCTGGAGGACGACAAACCGGATGGAGTTGGAGCCCATATCGATGATGGCTAATTTTTCCATTGTATACCTCTTTTCTTTGTAATCCATAATCTTCTGTTATTATACTACATCTTGCCGAGACGATGAAACGATTTTGCAAAATTTGCCGTTAAAACGAAATGGAAATAATTCGTATGACTAAAGAAAATGGGGAGGATTCTTCCGTATTTTTTGCAGAGCCGCCTATTATACAAGCTTTTTTCATTTTTTACACAAATTATACAAAAAGATCGCCACCATCGCCGGTATTTCATGTATAATATATGAAGAGACGGCGGGGAGAGAGTCTTCGCGTCATCAGCAAGGAAGGCGAGGAACTACTATGGAATATCAGGCCAAGCGGCAATTTGGCATCATACATATCGGCACGGTCAATATGACCTTGAAAATCATCGCGTATTCGTCGCTGGACGATATGGAGGTCATTGAAAATGTATCGCGGGAAGTCCAGTACGGCGGGGAAGTCTTTACGCGCCATCACGTCAGCTTCCAGTCTCTCAACGAAATCTGCACGATTTTAAATAAATTCAAGCAGCTCCTGCGGGACTACGACGTCACGGACGTGCGCGTCTTGTCGACGACGGCTATCCGCGAAGCCGACAACCTGCTCAATGTCATCGATCAAATTTATTTCCGCACGGGCTTCCGCGTCACTGTCGTGCGCATGGCCAAGGAAATTTACTATAAATTCTTCGGCTTGTATTATCACGTACTGAAGGGGAAATTCAACTTTGCCGACAAGGCCGTCCTCCTGCTGGATATTACGTCCGGCGGCGTAGGGCTGACCTGCTGGAAATCGGACGAGCTCCTGTTTCAGCAAAACGTCCACATCGGCTCGCTGCGCATTTTGGAAAACTTCACGCCTAAGCAGCGGGAAGAGCTGACCTTTCCGACGGCAGCCCGCGAATACATCTACGGCGCCTTGTCCCCCCTGTGGGCCAGCGTGCGCCATCACGATATTAAATACATCGTCCTGTCGGGCCGGGCGGCAACGCTCATCGGCAAGCTCATGCATAAGGAAGAAACGAACGGCGTCCGCCTCATCAAGGCCGACGAGCTGCGCCAGTTCGTCAATTCCTTCCACGGCATTACGCCCTTTAAGCTCATGCAGCGCTGCAAGCTTTCGGAAAATCTGGCCAACGTCATCATGCCGACGCTGCTCCTGTATTACGAGCTCCTGCGCATCATCGACGTCGACCTGCTGGTCATGATGAGCACGACCTTTACGGAGGGCTATTCCATGCATTACGTAGCCGAGCAGACCGATAATTCTTACGTAGCCCATCAGCGGGGGCTGCTGCTCAACTTGACGCGCCGCATTGCCGGCAAGTATTGGTACGCGCCGGAACATGCCGCCTGCGTAGGCGAGTTCTGCGGTATTTTGTTCAACGCCGTGTATAAGGAAATCGGCTTGAAATTCTCGTGCGGCTACTTGCTGCAGCTGGCGTCGATCCTTCATGAAACGGGCAAATACGTCAACATCCGCAAGCACAATCTCTGCACGTATCACCTTATCATGGAAACGGACTTATTCGGCATTACAGACGAAGAAAAGGAAGTGCTGGCCAACATTGCCTATTACGCCGACGGTGGCGTGATACAGGATTCGTCGGACATGTACGACGTCCTGTCGCCGGAGCAGAAGATTACGGCGGCCAAGCTCGCGGCGATTTTCAGCCTGGCCGACTCCCTCGACAAGAGCCATTTAGGAAAGATAAAGCGCATACAGGCCGAATTGGTCGGCAACGAACTCATCGTCCGCTACCATTCCGATTTGGATATTTCCCTGGAACGGTGGACGTTCATGAAGACGGCCGTCAATTTCGCCGAAGTCTTCGGCATTTCGCCTAAATTACTGAAAGGATAAGTGACTATTTTGAAGTATACAGAACCAGAAAATTATTTAAACCGGGAATGTACGTGGATCAAGTTTAACGAACGGGTTCTGCGGGAAGCCATCGTGCCGTCCAATCCCTTGCTGGAACAGCTGAATTTCGTAGCTATTGCCGCGTCAAATCTGGACGAATTCTTTATGATCCGCGTGGCCGGCGTCAAACACCTCATCGAAAGCGGCGTTAAGCATATCGACATTGCCGGCATGACGCCGCAAGAGCAGTTTGAAGCCATCCAGTCTATGGTACACACGCTGGTGGACCAGCAGTACGAATATTATTCGGTCATTCAGGACAAGCTGCAGCAGGAAGGCCTTCATTTTGTCAGCGTCGACGAGCTGAATGAAGAGCAGCGCATCTGGCTGGACAGCTATTTCGAGCGGGAAATTTACCCCGTCGTCACGCCTATGGCCGTCGACTCGAGCCATCCCTTTCCCTTCCTCGCCAGCCTGAATCTGAATCTGGCCGTCCTGCTGCGCAAGAAACAGGGCGATACGTCGGTAAAGACGGCCATTTTGCCCGTGCCGTCGCCGATCATTCCCCGCATCATCAAGGTGCCCGTAGCTGCCGGCGACGCGAAGCAGTTCCTCTTTCTGGAGGACATCCTCGGCGCCTATGCCAACCGTTTCTTCCTGGGCTGCGATATCCTCGAAGCCGTGCCGTTCCGCATAACCCGCGACGCCGACCTAGATATTGACGACGAAGCGGAAGATTTGCTCGTAGAAGTGGAAAAATCCCTGAAAAAACGCCGCAAGGGCGCAGCCGTCCGCTTGGAACTGGCCCAGTCGGCGAGCCGTATGGTCCGGGAATTCCTGCGCGGCGAGCTGCAGCTGGAAGACAAGGACTTGTATATGATACCCGGCCCCTTGGACTGCAAGGTATTTTTCTCCTTTACGGGAATCGAGGGGTATGATCATCTCCGTTATCCTGCCGCGTCGCCTCAGCCGTCGTATGAATTGGAAGAACTTGGCGCACCTGATATGTGGACGGCCATTGCTAAG
This sequence comes from Megasphaera stantonii, assembly GCF_003367905.1. Taxonomy (NCBI): domain Bacteria; kingdom Bacillati; phylum Bacillota; class Negativicutes; order Veillonellales; family Veillonellaceae; genus Megasphaera; species Megasphaera stantonii. The sequence goes on along the minus strand of NZ_CP029462.1, from coordinate 128,919 downwards.
CAGGATATTATGGTACATCATCCGTACGAAACCTTTGATACTGTAGAGAACTTTATCAAATTAGCTGCTACAGACCCGGATGTGCTGGCTATCAAGCAGACCCTGTACCGCGTCAGCAGCCGGTCTCCCATCATCGCCGCATTGGCGGAAGCTGCAGAAAACGGCAAACAGGTCACGGTCCTCATGGAAGTTAAGGCCCGGTTTGACGAAGAAAACAACATCTTCATGGCCCGCAAGCTGGAAAAGGCCGGCTGCCACGTTATTTACGGCATCATGGGATTAAAGACCCATTCGAAAATCACCCTGGTAGTCCGCCGAGAAGAAGAAGGCATCCGCCGTTACGTCCATTTGGCGACGGGCAACTACAACGGCAAGACGGCCCGCATTTACACGGACGTAGGCATCCTGACGGCCAATACGCTCATCGGCGTCGACGCCTCAGCCTTTTTCAATCTCCTGTCGGGATATTCTGACCCGCCGCAGTGGAACAAGCTGGCCGTCGCGCCGCTGAATCTGCGCGAACGGATTTATGAAAAGATAGAACAGGAAACGGCCTGGGCTAAAAAGGGCAAGAAAGCCTTCATCGTCGCCAAGATGAATTCCCTCCTTGACAAGGAGGTCATCGCTAAATTGTACGAAGCGTCGGCTGCCGGCGTTAAAATCCATCTCATCGTCCGCGGGATCTGCGTCCTGCGGCCGGGACTGCCGGGAATCAGCGAAAACATCGAAGTGCACAGCGTCGTCGGCCGGTTCCTCGAACACAGCCGTTTATTCTACTTCTACAATAACGGGGAAGAAGACGTATTCATCTCGTCGGCCGACTGGATGCCCCGCAACCTGAACGAACGGGTGGAACTGATGATTCCCGTCGAATACGGTCCCCATAAGGAACGCATCAAGGGAATCCTGTCGCTGTATTTCAACGACAATGTAAAAGCCTACGCCATGAATTCCGACGGCACGTATCGCTACATTGCCGACGAACGGCCGACCGATGCAGCGCCGATTCACGCCCAGATGATGCTCCAGCATGAAGCAGAAGAAAAACACAAAAAGCATAAGAAAAGCAAGCGCCGTTAAGCGCCGTGCCTTCGACGTCCCCTCCCTGCGGAGGGGACGTTTTTTGCGCTTTCATGGAGCAGAAAACCAATATAAAAGGGACGGCATATGAGGAAAGTGGGGGACAGGATATATTTTGCAAGAAAAACAGGATTTTTTCACCACAAAAATATACTTTTTTGAAAAAATTTTACTTTAATGTGGGAAACCATGTAAAGCTCTCTCAAAATCGCCCTTATCACGCAGTATAAACAGCCTTTTCGCAGGCCCTTTAATGTTGACAATCGTGCTGAAGATATGATATTTACCTCATTTTTGCTATTATTGTTAACCGATAAAAATTGACAGGGTAACAGGCCTTTGATAGAATGATTTCCAGTTAGGAGGGATTTGATGAACAAACGATATCAAGGGCCCATTACTCGCATGTATGCAACCTTAGTCGCTTTATTAATCATAGTTTCCTTAGCTGGATTTATTGACAAAGGAAAATCCGTCACAATCCAGACCGACGGCGCGACTCGTTCTGTCTATACGCACGCCGTCAATGCTGACGCGCTGATGCGCGAAAATAATATTGCGCTCGGGTCATATGATGAAATTGAAATGTCCACATCCGAATTATTAGAAGGAACTGCCGTTACGGTTCGCCGGGCCGTTCCCGTCATATTGGAACATAAGGGTAAACAACAAACTGTTATGTCCGCCAAAAAGACCGTACAGGAAGTAGCCGAACAATATGGATACGACGCGGAGAATTATCGTCCCTACGGCGATACGTCCGCGCCGGTCGTTCCTGATATGACGATACGCATTGGGAATATTTCCCGCAAGGCCATCACGGAAGACGAAGTCGTTCCCTTTGCCATTGAAAGCATCCCTGATGAAAATCTGAGCCAGGGTCAGGAAGAAATCGTCCAGGAAGGGATGAACGGCCGCAAGAAGGTCACTGTTCATATCATCAGCCTCGACGGCCAGGTCGTCGGGAAGGAAGTCGTCTCTACGACGCTGGTGACGGAAATGCAGCCCCTGATCCGCCGCGTAGGCACGCAGGAGACCGTAACGCTCAATACGGGCGACGTGTCCAAGTATAAGGAAGTCTTTACGATGGAAGCGACAGCGTACCTGCCGTCGGACGGCAACGGCGCGGGCATTACCAAGATGGGTACCGTCGCCCGTTACGGCGTCGTCGCCGTAGACCCCAACGTCATTCCGCTGGGAACGCGGGTGTATATCCCGGGATACGGCGTAGCCATTGCCGAAGATACGGGCGGAGATATTTTAGGAAACCGCATCGACTTGTGCATGGAAGATTACAATTCCTGCATGGTCTTCGGACGGCGCACCGTGCCGGTATATATTTTGGAATAGAGGCGGAGCCGCTCCGGGCAGTACATGCAGGAGCGGCTTTTTTTGCGTAAAAACGGCTTGTGCAGTCGAAGACAATGTGATATAATAGCAAAGGTTTAAGTACTATGCTTAAAAATACGCACGCTTGGTGAGCCTGCAGCTGTGCTGCTCGGCAGTGACGGCAGGCGATGACCGGGCGGAGGAACAACAGGAGGAGTAACAATTATGGCAGTAGTATCTATGAAACAATTATTGGAAGCAGGCGTTCACTTCGGTCACCAGACTCGCCGCTGGAACCCTAAAATGGCTCGTTTCATCTTCACGGAACGCAACGGCATCTACATCATCGACTTGCAGAAAACCGTAAAGAAAATGGACGAAGCTTACAATTTCGTACGCGACCTGGCTGCTGAAGGCGGCAAGATCCTTTTCGTCGGCACGAAAAAACAGGCTCAGGAATCCATTAAAAACGAAGCCGAACGCTGCAATCAGTTCTATGTAAACGAACGCTGGCTCGGCGGCATGCTGACCAACTTCCAGACGATTGAAAAACGCGTAAAACGCTTGAAGACGCTGGAAAAACAGGCTGAAGACGGCACGTTCGACGTATTGCCGAAGAAGGAAGTTACCATTTTGAAACACGAAATGGAAAAACTCCAGAAATACCTCGGCGGCATCAAAGACATGAAGAAACTTCCGGACGCTCTCTTCGTTATCGACCCGAAAAAAGAAGAAATCGCCGTATCGGAAGCCCGCAAATTGAACATCCCCATCATCGCTACGGTTGACACGAACTGCGATCCCGACCTCATCGACTACCCGATTCCGGCAAACGACGACGCTATCCGCGCCGTAAAACTGCTGACCGGCAAAATCGCCGACGCCGTTTTGGAAGGCAACCAGGGCGAACAGGTTGAAGAAGGCGCCGCTGAAGAAGCAGCCGTTGAAACGGAAGCTGTCGCTGAAGAAAACTAAGACATCGGCCCTTTGAGAACTACATGGCTCATTATATAAAGGTAAGGAGTGCTTCATTCCTTACCTTTATTCAAACTGTATATTATGTTTAGGAGGAATATCTAAGATGGCTATTACAGCAAGCATGGTAAAAGATTTAAGAACAAAAACTGGCGCTGGCATGATGGACTGCAAAAAAGCGCTCGCAGCTACGGATGGAGATATGGAAAAAGCAATCGACTTCCTTCGCGAAAAAGGCTTGGCAGCCGCTGCTAAAAAAGCAGACCGCATCGCAGCTGAAGGCTTGGTTTACTCCTATATCCACGGCAACGGCCGCATCGGCGTTCTCGTAGAAATCAACTGCGAAACGGACTTCGTAGCCCAGACGGACAACTTCAAAGACCTCTGCAAAGACATTGCAATGCAGATCGCCGCAGCTAACCCGGCATACCTCAAGAGAGAAGACGTTCCGGAAGACGTTCTCGAACATGAAAAAGAAGTTCTCCGCCAGCAGGCTCTGAACGAAGGCAAACCGGAAAAAATCGTCGAAAAGATGATCGTCGGCCGTATCGAAAAATTCTACAAAGAAAACTGCTTGCTCGACCAGGAATTCATCAAAGATTCCGACAAGACGATTCAGCAGGTTATTACTGAAAATATCGCTAAAATCGGTGAAAAAATCGACATCCGCCGTTACACCCGCTACGAATTGGGCGAAGGCCTCCAGAAGCGCAACGACGATTTCGTTTCCGAAGTTATGGCACAAGCTAAATAAGATTGCATATAAGAGAACACCATTTTCGTGTTCTCTTATTTTCTAATGTGACTTTATACGGCGCGGCAGCGCCGGGAGCAGGAGGCCTTGGTATGGAAACGAAAAAATATAATCGCATTGTATTGAAATTGAGCGGCGAAGCGTTGGCGGGAGCCCAGGGATACGGCATCGACCCGGAAACGGTCGAAACAATTGCCAAGCAAGTCGTAGAAGTAAATAAGCTGGGCATTCAGGTAGCTATCGTCGTAGGTGGCGGTAATATCTGGCGCGGCCTGTCGGGCAGCGCAAAAGGCATGGACCGCGTATCAGCTGACTACATGGGCATGCTGGCAACGGTCATGAACGCCCTGGCGCTGCAGGACGCTATGGAAAAGAACGGCGTTGCGACGCGCGTACAGACGGCTATCAACATGCAGCAGGTTGCAGAACCGTACATCCGCCGCCGGGCGATCCGCCACATGGAAAAGGGCCGCGTCGTCATCTTCGGCGCTGGTACGGGCAATCCCTATTTCTCTACGGATACGACGGCGGCACTGCGGGCTGCAGAAATCGAAGCCGACGCAATCCTCATGGCAAAGAACGGCGTAGACGGCGTATACGACAGCGACCCGAAGCTCAATCCCGACGCGAAGATGTTCCGCCGCTTGTCCTACATGGATGTCATCAATAAAGAGCTCAAAGTCATGGACGCGACGGCTACGACGCTGTGCATGAACAATAACATTCCCATCGTCGTATTCAACATCGACGTCGAAGGCAATATCATCGCCGCCGCCAGCGGAAAAGATTTGGGGACATTAGTCGACAAAGAAGGCTAAAAGCTGTATTATATACATATATACCATTATTACGATTAAGGAAGTGAATAGTATGGACGTAAAGACCTTATTAACGCAGAACGAAGAAAAGATGGATAAGACCATAGAAGCATTGAAGCGCGATTTGGCTTCGATTCGCACTGGCCGGGCCAGTACGACGCTACTGGACCGTATCAGCGTTGATTACTATGGTACGCCTACGCCGGTCAAGCAGGTTGCAAACGTATCCGCCCCGGAACCGCGCCTCATTACGATTGTTCCCTGGGAACGGAAAATGCTCGGCGACATCGAACGGGCTATTTTGAAATCCGATCTGGGCTTAAACCCGAACAACGACGGCACGATGATCCGCCTGGAAATCCCCCAGCTGACGGAAGAACGCCGTAAAGAATTAAGCAAGAAGGTCAGCAAGGACGCCGAAGACTCTAAGGTCGTCATCCGCAATATCCGCCGTGACGCGAACGACGCCATCAAGAAGATGGAAAAGAAGAAGGAAATCACGGAAGACGACAGCAAGGAAGCCCAGGAAAATATCCAGAAGCTGACGGACAAGAAGATCAAGCTGATCGACGAAATCAAAGCGAAAAAAGAAAAAGAAGTCATGGAAGTATAATGGATATACGAAATTTTATTGGCATGCCGTTACGGTATGCCATATCTGTATTACAGGAAAAAAACGTGCCGTATGAAGTAGAGCGCACGACGGCGCGAAGCCGCTTTTTTCCCCGCGATGAAGAAGATCCCTACGTCGTCCGGGCCCGCGAGCGGGACGGCGTCGTATATCTTCTGGTAAACGCGAATTTGAAGAAAAGCGAAAGCGTAACTCGCATGCTGCAAGGTGGAGAAGTGCAAGAATGATTAACTTTTTAGGAAAAAAGAAGAAGGAAGAACGGCATACAGGAATAGAACTGCTCGATACGAACAACATTCCCCGCCACGTCGCCATCATCATGGACGGCAACGGCCGCTGGGCTAAACGGCGGAGCATGCCGCGCAGCTACGGCCACAGGGCCGGCGCGGACACGCTGAAGAAAATTGTCGCCGCCGCCGGGGAATTAGGAATCAAGGTGCTGACGGTATACGCCTTTTCGACGGAAAACTGGAAACGGCCTGACGAGGAAGTTTCCTATATTATGAAGCTCATGAAGGAGTACCTGAGCAAAAACCTTCTGGAACTGAACGAGCATAATGTGCGCCTGCACTTTATCGGCGATTTGAGCCGCCTTTCCCCGTCGCTCCGCCAGGCCTTTGACGAAGCGGAACGGAACATGGCCGGAAACACGGGATTGATTTTAAACGTCGCCGTCAATTACGGCGGCCGCCTGGAACTGACCCAGGCCATGCAGAAGCTGGCGTCCGACGTCAAGGCCGGCCGTCTGGAGCCGGAGGATATTACGGAAGACTCCCTGGCTTCGTATTTGTATACGGCGCCGGAAAACGACGTGGACCTGCTCATCCGGCCCGGCGCGGACAAACGGGTCAGCAATTTCCTGTTGTGGCAGATGGCTTACGCCGAATTCTGGTATACCGATTTGTGCTGGCCTGATTTTACAAAAGAGACGCTCATAGAGGCGATTCTCGCCTTTCAGGGCAGAGAACGCCGCTTTGGCGGTTTGAAATAAGGTAGGTAAACGAAACATATGTTGGCAAAACGAATTATAACCGGCGTCATAGGCGGCGCCCTGACGATAGGGATTATCTATGAAGGGGACTGGCTGTTTTTTTTCATGATAATCCTGCTGGCTATTTTGGGATGGCATGAGTATTGTAATTTAGTCCGCAAACTGGGCGCGAATCTGTCGGAACGGATGGGAGCGGGATGGATCGTCTGCTTTTTTGCCGCCTATTGGTTCGGCAGCGTAAAGGTGATGATGCTGCTGGCCGTAGCCGCCATGCTGTGGCTGCTGCTGCAGACCGTCCTGTTTCATGGGAAGATAAAGCCTGTAGACAGCGCCTATACGCTGTACGGCCTGCTGTACGTAAGCGGAGGCTTTTTAGCTATGCTGGCGCTGCGAAACGGGCAGATTGCATCGTATATGACCGACGCTTTTTCGTCCGTCATGCTGGAGCCGGCGCGCTTTTTCATGTTTCTCCTGATTTTTTCCACGTGGGCCAGCGATACCTTTGCCTTTGCCGTAGGAAAAGTTAAGGGGAAAAATAAATTGTGCCCGTCCATCAGCCCCGGCAAAACGCAGGAAGGGGCTTTGGGAGGCTTTATCGGCACCGTCGTCACGGCTCTCGTCTTTTCGCTTATTTTCCAGTTTTCCCTCATCCACGCCTTAGCTATCGGCATCATCGTCGCCGTGGCGGCTCCTCTCGGCGACTTGGTAGAATCGATACTGAAACGAGTCTGCCAGGTAAAGGATTCGGGGACGCTGATTCCGGGGCACGGCGGCGTGCTGGATCGCTTTGACAGCCTGCTGTTCGCCGCTCCGGCCGTATATGTATATCTCACACTCATCGCCTGAGAGGAGGCCCTGCATTGAAGAAAATTATCATCCTCGGCAGTACGGGGTCGATCGGCACCCAGGCCGTCGACGTCATTGAAGCTCATCCGCAGCTGTTTACCCTCGCCGCCGTTGCCGCTCATTCGAACTGGGAGCTGGCAGCTCGCCAGATTCAGGCCCACGGCGCAGCCTTTGCCTGCATGACCGACGAGCCGGCAGCCGAAAAGCTGCGGCAGGAAGTAGGCGAAAGGTGCACGGTTTTTTCCGGGCCTGAAGGTCTGCTCAAACTCATTGACGAATGCGAAGCCGATATGGTGCTGACGTCCTTAGTCGGGGCTGCCGGCATTGAGCCGACGCTCCATGCCATCGAGAAGGGGCTGGATATTGCCCTGGCCAACAAGGAAACCCTCGTGGCGGCAGGCGAGCTGGTCATGGCCGAGGCTGCGCGCCGCGGCGTCCGCATCCTGCCTGTCGACAGCGAGCATGGAGCGATTTTCCAATGTCTGGAAGGACGCAGCGGCAGTGAAGTCGACAAGCTGCTGATTACGGCCTCAGGCGGCCCCCATTTTCACCGGCCATTGGAAGAATTCCCGTCCATTACGGTAGAGCAGTGCCTCAAGCATCCGACGTGGAATATGGGCGGCAAGATTACGATTGACTCGGCGACGATGTTCAATAAGGGCCTGGAAGTCATCGAAGCGCACTGGCTGTTCGATATGCCCTACGACCGCATCGAAGTCGTCGTCCAGCCCCAGAGCATCATCCACTCGATGATACAATTTACGGACGGCTCCGTCCTGGCTCAGCTGGGAATGCCCGATATGAGGCTGCCGATTCAATATGCCTTTACCTATCCGCAGCGCTATCCCGTGCGCGGAGCTAAGGCTATTGACTGGAAAACGTTGGGCAGCCTGGAATTCTTCGCGCCGGATCCTGAAAAATTTCCCTCCCTGCCCCTGGCCTATGAAGCAGGGAAGGCGGGAGGCACGATGCCCTGCGTGCTGAACGGGGCGAACGAAGTCGCCGTATACGCCTTTTTGCGGCGGGAAATTTCTTTTACACGCATATTTGACGTCGTACGCACCGTCATGGAACGCCATACGGTATGCCGCGACGTTTCCTTAGACGCGATTCGCAGCGCCGACGCCTGGGCCCGTCGCTGCGCGGCGTCTTTACTGTAGAAAGGTGTTGGGACATTGGGTATTACCATTGCAGCGACTGTATTTGTATTCAGTCTCATCGTATTTGTCCATGAATTTGGACATTTCATTACAGCAAAATTAACGGGCATGCAGGTCGACGAATTTGCCATCGGCTTTGGCCCCAAGATTTACAGCTGCACCTATGGTTCGACGCTGTATTCCCTGCGGGCCGTGCCCTTGGGCGGATTTAACCGCATCGCCGGCATGACCGAAGACGAGCCGCTGAACGAACGGTCGTTTTTGAATAAGCCCGTTCCGTCCCGGCTGCTGGTCATTGCCGCCGGCGGCATCATGAACTTTCTGCTGGCGATTCTCATCTTGTGGGGCGTTACCTTTGCCGTAGGCACGATGACCGTATCGCCTCAGGCCGTCGTCGGCTCGGTCATTGAAAACTCCGCAGCCAGCCAGGCCGACATGCAGGAGGGCGACCGCATCGTATCCATCGGTGGCACGGCTATTACGCAGTGGAGCGATATTTCTCAGGCCGTAGCCGAACACAGCCGATCTGTCGTCACCGTCGTCGTCGAACGGGACGGCAAGGAGCTGAGCCTGGACATGATCCCTCAGGTAGACAGCCAGTCGCAGCGCGCTACCCTCGGCATCATGCCGGTCATAACGAAACAGTCCCATGGATTTTTTGAATCGGCCGGCATGGCCGTTCAGCGGACGGGGCAGCTTTGCCAGCTCATGCTCGTCGGCATCTATGAAATGATTACCGGCGAAACGAAGGCTGACCTGGCCGGACCCATCGGTGTAGCCCAGCTGGCCGGGCAGGTAGCGTCCGTAGGCTTTGTAAACCTTCTCGTCTTTACGGCCTTCCTGAGCATCAACCTGGGCATTTTAAATCTGCTGCCCATTCCGCTGTTAGACGGCGGATATATTATCCTGCTGATTTTAGAAGGAATTTCTGGCCGGCGTATGCCTAAAAAGGCGCTGCAGTACATCCAGGCGACAGGCATGGTAATTCTGGGAGTGCTGTTCTTATTCGCCATGTTCCAGGACATCAGCCGTTTTTAGAAAGGCCGGATTACTATGAAACGAAGACATTCACTTCCCGTAACTGTCGGGAATCTTACGATAGGGGGCGACGCTCCCATTTCGGTACAGACGATGTCGACGATTACTCCTGCCGATGAGGAGCGGGCCGTCGCCGACGTGCGCCGCCTGGCCTCTTACGGCGCGGAAATCGTGCGGTTTGCCGTTCCCGATATGGCTGCCGCTAAGGGCTTGAAGGCTGTAACTGCCGCGTCTCCCGTGCCGATCGTCGCCGATATCCACTTTGACTATCGGCTGGCTTTGGAGGCCGTAGACAGCGGCGTCCATGCCCTGCGCATCAATCCCGGCAATATCGGCGCCGATGAAAACGTCGTAAAGGTGGTGGAAAAGGTGCGTTCGCGCCAGATTCCCATCCGTATCGGCATCAACGCCGGCTCGCTGCCGGAAGACCTGCTGGAAGCGAACGGCGGCCATCCTACGGCCGAAGCCATGGTGGAAGGGGCTTTGCGCCATATCCGTATCCTGGAACGGCTGGATTACCGCAATATGGTCATTTCCCTGAAGGCGTCCGACGTACCGCTGATGATCGAAGCCTACACGGCCCTGGCCGAAAAGGTTCCTTACGCCCTGCATTTAGGCGTGACGGAAGCCGGCCTGGTCCGTGAGGGCAGCATTAAGTCGGCCATCGGCATCGGCCATCTCTTGTACAACGGCATCGGCGATACGATCCGCGTGTCACTGACGGGCGATCCGGTGGAAGAAATCGCGGCCGGGCAGACGATTCTCACAGCCCTGGGCCTCAGGACCTTCGGACCGACGCTGATTTCTTGCCCGACCTGCGGCCGTACGCAAGTCGATTTAATCGGCCTGGCTCAGGAAGTACAGGAAGCCTTATCCGGCATCACAGCGCCGATTAAGGTCGCCGTCATGGGCTGCGTCGTCAACGGTCCCGGTGAAGCGCGGGAAGCCGATTTCGGCATCGCCGGCGGCAAGGGAATGGGCATCGTCTTTTCCCACGGCAAGGTGTTGAAGAGCGTGCCTGAAAATCAGCTCGTACCGGCTTTGCTGGAAGAAATACATAAATCTATTACAAAGGAGTCTTAAGTCTATGTTAGCATCAAAATTATATAGTCCTACGCTGCGGGAGATTCCGGCAGACGCTGAGATTGCCAGCCATCAATATATGCTGAAAGCGGGCATGCTGCGGAAAAACGGCAGCGGCTTGTACAGCTTCCTGCCCTTGGGCCGCCGCGTGACGCTGAAGGTAGAACAGATCGTCCGCGAAGAAATGGACGCTACAGGCGCCCAGGAAATCATGATGCCCATCATGCAGCCTGCCGAAATCTGGCATGAATCGGGCCGGTGGAGCGCTTACGGTCCGGAAATGTTCAAGCTGCAGGACCGCCATGACAACGGCTACTGCCTCGGGCCGACCCATGAAGAATTGATTACGACGCTTCTCCGCAACGAACTGCGTTCGTATAAGCAGATGCCCCTGATCCTTTGGCAGATGCAGAATAAATACCGCGACGAAATCCGTCCCCGCTTCGGCCTCATGCGTAGCCGCGAATTCGTCATGAAGGACGCCTATTCTTTCGATGTTGACGAAGAAGGCCTCCATAAGACCTATCAGATTATGTATGACGCGTACGACCGCGTATTTACGCGCTGCGGCTTGAATTTTAAGCCCGTAGAAGCAGACAGCGGCCAAATCGGCGGCAGCCATACCCATGAATTCATGGCCCTGGCCGCAGCTGGCGAAGCCGAAGTCGTCTCCTGCTCGAAGTGCCAGTATGCCGCCGATATTGAAAAGGCCGTCCCAAATACGCTGGACATGGCGGCTGAAGACGCAGCCGACGTAGAGCTCATCGAAACGCCGAACTGCTCGACCATCGAAGATCTGGCCAACTTCCTGCAAATTCCCGTAGAAAAGACGATTAAAGCCGTAGCCTTCGACGTAGATGGAAAAACGGTCCTCTGCATGGTTCGCGGCGACCATGAAGTAAACGACGTAGCCGTACAGAATCTTGTCGGCGGCAATACGATTGAACCGGCGACAGACGAAGAACTGAAGGCTCACGGCCTCCAGCCCGGTTATATGAGCCCCATGGGCGCAGATACGCCGGATAATGAAAGCTTTTATGTCATCGTAGACCCGACGGCAATGAACGTGCCGAACGGCGTGACCGGCGCTAATAAGCACGGCTATCATTATAAGAACGTCAATCCCAAACGGGATTTCCAAAACGTCACGGTTGCTACGATCCGCCTCATGACTAAAGACGACGTCTGCCCGCACTGCGGCGCGCCTATCGACATCGTCCGGGGCATTGAAGTCGGCCAGGTATTTGAACTGGGCACGAAATACTCCGAAGCCCTGAATGCGACTTTCCTCGACCAGAACGGCAAGGCCAAGCCCTATGTCATGGGCTGCTACGGCATCGGCGTAACCCGGACGATTGCCGCGGCTATCGAACAGTTCCACGACGACAAGGGCATCATGTGGCCCGTAGCCATCGCGCCGTACGAAGTCGTCGTCGTACCCGTCAGCAGCAAGGACGAAGAACAGATGAAGATTGCCGAAGGGCTGTATACGCAGCTGAAAGGCATGGGCGTCGACGTCCTCTTTGACGACAGGAACGAACGGGCCGGCGTAAAATTCAACGACGCCGACCTCATTGGATATCCCGTCCGCATCACCGTAGGCAAGAAGAGCGCCGCCGATCAGACCGTAGAAATTAAGGTGCGCCGTACGGGCCATGAAGAAGTCGCCGCCATCGCCGACAGCGCCGCCCGCGTGCAAGCTATTTTAAACGAACTCCGCGCTAACAATATGTAATACCTGTACATACTAAGAGACGATAAACGGATACTACCGCATATCGTCTCTTTTCTGTTGCCTCTTGACAAATGCAAAATGATAAGGCCAATCCAATTTAATATAACTTTAATGCCTTTCTTGTCAAAGTTTAATCATTATTCGTCATACTATTGATAAGAATAACCTTTCATCGACAAGGAGGCGACAAGCATGAACAAGATAGAACGGCAGGAACAACAGCTGATGCAGCACATCCGGCAGAAGCGCTGGAATGAGTGCTTGCAGCTGGCGGAGCAGCTGCGTAAAGAAAGCGGAGAGAAACGTCTGCTTCAGCTGGCAGAACAGGCCTACTGCGCCGTATTGGCAGATCCGGCCCGTCGGGACGACAGATGCGCGCTCCAAGGATTGGCCTCGTTATACTATCGGGATTATATGGTACGATTTACGAGCCGGCCTTTCGGCGCCTTGCCCTATGACAAACAAGAGTGCTTTCAGAAGGCTAGGGATACGTTGGAACTCTTGCTGGAAAAGGGGCGGCAGCCGGAGCAGCTGTACCGCTATGCGCAGATATTATACAGAAATGCCAAAGATGGACAAGGACAAGGCGATTTTGCCGCTCTCTGCCGGCAAAAGGAGCAAGCCTATAGGGTGTATGACGAAACGGTATCCTTGCTGGAAAAATGGGGCCCAGCCGATAAAGGGCTGTACTGCCGCGCCTGCTACGGCTTGTCCCGCTGCGGCCTGGAATCGTTTTCCCTTAACTCCTTCGTACTGGAAGAGCTGATGCTCGTATTTTCCGTACCGAGCAGCGTATACGGCAGCCGCGGCGGCCATCTGGCCCGGCTTCGCCGCATCTATGACTGCTTGGAACGGGTGCTGGAAATAGAAGGCTTGCCGCGCCATATCGAAGACATGGCCGCCGTCATACAGGCCAAGCAGGCCTACGAGAAATCGTGGGATATATACTACCTCTTAGGTAAGCTGTTCGACTGCGCCGGCCAATTTTCCCTCTGCCATAACAAAGAAAGCGCCCGTCGCCTGGCAGAACGTTATTACAGCTATGCCTGTGAAATAGACGCAGCCCGACGCCGGGCTCAGCAACGGGTCCCCGGCTTTCAGCACATGTATACGGCATTGCTGACCTTTTATCAGCGTCATCGCCGGGAAGACCAGTTTTACGCCGCATGGGAGCAATACCATCCGCTCGTCGGTTTTTCCGCCGAGTTTCACTTTTTATCGCAGGCTCGCTGGCTCATCATCTGCAAGGAATACGAGGCAGCCCGGCATTACCTGGCGGCGCAGCTGCAGGAGAGGCAGTGGAGTCATAGCGTTGTACGGCGAGCTGTCGTCCTGCAGGACATGGTTCAGGTAGCCATCAGCGGCAGTACAACCGGATTACAGGGGATATATAAGCCGTTTCAGATGCAGCAGCTAGATAAAATCAGCCGGCAGGAACCGTATATGTCTCCGTGCAGGGGATAAAAACTTACGCGTTGCGGCAAACCTATGCTATAATAAAAAAAAACGACAGCAAAGGATCGATGATAGCATATGGTTCCTCATCTTTCATATGAAAACCGCATTTTAGCAATTGTCATGATTGTTTCTTTTATCAATCCCTTTACGAGCAGCGCCTTGAATTTAGCCCTGCCGGATATCGGCCTGACGTATAAGGTAACAGAATCCCACTTGGGATGGGTTATCGAAGTATTTCTCATCGCCTCGACGATATGCATCATGCCGATCGGCAAGCTAGCCGATAAGTTCGGCAAGCGGCGCGTATTTCTCTGGGGCGCATCTATCTTCATGATATCATCCTTAGGCGTTTCCCTTATTTCGTCCATTTACGGCCTCATCGCCCTGCGCGTGCTGCAGGGCATAGGCAGCGCTTGTATCTTCGCTACGAGCTTCGCTATCATCACGCTGGTCTATCCGCCGGAGCGTCGTGGAAAAGCCATGGGCTTTACGGTCAGCGCCGTATACTGCGGCTTGTCCCTGGGGCCAGTCATCGGCGGCTTCCTGAATTACTACTGCGGCTGGAAGAGCATTTTCTACTTTATCGCCTTTTTCTGCGCCGTCGCCGTCCTTTCGACGATAGCCTTCATGAAAGAGGAGTGGATTGCCGACACCAAGGGAAAATTCGATACGGCAGGAGCGATTGCCTATTCCATCGCCTTGGTTCTTATGATGTTCGGCCTGTCGGAAATCCTGAATTTAGGATATGCCAAATACGTCCTGTTAGGCGGCATGGCGCTGTTCGCCCTGTTTCTCTGCTGGGAAAAAAGGCAGACCAATCCCATCATACCCATACAGCTGTTTCTCCGCAACAGGACCTTTTCCTGTTCATCCTTTGCGGCGATGCTGAACTACAGTGCGACCTTTGCTATCAGCTTTCTGCTGTCCATGTATCTGCAGCGTATTTTGGGCTTTACGTCCCGCGACGCCGGATTGGTACTGCTACTTCAGCCCATACTGATGGCCGTCCTGTCGCCGGTCACGGGTTCGCTGTCCGACCATGTATCGGCCGCCTTGTTGTCTTCGGCCGGCATGGGCTGCATTGCCGTCGGGCTGGCATTCTTGGCTTATGACGTGCCCTTGCAGTCCGTGTGGGTTCTGCTGGCCTGCCTGATGATCATCGGCATCGGTTTTTCCCTGTTCACCGCGCCCAACAACAACGCTATCATGGAATCGGTTCCGAAAGAATACGTCGGTATGGCCTCTTCTATGATCGGCACGGTACGGCTCGTCGGCCAGGTCCTCAGCGTGGCCATCGTTACGCTGGTCATGTCGCGGACCGGGGAGGGCGGAGAAGCTATGCTGACCGATAATATTCAACTCGCCTTTATCATTTTTACGATTCTCTGCATCGTCGGAATACTTCCGTCGATGGTCCGCAGCAAAAAATAAGAATATCAGGACAAAATACATCCCCGCTTTACGACAGAAGATTTCTGCTGTAAAGCGGGGATGTAATTTTTTAGGATATTAAAAGTGAGTATGTAATCAGGAAAAAAACGCCTTCCCTAGTATTTACGGAATAAGCCCGTTACTTTTCCCAAAATCGTGCAGTTCTGCGTATAAATTGGCGCATAGTCGTCGTTTTCCGGCTGCAGGCGAATGGCGTCGGCTTCGCGGAAATACCGCTTGACCGTAGCTTCATCGTCCAAAAGGGCTACGACGATTTCGCCGTTTTCTGCCGTGTGCTGCTGGCGTACGACGAGAACATCGCCTTCAAAAATGCCGGCGTTTTTCATACTGTCGCCCTTTACCGTCAATAAGAAGCAATCTTCGTCGCTGCCGATAAATTCTGCGGAAAAGGGATATACGTCTTCTACGCATTCTTCTGCCAAAACCGGCGCGCCGGCCCGAACCTGGCCTACGAGCGGCAGGGGGATGATCTTTTTAGAACGCCAGGAGCCTTCGTCGAGAAGCTCGATCGTCCGGTTCTTGGAAGGGTCGCGGCGAATAAAGCCCTGTTCTTCCAAGCGGTTTAAATACCCGTGGACCGTAGACGTAGAACTCAATCCGACTTCCTTGCAGATTTCCCGTACCGACGGGGGATAGCCAAATTTATGCACGCATTCCCGAATATATTCCAAAATTTGTTTTTGACGCGTCGTCAGCATTTTATCATTCATCAGCATGGTTTCATCACTCCAGAGTAGTTTGTCTATATTATACCGTAATTCAAACGTTTGTTCAAGCCCGTTTCAACAGAATGATTTAGAACAATTGTTCCATAATTATCTTGACAAGAACAACTGTTTGGCGATATAATATAACCATCGACGAACGAACGTTTGTAAAAACATTTGTTTTTGCATGCATAGGAGTGACGCCATATGAAAAAGAAAAAGAATATTAGACAGCGCCTGTTTGGCTATATATTGCTTCTCGGACTGCTGGCCATCGCCAGCACTCAGCTGGGCTGGGTATATCGCGGAGAAACAGAATATACGCCGGTTCGCGTGGAGAAAGGCGATACCGTGTGGGAAATCGCTTCTCGCAGTACGAACGACGAAACGGATATTCGCTACGTCGTCAGCGATATTATGGAAACGAACCATTTATCAGATACGCAGGATATCTATCCCGGACAAATTCTCAACGTCCCCGTTCCGTCTGGAGACGACTGAGGCCAAGGAATACATACAAAAGAGCGGCTTTATTCGCCGCTCTTTTGTATGTATGGTCACTTAGTTTCCGTTATCTTGAAAATGGGATTGTCGATGAGCCGGTCTGCTTCGTCAATATACCGCCGCACGATAGCCTGCGATTTATGACGGGTTTGTCTCATGATTTGCCGTTCATCGACCTGGTGCTGGGCTGCCGACGTGGCAAAACCGTGCCGCAGGCTGTGAGCTCCGTAATCCTTCGGGTCCATGCCCATGAGTCCGACATAATGCTTGACGATGAGAGCGATGGTTTTATCGGAGATCTTCGTCTTGCGGATTGTATGATTGCGCGTAAAGCCCCGGAATACGGGACCCGACGAGATGCCGCTGAGCTTCAGCCAATGCTTTAAAGCACGTACGGCGCAGATTTCTTCATCCTGTACCAGGGGAATGGCGATCATCTGGCCGCGGTCAAACTGGTCGGTCTTGGATTTGCGCAGTGTAAGCAGGAGCCCAAGGCGGGTAAACTGCAAGTCGTCTACTTCCAGATTGGCGATTTCTGAGCGGCGCATAGCTCCGTAAAATCCGATAAGCAAGATGGCCTTATCGCGGGCCTGCTGCAATTCATCTCCTTCGAGATAGGTCAGCATTTCCTTGATATCGTCAAATAAAATCGGCAGCTTGCCGCGCTGTATCGTACCTTTCATGCGCTTGATACCGCGCAGGGCGTTTCGGACGATAGGGAATCGGCAGGGATTATCCTTTATGCCGGCGGCATCGAAATTTTCCGTCAGGGCGCTGATACGCCGGGCGACTGTATTGGCCTTGGCATTGTCGGCTAAATCGTTGATATAGTTGACGATCGTCTCCGGCTGGGCAGGGAAGGACGACAGCTGATGATATTCGCACCAATCGCAGAAATCATTCCAGTCCGACTCATAGGCGTCGATCGTATTGTCGGCCCGCGCCGTGTAAATGCTTTGCCGCGCTTTATCGGTCAGCTTATCATTATTGGCGATGATGTCGGCCCGGCCAATGTAGAAATGCTTCAATTCTTTTTTCAAAGCCGCAGTCCTCCTTTGCATGAAATATACAGGTTCATGATAACCTTATCATGAAATAATAGAAAAGTCAAACATATGAACGGCGGCCCGAAGGGCTTCTTCTGTAAACATTTGTTTGGACGATGTATTTCTTTCTAGCCGAACAAACATTTTGTATCATGTTCATACGAATAGAGCTATCATGGCGACGCCGGAATATATACGAAGAAAATATAAAAAACAGATGCCAATATCAATAAAATTTGCTATGATATACATAAAAATAGATTATGCTTGACTGTGAGCTATAAGGAGGTTGACTATGCAGACGTTAGAAGAACTATACTGGCACTTGCTGAAACAAGGGGCCGACGGCAAACCCTTAGCAGTCGGCGGCGATGCAGACCCGAAACTGATCGGTTGCCTGATCCATCCTGAGGACAAGCCGCTGATTTGGCGCGTGAAGCCTTGTCTCTGTCCGCCAGACAGCCCAAGGGATTGTCAGACCGCCTGCGAGTGGGACGCTGTAGCGCTCGGAGACGAGGGCGTTGTGATTGACGATGAAAAATGTGTAGGCTGTCAGGCTTGCGTCGACGCCTGCAAATTAGATGCGCTGAAAACAAGTAAAGAAATCATCCCCGTCGTTCAAGAACTGCGCGAATATGACGGACCGGTCTATGCGCTGGTTGCGCCGGCCATATCGGGCCAATTCGGAAAGGATGTAACGATGGGCAAGCTGCGCACCGCTTTAAAATGCCTTGGGTTCACGGGAATGCTGGAAGTGGCCGTGTTTGCCGATATCCTGACGTTAAAAGAAGCGCTGGAATTTGACAAAAATATCCGCGACGAAACCCAATTCCAGCTGACGAGCTGCTGCTGTCCTATGTGGATTGCCATGATAAAAAAATTATATCATCAGCTGCTTCCTAACGTTCCCGGCTCAGTGTCGCCTATGATTGCCGGCGGCCGCACGGTTAAAAGGCTGCATCCGACGGCGAAAACCGTCTTTATCGGCCCCTGCCTGGCTAAAAAGGCAGAAAAGAAAGAGTCAGATTTAGTTGGCGCTATTGATTACGTACTGACCTATCAGGAATTGTCCGATTTATTTTCCGTTTCCAACATAGATCTGGCGTCTCTGCCAGAGGACAAGGTTCCTCATGCATCTGAAGCGGGAATCGGATACGCCTATGCCGGCGGCGTATCGGAAGCCGTTTCCCGAATGGTAGGGCAACTAAATCCGCACCGCAGCGTGACCATTCAGACCCGTCGCGCCGATGGCGTGCCGGAATGTAAAGCCATGATCAACGATATTCTGGCAGGAAACCACGGCGGCAATTTCTTCGAAGGAATGGGCTGTAAGGGCGGCTGTGTCGGCGGCCCGCGAGCTATTATTTCTAAAGAAGAAGGCAAAAAGCAGGTCCAGGCTTATGGAAAGGAAGCTCTGTATAAAACGCCGGCAGAGAATCCTTATGTCATCGAGCTGCTGAAGGAATTGGGCTTTTCAACAGTCGAAGAATTTTTAGAGAACAGTCGCCTGTATGATCGGGATATGGATACGTAATGACACATAGCGGTTATTGAATAGGGCTGACTAAAAAAACATACGCATAAACGACCCTTTTTCGCTGGAATCAGCAGAAAAGGGTCGTTTGTTTTATGCCATCACCTAATAATATATAATTATATATTATTAAATAATTGAGTAAGTACAAGGATGAATTGTCAGATATCGACGCAGGAAATAGAATTGGGTTTCTCGCTATTCTTAAATACTTTATAAATATCTCGAAAATACATCATAATTATTTTGAAATATCTTTATTTTTACTAGAAAATAATTAACAAATAACACATAATATAATTATTTGTTATAACTATATAAGTTTAATAAATTACAAAGCAAGCCTTTATTGACATTAGAATATATTATACTGTACAATGAACATCAAGTTGAGGTGCGGCATCGAAACCAGTGCCGCAGGCACAACGAAATTAAGATAGACTATGTGAATTTCTCAACGCAGCAAAAGAGAGGAAACTAGGGAGACTCGCCAAATGCTCTTTGAGAAAATAGACTATCTGCCTGTAACAAAGCAAGATGTTTTCTATTTTATTCAAGAAGAGAGGTAGTTAATGATGAAAGCAAAAGTATTAGCAGCATTAGCAGCAACGATGGCTGTAGGCGCAACGTGCGCGTTTGCAGCCAACCCGTTTGTAGACGTACCGACCGACAGCTGGGCCTACAAATCCGTTGTAGAACTGGCCGACTCGGGCATTGTTCAGGGCGTAGACGGCAAATATTTCGAAGGTAACCGCAACATTACTCGTTACGAAGCTGCTGAAATGGTAGCTAAAGCCATGGCTCACATGGATCGCGCTACGGTAGAACAGCGCGCCCTGATCAACAAATTAGCTGACGAATATGCTGATGAATTGAACAATCTCGGTGTCCGCGTATCGAACTTGGAAAATAAAGTCGGCAATATTAAGTTTACTGGCGACGCTCGTCTTCGTTACCGTTATCAGAACGACAATAAATCTAAAGAAGACGACAACTCCTGGGATTACCGTATTCGCCTCCGCGGCACGGCCCAGGTTAACGACCGCGTAACGGCTACGGTCGGTCTCAGCACAGACAATCAGAACTTTGGCGCTAACGGTCAGGCTCATGACGGAAGCAACGATGTGTTTGCCGACATCATCAATGTAGACTACGCCTTCGGTTCCAACTGGAAAGTCAGCGCCGGCCGTACTTCTGCATACATTCTCGGCGGCCCCCGTTCTTATGGCTACCAGTACGGCGATGTATTCGACCGCGCTCAGCTGCAGTTTAACAACGGCAAATTTGCTGTAACAGGCGGCTATGGTAAATTTAAAGAAGGCGATATCGCCGGCGGCTTGGAAAAATGGGACGGCGAAGAAGTTGAAATGGAAGGCGTAAAAACGGCATATGGCGAAGTCGAAGGATTCTTCGGCAACAATACGGCTGTAGGCGTCTATTACAATAACTTCGTCGGCGGCGGCAATTCGGCTGTCGAAGGCGGCGACTTCTTTGCCGATGACCTTTGGGGCGCATATACCAGCGTAAACTTCGGCTCCAAATGGAACGTCCTTGCTAACTATGAAAACGTAAACTTCGTCAACGGCGAAAAAAATGATAATGGCGATGACAATGCCAACGTATGGATTGGCCGCGTTACATACGGCAAAACCAGCATGGCAACTCCGAAGTCCTGGGATCTCTGGGTTGAATACCTCGATGCTGAAGAAGGCGCATTCTTAGGCGGCTCCACGAACAGCTGGCGCTTTGGCCAGATGGATAATATCAAATCCTGGGGTGCCGGCATCGACTACGTATTCGCTAAAAACGCTATGTTCAGCGTTATGCAGTCCTTTGGCAGCCAGACGAAAGATGGTCCTGATTCCGATCCGGAAGAACAGACACGGGCACAGTTCGTATTTACTTTCTAATTGCTGAACAACAAAAAAAATCACCTGATTACAAAAGACCGAAGCGTTTCTCTCATGAGAAGGCTTCGGTCTTTACTTATGAAATTATCAGCTGAACCTATTAAATTTGCCTTTCAAAAAAGCGTTTTTAAGCGCAAAAACGGCAAAGCCATATAAAAACCATATAGAAGGTTTAAAACGGGGCTTAAAAGCCAAAATATGAAGATAGTCTGCGGAAAATTGCAAAGAAAATTTTGCAGAAGTACAAATCAGCACAGCACTGGTATGAGAGAAATATCATAACCAGCTAAAAGCTTTAATCTGCCGCGCAGCATTCTGCATATATACGATTTGCAATACAACACAACTTGTCTATATACTAGCCAATGAAAGAATGACAGTAAATGTGGGGCGCTGCGTACGTATAAAGACAGAGGCAGGATCGAACAAGCTAATAAGCTGCCAAAGGAACCGTAAATCACCAGATTTTTCTCTTTTTATTTAGTTCCGATAATTTAACGTTATCGGAACTAAATATATCCCCCGATACGGCCGTCGATGTCCTGATTGCTATAATGTATACCAGCAATAAATTTATGCAGCAATACATGAAGCAATATCCCGGGATGATTACCCTTCTAAATTTTTTTTCTAATACATCCATACCATATATTTTGGCTGCCGTGATTAGTCCTCAGTCCTGGCATACAGCATATGCGCGGCAATTATCCTATATAAACATGTAATTCCATACGGATTTACATGCATATCTGTAAATTTTACTAAAACTTATTTCAGTTGTTTCGTGAAACGGCAATATATCTATAAGCCCGACAAACTATATCAGAATTGGTTTTACAGCTGGCTGCTGGTGTGAATTTTATAAATTGAGAATAACAATCTATTTATTGACCTTGCCAATCGTTTCGCGAATGGCCATCCTGACGGCTTCGGCCGGAGATAGATCTTGGTCTTCGCAGTACGCCATAAATTGCTTATATTGCTTATCTGTCAAATAGGTAGAAATTCGATGGCGTTTCTTTTTCTCATCGTCTTTTTTAGCGGCGCCTCTCTTCTTTTTTTGAGGCACTTCCTTTTCTTCGGGGAAAAAGTCAATGATCCTTTTTCTTTTTGGAACCTCTTCAAATTGCATATTTCATTTCTCCTTTTCTATTTTTTAGCCTAAATAAACCTAAATAAACATAAATTAATATAGATTAGATTAAATAAACCGCTAAAACAAGCGATTTCTCCCCTCTTTATATATACTGCATCCCTAAGTAAAAGTCAACGGATTTTACGAGGCCCAGCTCCCCTTGAGCTGGAAAGGCATTTATTTTTTCGGCGTTGAACTACTATCTTCCTGACCTTATCGGTTTTGTCCGTATTTTGAAAAGCTCTGCCATAGGTTCATGCCCTGTCTTTCATAAGGAGATATCTTCATTTTAGAATGATGATACTTGCAAATTATTTGCAGTATATATGCAGAAAAGCCTCATTTCACAGGCTTGTAATGATGTGACCCCAAAAAGTTAGACTTTAGTAACGAGGTAGTTTTTGCTATCTCGTTACTTTTTTATGCAGCGGATAGAGACCGCCTGTATTGGACAGGACTCTTCCAGCCTAGTTTTTCTTTGATTCGTTGTTCGTTATAGTACTTGATATACTGTTCGATGGCTGATTTCAATTCTTCGTAGCTATAATACACGACGCCGTAGTACATTTCCTGTTTCAGTAAGCCGAAGAAGTTCTCCATCACCGCATTATCCAGACAGTTGCCTTTCCGGGACATGCTTTGAAAAATCCGTTCTTGCTTGAGCTTGCGGACGTATGCCTTCATTTGGTACGCCCAACCCTGATCGGAATGGAAGGTTCTGCGATACGGGCAATCCGCGGTGATGTCGATGGCTTCTGCCTGTGCTGCTAATATATTTTCAGCAGAAGGACGGTTCCCTATTCTATAGCTGAGGATTTCTCCATTGAACATATCCAGAAAGGGATCCAGATACAGCTTATGCTGCGTCAGATGCCCCTGGGCATCCAATTCATAGTATTTAAATTCTGTCGTATCTGTTGTGATTTTCTGATGGGGAACCGTCGTGTGAAAGCGACGGCGTATTCTATTGGGAGCGATGGTTCCCACCTTCCCTTTGTAAGAGCTGTATCTGCGGCTCTTGCGCGTAAAACAAGTGACCTGAAAGCTCAGCTTTTGCATGATACGCTGTGCTTTCTTCTTGTTCACGCGCCATCCCTGATTGGTAAGCTCACCCGTGATTCGCCGATAGCCATAGGTGGTATGCTGTTTGCAAAGTTCCTGTATGGTATCTTCTATTTCTTTGTCCGGATGTTCGCGGCCCATGCGTTTCTGCCAGTACATGTAGGTGGCTTTCGGCAAATGGGTGTAGGAGAGAAGATCTTTTAGTTTGAATTGTCCTCGGAGACTGAAGATGACGTTTGCAACCCTCTCCGCTTTGCTTCGTCCTCTAACCGCAGTCTCCTCAGTTCTTTTAAAACGGCATTCTCTATACGGAGTTTAAGAAGTTCATCCTCTAATTCCTTCACGTGCTCCGCACGGGTATCCACCTCCGTATGCTGAACTTGTGCTTCTGTTTCTTTTGCTTGCGATGTATTCAATGTCTTCTTCCTGCCTTTCCTGTGCGGTCTTAACGCATCCGGCCCAGCTATTTTAAAGTCATTTACCCATCTGACAAGTAGCGACGGATTGTTGATTCCCATTTGAAGAGCCAGTTCCTGATACGAGAGTTCGCTTGTTAAGTAAGACTCTACCACAGAAAGCTTTTCTTCGAAAGAGTATTCTTTCCGGGAGCGAGAGCGTTTTAACCCGGCATCCCCCATTTTTTTGTAAGCAGCAACCCATTTTCTTAACTGGCAACTGTCCAACATGCCATGTTTTTGTGAAATGGAAGCATAGCTTCCCTGATTGTCCAGGTATTCTGATACCAGTTGCTTCTTAAATTCGTAACTGTATTTCGCCATAAAAAAACTGACCTCCCATCGTTAGATTTTTGGTCTAACTTTTGGGGGTCAGTTCATAATCCTATTGAAATGAGGCCTTTAATACATATGATGCTGGTTGTTATAGCTTTACAACTGTTTTTTGCTGTTTTCCTTACGCCAGGTAAAGGCGCTCAGAGCCGCTGCAATAGGCACGGTAAATATGACGCCGAAGCTAGCTGAGAAGCCCTTCATAATTTCGATGCCGATCGAGTTGGAGTTGATGAGCTGCAAGTACGGCAAGTCATAGACGTAATCTAATACCCACGTTCCCAGAGAACCGCCGAAAAACGCCAGGATGAGCGTCGTCGACATGGTTCCCATGACGTCGCGGCCTACGTTCATTCCTGCCTGAAACAGGGCCTTGCGGCTGATTTGAGGATTATGCTTTTCGATTTCCGCACAGGCCGACGTCACGTCCATGGCAATATCCATGACAGCGCCTAAGCTGGCGAATAAGATGCCGGCAAAGAGAATCTGGCCAATGTCGATCATCGTATTCTGAGCGACAAACATGAGGCTTTCAATATTCGATACGTTGTAGCCGGACAGATTGACGGCCTGGCCAAAGATAATAGCTGAAATGCCGGCAGTCAGAATGCCTCCCAGCGTCGCTAAAAAGGCTGTGACGCTCTTTTTCGACCAGCCGTTGATGAGGTACATCGTCGCCGCCAGGACGATGCCCGACGTGAGGATTGAAGCTGCAACGGGCCCTGTGCCCCGCAAGATCATGGGGAAAAAGAGAAATACAAAGCAGATAAAGGTAAATACTAAGGCGACGGCTGATTTGACGCCCTTTTTTCCGCCGACGACGCTCAGTAAAATCAGGAAGGCTGCAATGTACAGGTAAATCGGCAGGGAACGGTCGATGTTATATACCGTGTGCAGATCGAGCTGGCCGATCGTACTGGATATGACGACGACTTCCATCCCCGGTTCGCAGACCGTGCCAAAGAGAAGACCGTTCGGGCAATTTGCCTGAACGGTTTTCCCGGCATGGACGCCGCTTTCAATGCGCAGCGACACGATTTGGTCGCCGACGCGGCTTCCATTTTCCTGCACGTTATCCTGAATGATTTCTATGACCTGAGCCTTTTCAAAGGTACGGCCGTCTGTGTTGACCATCTGCGGTTTATCGACCTGATTGTACGATTGAAGGAAGTACCCTCCGGCGACGATACAGACGATGACGAGGAGCAAACGAAACCATTTAGAATGTATCATCTGTGCTTAGTCCTTTATGATGCTGTACGAGCTGTCGATGGGCGTTCCTGTTTCAGCGTCATAGGTATTGATGGTAAAGCTGTTATTTGTAATGCGGATAACCGAATAGGTCGGACGCCATGTCTGGCTGCGGGCGGCGATGTAATCCTGCTGCTGCGGAATGAGTTCGTAGAACTTGGAGCCTGTCGCAGAGTTGGACGACATGTAGAATACGCCCTTCGGGTTGCGGAGCACGCCCTGGCTCATGTCGGCAATGGTATAGCACATGTTCTGGGATACGTAATTGTTTTTAAATTCCTGATTTTTCAGGGCTGCATCCAGCAGGTTATGCTTCTGGCCGCACTGGCCGGCTACTTTGAACTGGTCAAAGGTTGCATGATCCTTGCCGTCGCTGCTCAGCTGGTATGTGCGGGCGTAAGTATGGTCATGGCCCTGAAGGACGACGTCGATCTTGTTGGCGTCGAAAATCGGCGTGAGCTGCGTGCGGAGCAGGATGCCGTCCGAATCGGAGTGGTCTTTGCCGCTGCCGTAAATATCCTGGTGCATGACGACGATGCGCCATTTCGTATCCGGATGGGCTTTGATGGCCTTTTCGATCAAGGCCTGATGGTCGGCGGCGTTGTAATTATTGGCGTTGATGACGATGAACAGCGCGCTGCCGTAGGTATAGTAGTAACCGTAGCCGGCTTTAGTCGAATTCGTTTCTTCCGTAAAGGGATTCGGAACGTTGAAGTGATTCTGATAGCCCGACGTCATGCAGTCGTGGTTGCCGATGCTCGTAGCGGCAGGCAGGCTGCGCAGCGCGGCAGGAGACAAGTAGCCGGCATATTGATATTCCTGCATCTGAATCTTAGCGGCGCTCTGGTCTTCTGCTGGTTCGTTAATCTGGTCGCCAGGCGATACGAGGAAGTTGATTTCCGGATGCTGAGCCAAGGCGTAATTCAAGGTTTTTGCCCAGTTATACGAGTCGTTCCGGGCCGCGATGTCGCCGTTCTGTTTTGCCGTTCCTTCTGATGGAATCTGGCCGGACGACGCGCCGATCTGCGGGTCTCCGACGTACATGATTGTGAAATCATCGGGGTTGCCCGTCTTAATCTGGTGGGCTTCCTGCCATTTGCCATTGAGTCTTACCTGGTACCAGTATGTCGTTTCCGGCTTCAGATCTTTTACCGTAACCTTGTTGGTGTAATAGGGTACGCCGCTGATTACCGTACCATCCTGGCAGGAGCCGTCGAAGGTTACGGCGTGTTTCATTGCCTGATTGTCGGCGATGCGGACCTGCGCGCGGTCGGCTTTTTCCTTGGAGTACCAGCCGAAATTCAGCTGAGAGGCGTCGGCGCCGGGAGCGATGGATACTTGTTCGTAATTGGTCTTAATGGCATCCCAATTGTCTTTCCACTGCTGCCAATCCGTATTTTCTGAAACGGTCGTTCTCGTCGTCACTTGCGGCGTAAGGGACGCATCGTTCCAATGCTCGGTCGCAGCAAATACGCCGAAAGAAGCCATACATAATACTGCTGCCACATACGCAGCAGCAACTTTCTTACTCTTTTTGACATGAAATGGACACATAATTGCAACATCTCCTATTGAGCTATAAACTAGCAAAGGTATACTAACTGCTTTTACTTTAGGCCTTTTGTGTAAAGAAATGCAGGCGATTATGTGAAATATATGTAAAAAACTACTGCGCCCTATCTCCTCTGTCACCGGAGGCATGCAAAAACGGCCGCTCCCCCTTTCAGGGAACGGCCGTCTTGAGATGGGATTATAAAGCGGAAAAGAGCTTTTCTTTGGTCCGCTCTGCTTCCGCTTTGATTTTTTCAATATCCAGTGTCGTAAATTCCTTGCCTTTCAGCAACACCTTACCGTTTACCATGACCGTATCGACGTCAAAGCTGTTGGCTGAGTATGCCAGCAAGGACATGGAATCGTTTTTCGGATACCAATGGAGCCCTTCTCTGTCGACGAGGGTAATATCGGCTTTATACCCTGTTTCTAATTTGCCGATATCCGTATATCCGAGGCATGCTGCGCCGGCTTCGGTCATCATGTTGACAGCTGATTCAGCCGGGACGACTAAGGGGTCCAGCGTATGGGCCTTATGGATAAATGCGGCCAAATGCATTTCTTCCATAATGTCCAGGTTGTTGTTGCTCGATGCTCCGTCCGTGCCGAGGCCTACGACGATGCCTTTTTTCAGCATGTCCTGTACGGGAGCGATGCCGCTGGCCAGCTTTAAGTTGCTGCCCGGATTGTGAGCGACGCGGACGCCCTTCTTGACCATAATATCCATGTCAGCGTCGTCGACCCACACGCAGTGAGCCGCCAAACAGCCGCAGTCAAACAGTCCAAGTTCGTCCATCAAGGCGATAGGCGATTTGCCGTACTGTTTGACAATACTGTCTACTTCGCCCTTCGTTTCGCACAAATGCGTGTGCACTTCCGCCCCCAATTCGCCGGCGGCTTCGACGACCTGGCGGATGTAGTCGGGCGGGCACGTATAAGGGGCATGGGGACCGAACATGACCGTAATGCGTCCGTCCGCCTTTCCATGCCACGTCTTGTAAAATTCCTTATTTTCCTGCAGCGCCTGCTGGGCATTGGGCGTCACGCCCGTCAAGCCGCGGCTCAGGGCGGCCCGGATGCCAGAGGCTTCTACGGCTCTGGCTACGTCGTCCATGAAGAAATACATGTCGGCGAAGCTCGTCGTGCCGCAGCGGATCATTTCGGCGATGCCTAGCATCGTCTGGGCGTATACGACGTCGCTGTCCAGCTTGTCCTCTGCCGGCCAGATCTTCTTTTCCAGCCAGTCCATAAGCTGCATGTCGTCGGCATAGCTGCGGAATACCGTCATGGCGATGTGCGTATGCGTATTGACGAAACCAGGCAGGGCCAGCATGGAACGGCCTTCGAGTACTTCATCGTAATCCCCTGCCTGGGGCGACGTCGGAAATCCCGTAATGACGCTGTCCGTCACTTCAATGTTCTGATGCTCTGTAATGACGTGGTCTTTGTATAAGGCCACGTCTTTGATCAACGTTTTCATCGGCTGTCCTCCCTGCCCAATCAGTCCAGATTTAAGTATTTGCGCTGTTCTTCCGTCAGGGTGTCAATGCTGTAGCCCATGGAGCGCAGCTTGATCTTAGCGATTTCCATGTCGATATCGCGGGGCAGGACGTATACGTGATTTCCCAGTTCAGCGTGATGTTCCAGAATATATTTAGCTGCCAATGCCTGTACGGCGAAGGACAAGTCCATGATTTCCGCCGGATGGCCGTCGCCGGCAGCGAGGTTTACCAGGCGGCCTTCAGCCAGCAAATTGATAATGCGTCCGTCGGGCAGCTCGTAGCCTTCGATATTATGACGGGCTTCAAAATGGCGCACAGCCAATGCTTCCAGTTCGGGACGGTTGATTTCTACGTCGAAATGACCGGCGTTGGCCAAGATGACGCCGTCCTTCATATTTTTCATGTGTTCGCCGCGGATGACGTCCTTGTCCCCTGTCAGGGTGACGAAGATATCGCCTACCTTGGCGGCTTCAGCCATCGGCAGCACTTCAAAGCCGTCGAATACGGCTTCGATAGCCTTGATGGGGTCTACTTCCGTAACGATGACGTGAGCGCCCAGGCCCTTAGCCCGCATAGCGCAGCCGCGGCCGCACCAACCGTAGCCGGCGATGACGACTTTCTTGCCGACGACGGTGAGGTTCGTCGTGCGCATGATGCCGTCCCACGTGGACTGGCCTGTGCCGTAGCGGTTATCGAAAAGGTATTTGCAGTACGAATCGTTTGCCGCAATCATGGAGAATTTCAGCTGGCCCGCTTTATCGAGGCCATGAAGGCGGTTAACGCCTGTCGTCGTTTCTTCCGTGCCGCCGAGGAGGTTTTCCAGGGCGTCAGTCCGCGTCGTATGGAGCAGATGAACCTGATCGCCGCCGTCGTCGATGATGATATCCGGATGATGGTCCAGAGATTTGTTGAGGAAATTGAAATATTCTTCCTCTGTCGCGCCATACCAGGCATAGACTGTCAGGCCGTCTTCTACGAGAGCTGCGGCGACGTCGTCCTGCGTCGACAAGGGATTGCTTCCCGTGACGATGACGTTGGCGCCGGCCCGGTGCAGGACTTCGGCCAAGTACGCCGTTTTAGCTTCCAAATGGACGCTGACGCAGACCGTCTTGCCTTTAAAGGTCTGTTCTTTAGCTAATTCGTCGCCGATAGCGTTCAGCGCCGGCATGTAGTGGTCAACCCAGCTGATTTTTTCATGACCGCTCTTAGCTAATTTGATGTCGCGAATAATAGATTCCATACGATAAGACTTCCTTTCTATATATTGAAAAATGCATGAACCTGCGCAGTGTCAGGCTTGCGGATAACCCCTTTTTCCGTAAAAATAGCCGCGATATTCTCGTGAGGCGTTACGTCGAAGGCCGGATTAAAGACGGCGGCTTCCGGCAGCGCCGTCGGTACTCCCTGAATGGAACGCACTTCGTCATGATTTCGCTCCTCAATGGGAATTTGTTCCCCTTTGTCCAGGGACAGGTCGAAGGTCGAAATCGGGGCGGCGACGTAAAAGGGAACGCCGTGTTCCTTCGCCAAAATCGACACGCCGTAGGTGCCGATTTTGTTGGCCGTGTCTCCGTTGGCCGTAATGCGGTCGGCCCCGACGACGACGGCGTCGACGCCCTTCGTCTTCATGACCCAGGCGGCCATGTTGTCCGTAATGAGCGTCACGGGAATGCCGTCGGCCATGAGCTCCGATACGGTGAGGCGCGCTCCCTGCAGGAGAGGCCGCGTTTCATCGGCATAAACCATGCGGATCAGCCCCCGCTTGTGAAGGGAGCGGATGACGCCCAGGGCCGTGCCGACGCCGGCCGTAGCCAGCGCCCCGGCGTTGCAGTGCGTCAATATCGTCAGAGGCTTACCTGCCGCAGCTAACTCTTCGGCGCCGTATTCCGACATGGCCGTGTTGATTGCCACATCTTCGGCCTGCATGGATTTCGCCTTGTCTTCCAGCAGCTGGAGAATAGACGAGACCGGTTGTTCCTCTGCTCCATACGCCGCGGCTTTCATCGTTTCCAGGGCCCAGTGCAGGTTGACAGCCGTAGGCCGGGCTTCGTCGAGGCAGCGGCAGCATTCGGAGAAATCGGCAAGGAACTCCGAAGTCGACTCATAGTCGCGCGTATCGGCCAGCATGCGGGCCGCCAGGACCGAGCCGTAAGCCGCGGCTACGCCGATAGCCGGCGCGCCCCGTACGGCGAGGATGGAAATGGCGTCGTATACGTCCTGCCATTTTGTACAGGTAATATAGGATTCTTCCAGGGGAAGCTTCGTTTGATCCAGCAGGACCAGCTGGCCGTTCTGCCAGCGCAGCGTATCCATATTACACCGTAAAGCCGCCGTATTCCTGCAGGGCGTGGCGGCACAGGCAATCGTCGTCGCCGTACAGTTCGACGGCTTTCATGATCAGGGTACGCAGGCGGAGGGAGTTTTCCGCCATGCAGTCTACGACTTCCGAATGAGTCAGGGCGGACGGAGAAATGCCGGCGGCGAAGTTCGTAACCATGGAAACCGTAGCGTAGCAGATTTCAGCTTCCCGGGCTAGGCAGACTTCCGGCACGTTGGTCATGCCGACGAGGTCGCCGCCCAGCGTTTCGTACATCTTGATTTCCGCCGGCGTCTCAAACCGCGGTCCTTCCGTGCATACGTAGGTGCCGCCGTTGTGCAGGGCGTATCCTCCCAGTTCGTCAGCCGCTGCCATGAGAGTACGGCGCAGGGTCGGGCAGTACGGCTCGGTCATATCGACGTGGACGACGCCGTTTTCCCCGCCGTCAAAGAAAGACGTATGGCGCGACTTCGTAAAATCGAGGAACTGGTCGGGCAGGACAAATTCGTTCGGCTTAAAGTCGCGGTTCAGGGACCCGACGGCCGTCGTCGAAATAACGGCTGTAACGCCTAACCGCTTTAAGCCCAGCATGTTGCCCCGGTAGTTGATCAGATGAGGCGGTATGGAATGGGTTTTACCATGACGGGGAAGGAAAATCAGTTCTTTTCCCTCATACGTGCCGCGGACATAATGGATCGTACCATAAAAGGTGTCCATGTGATGCTCTTTGGCGTTTTTCAGCATCTTGATATCGCAGACGCCCGTACCGCCGATGATGGCAATTAAGCCCATACTATCACTCCTTATGTGCGTTTTCGAATAAAGTAACTAATTCGTCGTGGCTGATGACGTATTTTTCACCGCAGTAATGGCAGGTCATCTCTACCTGCGGGTCCTGCAGCAGTTCCTCCTTATCCTGGGCTCTCAGGGACAGGAGGACGTTTTCAATGCGCTGGCGCGAGCACGTGCACTGCCACCAGGCAGGCTTGCGGAATAATTCTTTAAAATGCATGCCGCTTAAAATAATGTCGATCAGCCCTTCTCCATCGGGATGATTCTTCAAATACGTCGTAATCGGCCCGATCTGCGTAATGTTGGCCTCGACCCGCGCTAAGTCTTCTTCTTTCGCTCCCGGCAGCGCCTGGACGAGAAAGCCGCCTGACGCGGCAATCGTATAGTCCCGGTCGACGAGGACGCCTAAGCTGATCGTCGAGGGAATCTGCTCCGACGTGTATAAGTAATAAGCCAAATCTTCGGCAATTTCGCCGGATACGAGGTCGGCTTGGCTCGTATAGGTCATCTGCTCCGGCGTAAAGCGCGTTACCGTCAGCTGGCCGTGCTGGCCTACAGCGGCTCCTACATCTAATTTTCCGTTTGCTTTGAGGGGCAAATCAACTGTGGGATTGTCGATATAGCCCCGTACTTTATTGGAATCGAAGGCGTCGACGTGAACGGCTCCTAATGGGCCGTCGCCGGCAAATTTAAGGGAAACGCCTTCATGATTTTTATAGTCTCCGGCCAGGAGGAGCGCTCCCGTCATGGCCCGGCCCAAGGCGGCGCAGGCCACAGGCGACAAATGATGCCGCTGCCGCGCCGTTTCGGTTATGCGGCGCGTCTGGGCGATAGAAACGCGAATTAACTCGTCTGATGTATAATGGACGATCTGGTCTTCAATATGCATCCTGTTCTGATATCCTTTCTACATAAAATCTGAATCTAATTATACTACACCTGCGAGTATTTTTCACTACTAATTTGGCAGGTCGGAAAAACTGTACTGCCCGCTGCCGGACTCTTTCGCCGTGCCGGCAGGATTTCTCCCTTCCGCATGGAATTATGTATATAAGAAACGGAAAAAGGGGGCATTACTATGGCAGACGAAAAGAAGGAATATACGGCGGCAGACGGCCGGGATCTCCTGATCATTCCGCCGTCGGCGCCGCTGGATACGGCGGAAGACGAAGATCCGGAAACGCCCTACCTGGCTTCGGATATGTACCGGCGCATCGTCGCGCTCATCAACAATTTTGAATCGGACATGCCCGACGACATGCAGGCCGGCGGCCGCCTCGTATCGGCCGGCAACATTACCTTCAGCATTCAGGACGTAGGCTTTTGGGACCCGAACATGATCGTCTTCTATGGCGAACTATCTGACGGCTCTCACGTCGAATTGGTTCAGCACTTATCTCAGCTGAACCTGCTTCTCGTCGCCGTCAATCGGACCGACGATACGGACAAGCCGCGGCGGATCATCGGCTTTACGACGAAAGACGAGCCCGATACGGAGCCTGCGGCAGAATAACTGCATACAGCGTATAAAAGAGGCTGGTGCGCGAAGAAATTCTTCGGCATCAGCCTCTTGCGTTTTCTTACAGTTCTTTTATGAGGTTGACCATTTCGATAGCCGCTGTCGCTACGTCGAAGCCCTTGTTGCCCGCTTTCGTGCCGGCCCGTTCGATAGCCTGTTCGATATTTTCCGTCGTAATGACGCCGAACATGATAGGCACGCCCGTCTTCAGGGACGCCTGAGCAATGCCCTTGGCTGCTTCATTGCAGACCAGGTCGTAGTGGCTCGTCGCGCCGCGGATAACTGCGCCGAGGCAGATGACGGCGTCGTATTTGCCCGATTCGGCCATTTTCTGGGCGATGAGGGGAATTTCAAAGGAGCCGGGAACCCAGGCCGTCGTGATGTCGTCGTCGCTTACGCCGTGACGATGGAGGGCGTCGTATGCGCCGCCGAGGAGCTTGCTGCAGATAAATTCGTTGAAACGCGCTACGACGATACCAAACTTAGAACCAGAACCAATTAATTGACCTTCTTTAATGTGTGCCATAGTAGAACACTCTCCTATTCTGAAATAGTATTTTAAAATCCATTTTCCAACAGCGTTTCCATTGTGATGCCGGAACGTTTGCCCGTATGGGCTGTTGTAAAACTATGGACATATTTCCCAATTACGTCGGTTTCCAAATTGACGACGGCGCCGGGATGCTTGTCGATGAGCGTCGTATTGGCCATCGTATGGGGAATGATGGAAACGGAAAATTGGCTGTTGCCTACGGAAACGACGGTCAGGCTGATGCCGTCGATGGCTATAGAGCCTTTTTCGACGATGAACGGCTCCATGTCCTTGGGAATGGAAATCGTAATGACCCGGGCGATGCCGTCGGCGGCGATGCGGGCGATATGGCCGACGCCGTCGATATGGCCGCTGACGATGTGGCCGCCCAGCCTGCCGCCGACCTGCATAGCCCGTTCCAAATTGACCTTCGAGCCGCTCTTGATGTCGCTCAGGGACGAACGGCGCATCGTTTCGTGCATGACGTCGGCCGTGAAGGACGAATCCGTCATGGAGGTCACCGTCAGGCAGACGCCGTTGACGGCGATGCTGTCGCCGAGCTGCGTCCCTTCCAGTACCTTACGGGCCTGAATCGTCAGCTTTATCGAGTCGGGACGGCGGTCCATCTGGCCGACGGTGCCCAATTCCTCAATGATGCCAGTGAACATAAGCTCCCTCCCTGTTCGTATTATACGCTGTAATCAAAATATTGCCGTCGTGCAGCTCGACCGAATCGTAAGACAGGGGCAGGCACTCGTCGAGGGAATCGACGCCATGGCCGCCGACAGACGACAGGGCCTGTTCGCCGCCGATGACTTTGTCGCCGATAAAGGCGTATATCTTATCGACGAGCTTGTGGTCGAAGAAGGTCCCCTGAATTTTGCTGCCCCCTTCGACGAGGATGCTCTGCAGGCCCTGCTTGTACAGTAAGTCCAGAGCGGCCGGCAAATCGATGTGACGATCCTTGTTCAGCGGAGCCAGCAGGACGGTGACGCCCATGTTTTTCAATTCTCTCATCTTTTCTACCGGGCAGAGGGACGTCGTCACGACGATGGTCGGCGACGTCTTATCCGTCAGGACGAGGGAATTGAGAGGAATGTGGCCCTGCGAATCCATGATGATGCGTACCGGCTGGTGAGGCTCGTCATGGGCTTCGCGGCGGATGCGGCAGGTCAGCAGCGGATTGTCGAGCTTGACCGTGTTGATGCCGACGAGGATGCCGTCGTAGATAGAGCGCAGGTAGTGGCCGTAATTGCGGGCCCATTGATTTGTAATCCACTGGGATTTTCCCGTCCGCGAGGCGATGCAGCCGTCGAGGCTCTGCGCTATTTTGACGGCGATAAACGGCTTCTGCACCATCATATTTTTAATGAATACTTCGTTCAGCTGAGCGGCTTCCTTGGAAAGCAGCCCGATTTCGACAGGTATGCCGGCCTGCCGGAGAATGGCCGCTCCCTTTCCCGCTACGAGAGGGTTGGGATCCAGCATGGCGATGACGACCTTGCCGACTCCCTTTTCCACGAGCGTGCGGGCGCAGGGCGGCGTCCGCCCGTAATGCGCGCAGGGTTCCAGCGTAACGTATACCGTCGCGCCCTTCGCCTTGTCGCCGGCTTCGCGCAGGGCCCATACTTCCGCATGGGGCGTGCCGGCCTGGCGATGATAGCCCGTGCCGACGATTTCGCCGTCTTTTACGATGACGCAGCCGACGGCCGGATTCGGCGTTGTATACCCTAAAGCCAGCTTTGCCAGCTCCAGGGCTTTTCTCATATAATCTACCGGTTCCAAATCTGTCATTCCTTTCCTGATAGATTTTATTATAAAAAATAAAAAGGCTACGGGTATGGAAACCCAATAGCCTTTTGCGCACAACAAAAATAAACGAAATGTCGTCTTTTCCCATCCAGACTATACTGTCGGTACCGAAATCGCATCGGTTCAGCCCCGCTTACGCCAGGCTAGCGGACTATACCGCCGGTCAGGAATTGAAAGCTGCCCTTTCTCACCTTGCCCCAAAGACTATTATTCATATCCACCTATGATTTTAGCACATAAGGGATAGAAATACAAGTACAGACTTCTTACCGCAGCGCGGCGATGGCTGCAGCCCGGTCTGCCGCTCCAAATACGGCGCTGCCGGCGACGAGGAAGGTAGCGCCGGCTTCCTTGACGGACTGTACTGTATCGGCGTTGACGCCGCCGTCTACTTCTACGACGGCTTCCGTGTTGCCGACGGAATCGAGCAGCGCCCTGGCTTCGCGGATTTTATCCAGCGAATAGGGAATGAATTTCTGACCGCCGAAGCCGGGATTGACGCTCATGATGAGGATCATATCGAGCTGCGCCGCCACGCAGGATAAAGACGATACAGGCGTAGCCGGATTCAAGGCGACGCCGCACTTCATGCCGGCGCTGCGGATATGCTGCAGCGTGCTGTCCAGGTGAGGACACGCTTCCTGATGGACTGTAACGTACTGCACGCCGGCTTTTGCCAGGCCGTCTACGTATACGTCGGGATGTTCGACCATCAAATGGGCGTCGAAGGGAATGGAAACGTGCTTCCGCAAGGCGGCGATGATCGGCACGCCGAACGTCAGGTTCGGCACGAAATGGCCGTCCATCATGTCGAGATGGATGCAGTCTGCTCCCTTTGATTCTACGTCTTTAATTTCTTCAGCCAGCCGGGAAAAATCGGCGGACAAAATAGAAGGACAAATGTGTATCATACCTATCGGTTCCTTTCGAGAATAGAATTGACGATTTTGCAGTACGTTTCATACCGTTCTTTCTGTATCTTGCCTTCGGCAACGGCATCCTTTACGGGGCAGTCCGGCTCCGACAAGTGGAGGCACGACGAAAAGCGGCAGTGTCCGCCGTAAGGCGTCATGTCGGGAAATAAGGCGAAGACCTCCCCTTTGTCGAGGTGCTCGAATTCCAGCGAGCTGAATCCCGGCGTATCGATGACATACGTATCGCCTTCCAGCTGCATGATTTCCGAATGCCTCGTCGTATGGCGGCCCCGCTTGATTTTTTCGCTGACCGAGCCGACAGACAGGTCCCGCCCTAAAATCTGAGACAGCAG
Source organism: Megasphaera stantonii (assembly GCF_003367905.1). NCBI lineage: Bacteria > Bacillati > Bacillota > Negativicutes > Veillonellales > Veillonellaceae > Megasphaera > Megasphaera stantonii. Next base: position 92,340 of record NZ_CP029462.1, on the reverse strand, counting down.
GCTCGACTTCCCGACGCCGGACGGCCCGGCAAATACGGTCATCTTATGAGGAAGCAAAGCCTTGATGGCGTCCAGCCCTTCGCCGGTAACGGCAGACACAAGATAGACATCATAGCCGCAGGTTTCATAAAAGGCTTTATAAGCTTCCGCTGTTTCACGGTCTAAATCGCACTTGTTAAAGCACAGCTTCGGATGAACGCCGCCGTATTCGCAGGTCATGAGCAGCTTGTCGACGAGAAACTGATTGGGGTCCGGCGATTGCGCCGCCATGATGACAAACATCTGATCGATGTTGGCTACGGCCGGGCGGCGGAGGCTGTTCCGCCGCGGCAGCTGCTTTTCGACAACGCCCTTTCCGCCGCCTAATTCCGTAATTTCCAGCTCATCTCCGACGAGTATTTTCGCCTTGACCTTTCCCCGGCGACGGCATTCGACGAGCTGTCCGGCGCCGATATCTACGTAGTAATATCCGTTGTAATTTTTTATAACGCGGCCTGTAGTCATGATCCTCCTTCAATTAAATGTACTGATCCTGTACTAACGAATTGTTGATATATACCTTGACGCGGGTCTTGCCTACGCCGCTGATATTTTTAGTAATGCTGTCGCCGCCGGACTGGTTCTTGTCATAGACGACACGGGTGCCGTTGTCGTCCGTCACGACGATCTGCACGTGCTGACTCGACGCGCCGGAAGGAACGCTGATATTCACCGTGCCGTAATGAGGCGTGCCGGCCGGTTCCTGATTATTGGCGCTGCCGTCGGGAACAGCCGCCGCTGCGCCGTATTCGACAGTCAAATCGACGACGTTGCCGCTGCGCGGACTTTGTTTGACAACCTTAGCCAGGGCGTTGTCCTTGGACGCATCCAGATTGGTCACGTTGCCGACGATATATCCGGCGTTTTCCAAGGTCTTCATGGCCGTATCCAAGGTCATGCCGCTGACGGTCGGCGCATCCTGTCCGTTTTTAGCGTCATTCTTCTTTTCGGCCTTGCGGCAGATAATGACGTCGACCGACGAGCCCTTCGCTACTTTGCGCGGCGAGGCCGGGCTCTGGCTGATGATCTTGCCGTTTTCATATTTTTCGCTTTCGGCGTAATGGACGGAGCCGATGGTCAGGCCGATTTCAGACAGCTTTTTCTTCGCTTCATCCAGCGTCAGGTCCCGCAGGTCGGGCATGAGGACTTCCGAGCCTTGATTGCCCTTGCTGACGGTCAGGTAAATAGTCCGGTTTTCCTTGACGACGGCCCCTCCCGACGGCGTCTGGGTAATGACCTCGCCGACAGGCACTTCATCGCTTTCTATTTCGTTGACCGAAACGTTGAGGTGTTCCTTGGACAGTATTTCCTTGGCGATTTCCACCTGCTTGCCTGTTACGTCGGGAACGGTAATATCCTGAGTGCTCCAGAAATTGCCGAAGGAAAAGAAAGCCCACATAAACGCGACGACAAAGACGCCGAGCATGCCGATGATAATGGATTTTTTCGAATGGCTGCTGATGGAATCGAGCATGCGGGAAAAGATATTTTTCTTCTGCTCCTCTTCCGGCGATTTCAGCGGCGGAATCTTCTGGGTCGCAAAATTATTTTTGATAATCGGCATAGCCCCTTTATTGGTATTGACAAATCCCTGGGACAGGCGAAGCTCCGACATCATTTCGGCAATCGACTGGAACCGGTCGTCGGGATTCTTGGCCATGGCCTTTAAAATACACTGTTCCACCAGTCGGGGAATGCGGCGGTTATACTTCGTCGGCAAGGGAATATCATCCTGCACGTGCTGCAGGGCGACGCTGATTGCCGTCTCGCCTTCGAAGGGCACGACGCCGGTCATCATCTCGTACATGACGACGCCCAAGGAATAGATATCCGTCCGTTCGTCTACGGGGCCGCCGCTGGCCTGTTCCGGCGAAAAATAATGGACGGAGCCCAGCACGGCGTGGTCATCCTTGTTGGTCGCGCTGGAATTTATAGCTCTGGCGATGCCAAAGTCGGCGACTTTGATGCGTCCCGTTTCAGTCACCAGGATGTTATGGGGCTTGATGTCGCAGTGGACGATGCCGTTTTTATGGGCATTTTCCAAAGCCTCGCCGATATCGAAGGTAATCTGTATGGACGTATTGATCGGCAGATGGCCGTGCTTTTCAATATATTCCTTCAGCGTTTCGCCGCGGACGTATTCCATGACGATGTAATGCACATTTTCGTCATAACCAACATCATATATATTTACGATATTGGGATGGGACAGCTTGGCCGCCGCCTGCGCTTCCTGACGGAACCGGACGACGAAATCGTGGTCGTCTCCGTATTTTGCGAGAAGGATCTTGACGGCGACAATACGATCCAGCAAAATATCCTGGGCCTTGTAGACGACGGCCATGCCGCCGGTGCCTACTTCCTCCAATATCTTGTATCTGTTGTCTAATATATGACCAATCATTTTTAGATTCTCCACCACTTTCATAGTAGTCAATCCCGATTATATGGTTGTTAAAATTGCAGTAACATTGTCTTTTGCGCCGTTATCGTATACCTGGGCAAAAAGATCGTTGATAATATCGCGTTCACTGCGGCTGTAATCGCCGACGGCGTCGCGCAGGACCTGCTCATCCAAAAACGACGTCAGGCCGTCAGAGCAAATGAGTATCCGGTCTCCCCTCTCTACGGCGAAGGCCCCGCTGTCTACGAGCAGCGTCTTATCGACGCCGACGGCGCGGGTCAGGACGTGGCGCTGCGGATGGTTCTGCAGCTCTTCTGACGTGATTTTATGACGTTCCAGCAGCTCCTGGACGATCGTATGATCTACGGAGATTTGCTGCAGCCGGCCGCCGCGGCACAAGTAAATGCGGCTGTCGCCGACGTGGCCCCAAAAGGCGTGCTGCTTAGCCAGGGTTACGAGGGATATGGTCGTTCCCATGCCTTCCAGCGACGGGTCGATCATCGTCTTGCTGATAATGCAGGAATTTGCGTATTGAATGGCTTTTTCCAGTTGTACCGGCGCGGCAAAGGTAAAGTTCTTAAAATAATAGGCGATGGCTTCTACGGCCGTCTTGCTGGCTATTTCGCCGCCGACGTACCCGCCCATGCCGTCGGCGACGGCCAAGACGTTTCGTTCGCGGCTTATATAAAAAGAATCTTCATTTACCTTGCGCACCAGACCGATTCGTGATTCGCCGTATGTGCCCAAAGTCTCACGTCCTCTCGCGGTGCGTTGTTATTACATACACATAATTCATATCATATTCCCTAGGACATGTCAAATGTTTTCACGCTTGATACGCAGCTGCCCGCAGGCGGCCTGGATCTGGCTTCCCATTTCGCGGCGCAGCGTGACGTTTATGCCGCGTTTCTGCAAATACGCAATAAAGGAATTGATTTCTCCTGCTGACGGACGATACAGGCCGACGTCGTAATTATCGTTTATGGGAATGGCGTTAATCAGGATATTTTTGCCGCCGAACAGCTCTGCGAGCTCGCGGGCGCAGGCCGTGCTGCAGTTTACGCCCTGTATCAGGATGTATTCAAAAGTCACCTTGCGGCCTGTTTTCTGAAAATAATGGTCTGCCGCCTTCAGCACGTCGGCGACGGGATAGGTGTCCGTAATCGGCATGATGCGGCGGCGCAGCTCGTCGTTCGGCGCGTGGAGCGACACGGCCAGCGTAATAGGGATGCCTTCGTCGGCCAGGTCGTACATGCGCGGCACGATGCCCGACGTCGACAGGGCCATGTTGCGGTATCCCAGATACAGCGTGTCCTTTTCATGGATCATCTTCATAAAACGGACGACGTTGTCATAGTTCAGCAGGGGCTCGCCCGTCCCCATGATGACGATAGAGTGAAGCTCCGGCGTTACGTATTTGCGGAATGCCATGAGCTGAGCTACCATTTCGCCGGCTGTCAAATTGCGGACGAAGCCGTTTTTAGCCGAAGCGCAGAAGGCGCAGTTTACGGCGCAGCCCACTTGCGACGACAAGCAGATAGAATTGCCGTAGTCGTGCATCATGAGGACTGTTTCGACGGTGTTGCCGTCGTGCAGGCTCAAAAGCAGCTTGACCGTCTGACCGTCCGGCGACTCCAGCTTAGACAGGATTTCGGGGAAACAGATGGGCAGATCGGCCTTTAGCTTCTCCCTGTCGCCCTTGGGCAGCAGGACCATGTCGTCCCAGGAAAAAATATGCTGCTTATAGATGTAATGGAAGATTTGGTCTGCCCGGAATTTTTTCATGCCCCGGGTTACAAGGAACTCCTGCAGCTCTGTTTTGGTCATATCGAATATATCGGCCATGTTACTCTCCTCTTCTCATGCGGGCGATGAAAAAGCCGTCCAGGTGGTCGCGCTGCGGCAGCAGCTGGATGCACGGCCCGTCGTGATTCGGCAGGCGGCAGAAATCTGCAGCGTTTTCCAGGTGGAAGTCGCCGTGATCCTGCAAAAATTGCCGTACAATCTGGATATTTTCTTCATCGTGCATCGTGCAGGTGCTGTACACGAGGACGCCGCCGGGCTTGACGCATTGGGATGCGCTGTCCAGGATGCGCTTCTGCAGTACCGGCAGAGTCCGTAAGTCGCTGGGCTTCTTGCGCCACCGCAAGTCGATTTTATGGCGCAGCACGCCCAGGCCGGAGCACGGCGCATCGACGAGTACCCGGTCGGCACGGCCGGCGTAGGACTGGCCGATAGTGCAGGCGTTCTGCAAAATCGTGCGCACGTTGGCCAAGCCCAGATGCTTGGCGTTGCTTTCGATGAGGCGCAGCTTATGCTCGTAAATATCTCCGCCGTAGACCGTACAGGTCGGTCCGCCCAGGGCGGCGATGTGCGTCGTCTTTCCTCCCGGCGCGGCGCAGACGTCGAAAATGAGCTCGTGAGGCTGAGGATCCAGCACATGGGCGACGAGCTGAGACGGCTCGTCCTGAATGATAGCCAGCCCTTTTTTCAGGGCTTTGACGCTGCCGATGTTAGGGATTTCCGGCAAATATACGCCTTCAGGCGCATAGGCTGCTTTTTCAGCCTGAATTCCCTCTTCCGCCAGTTGGGCAATGAGCTCGTCGCGGCTGACGCGAGCCGTATTTGTCCGCAGGCAAAGGACCGGTATGCTGTCGAAATACCGGCACAGCGCTTCTGTTTCAGCCAGGCCGTACTCTTTAATCCACGCTTTTACCAGCCAATCCTGCTGATGATACGTCAGCGTCAGATGCAGCAGCGGATCTTCTTCCATCGTCGGAATAGAAAATTCTTGCCGGCGGCGAAGGCTGCTGCGCAGCATAGCATTGACGAAACCGGCCATGCCTTTATTGCCGAGGCGCGTCGCCAGCTTGACCGATTCGTTGCATGCCGCCGACTCGGGCACCTTGGTCATGCCGAATATCTGGTACAAGCCTAAGCGGACGATGGCCAGACACAGGGGATCGAGCTTATTGAGCTTGCGCGTGCTGATTTTTGATACGATCCAGTCTAAGTAATTGATATACCGCAGCGTGCCGTATACTAATTCCGTGTAAAACCGGCGGTCCCGGTCTTCCATTTTATATTTTTGGATAGCCTGCGACACAACGATATTGCTGTATCCTTCGTCTTTGCAGATAGCCAGCAGGCTGCGCAGGGCTATTTCACGTACGTTCATGCATCTTCTCCTATCATTGCAGATAAAATTTCTGTTAAGGCTCGTATATCGACGTCAGTATTGAAGCAAGGGCCGTTCGGCCGCTTGTTCAGCAAGCCGACAGCCGGTAAAGGCGCTACGTCCTGCATGCCGCTGATTAAGTCGCGCTCGCAGGCGACGGCTACTACAGCCTTCGGACGACAGGCCGCGACGACTTGCCGGGCCAGCGTTCCGCCGGGAACGACAGCGAAAGAAATGCCCAGGCGTTCCGACAGGGCCGTCATCTCACCAATAGGGCAGCGGCCGCACCGCCGGCAGTTCTGCACGTTCCGCGTGATTTTATGCGGGCATTGGTCCCACTGCAGACAGTGCGGCGCCAGCAGCAGGACTTGCCGCGGCGGCAGGCAGAGCGGACGGCGCAAAACCAAGTGATTCAGGACCTGGATATAGGCCCGGCTTATAGCGCTTTCCGCATACAGCAGCTTGCCGATACAGCGCACGAGGGAAAAGAGGACGCGAAGGCAGACAAATAACAACTGGCGAAGCCGCTTGTTTGAAGGCGTTCCGGCCAGTACACAGACCCACGTAAACCCATAAGCTGCAGCGGCCGCCGCCAAGCACAGCCGGACGGCCCAGTCCCACCAAGCCGCTGCAACCGGTACATACAGGGCCAATCCCGGTTTGACCAGTGCGCAGACGGCGGCAAATCCAGCTAAAAAGACGGCGGCAGCGATACCGCCGCCGCTTAAAAATAAAATCGTCTGCCTGTACGCTGCCTTCACGGGGTTACTCCCTCGTTAAAACGTCGCCAGGCTGCAAGGAAATGCCTTGGAGAAACTGGGCCGTCTGCATGCGCTTCCGGCTTTCCGGCTGTACTTCACGCACGCACAGCGCGCCGCTGCCGGTCTGTACCGTAAAGTTCTTCTTAGTAACAGCGATGATCGTCCCCGGTTCAGCGCCGGCTCCGTCAACGACGTCGGCGCTCCACACCTTGAGGCGTTTGCCGTCGAGCCATGTATAAGCGCCGGGATGAGGATCGAGGGTGCGGATAAGCCGCTCGATGACAATAGCGTCCTGCGTCCAGTCGATTTGCGCTGTTTCCTTGTCTATTTTTGCCGTGTACGTAGCCTGAGATTCGTCTTGGGGGCAGGCATTTCGTTCATACTCTTCAATATGGGCCAATACGTCCGTCAGCGTCTGTGCGCCCAATACGGACAATTTATCGAAAAGCGATCCCGTCGTTTCCTTCGGGTCCAGCTTTATTTCCGCTTTCTTCAGGATGGCCCCCGTATCCATGCCTTCGTCGAGGAGCATGATCGTCACACCGCTTACGGCCTCGCCGTCCTTGACGGCATACTGGATCGGCGCGGCTCCCCGATACTTCGGAAGAAGCGAGCCATGCACGTTCAGGCAGCCGTACTTAGGAATATCCAGTACGGCCTTGGGCAAAATCTTGCCGTAGGCAATGACGATGATGACGTCGGGCTGAAATGCCGCCAATTCGGCTACGACCTGTTCGTCCCGCAGCGTATCCGGCTGCAGCACGGGAATCCCCAATTCCAGAGCCTTTTCCTTTACGGGCGAAAAGGACACCTTTTTCCCTCGGCCCCGCTGCTTATCGGGCTGGCTGTACACTGCAGCGATATCGAAGCCCTGATCGTACAGCGTTTGCAGGGACGGCACGGAAAAATCGGGCGTCCCCATAAATACGATTCGTAACGATGCCATTAGCCTATTCTCCGTAAATTTTCTGCTTTTTCAATAAAAAGCGTACCGTATAAATGATCGATTTCATGCTGGAAAATACGAGCCAGGAATCCTTCAGGCTCGTAGATCACCGTCTTGCCGCGGCGGTTCAGGGCCTTGACCTTGATGCGGTGATGCCGTTTTACCGTACCGTAATAGCCGGGAACACTCAGGCAGCCTTCATCTCCGTCGTCCGTTTCTTCCGAACGCTCGATGATTTCCGGATTGATCAGCTCGATTAAGCCGTTGCCGTCGTCGAGGACGACGAGCTGCAGCGATTCGTTGACCTGCGGGCCTGCGAGGCCGACGCCTTCGGCAGCGTACATGGTTTCAGCCATGTCATCGAGCAGTTTTTTAATGTGTTTCGTAATATGTTCAACCGGTTTTGCCGTTTCTTTCAAAATAGGCGCGCCGGCTTCAATGATTTTTAGCGTTGCCATTCTCTCACCTCATAGCTTACTATAGTATATTTACATTTTTCTCTTTATTATATCATATTTTTTCATATCTCTACAGATACGGCTTTTTCGTTTTAGAAGGACGGGTCCACGTCAATGACGACGCCGGAAGCCCAGCACTGGGGCTCACGGCGCATATAGTCTTTGATATCATCCAGGGATTTGCCTTTTATCAAGATAACCAGGCGGTATTTGCCGCGTATCCTCTTGATGATGTCGGCAAAGGGGCCAATGACTTCGACGGGACTGTGTTCCCAGCGCGTCCAGCTTTGCAGTGACGCCGCCAAATCGTTTCCCCGCCGCCACAGGGGCTGCTCCTCTTCGTCTGTAAGGATGATTTTTATGATGCGATGGAAGGGCGGGTACTGCAGGGCGCGGCGAAATTCGATTTCCTGCTCGTAGAAGGCGTGATAATCCTGCTTCTGCGCGCACTGAATGACGTAGTGCTCCGGCGCATAGGTCTGCATGACGACCCTGCCCGGCGCGTCTCCCCGTCCGGCCCGTCCGGCGGCCTGCGTCAGGAGCTGAAAGGTCCGTTCGCCAGCCCAATAGGCCGGCAGGTTGAGCAGGCTGTCGGCAGATAAAATGCCGACGGCGCTGACGTTGGCAAAGTCATGGCCTTTCGCTACCATCTGCGTCCCTAAGAGGATATCATATTCATGCCGCCGGAACCGTTCCAATATCTGCTCGCCGCTGTACTTGCGGCTGGCCGTATCCTGGTCCAGGCGGACGACGCGGCTGCTGGGAAACAGCTCGCCCAGCTGTTCTTCGACCTTTTCTGTTCCCGTTCCGAAAAACTTGATATACTTGCTGCCGCAGGCCGGACATACCGTCGGAATCGGCTTGGACGCCTCGCAGTAGTGGCACTGCAGGTGGTCGCTCTGCTTGTGGTAGACCATGGGCACGTCGCAGGTGTCGCATTTGACGACGTAGCCGCACTTGCGGCACATGACGAAGGTGGCAAATCCGCGGCGGTTCAGCAGGATGATAGCCTGCTGACCGGCTGCCAGCGTTTCTTCCAGCAGGGAAACCATGGCGTCCGACACGACGCGGTAGTTGCCCCTGGCCAGTTCGTCGCGCATGTCGGCAATGGTTACAGTCGGCAAAGGCCGGCCGTGGATGCGTTCTTTCAGCTCCAGCAGCGTATATTCTCCCTGCAGGGCTGCGTAGTAATCGCTGACCGACGGCGTGGCGCTGCCCAATATGACCGGGCAGCAGTAATAGGCGGCGCGCTTCTGCGCTACGGCGACGGCATGATAGCGCGGCGATTCTTCCTGCTTGTACGAGCTGTCGTGAGCTTCATCGACGATGACGAGGCCGAGATGCTGCGCCGCCGTAAAGACGGCCGAGCGGGCTCCGATGCAGATGTGGCTTTCGCCGCGGAGCATGCGGAGCCAGTTGTTTTTCCGTTCGCCCTTCGAGAGCTGGCTGTGCATGACGACGACGTCGTTTCCAAAGCGGCGGACAAACTGCCTTACGATTTGGCCGGTCAGGGCGATTTCCGGCACGAGGACGATGACCTGCTTTCCCTGCCGCAATACGTCTTCGGCCAGCTGCATATACACTTCGGTCTTGCCGCTCCCCGTAACGCCGTGCAGCACATAAGTGCGCCCCGTCGTGTCGCCGCGGACGGCCTGTACGGCCCGGGCCTGCTCGTCTGTCAGCGTCAGAGGACGGCTCTGTTCCAACGTCGGCAGCAGCTGCCTCGTCCGGACATTCCTTTCACTGATAGCCGCCAGTCCCGTGCCGCAGAGGCGGCGGATGACGTCGGCACTGTATCCTTTTCCGATAAAAGCAGATACGGGCGCACTGCCTGCTTGCTTCAATTCAGCCAGCAAGGCCGCCTGCCGCCGCCGGTTCGCCAGCAGGCCCTCGGCATCATCCCGCACAAAAGATAACCACTTTTCCGTTTTATCGGATATTTTATTTTTCCAGCCCTTCTCTACCTGCAGTACGCCTGCCGCAAGCAAATCGTCTACTCGCCTGGCACCGAATTTCCGCGACAGCGCCGCTTTTTCCACCTGGCCTTTCGCTTGGACGTACGCAGCGACATCGGCGTCTTCCGCCGACGCGGGAGCCTTCGTTCCAACCGTAACATACAGACGGACTTCCAGCCCTTTCTTTTCTATCATGAACAGGCGGAGGGCGTCGGCAAGGTTGCAGAGATAATACCGGCTGATCCAGGAAGCCGTTTCGATCATTTCTTCCTGAAACCCCGCCTGCGCCGACAGCACGGTGCTGATCGGCTTGAGCTCGTATGCATATTCGCCTGCATTCCTCTCGCTGACGGCGACGACGATTCCTTCTTCCTGCCGCCGTCCAAAGGGAACCTGCACGCGGCTGCCGACGTGCACAGCCATGCCGTCCGGGACGATATAGGAAAAGGTCTGCTGCAGCCGTTTGGCCGTCGTATTGATGATGATGTCTGCTACCATAGCCCTGCTCCTGCGTTTGTATAACATAAAGATAGGGACTTGACGAAGCAAGCCCCTATACATTGTATCATATTTAATTCAGCCATGCCACCTGGAAGGCATGATTCCTCTGAGATGGCCCAGTTTTATAAGCCGGCTTCCTGACGGAGAACGTCGGCTTTATCAAGCTGTTCCCAAGGCAGGTTCAGATCGTTGCGGCCGAAATGACCGTAAGCGGCCGTCTGTTTGTAAATCGGGCGCTGCAAGTCGAGCATTTCGATGATGCCGGCCGGACGGAGGTCGAAGTGTTTGCGGATCAATTCGACAATCTTTTCGTTTTCGACTTTGCCCGTACCGAAGGTTTCTACGTGGATAGAAACGGGATGGGCTACGCCGATGGCATAGGCCAGCTGGATTTCGCATTTATCCGCCAAGCCTGCGGCTACGATGTTCTTCGCCACATAGCGGGCTGCATAAGCTGCCGAGCGGTCTACCTTTGTGGGGTCCTTGCCGGAGAAAGCGCCGCCGCCGTGACGAGCCATGCCGCCGTAGGTATCGACGATGATCTTGCGGCCCGTAAGGCCGGAGTCGCCCTGAGGACCGCCGATGACGAAGCGGCCTGTCGGGTTGATGAACAGTTTCGTCTGGTCATCGAACAAGCCTTCGGGAAGTTCCGGTTTGATGACGTATTCGAGCAAATCTTTTTCAATCTGTTCGCGCGTAACTTCCGGGCTGTGCTGAGCCGAAATGACGATGGTGTCGATGCGGACAGGCTTGCCGTCTTCGTATTCGACCGTTACCTGCGTCTTTCCGTCCGGACGGAGGTACGGCAGCGTGCCGTCCTTGCGGACCTTGGCCAGACGGCGGGACAGGCGGTGAGCCAGAGAAATCGGCAGCGGCATGTAGTCGTCCGTTTCGTTCGTCGCGTAGCCGAACATCATGCCCTGGTCGCCGGCGCCGATCGAGTCGAATTTATCCGTCGTGCCGGATTTCTTTTCCTGCGCTTCGTCAACGCCCATGGCGATGTCCGGGGACTGTTCGTCCAGGGAAACGAGGACGCCGCACGTATCGCAGTCAAAGCCGTATTTTGCGCGGGTATAACCGATATTGCGGACCGTTTCGCGTACGATGTGCGGAATATCTACGTAGCACGTCGTAGAGATTTCGCCTACGACGTGTACCATACCTGTCGTTACGAGGGTTTCGCAGGCGACGCGGGCGTTTTTATCTTTTTCCAAAATTGCATCCAAAATGCCGTCAGAAATTTGGTCGGCCATTTTGTCGGGATGGCCTTCGGTTACGGATTCAGACGTAAAAAATTCACGATTCTTTGCCATTATATCCTCCTTATGCGTTCAAAAAAAATCCCCTCTGAAAAGAGGGGTATGTATCAGCCCATCTTTCAGTACGCTACACTGTTGGATTTAGCACCTTTCATTCACTGAAGGTTGCTGCTGCATCATCGGGCCAATCCCTCCACAGCTCTTGATGGTTAAATATTTTATTCACTTGACCTATTGTATACTAACAAGAGGAATTATGCAAGACCTATTCGAAAAATCATGGCCTCGATTACTGATTTTTTTTGGCTAAAATCGCCGCGGCCCGTTCTACGATGACCGCCGCCAGGTCTTCCTTGTCCATTTTCTCGAGCTTTTCCATCGAGCCGTCAGGGAACAGGAAGGTGGCGATATTCGTCGTGCCCTGGAAGCCGGCCCCTTCGGCGCTGACGTCGTTGGCGACGAGCATGTCGAGGTTCTTCTTCTTTAACTTAGCCGTGCCGTACTCGATGAGGTTCGTTGTTTCGGCAGCAAAGCCGATGAGAACCTGATGGGCCTTGCGCTGGCCCAAGCCGTACAGGATGTCCGGGTTTTTAGCCATCGTCAAGGTCAGCGTTTCGTCGGATTTCTTGATCTTATTCGCTGCCGGATGAGCCGAACGGTAATCGGCGACAGCAGCCGACTTGATGACCAGATCGCAGTCGTCGTAATACGAATCGACGGCGGCCTTCATGTCGTTGGTGCTGCCTACGTCGATGCGGCGCGCTACGCCGGCCGGCGTCTTCAGATGGTCATTGCTGCCGGCGACCAAGGTGACGTCTGCGCCGGCAAAGGCTGCGGCTTTAGCGATGGCAAAGCCCATGCGGCCGCTGGAATGGTTGCCGATAAAGCGGACCGGGTCGATAGGTTCGCGCGTGCCGCCGGCCGTGACGATGACCTTCTTCCCTTTCAGCAGGCTCGTCCGGCAGGCTGTAAATTCGACGTAGTCGACAATGTCTTCCGGTTCGGGCAGACGGCCGACGCCGGTGACGCCGCAGGCCAAATGACCTGTAGCGGGCTCGATGATTTCATAGCCGTACTCCTTGAGGGCGGCGATATTTTTCTGTACGATGGGGTTCATATACATGTTGCTGTTCATAGCCGGGGCGATGACGACGGGAGCCGTCGTAGCCATGACCGTCGTCGTCAGCATATCGTCGGCGATGCCGCCGGCAATTTTGCCGATGACGTTGGCTGTAGCCGGAGCGATGACGAACACGTCGGCCCACTGGGCCAGGGCGATGTGCTCGACGTTAAATTCGGGAATATCGCTGAACATGGATACGGCGACGGGGTTGCCGGAAATTTCCCTCATCGTCAGCGGCGTAATAAACTCCGTCGCATGTTCGGTCATAATGCACTTGACTTCAGCGCCGCGCTTGCGCAGCATGCTGGCGATTTCAGCTGCCTTAAACGCGGCGATGCCGCCGCTGATGGCCAAGACGATTTTCTTGTTTTCTAATAACATGGCGATGATATCCTCCGCAATTATTTAATGCCGCCCTGAGGCTTTTCATAGGTAATCTTGCCCTGATCGATTTCTTCCATCGCGATGGAAACGACGCGCGTCGTTTCTACATCTACGAGCGGTTCGTCGCCGTCCGTCAATTCGCGGGCCCGTTTTGCCGCCAGCGTGACTAAGGTGTATTTGCTGTCTACTTTTTTCATTAACGATTCCAACGTCGGTTTGATCAACATAAGAACATCTCTCCTCTTTACTGCATACAAATTTCTATTGATACGCCTGCTTGGTCTCTTCGATACAGTTGGCGTTGCGCATAACTCTGCACTCCTCGGCTTTCAGCACGGCGGCGGCCTTCTGAATCGCTTCGCCCAGATCATCGTTGACGATGACATAGTCGTATTTATCAATCCATTCCAGCTCGTTCCGGGCCTTCGCCAGCCGCGCGGCGATGACTTCATCCGAGTCGGTATGGCGTCCCCGGAGCCGCTCTTCCAGAACGGCCTTACTCGGCGGCACGATGTAGATAAAGACGCCTTGGGGATACTTTTCCTTTACCTGCATAGCTCCCTGAATGTCGATTTCCAGCATGACGTGGTTGCCCTGGCGGAGCATCTGGTATACGTATTCCTTCGGCGTGCCGTAATAATGGTCGTATACCTTGGCGTGTTCCAGAAACGCGTCTTCCTTCAGCAGCTCTTCAAAACGGCCGTTGTCGGTAAAATAATAATTGACGCCGTCTTCTTCGCCCGGACGCGGCTGGCGCGTCGTCATGGAAATAGAATAGTGGATATTGGGAAAATGCTCCCGCAGTGCGTCGCATATCGTCCCCTTGCCGGCGCCGGACGGGCCGGAGACGACGATAAGCAGACCTGAATCGATCATGGTCGCTCCATCCTCTCTTATAACTCTTCTTCTGGTTCTTCCTTATCTTCCCCGTCGACCTGCAAAATACGGTGGGAAATAGTTTCCGCCTGCAGGGCCGATAAGATGATCTGCCCGTTGTCCATGATGAGGACTGAGCGGGTCTTGCGGCCGAAGGTCGCGTCGATGAGCGTATTGCGCTCCCGCGCTTCCTGCACCATGCGCTTGATCGGCGCCGATTCGGGGCTGATAATGGCCACGACTTTACAGCCCATTACCATGTTGCCGAACCCTATATTCAATAAGTTGAAATTCATAGCCTCACCATCATTCGATATTCTGCACCTGTTCGCGAATTTTTTCAATTTCGTTTTTCAACTGCAGGACATATTCCGTCACGTCGGTGTCGTTGGCCTTCGAGCCAATCGTATTGACTTCCCTGTTCATTTCCTGAATGAGGAAATCGAGCTTGCGGCCTACGTCGCCGTCCTGCTCCAGAAAGCCCTTTAATTGTACCACATGGCTACGGAAGCGTACAACTTCTTCCGTAAAATCCACCTTGTCGGCGTATGTGGCTACTTCCTGCAGAAGCCGGTCCTGGTCGGGGACCTGACGGGCCGCGTCGAACAGGGCCAGTATTTTTTTCTCCAGCCGTTCCTTATAGCGGGCGACGACGTCTTCTTTCTTCGCTTCAATGGCGTCGATCATAGCCGCCATCCTGTCGGTCCGCGCCAGCAAGTCGCGGCGGATATTAGCACCTTCCTTATCCCGCATGGCCACCATGCCGTCCAAGGCGCCCTGCAGAGCCTGGGCGAAAACGGGCCATACCTCTTCGGCGTCGACTGCCGGCGGTTCCTGGACGAACCAGTCCTTCGTCAAGCCCATGATCAGCGGCAGCGTCGTCTTTTCTCCGCCGAACAGCGACTGGTTTACGTCGTCCAGCGCCGCCTTGCAGGCTGACAGGGCCGCGTAGTCGATGCGGATCTGCGGCGCCGCCGGCGTCAGTTCGCCGACAGTGACGTATACGTCGACCTTGCCGCGGTGCAGCGTCTCCTTTATGCCCTTCCGCAATTTATCTTCCAGCGCCAGATAAGCGTGGGGCATGCGGATGTTTAACTCTAAAAATCGTTGGTTGACGGCACGCATTTCAATGGTCACGCTGACGTGCTCATCGCTGTACGTGCCTCGGCCGAAGCCGGTCATGCTGCGCACTATGATGACCTCCTCTACAGCATCGTTCTATCTAATGTATTAGTATAACGTAAATCCGGCCGCAGGTCTATATACTTTTGCGCAAAAGGCCGACTTTTCCCCTCAAAATCCGCGTCCGGCCGCAGGCCTATCTACTCACGGCCCCGTATTTATGGTATGATGTCAGAATAGAGTAATTTTGTGAAAGAATAGGAGTTGTCATTATGAATCTCGATGGCATTACGCTTCATTGCATTACCAATGAATTAAAAGATATATTAAAAGGCGGTCAGATTTCCAAAATATACCAGCTGGACAACCGCTCTCTTTACTTCCGCGTGTTCAACGACACGGGCGTCCACCACCTTATCATGACCTTGGACGATTCGCCGCGGCTGTACGTCGCGCGGCAGATGCCGCCGACGCCGGACGTGCCGACGGGCTTGTGCATGTTTCTGCGCAAATACTATGAAAACGGCCGCATCGCCTCGATCAGCCAGCTCCACATGGACCGGCTCATTGAAATTGCCGTCGACGTCCTCGATACGTCGGGCCAGCTGGCGACGCGGAAGATCCACGTCGAGCTCATGGGCAAATACAGCAACGTCATCTTCACCGAAGACGGCGTCATCATCGAAGCCCTCATCAAGACCCGCAAGGACAAGCAGGCCCTGCGTACTATTTTCCCAAAAGAGCCCTATGATTTCCCGCCAAACTTCATGCGCATGAACCCCTTCGACTTTTCCGCTGAAGAATTAGCCGCCATGATGGAAACGGGTACGGACGAACCACTGGGAAAATGGATGCTCAAGCGGTTCAATGGCATGAGCACCGTCGTCCTCGACGAGTTGGCCGTCCGAAGCGGCCTCGATAAAAACGCCCTCGTCCAGGACCTGTCGCCGGCCGACAAATTCTCCTGGTGCCGCTGTATCGAACGCCTAGGCCAAGAGCTTGACGGCGTATCGGGAGCCTTCGTCTATACGGTCAAGGGAAAGGAAATCATCTTCCCTCTGGAGCTGCAAAGCCTGTCCGCCTATCCGCGCCGCCGCTTCTCGTCCATCGAAGAATACCTCGACGACTATCAGGCCGCCAGCAAGGGCAGCCTCAACGGCGAGCAGGAAGACATGCAGAAGCGCGTCGCCAAGCTCATTGAAAAGCAAAAGAAAAAGATCAAGCGCATTTCGTCCGAATTGAAAGAGACGGATAAGATGGATACCTATAAGCTTTACGGCGACTTGCTCATGATCTACGCCTACGAAAAGCACGACCACGAAAAGAGCGTCACCGTCGCCAATCTCCTATCGGAGCAGCAGGAACCGATTACCATTCCCCTCGAACCGGCCTACTCCATGACGGACAACGCCAACCGCTATTACAAGCGTTACACGAAGATGCGCAACCGCAAGCAGAAATCGGCCGAGCTCATCGCAGAAAACGAGCAGCATCTCCAGTACCTCTACTCGCTGGAATACGCCCTGGACAACATCGGCAGCAAGGCGGAAATTGTCGATATCAAGGCTGAAATGCGGCAAATGGGGCTTATTTCCTCTACATCCAAAGATAAGATGAAGCGGGAATTTTCCCAGCAAATCCTGACGGCCGACGCCGGCGGCATCCCCATCTGGGTAGGCCGCAACAACAGGCAGAACGATTTCCTGACCCAGAAGAAAGCCCATCCCTACGACCTGTGGTTCCACATCAAAAATCAGCCCGGGTCCCACGTCATATTAGCCTGCCACAACGTGACGCCGACAGATGAGCAAATCGAAATGGCCGCCCAGATGGCCGCCTATTACAGCAAGGCCCGCGGCACGTCGAAGGCCGAAGTAGACTGCGCCCTCGTGCGCAACGTCAAGAAGCCGGCCCACGCCGCACCGGGCTTCGTCGTATTTGAAAACCAGACGACCTACGTCGTAGAGCCGAAGGATTGGAGCAAGTAACTGAAACACCTCCCCTGCTGTGAATCCGCTGATGAAAGAGGCATTTTATTAAAAAATCTAAAAAATAACTGGGCACATAAAAACAGCAAAAAGCTGTTCAGCCGATGATAGGTTGAACAGCTTTTTGTATTGTATAAGTTAATCTGAACTGACTAGCGCAGGAAAAACGATGCCAGCTCCTGGCTACGGCTGATATCCTGCAAAGCCCGGGAATTGACGGCGAAGGCCAGCGACGCCCGGTAGACTTTGGCAACGGCCTCCAGCGTTTCCATGCGGTACAGGGCTTCCTTCAGGTCTTTACCCAGAGCTGTCGCGCCGTGGCGTTCCATGAGAAATACGTTGACCTTCTTGGCGTATTCGGCGCAGGCCGTGGCCAATTCGGCGCTGCCCGGCGCAGCGTACGGCACGGTCGGCACGGATTTCCCCAAGACGATAGCGCCTTCGGTTACAATGGTGCTGGGAAAGGCCAGCCCGGCGACGGTTACGGCGGTAGCGACGATGGGATGAGCATGGATAATGGCGTTGACATCGGGACGAGCCTTATAGATTTCTAAATGAAGAGGCGTTTCCGACGACGGCTTGCCTTCTCCTTTTATCACCTTGCCGTTTATATCCATGACCAGAAGCTGAGACGGCTTCAATTCGCCCTTCGGAAGGCCCGACGGCGTGATGACGATTGTTCCATTGGGATTGCGGAAGCTGATATTGCCGTCGCAGGCGGCGACGAGGCCGGCTTCCTTCATTTTTTCACCGATTTTACACAATTTTTTCTTCGTATCCATATATAACACTCCTTCATGTCCATCTATGTATACTATACCATGACTACGGCCTGAGGCAACTTTATTTTTCCAACAAGATAGCCGATATGGAAATGCTCTGAACGACATCGTCGGCCAAATCGACATTCATCGTGCGTATAAAGAGATAATGGCCATCGTCGGGAAGGAGATACAAATTCGCCACATTTCGGTTGGCCATCTGACCGGCGCCTTCGTACTGCCGGCACAGCTGTTCGGCATAGGACAGCAGGGAAATCGCTACGTCTCCCCTCTGCGTTTGAACCGTGATCATGCCGTCTTTACCGGCCGTCCTTTCCACGACGTACATCGTCGCGTATCCGGATACCGGCGCGGCTGTACTGTCATTGATGAAATACCGCGACCGGTAATGGGGGCCGGCATAGCGGAGAGACTCCATGACTGGAGACTGCAGAACGGCTTCGACAGCTGGGTCCCTCTGGCCCGTATAGCTCTTCACGTAGCGGTACGTGCTGTATAGTTCTTCTTTGTCTTCGTGAGATAAATCCGCGGCATCTGAGACCACGCCGTTTTGAAGCATTCCCTTTTCTTCCATCATCGCCAATAGCCGCTTTTCCTGACTGCGGTACGGCGTGTCCAGCACATTTAGGGGCGTTACGGAAATGATGAGCGTCATACCCGCGGCCAACAGAAACAACCAGGTTCCGGACAGACGGCGCAGGGCCGCCGGAATCACGGCAATACCAAAGGCTGTGCAGGCCATGGACAAATAGCGCAGCTCTGTCAATCCATAGGCTTCATGACGAATATACACGCCCCAAAGCTGTACGGCTACGACAGGAAGGAGAAGCAAACCGCCCCATCGGCGGTAACGCAGCAGCCAGGCATGCTTGTCATAACCGCTGCAGGTCAAATAACAAAAGGCGTATACCAGCAGCGCAATGGAAGCAAACCAGTTCATTTTCCCTACAGGCATTTCTCCCTTAAAGAAAATCATGGCGATGTATATGTACAGAATCGCCAGTAATACGCCGTAGACCGGCACGACGACGTAGGCCATGACATTTCCGAAGGGCTTGGACGGCAATGCCGGACATCCCACTTTGGGAACAGACGACAAGAATACGTTCCACCCGACGACCAAAAACGACGCATAGAAAATCAATGCGTACAAGTTGGAAAAAGATAAGGACAGCTGAAGCAGCGTCTGCAGAGCCATGGCGCAAATAGACAGGGATATGTCAGCGACGACGGCGACACCGACGGCCTGCAGGGCGCCGCAGAATACGCGGTTGAAGGCGCTTTCACCGGCATAATACGTCAGCCAGGCCAGAATACTGGCTGTCAAGGCCAGAAATATACCGGAGCCATATAAGATGATATAGGTCATGTCCTGTACGGCCATCCACGTACCGTACGAGCCAGCCCATACGACAAGGGACGCGCCTTGCCACAGCCAGGCCTTCGTCCCTGTGATCCGGCGCGCTTCCAATACCAGCTGCCACCAGACAGAGAACATAGCAGCAATACACAAAGATATGGCTCCATAGACAGGCCATTTCTCGTCCGACGGCCAGCAAGTCAGATAGGCCAAATCGGCAAACAATAAGATGGAAATGAGGAACGGCACCGTAAAGCGGCGGATACTGTCGACGCTTCGCCGGCGGAGTTGCAGTACTATATTCACAGGAAGCCAGCTCCTTTCTGTTTACATGATGTTACAGGTATTATACCACGAGTATCAAGATTATAAAAGAAAAACTGCCTGCCGTCTTAATTTAAGACAACAGGCAGTTTTGTTCATAGAGATAAAAAATTAACGCATCGTCGGCATGTTGTGGCCGTTGAATATTTCCAGCATTTCCTGATATACGAGCTTGCGGATTTGATTGCGCTGCCGTTCCGTCAGCTGATCGGCAGTCATGTTGAACAGATAGTTGTTCAAATCAAAATCCTTCAGCATCATTTTCGTATGGAAGATATTTTCCTGATATACGTTGACGTCTATCATATTATAACGGCTGCGCGTACTTTGGGAAATGTAGTTTTGGATGGAATTAATGCGGTGATCGATGAACAGCTTCTTGCCGCTCACGTCGCGGGTAAAGCCGCGGACATGGTAGTCGAGGGTTACGATGTCGGAGTCGAAATTGTCAATCAGGTAATTCAGCGCGTTGAGAGGAGAAATACGGCCGCACGTCGATACGTCAATATCGGCGCGGAAGGTCATAATCCCCTTCTGGGGATGGCTTTCCGGATACGTATGAACTGTCAGATGGCTCTTATCCAGATGACAAACTACGTCGGCGTCGGCCGGTTCGACAGGCTCTTCCGAAATGAGGATGGTCACGCTGGCCCCCTGGGGATCGTAATCCTGGCTGGCAATATTCAAAATATTTGCGCCGATAATAGACGAGACATTTTTTAAAATATTCGTCAGCCGTTCTGCGTTATATTGTTCATCAATATATTCGATATACTGGCGGCGCGACTCTTCGCTGAGGGCATAACAAATGTCGTATATGTTGAAGCTCAGCGTTTTGGTCAGATTATTGAAGCCATACAATTTTAATTTATTCGTTTTCGTTGCCATTTCATCATACCTTTTCAATAAAATTTCCAAATAAAAGTTACTTTGTCAGTTCATAAAACTGTATATCCGTCAGCACGCCGTCGGCTATGGCGCACACGGCATACGTGCCCACTCTGCCGTCGCGGGGCAGGGAAACGCTGCCGGGATTGACGATGGTCATATCGTCGTCACGCTGGCAAAAGCGGCGGTGCGTATGTCCAAACAGGACGAGCCGGGCCTCGTGTTCTCTTCCGAGCTGCCGAAGCTTAGCCAGCCGCGCTTCGCCGTACCACTGGTGCCCGTGAACGGCGATAATATTCACGCCGCCGATGGTCACCTTGCGGCACGCCGGCGCGTCGCTCATAAAATCGTTGTTGCCCCTGACGGAATATACGGGCACGCCTGTATATATGGCTAAATCGTCGCCGTCGTCGCTGTAATCGCCGCAGTGTATCCACGCCGCTACGTCCGGCGCCTGCGATACCATGCGTTCCAGCGGACGAAAGCGGCCGTGGCTGTCGCTGACGACACCTATGAGGACGGGCTTCATGACAGGGCCTCGACGAGCAGCTCCAGAGCTTTGCCCCGATGGCTGATTTCATTTTTCTCTTCCATCGTCATCTCGGCCATGGTCTTGCCCTTTTCCGGCACGTAAAACAACGGATCGTAGCCGAAGCCGTTCGTACCAGCATAAAAATCGCGCAGCACGCCGCTGCAGCGGCCTTCCCTGACGATTTCCCGTCCGTCGGGAAACAGCAGGGCCAGCACGCAGGCGTAATGAACCGTCCGCTTTTCCGGCGGGAAAGCCGACAATTCGTCGATCAGCTTTTGGTTGTTCTTTTCATCGTCACATTCCGGGCCGGCATAGCGGGCCGAATAGACGCCGGGGCGTCCGCCTAAGGCGTCAGCGATGATGCCGGAATCATCGGCCAGACAGGGAAGCCCGGTGGCCTTCATATAATACGCCGCTTTCAGGCGGGCGTTTTCTTCAAAGGTCGTCCCCGTTTCTTCCGGCTCCGGCAGCTGAGGACACAAGTCGCGGACGGCTGTCGCCGTATATCCCAAGGGTTCCAATACGCTTTTGAATTCCCGTATTTTTCCGGCGTTATGCGTTGCCAGGACGATAGTCTGTTTCATAGTTCCGTCGTCACTCCTTAGTTTGCAGCCGCAGCTTCGGGCTTTTGATGAACGAACTTCGCGTAATTCTTGATTACGACGATAGGAGTCTTCTGCGACGCGTTGCCGAAGGGATTGTCGATGAGAATGCGGGCGATTTCACTGGGATTGAGGCCTTTTGAATGGCCGAGGACGGCAGAGCGCTTCAAATCGTTGACGTCGGCGACGCAGGCGCCGTAACAGCCCAGTCGCTGCTTGATCTTTTCCGCTACCTTATCCGGTTCAGCCGGTCCGTAGACGATGCATTTGTCAAAGGGCGGCATCGTGCCCGTGACGTCGTCTGTCAGGGATGCCTGGCGGCACAGCTGGTACCAGACGCCGTTTTTACCGATTAATTTCGCCAGGAAACCGATGATGAAGCAGAAGAGCATCTTCCATTCCCCTTCCAGATTCATAGCGGCCTGCATGCCGTAGAGGCTGGCCATGCTGCCCTCGCCGGGAACGAAGCGGCGCATGAGGCGGGCCTGCCACGACGGCGTCAGCTCTTCCGGGCGCGTATAGCGGCGCTGCGTAATCGCTACGACGCTTTCGGCCGTGCATACGATATCGTCGGGACCGACAATATCCTTTGCATATTCTTCAATGGCATCGACAATGTCATCTTTATCCGTAAGGATTCTCGTCTTAATCGGTACAAGTTCTAATTCTGCCATTTCCATATACCTCCTAATGCAGTTCCAATGCGTGCTGTACTTCCGAAGCCTTCAGGGTAATGCGGGCTTTGTGGATGTACCATTCGCTTCTCGACACGACCTGGTATACCAAATCGATGGGCATGTCGGGGAAAGTCTTCAAATCTTCGCGGATATTGCCGCTCTTGCTGACGAGGGCGATGGTGACGCGAAGGCTGCTTCCTTTTCCAGGATAGTAAATGACAGATTCCCAGTAGTTGTCGTCCCGTTCGGCTTCTTTATTAGCCAGCTGCGAATGGACGACGCATTTGTCGTATTGTTCTCTCGGCAGCAGCGTACGGGGATAAAAATCCATGATCGTGCCTAACTGACGCCCGGCGTTATGAAAGGGAACTTCCGTTTCAAAGACAGCCGTATCAGCCGTCATCTGCTTCAGCTCAAAGGGCTTGCGGCGGCGCGCCTCGATGACGAAGCGGGCGTCGCCCTGCCTCCAGGCAAACAAGCGAAACAGAAGATACAGTACGGCGACGATGCCGATAACGGCAATGACGATGTTGATCAATACATACAATAACACGGCGCAAGACTCCTTTTTGATGCCTTATCTATCCGATAAGGCCGTAATTTTCTCCGCCCTCAGGCAAAGGATATTTCTTCAACTGTAAATTCGTTGGCCGGAATGAGATGTTCGGCCAGCTTGCCGCCGCGCCGGGCCTCGGCGGTAAAGCAAAGGCGCAGATATCCCGGCAGGCGGTCGTGATTGAGAAGGCCGCCCTTCTTTAATACTTCCAGCGTCTGTAAGGCCATTTCGTGAGCCGGGTCTACAAAGGCGATCGTATCGCCGCACAGCTCTTCGAATAAAGGCTGCACAAAGGGAAAATGCGTGCAGCCAAAAATGGCCGTATCAGCTCCGGACGCAATGACCGGGGCCGTATATCGACGAAGGGGCTCCATGATCTCCTCGCCGGACAGGACGCCCCGCTCGACGAGATTGGCCAAGGCCGGGCAGGCTTGTTCTACAATTTCGATGTCCGGATCGATGGCCGCAGCCATTTTTTTATGGCTGTGATTGGCAATCGTCAAATCCGTCGCGAAGACGGCGATTTTTTTCTTGGCGCTGATTTCCCGGGCCGTACGAATGCCGCGGCTCATGCCGATGAGGGGATACGGCACTTCTTTCCGCACCGTCTCGTAGGCCACGGCCGTTACGGTATTGCAGCCGATAGCGACGAGCTTGACCTCTTTTTCGCTCATAAAACGCAGTATATCTCTCGTATATGAAAATATTTCTTCCGGCGTGCGCGAACCGTAGGGATTGCGCTTCGTATCGCCGACATAAATGATATTTTCATGAGGCAGCAGCATGCGCAGCTTATTTACGACAGTCAAACCGCCGACGCCGGAATCGAATACGCCGATAGGCTGTCTATTCCGCTCCACTTGTCATTCCTCCATTATTGGGCAGAAGCTTCCTCCCGCTCATACCATGCTTTCAATTTATTGTAGTGCCTGTCGTCCAAGCGGGCCACTGTCCCCGTATCCTTATGAGTAAACACGTTCTGCGACGTGCCGACGGCCAGCAGGACGCCGTCTTCCTTGCGCACAATGCGGTATGAATACGTCATCTGGGCCCGCGACAGACGGGTCAGACGCGTTTCAATCACGATGGTATCGGCGTAGTTAATGGGGCTGACGTACTCGCAGGAGACGCTCTTTATGGGAAATAATATGCCTTCGTCCATCAGCTCGAACAAGTCTATGCCGGCCTGCCTTAAATACTCGCAGCGGCCGCATTCAAACCAGCGGATGTGGTTGGAGTGGTGGGCAATTCCCATCATATCGGTTTCATAAAACCGCACTTTTTCAGTAACAGTAACCATGCCAATTCATCCTCCTATATAGCACACTCACATCATTTTACGATGAGTGCGTATGTTTGTCAAAGGAATTTCGCCAATTCATGAGAAATAGACAATCCCAACACGGATATCCGTATCGGAATTGTCTATATCGTCACACGTTGGCAAAGGGAAACATGCGGCGTACCTTTTCCAGGTGCTCCGGCTTGACGTACGTTCCGGCCAAGCGCAGGGCCGCCGCTACGACGGCGGCGTCGTCGAGCCAGCCGATGCCGATAAAGGCGTCGGACACTAAATCCAGAGGCAGTATGACGTACCCCAGGGCCCCCATCAGGGCCAGCTTGACGAACTTCGGCGTATCCTTATCCTGCATGCAGTAAAAAATTGTCATCAGCTTGGGCAGGAAATGAAGGCGCCGTCCCGTTCCCCGTATAAAGCGAATAAATTTTCCCGGCGTATAAAAACGGGCGAAAAAGCTCAGCAGTTTCCACATACGCATCGTCCCTTTTTAATCCAGCGGAATCTTGGCGTCTTCTACGGCGGCCTTGACCTGTTCTTCTACCGTAGTCTTTTTCTCTGTTTCCGTTGTTTCGGCTGCCGCAGCCTGTTCTGCCGCGTCGTCGGCAGCTTCGGCCGCCGTTTCTGCAGCGACGGCCTTCGCCGCGTCTTCCGCCGCTTTTTCTTCGATAATTTCTTCTACTAAATCGTCCTTATGGCGGACATTGTGGTATAATTCCTGACCTTTTTCCTTGACGTCCTGGAATTTTTCCGCAGCCGTACCGCCCCACCGCTTGATGAAATCGACGGTTTCGTCGCCGAGGGGAACGTTTTTCAAGGGATTTTCACGCAGGCGGTCGACCTGTTCGCGTGCTTTGTCCTTCCATTCGCCCATCATTTCGACGTACGGCGTCATGTCGCTGGGCATGCCGTCCTTCATCCAGCGCTGCGTCACGCGGCCCAGGCTGTACGTAATGCCTACGGCTACGGGAACCTGAATGACGCTGAACGGGATGAGCGTCGTAAGCAGGGTGCCGATCATGCGGCTGCCGACGGCGCCGAGGAAGGCGATGAGGGCCCGTTCGGTCAGCTTGACGTTGTAAATGCGGGCGATGCGGCTGACGAGATATACTTCGTTCGCCATGAGAGCCACCGTTCCCAGCAGCGGTGCGACGACAATCGCACCGGCGCGGGCCGCCGCCCAGCGGCACAGCGTCTCGACTTTAACGTCTACATCGTCTGTAGACTGCTCAATCGTCTGGAGGACTTGCAGGGCCATTTCGCTTTCGCCGCCGGGAATTTCCTGATCGGCCGCAGCGACGGGCTCAGCTTCCTGAGCCGGAGCCTGACTGGATTTCAAATCGGCCAATTCCTGTTTCAGCTTGGCAATTTCTTCCTGCAGCTGTTCTACTGTTTTCATTTCTTCTGACATATATACCACCTCATTTGCGCAAATTTGATGAGTTAATTTATTTTCCCATGTTTTTACCAGCTTGTCAAACCGCCGTCGACGGGAAGAGCCGCAGCGGTGATAAACGACGCGTCGTCGCTGAGCAAAAAGGCGATGGCCTTCCCCACTTCCTGCGGTTTCGCCAGCCGGTACAAGGGGTACTGTTCTTTCATGGATTCTATTGTCAGGGACGGGTCGCCTTGCAGCTGCTTTTCCAAAAGCGGCGTTTCTACGTCGCCGGGACAGACGCAGTTAACCCGCACCTGATGGGGCGCCGCCTCCAGTGCCAGGGATTTCGTAAAAGCCACGACGGCCCCCTTCGTCGCGCCGTAAACCGAGCAGGCTACGTTTCCCTGCAGGCCGGCGTCGCTGCTTACGGTGACGATGCTGCCGCAGGTCTTCTTGAGATACGGCAGAGCATATCTGCACAAGGAAATCGTGCCGTACACGTTGACGGCAAACATCTTCCGCACCTGTTCGTCGTCAGTATATTCCAGCAGGCATTCTTCATAATATCCTGCCGACGTAACGAGGCCGTCCAGCCGTCCAAACTGACGAACCGTTTCACCAATCATGCGGCGGCAGTCCTCATCATTGCCTACGTCGCCGCTCATATATACGGCACGGCTGCCGACGTTCAAATAGTCCAGAGCCGCCTTGCCCCGCTCAGCGCTGCGGCCGCTGACCGCGACGGTCCAGCCTCTTTCCAGTAAAATTTCCGCTGCCGCCAGGCCGATGCCCGACGTGCCGCCGCTGATGAAGACCGTTTTCTGAGCAGATTCCATCATCGCATTCCCTCCTTCGCTATAGTAATCCGGCGTAATCCAAGGCCAGCTTAACAATTAACACGGTCGTCACGACGAGCATAATCGCCCGGACAAAGGCCGTACCGCGCCGTATCGCCAGACGGGAGCCGAAATACGCGCCGGCAAACAGGCAAACGGCCATCGCCGCGCCGTAAATATACAATATTTTTCCCCAGTATACGAGGAGGACGAAGCTGGTCAGATTGCTCATCAGGTTCAGCACCTTGGCGTTGCCGGCGGCGATGATGAAATCAAAGCCCAGGGAAACAAAGGCCACGATGAGAAAGGTTCCCGTGCCGGGACCGATGAAACCGTCGTAAAATCCGATAGCGCCGGCTGCGGCCATGGCTAAGGCCAGGTTCTTCTTCGTCTCGCCCTGATACGTATTGACCGCTCCCATAGAGCTTCCCCGGCTGAAAACAAAGAGAATCGTCGCCACCAGGGCCGCGATGATAATCGGCTGGAGCCATTGGGCCGACAGGTGAAGCATACAGGCGCAGCCCAGCACGGCTCCAACGAAGGTACAGGGCAGGGCTATCTTCATCAGGTGGACGTCTACCTTGCCGGCCCGCCAGAACTGCCAGGCGCTCATGACGGCGCCGAAGGTAGCGGAAAATTTATTCGTACCGATAGCCAGATGGGGCGGCATGCCCGTCGCCAGCAGCACCGGCAGGGAAATAAGGCCTCCGCCTCCGGCAATGGCGTCGACGAAGCCTGCCAAAAATCCGCCGCCCATGACGAATATCAGAATGTATATAGAAATCGTACTATCCCCTATATCCATAGTCTTCCCCCGCTACGACATCAAGTCCGTTACAAATACGATGTCGACGCCCTTGGCATGGAGCTCATCGACCATTTCGCTGAGAGCCTGCGCCGTATTCGGCCTGCAGTGGCCGATGACGACGGCGCTGCCGTTTCGTATCGCCATGTCTCCGCCCTGACGCAGCCGTTCTTTAATAGAAGCCACATCGGAATCATTGTCGATGAACAGGTTATTGCGGCCTGTCATGACGCCCATAGCCGAAGCAGTCTGCTCGCCTACGGAGGCGCTGTTCGTGCGGCTGTCGAGGAAGGCCAGCCCGCGCTGCCTCATAACGGACATGACGCTTTTCATGATGCGTTCGTCTGCCGTGGCCATTGATCCCTGGTGGTTGTTCATGCCGACGGCATAGGGCACCTGATCGAGGATTTCATTAGCCGTAGCCTGAATCTTGCTGTCGCTCATGTCGCCGCCGATAAATATTTCTTCCGACGACGTCGTGTTCAGAGGCTGCATGGGCATGTGCACAAATATCTTGCGTCCCGCGCTGTAGCCGCTGGCGGCGGCTTCGGCTGTATGAGCCTTATACGGCATGACGGCATATGTCAGCGGGACGGGAATGG
Source organism: Megasphaera stantonii (assembly GCF_003367905.1). NCBI lineage: Bacteria > Bacillati > Bacillota > Negativicutes > Veillonellales > Veillonellaceae > Megasphaera > Megasphaera stantonii. Next base: position 64,707 of record NZ_CP029462.1, on the reverse strand, counting down.
AATTCATACGCGACAACGTATCGAGGTCGACGCCGCAGTCGTCAATAACGATGGCCAGACGGCCCTGTACTTGAGCCGGATGACTTTGCTTCGGCTCAGTCTGCTCTGGCTTCGATTCCGTTACAGCTTTCTTCGTTTCTGCCTGTTGCTTCTTTTCATCGTCAGGCGAAGACGATTCTGTGAATATGTCCTTTATATTCTTGACTAAGCCGCCCTTTTCCTGCACCGGCAAAACGTACAGCTTGTCCGTCACCAGGTACAGCGGATCGCCGTCGAGGGTATCGAAGTAAGCGATATCGTATTCCACCGCGTCCTTCCCGTCGAGCTTCGTCTGGGTCACCCGGTATATAGACGCTTTGCCGCCGCTCTTTTGCAGGAATTTTTCCAATTTTTCCCGGGAGAAGGGCTCAGACGGCGTCACGGCGGTGCTGCGCGTCGTCCAGTAAATCGCGCCGCCCGTCGCCTGCCGGTCTTCGCTCCGCTCTTCGCGCTTCAGCTCCTGTACGTCGGCCCCCTGTTCCTTGAGCCAAGCCGCAATGGCATCGCTTAATTCCTGGGAAGTATCTGTATATACGGCGTCTTTTCCGTCGTCGCGAACCGTTTCTATCTGTTCCATCTGCCGGTCCGACGACGTTTCCCTGCCCGTATCCTTGTCGCCGGCAAGCCAATACGCGCCGATGCATAAGGCGATAAGGCACAGCAGGACGACCCACGGCCGTGATGACGAGCCCTTGGGACGACGCGGCTGTCTGGTCTGGCGGGGCCGCCGTGTAGTAGTCTTTTTCACTTGCCATTCCTCCTATAAAAAGAGCCGGATGCTGCTTCCATAGTGAAGACTATGGGCCATCCGGCTTAGTTATATTGATTCGTGAGAATATTCGCTGCCGCAGACCGACAGGGATTCCTCATCGTCCGGAAATACAATCTGACGAATGTGAGTCGCAATAATACGCGCTCCGTCGCGGTGGCACGACACGCTGGCCTCCGACATAGCCTGCAGTTTTTCCGGGTGCCGCAGCAAATCTGCCGTAATGACGGCCAGATTTTCCTGTCCCTTCGCCCAGCGGGCGCAGCCCTTCTCCTGCATGTACATGGCGTTCGCCTCTTCCTGTCCGGGAATGGGGCTGTACAACACCATCGGCACCTGAACCGTCGCCGCTTCCGTGCACGTCAGCGCTCCCGGCTTCGTGACCAGGAGGGCCGCCTTCGCCATGAGCTCGGCAATGCGGTTCGTATACCCCAGTACCTTGACGGGATGGCGCAGTTCGCGGCGAAGCTGATAAATTTCATCGTATAAATCGGCGTTATATCCCGTAACGACAGTAAAGCTATCGACATCGTCCAGCTTGTCAAGGCGTACCAGAGACTGGCGGATAGACCCCATGCCCAATCCGCCGCCCATGATGAGGACGTTTTTGTTGCGCTGATGGTCTTCATCCCAGCGCCACGTGCCCTGCTTAAAGGCGCTGCGGACGGGAATTCCCGACACGGTAATCTTCCGGCCGTCGATGCCCTGCTCGGTCAGCAGCTTTTTCAGGGGAGACGCGGCAACAAAATACGCGTCGATCTGCGGGTATACCCACAGCTGATGAATGGCAAAATCCGTAATGATGCCGACGAGGGGAATCGTTAAGCGGCGCTGACGCTTGAGCAGAGCCGCCGCGCCGGCCGGAAACGGATGGGTGAAGACGAGGACGTCCGGCTTCTTGTCGGCTAAAACGCGCAGCATGCGGCGCTTCAGCCCCCAAGAAATGAGCGTCTTAACTGCCATGCCCTTCTTATAGCCCTGAGAAGAGTAGTACATCAAATCGTATAATAAAGGGAATAAGTCCAGGATTTTGATATACGTCTCCTTGACGATATTATCGATAGACAAGACGTCGTTAGAAAGAAAATCGACGTGCTCTACCTCCCAGTCGGCAGGAATCGTTTTCACATATTCTTCTATTGCGCGCGCTGCCTGCGTATGTCCTGTGCCGATCGACGCCGACATGATCAGGACTTTTTTCTTCGTCATACAAATCCCTTCTTTTGGGTAGAAGATACGATTACCTTACTATCTCTATGTTACGACAAAAATCAAGTAAAGAAAAGGGCCGTGTACTATGCGGCCCTCGTTTTACGACATTATTTATTGTTGACCAAGTCTTTTAACTGTTTGCCAGCTTTAAATGCCGGTGTCTTGGAAGCTTCGATCTGAATCGGTTCGTTGTTGCGCGGATTGCGGCCTTCACGGGCTTTGCGCTGGCGAACTTCAAAAGTGCCGAAACCGATAATCTGTACTTTATCGCCTTCGATCAAGCTTTCGCTGATGGCTTCAAATACAGCCTTTACCGCTTTTTCAGCATCTTTTTTCGTCAGATCGGATTTCTGTGCGACACTCGCAATTAATTCTGTTTTGTTCATTACAAGTCCTCCTTTATTTGGTTACATCTATCTTCACAGCCAACCTATTCCCCGTCGCCGCAGCCGCGCCGTTCCAAGTCCTTGGCTTCCTTCCAAAAGGAATCCAGTTCGTCTAAGGAAAACTCGTTCCACGAACGGCCCGATTCCTTAACGCGCTGCTCGACGTGAGAAAAACGGCGGCGAAACTTGCTGTTCGCTCGATGTAACGCGCATTCCGGCTCGATATGAAAATGCCGGCATACATTTGCAAAGACAAATAGCACGTCGCCCGCTTCTTCTTCCGCGTGGTCTCCGTCCTGCTCCTGCAGGGCTTCCTGAAACTCCTGCCATTCTTCGTCCAGCTTAGCCAGCACGTCTTCGTCCTTATCCCAGTCGAAGCCGACCTTGGCCGCTTTTTCCTGAAGCTTATAGGCCTGCAGCAGAGACGGAAGTCCTTTGACGACGCCGTCCAGCATCTGGTCATGATGCTGGCGCTTTTCGCCCTGCTTTAATCTATCCCAGTTTAACACACTCTCACCCTTGTTTTCAAGGCTTTTTTCGCTAAAAACGTGGGGATGGCGGCGAATCATCTTTTCCGTAATATCGCGGACGATATCCTGGGCAGAGAAAAGCCCTTCTTCTTCGCCAATGCGGGAGTGAATGACGACCTGATACAGCACGTCGCCCAGTTCTTCCCGCATTCCCGCGTCGTCGCCCTGGTCGATGGCGTCGAGCATTTCGTATACTTCTTCCAGCAGGAACCGGCGCAGCGTCCGATGGGTCTGGGCAATATCCCACGGGCAGCCATTCGGGCCGCGCAGCCTGGCCATGACGTCTACGATAGGCATCATATCGAAGGGCATGTGCCCCTGCGCCGCTTCCTCCTTCAGCGCGTCATCGATCATCTGGCGGACTTTTTCGGCCATAGCCGGTCCGCCCGGCACGGTATGCACGACATCTCTCACATACGACGTCTTGACTAAATAGTCCACGACAGGCCGGTACGTTTCTTCAAACGAACGCTCCCAGCCAGCCGCATCCTTCCCTAACGGAATGATTTCAATAGTTCCCATGACGTATCCCCCTTTCAGGCTTTTTCCAAGTTATTTTTCCAGCCTGCCGAGCAGCGATGACACCTTCGCGCCTACGACAGGCACGCGGCGAAGATCGTCGGCGGCGACGGCACGGAATAAGAACAGACAGAGGAGGTATACGGCCCCGGCCGAGCTGATCGCGGCGAGCGTTGCCCCCGTATTGCCCAAAAACAGCAATAATCCGTGATATGCAAACCAGGCCGTCCCGGCCATAGCCGCAGCCGACAGGAACAAGCGGGCAACATATCCCCACTGCACGTGGTACGCAATGAGCCGATGGGCAAAATACAAATTTAAAATCGTCGCCACGGCTAAGTCAATATTCGTAGCCCAGGCCGCACCGACTTCCCCCAGCCAGGGAATCGCCGTCAAATGCCAGCTGAATAAGATTTTAAATACAGCGGCAACGGCCATGTTGAGCAAAGGAATGGCCGTATGCCCCATGCCTTGGAGCAGGCCGCTCGTAATCTGCTGCACGCCGATAAAAAAGACGGATATGGACAGCACGCAGATAGCCGGGCCGGCTTCAGGCGTCGCGTAGAGCATCTGCGAAATCGGCACGGCCAATACGGCCAGGCCGCAGCAGCTCGGCACCGTGATGATGTTGGCGATGCGCATAGCCGTATGGGCCCGCTTCAAGACCAGATCAGTCTGTCCCTTGGAATAGGCTGCCGAAACGGCCGGCACCAGGCTCGTCGCCAGGGAAATCGTCAATATCGTCGGCAGCTGGACGAGGCCGTTGGCCATGCCGGTGAGATAGCCAAACAGCGTCGTCGCCTCGTGTATCGTATATCCGGCCGCCTCCAGCCGCTGCGGCACGATAAACAGGTCGATGCTCGCTACGGCCGGCAGCAGCATGTTCGCCGCTGCGACGGGGACGGCCAGGACGGCAAGCCGCCGGATAACCGAAACGGCCCGGCAGGGCGCAAACTGCCCCTCGTCAGCCGGCAAGGGCACGCGGCTGTGACGATAATACAAGAAGGCTATGACAGCCAACCCGGCCGCCGCCCCCGGCACGGCGCCGAAGGTCGCACCGGCCGCCGCGATTTCCAATCCGTACGGAAACAACAGCCAGGCCAGGGCGAGCATCGTGCACACGCGGACAAACTGATCGACCATCTGCGACACTGCCGTCGGCGTCATGAGCTGCAGCCCCTGGAAGTAGCCGCGGAAACAGCACGTTACGATGGAAATTGTCAGGGCCGGCGCGAGCACCAGCAGGGGCAGGTACGCCCGGTCATCGCGGACCAGTCCGTAGGCAATCAGGGCCTTCGCCCCAAAAGCCATGGCGACGCCGCAGCCTAAGGCTGCCAAGGTCATGACGGCCAGGGTAATATGGAAAATACGCTTGGCGCCGCTGTAGTTCCCTTTAGCCGTCTGTTCGGCTACCATGATGGAGACGGCAATCGGTATACCCGCGCCGGCAATGCTGAGAAATAAGATATACAAGGGATAGGCCATCTGATATAAGCCGATGCCTTCGCCTTCCAACAGCCGGGACAACAGGATGCGGTTCGCGCCGCCGAGTATCTTTACGACGATACCGGCGACGGTCAGAACCATAGCGCCTTGCAAAAAAGAAGTTTTACTCAAGGGGATTCCCCTTTCTCAGCTTCGAAAACGTAGTCAGCAGCTCGGAGAGCAGCGTCAGTATATCCGGCGTATTAGCCAGGGACACGCGCAGCATCAGCGGATTACCCGGCACGGGCCGCACGCGGCGGCGCAGGGATATATCCAGCTGGTTCGCTTTGGGAAGCAGGTTGGGATACTGCCATTTTAGTTCCAGCACGTCCCTCTTCTGCGAAATCAACACGATGTGCTGATCCTGGGCCTGCAAGCGCAGCTTCGTCGCCTGCAGCAGCGTCTGCACGGGCTTCGTCGGCTTGCCGTACCGGTCTTCCAGCTCTGCCGCCAGGGCGTTGAGTTCCTCTTCAGTCCGCAGCAGGGCCATGCGCTGGTACATTTCGATTTTCTGGCCGCCGTTGCTGATATACTCGTCGTCAATAAACGCGTCGACATGGATTTCCATGACCGTATCCTGCCGTTCCGGCTCGGCGGGCTTGCCGGACTGGGCCTTGGCAATAGCCTCTTCCAGCATATGGCAGTACATGGCGAACCCGACGCTGGCAATGTTGCCGTGCTGTTCCCGGCCCAGCAGGTTGCCGGCGCCGCGGATTTCCAAATCCCGCATGGCAATCTTAAAGCCTGATCCCAACTCTGTAAATTCTTTAATAGCCTGCAGCCGTTTTTCCGCAACTTCCGACAGCACCTTATCGCGGCGATACAGGAAGTAGGCGTAAGCCATGCGATGGCTCCGGCCGACGCGTCCGCGCATCTGGTACAGCTGGGACAAGCCGAAATGGTCGGCATCGTACACGATAATCGTATTGGCGTTAGCCACGTCCAGCCCATTCTCTACCAGACTGGAGCACAGGAGCACGTCGTATCTTCCTTCGTAAAAATCAAACATGATCTGCTCCAGCAGCGTCCCTGCCATCTGGCCGTGGGCGATGCCGATGGTAATATCCGGCAGCAGGGCCTGCAGCTCGTCCTTCATCGTCTCGATGGATTCGACGCGGTTGTAGACGAAAAATACTTGTCCGCCCCGCCGCTTTTCACGCATGACTGCGTCGCGGACGATACGGGCGTTGTACTCCGTCACATAGGTCTGCACCGGCAGGCGGTCTGTCGGCGGCGTCTCGATAATGCACATTTCCCGCAGGTTGACCAAGGACATGTGCAGCGTCCGGGGAATCGGCGTCGCGCTCAAGGTCAGCACGTCGATATTGGCGGCCCAGGCCTTCCATTTTTCCTTCTGGGCCACGCCGAAACGCTGCTCTTCGTCGACGACGAGCAGGCCTAAGTCTTTAAATTTTACCTTTTTGTTCAGCAGGCTGTGCGTGCCGATGAGGACGTCGACGTCGCCGCGGAGCGTACGGGCCAAGATGTCCTTCTTTTCTTTATACGAGCGGAAACGGTTCAGTACGTCGCAGGCTACGCCGAAGGGGCCGAACCGTTCGCTGAAGGTCTGAAAGTGCTGCTGGGCTAATACGGTCGTCGGCACGAGGACGGCGACTTGCTTGCCCCCCATGACGGCCTTGAAAATGGCCCGCATGGCGACCTCGGTCTTGCCGAAGCCTACGTCGCCGCAGACGAGGCAATCCATGGGAAAGGGCTTTTCCATGCTCTTCTTGATCGTCTGGACAGCCCGCAGCTGGTCGTCCGTTTCTTCATAGGGAAAGGCGTCTTCAAACTCCTTCTGATAGGACGTGTCGGCCGGAAAAGCATATCCCGGAACGATTTCCCGCTTAGCGTACAAAGCGACGAGCTTTTCCGCCAAATCAGTAATCGATTTCTGGGCCTTTTTCCGCACCTTCTGCCATTCGTTGCCGCCCATTCGGTGCAGCTTCGGAGTCGTCCCTTCATTTCCGATATAGCGCTGCAGCAGTTTCAGCTGATCTGTCGGCACGTACAGGATATCCTGGCCGGCATAATGGATTTCCAAATAGTCCTTATGCACGCCGTCCAGCTCGATGGTCTTAATGCCTTCGTACCGGCCGATGCCGTGGGACTCGTGGACGACGTAGTCGCCGGGCTTCAGGTCCGTAAATACGTTGATTTCCTGTCCCTTGGCCGCATGATGGCGGAGGCGGCGCTTTTGCATGCCGTATACGTCCCGCTCGGCCAAAACGACGAGCTTGGCGTAGGGAAGCTCGAAGCCGCTGCGGATTTCGCCGTCTGCTGTGTACACGGCCCCTTTCTGCAAGGGTTTGTCTGCGGCATACAACTGCGGCTCCACGTCCTGCTGACGGAGCCAAGCTGTCAAAGACGCCGTCCGCTCGCGGCTGCCCAATACGAAGAGAACCGTATTGCCGTTTTTCTGCCAGTGGCTCAGCTCATCCTTCAGCAGGGTAAACTGCTTTTGAAAGCTTGCCATCATCTTTGCGGCGAAGCTCGACGAAGAGTCAGCCGGCATGTCCGGCACGGATTGGGCCATAAGGGACAGCATGATTTGACTAGCAACCCGTTCTGCTGTCACGGCCTTCTGCCAAGGACAGAGGCGGCCTTTATAATCGTCGGACTCCTTCAAAAGCTTTTTCAGGCTTTCCCGTATCCGGTTGGGCTCGTCCCAGATAATGATGCCGTCGCCGATGTAATCGAGGACTGTACAAGCCCGTTCGTCCTGCTCTTCTTCCAGGGAAATCGGCAGCAGGCGGACCTGCCGTACCGCTTCCTTCGATTTTTGGCTGTTGACGTCGAAAAAGCGCAGGCTGTCTATATCATCGCCGAAAAACTCGACGCGCAGCGGGTCCTGCTGATTGACTGCATATATATCAATAATGTCGCCGCGAACGGAAAAATGGCCGCGCCGCTCAACGAGATCGACTCGTTCGTATCCGCCTTCTACAAGATGCTGCAGGAGCATATCCCGTTCGTACTCCGCGCCGGCTTTTATATCGACGGCGCCGTCGTCAATGCGCTGCGGCGGCAATACATATTGAAAAGCCTCCTCCGCTGTCGCCAATATGACGCCGGGCCGGCCTTCACGCAGAAAACCGAGAACGCGCATCTGCTGCGCCGACCGCTCGATGCTTTTCGCCGTCGTCGTAAAGACGGCTTTGTCGACGAAAGGAAAATCCAAAACCGGCATATTAGGCAGCCAGAACTGCAAATCGGTCTGCCAGGCCGCAGCCTGCTCTTTTCCCGGCACGACGATCAGCGCCGGCCCCTTTATTTCAGCCAGCGCATTCCCTGCGAAGGCGCTTTTGGCCGAGCCTCCCAGTCCGTAAATGCTGTGCCGCCCGGGCAGCTGAAACTGCTCCGCTGCCTTTTTAATATTTTCATCGTCATTCATCCATTGAAATACTTGATTCATTGCTTGACCTCATAGAAAATGGGGCTTTAGACAGTACGCTAAAGCCCTATTTAGTAATGTTTTACGTTGTCTTACTATATACACGGTTTGTATTATATCATATTTTCCTGCTAAACGCATAGGCATGACTTGCCGGGATTACCGGTCTTTCTTGAGAAGCTCCCATATATCGGCGTCTTCCAGCTCTTTTTCTGCCGTCTGCACCTTGACGTCGCGGCGTATCTGCGGCAGCAGACGGTATAAGTTGTCGCCGGGGCAATCCGTCGCGTTCATGTCGCGATGGCCTTCGATCGTCGTAACGCCCGCCTCGATATCGTATATGCGGCACAGAAACACCAGAAGCCGCTCCAGCGAGGCAAGCTGTTCAGCCGTCGGCCGTTCCGTATCGAAGTTCCCCGTTACGTTGATGCCGACTGTGTCGAAATTATGGCCCTGAGCATGGGCTCCTACAGCAGCCAATGGACGGCCTCGTTCAATCGTACCGTCCTTTCGGATGACGTAATGATAGCCGATACCGGCCCAGCCCTTCGCCAAATGAGCCTTGTGAATAGCCTCTGCCGACGTGTCGCCGGACGGCATGCCTACATGATGAATGACGATCCCTTTCGTATCAGGCCGCACCAGAAGCGGTTCGGCAAAGGAAAAATTCGTCTCGACAACGGGAATGTCTTCAGCTGGGCTTCTGTCAGCAGCGGGATCATATCGGCGCATTTCTTCTTTTCCGCTAGCAGACGGCAACTTTCCCTTGTCCGGAATGGCTTGTACTGCCTCTGTCTGTACGGCAGCTGCATCTGCCGGCTTCGCCTCAGCCCCGGCGACAGTTAAAACTCCCAGCCAGCAGATACAGCAAACCAGCGCGTGTATATAAAATTTCATCTGGCTCATAGGCATACGTCCCCGTCTCTGTCCTGAATGATGCGGCACAGCGCGTCGAACGTAGCCTGCGGCGCAGGATGACCGTATTGCCCCAAGCGAATATGCGGCTTAGCCCGCCCGTGATAATCGCTGCCAATCGTAACAAGCAAATCGTGCTCGTTAGCGATAGCTGCATAAAAAGCCGCCGTATCGTCGTCGTGATAGCTGCAGTACGCTTCGATGCCGTCTATGCCTTGAGCGATTAAGTCTTCCGCTATGTCCCGATTTTGCTTCATATTCGCTCCCGGATGGGCCAGCACGGCAGCGCCGCCGTGTTCCTGTATGATGCGGACGGCTTGGGAGAACGGCATGAGGACCATGGAAACGAAGGCCGGCCCTCCCTGGCCGCAGAAATCCCAGCCGAAATTGACATACGGTGCATTGCTGCGAGCGCCGCCGGGCCGGTAGGGGGCCAGCAGGGGATTCCCGTCGTTACGCGGGTCTTCTAACGCCGTTTTAGCAATATTGACCGAAGCGACGACGCCGCTGGAAGCCATGTCCCATATGGCCTGCCGATCCAGATAGATGCCTAACCCTTCGACGGCATCGAGGACCTTTTCAGAAATAGCCAGCCGCTGGGCGTGCAGGTCCTGTTCCAATTCGGCAAAGACCGGAGCCTGATAGCGAATGCCATATCCCAGCAAATGGAAATTCTTGCCCTTATGCTGACAGCTGATTTCGATTCCCGGAATAAAGGATAGCTGCAAGGCTGACGCCGCGGCTTTTGCCTCGTCCAGAGCGCCTACGGCGTCGTGATCCGTAACGGCTGCCGCCCGCAGACCGGCGCCAGCGCACTGCCGCATCAAATCAGCCGGCTCAAACTCCCCATCCATGCTGTATTTCGTATGCATATGCAAATCAAGCCATGTTTCCACTATGTACCATCCTTCCAATCTCATATATCAATTTATATCTGAATACTAAAATGACACCGTAGATAGGTGTCATTTAGAAAACTATATTGAATTATAACAGGCTGTCTTTCTTTTCCAAAATTGCAGCAGCCGCCGAACAGGCCGGACAATCACAATATACAGCGCCCTTAGACTGAATATCTCTGGCATGGGCTGCAATAGCTTTCGCCGTTTCTTCGCCGAAAACCTGGACGCCGCCGTCTGATTCAGCAAACTGGATCAGCATGTCGATCGGCATGATATCCCCTTCCAGCTCGGCAATATACTTCTTCGTTTCTTCCGCTTCCCGGTCTGTCCCAACGGCATCAAGCCAAGCCTGGGCCGCGGCTTTCGCTTCCTGGCTGCATGACGGGGCGGCCATAAGCGCATGCGTCTGTTCTACTACAAAATCCAATATTTGCTTATCCATATACGGCACCTCTTTCTATAACGGAATATCCTTACATATACATATTATACCACATCATAAAAGAGACAAAAGACAATTTACGCATATTATACAACAGCCAATCCCGGTATCATAGCCGAAGCCTTTGGACAATGCCGTACAAAATGGCTAAGTGAGCCGGATAATACAGGTAAAATATATATTTCCCGCCGTTCGTTCCGCGCCGGCCGTTATATAACATTAAAAGAGGCAGTGCCGCTAAGGAAAAGGCCTGAACGCCGCCCAGCTCCAGAGAAATACAGCACAGCCCGAACGTCAGAACAGCCAGTTTCTGCGTCCTCGTCGTTCCTAGCCAAATCATGACGGGCGTAACGGCGCCGCAAAACCCATAATCTATAGCAAAGCCCGGCACAAAGGAAGCATGACACAGAACATATAAGAAAACGAGGCCTCCTGCCGTTCCAAACATCGCCAGGCAAGCGCTCCGTCGGACCTGACGGTACTGCGTCACATAAGATAATCCGAAAATAAGGGCAATCGAACAGGCAAAGGTAATGAAAATAGATTGGTACAAATTACCATCGGCTATATAACTGACGACAGAGCACAGCAGTCCTACTCCCAAAACAGAAAGAAAGTATCGCTGCTTACGACGCGTATGAGCGCAGCCTTCGGCTACCATATAGGCAAAGATAGGATACGCTGCCCTGCCAATCATACGCAGCTCCATGCATCCGGGAAAGAAAAACACGCCTATATGATCGATGGTCATGGAAATCAAGGCCAGCCATTTCAGCGTCGTCCCGCTGATGCCGACACACAAGCCGTCCCAACAGCTTACCTCCCGCATCTTCTTCCCTCCCTCATGAAAACATCAGCTTCACCATCGTCTCACAGTTTCCACCTACTTATTCTGCAATATATACGCTAATAACGCCCGGCAGCCCATATCGACATCTTCATAGGTCTTATCAAAATTCCCCGTATACCACGGGTCGGCTACTTCGCGGTCAAGTCCGGCAAAGGACAAGAGAGAGTATACCTTGCCGTCATCGTCCGGCCCGCAAATGCGGCGAATTTCATAATCGTTTTCCCGGTCAAAGCCGACAATATAATCGTACGCCTCGTAATCGGCCTTGGTAATCTGCACGGCCTTGCGCTTCGTAAAAGGAATCCCCTGCTCGCGCAGCTTCTCCTTCGTTCCCCAATGAGTATCGTTGCCAATCTCTTCCCGGCTCGTCGCCGCTGAAGCAATATAAAACAAATCAGCAATCCCCCGCTGCCGCACCAATTCCTTCATGACAAACTCCGCCATGGTAGATCTGCAAATATTGCCGTGGCAGACAAAAAGCACCTTTATCATCTATGATCTCCTCCTGAAGTCAACATATTATACTTGATAAAAAACATTGAGCCGTCACTGTAACCTGCTGCATGTATTGAGAATAGCATATCATATTTCTGATTGTCAAACGATTATCATTGCGCTCTATGCTAACTATATCTTTCAGCAAAATAATAATTGCCATAAAAAATACTGTCCAGGTTAAGCTGAACAGTATATGAGTCGGCGATATGCAGTTGTGAATGCGACAACGTTTTACGAGTCTTCATAGACACGCACGCGCAGCGTCAGGCCTCGTTCCTGGCATATGGCCCGGCACTTGGCGATTTCTTCGCTGTCTTCAACGTGATCGACGACGGTTAGGACGACGTTCGGCACGTATTGCTTGCATCGCTGGGCGAACTGCAGCATGGCGTCATAGGACTGTATGCCGAAGCGGCTGCGGGTCAATTCCAAATAGCGTTCCTTATTGGATGCGTTCAGACTGATAGAAATGGTATCGAGAAGGCCCTTAAAATCCGGCGCCGTATCGCGGCCATAGGACAGGTCGGACAGGCCGTTCGTATTCAGCCGCGTCAGCACATCGGAATGGGTCTGCTTTACATAAGCCAGCAAATTCTTTAAATCTTCCAGCCGTTCTGTCGGTTCGCCGAATCCGCAGAATACGACTTCGCCCACGTAGTCCCACGGCGCAGCGTCGAGCAAGGCCTGTACTTCGGCGACAGTTGGTTCTTTTTTAAGCCACAGCGTCGTTTCTTCGGCCATCTTCTTCATGCTGCGCAGACAAAAGGTGCACGAACAAGTGCAGCGGTTGGTCAGGTTCACGTATATGGCGCGTTTTCCTTCAGGCTGGCGTTTTAAGCTTTCTTCGAGAGTGATATATTCTCCCTTGTCATAAGCATACACTATCATGAGTATTTCCTCCCTACTTCAATTCTGTCAAAAATTCTTCAAAAGCCAAGCCGCAGTTGTGCGGCAAGTCTAATTCTTCCGTGTATATCATGGTCTTAGTGATGAAATCGGCGGCCGTACAGACGGCTTCTATCAGCGGACGGCCCTGAACGACGATGCCTGACACGATGCCGGCGAAAACGTCGCCCGTTCCCGATCGGTCGCTGCCGATTTTCTTTGTCTTCAGCAGCTGCGGCTCTGCGCCGCGTTCATAAATATAATTGCCGATGTCTTCCCCGCAGTGAATTCCCGTAATGACCAGTTTTTCCGGCCCTAACCCCGATAATGCTCCAGCCATATCGCGCAGCTCTGCCAGCGTGGTACGGCCATCTTCAGGATAAGGAATCCGTAAAAGTCGGCACGCTTCGGTCAGGTTCGGCGTGATGACATCGGCATAGGGCAGCAGATGCCGCATGCCGCGGCACAGTTCCTCCGTATACGAGGAATAGAGCTTGCCGTAATCTCCCATGACAGGATCGACGATGACCGTCGTGCCCTCTTTCTTAAAGGTCCGCAAAAAGTCCAGCACCAGCTCGATTTGCTGCACCGAACCGAGAAATCCCGTCGATATGCCGTCAAAGGTCAAATTGTTTTCCTTCCAATTTTCCATGTACGGCTTCATTCGGTCCGTATAATCGTCAATATAGTACGTCGGAAATCCCGTATGAACCGACAAGATCGCCGTCGGCAATACGCAGGCCTGTATTTTCAGCGCCGAAATAATCGGCAGTTCTACGGCGACGGAACAGCGTCCGTATCCTGTCACGTCGTTGATCAAGGCAATTTTTTTCTGATGCTTCATACGCTACCTCGTTTCCCTAAAAACACTCCGCTGCCTTCTGCAATGCCGCTCCGACGGCCATAGCCGCTGCGACGTTAATCACTCCTTCACCGATCAGTCCCGGCGTCATGAGCAAGCCGGCTCCGGTGCTGCCGTATAACAAGGCGCCTGCCCCGGCATAGGCAATGACCATCCACAGCGCCGATACAGAAAAGGCCAGCAGCATCCGCATGGACAAGACCGAGGGCCGTTCTCCCGCTGCGGGTATCGCAGCCATACGGAAAACTATCTCTACCATGACCCATTTGATAACCAGCGTCGGAAGAATCCATATGGGGAATCCGCCTAACAAGTCAGAAAATGCCGAGCCGATAGATGCGGCGAATCCAGCCTGACGGCGCGGAAGAAACAGGATCAGCAGAAAAATAACGGCGTCGCCTAAGTGCGCATAGCCAAAGGGAATGGGAATACGCGGCATAAACGTCATCATAAATACGACAGCCATACAAACGGCAGTCATGCAAAGTGATTTTGTCGAAACAGGTTGTTGTCTTCTTGCTGTGTGCGAATACATAACGCATCCTTCCTTTCGGTCTCGACGCCGGCACAAGACGATGTTCTTTAATCTGTACCTTATTTTATTACAATAAAACGCCATAGTAAATAGGACAGATTGCGTTTTTTCTGTCAAATCACTTAGACATCCCCATATTTTTTGTTTTTGCTGCCAAAAAGCATACAAAAAAAGGCCCTGATCAGAGCCTTTTTCATGAATATCGTTATACTTCTTCGGGATAAGTCAATCCCCATTGCCGCCGCAGCGTCGTCATGGTTTCCATCACGTCGGCCGTATACTGCAAATACATGGCGTTGCCTTCGCCTGCTGCTGCTTGCTCCATGTGCAGGATTTCATAGCATAAAGCCATATCCGTATGGCCGGCTTCTATGATTTCCTGGCGGCCGTTATCTGTATACGTAACGACAGCCTTACTGCCGCGGGGATAATCATAGATTTCTATATATCCCCTGTCGAAAACGGCCGTGCCCCGCTTAGGCTGCTTGGCGTGAAGGGATAAAGATAACACGGCCATTTCTCCCGCTTCATTCTGCAGGAGGATACCGGACTGCTCGTCTACGCCACTCGGCGCTAAGGAGACTTGCGAAAGGACCTGCGTCGCCTTGGACGATAAAAACCAGCGGGCAAAGGATAAGGCGTACACGCCGATGTCGAGGAGCGCGCCGCCAGCCAGTTCCTTACTGAAAAAGCGATTGGTCATATCGTACGGCTTATAGCTGCCGAAGCTGGCCTGCACCAGGCGCAGCCGGCCTAACGCTCCCCCTTCGAAGCGCTTCCGCAGTTCTTCATACAAAGGCATGTGATATAATGTCATGCCTTCGGCTAAAATGCAGCCATTTTCCTGTGCCGCTTCCATGGCCTGGTTCAGCTCGCCGCTGTTGAGGGTAATGGCCTTTTCACATAAGACGTGCTTTCCCGCTTGCAGCGCCGGCAGGATGTATTCGATATGACGATTATGGGGCGTGGCGATATAGACGATGTCTACGTTGGGATCGTGCGCCGCGTCTTCCGGCCGGTCGTACACTGTTTCTATGCCGTACTGCCGGGCAAAGGCTACGGCCTTCTCCCGGGTCCGGTTCCCTACGCCATATATGCGGCCGCCGAGGCGTTCCGCACCTTGGGCAAATTCATGGGCAATAGTACCGCAGCCGATTATCGCCCAGTTATACCGCAGTTGATTCATAACGACCTCCTATACCCATTCCAACTCCAAATTTACGCCGGCTTCCCTGACCGGCACGACGTCGGCTAAGGCGCGCTTCGACGGGAAATCACAGCAGTGGGCAGCGTAGACGACGCCGGGCTGAAGGGCCTTAAAATAGGCAACGGTCTGCTCCAATACATCTGGATCCGGATTCATCAAGTGGAATCCGCCGACGACGGCGGCAATCCGCTCGTCCCGGCAGACGCGCTTGGCCTGCTCGATAATATTGCAGATACCGGCATGAGAGCAGCCGGCAATGACGACCAGCCCATCTTCCGACCGATAGGACAGCGCCGTGTCGTCGCAAACGAAATCGCTTTCCCACTGGCCGCCGACCTTCGTCTTGCCGATAGGACGATGGCCTTCAAAAGAATTGGTCTTTTCGATTTCTCCCAAATACGCCAGCTTAGGGCTGAGCCATAAGGGCTGCTTTTCCAAGCGCAGGGCGAAAACGCCTGAAAGGGCTTCAGCCGTCATTGGCGAGCCGATGTCCAGCGTTCCGACGCGTTTGGGAGCAAAGGCCGCCGGATGGGCCAGCAGGGGCACGCCGTAGCGTCCCAGCTTCTCATACCATTCGTGCAGATACAGCAGGCCCCGCGTGTGGTCGTTATGGCCGTGAGAAATGACGACGCCGTCGAGGGCATGCATCGGCAGATTCATGGAAAAGGCATTTTTCAGGAATATATCTGAATAGCCGGCGTCAAACAGCCATGTCTTGCCGTCTTCTTCCAGATAGTAGGAAAGGCCGGGCTCGCCGACGTAGTACTGGTCGATAAAGGTATAATTGTCTACTAATATTCGCAGCTTCACAGGCGTTTCCTCCTAGCAGGACAACAAATCCGACACGAGCTTGACGCAGTCCGCCGCATCCTTCGAATAGCCGTCGGCGCCGATTTCATCGGAAAAGCTGGCCGTTACGGCGGCTCCGCCGATGATGATCTTGCCGCCGTAGCCCTTCGCCGCCGCTTCGGCGATGACGTCCTTCATGCGCATCATCGTCGTCGTCATCAAGGCCGATAAACCGATAATCGAAGCCTTTTCTTCCAGCGCCGCGGCAACGATGGCCGAAGCGGGCACGTCTTTTCCCAAATCAACGACGCGGTAGCCGTAGTTGCGCAGCATCAGGCCGACGAGGTTCTTGCCGATGTCGTGGACGTCGCCTTCTACCGTCGCGATGACGACCGTAGCCGATTCTTTCTGGCCTTTCCTTTCAATAAGCGGCTCGAGCAGGGCAATAGCCCGTTCCATAGCGCTGGCACTGGCGATGAGCTGGGGCAGGAAATACACTTGCTGGTTGTACAGCTCTCCGACGCGGTTAATGGCCGGAATCAGGAGCTCGTCGATAACCTGCTCCGGCGACATGCCCCGAGCTACGGCTTCTTCAGCATAGCGGACAGCGGCGTCGCGTTCCCCATCGAGGACGGCTTGATATACCGGATCGGCAGCCGCTTTATCGGAAGATAGGATAGCAGTTTGCCCTCCAGTTGCCTGAGAGCGCTGTGCCGTTTCCGCTTCCTGCCGCTTTCGTTCTTCTTCCTTTGCGGTAAAATACTGCATCCGCTTGATATACGCCATATCGCCGCCCTCTTTGTTCATAAGCATATTCGACGCCGCGGCGACGTTCATGAGCATGTCCTGCGACGGATTGGCAATAGCCATGGTCAGGCCGCTGGCAATAGCCATAGCCAAAAAGGTCATGTTGACATAAGCCCGGCCAGGCAGGCCAAAGGAAATATTGGACAAGCCGCATACCGTCGGCAGGGCCAGGCCGTGCTTGCAGTGGATAAACGTTGCCAGGCAGTCGAGAGCCGCTGACGGCGCTGCGCCGACAGTGGCGACTAAGCCGTCGACGACGATATCTTCTTTCGTAAAACCCTGGGCGTAGGCCTCGGCCAACAGGGCATCCAATACGGCATGCTTTTCTTCTAGCGAAGCGGGAATGCCTTCGTCCGACAAGGGCAAGGCGATAAACATGGCCCCGTATTTTTTGGCGATCGGCAGGAGCTTGTCTATCTTTTCCCGTTCAAAGGAAATAGAATTGATCAGGGCACGGCCGGGATATATGCGCAGCGCTGCTTCAATGACCTCAGGATAGCTCGAGTCGATGCTCAGAGGTAATCCCGATACGGCCGTGATTTCATAAATAGCCTTGACCATCATAGCCTTTTCGTCGATGCCGTTCGTGCCCATGTTGACGTCGAGAATCGCCGCGCCGTTCTGTTCCTGTTCCCGGGCCATTTGGCGGACTAACGACAGCTTCCCTTGGCGCAGTTCCGCCTGCAGGGCCTTCTTCCCCGTCGGATTGATGCGTTCGCCAATAATCTGAAAGGGCCCGGATAAGGAAATTTCCGTCACCTGCCGTTCCGAGGCCAGTACACGGCGGCGTACGGCCCGAATCGGTCGGGGCGGCATATCCCGCACGGCGCCGCTCAAAGCCTTGATGTGTTCCGGCGTCGTGCCGCAGCAGCCGCCGACGATGCGGGCCCCCGCTTCGACGAGAAGTTTGCCGTCGCGGCCAAATTCTTCCGGCGTCATGCGATACACTGTCCGGCCGTCTTCCAATTCCGGCAATCCAGCGTTAGGCTTGGCCAGCAAGGGAATATCAGCGTAATCGTACATCGTCCGAATCATAGCTGCCATGTCTTCCGGTCCCGTCGAGCAGTTCACCCCGACGGCGTCGACGCCGAGAGACTGGAGCACGACGACGGCTGCTTCCGGCGGCGTACCGTACAGGGTGCGGCCGTCTTTTTCAAAGGTCAGGCTGGCCATAATCGGCAAATCGCAGATTTCTTTAATGGCCAGCACGCAGGCCCGCGTCTCCTGGAGACTCATCATCGTTTCGACAATAAACAAGTCGACGCCGCCGTCATACAAGGCCTTCGCCTGCTCTTTATAGATAGATACTAATTCGTCAAACGTCAGCTCGCCCATCGGATAGAGCTGCTGCCCCGTCATCGTCATGTCGCCGGCAACATAGGCCTTGCCCTGGGCCGCTTCCTTGCAGAGGGCGACGAGTTCTCCGTTTATCTGCGTCAGCTTGTCTTCCAGACCATATTCGGCCAGCTTCAGCCGGTTTCCCGTAAAGGTCGGCGCATAGAGGATCTGCGTCCCTGCCTCCACGAAGCGGCGCTGCAAATCCAGCAGGGCTTCCTTATGTTCCAATATCCACTGCTCCGGGCATACGCCGACAGGCATGCCGGCTTGCTGCAAATTCGTCCCCGTCGCCCCGTCCAGGACTACGATTCCCTGCTCCAGCAGGCAGCGAAATTCTTCTCGTGTCATCATCCATTACCCCTTATATATAACGCCGCAGCGTTAAAAATTCATGTATTCGATGTATGCCGACTGAAAAAAGTCGTTATTGGCCAGTATGACCTCATCGGCATGACGGCAGATATTCTTCATATCATCCAAAACAGCTTCGTCGGCCAGTACGGCGGCAGCTCCAGCCAGAGACGTATTGCCGGCCGCTGCCGTCTTATAAACCAGCTGCGGCGGCAGCAATCCAATGGCCGCGGCCTTGGCCGGCTGCAAATAATAGCCGAACCCTCCGGCAACATACACGCGGTCTATATCTTCGCAGGTCATCCGTTCTTCGTAGAGAAGGGTCTCAATACCGGCACGGATGGCGCTCTTTGCTAACTGAACCTCGCGGATATCCTTCTGCGTCATGACGATCTGCTCGCAGTCCAGCGTCGTCGCCAAGGGAAAACCCCGTCGAAAATACGGTTCCTTCAGCTTTCCCGTCGTATCGACAAGACCTGTCTCGACGAGGCCCGCCAGAGCCTCGATAACGCCGGTACCGCAGATGCCGACAGGCGGCGCGCTGTCAATGGTCCGTACCTTCGGCCGGACGCCGTTCATCGTCACGGCGCAGATGGCTCCGGATACGCTGGCCGTTCCCCATTGCAGGCTGCCTCCTTCCAATGCCGGACCGGCAGCCGTCGCCGTCGTCAGAAGGCCTGCTTCGCTGCGCAGAACCATTTCGCCGTTCGTCCCTAAATCGATCAGAAGCGTCGTTTCTTCCGGCTTCATGAGGCCGCAGGCCCAAATGCCGGCCGTTATATCAGCCCCTACGTAGGTGCTGATGCTTGGAAGCAAGGCGACGGGCTGACTGGAAAACCCATCGGACTTGCCGAATACATCCTTCCACAAGTACCAATCTCCGCCTAAGGAGACAGGATAAAAGGGCCAGGAACCCAACCCGCCGCAGTCCCAGCCCATCAGCAAATGGAGCATTGTCGTGTTGCCGGCAACGGCAGCCTTCAGGCATCGTTCCTTAGCCTGCGGATATGTATCCCACATCTGGTGAAACATCTGCTGCAAATCATGGCAGACAGCCTTGCGAAGCTGCGGCCCCTTGCCGCCCTTCGCTGCCTGTATGCGGCTTACGACGTCGGCTCCAAAGGCCCTCTGGCTGTTAGCCGCCGTAATCGTATGAACCGTGCGGCCAGTCGTCGTATCTACCAAGGAAAGAGCCAGCGTCGTCGTGCCGATATCGACGGCCAGGCCGTACGAATGCCCGGCGTCTGCTTCATGGGCGTCGCCATCTTGGCCAAGGACCGCCAGAACGCCGCGGTTCCCCTTGGGAATCACAATCTGCACATCTTCTGACGGTACGGCTTTACAGGCCAGCCGCCAGCCGGCAGCTAAATCGGCAGGCGTAAACAGTTCGCGGTCCTCCGGCGATGCGGCGACCGTCCCTTCTGCGACGCGGACGCGGCATTTTCCGCACCGGCCCGTTTCGCCGCAGGGAAAGCTGTCCATATATCCCTGCTGCCGCAGCCATCGGCTGATACGCATGCCCTTGGGACAACGAATATACTCTTCCTGCGTCTCTTCCTTCCGCAAGGCGCAGGACGCATTGCCGCAGCGCCGGCAATCGTGTTCTATATGAAATACGTCCGGGTCGTCTGTCAATTCATATAAAATTGCCATGGATTTCTCGGGCTGCAGCATATGATGCTCCGTCAGGGTCACGCCTAAGGTACGTCCGGCTTCGACGGCCTGCACCGCCTGTTCCTGCAGGGAAAAGCCGCAGTCCACGCCGGCCTCATGCCGACTGGCAATGCCGCAGCCCTTTTCACGGCAAAGGCCCCGTATCGCTTCGCCCAGCTGCCGTTCGAAAGAAAACAGACAGCTGTCCGCCATGGCGCTGAACAGGACGGCCTCCGAATACTCCTTGCGGGCGACGTACATAGCACTCTGCCGGCTCACGGCAGCCCCTATAGTCAGGACGGCGTACAATCCCATACGCCCCTGTCCGTCGTCGGCAAAGGCCAGGGCGGCTTTCGGCCGGACAACCTGACGGACGGGGCGCTCCAGCTCGGCAAATAAGGCCTTGCCCTGGGCCTGACTGGCCTCGTCCTTTCCATATCCGGCCAAAGCCAGGGATGCCGCGGCGTCAGGCCGAATATCTCGTCCTGCAATGATGCGAATATCCTTCACGGCCTCAGTCTCCTTCGTTCCACATGATAACCGCCATATGGCGACCCGTCTGTTCGCCGGCCTTGCTGGCTTTTCGGTACGAGAAAAAGAGGTCGTCGCGGCAATAGGTGCAAAGGCCTGCATCTTCCAAATGCTCCGCCCGAATGCCGGCGCGCAGCAAAAGCAGCCGATTCGCCTTCGGCAAATCGAAATAGTATTTATTTCCTGCCGGCCGGGTCAGTTCTTCCATCTCCAGGGGAGAAAACAGCTTGGCAAATGCATCGACGACTTCCTGCCCTACTTCAAAGCAGCAGGGCCCGATAGCCGGCCCTATGGCAGCCAGCACGTCATCCGGCTTCGTGCCGTAGGCCTCGCCCATGCGCCGCAGCGTCTCTGCCGCGATGTTTCCCGCCGTTCCCCGCCAGCCGCCGTGACTTACGGCGACAGCATGGTGCACGGGATCGCAGAACAACAAGGGCGTGCAATCGGCGAAATTCATCGTCAGCGGCACGCCGGCTTCATCGGTCATCAGGCCGTCGCACGACGGAATTGCGCTCTCCCGCTCCAAGGCCCCCCGTCCCCAGTCGGCTCGTCCGGCCTGAACGACGTTGACGCCGTGTACCTGATTGCAGCAGATGATGTGTTCCGGCACGACGTGCAGGGCCGACAAATAGCGGCGGCGGTTTTCCAGGACATGCCGCGGATCGTCGCCGCTGGAAAAGCTCATGTTGAGAGATGCAAAGGGAGCGCCGCTCACGCCGCCCTTCCGCGCCGATACGGCGGCGGTCACATTAGACAGCGCTTTAAATATATCAAAGGTAATATAAAAAATACCGTTTTTTTCTTGCAGCATCGCAGTTCCTCCTTGCTGACATACAAGTGACATCGTTACCATTATACAGAAAAATACCTGAAAAAACCAGCTATTTACCTGCCTTCCCCATGGCAGCCGACGCCGTTCTCCTGTAGATGAAGAAGGCCAGCAATGCCGCAACGCCTTCCGCTATCCAAAAGCAGTGCCAAATGCCGTCGGGGCCCCACAGGCTGACACAGACAAACGCTGCCGGAATGATGACGACGACGTAGCGCAGGAGGGAAATCAGCAGGGACGGTACGCCCTTCCCCAGTCCTTCAAGAGCTCCCGACGCCGTAACGGATAGGGCCGACACGATAAAGCCGCAGCTGATAATGCGCAGGGCCGACGCTCCGAGGCGTATCGTTTCGGGATTTTCCGTAAACCAACCTATGAGTACATCTGGAACAGCAAAGCAGACAACGGTTCCGCCGATCATGATGAGGCTGTTCAGCCCTAACGTCGTCCTATACAACGCGCCGACGCGGCCGTATTCCCCTGCGCCGAAGTTATAGCCGATAAGAGGCCGCACGCCCTGAATGATGCCGTTGGACGGCATATACAAAAAGGTCTGGAGTTTATAGTAGATGCCGAGGATGACGACGTATATCGGCGAAAAGGGCGCCAGCATGCCGTTGAGAGCCGATACGAGCAGCGACGGCAGGCCCATATTGAGCACGGCGGGAATGCCGATGCCGTATAGGCGCTTATCCAGCAGGGGATTCCATACCAGATAGGCCGACGAAATACGTACCTGCAGAGGCTTATACCGGCATACGGCAAGGTATACGGCCAGCGACACGGTCTGCCCCAGTCCCGTCGCCCAGGCCGCGCCGGCGATCCCCATAGCCGGAATGGGGCCGAAGCCGAAAATCAAAATGGGATCGCCGACGATATTCGTCAGACATCCGCAGATAAGGGCTATCATCGTCACATTCATCCTGCCGACGGCTTGAAACATCTTTTCATAGGCCAGGCCGATGGTCAATATCGTAGAAAACCCAAAAACAATATAGGCATAGGTTAGCCCCATGGATACGACAGCCTCGTCGTCGGTAAACATGCGCAGGAAAGACGGAATCAGGGCGAAGGTCACGGCTGTCAGCACGACGCCGTGGACAACGGATAGTACCATGCCGTGCGTCGCCGCCGTATGGGCTGTATCGTTCTGCTTAGCTCCCAGGCAGATGGAAATGACCGCGTTCAGGCCGACGCCGAAGCCTATGCTCACGGCGTTGACGAAGTTCTGCATGGGAAATACGAGTGATACGGCAGTCA
Source organism: Megasphaera stantonii (assembly GCF_003367905.1). NCBI lineage: Bacteria > Bacillati > Bacillota > Negativicutes > Veillonellales > Veillonellaceae > Megasphaera > Megasphaera stantonii. The sequence continues at coordinate 41,719 of NZ_CP029462.1, read as the reverse complement.
GGGCATCTTCGCTGATCATGGCGACAAAAAAGCTGTCGATAATGTTATATAATGAATTGACGATCATCGATACGACAGCCGGCAGCGACATAGACGCGATGAGCGGCAATATCGGTTTCTCTTTCATAAAGGTTTCGTTCATACAATTACCTCCTACACGCAAAAAAGCCGCACGACTGCATGACGACAATCGTGTGGCTAAAAGATGACAATGTCCGGAAAAGTCCACAGATGACTTTTAGTAGATTCGTATGGAATTAGATAAAAACGCTTTCCATTGCCAAGACAGCGGCTAAAAACACGACGTTTGCCGCCGTAAAAAAGGCCAAATACCGCAGAGGACGGCAATGAGCCGTTCCCAAGTAGGCCTTAAAAGAGATGATGCTGGCCATAGAAGCGATAATCGTACCCAAGCCGCCGACGTTGACGCCCAGCAGCAGTTCCCGCGCTGCATCCGTATAGGGAGCGAGGAGAACGACAGTCGGCACGTTGCTCAGAACCTGGCTGAGCAGAAGGGACAGCATAAACTCATGGCCCTGCAGCAGCTGAGCCGGGCCTGCCGTCATAATCGGCAGACGGCCGATATTGCCTACGCCGATAAATAGAAAGATGAACAACAAGAGCAGCTTGTAATCGACGTCGCGAAATACCCGCCTGTCCGCCAAAACCAAGGCCGGGCAGACGATGAGAAACATCACCAGCGGCGTGATCAGGCGCAGGACTGCTAAGATACACACCCCAAACAACAGGGCAAAGACCAGCCCTTTTCGCCGCCCCATCGTCGGCGCCTCGCCGTCGGGCACGGAGACAGCCGTCTTGGGAATATAATACGTAACAGCCCACAGCAGCAGCCCGCTGAACGCCGTCAGCGGCCCCGTAATACGAAGAAATTCGGCTAAATTCATCTGATAATAGGAATAGATAAACAGGTTCTGCGGATTGCCGATAGGCGTTAGAATACTGCCCATATTCGCCGCAATCGTCTGAAAGGTCAGGACAAACAATAGCTGGTCTTCCATGCCTGCCGCCGAAAGTACGGCAATGGCCAGGGGCACAAAGATGATGAGCGACACGTCGTTCGTCACGGCCATGGAGAAAAAGAAGCAGCTGAATACGAAAAACTGCACGAGACGGCGCGCCGATACGGCTCCGGAAAACAATCGCCCGTAGGCATAGGTCAAGACGCCGCCGCGGCGAAAGCCGGCAATAATCGCCATCAGGCAGAACAACGTCGCCAGCAGCGGCGCGTTGATGCTCCCGACCAGCTGCTCCGGCGAAACGGGAACGGCAATCGTCGTCGCTAAGGCAAACAACGAAGCTATCGTCAAATCCGGATTTTGCCGCATATATAATTCTATCCGCTTCAGCGCGGCTATTCCCGGTACGGAAACCGACATGGCAACTCGTACTCGCTGTTGTACTTTCATTCGGCTTGTCTTCCTCCCTGCAATGATTTCTAGTAAGCTACTGTATTATAGCATGCCGCACGGCAGAATGCTACTAGCTGCATTCAATTTTTTCACAAAAAAAAAGACCCCGCTCAGGGTCTTTTTCATGGTGGAGATGAAGGGGCTTGAACCCTCGACCTCACGGATGCGAACCGTACGCTCTCCCAGCTGAGCTACATCCCCATGACATGTATTTATTATACAAGATTCATGGAGTTTTACAAGTCCTATTTTTAATTTTCCTGCCATTCCCTTAGCAAAAACGTCATTTCATAGCCTCACAATAGATCAAACGCTTGAAAACAGGAGAAAAAGAAAACGATACCATTACCTGCAAAGATAATCCTTTGAAAGGTACAGCTGCTCTAAACGGGCTGCACAAGGTTTCAAGGCTAGTGGTCTTACTTAGCCAAAAACACCGCATCGCACAGGACAACTGCAGGATGCGGTGTTTTCAGTTTTACAGATATATCCCTTGAAATGCAGTTTCTTCTGCCTTTTCCAACGGCTTTACTTGTTTAACGTACTGTGGCCATAGCCGTAAGCCAAGTAAATGACCAAGCCCAAAACCGACCAGATGGCAAACAGCACGAGCGTATGCCACGACAGCTGGGAAAAGACAAAGGCGCAGAATATAAACCCTAAGGGAGCAATGACGTGTACTGCCGGGCAGCGGAAACCTCTCGGCTTGTCCGGGTATTTGCGGCGCAGAACGAGAATGCCGACGCACGAGCACAGGAAAGCGAAAATCGTACCGGCACTGCACGTTTCGGCGACGATGTGAATCGGCGTGAAACCGGCGATGCACGCAACGAGAATGCCGACGACAATCTGAATAATATACGGCGTGTGGAATTTCGGATGGACCTTATACAAGCTCATGGGCATCAGGCCGTCGCGGCTCATGGAATAGAGGGCCCGGCTCTGGGCATAGAGCATGCACAGTACAACTGTCGATAACCCGCAGAATGCGCCGGTGCCGACGACAGCCGAGCCTAAATGAAGGCCGATGTATTCCAATACAAACGATGCCGGAGCAGCCGTATCAAGAAGGGGATACGGCACGACGCCGGTCATAGCGGCGCATACGGCGATGTACAAAATCGTACAGATAGCCAAGGCGGCGATGATGCCGATAGGCATATCCCGTTTCGGATTTTTCGTTTCTTCCGCCGCTGTGGACAAGGCATCGAAACCAAGGTAAGCAAAGAACAGCACAGCCGTGCCGGCGGCGACGCCGTGAATGCCGTACGGCAGGAAGGGCTGCCAATTCGCCGGTTCAATATGGGGAGCTGCTAAAAACAGGAATACGAAAATCGTGCCGATTTTGATGTACACGAGAATCCGGTTTACACGGGTACTTTCCTTTACGCCGATGACCAGCAGCGCCGTCGTGACGAGGACGATAAAGGCTGCCGGCAGATTGATGAGTCCGCCTTCAGCCGGCACGGCCGTAAGCGCTTTAGGCAAATCGATGCCGCACGAATGAAGAATACCGACAAAGTATGCCGACCAGCCGCCGGCGACGGCGCTGGCTCCAACGGAATATTCCAAAATCAGGCTCCAGCCTACCCACCAGCCGAATACTTCACCCAGCGACGCATAGGCATAGGTATACGAGCTCCCTGATACAGGAAGGAACGAGGCCAACTCCGAATACGCCAGGCAAACGAAGGTACAGGTAACGGCTGCCAGCACGAAGGACAGCATCAGGCCAGGGCCGGCATATTTAGCCGCGCCAATGCCGGTCAGGACGAAAATCCCCGTCCCGATGATGATTCCCAACCCCATGAGGGTGATGTCGAACGCTCCCAAGGCTTTCGTCAATTTTTTTTCTTCCGTAGTCTCCATCAAATCTTCGAAGGATTTACGGCGCAAAATGTTCATGCTTTTTTCCCCTTTACACTACAAATTCAGCGTAATGAACAAAACAGCTCCTAAGAATTAGGATTCCTAAGAGCTGTTTTATTATGCTTGCCTAAGAGTATATCATGTCACTTGGCAGTTGACAACAAAATTTTCTTAACTTGCTTTAGATTTTACTGCGCCCTTCCAAATCAGGCCGATGATAAACCCGGCGATGGCAAAGGAAATCCAGCCCATACCAATGGAATGGAACGGAACCATCGTATTGAAGAATGTATCGATGCCGCCGAGGGAAATACCGGCAGTCTGCGTACCAGCGATGAGGGACGGAATAATCGTCAGGCCCATCGTCCAAGCGTATACGCACTGACGGCCGCCGAAGGACTTGTGCAGGAACGTCAGGAATACGATCGCGACAACCTGCGGATAAATGAACATCAAAACGGGAATAGCCGCAACGATGATGGTCTTCAAACCGAACATAGCGACGCCGAAGGACCAAACGGAGAAAATCGTTACCCAGCCTTTATAGCTGATCTTCGGAATCAAGCGGTTGAAGTATCTCGCACAGGACGAAATCAGGCCGATAGCCGTGGACAAGCAGGCCAGCAATACGATGATAGCCAGGATGATAGCCCCTACGTCGCCGAAGAGGATCATAGCGCTCTTGGAAAGTACCGGCGCGCCCGTGTCCTGAATGCCGAATGCCATAACGCTGTCGGCGCCGATCTTGGAAATAAAGATGTAGACGAAAGCCAGGCAGCCGACGGCGATGATGCCGGCCTTAAATACTTCCTTCGTCACTTCTTCCGGCGTAGACGTGCCGTCTTCTACGACGAATTCTACGACCAAGATAGCGAAGATAAGCGATGCGATGGCGTCCATCGTGCCGTAGCCGTCGATGAAGCCCTGTACGGTCGCCAGCATAGGCGTCGCGTATTTTTCCGTCGCTTCAAGAGGCGTGCCGAGCGGCGTAATGAACGACTTAACGATAAGAACTAAAATGACAAACAGCAAGGTCGGCGTCAGAATCTTGCCGATACGGTCAACGAGCTTGCTCGGCGATACGGACAGCCACCACGAAACGACGAAGAAAACGACCAGGAATATGGTCATAACCATGTCGCTGCCGCCGTCAGACAAGAACGGACGAACGGCGATTTCATAGGAAACGCTGCCCGTTCTCGGCGTAGCAAAGCAAGGCCCGATCGTAAGCGATGAAATAACTGCGAAGAACAATCCGAACTTCGGATGCACGCGGCCTGCCAGCTCCTCCAAGTCTTTACAGCCCGAATAGCCGATAGCCAGTACGCCCAGCAGCGGAAGGCTAACGCCTGTCAGAACGAAGCCCAAAACGGCCCACCAGACATTCACGCCTGCGTTCTGCCCCATAGATGCCGGGAATATCAAGTTGCCGGCGCCAAAGAACAAGGCGAACAGCATTAACCCGATAGCTACGGTTCTGTTTTGTTTCTTTTCTCCCATATGAATTCCTCCTAACCCTTTTAAATTTTTCGCTACATATAAATAAGGACGGGAATAAAGTGTAGCATACATTAAATAATTTAATCTTTGCGATTACGTTATCTAATCTATGATGTTATTGTATCATAAAATCAAAAAAAAATCATTTGCAAACCCTACTTTTAATGTTCTTCTAATTTCATTTTAATTTAAATTTAATAAATATGTGATTTTTGTAACTTATGTTGGGCAATAAAAAGACGGTAAAATTTAAATACCGTCCTTTAACTTTCAATAGAAACAACATTTTTAAGGGCTTTGCAAAGCATTTCATTCTCTTCCTCTGTCCGCACGGCGAGGCGAAAATAAAAGGGCGTCAGGCCGGGATAGTTAGCACAATCGCGAATTAGTATACCCTCGTTGCGCAGCACGGCGCCGATATGACAGGCTGTCAGTCCCGTTCCCACAGCGTCGGTCAGCATAAAATTAACCGTCGGCGGCAGCGGCTCCAGCCCGGGTATGGCTCGTACTTTTTCGTACAAACGCATTGCCGCATTCCGCACGTATTGTTGCGTTTTCTCCTGATACGCCCTGTCTTTCAGGGCGGCGATGCCGGCGGACTGGGCCAGGCAATTGACGTTCCACACATCCTTGTGCATTTCCAGCCACCTGCGTTTCCCCTCCGGCACGACGGCAAAGCCCAGGCGCAAGCCGGGAACAGCGTAATATTTCGTAAGGGATTGTACGACGAACAAGTTGTCATACTGCTTTACCAGCGAACGGGCGGCGTACCGCTCTCTATCGCTGCGGAAATCGAGGAAGGACTCGTCGACGACAACGTCTGTCCCGGCCTTCTGCGCCGTCCATACCAAGGACTCTATGTCGCTTGCCGGCGTCAGCGTTCCCGTCGGGTTATTGGGATTGCCAAGCAGGATGCAGTCTGCGTTGCCGGCTTGCCGGCGCAATTCGTTGACAGGCATGGCGAAGCCGTCTTCACATTTCATATAGCAATAAATTACATCTGCCCTCGCCGCCAACGCCGCCCGCTCGTATTCGTTAAAGGAGGGAACGGGAATGAGAACGCGCTTCGGCCGAACACAGTGCATGTACACGTAAAATAGTTCAGCCGCGCCGTTCCCCAGCAGGAGTGCGGATTCCGGCACGGCGTAATAGCTGCTCAAAACCTCCTTGAGCCGCCGCCCCTGCGGGTCCGGGTAGTGGACGACTGTATCGATTTCCGCCGCAATCGCCGTACGGACCGATTCCGACAATCCGAGAGGATTGATGTTGGCGCTGAAATCCAGCCACTTCCTGCCTTCATTAGGTATGTATACGTTTCCGCCGTGTTCAAATCGTTCGGGCAAGGCCCTCATCTCCTCTCGATAGTCCATCCGCCGCCGCTTAACGAAGCCGCGCCCATATAGTCCGCCGCCAGCCGTTCCGCTGCGTATGGTCCCACGCAGTCGTCAAGCCATTGTAAAGAGCAACGTTCTGGAAACAGCAACCCGCAAACCGTGCCGCTGTGACCGATATTCACGCCGACAGCTCCGAATGCCTTCCCTAGTTCCAGCAGCGCCGGCAGCTGCGGCTTACAGACGACGCGTTGATGGGCCAGGGCGCTGTACGTCGCGGCAGCTCCCAGCTTTTCCGCCGTATATGGCGGCGTCAGCAGCGGCAGTATCTGCTCCGCGTCAATGCTGTACATCCTGGCGGCTTCATCGTACTGTTCATGAAAGGCCAGCGTATCGACGGTCCCGCCCAAATCGAACATAGCAATAGCCAAGGCCGGCATGACGCCAAAAGAATGAAGTATGTTGCCGGTTTGATAATTGATTGCCACGATGCCGCGGCAGAATACGCCGTCTGTCGGCTCGATAGACGCGGCGATGGAAGCGATTTCCTGCTCCGTTATCGACCGTCCGCAAGCCGCTGCAACGGCTACAGCGACGGCCCCTATGTCGGCGCTACTCGACGCCATCCCCTTCCCTGCCGGCAGCTCCGACGTCACATACAGGCTGAACGGAAACTGGCTGACGCCCAGATACTGCAGCGTTTTTGCCAAAGCGGCCCGCGATTTTTCCCCGGCGTCAATACATCGAAGGCCGTCGTCTTTGACAACGGCCTCGGCGCAGCGGTCGATAGGGCAGGTAATGAGAAAAGGTTCTCCGTTGGCGTAGCCCTGCGCCAGCTCGCCGCACGAACCAGGAACGCGCACGATCAATTCCATCACGCCACCTGCCAGCAGTACCACGCCGTCAGCGCCGCCGCAGACAACGCAACAGCATACATGAGATGGACGGCCTGACGAATATGGCCGGGCCCCAGCTCGTGCCTGGGATCGCCCATATAGGCCCGGAAGGAAACCTTGCCGAAATAGGAATTATATCCGCCCAGCCGAATGCCTAGCGCGCCGGCTACGGCAGCTTCTGCATAGCCCCCGTTCGGACTGGGGTGCTTGGACGCGTCGCGCCGTACGATGCGCCACGCTCCCTTCCAGTCATAGCGCAGCAACGCGGCCATCAGGATGTACAGCAATGCGCCGATGCGGGCTGGTATGTAATTGAGCACGTCGTCCAGCCGGGCAGCAAACCGGCCGAAATACAAGTATTTGTCATTCTTGTAGCCAATCATCGAATCGAGGGTATTCGCCGCTCTGTAACATGCCGCCAGGGGCGCGCCGCCGAGGGCAAAAAAGAACAGCGGCGACAAAATACCGTCGATCGTATTTTCCGCTACCGTTTCGACCGTCGCCCGCACGACCTCGCCCTCGCTCAGGTTCTCCGTATCCCTGCCGACAATCCATCCTACCTTCGCCCGGGCGATGCGCAGGCGGTGATGAAGCAAATAATGACGGATTTCGTTGGCCGCCTGGGCCAGGCTGCGGGGGCAAATCGTCCAGAACAAGATAAATCCTTCGGCCGCATAGGATACATAGGCATTGTCTATATACGATATCCCCAGCATGACGGCGTAAACGATATCATATACGGCCAGCAGAACAATGATAGACAAGACCATGCCGGCAAGGAACTGCTCCTTTTTTCCTGCTGCCGAACGGTAAAATATCCGTTCCAGCCAAGCGATAAGCGACCCTATCAGTGCCACAGGATGTATTTTGACGCGCGGGTCGCCTAACAGCGTGTCGAACAGCAGCGCCCAGATAACCGCCATAATCAGTCCCTCCCAGCCATGATGCGCCGCAGCATATCCATGTTTAAATGCGCGCGGACGACGGCAGCCAGCCGGTCGTAGCTCTTCTGCTTTTCCGCCCGGAAATTCCGCCGCACCGCCAAGGGCTGCAGTCCCTTCTGCTGCCGCAGGCAGTTGAGGAAATCCCGACGGAAGGCGTCGTTGTCAAATATACCGTGCATATACGTCCCCCAAACCAAGCCGTCGCGTCGTGCCGTGCCGTGCACGACATGGCAGGCCTGCTGAGACCGCTCCGTCACAACGATGGGGTGAAGCAGCCCTGCTTCGGCATCAGCCGTATGCCCCATATGGATTTCATAGCCTTCCAGCCCTTCCGCCGACAGCGCCTGCCCTAAAAACGGCAGGCCGCAGCATTCGCCTTTGACCTGGGCTAAGGTCTTCCCGGCTGTAAAGGTCGTTTCTATGGGCAGCAAATCCAATCCTCCTATGCCTTCCGTCGACGACTCCGTATGATCCGGGTCGTAAATATACCGGCCCAGCATCTGATATCCGCCGCAGATGCCGACGACGGGCGCGCCTGCCGACAGCACCCGGTAAAGGGCTGACGCCATGCCGCTGTCTCGCAGCCAGGCCATATCTTCAATGGTATTCTTGCTTCCCGGGAGGATAACGACGTCGGGACGGCCCAGCTCGGCCGCCTCGCGGACATAGCGCAGGGATACGTCCCCTTCGCCTTGAAGGCTGTCAAAATCGGTAAAGTTGGAAATCTTCGGCAGGCGGATTACGGCAATATCCAGGTCGCCTTCCTGTCTATCTGCCGGCTTATCCTCCAATGACACCGAGTCCTCGTCGTCAATGTTTAAATTTTCTATATAGGGAATGACGCCTAAGACGGGTTTGCCGGTCTTCTTCTCCAAAAAGTCTACGGCCGGGGCAAACAAGGATACGTCGCCGCGGAATTTATTGACGATGAGCCCCTTGACCAAATCCCGTTCGTCTTCCTCCAATAATGCGAGCGTACCTACCAAGGCTGCCAGCGAACCGCCCCGGTCGACGTCGGCTACGAGAAGGACCGGCGCATGCAGATATTTAGCTACGCGCATATTTACGATATCGTATGGTTTCAAATTTACTTCCGCCGGACTGCCGGCCCCTTCGATGACCAGAGTGTCATAGGCCTTTGTCAGGCGCGACAAGGCGTTCTGTACTGCCGAAAAGGCCTCCAAGGCATATCCATTATGGTATTCCTTAGCGGACATATTGCCTACGGACAGGCCGTCGATGATAACCTGGGAGCAGGAGTTTCCCGTAGGCTTGAGCAGGACAGGATTCATATCGACAGCCGGCTCCAATCCTGCCGCTTCGGCCTGCGCCACCTGGGCCCGGCCCATTTCCCGGCCGTCAGCCGTCACATAGGAGTTCAGCGCCATGTTTTGCGCCTTAAAAGGGACGACGCTCTTTCCTTCCTGCAGAAAAATGCGGCATAGTGCCGCGGCTAATACGCTCTTGCCGACATGGGAACTCGTCCCCTGCAGCATAATATATTCGGCCATGCCGTCATGCTCCTTTCCAATTTCATATCTATAACTTCATCGGCTTACCATTCGCCGCTCTGATTATAGCAAAGGGCGAAGATATCGTCCAGTCGCGCTCTGCGGAGCCGCCGCGATGTCTCCTGGCGTCCCTGCCGCTACAATGCGGCCGCCCTGCGCACCGCCGCCGGGACCCATGTCGATGATATAGTCGGCGTTGGCAATCATGTCCAGGTCGTGTTCGATGACGATTACTGTCGCTCCCTGGTCGATGAGGCGCTGAAAAATCGCAATGAGGCTGCGCACGTCCAAGGGATGCAAGCCAATCGTCGGCTCGTCAAAGACAAAGAGCGCCTTGTCCTGTCCCCTGCCGATTTCGGCGGCCAGCTTCAGCCGCTGGGCTTCACCGCCCGATAAGGCCGGCGTCGCTTCGCCGAGGGTCAAGTACCCTAGTCCTAAATCCACTAATGTCTGCAAGCGGTCGCGGACTTTTTTCACGTTCTTTACGGCTTCCAAAGCCTGTTCCACTGTCAGTGCAATCAATTCCGGCAGAGACAGCCCTTGGCCGCCGTCCTTTGCCGGACGTCTAATGGCTGCGGCTTCTTTGCCGTAACGCGAGCCGCCGCAGGCCGGGCAAGTCACAGCCACGTCGGGCAAAAACTGCACGTCCATCGTAATCTGTCCCGTGCCGTCGCAGGCCGGGCAGCGCAGCGAGCCCGTATTGTAAGAAAAGTCCTTCATGCCATAGCCCTTTTCCTTCGCTGCCGGCAGGGCCGCATAGACCCGGCGCAGGTCGTCCAGGACGTTGCTGTACGTCGCTACTGTCGAGCGGACATTTGCGCCGATCGGCGCGGCATCGATCAGGTGGACCCTTCGTATGCCGCCGCCTTCTATGGCCAGGACATGTCCTGGCAGAGGCTGCCCGTCGGCCTGACGCTGCAGCGCCGGTATCAGGCTTTCCAAAATCAGCGTCGTCTTGCCTGATCCGGACACGCCGGTCACAGCGACTAGCCTTCCTTTGGGCAGCGCGACGTCTAACGGCTGAACCGTGTGAATCGGCCCGGAAACCATGCGTATCGTTCCATAGTCAAACATCGTTTCTTTATCAGCCCGCCGGCGCACAACTGGCGAGCCGCTCCCTGCAAGAAAGGGCCCGATACGCGACGAAGGATTCAGAGCTACATTCTGCACCGTACCGGCGCAGACGAGGCGGCCGCCGTGCGCTCCGGCTCCAGGGCCCATTTCTATGAGCCAGTCCGCCGCTTTCAGGACCTGCACGTCGTGGTCTACGAGGACGACGGAGTTTCCATGTGCAGTCAGATCGCCCAGCATCCCCAGAAGGCCGTCGACGTTAGCCGGATGAAGACCGATAGACGGCTCGTCCAGCACGTACAGCACGCCTGTCGTACGGTTCCGAACAGCCCGGGCCAGCTGGACGCGCTGACGCTCGCCGGTAGACAACGTCGCGCCGGCCCGGTCGATAGACAAGTATCCCAGACCTAATTCCACAAGGCGCTTCGCCGTATGGAGAAATTGAGCCGCTATACTGTCAGCCATGTCTCGCAGCGATTCGGGCATAGCCGCCGGTACGGCCTGGACCCACGGGATAAGGGCATCCAGCGTCATCGCCGAGGCCTCACCCAAATCCAATCCGCAGAGGCGCGTCGACCGGGCCCGCTCGCTAAGGCGGGTGCCGCCGCAGTCGGGGCAGACGTCCTGCTTTAAAAATTTTTCTACGCGCTTCATACCCTTGTCGTCCTTGACCTTCGCCAATGCATTTTCTACGGTATACACGGCATTGTAATAGGTAAAGTCCAGTTCGCCGGCCTGGTTGCTGCTCTTCGCCTTATAAAAGATGTGCTTTTTAACTGCCGGGCCGTGAAAGACGATGTCCCGTTCCCTATCGGTCAGTTCCGAAAAGGGCACGTCTGTACGGACGCCCATAGCCCGGCACACGTCGGTCATAAGGGACCACATGAGAGAATTCCACGGCGCGACAGCTCCCTCGTCGATGGACAAGGATTCGTCGGGAACCAGCGACGCCTCGTCGACAGTCCGCACGATGCCCGTGCCGCCGCAGGTCCTGCAGGCTCCGCCGCTGTTGAAAGAAAAATCCTCCGCCGCCGGACCGTCAAATGCAACGCCGCATACAGGACAAACGAGCCTTTTCCCCATAGCCACGGCAGCCGACGGCTCCAAATAGTGGCCGTTGGGACAACGATGGCTGCCGAGACGGGAAAACAATAGGCGCAGGCTGTTCAGCAGTTCCGTCGCCGTGCCGAAGGTACTGCGGATACCCGGCACAGCCGGCCGCTGATGAAGGGCTAAGGCCGCCGGCACGTTTTCAATGCTGTCGATCTTCGCTTCCGCTGCCTGGGTCATGCGCCGCCTCGTATAGGCTGACAAGGCTTCCAAATACCGCCGCGACCCTTCGGCATATAATACGCCCAAGGCCAGCGACGATTTCCCTGAGCCGGATACGCCGGCTATGGCTACCAACTTCCCCAAAGGGATGTCTATATCGAGATTTTTTAAATTATGGACTCGCGCGCCCCGTATCTGAATGCAGTCGGGCGCCGCGCCCCCGCGTTTATTCTGTTCCATACCGTACAGCTATGCCTCCTTCGCCGACGACAACAAGATTCGGTGTTCTTCTTATTGTATCATTGATTGCTTCTGATTTCACTATGACAATGACGGTGCCTTTTATGACGAACTGTATCGGCACTCTTTGCATCGCCTCTGTTTCATGATATAATGGCCCTATAAATTTATACTTTTTTAATCAACTTACATGGTATAGAGAGGTGATACGATGCGTTCATTCCACGATACACTGACGCTGCCCAACGGCGTTGTGCTGAAAAACCGTTTGGCCATTGCTCCGCTTACAGTCTGCCTCAGCGACCCCCACGGCTATGTCACGCCGCAGGAAGTCGACTATTACGCCTCCCGTACGGGCGAGGTGGGCCTGTACATTACAGGCTGTTCCTACATCCAGCCGAACGGCCGCGGCTGGCTCGGTGAAGAAGCCATTTACGACGATTCATTTATTCCCGGCCTGTCCAAGATGGCTTCCGCAATCAAACGAAACGGCACTAAGGCGATCATGCAGATCTTCCACGCCGGCCGCATGGCCGAAGAGGATGCTATTTTCGGCTATGATTTAGTATCGGCCGGCGACGTCGCCGCGCCCTTGAAAGGATACCGTACGCCACGTCCCTTGACTGATGCAGAAATTGCCGAAGTCATTGCAAATTTCAAAGGCGCCGCCGTCCGCGCGATGAAAGCCGGCTTTGACGGCGTAGAAATCCACGGGGCCAATAACTATCTTATCCATCAGTTTTTCTCTCCCCATTCCAACAATCGGACCGATTGCTGGGGCGGCTCGCTGGAAAACCGCGCCGCCTTTCCCCTGGCCGTCGCCGACGCCGTCTTAGACGCAGTCCGGGAAATGGGAGCCAAAGATTTTATCGTCGGCTATCGCCTGTCTCCGCGCGAGCAATGGACGCCGGGCATTGCCCTCGGCGATACGCTGTACCTCGTAGACAAGCTCGCCTCTTTGAAGCTGGATTACCTGCATATTTCCCAAAGCCATATTACCAGCACGGTTACCGAGCCGGAATACTGCGGCAAGCCGATTCTCGCGCATATTGACGAAACCGTCCGCGGCCGGCTGCCCATCATTTCCGTCGGCAACATCCAGACCCGCAGCGACGTACAGCAGGCCCTCGAACACTCGGATATCGCCGCCGTCGGCGGTTCCGCCCTGATCGACCCGAACTGGGCTGCGAAGCTTTTAAACGGGCACGACGAAGCAATCCGTACCAAGCTAGCGCCGGAAGACAGGGAGATCCTGAAAATTTCTCCTCTGGCATTTAAAATTCTCTCCAGCCGCGCGCCGGAACGCATTTTGTAAACGTACAAAACGCCCGCTGCGTCACGCCGGCTCTTTCATCACGCAGCAATATAGCCCGACGAGCCCAACCTCGCCGGGCTATTGCTTTGGGATAGATAAGGGCCGATACGATAGTCCTCGTCTTTGTGAAAAAATAATTTGACAAAATTACTCATTCACGATATAATACTTTTTGTTGGCGGGGCATAGCGCAGTTTGGTAGCGCACCTGGCTTGGGACCAGGGGGTCGCAGGTTCAAATCCTGCTGCTCCGACCATATCGCAGCATGCGGGTGTAGCTCAATGGTAGAGCGCCAGCCTTCCAAGCTGGTTACGTGGGTTCGATTCCCATCACCCGCTCCATTTTCGTTATGACTCAGTAGCTCAGCTGGATAGAGCAACAGCCTTCTAAGCTGTGGGTCTAGAGTTCGAATCTCTACTGGGTCACCAATATAAGAAAGCATGAGATACGCATCGTCGTCCTCATGCTTTCTTTTTTTGTCTGCAAAAGTCAATAGCTTTCTTCGTATACATCGCTCAGGTCACAGGCTCTACCTGCCCTTCAATTCGCAGCAAATAGTTTTCGTCGTCTTTTTCCGTCAAATAATTGAGCATATCCTCTTCATATATCTTGCCGCACAGCCTGTATCCCAAGGCTTGCACCTCGTTGACAAACTGCCGATACGCCTCGGGCAGCATGTCGTACGAGTCCTGTATGTATTTGACGGCGTACAAGCCGGCCGGCTTGACGTGGCAGTGCCTGCTCCGGACGGGCTTGTCGATTTTAGAGCAATAATACTGCGTGTAATAGGTCCGATCTGCAATCGCTTGTTCCCCGATGATTTCGCCGATTGTAAAGGTGTTGTACGTACGGTGGGCGTTGCAGTATTTGAAGTGTTCGCTGATTGCCTCTACGACGGACTTTTCATCCTGCTTCCGCTGGCCGTCCGTAATGATAAAGTATTCTTCCTCTTTTTCTACAAACTGAATAGTGTCGATAGGAACATGAAGAGACTTCTGCGTAGTCTCTATGGTATTTTTTAAAATACGCCGCAAGCGTTTCAATCGTTCAATTTCCGCCGCCAGGGCTTTGTCCTGCTCTTTGAGCATCTGCAAAAACTCCGTCGTATTTCGCCGTTCAATATACGCTTTGATTTCATGTAAGGTCAGCCCTACTTCTTTGAGCACGCTGATTAAATCGAACGTATCCAGCTGGTACAGGCCGTAGAGACGATAGCCGTTCTCGCCGACCCGGGCCGGTTTGAGCAGGCCGATGTCATCATAGTGAAACAGCGTATCCTTTGTCACACCGCACAAGCTGGCAAATTCTCCTGTTTTCAGGTATTTCTTTGACATAAAACTCACCTCTTGACTATGGTGCTGCACCATACTTTATACTTAGTATAGCCAATGGAACTAAAAAAGACAACAGGATAGCAGAAAGGATGTTTTATCTATGAAGCACACCGCAGCGTATTGTTGGTCTATGTTGTTTTTAGCGATTATGCTGGAGTTGACGGGCACGTCGTCGATGAAGTTCTTTACCATGCAGGGCGGTTCCGAAGGCTATATTACGATGATTTCCTGTATGTTATTCTCTTATTTCGCCCTCAGTAAAGCTGTCGTCCGCATCCCCATCAGCCTGGCCTATGCCGTATGGGAAGGTGTCGGCCTCATCGGCACGGTATGCATCGCCTGGTCCGTATTTCACGAACCCATGCCGCCGCTGAAACTCTTAGGATTTTTTGTCATCTTGTCAGGACTCGCCATGATTAAACTGGGCACGTCCCTGCCGGAAAAGGAGGCTGTTTCTCATGACGGTTAATCTTCTGGGCATACTGCTCCTCGTCGGCGCCGTTGGGTTAGACCTGTGCGCCAATATTTGCCTGAAAAAATCAAATGGTTTTACGCACAAGCGATACGGCATAGCCGCTCTTTCCTTCGTCGTCCTGTCCTTCCTCTGCCTGGCCCATCTCATCCGCATCATGGATCTGAGCATCGCCTACGCCATGTTCGGCGCCCTGGGCCTGATCTTGACAACGACCGTAGACGCCCGCTTCTTCGGCCTGCGCATACGTCCCCTGGGCATATGCGGCGTAGCGACGATGATTGCCGGCGTCGTATTGATTAAGCTCGTATAAAAACTAGAAAACGGATTTACCTGTAGTCTGGCGAATCAGACGCCTGCATGGTAAATCCGTTTTGTATTAGCCGATAGTTAAGATTTTAGCCGCCGGAACGCCGTATGCCGGTTCTGCCGTCAATACGGCGCGGCGTACGGCCTGTTCTACGACGTAGGCGGCAATCGTTCCCGTCGTGCTGACGTCGGCTTCTACGTCGCCGACGCTCAGGGCGTACAAGGAATCGCCGTCAGCCGTCGTGTTGACCGGCCGGATCGTCCGCACAAAGCCGTTGCTGGCCAGGGCGGCGATTTTTTTCATGTGACTTTTGTCGAACTTGCCGTTCGTGACGACGGCGCCGATCGTCGTATTGGTCGTACCGGCCGCCGCCCGCAGGGAAAAGAGCGTATCGTGCATGCCGTATTCTTCCAGCATGACGCGGCGCGTATCGGCAAAACCCTTTCCGTCGTCGGTCAGCATGCCGGCGATGATTTCATTATGTTCGTCCAATACGTCGCCGACGGCGTTGACAACGACGACAGCGCCGACCTTCAGCTCGCCGACCTGGACGGCGTATACGCCGAGGCCGGACTTCATCATGCCTTTAGGGCCGCAGAGCTTGCCCACTGTCGCGCCGGTTCCTGCGCCGTAATTGCCTTCGCGAATCACGTTTCTCTCCGATTCGACGCAGGCCGCATAGCCCATGGCTGCATCGGGACGGACGTTGTCGCCGCATCCCAGGTCAAAAATACACGACGCTACGACGAGGGGCACGTTGCAGATGCCCGTCGGAAAACCGATGCCCTTTTCTTCCAGATACTGCATGACCCCGCCGGCAGCGTTCAAACCGAAGGCGCTGCCGCCGCTTAACAATACGGCATGGATTCTTTCCGCCGCCGCCGTCGGATTGAGGAGCTCCGATTCCCGGCTGGCCGGCCCACCGCCGCGAATATCGACGCCGCAAGGCGCGCCGTCAGGAAATATAAGGACAGTACAGCCCGTACCGCCCTGCTCATCCTGGGCGCTGCCGATGCGAAATCCCTGAATATCCTGTAATGCAATTTCTTTCATTGTATTCTCTCCCTTATACATAATAGTAACTGTTAAGCATTTAAAGTAATAGTCGTAGAATACCCTCAAAAAATTCATTTTAATATATTAAGACTATGTTTTAAGTTGCCCTCATTTTCTAAATATGAATAAATACTCATGTGCAATTAAGAGAAAATTATATTTTATGCTATTTGTTTTCCAATATCCTGTTGCCCGACAATTATGTTGTTCTTTTATAATAATTTCTTTTAATTTAAACCCGGTGTTTTCAAAAATGCGCATGACTTCAAATGACATTGGAACCATATGCCCTTTCTGCCGAGTATCACCCATTAAAATTGCACAAAACTTATCTTTTTTTAGAACACGGTGGCATTCAGCAGCTACCGTGTTTATTTCTTTCAGAAAATCTTTAACTTTTAATAAGGACAAATCTTCCGCTATATCTTCGCTATACTGAATAATATTAGCATAAGGAGGATGTGTACAAATTAAATCAATACCTTCATCAGGAATAAAAAAAAGATTCCGGGCATCTCCTTTTCGAATAAACACTTTGCCATCAGCACCATCATGCTCAAACGCCGTTTTTTCCTTACACCGCGTCAGAGCCGCATCGTTCACATCCACACCTATAATATTTCTATTCAGTAGTTTTGCCTCAACTAACGTTGTGCCTCCTCCCGCAAATTGGTCAAGGATTAAATCTCCCTCTTGAGAATATCGAAGCAAAATATTGCGTGGAATATACGGAGACCAGTTTCCTCTCCATTTAGCATCATGTGTAGCCCAATCTCCACGTTTTGGAAAAGACCAATGGGTCGTCATTTCTAATTCAAAATTCTCAGGTTCCCATTTTGTAATTCTCTTTGCCATTATTTGAAAACCTCATTAATTATATTATTTTCTAAATCAGCAATATTGTAAATATGCTCCATAACATCAAAAGTTTCTTCAAGATTATGGCGAGCTTTGGTCCAACCTTTTCCATCCGTAAACCATACAAATGTAAAATCTGGAATCGAATCGGATTCCAAAGCAAGTGTTTTATAGCTACGGGCAGTCTCATTTAATTTGCTTCCGCTGCTCCCATAAAAATTAGTTTCTACTCCGTAAATCATCACGTCTGTTTTGACAACAAAATCAAAACGCTTTTCCATCTTTCCCTGATTAGAAATAGCCGATAAATTGACTCCCCAGGTATCAGTAATTTCATGAATATACATTTCTTTAAAATATGTCTCACCTTTGACAAAACCGGCTTGCTGGATAAATCCTTCTACTAAATCTTCCATAAGATGTCCGCCGCGATTTTTACGACCGTTGCTGTCTAAACCAGTTTCAACTCCCGTAACATAATCAACAAGATTGTGGATCACATGATTTTGCAATAAATCAAATAAACCTGTTTTTTCCATAAAATATGAGTACTGTTCAAATGAAATTAAAGGATCTAATTTTTTATTATCAAACTCATATAAATATCCACCATTTTCATCTTGACAATAAATTTTCGAGTCCTTTTCTTTCAATCTGACAGCTAATAGCAACGGAATACACGGTAAAACTTCTGGATATTTCTTCAGCAATGCTTCGAAGTCAGCTTTGATATTCGCAGAACCAATCAATGCGTTTAAAATATTGAGTTCGACTTTAATCGCTTCCACGTTATGATGAACTTTTTCAAAATCAATATAATACCCATAAGTGGCAATACTGTTTCGAAAACTATCCAGCCATGTATCGAAATTTCTTTTAAACATGCGAATTACCTCATCTCATCATCATCGTCAATATTGCCAATATATGGCTGCAAATCTACATTTACAATATGGCTTCTTCTTATTAAAAATTTGATATAAGCAATTCTTTAATTTTTCCTCTTGCCTTACTATTACTATTAATCATGCGACTTGCCTGAACTCTTTTAATATTATGAGCCGCATAGATAGAATCAAAAAAGTTATCTTCTCTATTCACATTTTTAGGATCCGAATTACTTACTACTATTTTTGCTCCTCTACAATCCATAGCATCAACAAATTTTGCAAGCTCAATTTGTGCTTCATCATTAAACAGCTGTTCCGTATACGCTGTAAAACTTGAGGTACCAGTTAACGGTCTATACGGAGGATCAAAATATACAAATGTATGCCTATCGATAAACGCAGACGCTTCCCGATAATCTCCACAGACAATAGTTACGTTCTGCAGCGCCTCTGCCGCAGAACGTAAATTCATTTCATCACAAATGAGGGGATTCTTGTATGCGCCCATAGGCACGTTAAATAATCCTTTTTTATTAACTCGATACAATCCATTAAAGCAAGTCTTATTTAAAAATATCATCAATGCAGCTTTCTCAATATTTTCAAAAGCCGCATTATTTAATTTTAATTTATTAAATTTCATCCGCTGTATATTATAATATTCTTTTCGGGCAACAGCTTCAAGCGGGATGTATTCCGCTTGATATTTTTTAAGCAGATTTATAATATCACCGCTATGGTCACGAATGCTGCAATAGGTATTAATAAGTTCTGCATTAATATCACTGATGTATACTTCGCTTACCTTATAACGCCCTAATACATCAAAAAGAACAGCACCGCCGCCTACAAAAGGTTCTGCATATTTCGTGACCTGATTATCTTCAAAAGGATAATACATCTCTATTTCATTTAAAAGCTGACTTTTTCCACCTGCCCATTTCAAAAAAGGTTTAGCCATATTTTCCTCACTTTACTTCTCTCATTTCTTCTGAAAATCCTTCCACAGCATGCTCGGCTGAATTCCCGAATTGTTCTGGTATTTTCCGTGCTGATATGTGTCGTACTCGCCGTCGATGTCGTGGTAATAAATCTGGCAGATTTCTACGTTGGGATAGATGCGGATCGGCTGGACGCAGAAGATTTCCAGCGTCCAGTAGCCAGCAAAGCCAACGTCGCCGAAGCCTGCCGTCACGTGGATGAACACGCCCAGACGGCCGACAGATGAGCGGCCTTCCAGCATAGGAATATAGCCGTCAGTCTTCGTATACTCGTTTGTCCGCCCCAAATAGAGCTTATTCGGCTGCAGTACGTAGCCGTCTTCGGGGATGTCGATAATCGACGCCGGATTGGGCTTGGCCATGTCCAGCTCGTAGTCATCATATACCATCAGCTGATTATATAACGATAAATTATAGCTGTTCGGATTGACCCGTTCGGGATGAAAGGGCGTAATGATAATTTCCTTACCCAAATGCTTTACGATTTCCTTGCCTGATAAAATCATGTTGTGCCTTCACCTTTCCATGTGGTATACCAAAATTATATACCAAAACAGGCCGCGTCGCCATACAAAATGAGATAGTATATGCGAAAAATTCATCGTCAGAACAGGCTTTCTTTTTTCCGGATATCGACAGCCCGCCGCGACGCCTTGCCGCCAAAGCGATCCTGGCCGACTTCGACGAAAAAGGTGACGTACGTCCCTGCCTCGGCGTCCAGCCCCAGGAGGGCATCGCGTTTGAAATAATAGGACGGCCCGCCGTATTCCTTGATAAACCCGGCCCGTCCTCCCGGCAGAACGGCCGAGATAAAGCCCTGCTTTTCTTCTTCGCCGTCGTGCCGGCACCGTATCCAGAATGCCTGCAGCGAGCGGAGCAACTCCGCCTTACGGGGAATCTGCCCTTCATACGTCGCGGCCTGCCTGCGCAGAGCCTCCGGAACGAACCAGCCTTTTTCCTGCCGAATGCGCAGGGCCAGGGCATAGTGCCGGGCCCGCTCCGTCCGCAAGTCCTCCTGGCCCGCCAGGGAATCGGCAAATTCAGCGAGGAACTGGACTTTATCAGCCATATCCCCCGGCAGGAGCAGGGCTGCGGCGCCGTATTGTTTCATCTTCCGCAGGCTTTTCCGCGCCTGCCCTGTGTAGAAAAGCCCGCGGTATATAATCCAATGCTGCTTATACTGCAAAAGGGCGGAAAATTCTCGCTCTGCGCCGTCTACGTCGCCGAGGCGGAGGCGGCAGAGGGCGATGCGATATTTGAACCAGATATCATTGTCATAGTGAAAGTCCGTAAAAATACGCAGCCCCTCTTCACAGACAGCAATGCAGGCGTCATATTCCCCCTTCTTGACCAATACGCCGCTCTTCAGAGCATACCACCGCTCGCGGTACGACGCGCCGCTCAGCCATTCGCCGTCTTTGACGTACTCCTGCGGCTGCAAAGACAACCTGTTAGGATTAAGGAGAGTCAGCCAGGAGTCTATCTCTTCAGCGGTAGCTTTTTTCTGCCGGCGCAGCACGTCGATCATCTTCCAGACGGCCCGTTCATAAGGGGATTGAGCCGTTTGCTCGGTATACTTGACGATGGCCTCAACGGCCCGTCGGAAATCGTCTTCGTCAGACTGTCCGGGTATAAAAGGACGCACGTACAGATGATACAGGCACCAGCCGTATACATCCCGGATTTGGGTGAAGCCGGGAAAGGCTATGATGCACCGGCGGGAAATCTCCCGTCCTTCGGCATACTCTCTCAGTTTGCTCAGGCTGTAGGCGTAGTAGTAATAGTCCCACGGCCCCCATGCATCCATTGCGGCAATTTGCCGGGCATACATAGCCGCTGCCTGGTCGTATTTCTGCTGGCGGCACCAACGCCGGGCCTGCGCTGTATCCATCCTTCACCCCTCCTCTCCTCTGCTGTACTATACGGCACAGACGCTTACACCGTACGCCGTCCCCGACAGGTTTATTTTTCGGACGAGGCAGCATAAATGCTGGGAACGCCGTCTACGTCGGCACAGGTCGTACGGCAGCCTTCCTTACTGCAGGCCCAAAACGGCCCGTATGGGCCGCTGCGGCGGACAAAGATTCCTTCCTTGCAGCGCGGACAAACATAAGATTCCCCGTCGCCTGCCGCCGACGCAGGCGGTGCGTCGATGCGCTCCGTATGGCGGCATTTGGGATAGTTGGTACAGCCCCAGAAATCGCCGTACTTTCCATGGCGGCGTACCATAGCGCCGCCGCATTGAGGACATACGCGCCCTTCCTTTGGCTGCGGCGTTCCGTCATTGTTCCGGGCTGCCGCAATGAGCTTGCGCAAAAATAATTCCTGGGCGCTGAGAAAGTCGGCTAGGCTGTCCTTTCCCAGGCTCATCTGGTACAGCCGTTCTTCCCAAACAGCCGTTTCATCGGGATACAGCAGCTCGTCCGGCAGGGAATCGACGAGAAGATAGGCCATATCCGTCGGTTTCAGGTACTTCTTTTTCCCTTCTTCGACTAAAAATTTCCGCTCGATGAGCTCGCCGATAATCGTGGCCCGCGTCGCTTCCGTACCGATGCCCTGCACTTCTTTAAGCTTTTTCTTCAGCGAATCGTCCTTGACGTATTTATAAATTTCCTTCATCGCCTGAAGAAGCGTCGACGAGGTGAACCGCGGCGGCGCCTTCGTAGCCTTTTCTTCGACCTTGCCGCGGCGGAACTGGACGCCGTCGCCCTTGCGGACCGGCGGCAACTCTCCCTTTTCGTCATCATCGTCTCCATCGGACTGATACAGCTCTTTCCAGCCCAACACGACGACGGTTTTGCCGTGGGCGACGAACTGCTCGCCGGCGGCGGCGATGACGATGCGGTTCTGTATATATTCGTGGACAGGATAAAACTGCGCCATGTAGGCTTGGGCAATGAGGAAATATATATTTCGTTGGACAGCTGTCAGCTTATCGTACGGACAGGGCACTGTCGTCGGGATGATCGCGTGGTGCGCCGTAATCTTGCCGTCGTTCCAGGCCCGGCTCTTGATGCTGCCATCGGCCCGCCCGGCCCATTGGGACAAGGTTTTATCTGAAAGGCGGCCTAAATTAGCTAAAATAGCCGGCACGTCCTTTCGCTGATTCAAGGGCAGATACTCGCAGTCTGAACGGGGATACGTCGTCAGCTTGCGCTCGTACAGCTGCTGAGCTGCGTCCAATACCTGCTGGGGGCTGTAGCCGTAGCGCTTACCTGCCAGCACCTGCAGGGACGACAAGGACAAGGGCAGCCGCTGCGCTTCCTTCTTTTTCGTCTTCTTCCCTTCGGCAATCGTTCCATCGGGCTGAGCGCGCAGCCTTTCTACTATTTCTTCAGCTTTCTTTTTATCGATGCAGCGCCCTTCCGAATCGAGGCCGGCCTGCGTATCGCCAGGCTGCCACTGGGCTGTAATGACGCCCTTGGCATGATTGAACTGCGCCTTGACGACGTAATAGGTCACGGGCTTGAAATTGTCGATTTCCCGCTGGCGGCGGACGACTAAGGCCAGCGTCGGCGTCTTAACCCGGCCGATGGGAAATACGACGCGGTGTCCCTGCCGGCGGGCGGCCAGCGTATAAGCCCGCGACAGGTTCATGCCGATGAGCCAGTCGGCACGGCTGCGGGCCAAAGCTGATTCCTTGAGATGAGAAAAATCGCCGTTATCCCGCAAATCATGAAGGGCTTCACCGATGCTCTTTTCGTCGAGGGCATTTAAAAGGATGCGCTCGACGCGCTTCGTATTGCCTACATAATCGAGTATTTCGTCAATCAGAAGCTGCCCTTCCCTGTCAGGGTCGCCGGCATGGACGATGGAGTCGGCGTCGCCGATGAGGCGGCAGATGACGTCGAACTGCTCCCTGCTGTTCGGGCTGACGAGCAGCTTCCAATGCTCTGGAATAATGGGCAAATCGGCGTCCTTCCACTGCTTGTATTGCCGATTATAATCCTGCGGCTCCGCCTGCTGCAGCATGTGGCCGTAGGCCCAGGTGACGATGCCGCCGCCCGTACGGATAAAGCCCTTTTCCTGCCGCTGCGGCTGCGGGAGGCATTTTGCCAGTTCCCTAGCCATGCTGGGCTTCTCTGCGATAAACAATTTCATACTATACGATAACTCCTGCTCTAATGTCTGCTGCAAGGCAGCTTATACTTTTGCCAGTTTGCCGGCCTCTTCGATGACCTTGACAAAGGCCCTGGGGATTTCCTGGCTGCGCAGGGACTGCCCCAGGAGCCGACCTAGGATGACGCCCTTGTTGCTGTACAGCCAGGCAAAATAATAGATGTACAGTGCCTTGATATTGCGGGCGTTGACGTTGCCCAGCATGCGCGGCGGATAGTCGTGGAAATTGACGTCCAGCTTGCGGCAGGCCTTTTTAATCATGTCCGACGTGGCCCGGCCGTGCTCGCCGGCTACGGTATTGATGATGCGGTCCAGCTCGCGGCGGCGGCCCATGTCGATCATCGTCTTGGCCAAATCCATTTCAAAGCAAATTTCGTCGGTAAAGAACACGCCCGTCTCGCCCTTATGGCCGCCCTTTACGTCGGCGTCGTATAAGGCGACGGTGGGAATCTTGAAGTATTCCAGAAGCTTCTTTATCTTTGAAATCGAGCTTTCGCCGCGGGCGTTGATGAGGCAGATGCCGTAGTAGTCAAAGGGCAGCCCCAGCGTCGTGCCGAACAGCTGGAAGCAGCCGAACTCCGTTTCCCCTTCGACGACGAGGACGCTCCGCGAATACAGGGCCTCCTTCACTTCGGGGAAATGCATGATCAGGTGCTTCTCGATTTCCTCGCTGAAATGAAAGGTCGCTCCGCAGGCCGCGCAGACCTGACCGGCGTCGCCGCGGTACAGGCGGACGATATTGCGGTAATCGTCGACGAGGGCGTCTGTCGAGTGCGTGACGATGAACAGCTGCCCCCGCAGGCCGTCGATGCCGAACAAATCCTTCAGGAGCTCGCAGAAGCGGGAATCGCCGTTGCTCAGGAGCTGCTTGTAATAATTTAAAATAGACCGCTGCATGTATGGATGGAGGTGCACCTCCGGCTCGTCGATAGATACGACGAGAGGCAAATAGCGCCGCCCCTTGCCGTCGATAATCAGGCTCTGCTCCAGGGGCATGGCCTTGCTTCGGGACATGATGAAAATCTGCGTGAGGATACGCAGGGCGACGAGGGAAATAAACTTCATGTTGTCGGCTGTCGAGCGATCCTGGCGGCTCAGGATGCGGGACAAGAGGAAGATATTGACAAAATACGACGAGTCGAGGCTGCCTACCTGCACTTCATGATGGATAAAGGCCTGCGTATCTTCGTCCAGCCCGTCGTCATGGGAATGCTCCCACTGATACAGCCGCCGTTCCAACGCGCGGTATACCGTTGCCGGCACTTTGAGTTCTTCCGGGTCGACGACGGAATTGGGCAGATAATGGATGCAGCGTATCAGGTCGAGAGGCAGTTCTTCGTTTCTCTCTGCATCGTACAGCCGCGGGTAGATTTCTTCCACCCTCTTTTCCAGGCGCACCTTCATCGTCTCCCGCCGCTCATCGGGAAACGCGGCGAAATACTCGTTTTGGTTCCGAAGCAGGTGCATTTCCAGCGTAATGACGATAGGCCGCGCCGGGTCGGCGTAATCGTCTTCCCTGATGCCGAAGCCTTCGCTCATGACCGACAGCAAGCGCAGAAACCCGCTTTTGCCAATAGCGTTTTCGCCGACGAGATAGTTGGCCTTTTCATGAAAGGTCATCT
This sequence comes from Megasphaera stantonii, assembly GCF_003367905.1. Classification (NCBI taxonomy): domain Bacteria; kingdom Bacillati; phylum Bacillota; class Negativicutes; order Veillonellales; family Veillonellaceae; genus Megasphaera; species Megasphaera stantonii. The sequence continues at coordinate 16,678 of NZ_CP029462.1, read as the reverse complement.
CCACGTCTGTCAAATTTCGATAATTTTCAATATGCATGTAATGGATATGCACAATATCACCGCCTGTATAGAATCCGTTCGCAACATACCGTAATAGTATAATATTCGACGCAGGCGCCTTGCGTCCCTGCTTTTCCCGAGCAGAAACGAAAAAACACTGGCGTCACCGCCAGATGACGCCAGTGCTTTCATATCCTGCTATACTTCGTTCAAAAAGGCTTCGGCCTTCGCCGCTTCTTCTTCATAGGTCAAGGGATTGCCGGCGATGCCTTCGTTTGCCGCAGCCTCGGCAACGGCAGCCGCTACGGCGATGGTGACGCGATGGTCAAAGGCGTCGGGCAGGATGTAGTCTTCCCGCAGGCCGTCCTGCTTCGCTACGTCGGCAATGGCTCTCGCCGCAGCCAGCTTCATGCCCTCGCTGATATCCGACGCATGGCAGTCGATGGCCCCGCGGAAAATTCCAGGAAATACGAGGACGTTGTTGACCTGATTGGGGAAATCGGACCGGCCCGAGCCGACGACGGACGCGCCGGCAGCCTTCGCTTCGTCGGGATAGATTTCCGGGATGGGATTGGCCATGGCGAAGACGACGTTTTTCTCAGCCATCGAGGCAATCATTTCCTGGGACACGAGGCCGCCGCGGGACACGCCGATAAACACGTCCTTGCCTGCCAGTACATCCTTCAGGCTGCCCTTGGCATGACGGCGGTTCGTCCGCTTCGCCATGGCGGCCTGAGCCGGATTGAGCGTATCGTCGCCTTCACAGACGGCGCCGTTGATGTCGCAGAGCGTCACATCTGTAAAACCGTATTCCAGCAGCAGATTGGCGATGCTGATGCCGGCTGCGCCGGCGCCGTTGATGACGACCGACGCCGTTTCGGCAGACTTTCCTAAATACTCCAGCGCGTTGATGACGCCGGCCAGGACGATGATGGCCGTGCCGTGCTGATCGTCGTGGAACACGGGGATATTCAGCGTTTCGCGAAGCCGCTTTTCGATTTCAAAGCAGCGCGGGCTGCTGATATCTTCCAGGTTGATCCCGCCAAAGGACGGGCTGGCCAGCTGGACGAAGCGGACAAATTCGTCTACGTCCTGCGTGCCTACGCACAGGGGCACGGCGTTGATGCCGGCAAACTCGCTGAACAGCAGGCACTTCCCTTCCATGACCGGCATGGCCGCATCAGGGCCGATATTCCCCAACCCCAGGACGGCGCTGCCGTCGGTAATGACGGCCACGTCGTTGCCCTTGCCGGTATACGTATAGGCCAGCTCTTTATCCTGGGCGATTTCCAGGCACGGCGCCGCGACGCCGGGCGTATATAAGATGGACAGGGCTTCCTTGGAATCGGCCCGCAATTTGCTGTGAATGGCTAGTTTGCCGTGCAGCTGGGCGTGGACTTCCAAGGCCCGTTTAAATTTTTCATTTTTATCTGTCATATCAGACATGCGTCTTTTCCCCCTCTGAAACGGGCGCAATTATCGTCCGTATTCTTTACATAATTCAGACAGCCATTTGGCGATGTCCAGCTTGAGCATGCCGCCGTCCATTTGCCACTGCCAGTTTCCTTCAGCCGTTCCGGGCACGTTCATGCGGCAGTTTCCCGGCAGGGCCAGTATGTCCTGCAGGGGTACGACGGCCGTTTCGGCGCGGCGGCTGTAAACGTAGGCGATGACGGCGCGGACGACAGCTTCCGGCGCAGCGTCGTCCGGCAGGCCCAAGGCCTGGCGCAGCTGTAGCCGTTCCGATTCGTCCAGGTCTTCTTCATACCAGCCCAGCGTCGTGTTGTTGTCGTGCGTTCCCGTGTAGACGAGACAGTTCGGCTCTGTATCAAAGGAATACCGGCCGTCGGCCCGTTCTGCCATGTGGAAATGGAGTATCTTCATGCCTGGCAGGCGCAGGGCGTCTTTCAGGGCGCATACGTCGTCCGTAATGATGCCCAGATCCTCCGCCACCATGGGCAGGAAACCGAGCTCTTTATACACGGCACGGAACAGGTCGAGGCCCGGCCCTTTGACCCAGGCGCCTTCGCGGGCCGTCTTGGCTTCGGCGGGCACAGCCCAGTACGATTCGAGGCCGCGGAAATGGTCGATGCGCACTTCGTCTACAAACTGGTATATCGCGCGGAACCGCTCTACCCACCAGCGATAGCCGTCGGCAGCCATGGCCTCATAGTCGTACAGCGGGTTGCCCCACAGCTGGCCATCGGCGCTGAAATAATCGGGCGGCACGCCGGCGACGGCCGTGGGATTGCCGCCTTCGTCCAGCTGGAACAGCTCCTGATGAGCCCAGCAGTCGGCGCTGTTGTGGGCGACAAACATGGGCATGTCACCGAGGATCTGCACGCCGTTGTCATGGGCATATTTCCGAAGAGCCTGCCACTGGCAGTAGAAAATATACTGCAAGAATTTATAATGGGATATGGCGCCGGACAATTCTTTTTTATAATAGGCTATGCCGTCGGCAGCGTGGCAGCGGATATTGTCGGGCCACTCTGTCCAGACCTTGCCTCCGAAGAAATCGCCGACAGAACGGAACAAGGCGTAGTCGTCGAGCCAGTACGCGTTTTCCTTGCAGAAATCGGCGTAAGGCGACCACGGCACGTTCAGGTCTTTCTTATGGGACATACGCCAGAGCGCGTCCTTCTTGACCTTCCAGGCTTCGTCCCAGGATTTCGTATTCCCGACGACTTCCTTATATTCGCACAGTTCTTCGGCAGACAGCCATCCCCATTCGTGGAGCACGTCGAGGGAAATGAGCCGTTCGTTCCCGGCAAAGGCCGATCGGGCCAGATAGGGCGAATCGCCCATGAGCGGCGGCGTCAGCGGCAGAATCTGCCATAGGCTCTGGCCGGCCGTCTTGAGGAAATCGATAAACCGATAGGCGTTAGGCCCCAGGTCGCCGTTCCCGCCGGCCGAAGGCAGCGACGTCGGATGCAGGAAGACGCCGGCCCGTTTTTTGCGGGCTTCCTGCCCTTTCAGGACGACGGCGCTCAGCGGCGGCAGCGTCAGGGTGAACCGGCTGTTGATCGTGCGGATAGGCTTCATGCGGGGATACAGGGCGTTGGTCAGCTCGCCGTAGGCCAATCCGTTCGTGTACACGCTGACCGTCCGCAGGGACGTAGTGTTTTTATTCATAGCGATGATAAAGAAGCCGTCTTCTTTTTTCTGTCCGAATATATCCCGGCCGCCTTCGATGCTGCGGGCATAGGCGAAGACGTCGCCGTCGGCGTACAGCGGGATGAAACGGCCCGTGCGCAGGGCGTCGCTGCTACGGCGCAGTCCCGTCAGCCCTTTCGTCCACGACAGGATTTCTTCGTCCTCATGCCCCCACGGATAGGTGCGGCGGTTGTCCGGATCCTTTCCGCCGGTCACGCCGGCTTCATCGCCGTAATAAATACAGGGTGCGCCGGGCATCGTCATCTGCCAGGTCAGAAGCATGCGCAGGCGCTTCTTGGCAATGTCCTCGGCCGAGAGCGTATTGGAGTCGGCGTCTTTTGCCAGGACTGTCAAGATGCGTTCGATGTCGTGGCTGCCGATGAGGTTAAGCATGGCGTAAAAGTGCTCCGGCGGATAATTTTCAATGAGGTGCGTCATTTCAGCCAGCATGCGCCGGCCTTCCTTGCGGCCCATGATGAAATCGACGGCAATCGTCCGCAAGGCGTAGTTCATAGCGCTGTCGAGCTCGTAGCCGCACAGGTATTCGCGCTGTTCGCCGTAGCTGATTTTATTCGACGCGTCCTCCCACACCTCGCCTATGAGCACGGCGTCGGGATTTTCTTCCTTCAGCGTCTTATAGAAATCGCGGAGAAACGCCGCCGGCAGCTCGTCGACGACGTCGAGACGCCAGCCGCTGATGCCCTGGCGCATCCAGTAGCGCAGCACGCTGTCGTCGTTGTGGATGATAAAGTCCATATACGACGGCTCCGTTTCCTCTACGTTGGGCAAGTCCATGACGCCCCACCACGACTCGTAGTCGTTCGGGTACTCCTTAAACCGGTACCACGAATAGTACGGCGATTCCTTGGACTGGTAGGCGCCGACGCTGTCATAATGGCCGAAGCGGTTGAAATAAATGCTGTCGGCCCCCGTATGGCTGAACACGCCGTCCAGGATGACGGCCATGCCCTCTTCCTTAGCTGCCCGGCAGAACGCGGCAAACTCTTCGTTCGTCCCCAGGAAGGGATCGACGCGGTGATAATCGGCCGTGCTGTAGCGATGGTTCGTGCAGCTTTCAAAAATAGGGTTGAGATAAATCGCCGTCACGCCTAATTCTTTCAGATACGAAAACTTTTCCCGGATACCCGCCAGGTTGCCGCCGTAAAAATCGTAAAAGGCAATCTCTCCCGTATCGGGGTTCTTCCAATAGGCCGGTATGTCGTCCCAGTCACTGTGAATGACAGCGCCCTTCTTGCCCGTAAGCACCGCCGTCGTATCCTTGCCACGGCGGAACCGGTCGGGAAAAATCTGATAGACGATGGCATTCTTGAACCAGTCCGGCGTCTTGACGTCCTTATCGTATACGGTAATCTGATAGGACGGCGGCTCCTGAGCCGTAATGCGGCCCTTGCCGCCGAGCTGCTCGTGGTTATTGCCGTAATAGACGGTCTTGCCGTCGTAGGAAACGATGAAATAGTACCAAAGGAGGCACCCCTTATCCGGCATGGTCAGCGTCGCCTTGAAGGCCTCGCCTTCCCAAGTCATGGGAACGATCGTTTCGCCGGCGTTGCTCTGCCACAGGCGCACGCTGGCCTGCCAGTTTTCTTCTATATTTTTGTCGGCCCGCAGGCGCAGGACGACCTGGCTACCCGAGGGAACGGCGCCGAAAACAGAGCGGCAATAAAATTCATGTGAATTGTGATACAGTCCTAAATCCATGAAATCTCCTTTTTTTGTAAAATCCCCCGCCGAGCAAGTACGGCGGGGGATTTGGCTGTATTGTTCTTATCGGTTCAATACCTTTTTGTACAAGTCTGCATACGCCTGAGCCGAACGCTTCCAGCTGTAGTCGCTTTCCATGGCGTTCTTGACGATGTGATCCCACAAGGCGGTATCTTCGTAGTATCCCAAAGCCGTCTTTGCCGTAAACAACAGTTCATGAGCATTGAAGTTCGGGAACGTCAGGCCGTTGCCCTGATTTTTGTATTTATCAAAGGGAACGACGGTATCTCGCAGGCCGCCCGTTTCGCGGACGACGGGCACGGCGCCGTATCTCAGGGCGATGAGCTGACTCAGTCCGCACGGTTCATACCGCGAGGGCATGAGGAAGATATCCGCCGCCGCATAGACGCGGTGCGCCAGGCCTTCGTTGAACATGATGTTGGCCGATACCTTTGTCGGATAGCGGCGGGCCAAATCGCGGAAGGCTTCTTCATACTGCCAGTCGCCGGTCCCGACGATAACCAGCTGTACGTCGTCTTCGACGAGCTCGTCCATAATGCGCGTTACCAAATCCATGCCCTTGTCTTCGACGAGGCGCGATACCATGGCGACCATGGGCACGCCGCGCTTGATGCGCAGCCCCAATTCCTTGCGCAGGGCGTCCTTGTTGACGCGCTTGCCGGCGCGGGCGTCCTTCGACGTATACGTTTGGGCAATATAGGGGTCCGTTTCGGGATTATAGGCATCTTCGTCGAGGCCGTTGATAATGCCGACGACTTTGTCCTGATTGCTGCGGATATAGCCGTCCAGCCGTTCGCCGAAGTACGGATAGGTAATTTCCTGAGCGTACGTCGGGCTGACCGTCGTGATGTAGTCGGCGTAGACCATGCCCGATTTCATGTAGTTGACGCAGCCGTCGCATTCCAGATTGCCGTTGTCGAACAAGTGCTGCGGCAGGCCGATGATATCCTGCATGATAGACGCCGGATAAATCCCCTGATATTTCAGGTTATGAATGGTATAGACGAATTTCATATTTTTGTAGAAATCGTCATGGTAGAAATCTTCCTTCAAGAAGACGCCCAGCATGCCCGTATGCCAGTCGTTGCCGTGAATGATGTCGGGCTGGAAGCCGATGCGCGGCAGCATCGTCAGCACGGCGCGGCAGAAATAGGCGAACCGTTCGTCGTCGTCGGCATAGCCGTACAGGCGGTCGCGCTTGAAGTACCATTCATTGTCGATGAAGTATACCTTGACGCCGTCCATATCGATTTCGTCGACGCCGTAGTACAGCTGACGCCAGGCCAGATTGACGATCCCCGTCGTCACCTGCTTCATCTGCTGCTTTGCTTCGTCTTTAATCAGGCTGTATTTCGGAATGACCAGGCGGACGTCCATGCCCTTGGCGGCCAATTCCTTCGGTAAAGCGCCCATGACGTCGGCTAAGCCGCCCGTCTTGATAAAAGGCACGGCTTCTGACGCCACGAATAATATTTTTTCCATCTTAACTCCCCCACTTTCCCTTTGGAATGCAGTTTACTATTTATTTCGCCGCGTCGCTTTTCGTCGTCTTTTTAACGGCGCGTTTTCTCGTCGTCTTGGAAGCCGGTTTCTTTTCGCTGCTCTTGGCCTTTTTAGCCGAGCCAGTCGTCTTCCGCGTCTTGGCAGTACTGCTGCCAGCCTTCAGAGATTTTTTTTTATCGGCCGACGTCTTGAGCTGTAAATATATAGTCGCCAGCGGCGGCAGCGTCAGCTCCAGAGACTGTTCCATGCCGTGCATGGGAATATCCTGCGCTTCAAATTCGCCTTCGTTGAGGACGTTGGAGCCGCCGAAGGCTTCGGAATCGCTGTTGAATACTTCGACATACGTCCCCTTGCGCGGCACGCCGAAGCGGTACGAATGGCGGACGACAGGCGTGAAGTTGCATACGACGACGGTCATGTCATCCGTTTCCTGGCCGCTGCGGAAGAAGGCGATGACGCTGTTGTCGCGGTCGTCGCAGCTGATCCACGAGAAGCCCGACCAGTCGCAGTCTTCTTCCCAGAATTCAGGATGCTCTACATAATACGTATTCAGCTCCTTGACGTAGTCGTGCATGGCCTTGTGCATGGGATATTCGAGCAGATGCCAGTCGAGGCTGTCGTCGTATTTCCATTCGATGAACTGGCCGAAGTCGCTGCCCATGAACAGGAGCTTCTTGCCGGGATGAGACATCCAGTAGCCGTAGAAAGCCCGCAGGCCGGCAAATTTCTGCCAGTAGTCGCCGGGCATCTTGTCCAAGAGCGAGTGCTTGCCGTGGACGACTTCGTCGTGCGACAAAGGCAGGATGAAGTTTTCCGAAAAGGCGTAGCACAGGGAAAACGTAACGAGATTGTGATTATCCTTGCGGAACAGCGGGTCCATGGACATGTAGCGGAGCATGTCGTTCATCCAGCCCATATTCCACTTATAGTTGAATCCCAGGCCGCCGACGTCGACAGGCTTGGTCACTAGCGGCCAGGCCGACGATTCTTCGGCAATCATGAGGGCATGGGGAAATTCGCTGAACACAGCTTTATTCAAATTGCGCAGGAAATCAATGGCTTCGAGGTTTTCCCGGCCGCCGTACTTATTGGGCTGCCAATTTCCATCGGGATGGCCGTAGTCGAGATACAGCATGTTGGCCACGGCGTCGATGCGCAGGCCGTCGATGTGGAACTGGCTGAGCCAGAACATGGCGCTGGAAATGAGGAAGGACTGTACTTCCGTCCGTCCGTAGTCGAAATTCATCGTATCCCATTCTTTGTTTTCTGCCAGCATGGGGTTCCCCGATTCATAGCAGGGCTCGCCGTCGAAATAGCGCAGACCGTGGGCGTCGCGGCAGAAATGGCCCGGCACCCAGTCGAGGATGACGCCGATGCCGTGCTTATGGCATGTGTCGACGAGGTACATGAAGTCTTCCGGCGCACCGTAGCGGCTCGTCGCCGAGAAGTACCCTGTCGCCTGATAGCCCCACGAGCCGTCGAAGGGATATTCGCACAGGGGCATGATTTCGATGTGCGTATAGTTCATAGACGTGACGTATTCCACGAGCTTGTCGGCGATTTCGCGGTATGTCAGCATATTGCCTTCTTCGTCGCGGCACCACGAGCCGAGATGCACTTCATAGGTCAGCATGGGCTTGCGGTACGAGTCGTACTGCTCGCGGCTGTTCTGCCACTTTTTGTCCTTCCACGTATAGCGGAGCTTGGTGATCTTAGAGGCCGTGTTGGGGCGCACTTCCGACCAGAAGGCATAGGGATCGCTCTTCATGAGCACTTCGCCCGACGCCGTCGTGACGGCGTATTTGTAAATGTCCCCTTCCTGAAGGCCTTCGATATACGTAACCCAGATGCCGTTGCCGGCGCCGCACCGTTCCATAGGATTGGCTTCAATGTCCCACTGGTTGAAATCGCCGACGACGCTTACCTTCTGGGCATGGGGAGCCCAGACGGAAAAGCGCACGCACGATCTGCGGCGGAGAACGGTAAAATGAGCGCCGAACAAACGGTAGCTGGCGTAGTTTGTTCCCTGATGGTACAGAAACGTACCGTATTCGTCAATTGCACTGAGTTTCATGTAAGCATTCCCCCTGACTGATTATACCTTGACGGGTTTAATACGCCAAATGTCAGATGCATACTGCTGAATCGTCCTGTCGCTGGAGAAGTAGCCCGAATGGGCGATGTTGATGGCGCTGGAATGGAACCACTGCTTTTGATTTGCGTAGCGGCGGGATATTTCCGTATGGGCCTCGCAGTAGGCGGCGAAATCCTTGAGGACAAAGAATTCGTCGTTGCGGTCCAGCAGCGATTCGTACAGCATGCCGAAATGTTCGCCGTTGATGGAGCCGTCTACAAGCGAGTTCATGAGCTGGCGGATACGCGGGTCCGAGCTGTACATGTTCCACGACGAATAGCCGCCGTGCATGTAGTAATTCATGACTTCTTCCGCCCGCAGGCCGAAGATGACGCAGTGTTCCATGCCGACTTCGCGGCAGATTTCTACGTTGGCCCCGTCCATCGTACCCAGCGTAATGGCCCCGTTCATCATGAATTTCATATTGCCCGTGCCGGACGCTTCCTTGCCGGCCGTGGAAATCTGCTCGCTCACGTCGGCCGCCGGGAACAGGAGCTGTCCCAAGGATACGTTGTAGTTCTCCAGGAACAGTACCTTCAGCTGCTTGTTCACCTGCTTGTCGCGGTTTATCATGTTGGCCACGACGTTGATAAGCTTGATCGTCTGCTTAGCTTCGCCGTAGCCCGACGCAGCCTTGCCGCCGAACAGGAACGTGTGCGGGCGGACGCGCAGGTCCGGATTTGCTTTCAGCGTATAGTACAGGTGAAGGATGCCGAGGATATTCAACAGCTGCCGTTTGTATAGATGAATGCGCTTGATCTGAATGTCGAAAATCGAATCGACGGCGATATTCGTATCGTATTCCTTCTTGATATAGTCAGCCAGAATTTCCTTGCGGGCTTTCTTCACCTTCGCCAGCTTATCCAGGAAGGCGCTGTCGCTGGAAACGGTCTTCAAGCGGATGAGCTTGGACGGTTCAAGACGCCATTCGTCGCCGATCGCTTCGTCGATGAGGTCCGACAGCTGCGGATTGGCTTCGATAAGCCAGCGGCGGTGCGTAACGCCGTTGGTCTTGTTGGAGAAACGGTTCGGGAAAATCGTGTAGAACTGATGGAGCGTCGAATCCTTCAGGATCTGCGAGTGGATTTCCGCAACGCCGTTGACGCTGTGGCTGCCCAGTACGGACAAATGAGCCATGTGAACCTGACCGTCCCAAAGGATGGCTACGCTGCGGGCTTTGTTTTCGTCGCCCGGATAGAGGCGGCGCACTTCCTTGAGCCAGCGGTTGTTGATTTCTTCGACGATGAGATAAATGCGCGGCAGGAGCGACTGGAACATGGGGATAGACCATTTTTCCATGGCTTCCGGCAAAATCGTGTGGTTCGTATAGGCCACGGTACGGCACGTAATATCCCATGCGTCTTCCCAGGCCATGCCTTCCTCGTCGAGGAGGATGCGCATCAGTTCCGGCACGACCAGAGCCGGATGGGTGTCGTTGATGTGGATGGCGATGTACTGGTCGAACTTGTACATGCTTTCCTTGTATTTTCTCTTATAGTGACGTACGATGCTCTGCAGGCCTGCCGAAACCATGAAGTATTCCTGCATCAGGCGCAGGCGGCGGCCATCTTCCGTGCTGTCTTCCGGATAGAGGAAGCGGGAAATGAGCTGTACGTTGTTCTTGTAGCGGAACGCCCGGTGGCGGTCGCCGAGGGTCAGCTCGCGGTACAAGTCTTCCCGGGAGTATTCGGCCCGCCACAGGCGCAGCGTATTGACGGTGTCGTTATGATAGCCAATGACAGGAACGTCGTACGGGACGGCGCGGACAGACGAATAATTTTCGTGAACGCATTCGAGCTCTCCGTCTTCCGTCGGCCGCATGTAGGCGTTGCCGCCGAAGCGGACGTTTACGGCCTTATCTACTCGCTTGACTTCCCAGGGATAGCCGTTGACCAGCCAGTTGTCAGGAAGCTCTACCTGCTGGCCGTCGACGATGCGCTGGTTGAACAGCCCGTACTGGTAGCGGATGCTGCATCCGTGTCCCGGCAGCTGCAGCGCCGCCAGGGAGTCGATGAAGCAGGCTGCCAGACGGCCTAAGCCGCCGTTGCCCAAGCCCGGGTCCCGTTCCTGCGGAACGACGTCTTCCAGCTTCCAGCCCAGATCTTCCAAGCCCTGCCGGCAAATATCTTCCAAGCCGATGCCGATGAGGTTGGACTGGAGCAAGCGTCCCAGCAAAAATTCAATCGAGAAATAATAGACCTGTTTCGCCTTTTGCTCGGCGTACACTTCGTTCGTACGAATCCAATCTTCACTGACCAAGTCGCGTATCATGTAGGCAATCGTCTGGTATACTTCGTTGAGCGTCAGATCTCTGAGTTCTTTTTCCCACAAGACATGCGCCTTTTCAGTAAATATCTTCTTGAATTCTTCCTTATCCTGCCATTTTTTCATTGTTCTTCTATACCTCTTCTTAAATTACAGTGCATTTTCCGATGCACAGCGGTTTGTCCTTGGTGCCGGACAAAATGGCCTCAGGCTGCACTACGGCGTTCTTGTCGCATACGACGTAGTCGAGCTGGGCATCGTCGCCGATGACCGTATGCTGCATGATGATGCTGTTGCGGATGACGGCGTTCTTGCCGACCTTGACCTTGCGGAACAAGATGGAATTTTCGACGCGGCCTTCGATAATGCAGCCGTTTGCTACGAGAGAATTGCTGACATGCGATTCTTCCATGTACTTAGCCGGCGCTTCGTCTTTGATCTTCGTGTAGATGTGGTGCTGCTTGTCCTTGAGGAACAAGTCGTGCCACGTCTTGGCGTCGAGCAGATCCATGTTGACCTGGAAGTACGAATCGATGGTATCGATCCGCTTCGCATATCCTTGATAATTATAACCGAAAATGCGCAAGCGGTCTACATTGCGCTTCAGCACGTCCGTAATCAGGTAGTTGTACCCCTGCGTATAGGCCTTGCGGATGCAGCTTTCAAAGACCTTGCTGTCGATGAGGACGCCCCGCTGATACAGGTTTTCGCCGGCTGCCAGCGTTTCCCGCGATTCAATGTCCAGGACGCGGTCGTTTTCGCCGATATTCAGGGCGTAGCCGCTGCGGTTAAATTCGTATTTCTGCTTCTGGTAAATGAGGGTGACGTCGGCGTTGTGACGGCGGTGGAAATGGAGCACTTCGTCGTAGTCGATGTTCTGCACCATGTCGCAGCCTGTCAGCAAGATGTACGGCTTATTGCCCCGTTCGACGAACATGAGGTTTTTATAGTAAGCCGGTACGTCGCCTTCTGTAGGATGAACGACATCTTCTACTTCTTCCGGCAGATAGAACAGGCCGTCGCCTTTGCGTGCCAGGCCCCATTCCTTACCGGAGCGGATGTGGTCCAATACGGAGCGCGACTGGGCCGACAACAAGAGTCCGACCTGCGATACGCCGGCGTTGACCAGATTGGACAGCGTAAAGTCGATGAGGCGGAATTTGCCGCCTACGGGAATGGTCGCCAAGGGCCGTTTTTCATTGAGCTCGCGGAGCGGGCTTTCGTTTCTAAGGTTAATTATTGCAATCATGTTGCTGTTCATATGTTATGCCTCCCCTTTTTTAGCTGCCAGCTTTTCTTCGTTTCTGCCCAATACGGCGATAGAGCCGTCTTCGTTCTGTACGACGGCGCCGTCATGGATGACGCAGCGTTCGCCGATAATCGCCTTGTCGACGACGGCGCCTTTCTTGATGACCGTGCCCGGCAGGATGACGGAATTGCTTACCTTCGCGCCCTTTTCAATCGTCACGTCATAGAAGATGATCGAGTTGATGACGTTGCCCAGGATAGCCGAGCCTTCGGCGACGATAGAGCTCTTGGCGCTGCCTTCGGGACCTACGAAATGAGGCGGCATGCTCTGGCTGGCAGAATAAATGCGCCATGCCGGATTGTTCAGGTCGAGGGGCGGTTCGTCAGCGATGAGGTCCATATTAGCCTGCCACAGGCTGTCGATCGTTCCGACGTCCTTCCAGTAGCCTTCAAAGGGATAGGCGTACAGGGGCAGCTTGTCCTTCAGCATAGCGGGAATGACGTTTTTGCCGAAGTCATGTTCCGATTTTTCGTCCTTTGCGTCGGCTTTCAAATAGCTTTCCAATACGTCGCGGTCGAAGATATAAATGCCCATGGAAGCCAGGTTGCTTTCGGGCTTAGCCGGTTTTTCCTGGAATTTATTAATGCGCATCGTTTCATCGGCGACCATGATGCCGAAGCGGCTGGCTTCGTCCCAGGGAACGCGGATGGTCGCAATGGTGACTTTCGCCTGATGCTTTTTGTGGAAGGCCAGCATTTTAGCGTAGTCCATAGAATAGATATGGTCGCCCGACAAGATGAGGACGTAGTCGTCTCCGACCATTTCGACGAAATTCAAGTTCTGATAAATAGCGTCGGCCGTGCCACGGTACCAGTTGGAACCGCCATCGCTTTCATACGGCGGCAGGATATACGCGCCGCCCCGGTCGGAGTCCAAGTCCCACGAGCTGCCGTTGCCGACATACCAGTTCAGCTCCAGCGGCTGGTACTGGGTCAGGATGCCGACAGTGTTGATACCAGAGTTGCGGCAGTTACTGAGCGGAAAGTCGATAATGCGGTATTTGCCGCCGAACAAGAGGCCGGGCTTGGCCTGGTCCTTCGTCAGGACGCCCAGACGGCTCCCTCGCCCGCCCGCCAGAATCATTGCCAGACAATTGGATTTTCTCATATAAAATTCCTCCTCACATCAAGAAAATCCCAGCAATACTCCACCGAATACACACGTTATGTCTATATGCTATAGGATTTTCTTTTGTAAATATACTTCCGCGAATAGCTATGCATATTTTAAATAATATACGCTAATTATACACCATTTTGCCGAGAAAATTAAGAGCAAATCACGCTGCAAATTGCGCCTTTTTCACAGATATTATTGACTTTTTACGGAAAGATTACCCTTTTGCAACAAAAAAACCGCCTCTGGCGAACAGAAGCGGTTTCGTAAGCTTTCACGCATATTATAAATATTTATAAATTAATAATTTATCCTTTTCCCATTTGCCAACGGCAGGCTTCTTCATACGAAAGTAAGGTGACAGGAAAGGGCAAGGACTGCAGAACGTCCTGCGTCTCCGCTACCGTATCAGCCGTCGTCCGGACGAAGCCGACGCCGGCTTTTCCGTCTATGGCCGTGACGACGCCCAGGTACTCGCAGCCCTCGAGAATCCGCGTGAGATATGTCATTTCCTGCGGCGGGATGCGGAAGTATACCCATTCCGGCTCAAGCATGGTTCTTCATCTCCCGGCGCATCATAGAATAGGCCTCCAACGGCTCGTCTACAGGTACGGCGACGACCTGCTGGGCATGGCGGGCCGCGTCGAGGTCCTGTCCGTCTTCATCGAGAATGCGGCGGACGGCACAGCGTACCAGACGCCCCTTGGGCTGGAGAAATTCGACGGTCTGCCCGACCTTGAAGTGGTTGCGCTGCTCGATCAAGGCCAGCTTCCGTTCCGCATCATAAGAGCGGACGAGGCCGATGAATTCATGAGTCTGCGTATTGCTCGAATGGCTGTACACCTGATCGGCTTCCGTCGGACGGGACACGGAAAAGCCCCGCGTATAGGGGCGGTGAGAAATTTTTTCCAATTCTTCTACCCATTCAGGCAGGACGCGGAAATGTTCCGGGTCCCGTTCATAGGCGTCGATGGCCTGACGGTATACCTTGACGACCGTCGCGACGTAGTGAACGCTCTTCATGCGCCCCTCGATTTTCAGGCTGCACAAGCCGGCGTCGTACAAGTCGGGCAGATACGGCAGAAGGCACAGGTCCTTGGAATTGAAGATATACGTGCCCCGTTCGTCTTCCATGACCGGGAAATACTGGCCCGGCCGCTTTTCTTCGACGACGTTGTACTTAAACCGGCAGCACTGGACGCACTGGCCTCGGTTGGAATCGCGGTTTTCCGTAAAGTAATTGCTCAGCAGGCAGCGCCCCGAATAGGAAATGCACATCGCACCGTGCACGAAGCCTTCCAGCTCGACGGGCACCTTATCGTGAATGGCCTTTACGTCCTTTAAGCTGACCTCGCGGGCCATGACGACGCGCTTTGCGCCGGCATCATGCCAAAACTTCGCCGACGCCCAGTTGGTCACGTTGGCCTGCGTCGAAATATGAACGGGCAAGTCGGGTACGATTTGCCGGGCCAGGCTAAAAATACCGGGGTCGGCGATGAGCACGGCGTCGACATGAATATCCCGCAGGCTGGTCAGGTATTCGGGCAAACCGTTTAAGTCGGCGTTGTGGGGAAAGATATTAACGGTCACATGAACCTTCTTCCCCAGCCCATGGGCGTAGCGGACAGCGTCCTCCATTTCCTCTAGGGAAAAATTGTCGCTAAACGCCCGCAGTCCAAAGGACTTGCCGCCTAAATACACGGCGTCAGCCCCGTACAACAGGGCCATTTTCAATTTATCCATATTGCCGGCCGGAGCCAGCAACTCCATTTTCTGCATGCGTATTATCTATCCTTTCCATCGGGAAACGGTCATGCCGTCTCCATTTTCAAAAAATACCGATTCAAAACGGTCATCGTCATAGATCATGTCCAAAAATTCGTGCAGGCGGCCTACGGCCGTGCGGTGCTTATGGGGCACCGTCCCTTCGATATAAAACATATCATGGTAGCTTATATTGTCGGCTACGACGACGGCGCCGGGCCGCAGCTTAGGCATGATTTTGGCCAGCTGCCGCGAATACTGGCCCTTCGGGCCGTCGAGGAAGACGAAATCCCACGTCTCGTCCAGCCCGTCGAGGAGGGCCGTGCCGTCTCCTTCGAGAAGGCGTATCATAGGCCCGTAAGGCGAGCGGCCGATAAAATCCCGGGCCGCGGCAATCCGTTCTGCGTCGATTTCAATCGTCGTAATGCGGCTTTCCGCCGCCAGGCACGAGGCAATCTGCAAGGTCGAGTAAGCGATAGCCGCTCCGATTTCCAAGACCGACGACGGACGAGCCGCCGTCACCAGGCCGCGGAATAAGGGCAGCTCAGCGTCGCGCAGAATCGGAACCTGATGGATCTTGGCATAGGCCTTCATCTCATCCCACAGCTCCGTCATGGCATATGCTCCTCTACGTTTTTCATGTGCTCTTCGTACGTCGCGGCAAAGTAGTTGTGGCCGTCTTCATCGGCTACGAAATACAAATACGACGTATGAGGCGCTTTCAGTACGGCGTTCATGCAGTCCATGCCGGGATTGCCGATCGGTCCCGGCGGCAGGCCTTCGTACATGTACGTATTGTAAGGCGAATCGTAGCGCGTCTCGGCGATGCTGTACGCCGCCTTATGGGTCCCCATGGCATAGGAAATGCTGGCGTCAGACTGGAGCTTCATGTGCTTGTCCAAGCGGTTGAGGAATACCGAGGCGATGAGGGGCCGGTCCTTTTCATACTTCGCTTCCTTTTCAATGAGCGACGCCAAGGTGACGAACTGGTAAATAGACAGATTTTCCTCGTCGATGCCCTTTTTCATTTCCTCCGTCAAGTGGTCGTCGAAGTTTTTCAGCATCATCTTGACGATGTCGTCGGCCGTCGCGTTCAGGGGAATAAAATACGTGTCGGGAAAGAGGAAGCCCTCTGTCGGGAAGGTTACGTCGCGATGGCTCTTCATATACGGATAGAGATATTCTTCCTTTTTAGCCGCCGCTAGGAAATCCTTTTCGGAAATTTTTCCCATAGCCGCCACTTCCTTGGCAATGCGCCACACCGTGTAGCCCTCGGGAACGACCAGGCGCAGGGCCTCCGACTTGCCGCTGGTCAGCTTTTCCAGGATAGAGTGGACGCTCATAGACGTATCGATGACGTACTCGCCTTCCTTGATATCGCCGGCCTGCCCCGTAGCCACGGCCGCCGCGCGGAACAGGAGGGGGCTGGCAATATAGCCCTGTTCACTGAGCATATCGGCTACCTCCGACGCCGTCATGTCGCTGCGAACATGGACGTAGCCTCGTTTTTCCGGCAGGAAAAGATTCGGCGCGCCATAGGCCGCCGCCACGAAGGCCGCAGACAAAAGAAGCGCGCAAAGAACAGCCCCTGCGGCGCGCCGTTTTCGGCGGCCCGGAGCTGTATTGCGTACTTCCTGCGTTTCCTTATGTTCTTTGTTTTTTTCTGAATACTTATTGTTATGTTCCAT